>NZ_JAEA01000031.1 GCF_000518665.1 Microvirga flocculans ATCC BAA-817 | reverse complement strand
GGCCGTGGGCGGCGCTGACGGTGTGGCGCACCCGTCCGGGGATGCCGCCAATCTTCGACACATCCTGAACCAAATGAATAATCGTCCGGAGCTTGAACGGCATGATATCGTTCAGCGCCCTTCGAAGCGTCAGTCTCTGCTCTTCTGTCAGAGACGGATCTTCGCGAACAACCTTAAGCAGGTTGCGATGCAGGTTCTTGATGTAGGTATCGTCGATCCCGTAGCGCTCCTTAAGGATCTGATAATTCTCTACCCTTGCAGCGATCTCTGACAGAAGGATATTCTTGGAGAGAGTTGACTTGCGGGATGCCGCAATCAGGTAGAAAGGGGTTGTCTCAATCAGCTGCACGCGATCAAACCCCCCTAAGAGAATCCGCATGTTCAGCCGCACATCCTCGCTACGGCCTTTGACACTATCTTGCGTGTGCAGTCGCAGGGCTTCGCGATTGTATATCTTGCCTCCGATGCCAGACAGAATGCGGGTAATGGTGTGGCTTGTGATCGGCTGAGCGGGATCGATAAGACGAGGGAATTCCCTTTTGCGGCCATTCATGAATGGCGTCACGATTATGTCGAGGCCGGGTTTCAAGCGATTAGCGACAGCCGTCAGAGCCTCGGGCTGGATCAGATCGTCACCATCGACGAAGGTCACAAAGGGAGTCCGAGCATGCTGTGCGATGAACTGACGTCCTACAGACGGTGAGCCGAAATTGCTCTCCGCTAAATGGGCCTCGAAATGCCCCTGGCCGAATAGTGGGTGCTGAGCAATCAGCGCAGCGGTTCCATCGGTGCTGGCGTCGTCGAAAAGGATGATCCTAAAGCGTCTGTGATCCAGAAGAGCGAGCCGATCGAGCAGGTCCCTGATATTCTCTCGCTCATTATGAGTTGTAACGCCGACCGTCAAAATAGGATTCATCATCAGATCTCTGTTTCCGGCTCGAAAAGCGTTGGTGCTGCACGATGCGAGGGGGGCGATCCCCAGGAGGGCATTCCAATGCCCAGTTCAACACTGAAAGGCCTGTTCATCACAATATCTGAAAAGCTTCTTTCTATTGCTGTGGCTTGCGATTGAGTTTCGCTCGGATCCTGCGAAGCGGTGCTGTCAGGCGCCAGGAGTACGATGCTTTCATGTTCTGGATGTCCCTCTCTACGATATACAGGCTTCTTTCCAGAGACTTTATCTCAGCGAGAGCTTGTCTCAATCGCGTCGTCAGTACCTCTGCAGGTTTCAGCTTTGGGAACGGTCTGAATCTGTTTTGCCCTGGGAAGTTTGTTGCGACTTCTGCGGCGATGGTTTCGAGGGCGGTGAGGTATTGCTCCATGGAGTAGTCGTGATGCCGCGCAAAGGCCTTCTGCGAGAGCGCGGTCAACCGCTC
>NZ_JAEA01000029.1 GCF_000518665.1 Microvirga flocculans ATCC BAA-817 | reverse complement strand
CGCTGACCCGGGATACGCACATCCCCGCCCTGTCCGAAAAAATCACCCCGCAGAACCGATCAAATCAATCCCCGCAAAGGAAGCGCCGATATAAACACCCGAAGAAATTTTGCAAGGCCTTTGTCAGCAAATGCCGGGGCTCCGCCGCATGGAGGAGGCTTATCCCCAGGGATGACGGTCCGGATATGGCGTTTCGCAGGGGAGGGGAGAAGCGGCACGGGCCGGGGTCGCGAGAACGCGACCTTCTCCTAATGCTCTTTTTACCTTTGGCAGGCGTAATCGGGAGGAACCCTTCCCGGGCTGAGTGGCTCAGTCCCAACATCATCACAGACAATGCATTTCAAACGACGGTCTCCCTCTTCCGCCGCTCATGGCTATGGCTCTCTCACGCGGGAAGAGGACAAGCATCCCGGTTCGAACGATTGCGAGAGCAATTCATTGCCCGCTGAGGCTCATCCTGGCCATGTCGGCCGTGTGCGCGCATCCGCGACGACACAGGCCGCCGACAATTCTCATTCCGATTCAGGGAAGCACGTCGGGCTTTCCAGGGCCCGACCTGCGGAGGAACGATCCTCCGCTGCTCATTCTCATCCGCCGAGAGGAGCTCAGGCGAAAGGAGCTCAGGGCAGAGGCCCGAATGGCGCGCCGCGCGGCGAGGTATGGGAGGAATCGTTCTCCATATCTCCGGATGTCCGTTTCACGCGCACGCCCGAGCGCGTTCTGAAAGAGCGCCGTCTGCAAGGAGCGCCGCAAACCGTATCCGAGATGACGGAAAGGCTCGCCGAGGAAATCGCCTCCGTCCGCGCGGTCGATCCGGCCCCCGCCGTCCAGGAGAGACTCGAGGCCTTGCAGAGCAGGGCTTCGCAGCAGGCGGAAACGGAGGCATCCCGTCCGTTCAATCGCATCTCGCCCCAGCCGCGCACACCGGTCCGGCGACCGGCCGCGCCCGCTTCCCGGGAAGAGGCCGTCCGAAAGCCGACAACGCGTACGAGTGCTCCCGTCGCGCGGGATCCCGTTGCTGCGCCGAGGGCCGCCATGGAGCCGGCCGCGCCCGTCAGGGACAGCGCTGCGGATTATCGGCTTTCGTCGGTCCAGCAATCCTACAGCTTCCTCTGGCAGCCTGGAACTTATCTGCTCGATCCATCGCTCCGGACACCGCTCGTTCCGGCACCGTCTTCTCCGCTGAAGCGTGAGGAGCGTGTTCCGGTCGTCGAGGCTCTTCTTGTGAAGAGAAGCAAGCCTGAAGCCGAAGCGATCGCACGTTCGCCTGCGAGGCCTCCGCTTCCGGCCGAACCCGAGGACTTGCCTTGGGAGGACGAGGACGATCTGCACGACTTCCTCGACGAAGAGGATGACGTCGTAGAGGAGGCGCCGCGCCGTGCCGCCATGGCCCCGCAGCCGCGCGTGAGCCATGCTCCGATGATGCCGGCGCCCGCCAACGACGTTATCCGCCGCGACAATTATGCGTCGGTCTCCGTCGGCGTTTCGGCCCCCGTCGGAGCGTCCTTTGAATTCGAGCCTCCGTCCCTGGATCTTCTGGCGGAGCCGAAGATCTGGGACAGCGCGGAAGTGCCGGTCGAGGTGCTGCAGGAAAATGCCGCGACGCTCGAGAATGTCTTGTGGGATTTCAACGTCAAGGGAGAGATCATCAACGTTCGCCCCGGCCCTGTTGTGACGTTGTATGAGCTGGAGCCTGCGCCTGGGACGAAGTCGTCGCGGGTGATCTCGCTGGCGGACGACATTGCGCGTTCGAT
>NZ_JAEA01000028.1 GCF_000518665.1 Microvirga flocculans ATCC BAA-817 | reverse complement strand
AGGCTCCTCCAGCGCGTCCTCGCAACACAGCTCCAGGCCGACGTCGACATGAATTTTCGGCCCGAAGGGCTTTATTTTACTATGACGATGCCAATCCCCGGGGAACCGCCGCTGTTCAACCCCGATCACTCAGGCAATTAACTTTATCTTCAACATTGAGCTGGTCTCCTGATTTATTGCAGCTCATCAATATGACTTTACGTCACGAGGTGACGCGGCTTCTATAAGGGCCTAGAAGGCGGCAGGCACACCTCAAGAGCATCGTTCATGGCCAAGAAGGTCGAAGTTCCTCAGTTTCCCCGAACGGCTGCGGCGGCAGCCGAGCGCAAGGCGGATCTGCAGGAAAAAGGCCCGAGCATGACCGGGACGGAGCCTCTTGCCCATGGCGCCGCATTGCGGCTTGCGCTCGAACTCGGCCGTCTCGGTTCCTGGGAACGCGATCTCGTCACGAACGAGGTGACGGCCACGCCGATCTGCAAAGCCCATCTCGGGCTCTCGCCCGATGAGCCCTTGACCTACGAGACCCTGAAGAAGCTGCAGCACCCAGGCGATATCGAGCGCATCAACCAGGCCGTCACCTATGCCCTGGCGACCCGGTCCGACTTCAACATCGAGCATCGCATCGTCCGCCCTGACGGCCGCATCGGCCGCATCCTCGTGCGGGGCACGCCGATCCTCGAAGCCGGCAGGCCGGTGCGCCTTGTCGGCGTGACGCAGGATATCACCGAGCGCGAGCGGGCGAAGGAAGAGCTTCAGGATTCCAAACGCCGCCAGGATTATCTCCTGAAACTCAACCACCAGCTCCAGGGCTTCAAGGATCCTTTCGCGATCATGGAAGCGACGGCGCAAAGCATCGGCCAGCTTCTGAAAGTGGACAGCGTGGGCTACGGCGAAGTCGATACCGGCCGCGGCGTCGTCCTCGTCGAGCGGGAATGGTCCAGAGGCGCGATCAGCAACGAGGGCCGGGCCTACCGCCTGCAGGAATTCCTGCATGGCATGATCGACGACTCGAAAGAGGGCCAGATCCTCACCATCGACGACATCGCGACCGACCCACGCACAGGATCGCCTGAGCTTCAGAACTTCTACAGCACCATCAATGCGCGGGCCGTGCTCACGGTGCCTCTGCTCAAGGAAGGCCGCATCGCGGCCATCCTCTATGCGATCTCCTCAGCGCCTCGCGCCTGGTCGGACGACGACGTCGCCCTGGTCGAGGACGTGGCCCGGCGCAGCTGGACGGCCGTCGAGAGATTGCGGGCGGAACGGAGCCTGCATGAAACCGAGTTCCGCTTCCGGCGCTTCACGGAAGCCCTTCCCGGCTTCGCATGGATCGCCACGCCGGAACTCGAGCTGATCTATTACGTCAACGAGCAGCATTGGTTCGAGTTCTCGGGCCTCTCCCGTGAGCAGACCCTCGGCCATGGCTGGCTTTCCATCGTTCATCCCGAGGATCTGGCAAGGATCATGGAGGACGCCAAGAACGCCACCGAGGATGTACTGGAAGCCGAGATGCGCTACCGGGCGATCGACGGCACCTATCACTGGCATCTGGTGCGGGTCGGCTCTCTCTATGGCCCTGACGGCGACTTCCGCGGGAAGATCGGGACGAGCATCAACATTCACCGGCTCAAGGAAACCGAAGCGGCGCTCCGCCAGAGCGAGGAACGCCTCGCCTTGGCCCAGCGAGCCGCCCGGATCGGCGTTTTCGACTGGGACGTCGCCAACGGCGCCATTACCTGGATGCCGGAGCAGGAAAGGCTGTTCGAGATCGCGCCGGACAGTTTCGAGGGGACTTACGAGGGCTGGAGTTCGCGGGTGCATCCGGCCGATGTGCAGGCTTTCGAGCAGAACTTCCGCGAGGCCGTCGCGCGGCGCGACCAGGAGCTCTCCTTTTTCTACCGCATCCCGCTGCAGGACGGTTCCTTCCGCCACGTCGAAGGCAGCATGGTCATTTTCTACGGCCAGAACGGCAGCCCGAGCCGCATCATCGGCGTCAACATCGATGTCACGAAGCACAAGCAGGCGGATGAGCGCCAGCAGCTTCTGATCCGGGAGCTGCATCACCGGGTCAAGAACACCCTGGCCACCGTCCAGGCCATCGTCGGCTCGACCG
>NZ_JAEA01000026.1 GCF_000518665.1 Microvirga flocculans ATCC BAA-817 | reverse complement strand
TCGAGACCTATGTGGAGACCCAGCTGGCTCCGACCCTGTCGCACGGCGACGTCGTGATCCTCGACAATCTTCCGGCACACAAGAGTGCGAAAGCCGAGATGGCCGTCCGGGCCCGTGGCGCGTGGCTCCTGTTTCTGCCGCCCTACAGTCCGGACTTGAATCCGATTGAGCAGGTCTTCTCGCAGATCAAAGCGCACTTGCGCAAAGCCGAAGCCCGAACCATCGAGGCACTCTGGCGCGCCATCGGCGACATCTGCGATCTCGTGAAGCCTGAGGCGTGCCGCAACTACTTTACCGCCGCCGGATATGGATTCGTTTGAATGACCGCCGCTCTAGAAATGATCGGAGTGTTCGCTATTAATATTCCTCTTGGTTTTTATTATCCAGATTGGTTTATTGCGCAAAAGATGAAGAAATTTCTTATATTTCTGCCTGATCGTTCAGGGATATAAAGACTTATAGACTGCTAAGAGTCTAATTTTGAATTTAAAAAATTCTATATCTTCAATAGCGGCGGCCGACTTATTTTTGCGCGCAAGGGTTGAAAAGCTTGGCTATTGATCGATTGTGGCACAGTGGCCGTCATAGGTTGACTGAGTTGCAAATTATCCTCTAGGAGCAGCTTTATAAGACGTTTCCTTTTTTGACAGCTGGCATTTTGCAGTCAGGATGCAGACGCCTCAGAGAAACCAAGGAGCCTTTATGGAAAATAAAACTTGTCTCGTGACCGGCGGGGCGGGCTTCATTGGCTGTGCTATTTCGAGCAGACTGGCAGATCGGTTCGATCGTGTCGTCGCAGTGGATAATCTTCACCCGCAAATTCATCCTCGCGCAGAGCGGCCAGTGGCTCTCGATCCTCGGGTAGAATTTATGGTCAGGGACGTTACGAATCCTGATCATTGGTCCGAGATTCTGAATTTCATCCAGCCGCATGTCGTCGTTCATTTGGCTGCCGAGACAGGTACAGGGCAGTCTCTGACGGAAGCTACCCGTCATGCCTCTGTTAATGTGGTTGGCACAACCTTGATGTTAGATGCCTTATCGCAATATCAAATATTCCCTGAGGCCATTCTTCTTACTTCCAGCCGAGCAGTCTATGGGGAAGGCGCATGGCGTAGGCGCGACGGCGAGGGTACTATTTATCCGGGGCAACGCACCCGGGCGCAGCTGGAGCGTGGTGAATGGGATTTCCCGGGGCTTCAGCCGATGCCGTTCACGGCAGGAGTGACGGAGCCTAGACCTACAAGCGTCTATGGGGCTACCAAACTTGCGCAAGAGTATGTGCTCGGTGCTTGGTGCCTATCTTTCAACGTTAAGCCAATTATCCTGCGTTTGCAGAATGTCTATGGCCCTGGGCAGTCTCTGATCAACCCTTATACCGGCATCGTCTCGCTCTTCTGCCGCCTGGCACGGGAGGGCAAGAGCATTCCTGTTTACGAGGATGGTGCCATTGTCAGGGACTTTGTTTTCATTGACGATGTCGCTGCGGCCATTGATAGGGCGCTTGCGCATTCTTCTCACTTGCCATTGGGAAGGATACCTTATGACGTAGGCAGTGGCGAGCCGGTGACGATTGCCGAGGTAGCCGATTGGATCTCAAAACGCTATGGGGCCTCCTCCCCTCATGTGAATGGGGCCTTCCGCTACGGAGATGTGCGTCACGCTGCCTGCACAATAGAACGCACCGTCAAAGACCTCGGGTGGGCGCCTGCCTGGTCGTTGTACCGAGGGCTCGAAGCTCTTGTGGAATGGATAGAGGTGCAACTTCAACCCAAATGATAAAAATATCGGGAAAGAAGCTGGGTGAGAGGGTAAGGCATACTGCCGGTCGCAAGAAGCGACAGACACAGTACGCAAATCTTTCTTATCGGTCAGACAGTTTGTTGCGGTGCATCGCAATCAACTTTCTTTAAGTAAAATTTAGTTGAATAAGCGCGCTCGATAAGTGTTCTCATAATGGGGAAGGCACTGACAGGGTGGCTTATGCTCAGAGATAGGCTTGATGGCGACAATTGCCGAAGCTCTCGAAGAGAAGAGCAACAATTTTGATCTGCTCCGGCTCGGAGCGGCGCTCTTGGTGCTTTTTAGCCACAGTTATCCTCTCTCTGGGACTAATTTTGAGCCGATTTACTACTATTTAGGTGGCTATGACACAGGCGGCGGGTGGGCTGTTTCCGCCTTTTTCATCATTAGCGGGTTTCTGGTCACCCAGTCCCTAATGAGGCGTAGCCTTTCATCATATATTGCAGCTCGTGTTCTGCGCGTATTTCCTGCGTTAGCTGTGGTGATTCTTTTGCAAACCTTTGCTCTTGGGCCGCTACTCACAAAGCTACCATTGGAAGATTACTTCAATTCGCCTAGAACTTATGCTCATCTTCAAAAGATATCGGTCTTCTTCGGTTCAAGTTACTTACCTGGGGTCTTTTCCGAGAACCCTCTTCGATCAGTGAACGGCTCTCTCTGGACTCTGAGTATCGAGGTCTTCTTTTATGGAGTTCTGCCTTGCTTGGCTTTGATGGGCCTCTTGGGACGCTCAGTAATTGTGATGATTGTAGCGCTTATAGTTTTCTATGCAATTGCCGTAGAGAATTATGGCCTCGGATGGAATAACCAAGGCGGTAAAATTTTCCCTTCGGTCCCAATGTATTCTGCTTTAAAGCAGGGGATATTTTTTCTCTCTGGTGCTGCCTTATGGATTTTCCGTGATAGAATAAAAATCAATGTAGTAATATTTATGATGAGTATTTTTATTCTTTTTGTCATAAGAAATAATCAAAACAAGCAATATTTTCTATTTTTTGCTCTGCCTTATATTGTGATTTATTTGGCGCTTGTGAGGCCGATCCATCTACCAGGGCATGGCAAAGTTGGAGATATTTCTTATGGGGTTTATATATATGCTTTCCCTGTGCAGCAGCTTATCATAGCGTCGCTCGGTCGGGACATCGGACCAATTATCCTAACGGCGATTGCAACACCGATAACATTGATTTTTGCAGTCTTTTCGTGGATTTATATTGAGAAGCCGGCGCTCAGTTTGCGCGAGAAGATTTTGGGACAGGGGGCTTCTCGCGCCGCTTCGCAGACATTAAACTGAAAGTGGTCACATGCAGGGCGCCTTTAGACTTTTGGTAGGGCTTGAGCCAATACAGCGCGGTGGCGAGGCAAAGAACCCTGGTGAAAAATAGGGCCGGTTTCTCGCAGCAACAACCAGCAGTTAGCCATTCTTCCAGCCTAGCTAAGAGGCTTCCAGCGACATTGTGATCGTTATAGATTTGGCCTGAATAGGCAACCGGAGTTTCATGCCGTTGGGACGGGACCGTCGGTCAAAAGTCGATGCTTCAGGAATGCTCGTGAAAGGCATGGTTGGTGTGTCGCGGTTGGCCATGGCAAGGTCCGCGCGCCCGACACGCTCCCCAGTTGCGGAAGGGCTTGCCGCGACTTGTGCGCCTGACCAAACGTAATCCGAAACGCAATAGCCCGTTCGATACTGCCAGCGATCGCGCAAGCCTCGGCGCTATAACCGCCCCGAGAAAGCTCAAGCGCGTCACGAGCGTCTGTTAAGGTTGAGAGCCTCTTTGACCCCGGCAGATTCTGGTAAGCACGCACGCTGGTGCTGTCCATAAAGGTAATTCCGAGGTGGTGCCCATATTCCTACATCAGATCAACAGATGCTCGTGAAGCGCCCAGGCCGGCCCAGCGGAGGAAAGTCCAAGCTGCGCTACTTGGCGCTATTACCATGGTGCCAGAAGATCGTTGCCATCCTACGACGCGGATCAAGGAGCGATATTGTCCTTTGGCCGTTCGTCCGACACGGCTCCAGCATCCCCATTGCGTATCCCTCAGTATCGCTCCTCAGTCAGGATGAGCAGAACGCCGCCAGTCACTAAAGAGTTCAAGCCCTAACAGAGCCTAATCCATGTTTCAGCATTGCAAGCTGAAGCATTCCTATGGCAGGAGATAGCCTTAAATTGATCCCCTATTTCTTGGAGGGAGCCCGCCGTGGTTGAAGTCGAGTCTACTGAGCTTTCAGATGTGAAAATCATACGCACTAAATTGTTCGTCGATGCGCGTGGACATTTTATGGAAACCTATAATAGAGAGGCTTTTGCGGCAGCTGGAATTCGGGATGAGTTTGTCCAGGATAATACTTCCCTATCCACTGCGGTCGGCACGATCCGAGGGCTGCACTTCCAGTCAGCACCTTTTGCCCAAGCCAAGCTTGTTAGAGTCGTACGTGGCCGTATCCTTGATGTGGCCGTTGACCTTAGGCGATCTTCCCCAACCTACGGACAGCATGTCGCTGTAGAACTGACGGCTGAAAATCGTCTGCAATTGTTTATCCCCGTCGGCTTTGCGCATGGCTTTTGTACGCTCGAGCCGAACACCGAGGTGGCCTACAAGGTCACCGCCCATTACTCAGCAGCGCACGATCATGGCGTAGCCTGGAACGATCAAACGCTCCGCATCGATTGGCCTGTCGATCCTCAAAGGGCAATTCTATCCGATAAGGATACGCGATATCCATCGTTGGTCGAGTTGCCTGACTATTTTCCATGACAGTGAGAGCTGGATGAAAAGATGATGACGCTGATCACTCCACTCCGTTGGATGACAGTCTGGAAAGCGTCTCCGCAGTATTGATGCTTTTCCAACAATAGTATCAAATTTAGGAGAACGAATTATGAAGGGTATTATCTTAGCAGGGGGCTCTGGCACACGTCTGCATCCTATGACGTATGTCACGTCGAAGCAGCTCCTGCCGATCTATGACAAGCCCATGATTTACTATCCCTTGACAACGCTCATGCTCGCAGGGGTCAAGGACGTGCTTATAATCTCTACGCCTGATGATCTTCCAAGATTTAAGCAATTGCTAGGAAGTGGTGAGCGTTGGGGGATTCGTCTGTCTTATGCAGAGCAGCCGAAGCCCGAAGGGCTCGCTCAGGCTTACTTGATTGGTGCCGAGTTCGTAGCAGGTAGCCCGTCCGTGCTGATCTTAGGCGATAACGTCTATTACGGACATGGTCTTCCCGAACTCATGAAGGCGGCGCGACGGCAGAGCATCGGTGCAACCGTCTTTGCGTATCATGTGACCGATCCGGAACGTTATGGCGTAGTTGAGTTTGACCGAGACGGGCGAGCGATTTCCATTGAGGAAAAGCCAGCCAGACCCAAATCAAACTGGGCCGTGACAGGCCTTTACTTCTACGATGAGCAGGTGGTCGATATCGCAGCAAGTCTCAAGCCATCAGCTCGTGGAGAGCTGGAAATTACCGACGTGAATCGCGTCTATCTTGAGCAAGGGCAGCTTCATGTTCAGCGCATGGGACGTGGCTATGCCTGGCTAGATACAGGTACGCCCGATAGTCTCGTGGAAGCTGCTGAATTTGTTCGTGCTCTGGAGAAGCGGCAGGGCTTCCGCATCGCCTGTCCTGAGGAAATCGCCTACAGCCTAGGTTGGATTGATCGAGAGCAACTGCTCAGCCTCGGTCGGGAGCTCTCCAAAAGCAGCTACGGCCAGTATCTTTTGAGAATTGCCGAACAGCAAGCTTAAGTTTCAACTGAGCTGACAGTCCTCGATTGATGCTGGGATGGAGACGAAGTCCTTTGCAGCGACTACGTAAACGATCATGTCGCAGTGTGGAATTTTTCCATTCCCTGCGTCATGTGCGCGGCAGCTTCGCCTTCATCCACCTGATGGCCTTTACCACTCTCCAAGGAAGAACCCTTTCAGCCAGGAAAATGCGCAGGGCTAGCATATTCCCTGACACGCGATAGCGTTTCGCGAGCAGGCTCATAACAGATTGCTCAGCCATGAGATCAATCGCCCTGAGCTTTGGGAACGGTCTGAATCTGTTTTGGCCTGGGAAGTTTGTTGCGACCTCTGCGGCGATGGTTTCGAGGGCGGTGAGGTATTGCTCCATGGAGTAGTCGTGATGCCGCGCAAAGGCCTTCTGCGAGAGCGCGGTCAACCGCTCCGGTGACAGGCTCTCCAGCAGGTCCACCACCTTTCCGGCGGCAAAATCGTCGAGCAGGAACCCGTCCTCGCCCGAGCGGATCACTTCTGCCGGTCCGGGCGCATAGCTGGGAGCGATCACCGGCACGCCGAACGAGAACGCCTCCAGGATGACGTTGCCGAAGGATTCCTTCTTGGACGGCAGCAGCACGACGGAGGCCTCGCCATAGAGCGTGGACTTGTCCGTGACGTTGTAGGTGATCTCGACCCAGTCGCGGACGCCGGCCTCGTCCAGCAGGGTGAGGAAGGCCTGCAGGTCGGGCGAGTTGAGGCTGTCGGTGGTGAAGATGCGCAGGGGCGGCAGGCCGCGCTCTTTCATCTGCCGGGCAACCGGCACCAGGCGCTCGGCGCCTTTGGTATGGAAGTCGATGCGCCCGACATAGGTGACGAAGCGGTTGGTGTCCGGGCTGTAGGCGTTGTGACTGCGGGTTGCGACCGGCAGCCTGATCTTGGTGAGCTCGTGAATGCCCATCTGGCGATGGAAGCTCATGTCCATGTCTGACAGGCATAGGATCCGCGAGACCTTGTAGGTATCGATGAAGTCCAGATGGGACAGCACCTCGGAGTCCTGGAGGATGAACGAGAGCTGGCCCGAGGCCATGTGGATGAGGGGCAAGCGGGTGAGTTGCTCGCGGATGGCGGGCGGGAAGGCGCGGATGACGGAGTTGGGGGTGATGACGACGGTGTCGGTGGCGTGGCAGGCGGAGAGGAAGGCGAGCAGGCCGGCTTCATCGTCCTCGGCATAGAAGGTGTCGGCGGCGGCCGGGTTGGCCGGATCGCGGCGAGCGGAGAGGCAGACGTGGCGGATGGGGCGGCCGTGGGCGGCGCTGACGGTGTGGCGCACCCGTCCGGGGATGCCGCCAATCTTCGACACATCCTGAACCAAATGAATAATCGTCCGGAGCTTG
>NZ_JAEA01000025.1 GCF_000518665.1 Microvirga flocculans ATCC BAA-817 | reverse complement strand
TCTCGGTCACACGGCGGATGAGGAACTCGCGGTGCGGGTCGAGCTTGGAATAGCGCCAGCCGCCCTCCGGCTTGGGCGCTAGGCTGCCGGTGTCCCGATAGGCAGCCATCAGCCGGACCACGAAGGCGACCGACACGTCAAAGTGCCGGGCAGCGGCATGACAGGAGTGCCCCGCCTCGACAAAGCGCGCCACGCGGCGGCGAAGGTCCAACGAGTAGGACTTGGTCATCGCTCATCTCCTCCAAAGAGGGCCAAGATGAGTGAATCACGAAGCCGTCACATCGTATAGTCCAAACGATTCCGTCAGAATTGCCCTTGCTCTAGAACCAGAACGAGATAGAGGCTCCATGAGCCGATCATGCGTAAAAAGCGTGACATCATTCCCCCCATTGCAGGAAGGGCAGCGTATCAAGGTTGCAGAAGAGAGTCATGGGCCGCCATGCAGACAGTAACTTTCGGAAACTTTTCGAACGAGGCATTTGGTCGAAGAAGTGTTTAAGTCCGACAGTATCGAATGGCTGTCAGACGCAGAGCCTACGTCAGCAGGTCGACGGTTCGAGCGATCAATGCGGAAAACGCAGCGCGAGGCTCCTGATCCTCGGCTGGGCGGCTTTCATGAGGGGTGAATCCGAAGGGAAGCGGGCGTCGCCCGAGACGGCGTCGAGGACGTCGTCGGAGGCCGTGTCTTCGGCCTCGAAGACGGGGTAGAGGGCACAGCCGCCCGGAAGATGGCCAAGGGCTCCACCGTTCCAGCCCGCGACAGTCCCGCCATAGTCCCATTCGAAGCCATAGAGAACGAAAGGTTTGCCGTTCGCCTTCTCGACCTCTTCGATGGATGCGCCGACCCGCAGCCCTTTAGGGGCTGACCAGTCCGAACCGACCAGGTCGATCCTGATGGGGTGGCGCAGGCTCTTCCCGTCGCGCCAGACCACTTCCAGGCGTTTGGCGGGATCTTCCGGAAAGACGATGCTGGCCTTGGATTTCATGCCTTCCGGCTCCTGAACCGTCTCCAAGCGCACATGGTCGGGGCCGAAGGCTGCCATGAGACGCTTGTGATCCGTATCCCTGGCGAAGGGGCCCAGGCATGTGAATTCATCGGCAAAGCCGGGGCTTGCGGCCAGTAGCAGCCCCAGGCCGGCCATCGTTCCCAAATGCTGCATCGCCGATCTCACCGAGGGCCGGGTTCAGGTCAGGCTCGCGAGGGCGGCCGGGCTCAAGACGGCGACGGCGGTGGCGAAGACGATGCAGAGACGGAAGACCATGCGGCTCTCCTGAAACCTGGACTTTAGGCGAGACGGAATATTCCACGTCCATGTCCGGCCCGCCGTGTGCCAACGCACGGCTTGCTCGTGGACGGCAATCCGGCTACGCCTTGAGCCTATGACACGCACCGCCCTCTATACCGGCAGCTTCGATCCCGTCACCAACGGCCATTTGGACGTCCTGCGCCAGGCCTGCAGCGTGGCGGACAGGATCGTGGTGGCCATCGGGATCCATTCCTCGAAGACGCCGATCTTCAGTCCCGAGGAGCGGGCCGACATGCTCCGCGAGGTCTGCGGGCCGCTGCTCCAGACCCGGGGTGTCGCGCTGGACGTGGTGACCTTCAACGACCTCGCCGTCGAGGCGGCCCGCCGCCACGGCGCGACCCTGATCGTGCGGGGGCTGCGCGACGGCACGGATTTCGACTACGAGATCCAGATGGCCTCCATGAACGCCACCTTGGCCCCGGAGGTCCAGACCCTCTTCTTCCCGGCTTCGCCCGCCGTTCGCCCCATCACCGCCACGCTCGTGCGGCAGATCGCCGGGATGGGCGGTGACGTTTCGGCCTTCGTGCCGGGGCTTGTCGCCGAGCGCCTGAAGACCAAATTCAGGCGGCCATAAAGTTTCATCGTCCACAGGAGACACTCACCCATGAAGCGTTTGCTCGCAGCCGGAGCGATTGTGCTCGCAGGCCTCGTTCCCGCAGCCGCTCAGCAGACCGGCGATCCGCAGAACACGATCTTCCTCGACACGAAGGACGGCCGCGTCACCATCCGCCTGCGTCCCGACCTCGCTCCCAAGCATGTGGAGCAGATCAAGGCCCTGACGAAGCGCGGCTTCTATGACGGCGTCGTGTTCCACCGGGTGATCGAGGGCTTCATGGCCCAGACGGGCGACCCGACCGGCACCGGCACCGGCAAGTCCGATCTGCCCAATATCCCGGCCGAGTTCACCAAGACCCAGTACAAGCGCGGCTCGGTCGGCATGGCCCGCGCGCAGGACCCGAACTCCGCCAACAGCCAGTTCTTCATCTGCTATGACGGCTGCGGCCCGCTTACCGGCCAGTACACGCTCTTCGGCGAGGTCGTGTCCGGCATGGACGTGGTCGACAAGATCAAGAAGGGCAACCCTGCCGCCAACGGCATGGTCTCGGGCCCCGACAAGATCGTGAAAATGCAGCTCGCCGCCGACGCCAAGTGATTCGTCCGGCCGGATACGGCGGAGCGCGGCGGTGGGCCGCCGCGCTTCTGCTGATGGCGATCGTCGCCCCTCCGCTCGCCGCGCAGGAGCTGGCGGATCCCGTCCAGCCGCGCGCCGACGCACGCAGGATCGATCGCATCGCCGATATCTTTCAGGCGATAAAGGCCTGCTGGCGCCCGCCCGCAGGCAGCGGGTTCTCCGGCCAGGAAGTGACCGTCAGGCTCAGCTTCAAGAGCACCGGAGAGGTGCTGGGCCAGCCTCGGATCACCTACTACAAGGAGGGCTCCGAACCCGAGCTGCGCGAGCCTTTCACCCGCGCCGTGCGCGAGGCGTTCGAGCGCTGCACGCCGCTTCCTTTCACGGAAAGTTTGGGACGCGCCGTCGCCGGACGCGTCTTGTCCTTCCGTTTCGTCGATACCCGGCCTATGTGAGCGGGCAGAGTTTTCGTTTTTCAGTCGAACACAGCCAGCACAGGAGATCCCGATGGCAGATCCGGAAAACACCCTCATTCTCGAAACCACCAAGGGCCGCGTGGTCATCGAGATGCGCCCCGATCTGGCTCCGGGCCATGTGGAACGCATCAAGACGCTCGCCCGCAAGGGCTTCTATGACGGCATCGCCTTCCATCGGGTGATCGAGGGCTTCATGGCCCAGACAGGCTGCCCGCATGGCACCGGTACCGGCGGCTCCGACCTGCCGGACCTGAAGGCCGAGTTCAATGCCGAGCCGCATGTGCGCGGCACCTGCTCCATGGCCCGCACCAACTATCCGCATTCCGCCAATTCGCAGTTCTTCATCTGCTTCGACGATGCCCGCTTCCTCGACAAGCAATACACCGTCTGGGGCAAGGTGACCGAAGGCATGGAGAACGTGGACAAGATCAAGCGCGGCGAGCCCGTGCGCGATCCCGACCGTATCGTCTCCATGAAGGTCGCGGCGGACGTGGCTTAACCACAGCGATGAACCGTCGCCCCGGATTCCGCACAGGCGGCCCGGGGTGACGGCCAGAATCCCATGCGCGTCGATCTCTTCGATTTCGAACTTCCTGAAAGCAGCATCGCGCTCCGCCCCGTGGAACCGCGGGACGCTGCGCGCATGCTCGTGGTGCGTCCGCCGGACGGGCTCGAGGACCGCATCGTGCGCGACCTTCCGGATCTGCTGCGACCGGGCGACGTGCTGGTGCTCAACAACACCAAAGTCATTCCGTCGCGGCTCTATGGCCTGCGCATGCGCGAGGACACCGCCGCGCGCGTGGAGATCATGCTGCACAAGCGCGAAGGCGCCGACCGCTGGCGTGCCTTCGCGCGGCCCGCCAAGAAGCTCAACGTGGGCGACCGCATCCGTTTCGGCGAAGCGTCCGAGAGCAGCGCCTGCGAGCTCGTGCGGCTCGACGCCGAGGTGGAGGAGAAAGGCGAGGGGGGCGATGTCGCGCTCCGCTTCTCCTTCTCGGGCGCCTATCTCGACGAGGCCATCGCCAGGCTCGGGGAATTGCCGCTGCCGCCCTATATCGCCGGCAAGCGCCGCACCGACGACAAGGACCGCACCGATTACCAAACCGTCTATGCCAGGGACGAGGGGGCCGTAGCGGCCCCGACCGCCGGCCTGCATTTCACGGAAGACCTCTTCCGCCGCCTCGACGAGCGCGGCATTGCCCGTCAGTTCGTGACCCTTCACGTGGGTGCGGGCACCTTCCTGCCCGTCAAGGCTGAGGACACCACCGAGCACCGCATGCATGCGGAATGGGGCTCGGTGTCGGAGGAGACCGCGCGGGCGCTCAACGAGGCGCGGGCGCGGGGAGGGCGGATCGTGGCGGTCGGCACCACGTCGCTCCGCCTCCTGGAGAGCGCCGCACAGGAGGATGGGAGCATCGCGCCTTTCTCCGGCGATACCGCGATCTTCATCACACCCGGCTACCGCTTCAAGGCCGTGGACGTGCTGATGACCAATTTCCATCTGCCGCGCTCGACCCTGTTCATGCTGGTCTCGGCCTTCGCAGGGCTCGATTGCATGAAAGCGGCCTATGCCCATGCCATCGGCTCGGGATACCGCTTCTACTCCTATGGGGACGCGAGCCTGCTTTTCCGCGCGTAACGCTTCTCAGGCCGATGCGCGGAAGGCGATCACGCCATCCTCCGTGCAGATGCGGTTTCGGCCAGCTTTCTTAGCGTCGTAAAGCAGTTCGTCGGCACGGTCCATCAACGGCTGGAGGTTTTCGCCAGGCCGGTGGGCGGCGATGCCGAAGCTGGCCGTCGTCATCTGCGATCCATGAAAGGCCGCTTGCCCGGACGCCTCGAAAAGGGCGCGGACGCTCTCCGAGAAAGCGCGTGCCTCACCCACGGTGGAACGGGTGAGAAGGATGGCGAACTCCTCGCCTCCGATCCTCCCGACGATCGCGTTCTTGCCCGCATGGGCGGTGAGAAGCGAGGCAAGCTCCTTGATCACGCCGTCGCCCCTCGGATGGCCGTGAGTGTCGTTAATGCTCTTGAAATGGTCGATGTCGCACAGCACGAGGCTGACCGGCTGGGCGCTTGCCCGCCCAAGTGCGAGGGAAGCCTCCTCATCGAAACCGCGCCGGTTGTAGACCCCGGTCAGAGCGTCAACGACGTTCTGCTGTTTGAGGTCGGCAGTCATGTCGAGCACGATGGCGGCCAGTAGAGATAGGCCGATGAAGACGGCTGAGATGATCAGGGAGAAATTGAAGGTCAGCCAGAACGAGGAGGTCTGCAAAGCGCCCGTATCGACCGTCGGAGACCACGGATTACCGATCACGAGAGGGCGAAGGAGGATCTGGATGCTCATGATCACGAAGATCCAGAAGATGGTTTTCGTGATGAGCGAATCCGACCGGGACGGACGCAGGCGATAGGCCGCGTTTACGAGGATCGCCCCGCAGCCGGTGCTGACGACATAGATCCGCGCCGCCACATTTCTATCGATGTAGAAGTAATAGCAGACGCCGATGAAAACGGCGGCGGCAACGATTGCCGTCAGGGGGTAATTCAGCCGGCGGCTGACCCTCTTCAGGCAGCCTTCGGCCAGGAGGATGACGCAAGCCAGGTAGAAGAAGGGTGTCAGTGGGGCAATGGGGCCGGTATCGCCGGCTACGAAGCGAAGCTGCGAGGCAGCCGCCAGGGTGTAGAGCGCAAATGTGCCGATGAAATACAGAATGTAGGAACGGGAGCGGTTGCTGAGCCATAACGGCAGCAGGAAGATCGTGAAAATAGCGCCGATCGTGGGACTGAGGATCGCTATCAGCTGATTGCCGCTCATGCAGGGGGCCCCTTCCGACACTCCCCGATGCGAAGCAGGATCTTGCTCGTCAGGCATGTCGGATGACGTAAAGATAAGTTATATTGTCATGATGAATGCTGCGTTACACTGCTTGTCGCGGGCTGTCGCGACGATAGTTCTCCGGGTTAACTTGGCTATTGAGCGATATTGGTCTTTTAGAGACATCTTGTCAAGGACGATAAGCTTTTGTCGGCGCAATGTTATTGGGCAAAAAAGCAGAGCTTTCTCTTTAGTAGATCTGATGTGGAATATTTTGCTCCTGCCGGAATCGGTTGCATGGCGGATTGAATCTTGTCGCGATAAGTCGTCGTTCCTGACGCTTCCCCTCCCGCGCGTGATCGGAGATAAGACGCCAAAGGTTTTTCAGGACCCCTCATGACCACAGAACAATTCACCTTCACCGTCACCAAGACCGATGGAGCGGCCCGCACCGGGGAAATCCGGATGCCGCGCGGGGTCATCCGCACTCCTGCCTTCATGCCTGTCGGCACCGCGGCCACCGTGAAGGCCATGTATCCGGATCAGGTAAAGGCCCTGGGCGCCGATGTGGTGCTCGGCAACACCTATCACCTCATGCTCCGCCCCGGCGCAGAGCGGGTGGCCCGGCTCGGAGGGCTGCATCAGTTCATGAACTGGCCCTATCCGATCCTCACGGATTCCGGGGGGTTCCAGGTCATGTCCCTGTCGGCCCTGCGCAAGATCGACGAGACGGGCGTGACTTTCCAGTCCCATATCGACGGCTCGACACACGTGCTGACGCCTGAGCGCTCCATCGAGATCCAGGGCCTCCTCGGCTCCGACATCCAGATGCAGCTCGACGAATGCGTGAAGCTGCCCTGCACCGACGAGGTGGCCGAGAAGGCCATGCGCCTGTCCCTGCGCTGGGCGGAGCGCTGCCGGGTGGCCTTTGGAGAGCAGCCGGGCAAGGCCATGTTCGGCATCGTCCAGGGCGGGGCCGTGGAACGGCTGCGCATCGAGAGCGCCAGGGAACTCGCTGCCCTCGACCTGAAGGGCTATGCCATCGGCGGGCTGGCCGTGGGCGAGCCGCAGGAGGTGATGCTTCGGATGATCGAAACGGTCGAGCCGCATATGCCGGCGGAAAAGCCCCGCTACCTTATGGGCGTTGGCACGCCGGACGACATCGTGGAGGCGGTGCGGCGGGGTGTCGACATGTTCGACTGCGTCATGCCCACGCGCGCCGGACGCCACGGCCAGGTCTTCACCCGTCACGGCCGCATGAACCTGCGCAATGCCCGTTTCGCCGAGGATACGAGCCCGCTCGATCCGGAATCGAAGTGCACGGCCTCCAACACCTATTCCCGCGCCTATCTGCACCATCTCGTCCGCTCCAACGAAATTCTGGGCATGATGCTCCTGACCTGGAACAACCTGGCCTATTACCAGGAGCTCATGGCCGGCTTACGCAAGGCGATCGCCGAGGGACGACTGGAGAGCTATATCGGCGAGGTCAAGGAAGGCTGGGCCAAGGGCGAGCGAGACAGCAAGGCGGAAATCGGCCAGCACGCCAACAACATGGCCATGACCGCGGAGGGCTGAGCCCAGGATTTCGCCCAGGCTTCGGCCGAATCCCCAAAAGCTCGGCTTTCCGGCCCGGGAACTGAGGATTGAGGCTCCCTGGCGGGGCTTTTCGATTGACCTGAGGCCCGAGACCCCCTATCTCGGGCCTCACCTCTGGGAGCGCGTAGCTCAGCCGGTAGAGCATCTGACTTTTAATCAGAGGGTCCTGGGTTCGAGTCCCAGCGCGCTCACCACCATTCGCAAGGGCTTCGCCGGCTCCCTTGCCCTCCATCTCGGATTAGTTTTTGGATGGGTTTCGGGGCTGCGGTCGGGTCTTCTCCATCGACTGCCTGCGGACCATGGGGGCGCTGACATAGCGAAACCGGCCCACAGGGCATCCTTTCACTCAGATGAAAGCATGCGTCATCGAAACCAGGAAGCGAGCGTTCCGTACGGTCGCGATCAATGGCGATCTTTGATCTGTTCGCGGGGAGGATGTCAGAGGTCGTGCAGCCTGCGGGAACTTACGACGACTCCGTCGGTGTCGCAGTAAACGAACCGGCCTTTTGCAAATTCAGCGCCGCCGATCTCGAATGATGTTCCAATAGTGCCTGCGCCCTCAAACGAACCGCGTGCCGGGACAGTGCCCAGCGCCATCACGCCGATATCCATCGTTGCGAGCATCTCGGAGTCGCGGACGGCGCCGAAAACAAGGATGCCCGCCCATCCATTCTCCATCGCCTTCGTCGAGAGGCGATCGCCAAGAAGGGCCGCCCGGGTCGAACCCCCTCCATTCACGACCAGAACCCGTCCGTGCCCAGGCTGTTCGAGACATTGTTTTACCAGCCCGACATCCTCGAACGTGCTGACGGTCTCGATCTTTCCGCTGAAGGAGCGGCGCCCGCCGAATGTGCGGAACTGCGTGAGGCAGACCTCCAGCTCTCCCGGGAATTCATCGCAAAGATCGGCCGTCTTGAAACCGCTCATCGTTCACACCGCGAATCGAGAATATCCTGACAAAGGGCATCGCTACGCAATCGGACGGGATCCGTACAGTCATGCGGGGCGTTGATCCGGATTCGGATTGCGCAAAGAGTCTTACGTTTCTTCGAAGATATTTTCGAGTTTTGCGATTGCGGTGAGGAGGTTTTTTGCGTCTGGGCCGAGGGCGTTGAGGATGCGGCGTTCGAAGGCGAGCGCCTTGGGGACGATGGCGCGGTAGGCGCGCCGGCCTGCGGGGGTGAGGCTGAGGATCTCCTCGCGCCGGTCGGCGGGGCTTTCGCGGCGGGCGAGCCAGCGCCGCTCCTCGAGCGCCCGCACCGCCCGGCTGACCTTGGTCTTGTGCATCGCCGAATGCCGCCCGATCGCCGTGGCGCCGAGGGCCTCGGCCTGGCCGAGCGTCGCCAGCACCCGCCATTCCGGGATCGTCAGGTCGTGATGCGGGCCGTAGACGGCGCGGAACTCCTGCGACACCGCCGCCGCGAGGCGGTTGAGCCGGTAGGGCAGGAAGCGTTCGAGGGCGAGCTCGGTCATGCGCTTGTTAGTTACAAAATCGACGGTTACGTCTGTAACCATTGCGGGCCGCGGGCGCAACCGCGGCTCCCCCGTTTTCGGCGGCGGCCCACGGCCCCCGTCGCGCTCCCAGCCCCGATCCGAGGAGGTCAGGTCCATGAACGTCCAGAACCCATCCCGGCCGCAGGCCGCCGCGCCCCTCGAGAGCGCGCTCCAGCCCGGCTACATGTCCGGCTTCGGCAACGGCTTCGAGACCGAGGCCCTGCCCGGCGCGCTGCCGATCGGGCGCAACTCGCCGCAGCAATGCGCCTACGGCCTGTATGCCGAGCAGCTCTCCGGCTCGCCGTTCACCGCGCCGCGCACCACCAACGAGCGCTCCTGGCTCTACCGCATCCGCCCGACGGTGACCCATTGGGGCCAGTTCACCAAGGCCGAGATCGGCCTGTGGCGCACCGCGCCGGCGGCCGAGGTCGAGCTGCCGATCGCGCCGATGCGCTGGGACCCGATCCCGCTGCCGGCCGCGCCGGTGTCGTTCCTCGAGGGCGTGCGCACCATGACCACGGCGGGCGATGCCGGCTCCCAGGCCGGCATGGGCGCGCATGTCTATCTCATCACCCGCTCGATGGCGGACGAGTATTTCTACAATGCCGACGGCGAGCTGCTGTTCGTGCCGCAGCAGGGCGCTTTGCGGCTGTGGACCGAGTTCGGCATCATCGACATCGAGCCGGGCGAGATCGCGGTGATCCCGCGCGGGGTGAAGATCCGGGTCGAACTCGTCGACGGGCCGGCGCGGGGCTATCTGTGCGAGAACTACGGCGGCGCCTTCACGCTGCCGGAGCGCGGGCCGATCGGGGCCAATTGCCTGGCCAATCCGCGCGACTTCCTGACCCCGGTGGCGGCCTATGAGGACAAGGACGCGCCGTCGAAGATGTACGTGAAGTGGGGCGGGGTGCTGTGGGTGGCGGAGATCGGGCATTCGCCGCTCGACGTGGTGGCCTGGCACGGCAATTACGCGCCCTACAAGTACGACCTGCGGCGCTACTCGCCGGT
This sequence comes from Microvirga flocculans ATCC BAA-817, assembly GCF_000518665.1. Lineage (GTDB taxonomy): Bacteria > Pseudomonadota > Alphaproteobacteria > Rhizobiales > Beijerinckiaceae > Microvirga > Microvirga flocculans. The sequence continues at coordinate 463 of NZ_JAEA01000025.1, read as the reverse complement.
GGGTCCGATCCTGTACGACCATGCGGATCCGTCGATCTTCACGGTGCTGACCTCGCCGTCGGAGACGCCCGGCACGGCCAATATCGACTTCGTGATCTTCCCCGACCGCTGGCTGGTGGCGGAGAACACGTTCCGTCCGCCGTGGTACCACATGAACGTGATGAGCGAGTTCATGGGGCTGATCTACGGGGTGTACGACGCCAAGACCGGGGGCGGGTTCGTGCCCGGGGGCATGTCGCTGCACAACACGATGCTGCCGCACGGGCCGGACGTGGATGCGTTCGAGAAGGCGAGCCATGTGGAGCTCAAGCCGCACAAGCTCGAGGGCACGCTGGCCTTCATGTTCGAGACGCGCTTTCCGCAGAAGGTCACCGCCTTCGCCGCCGCGACCGACGCCCTGCAGAAAGACTACGCCGCATACGGACACAAACTCAAAAAACACTTCAACCCAAATAAGAGATAA
>NZ_JAEA01000024.1 GCF_000518665.1 Microvirga flocculans ATCC BAA-817 | reverse complement strand
GTCTCGGTCACACGGCGGATGAGGAACTCGCGGTGCGGGTCGAGCTTGGAATAGCGCCAGCCGCCCTCCGGCTTGGGCGCTAGGCTGCCGGTGTCCCGATAGGCAGCCATCAGCCGGACCACGAAGGCGACCGACACGTCAAAGTGCCGGGCAGCGGCATGACAGGAGTGCCCCGCCTCGACAAAGCGCGCCACGCGGCGGCGAAGGTCCAACGAGTAGGACTTGGTCATCGCTCATCTCCTCCAAAGAGGGCCAAGATGAGTGAATCACGAAGCCGTCACATCGTATAGTCCAAACGATTCCGTCAGAATTGCCCTTGCTCTAGGTGGAAGCCGGTTTCTGTTGCCGCGCAGCCCCGACCGACCGAGGTTTGGGCCCGCGGGACCAAGCCTTGCGACACGCGCTATCTCATTGATAAACCATTGCAAATCTTTCGCATCATGGCTTTTTCCTGCCTTTCTTAGACCATGGGCTAAACCGGGCCTGGGAACCGTTTGATTTGCATCAATGCCCTCTACCGCCCCGCCTCATAAACGAGTCTGCTGACGGTGAGGCCGGGGGCTTTGCCGATAAAACTCAAAAGGTTGAAGCCTATGGCTCAAGCGGTAGCACCCTCAAAAGGAATGACACTCGGCGAAGCGGGTTCGGCCCTTGCCTTCGCCGGACTGGCATTGCTCAGCATCATTATTGCGGCAAAGGCCTATACGCCCGAATACGCCTTCCATGCCTATCTCTTCGCGGCGGGCAGCGTCGCGGCCGTGTTCGCGATCGTGAACCGGTATTACGAGCGTCCCGCTCAACTGCCGCCGCAGACCATCGACGGAAAGCCCAATTACAATATGGGGCCGGTCAAGTTCGCGACCATCGCTTCCGTGATCTGGGGCATCGCGGGCTTTACCATCGGCCTGCTGATCGCCCTCCAGCTGGCGTTCCCCGCGCTCAATTTCGATACGTCCTGGCTCTCCTTCGGCCGGATGCGTCCGCTTCACACCTCGGCGGTGATCTTCGCCTTCGGCGGCAACGTCCTGATTGCGACGTCGTTCTACGTCGTGCAGCGCACCTGCCGTGCCCGCTTGGCTGGCGAGATCGCTCCCTGGTTCGTGGTGCTGGGCTACAACTTCTTCATCGTCATCGCGGGCACGGGTTACCTGCTCGGCATCACCCAGGGCAAGGAATATGCCGAGCCCGAGTGGTATGCCGACCTGTGGCTGACGGTCGTGTGGGTGACCTATTTCCTGGTCTTCCTCGTCACCGTGATGCGCCGCAAGGAACCCCACATCTATGTGGCCAACTGGTTCTATTTCGCCTTCATCCTGACCATCGCGGTCCTGCACCTGGGCAACAATGCGACGATCCCCGTCTCGCTGTTCTCGCCCAAGAGCTACATCGTGTGGTCGGGCGTGCAGGACGCCCTGGTGCAGTGGTGGTATGGCCATAATGCGGTCGGCTTCTTCCTGACCGCCGGCTTCCTCGCCATCATGTACTACTTCATCCCGAAGCGTGCCGAGCGGCCGGTCTATTCCTACCGCCTCTCCATCATCCACTTCTGGGCCCTGATCTTCATGTACATCTGGGCAGGCCCGCACCACCTCCACTACACTGCCCTGCCCGACTGGGCTCAGACGCTGGGCATGGTGTTCTCGGTCATGCTGTGGATGCCCTCCTGGGGCGGCATGATCAACGGCCTGATGACCCTCTCCGGCGCCTGGGACAAGCTCCGCACGGACCCCGTGCTGCGCCTGATGGTCGTCTCGGTCGCCTTCTACGGCATGTCGACCTTCGAGGGTCCGCTCATGTCGGTGAAGGCGGTGAACTCCCTGTCTCACTACACCGACTGGACCATCGGCCACGTGCATTCCGGCGCCCTCGGCTGGGTGGCCTACGTCTCCTTCGGCGCGATCTACTGCCTCGTTCCGTGGCTGTGGAACAAGAAGGAGCTCTATTCCATGAAGGCCGTCTCATGGCACTTCTGGATCTCGACCCTCGGCATCGTCCTGTACATCTCGTCGATGTGGGTCGCGGGCATCCTCCAGGGCCTCATGTGGCGCGCCTATACCGGCCTCGGCTTCCTCGAATACTCCTTCATCGAGACGGTTGAGGCGATGCATCCCTTCTATGTCATCCGTGCACTTGGCGGCGCGCTCTTCGTGGCCGGCAGCCTGATCATGGCCTGGAACGTCTGGAAGACGATCTCGGCCGGTCAGGAGGCCCAGGAAGCATCGAAAGCCACCCAGCCCGCACTGATCGCCGCGGAGTAAAGGAAACGACCATGTCACTCTGGTCACGTCATAAAATCTTCGAGACCAACTCGATCATCCTCGTCATCGGCGTGCTGATCGTCATCTCCATCGGCGGGCTCGTGGAGATCGTGCCCCTCTTCTACCTGAAGAGCACCATCGAGAAGGTGGAGGGCGTCAGGCCCTACACCCCGCTCGAACTGGCTGGCCGCAACATCTATGTGCGGGAGGGCTGCTACAACTGCCACAGCCAGATGGTTCGTCCGCTCCGTGACGAGGTCGAACGCTATGGCCATTACTCACTGGCGGCCGAGAGCATGTACGACCGGCCCTTCCAGTGGGGCTCGAAGCGCACGGGCCCGGATCTCGCCCGTCTCGGCAACAAGTATTCCGACGACTGGCACCGTGATCACCTGAGGGATCCGCGCGCCGTGGTGCCCGGCTCGATCATGCCGAGCTATCCCTGGCTCGAGAAGAACGAGCTCGACGCGAAGACCATCGGTGACGACATGAAGGTCCAGGCGGCCCTCGGTGTTCCCTATACCGATGAGATGCTCAAGAAGGCCGAAAGCGACCTGCGTACCCAGGCCAATGCGGACGATCCCAACACGGCCGACCTCGCCAAGCGCTATCCGAACGCTCAGTCGCGCAACTTCGATGGGAACCCGCAGAAGGTTACCGAAGCCGATGCCCTGATCGCCTATCTGCAGATGCTCGGAACGCAGGTCGACTTCAAGCTCTACGACAACAAGGCCAACGTGCGCTGAGGACTGACGATCATGCCGGCCACATACAAATTCTTCGCTGAATTCGCCCAGACCTGGGGGCTTATCTACTTCGTCGCCGTGTTCGCGGTGGTGCTGGTATATGCCCTCGCTCCTTCGCGGAAGGACCGCTTCGATGCGGCTTCCCGCATGCCTCTCCAGGAGGATTGATCCCATGGCCCACGAGACACACGAACAGGTCGATGCCCTCACCGGCGTCACCACCACCGGGCACAGCTGGGACGATATCCAGGAACTCAACAATCCGCTGCCGCGCTGGTGGCTGTGGACCTTCTACCTGACCATCGTCTGGTCCGTGCTCTATGCCATTGCCTATCCGTCCATTCCCCTGGTCTCGTCCTATACGAGGGGGCTGCTCGGCTGGCATTCCCGCGAGGCGGTCGAGGTCGACCTCGCCGCCCTCAAGGACCAGCGCTCTGGCATGACGGCCAAGCTTGCCTCCAGCTCCCTGGAGGAGATCAAGCAGAACCCCGAGCTGTTCGCCTTTGCGCGGGCCCAGGGCAAGGCGTCCTTCGGCGACAATTGCGCCCCCTGCCACGGTGCAGGCGGTGCCGGCGCCAAGGGCTACCCGAACCTGAACGACGACGACTGGCTGTGGGGCGGATCGCTGGCCCAGATCGAGCAGACGATCCGTTACGGCGTCCGCTCGACGAGCGATCAGGGACATTCCGGCACTATGCCCGCCTTCGGCCGCGACGGCATGCTCAAGCGGGAAGATATCTCGAACGTCGCCGATTATGTCCGTTCGCTGTCGGGGCTTCCGACGGACAAGGGGGCCGATCTGAAAGCCGGCGCTCAGGTCTTTGCCGACAACTGCGCTGCCTGCCACGGAGACAAGGGCCAGGGCATGCAGGAACTCGGCGCGCCGAACCTCACGGACAAGATCTGGCTGTTCGGGGCTGACAAAGCCACGATCATGGAGGGTCTCCAGAACGGCCGCGGCGGCGTGATGCCTACCTGGCACGGCCGCCTGGACGACACGACCATCAAGGCGCTGACCCTCTACGTTCACTCCCTGGGCGGCGACCAGCGGCCCTGAACGAAGATCCGGACTGCGCGGCGGCCGGGGGGCAACCTCCGGCCGCTGCTTGATTTGGATCAAGGCGGTTTTAACGGCCCCATCGTATCCCAACGCCATCTGATTGAAGACGATTGCGACGGATTCGATGGCTGACGCCCCCCTTCCCCAGTCCCTTGGAGCAGCCGATCCGGCCTCGGCCGACGAGGCCCCGCTCTACGTCCCCCGCAAGCAGATCTATCCGCAGGCGGTGAAGGGGCGGTTCCGCACGATCAAGTGGGTCGTGCTCGCCATCACGCTCGGCATCTATTACTTCCTGCCGTTCATCCGGTGGGACCGCGGCCCCAATGCGCCGGATCAGGCCATCCTGGTGGACCTGCCTCACAGGCGCTTCTACTTCTTCTTCATCGAGATCTGGCCGCAGGAAGTATATTACATCACCGGCCTTCTGGTGTTGGCGGCGCTCACCCTCTTCCTGATGAATGCCGTCGCAGGACGCGTCTGGTGCGGCTATCTCTGCCCCCAGACCGTCTGGACCGACCTTTTCTACGCTGTCGAGCGCTGGATCGAGGGCGACCGTCGCGAGCGGATGCGCAAGGACAAGGAGAAGCTCAGCCTCAAGACGGTCGGCCAGAAAGGCCTGAAGCACTTCATCTGGCTCATGATCGCCTGGTGGACCGGCGGCGCCTGGGTCCTGTATTTCGCCGATGCGCCGACCCTCGTGTATGAGCTGGCGACCTTCCAGGCCCCCCTCATCGCCTATATCTGGATCGGCATTCTCACCTTCACGACCTATACCCTCGCCGGCTTCATGCGCGAGCAGGTCTGCACCTATATGTGCCCCTGGCCCCGCATTCAGGCCGCATTGACGGACGAGTACGCCCTGAACGTCACATATCGTTACGACCGGGGCGAGCCGCGCGGCTCGGTGAAGAAGAACGATGCCTTGCGCAGGCAGGGACTGCCGGCCGGCGACTGTATCGACTGCGATCAGTGCGTCGCCGTGTGTCCGACCGGCGTCGACATTCGCAAGGGCCTGCAACTCGACTGCATCCAGTGCGGCCTCTGCATCGATGCCTGCAATTCGGTGATGGAGAAGATCGATCGCCCCCTGAACCTGATCGCCTATGACACCGACATGAACGTCAAGGCCCGTATGGAAGGAAAGCCCGAGGTGCGCCGCATCGTGCGTGCCCGTACCCTCTTCTATGCCGGAATCATTGCTGTTGTCGGCTCGATCATGATCACGTCGCTGGCTCTCCGGCAGAACATTTACCTGAGCGTCATGCATGACCGTAACCCGCTCTTCGTGCGCCTCTCCGACGGGTCGATCCGCAACGGGTTCACGGTCCGGGTCGCCAATAAGCACCTCGACGAGCGCCGCTATGCGATCGGCGTGGAGGGTCTGCCCAATGCGAAGGTCGATGTCGTCGGCGGTGAGATCGACCAGCAGGGCCGGTCGATCATCGTGGTCGGCCCGGATCAGACGCAGGAAATGCGCGTGCTCGTGACCCAGACGGCCTCGGCGGCCCCGGCCTCGACGGAAATCCAATTCGTCCTGACGGATCTCTCGAACGGCGACCAAGTCGCGACGAGCGATCACTTCAAGGCTCCTTAAGGATTCATGCCATGTCGAAAACAGCGACTCAAGGACGGACACCTAAGCCCCTCACAGGGCGTACGGTCCTCATCTACTTCCTCGGCTTCTTCGGCGTCGTCTTCGCCATGAACATTTACATGGTGCGGGTGGCTGTCTCGAGTTTCAGCGGCGTCGAGACCGAGAGCGCCTACAAGGCTGGGCTTTCCTTCAAGAACGATATCGCGGCAGCGCAAGCTCAGGATGCGCGTCACTGGTCCGTTGAGGCATCCCTCCAGCGGGGAGAGGCCTCCGGCGTGATCATCACGGCGCGGAATGCCCAGGGACAGGCGCTCGCCGGGCTGACCCCTGAGGTCCGCCTCGCTCACCCGACGGACAAGCGCCGGGACATGCTTCTGGAATTCGTCGAGCTGACCCCGGGCCAGTTCAAGAGCCTGACGCCCATGCCGGAAGGCCAGTGGGACCTTGTCATCGGCCTGCGCCGCGACACCGAAACCGTCTTCCGCTCCAAGAGCCGCGTCTCGCTCTGAGGATACCCGCCCGATGGCTGAAACCCTCGATCTCTCCATCTACGTGAAGCGGCAGGACGACGGCACGGCTCATCTCGACCTTGCCGTCGAGGGGATCGACTGCGCCGCCTGCATCGACGAGATCGAAGGGGGACTTTGCCGGTTGCCCGGCATCGTGGACGCACGGCTGAACTACACCAATCATCGCCTCGCGGTCGAATGGCGGGATGGGGAGCTTTCTCCGGCCCATGTCGTCGAGGAGCTTCGGCGGCTGGGCTATCGGGCGCATCCCTTCCGCTCCCGCCTCGTGGAGGAGGAGGAGGCCCGCCGGGCCCAGTGGCTCCTGAAATGCCTGGCGGTGGCGGGGTTCGCCTCCATGAACATCATGCTGCTGGCCGTTTCCGTCTGGTCCGGCAACGTAACCGACATCACCCCCGAGACCCGCGACTTCTTCCATTGGCTCGCCGCCCTCATCGCCCTGCCCGCTGCGGCCTATGCCGGTCAGCCCTTTTTCAAGAGCGCGATGAACGCGTTGCGCAACGGCCGCACCAACATGGATGTGCCCATCGTCATCGGCATCCTGTTGGCGCTCACCATGTCCGTCGTCGAAACCATCAACTCCGCAGAGCACACCTATTTCGACTCGGTGGTCATGCTGCTCTTCTTCCTGCTCTGCGGCAGCTACCTCGATCAGGCCATGCGCCGGAAAACCCGCGCCGTGGCGAGCAATCTCGCCTCGTACCGGTCCGAAGTCGCGCACAGGATCGAAGAGAACGGCGAGGTCGTCCTGATGCCGACCGCCGCCCTGAAGGCCGGAGACAGGGTTCTCGTACGTCCGGGTGAGCGCATCTCCGTCGACGGCATCGTCCTCTCCGGTTCGTCGGAGGTCGATGAAAGCCTCGTGACGGGTGAGACGGCCCACCGCCCCGTCAAGGTCGAAGGGCAGGTTTACGCCGGGAGCATGAACTACAACGGCACCCTGACGCTGCGCGTGACGGCTGCGGGCAAGGGAACTCTGCTCGATGAAGTAGAGCGTCTGCTCGAGAATGCGGCGGCGGCAAAATCGCGCTACGTGCAGCTGGCCGATCGCGTCGCGAAAATATACGCTCCCGTCGTCCACGCCGCCGCGGCCCTGACGGCCATCGCCTGGATCGCGACCGGTTCGTCCGTCCACGATGCCCTGATCACGGCCATCGCGGTGCTCATCATCACCTGCCCCTGTGCCCTGGCCCTCGCCGTGCCTGTGGTTCAGGTCGTCGCGTCGGGCGCGCTTTTCCGGGCCGGCGTGTTCCTGAATGCAGGCGATGCCTTCGAACGCTTGGCAAAAGTGGATACCGTCGTCTTCGACAAGACTGGCACCCTGACCCTGCCGACCATGAGTGTGATCAATGCCGGTGAGCTGGATCCAGCCCTGCTGGAGGCGGCAGCTCGCCTGGCCCTGTCGAGCCACCATCCCCTGGCCTCGGCGGTGGCGCAGAGCGCGCAGAACCGTCAGCCCCATGAGACCGTGGTCGAGGAGCCCGGCAAGGGCGTGCGGACGAGTGTCGATGGGGCGGAGATGCGTCTCGGCAGCCCTGCCTTCTGCAATGCCGAGGACTTGGCGCAGAAGGCTGCCGCGGCCGATCCGACCGCCTCCATCATTGCCTTTTCCTGGGGAGAGAAGCGTACCGTTCTGCTGGTGCGCCAGGCTCTGCGTCCGGATGCCGTCGCGGTGGTCATAGAACTGCGCGAGCGGGGCTTCGATTGCCGAATTCTGTCGGGTGACAGGCCCGAGGCCGTGGCGCCCGTCGCCGAAGCGTTGGGAATCGCCATGTGGCGCGGCGGTTGCAACCCCGCAGGCAAGATCGAGGCCTTGGAGGGCCTGAAGGCCGAGGGGCGCAAGGTGCTGATGGTCGGCGACGGCCTCAATGATGCTCCGGCTCTGGCTGCAGCCCATGTCTCTCTTTCTCCGATCAGCGCCGCCGACCTCACGCAGGCCCACGCCGACGCCGTCTTCCTGGGCGACAAGCTCAGGCCCGTGCTGGACACCATCGACATTTCCCGCCGTGCCCATAGCCTGATGCGTCAGAACCTGGGCATTGCCCTCGTCTACAATCTGATTGCGGTCCCCCTGGCGTTTCTCGGTTACGTGACGCCGCTCGTTGCCGCGCTGGCCATGTCGGGATCGTCGACGCTCGTGACCCTCAACGCCCTCCGGGCGCGTGGGCGGACGCCCTCGCCTCAACCCGAGGCGGCCCCGGTTCCCCCTTCCCCGGCGATGCAAGGAGCCTGATCCCATGGAAGTCCTCATCTATCTCGTTCCCATGGCCTTGCTGCTCGGGCTCACCGGACTGGCCGCCTTCATGTGGTCGCTGAAGAACGGCCAGTATGACGACGTGCAGGGGGCTGCCTTCCGCGTCCTGTCCGACGACGACATCCGGAAATGACCTCCGCCACCGCCATGCCCCGGGCGGGGCAGCTCGAATGCATTTGTGAGCCCGGCGCCCTGGGCGATGCGGCCCCGGACCGGCGCGGAACGGCACTCCTGGCGACGGGCTTTGCCTTCTCCGTGCTCGCCCAGGTCTTGACCCTGAGCATCCTTCCCCTGGCGGGATTGTCGCTGGCACCGAGCCAGGGGCTGGCGACCCTGCCCTATGCGGCCTTCTATATCGGCGCTGCCCTTGCGAGCCTTCCCGCCTCCCTCCTGCTCGACTCGTTCGGGCGTCGGGCCGCCTTTTCGTTAGGGGCAAGCCTGGGCGCTGCCGGTGGCCTGGTCCTGGTTTGGGCCCTCGTGACACTGCATTTCGGAGCCCTGGTGCTCGGCGCTTTCTGGCTGGGGATCGCAGGCGGCTTTGGTCTGTTCTACCGCCACGCCGCCGTGCCGGTTGGCGGCCGGGGACGCGTGGCCCTCCTGACCGTCTTCGGGATGGCGACCGTTGCGGGCCTGGCTGCTCCAACCATTGCCAGCCTCGCCGAAGCGGCGGCCGTTCCCATAGCCTTCGCCGGTACGGCGGCGGCCGCGGCCCTCGCCCACGTAGCCTCGCTCGCCGCCACTGCTGCACTGCCTTACCAGAAGCGTCGGGAGCAGGAGACGGAAGCCGCAGGGCTGCAGGGGTGGCGCTCGGTTCTTCTCCCGACCGTCATCGGCATGGCCGGCTGGTTCGCCATGACGGCCCTGATGGGAGCGACCCCCATCGCCGTGATCGGCTGCGCCCCGTCGGAGGCCGCCGTGGGCGCGGTGGCATGGCATGTCATCGCCATGTATGCCCCCTCCCTGGCATTGACGATTTTGCCTCAGGCCGCCCGGGCCGTGCCGCTGTCTGCCGCCGGGACCCTTGTGCTGACGTCCGGAGCCATTGCTTTTTCTCTCTCCAGCTCGGTTGCAGGTTTTTCCGCTTCTGCCGCCCTTGTAGGGGGCGGCTGGTCCTTGGTCATGCTCGGCACCACGCTTTGGGTTCACGGCAAAGGGCCGGTTTCGCGCTGGCTTCTCGGTTTCCATGACGGCGCTCTTCTCGCCGGAGCGGTTCTGGGGGCTTTTGCCGCCAATGCTTTTGCATAAGCTCGATCTGATGTGGACCTCGCGCCCGGCTCCTGAGGAGCACCTAAGGGAAACCCCTTAGGTAGCAGACCTGAATTTGAGCCACGCCGTTTCGGCAGTACCCATGAACCATCGTCAAGTCACAAGAACACGAGGGTTCGATGCATACTGCGCTCGTCACCAAAGCCTCTTCTTCGGCCCTTCCCCTCTTCACGCTGGAAGCTCCCCAGTTCCACAAGCCCGCCGATACGGCGGCCCCGGCTGTCGGATCGGTGCACTCCTACGCCAAGGATGAGGAAATTTTCGCCGAAGGCGACCGCGCAGGGTTCGTCTACAAGGTGCTCTCGGGCGTTGTCCGCACCTCCAAGCTTCTGAGCGACGGGCGCCGCCAGATCGATGCCTTCCATCTGGCTGGCGACATCTTCGGGATCGAGGCTGGAGACGAGTATCGCTTTTGCGCCGAAGCGGTCGGAGATTGCGTGGTGATTGCCTACCGGCGCAGCAATCTCGCAGTCCTCATGGGCAACGATACCCAGCTTGCCCAGGACATGACGATGGGGATGATGCGGTCTCTCGTGCGCGCACAGAACCACATGCTTCTTCTCGGCCGCAAGTCGGCTCTGGAGAAGATCGCGACCTTCCTTCTCGACATGGCAGAGCGCATTTCCGACAGTGATTCCTTGGACCTGCCCATGTCCCGCACGGACATCGCCGACCACCTCGGATTGACGATCGAGACCGTTTCCCGATCCTTCACCCAGCTTGAACGGCAGGGGGTGATCGAACTGCCCTCCGCCCGTCATGTCGTTCTGAGCAACAAGGCCGCGCTGGAGCGCCTGAACGCGTAAGCTGCCGGGAGATGACGGCTTGGGCCTCCCTCGCTCTCATGCCATGAAAAAGAACTCATGCTGCCCTTTGGCCAGGAACCTTGGGCAGCCTGAGTTCGCGAGCTATTCGCACGGCCGGCAGATGCAGGCACGCCTTTTCCGCATTGGCGAAAAAGAGAGCCGGAAGGCGCCAAATCCCGCCTGAGATCAAGATCAGATTTCGGAAAATTATGATAAGGCGGCGTGGATGCTGTCGAGCAGATCGCTGTCGTGCAGAGGCTTTTCGAGAACCCGGCGGAAGCCTGAGCGAGCCGCGCGGCCATAGAGCTCTTCATTGACCTGGGAAGCGATGAGGATCGCAGGGCTATCGATCTGGCGCTGCCGCAGCCTGCCGACGAGTTCGATCCCGGTCATTCCAGGCATATTGTAGTCGATCACGTAGCAGCCGTCCCGAGGCAGGTCGGGTTCCGCAAGCAGGTCAATGCCGTTCTTGAACAGGCGCACAGACAGGCCCTCGAGCTCAAGGGCAAACTTCAATGAGTTTCGCACCGCGTCATCGTCGTCCACGACAATGACCGGTCCCGTGAGCTGAGACATCGTAAAAAGCCTGCCGGTTCCCTAAAATCCTGGCTTCAGGCGCATTCCCTCAGCCAATGCTCCGCATTATGCATGAAGTAGGCTTGCTCCCTACTCAGGAATATCCCTTAAGCGCCTATCTGGCCTCTATCAGAAGGGCGAGGCGAACGAGCTCGGACAAGCTTCGCGCCTGCATTTTCGCCATCACATTGGCCCGGTAGATCTCCACCGTTCGCGGGCTTATTCCGAGATCGTAAGCAATGACCTTGTTGGCCTTGCCGGCCACGAGCCCATCCAGTACCTGCCGCTCACGCTCGGACAGCGCCTCGAAACGCGTCTGAATCTGGGCGACCTGAGCGTCATGGTGACTGTTCTTCTCGTGGCGCGCCAAAGCGTCCTTGACCGTCGCGAGGAAGACGTCGTCCCCGAAAGGTTTTTCGAGGAAATCGATCGCCCCTTCCTTCATGGCCTCGACCGCCATCGGCACGTCGGCATGTCCTGTGATCACGATGACCGGAAGCGAGATCCCGCGTTCTTTCAGACGGCGGATCAGCTCGATGCCGTCGATTCCCGGCATGCGGACGTCGGTGACGATACAGCCCGCTTCGGCGTCCAGCATTTCCTCCAGGAAGGCGGTGCCGGATTCGTAAAGACGGACAGGAAGTCCCTCCGAGGCGAGCAGGAACGCCAGTGACTTACGCACCGCAACGTCATCGTCAACCACGTGCACGGCAACATCACTCGGCATTCGTCATCTCCTCCCGCCTGATCGCTCTGAGTGTGAAGTGGAATGTCGTTCCCTCGCCTGGCTTGGAATCGGCCCAGATCTTTCCGCCATGGGATTCGACAATGGTTCGGCAGATCGAGAGGCCTACGCCCATGCCATGCTTCTTGGTGGTCACGAAGGGATGGAAGAGCTGCGCCGCGACCTCGGGGGCAAGCCCCGGTCCGGTATCTTCCACGATGAGCTCGACGAAGTTTTCGTCCAGGAGCCGGGTGGCGACCCTGAGTTCCCGGCGCGAAGTTTCCTGCATGGCCTCGATGGCATTGCGGATCAGGTTCAAGAGGACCTGCTGAACCTGAATTCTGTCGGCAAGGACATAAGGGGCGTTCGGATCGAACTGAAAGACGACCCGCACGCCTTGCTCTTTGGCTCCGACGAGGGAGAGCGCGCCCGCCTCCTCGATGAGCTTGGGCAGATTCTCGATATGCCGCTCGCTCTCGCCACGAGCAACGAATTCACGCAAGTGCCGGATCACCTGCCCTGCCCGCAATGCCTGCTCACCGGCTTCGTTCACGGCGTCCCGGAGCATGGGAACCGCATCGCCCTCCATGCGCTCCAGGATGCGGCGGCAGCCCTTGAGGTAGTTCGTGATCGCCGTCAGCGGCTGGTTGATCTCGTGGGCGAGCGTGGAGGCCATTTCTCCGAGAGCCGTGAAACGCGACATGTGCACGAGCTCGGATTGAAGCTCCTGCAGGCGGGTCTCCGTCTGCTGCCTTTCCGTCAGATCGCGAATGAAACCCGTAAAATACCGGATGCCGCCCGAGTGCATCTCGCCGACGGCGAGTTCCATGGGAAAGGTGGAGCCGTCCTTGCGCCGGCCGACGACAACCCGTCCAATCCCGATGATCCGCCGTTCCCCGGTGGTCAGGTAGCGCTCCATGTAGGAGTCATGCAGTTCGCGGTGGGGCGGAGGCATGAGAATGCTCACATTCTCGCCGATCACGTCTTCGGCGTTGTACCCGAAGAGACGGACAGCCGTCGTGCTGAATGACTGGATCAGTCCCTGCTCATTGATGACGATCATGGCGTCGGGAACGGTCTCCAGGATGGAGCGCAGGTGAGCCTCGCGCGTCCTGATGGCCTCCTCCGCGATAAGCCGCTCGGTGATGTCCCGTGCAATCAGGGCGAAACGATCGTCCTGGCCGATCGCCCCGGCAATCGGCGTGATGGTGACCTGCGCCATGAAGGCCGAGCCATCCTTTCGAGCCCGCAGGCCTTGCGTTTCATAACGCCCTTTCTCACGAACGACCCGGAGCTCCTTTTCCAGCCTCTCGGCCCCACCGCCGTCCTTAGGGTAAAGAATGGCCGCGGATTGCCCCAAGACTTCGGTCTGGCACCACCCATGGATATGTTCAGCCCCCCTGCTCCAGCTGGTTATCCGGCCAGTCTCGTCGAGCACGAGCAAGGCGGTATCCGTCACCGTATTGATGAGAAGCTCGGCGGTTGATGGCTGAAAGCATGGCCTGTCGGCGGGCGAAGGTATCTGTGTCAAGGAAACCTCTTTCTTCGGGGCGCATCATAAACAGCTTGAACGCGCTCCGACAGCGGCCAATCGACCTGCCCTATACACCATCGCCATGCAAGCCGCACGTCACAATATACCCGATGCCCTTCACGGATCGGTTGCGAGGAGCAAGCGATCCCTCATACCGTACCACAAGAACAGTGTAGCTCCCCGAGCGCTCCGCCCAGTCGACGGAGAAATCTCCTCTTGCATTTTCGCGATCGACCTTTATATCGGCGCTTCCTTTGCGGGGATTGATTTGATCGGTTCTGCGGGGTGATTTTTTCGGACAGGGCGGGGATGTGCGTATCCCGGGTCAGCGATGGCTTGGGGGCGTTCCGGTTTGTTCGGGCCATGAGCGTGCGGGGGTTCGACGGGTCGTCGGGCTTGGGCCCGGGGCTCCTCTGGCGGCGTATTTTCCGGCAGCGGCGGCGGGGCTTTCAGCTCTGCGGCGGGAGCGGCGCAGAAGCGGCAGCGTTTCTGCGGACGGTATGACTTTGCCTGTTCTTGGGAACGGCAGAGAATGACTTCGAGAGAGCTTGCGAAAAGCTTCGAATTTCTCTCGAAGGCCTGTTGACACCGCTCCGGGGCTCGCCTAGATACGCTTCATCGGCGGCGCGGTTCTTGGTTGGGATGGCGCTGTGTGGGGGATTTGGTTCCCTGTGATTTTGCTCTTTGACATTGTTGAGAGGGGAAGAGAAGCGTAGGCGGCGGTGTCCTTGCGCCGGGCCCTTTGGGGTCTGGGGAACGACATTGACCGGATCTATGCTTTGGTGAGTACACCGCTTCGGCTTTGGCTGGAGTGAGAGTGGCTCTGTCAATTTGCGTAGTGAAGTCTTGATCATTCTTTCAACTTGAGAGTTTGATCCTGGCTCAGAACGAACGCTGGCGGCAGG
>NZ_JAEA01000023.1 GCF_000518665.1 Microvirga flocculans ATCC BAA-817 | reverse complement strand
ATCGCCGCCGTCAACGACGTCTTGCCATGGTCAACGTGACCAATCGTTCCGATGTTGCAGTGCGGCTTCGTCCGCTCAAACTTTTCCTTCGCCATCGTGGCACCCGTTCCTTTGATCGTTCAATATTCGTTTAGTGGGTTCAGGCGTATTTCGCCTGAACCTCGGCAGCCACGTTCGACGGCACTTGCTCGTAGTGGTCGAACTGCATGGTGTAGCTCGCACGCCCCTGGCTCATGCCGCGCAGGGTGTTGACGTAGCCGAACATGTTGGCGAGCGGGACCATCGCATTGATGACCACGGCATTGCCGCGCATGTCCTGACCCTGGATCTGGCCGCGACGGGAGTTCAGGTCACCGATCACGGAGCCCGTGTAATCCTCAGGTGTCGTGACCTCGACCTTCATCACCGGCTCGAGCAGAACCGAGCTACCCTTCTGAAGCGCCTCGCGGAGAGCCGCACGGGAGGCGATTTCGAAGGCCAGAGCCGACGAGTCGACTTCGTGGAAGGCGCCGTCGACGAGCTCGACCTTGAGGTCCACCACCGGGAACCCGGCGATCACGCCGGCACCGATGACCGACTGGAGGCCCTTTTCGACGCCCGGGATGTACTCCTTCGGCACCGCGCCGCCGACGATCTTCGACTCGAAGGCGAAACCGGCACCCTGCTCGTTCGGCTGAACGACGAGCTTGACGCGGGCGAACTGGCCCGTACCGCCGGTCTGCTTCTTGTGGGTGTAGTCCACCTCGGCCTTCTTCGTGATGGTCTCACGATAGGCGACCTGCGGAGCACCAACATTCGCGTCGACCTTGTAGGTGCGGCGCAGAATGTCGACCTTGATGTCGAGGTGAAGCTCGCCCATGCCCTTCAGGATCGTCTGACCGGATTCCTGATCGGTGGAGACGCGGAAGGACGGATCCTCGGCAGCGAGCTTGGACAGAGCCAGGCCCAGCTTCTCCTGGTCGGCCTTCGACTTCGGCTCGATGGCGATCTCGATCACCGGCTCCGGGAACTCCATGCGCTCGAGGATCACGGCCTTGGACGGATCGCAGAGCGTGTCACCGGTGCGGACTTCCTTGAGGCCGGCGAGAGCGACGATGTCGCCCGCATAGGCTTCCTTGATGTCCTCACGGTTGTTCGCATGCATGAGCAGCATGCGTCCGACGCGCTCTTTCTTGTCGCGCGAGGAGTTGAGCAGCGTGTCGCCCGCGTTCACCTTGCCGGAATAGACGCGGCAGAAGGTGATCGTGCCCACGAAGGGGTCGTCCATGATCTTGAAGGCGAGCATGGAGAACGCTTCGTCGTCGGACGGCTTGCGGGTGGTCGGCTCTTCCGTCTTGAAGTCGATACCCTGAATAGCCTCACGATCGGCCGGAGACGGCAGGAAGTCCACGACCGCGTCGAGAAGCGGCTGAACGCCCTTGTTCTTGAAGGCCGAACCGCAGAGAACCGGGTGGAAGGCGCGACGCTGGACAGCCGTACGGATCAGGCGGCGCAGCGTAGCCTCGTCCGGCTCCTGGCCGTCGAGATAGGCCATCATGGCCTCGTCGTCCATTTCCACGGCAGCTTCGACGAGCTTGCCACGGTACTCAAGGGCCTGATCCTTCAGGTCGGCCGGAATCTCGACCTCGTCGAACTTCGCGCCGAGCGCGTCGCTCTCCCAGACATAGGCCTTCATCTTGATCAGATCGACCATGCCCTTGAAGTCGCTCTCGGCACCGATCGGGATCTGCAGGCAGACAGGCTTGCCGGCGACGCGCTTCACGATGTCGTCGACGCACTTGAAGAAGTTCGCGCCGGTCTTGTCCATCTTGTTGACGAACACGACGCGCGGAACGTCGTACTTGTCGGCCTGGCGCCAGACGGTTTCGGTCTGGGGCTCGACACCCTGGTTGCCGTCGAGAACGCAGACGGCACCGTCGAGCACGCGCAGCGAACGCTCCACCTCGATAGTGAAGTCGACGTGGCCGGGGGTGTCGATGATGTTCAGACGCTTGCCGTTCCAGAAGCAGGTGGTGGCAGCGGACGTGATCGTGATGCCACGCTCCTGCTCCTGCTCCATCCAGTCCATGGTGGCGGCACCCTCGTGCACTTCACCGATCTTGTGGGACTTACCGGTGTAGTAAAGGATGCGCTCGGTCGTCGTGGTCTTGCCGGCATCGATGTGGGCCATGATGCCGAAATTGCGGTAGTCCTCAATCGCGTGCGTGCGGGGCATCGCTCAGCTCCTCAGGCCTTTACCAGCGGTAATGCGAGAACGCACGGTTGGCTTCCGCCATACGGTGGGTGTCTTCGCGCTTCTTCACGGCATTGCCTCGGTTGTTCGAGGCATCGAGCAGTTCGGCGGAGAGACGCTCGACCATGGTCTTGTCGTTGCGGCCGCGAGCGGCCTGAATGATCCAGCGGATCGCGAGAGCCTGACGGCGCTCGGAACGAACTTCGACCGGAACCTGATAGGTCGCACCACCGACGCGGCGGGAACGGACCTCGATCGCCGGAGCGACGTTGTCGAGGGCCTGCTTGAAAACTTCCAGCGGGTTCGCCTTGGCGCGGCTCTCGATGACGTCGAAGGCACCGTAGACGATGCTTTCGGCGGCGGACTTCTTGCCGTCGTACATGATGGAATTCATGAACTTCGTGACGACGATATCGCCGAACTTGGCGTCCGGGATGATCTCACGCTTTTCGGCGCTGTGGCGGCGAGACATGAGCTGACTCCGACCTCAATAACGGTTGACGGCTTACTTGGGCCGCTTCGCGCCGTACTTCGAACGACGCTGCTTACGATTCTTCACGCCCTGGGTGTCGAGAACACCGCGGAGGATGTGATAGCGGACACCCGGAAGGTCCTTCACGCGGCCACCGCGGATCATGACCACGGAGTGCTCCTGAAGGTTGTGACCTTCACCCGGGATGTACCCGATGACTTCAAACCCGTTCGTCAGACGAACCTTGGCGACCTTACGCAGAGCCGAGTTCGGCTTCTTCGGGGTCGTGGTATAAACGCGCGTGCACACGCCACGCTTCTGCGGGCAGGCCTCAAGCGCGGGAACCTTATTCCGGCTCTTTTGCGCCGTCCGCGGCTTGCGGATCAGCTGAGAGATCGTTGGCATCCTGTGCCCTCTTTCACCAGCCACCGACCCGGTGGCCTTCGAGTGTCTTCAACGGTTTAACGCCGCATTTCGACGTTTTTTGCAGACCTCTGAGGCTGCACAAAACGAAGCCACGCCATTGACTTGGGTTAAGCCCCTGGCGCGGTGCGATTGCAGAGGACCACGATCATTCTCACCGCGGTCGTGCCCTAAATCTGACATGTGTCAGTCAAGGTTGAGTTCGGCAGCGTTTAGGTGGCATCGGTCGAAGCTAGGCGCTTCGACTGGCAGAAACCTACGGCCAGCCGGAAAGTCCGGTCTCTGTAGCTCCCGAGTCGTGGAAAGTCAACACTTTTCGGTAACGATCCAGAAAGGGGCCGCTTTCGCGCAAGAGAAACCCTCGTCCCTCCCCTCCTAGGCTTTCCCGCAAACGGGTGCAAGGTTATGGAGTAACCCTGACAACGGGGAGGACGGCTTCCGTGACTGCGGCGATCCATTTCGAGCCCGAGGCTTATGACGTAACCCATGGGAAGCCTATGGGCCGTCATTTCGCGGGGCATGGCTTCTTGTCCGCCTTCGCCCGCTATTCCTCCGGCAAGGACCTGATCGGCTATGTGCGCGATGGCAAGATCGGGGAAGAATTTTGCAAATTCATCAAGAGCTTCCGCCCTGCCGATGCCCCGCAATACATCGTTCCGGCCAAGGCGGCGGCGCTTGCCCAGGTGGGTTGCCTCTTCACCCCCAGCCCGATCAATCCGGCCCAGGCCTGGCAGCGGGAGCTTCATGGCCCCCGCTCCTGGAGCCTCTGCGGGATCAACCACACGCTCTCCTCTGCCAAGGCCATGGACGGCATCACGGACCTTCCGACGGCGCCGATCCAGCCATGGGATGCAATCATCTGCACCTCAAGGGCCTCCCGGGAGGTGATCCAAACCCTCTTCGCCCGCCAGGAAGAGTATCTTTCTTCCCGCCTGGGAGCCGGCCGCTTCATCAGGCCGCAGCTCCCCGTGATTCCCTTGGGAGTCGATTGCGCGGCGCAGGCCCGGCACCGGGATGGAAGGGATGGCGCCCGTGCCGTGCTCGGCCTCCAGCCCGGCGACTTTGCCGTGCTGTTCCTGGGCCGCCTGTCCTTTCACGCCAAGGCCAATCCCGTTCCGATGTATCTCGCCCTGGAACGGCTGGCGCGGCGGCACCGGGTCGTGCTGATCGAATGCGGCTGGACCGCCAACGAGCCTATCGCCCAGGCCCTCGCGGATGCGCGGGCCCAGCTTTGCCCCTCCGTGAGGTCCATCGTGCTGGATGGGCGGGAACCGGAGCTTCGGGCTCGGGCCTGGGGCGCCGCCGATGTCTTCTGCTCCCTATCCGACAATATCCAGGAAACCTTCGGCCTCACCCCGATCGAGGCTATGGCCGCGGGGCTGCCCGTCGTGGTGACGGACTGGGACGGGTACAAGGATACGGTCCGGAACGGCATCGACGGGTTTGCCATCCGGACGCTTGCCGCCCCGCCCGGCGCGGGACAGCGCCTTGCAGCCCGCCATGCTTTGGGGATCGACAGCTACGATTCCTATATCGGCCAGGCTTCGACCGCCGTTGCTGTCGATATCGACGAAACGGAAGCGGCCTTCGAGCACCTCGCTTCCGATCCGGAGCTGCGCCGCCGCATGGGCGAGAGCGGAGCCGCGCGGGCCAGGGAGATCTTCGACTGGAAGGTCATCGTCGGGGCCTATGAAGCACTCTGGCGCGAACTCGCGGCGATCAGGGCATCGGATACGGCATCTCCAGCGCCCTCCCCCAAGCCGCAGGCGGGCTACTGGCCCGCCCGCCCCGATCCGTTCGAGCTTTTCGCGAGCTTCCCGTCCGCCGCCCTGTCTGGCCAGCACCGGCTCACCCAAGTCGCCGGCATCGACGAGGCCATGGTCTCGGATCGGCTTGCCCTCAAGGCCAGCCTCGTGAATGCGTGCCGGAATCTGTCGTCCGCCTCTCTGCTCGATCTGTGGCGTCAGGTCGGCGCGGGAGCGACCGTGAAGGACATTCTCGGCACGCCACGGGGCGCATCGCCCTCTACGACGATCCAGGGTCTCCTCCTGCTGACCAAGCTCGGCCTGCTCCGCATCAGCTGACCGGCGACGGCGCGCATGAAAAAGGCCGCCCGGAGGGGCGGCCTTTTCGCTTTTCGATGTCCTTGCGGCTTACTCGGCCGCAGGAGGCAGCTCGCTGACCTGAGCCTGGGACTCGGAACGCTTCTGCTGCAGGATCAGCTCGTCGCGGTGGGTTGCGACAGCCTTGATCTGAGCGGTCATCGCGCCCGTGCCAGCCGGGATCAGGCTGCCGACGATGACGTTCTCCTTGAGGCCCTCGAGGGTGTCGACCTTGCCGTTGACCGCCGCCTCGGTGAGAACGCGGGTGGTCTCCTGGAAGGACGCCGCCGAGATGAAGGAGCGGGTCTGGAGCGAGGCCTTGGTGATACCGAGCAGAACCGGCACGCCTTCGGCGGGCTTCTTCTTCTCGGCCACGAGACGCTCGTTGCTCTCCTCGAACTCGAGACGATCGACCTGCTCGCCCGCGAGGAACTCGCTGTCGCCGCCATCGGTGATCTCGACCTTCTGCAGCATCTGGCGAACGATCACCTCGATGTGCTTGTCGTTGATGAGCACGCCCTGGAGGCGGTAGACCTCCTGGATCTCGTTCACGAGGTAGGCCGCCAGTTCCTCGACGCCCTTGATCGCCAGGATGTCGTGCGGAGCCGGGTTGCCGTCGACGATGAAGTCACCGACCTCGACCACGTCGCCATCCTGCAGGTGGATGTGCTTGCCCTTCGGGATCAGGTACTCCACCGGCTCGGAACCGTCATGCGGGTTCAGCGTCAGGCGACGCTTGCTCTTGTAGTCGCGGCCGAACTGGATCGTGCCGGACTTCTCCGCGATGATGGCGGCATCCTTCGGACGACGGGCCTCGAACAGCTCCGCCACGCGCGGCAGACCGCCCGTGATGTCGCGGGTCTTGGCGCTCTCCGTCGAGACGCGGGCCAGAACGTCACCGGCCTTGACCTTCGAGCCGGGATCGACCGCGAGGATCGCATCCACGGGCAGCAGGTAGCGGGCGTCGCCGCCACGGGCGAGCTTGGCCACCTTGCCGCCGGAGCCCTGAACGACCACCGCCGGGCGCAGGTCGGCCGTGCGGGTCGAGCCGCGCCAGTCGATGACCACGCGCTTCGCGATGCCGGTCGACTCGTCCATCGACTCGATCATCGAGGCGCCGTCCACCAGGTCCTCGTAGCCCACCGTGCCGTCGACCTCGGTGAGGATCGGACGGGAATACGGGTCCCACTCGGCGATGCGCTGGCCGCGCTTGATCGTGTCGCCCTCGTCCACCTTCAGGCGCGAGCCGTATTGCAGGCGGTGAACCGCCCGCTCGGCTCCGTCCGGACCCGTGATCACCACGGCCACGTTGCGGCCCATGACCACGAGATCGCCATCGGAGTTCCGCGCGATGTTCTTGTTGCGGAAGCCGATCTTGCCCTCGAAGCTCGACTCGATGAAGGACGAGTCGGCGATCTGGGCCGCGCCGCCGATGTGGAAGGTGCGCATGGTAAGCTGCGTACCCGGCTCGCCGATGGACTGCGCCGCGATCACGCCGACAGCCTCGCCGTGGTTGACCGGAGTACCGCGAGCCAGGTCGCGGCCGTAGCAGGTCGCGCAGACGCCGTTCTTGGACTCGCAGACGAGCACGGAACGGATCTTCACTTCCTGGATACCGGCGGCGCCGATGGCCTCGAGGTGCTGCTCCTCGATCATCGTGCCCTTCGGAACGATAACGGTGCCGTCCTGCGCGACGAGATCCTCGGCGGTCGAGCGGCCCAGGATACGGGACGCCAGCGACGCGACCACCTGGCCGGCGTCGATGATGGCGCGCATCTTGATGCCCTTCTCGGTGCCGCAATCCGTCTCACGGATGACCGCATCCTGCGCCACGTCGACGAGGCGGCGGGTCAGGTAACCCGAGTTCGCCGTCTTGAGCGCGGTGTCGGCCAGGCCCTTACGTGCGCCGTGGGTCGAGTTGAAGTACTCGAGAACGTCCAGGCCTTCCTTGAAGTTCGAGATGATCGGCGTCTCGATGATCTCGCCGGACGGCTTGGCCATGAGGCCGCGCATGGCGGCGAGCTGCTTCATCTGGGCCGGCGAACCGCGGGCGCCCGAGTGGGACATCATATAGATCGAGTTGACCGGCTTGTCGCGGCCCTGATCGTCCTTCTGCACCGTCGAGATGCGGTTCATCATCTCGGCCGCGAGGCGATCCGAGCACTTCGCCCAGGCGTCGACAACCTTGTTGTACTTCTCGCCCTGAGTGATGAGGCCGTCCTGGTACTGCTGCTCGTAGTCCTTCGCGAGGGCACGGGTCTCCTCGACGATCTGCCACTTGTTCTCCGGGATCACCATGTCGTCCTTGCCGAACGAGATGCCGGCCTTGAACGCGTTGTAGAACCCGAGGCCCATGATGCGATCGCAGAAGATCACCGACTCCTTCTGACCGCAATGCCGGTACACGGCATCGATCATGTTGGAGATCTCCTTCTTCGTCATGAGCTTGTTCACGACGTCGAAGGAGAGGGCCGGATGCTTGGGCAGGAGGCGCGAGAGCATGACGCGTCCGGGCGTCGTCTCGACGATCCTGGTGACCGGCTGGCCATCCTCGCCGATGCCTTCCCAGCGATAGCGGATCTTGGTGTGGAGCGTGATGACCTTCTCGTTCAGGGCGTGCTCGATCTCGCCCATGTCGGCGAAGGCCTTGCCCTGTCCGGGCTGGCCGTCGGAGACGATGGAGAGATAGTAGAGGCCGAGAACGATGTCCTGCGACGGCACAATGATCGGCTGACCGTTGGCCGGGTGCAGGATGTTGTTGGTCGACATCATCAGCACGCGGGCTTCGAGCTGAGCCTCGAGCGAGAGCGGCACGTGGACGGCCATCTGGTCGCCGTCGAAGTCCGCGTTGAACGCGGCGCAGACGAGCGGGTGCAGCTGGATCGCCTTACCCTCGATGAGGGTGGGCTCGAAGGCCTGGATGCCGAGACGGTGCAGCGTCGGAGCGCGGTTCAGGAGAACCGGATGCTCGCGGATGACCTCGTCCAGGATATCCCAGACCTCGGGCTTCTCCTTCTCGACGAGCTTCTTCGCCTGCTTGACGGTGGCGGACAGGCCGCGCGCGTCGAGCTTGGCGTAGATGAACGGCTTGAAGAGCTCGAGAGCCATCTTCTTCGGCAGGCCGCACTGATGGAGCTTCAGCTCCGGTCCCACCACGATGACCGAACGGCCCGAATAGTCGACGCGCTTGCCGAGCAGGTTCTGGCGGAAGCGGCCCTGCTTGCCCTTCAGCATGTCGGCGAGCGACTTCAGCGGACGCTTGTTGGCGCCCGTGATGACGCGGCCGCGGCGGCCGTTGTCGAACAGGGCATCCACCGCCTCCTGGAGCATGCGCTTCTCGTTGCGGACGATGATGTCCGGAGCGCGCAGCTCCATCAGCCGCTTCAGGCGGTTGTTGCGGTTGATGACGCGGCGGTAGAGGTCGTTCAGGTCCGAGGTCGCGAAGCGGCCGCCGTCGAGCGGCACGAGCGGACGCAGGTCCGGCGGGATCACCGGAACCACGGTCATGATCATCCATTCGGGCTTGTTGCCCGACTGGATGAACGCCTCGATGATCTTGAGGCGCTTCATGAGCTTCTTCGGCTTCAGCTCCGACGTGGTGACCGCGATCTCCTCACGGATCTCCTGCGCGGTCTTCTCCAGATCGAGCTCCTGCAGGATGCGGCGGATGGCTTCCGCGCCGATCATGGCGGTGAAGCTGTCCTCGCCGTACTCGTCCTGAGCGCGGATGTACTCCTCCTCGGTGAGGAGCTGACGGTCCTTCAGGGGCGTCAGGCCGGCATCGACGACGATGTAGGATTCGAAATAGAGGATGCGCTCCAGATCCTTCAGGGTCATGTCGAGCAGCAGACCGATGCGGCTCGGCAGGGACTTGAGGAACCAGATGTGAGCGACGGGGGCAGCCAGCTCGATGTGGCCCATGCGGTCGCGACGGACGCGCGCGAGGGTGACCTCGACGCCGCACTTCTCGCAGATGACGCCCTTGTACTTCATGCGCTTGTACTTGCCGCACAAGCACTCGTAGTCCTTGATCGGGCCGAAGATGCGCGCGCAGAACAAGCCGTCGCGCTCGGGCTTGAACGTGCGGTAGTTGATGGTCTCCGGCTTCTTGATCTCGCCGTAGGACCAGGACAGAATCTTCTCAGGGCTCGCGATCGAGATCTTGATCTGATCGAAAGTCTGCGGCTGGGCCGTCTGGTTGAAGAGATTCATGACCTCTTGATTCATCGCCGTCTCCTGGGCTGGAAGGCGCCTTAAAAAGCACCCTCACCGGCAATTGCATGGGGCCGCGGCATCATCGCCGCGGCCAATGGTCAAACTTGAAGCGCGTTACTCCGCAGCCTCGGACGGAGGCAGCTGCTCCGGCTCGTTGGCTGCGCGCTTGGAATTGGTCAGCTCCACGTTGAGGCCGAGCGAACGCATTTCCTTCACGAGAACGTTGAAGCTCTCCGGAATGCCCGACTCGAAGGTGTCATCGCCGCGAACGATGGCTTCGTAGACCTTCGTACGGCCGGCCACGTCGTCCGACTTGACCGTGAGCATTTCCTGCAGCGTGTACGCGGCGCCGTAAGCCTCGAGCGCCCACACCTCCATTTCGCCGAAGCGCTGGCCGCCGAACTGGGCCTTGCCGCCCAGCGGCTGCTGGGTGACGAGGCTGTAGGGGCCGATGGAGCGGGCGTGGATCTTGTCGTCCACGAGGTGGTGGAGCTTCAGCATGTAGATGTAGCCCACGGTCACCTTGCGGTCGAAAGGCTCGCCAGTCTTGCCGTCATAGAGCGTGACCTGGCCCGACGGATCGAGGCCCGCCTTCTGCAGCATGGCTTCGATGTCCGCCTCCTTCGCGCCGTCGAAGACGGGCGTGGCAAAGGGAACGCCGCGGCGCAGCTTGTTGCCGAGCTCGACCAGCTCCTCGTCGGAAGCCTCCTTGATCTCCGGAAGATCCCCGTAGATCGAGACCAGCTGCTCGCGCAGCGCCTTGGACTTGCCGCTCTTCATGTAGGCGTCGACCGCCTGGGCGACCTGCTTGCCGAGACCGGCAGCCGCCCAGCCGAGATGCGTCTCGAGGATCTGACCGACGTTCATGCGGCTCGGCACGCCGAGCGGGTTGAGCACGATGTCCGCGTGGGTGCCGTCCTCGAGGAACGGCATGTCCTCGATGGGAACGATGCGCGACACGACACCCTTGTTGCCGTGACGGCCGGCCATCTTGTCGCCCGGCTGGATCTTGCGCTTCACGGCCACGAAGACCTTGACCATCTTCATGACGCCCGGAGGTAGCTCGTCGCCGCGCTGCAGCTTTTCGACCTTGTCGAGGAAGCGCTGCTCGAGGCGCTTCTTCGACTCGTCGTACTGCTTCTGCATGGCCTCGATCTCGGTCATCAGAGCATCGTCTTCGACCGCGAACTGCCACCACTGCGAACGGGGATACTCGTTCAGCAGGTCACGGGTGATCTTCGTGTCCTTCTTGAAGCCCTTGGGGCCCGCAACGGCGCTCTTGCCCGAGAGGATCTCGGCCAGACGCGCATAGGTGTTGCGGTCGAGGATCGCCTGCTCGTCGTCGCGGTCCTTGGCGAGACGCTCGATCTCCTCGCGCTCGATGGCCTGGGCGCGCTCGTCCTTGTCGACGCCGTGACGGTTGAAGACGCGGACTTCGACGATGGTTCCCGTCACGCCCGGGGGCACGCGCAGCGAGGTATCGCGAACGTCGGAGGCCTTCTCGCCGAAGATGGCGCGCAGGAGCTTTTCTTCCGGCGTCATCGGGCTTTCGCCCTTCGGCGTGATCTTGCCGACGAGGATGTCGCCGGCGTGAACTTCGGCGCCGATATAGACGATGCCGGCCTCGTCGAGGTTCTTCAGCGCCTCTTCCGACACGTTCGGAATGTCGCGCGTGATTTCCTCAGGACCCAGCTTCGTATCGCGGGCCATCACTTCGAACTCCTCGATGTGGATCGAGGTGAAGACGTCTTCCTTCACGATCCGCTCGGAAAGCAGGATCGAGTCTTCGAAGTTGTAGCCGTTCCAGGGCATGAACGCGACGAGCACGTTCCGGCCGAGCGCCAGCTCGCCGTACTCGGTCGACGGACCGTCGGCGATGATGTCGCCCTTGCGCACGAGGTCGCCGGCGCGGACCAGCGGCTTCTGCGTGATGCAGGTCGACTGGTTGGAGCGCTGGAACTTCTGGAGACGATAGATGTCGACGCCAGGACGGGTCGGATCCGTGTTCTCCGTCGCGCGGATGACGATACGGGTCGCGTCCACCTGGTCGACGACGCCGGTGCGGCGGGCCGCAATGGCCGCGCCCGAGTCACGGGCCACAACCGCTTCCATGCCGGTACCGACGAACGGAGCGTCAGCCTGAACCAGAGGCACGGCCTGACGCTGCATGTTCGAGCCCATGAGGGCGCGGTTCGCGTCGTCGTTCTCGAGGAACGGGATGAGCGCGGCGGCGACCGACACGAGCTGCTTCGGCGACACCTCCATGAGGTCCACGCGGTCGGGGGAAACGACGATGTTTTCACCGGCGCGGCGGCAGATCACGAGTTCTTCCGTGAGGGTGCCGTTGGCATCGAGCGTCGAGTTGGCCTGGGCGATATTGTACTTCGCCTCTTCCATGGCCGAGAGGTAGATCACCTCGTCCGTCACGCGGCTGTCGCGCACGCGGCGGAACGGCGTCTCGATGAAGCCGTACTTGTTGACGCGGGCGAAGGTGGCCAGCGAGTTGATGAGGCCGATATTCGGGCCTTCCGGCGTCTCGATCGGGCAGATGCGGCCGTAATGGGTCGGGTGAACGTCGCGCACCTCGAAGCCGGCGCGCTCGCGGGTCAGACCGCCCGGGCCAAGGGCCGAAAGGCGACGCTTGTGCGTGACCTCGGAGAGCGGGTTGGTCTGGTCCATGAACTGCGAGAGCTGCGAGGAGCCGAAGAACTCGCGCACGGCGGCAGCCGCCGGCTTCGCGTTGATCAGATCCTGCGGCATGACCGTGTCGATATCGACGGACGACATGCGCTCCTTGATCGCGCGCTCCATGCGCAGCAGGCCCAGACGGTACTGGTTCTCCATGAGCTCGCCGACCGAGCGCACGCGGCGGTTGCCGAGGTGATCGATGTCGTCGATCTCGCCCTTGCCGTCGCGCAGGTCCACGAGCGCCTTCGTCACCGCCAGGATGTCCTCGCGGCGCAGGGTGCGCACGGTGTCCTCGGCGTCGAGGTCGAGGCGCATGTTCATCTTCACGCGGCCGACGGCCGAGAGGTCGTAGCGCTCGGCATCGAAGAACAGCGAATTGAACATGGCTTCCGCTGTCTCGAGGATCGGCGGCTCACCCGGACGCATGACGCGATAGATGTCGAACAGGGCGTCCTCGCGGGAGGAAGCCTTGTCGATGGCGAGCGTGTTGCGGATATACGGGCCGACCGTCACGTGGTCGATGTCGAGCACCGGAATTTCGGTGAACCCGGCCTCTTCCAGGCCCTTCAGCAGCTTCTCGGTGATCTCGTCGCCCGCCTCGGCATAGATCTCGCCGGTGGAGGGATTCACGAGATCCTCGCCGATATACTGGCCATAGAGGTCTTCGTCGGTCGCGCGCAGCGCCTTGAGGCCCTTCTCGGCCAGCTGGCGGGCCGTGCGGGCGGTCAGCTTCTTGCCCGCCTCGAGCACGATCTCGCCGGACTTGGCATCGATCAGGTCGACGGAGGCCTTGAAGCCCTTCATGCGCTCCGCATCGAACGGCACGGACCAGGCGTCGCCGTCACGGGTATAGGTGATGCGGTTGTAGAAGGTTTTGAGGATCTCCTCGCCGTCCAGGCCCAGGGCATAGAGCAGCGACGTGACCGGGATCTTACGCTTGCGGTCGATGCGCGCGTAGACGATGTCCTTGGCGTCGAACTCGATGTCGAGCCAGGAGCCGCGATAGGGAATGATGCGGGCGGCAAAGAGCAGCTTGCCCGAGGAATGGGTCTTGCCCTTGTCGTGGTCGAAGAACACACCAGGCGAACGGTGCATCTGGGACACGATCACGCGCTCGGTGCCGTTCACGATGAAGGTGCCGTTGTCCGTCATGAGCGGCATGTCGCCCATGTAGACGTCCTGCTCCTTGATGTCCTTCACGGAGCGGGCGCCGGTGTCGGGGTCCACATCGAACACGATGAGGCGCAGCGTGACCTTGAGCGGCGCAGCGAAGGTCATGCCCCGCTGGCGGCACTCGTCCACGTCGTATTTCGGGGGCTCGAACGTGTATTTCACGAATTCGAGCAGGGCAGTATTCGAAAAGTCCGAAATCGGGAAAACCGATTTGAAGACGGCTTGCAAGCCCTCTTCCGGCCGGCCGCCCTTTGGCTCTTCGACCATCAGGAACTGGTCGTAGGATGCCTTCTGAACCTCGATCAGGTTCGGCATCTCCGCCACTTCGTTGATTTTCCCGAAGAACTTGCGAATGCGCTTCCGGCCGATCAGTGTGTTGGCCATCTGGACCTCGTTCCTCATACACGGCTAATCGAGAACCCTGAGAAGCCAGGAGCCTCGATTAGCCGCCGGCGGCTCTGCCGCCCGCTAACCGCAAGAATTCAGGTCCGTTTCGGACCGCTCCACGTGCCGCCAAGAAGCCCGACCTCTTTGACGACACAACGGCCCCAGGCAAAATCGCCCGGGACCGTGTGTTTTGAGCCCCGATCTCTCGGGGGTAACCCCGCGACCCCGAAGGGCCGCAAAATTACTTAAGCTCGACCTTGGCGCCGACCTTCTCGAGGGTCGCCTTGATCTTCTCGGCTTCGTCCTTGGCAGCGCCTTCCTTGATGGTCTTCGGAGCGCCTTCGACGAGGTCCTTAGCTTCCTTCAGGCCCAGGCCCGTGATGCCACGGACTTCCTTGATGACCTCGATCTTCTTGTCGCCGGCAGAAGCGAGAACGACCGTGAACTCGGTCTTCTCCTCGGCAGCGGCAGCAGCGCCGCCGGCAGCCGGAGCAGCGGCAACGGCGACGGCAGCGGCAGCGGAAACGCCCCACTTCTCTTCGAGCATCTTCGCGAGCTCAGCGGCTTCGAGAACGGTCAGCGACGACAGATCGTCAACGAGCTTGGCAAGATCAGCCATTTTGATTTCCTTAAGTTCGGTTCGAACGGGTTAGTGATTGAGGTTACGGCCTCACGCCGCTTCGCCTGTCTTGGCATAGGCTCCGAACACGCGGGCGAGCTTTGCCGCCGGCGCCGTGCTGAGCTGAGCGATCTTCGTGGCCGGAGCCTGGACCAGGCCGACCAGTTTAGCGCGCAGTTCATCGAGGGACGGAAGCGTGGCAAGCGCCTTCACTCCATCCACGTTCAGAGCGGTCGCGCCCATCGCGCCACCGAGGATAACGAGCTTCTCGTTAGCCTTGGCGAAATCGACAGCGACCTTGGGCGCCGCGACCGGATCGCTCGAATAAGCGATCAGGGTCGGACCTTTCATAAGGCCCGAGATGGACGCGACGTCCGTGCCTTCGAGAGCGATTTTGGCGAGGCGGTTCTTCGCGACCTTCACGGTGGCGCCGGCCTGCTTCATCTGCGCGCGCAGCTTCTGCATGTCGGCGACCGTGAGGCCAGCATAGTGGGCGACAACAACGACGCTCGTGGTGTTGAACACGTCGTTGAGAGTCGAGACGAGCTCGCGCTTTGCTGCTCTTTCCACTGGGCTCTCTCCGGTTGGCGGAAATCTCCGCCGGTTACATTTGCCGTTCAAGGCCCGGACTTGCGTCCGAAGCATCTCAAACGACGCTCTCGCAAGCCCTGTCCCCCAAATGACGCCTGACGGCGCACCGGGTGAGATGGTTCGAACCGACTCCCTTCACCTGCGTTGAACAGGTGTCAAACTCGGCTTCCCCGTCTATGCAGGCCCTTACGAATTAAACTGGCGAACCAGCACCTGCAGTCTTGGACAGGACATAGCCGGAACGCGCCAAAGGTCACCCTTTGGCTCGCCGGCCTGTCACCGCCCCGTCTCCGGGACGGATTCACAGCCTGAAGCCCGCGCAAAAGCGGAGCCTCGGCATATA
Organism: Microvirga flocculans ATCC BAA-817; assembly: GCF_000518665.1. Taxonomy (GTDB): domain Bacteria; phylum Pseudomonadota; class Alphaproteobacteria; order Rhizobiales; family Beijerinckiaceae; genus Microvirga; species Microvirga flocculans. Next base: position 3,074 of record NZ_JAEA01000023.1, on the reverse strand, counting down.
TTGGAAACTCAAAGAGCTTCTATAATCCCTTTTTTCCCCTCTGCCAAGAGGGGTACGAGGCATAAGTTTTAAGGATTTTATGACCCGCAGCGCCTTCTAAGGGCCCATCGCCGGGTCCGACCACAGGTTCGCACTAGGGCTTTGACCACCCTGCCCGCTCGAATCGAACCGGCCGGCCGGCCGGGAGTGGTTTCAGGAGCGATCCAGAGCGTTCCGGCAATGTCTGCCGCGTGAACAACGGCCCTGCGGACCGTCACGAAGCCGGGCGGCACGGCCTCGGCATAGGAAAAGGCCGGCGTCCGAAAACGCCGGCCTTCCGGAGATCCTTTAAAGGACAGCCTTAGCCGTTCAGCACGGACGAAGGATCGACCTTCACGCCCGGGCCCATCGTCGAGGAGATCGCGACGCGCTGGATGTAGGTGCCCTTGGCGCCCGCGGGCTTGGCCTTGGAGACGGCATCGGCGAAAGCCTTGATGTTCTCCACCAGCTTGCCCTCGTCGAAGGAGGCCTTGCCGATACCGGCATGGACGATACCGGCCTTCTCGACGCGGAACTCGACGGCGCCGCCCTTGGCGGCCTCGACGGCGCCCTTGACGTCCATGGTCACCGTTCCGACCTTCGGGTTCGGCATCAGGCCGCGCGGGCCGAGAACCTTACCGAGACGGCCGACGAGCGGCATCAGGTCGGGGGTGGCGATGCAGCGGTCGAACTCGATCGTGCCGCCGTTGACGATCTCGAAGAGATCCTCGGCGCCCACCACGTCGGCACCGGCGGCCTTGGCTTCGTCAGCCTTGGCGCCGCGGGCGAAGACGGCGACGCGGACCGTACGGCCGGAGCCGTTCGGCAGGTTGCAGACGCCGCGGACCATCTGGTCGGCGTGGCGGGGATCGACGCCGAGATTCATCGAGATCTCGATGGTCTCGTCGAACTTCGCCTTGGCGCGTTCCTTGATCAGCTTCACCGCGTCCTGGATCGGGTAGAGCTTGGCGGCGTCGATGCCCTCGCGGGCAGAGCGGATGCGCTTACCTTCTTTCACAGCCATCATGCCCTCCTTACGCCACTTCCATGCCCATCGAGCGCGCGGAGCCCTCGATCATGGCCATGGCGGATTCCACGGTGTCGCAGTTGAGATCGACCATCTTCTTCTCGGCGATCTCGCGGATCTGGTCGCGGGTGACGCGACCGACGGTGCCGCCCTTGCCGGGGGTCTGCGAACCCTTGTCGATCTTCGCGGCCTTCTTGAGGAAGTACGAGACCGGGGGCTGCTTCATCTCGAAGGTGAAGGAACGATCCTGATACGCGGTGATGATCACCGGGATCGGCGTGCCCTTCTCCATCTGCGCGGTCTTCGCATTGAAGGCCTTGCAGAATTCCATGATGTTCAGGCCGCGCTGACCGAGCGCCGGACCGATCGGCGGCGACGGGTTGGCCGCGCCGGCGGGCACTTGAAGCTTAACGTAGCCCGCAATTTTCTTTGCCATAGGACTGCTCCCAATGGACCACCCGCCCGGAGCCAACCGAGCGGCATGGCAGTTGCAGATCGCGGTGCAGCCCGTTGGCCCCGGCTGGCGACCGGGCGGACCTCCCGCGGATGAAAGCCCCTCCGAGGGGCAACGGAAGCGTCACCGGAAAGGTGCGCCTCCCCTTTCGGTCAGATCTTCTCGACCTGGCCGTATTCGAGCTCGACCGGCGTCGCGCGGCCGAAGATGGACACTGCGACCTTGAGGCGGGCGCGGGCGTGATCGACTTCCTCGACGACGCCGTTGAAAGAGGCAAACGGACCGTCGGAGACGCGCACCTGCTCGCCGACCTCGAAGCTGACGGAGGGCTTGGGGTGATCGACACCCTCGGCCACCTGCCCCTTGATCCGCTCAGCCTCGCGGTCCGGAATCGGAACCGGCTTGGACTTGTCGGCGCCCAGGAAGCCCGTCACCTTCGGCGTGTTCTTGATGAGGTGATAGACCTCGTCCGTCAGGTCGCACTTCACCAGGACATAGCCCGGGAAGAACTTGCGCTCCGTATCGACCTTGCGGCCGCGGCGCACCTCGACGACCTTCTCGGTCGGAACCATGACCTCGTCGAACTTGTCCTCGAGGCCGCGCTGCGCCGCCTGATCCTTGATCGACTGGGCAACCTTGTTCTCGAAGTTCGAATAGGCGTGGACGATATACCAACGCTTCGTCATTTATTCCGCCTCTTAACCGCCGAGCCCGAGGATCACCGAGCGCACACCCCAGCCGATCACCTGGTCGACGACCAGGAAGAAGATGCTCGCCACCACGACCATCACGAACACCATGGCGGTCGTGATCATGGTTTCCTTGCGGGTCGGCCAGGTCACCTTCGCGGCTTCCGAGCGGACCTGCTGTATGAAATCGAACGGGTTCGTCTTCGCCATTTCCCTTGCATCCACAGGCTTCCAGGAAGCTGCGGACGTCCTCCTAAGGGCACGCTTGAGCCCAAATTGAAGGGGCGCGAGGCCGTTCTCCGAACCTCACGCCGCCTATCGAAAAACCATCAGTGAGGCGCTCTTTAACGCAAAACGCCTGCCTTGTCGATCCGCTGGCAGGAGTGGAGGGACTCGAACCCCCAACCCCCGGTTTTGGAGACCGGTGCTCTAGCCGATTGAGCTACACTCCTAAGGGATGCGGACCGTTTATACGTTCTCCTGGCATCGCACAAGATCCTCATTGCGATCAGGACGATTTAGCCAGGGAAGAAATGACCCGAGCGGCATCCAAAGCCGGAAGAGGCAAGACCCTGCTCTCAGATCCCCGTCCTGACCGGAGCATTTTCACTCACCCAATGCGTCGCCTCAGATCCCCGGCGCGATCCTCGCGTTTCCGCAAGCCAGGGGCGCGGCCGATTCCGCCAGGAATTCCTGCGAATCCGCACAGATGGACTTCAGGCCGATGCCAAGGTGAGCGCTTGCCCCCAGCGGCTGAAAAAGAAAAAGGGCGCTGCACGTGCAGCGCCCCGTTTCGCTCAACGGCAGCGGCTGGACCGTTGTCCGGCCGCTGTCCTTTGATCCTCTGTGTGCTTAGTCCATCACGGCGGCGACGACGCCGGCGCCG
>NZ_JAEA01000022.1 GCF_000518665.1 Microvirga flocculans ATCC BAA-817 | reverse complement strand
GATGTAGACGTCGCCGGCCGCATCGCCGGTGTTGGCCAAGCGGTTGACCAGGCTCGCGGTCACGCCCGCCGTGGCGGTGGCATAGGAGGCCCAGTTGAAGCCCGCCCCGCCGTCGAGGGTATCGGCGCCGGCCCCGCCCTGCAGGATGTCGTCGGACCCGAGCCCGCGCAGGTGGTTGTTCCCCGCATTGCCGGCGAGCACGTCCGAGCCGGCCGAGCCCTCGACGTTCTCGATGCCGTCATAGACATCGCCCGCCGCCTCGGTGCCGCCGCCCGACAGGCTGCCGGCATAACCGCGCCCGTCCGAAAGGCTCACGCTCACCCCGCCCACGGCATCGGCGTACGACACCCAGTCGACCCCGTCGCCGCCCCGCAGCACATCAGCCCCCAAACCGCCAACCAGCGTGTCAGAGCCGTCAAGGCCCTCAAGAGTGTTGGCTTCCGCATTACCGACCAACTTATCGGCATACGCCGAGCCGATCAGGCCCTCGATGCTGTCGAACGTATCGCCCGCTGCCTCCCCGGTGTTCTGCGAGGAATCCGAAAGGTTCACGACTACACCGGACGTCGCCGAGGTATAGCTGGCCCTATCGGCGCCAGCTCCGCCGTCGATCAAATCGGCTCCGCCGTTGCCTTTCAACACATCGTCATGAGCGCCACCCTTCAGGATATCACCTTTAGCTCCGCCGATGAGAGTATCGTCTCCATTACCGCCTGCCAGGATGCCATTGCCGGTGAGCTCATCATCTGAACGAGACCCGAGCGACATTTCGACATTGTATTTCCTCGAGCCGATAATGACTTCTCCGACGCCTCTGAGGGTCGTGTTGCCGCCGGCATAATTTTCGGTGATCTCGCTGACCCTGTGTTCCCACTGCGCCTGAGTAGTCTCAACAATGGGTCCCAGCGGCTGGTTGCGCAGATCCAACCTCACGGTGCCGGTTTCTCCGCTGTCGAAGAGGCGGTAGAGTTCGCGCCCCTGCAAGGAAGTTTCGATATAGCTTTCCGTAATCGTACCGTCGGCGCGCCTTTCAATATGTATTTCATGCAGGCCGTAATAGCTGTCATGAGTGTAGGTGCTGCCGTCCGTTCTTCTTCCGGAAATGTGGTATCCGTCACTGTTCAGGACATGCTCTTCTCTGGAGTCATCGGGATTGAACTGAACAAAGCGCTCGTTCCCCTTCCCGTCCCTCGTCCCAGAGCGGTAGAGATCGCCATTCCGGTCGAATGCCGTGAAGGCGCTTGCGCCATTGACATCGAAGAGCTCGACGACCTTGCCGCCGTCGCTGGCATAATGCGTCACGAGCAGCGTCTTGTCGGTCCGATACTCTTGGATTTCTCTTGTCCCATCGGACCATACGAACGTGACAGTACGTACTCCATTCGCATGCAGCTCATCTGTGACGTTTGTAATATGTGCTTCAGTGACACCACTGTCGCCCGGAAGGTCACGGGCGTTCTGTGTCGGCTGTTTGACCGGACCGCCACCGACAGTCATGGTCTGGCCTTCTTGATTTTGCGTACCCGGTGTTACGACAACACCGCCATAACCGATATAATTGAACGATATAGCGACGCCATACTGGTTCTCGTACTCATCCAGCATTTCCTGAAGGGTCCGGGCAGCCATAAGAAAGCCTCATACAAGATAGAAATCTTGCAACTTAGTATCTTGTTTAGAAATTATTCATACTCTCCAAACGAGCAGAATCGCTTTATGTGTAAGTGGTTCATCACCCTTCAGCCTCTGCGCAATCATAACTTACAAGTTATCGCATCAAATCTATTTCTGATTGCAAATCTCCTTGCCCTCAGCAGCTTCAAAAAAATTTTCCAAATGCCTGGAACCATCCCTGAACCGGTGCGTTCTATGAACTCACCGGCCCATTCTGCCCCCACGGGCCGGCTCCTTAAGGCTCCGTTATCGGGGCCTTATTTTTTGGCTGCATCGCCTCCGTTTCCCGTGGATCTCTTATCCCGCCCGAACGTCATCAAGAATACCGGGCGGCCCGGGCTAGCCGCGGCCCCGCTTGCATGCGACAAGACCCCGTGAACCTGATGAGCTTCTGACCTTGGCCAAACGTTCGAAAGCCGATCCTTCGACCGCGCTTCCCTCCCGCGAGGAAGTCGTCTCCTTCATCACCCATGCCCAGGGCAAGGTAGGCAAGCGGGAGATCGCGCAGCGCTTCGGGATCAAGGGCAGCGACCGGATCTGGCTGAAACAGGTGCTCAAGGACCTTGAGATCGAAGGCATCGTCGACCGCCGAGGCAAGAGCGTTCACAAGGCTGGGCAGCTGCCCCCCGTGGTGCTGGCCGACATCGTCAGACGCGACCGAGACGGGGAGCTGATCGCGGTCCCCACGGAGTGGGACGAGGAGCACGGGGCGATCCCCACGATCGTCATCGTCACGCCCCGCAAGCCGCGTCCCGGCATGCCGGTGGCGGGCGTGGGCGACCGGGCGCTCCTGAGGGTCGATCCGCTGAAGGCAGGGGACATCCACCGCTATGCCGGCCGTGTCACCAAGATCATCGCCAAAAAGCAGGCGCAGGTGCTCGGCATCTTCCGCGCCCTCCCCGAGGGCGGCGGCCGCCTCATCCCCGTCGACAAGAAGGCCCGCGACCAGGAGCTTCAGATCAGGCCCGGCGACGAGGGCGAGGCGCAGGACGGCGATCTGATCGCGGTCTCCATCGTCAAGCACGGGCGCTTCGGCCTGCCCACCGCCAAGGTGAAGGAGCGCCTCGGCTCGATCAAGTCCGAGAAGGCGATCAGCCTCATCGCCATCCACGCCCACAGCATCCCCAACGAGTTCCCGAAGGCGGTTCTCGACGAGGCCGCGGCCGCGCCGCACGCCACCCTCGACGGGCGAGAGGATTGGCGCGACCTGCCCCTCGTGACCATCGACCCGCCGGACGCCAAGGACCATGACGACGCGGTTCATGCCGTGCGCGACGAGGATCCGAACAATGCGGGCGGCTTCATCGTCACCGTGGCGATCGCCGATGTGGCGGCCTATGTGCGGCCGGGCTCCGCCATGGACCGGGAAGCGCAGGAGCGCGGCAATTCGGTCTATTTCCCCGACCGGGTCGTGCCCATGCTGCCGGAGCGGATCTCGAACGACCTCTGCTCGCTGCGGCCGCACCAGCCGCGCCCGGCCCTCGCCGTGCGCATGGTGATCGGGCCGGACGGGCGCAAGGTGCGCCACAGCTTCCACCGGATCATGATGCGCTCGGCGGAGAAGCTCTCCTACAGCCAGGCCCAGGCCGCCATCGACGGCAGGCCCGACGAGGTCACGCAACCGATCCTGGAGGCGATCCTGAAGCCTCTCTGGGCGGCTTACGAATGCGTGAAGAAGGCCCGCGACATCCGCGAGCCGCTGTTTCTCGACCTGCCCGAACGCAAGATCGTGCTGAAGCCCGACGGCACCGTGGACCGCGTCTTCGTGCCAGAGCGGCTGGAGGCGCACAGGCTGATCGAGGAGTTCATGATCCTCGCCAACGTGGCGGCGGCGGAAGCTCTCGAAAAGGCCGGGTCCGACCTGATCTACCGCGTCCATGACGAGCCCTCCCTCGAGAAGATGCGGGCCCTGAGCGAGGTGCTCGCCTCCATCGGCCTTAAAGTTCCGGGCCAAGGCCCCCTGAAGCCGGAGCTGTTCAACAGGATCCTGCGCAGCGTCGAAGGCTCCGAGCATCAGCTTTTCATCAACGAGGTGGTGCTGCGCTCGCAATCCCAGGCAGAGTACGCGGCGGAGAATTACGGCCATTTCGGCCTCAACCTGCGCCGGTACGCCCATTTCACCTCGCCGATCCGTCGCTATGCGGATCTCATCGTCCACCGGGCCCTCATCGCCGCCCTGAAACTCGGCAAGGACGGCCTGCCTCCGACCACGACCCGCGCGGAGCTGATCGAGGTGAGCGCCAAGATCTCGGCGGCGGAGCGCCGGGCCATGGCGGCGGAGCGTGAGACAATCGACCGCCTCATCGCCCACTTCCTGAGCGACCGGATCGGAGCCACATTCGACGGGCAGATCTCGGGCGTGTCCAAGGCGGGTCTATTCATCAAGCTGAACGAGACCGGCGCGGACGGCTTCGTCCCTGCCGCGACCATCGGCAACGACTACTACCGCTACGACGAGGCGACCCACTCGATGCGCGGCGAGGACACCGGCGAGACCTATCGCCTCGGAGACAAGGTGGAGGTGAGGCTGGTGGAGGCCGCGCCCGTGGCCGGGGCGCTGCGCTTCGAGTTGCTCACCAAGGGCCGCTTCACCGGCAAGGCCGGAGGCGGGAAGAAGGGCGCCAAGCGTCCCTCCCGCAGCTCACGGCCCGGCAAGGCGGCTCCCGGCCGGCCGCCGACGCGGGTAAAGGTCAAACGGCGCGGGCGCGCCTGAGAGAAGGACGCAGAATGTCTTTGACGATCAAGACCGCGGAATCCCCGGCGGATCCGGATGAGGTGAAGGTCATGCCGGCCATGGCGCGCGGCTTTCTGGGAGGCTGCCCGTGCTGCGGCAAGGGCCGCCTGTTCGGCCGCTTCCTCAAGGTGGCCGACAATTGCGAGGCCTGCGGAACGGCGTTTCACCATCACCGCGCCGACGACCTGCCGCCCTACGTGGTCATCACCATCGTCGGACACGTGATCGGCTACGGCATCCTTATGACCGAGACGAGGCTCGAGATGCCTCTCTGGCTTCATCTCGCGATCTGGCCGGCCCTGACGCTGCTCCTGTGCCTCGTCCTGCTCCAGCCCGTGAAAGGCGCTGTCGTGGGGCTGCAATACGCGCTAGGTATGCATGGCTTTGGCGCGGCCCGAACCAAGAAGAACGCCGACGAGGACAACGCACGTGACGGATACCGAAACCCTGGCGAGGATGGATCGCCTCGTTTCCACTGAGACCAATCCCCAGGCTCCGACCCTCCGTCCCGCCGACGCCGCGACCCTCATCGTCATCGACCGCAAGCCCAAGACTCCCAAGGTTCTCATGGGCCGGCGCCACGCGGGCCTCAAGTTCATGCCGGGCAAGTTCGTCTTCCCCGGCGGGCGCATCGAGGCGGGCGACCGTTCCATGAGCGTGACGGGGGCGCTCCATCCGCGTGCCGAGCAGGCCCTCATGGCCCGGGTCACGCGCCCCTCGGCCCAACGCAGCCGGGCCCTGGCGCTCGCCGCCATCCGCGAGACCTTCGAGGAGACCGGCCTGCTTCTCGGCACGAAGGATTACGGCAGCCCGGAGCGCGTGCCCTCGAACACCGCCTGGAGCGCCTTTCAGGAACGGGGCGTGTTTCCCGATCTCGAATCCCTGCATTTCATCGGCCGGGCGATCACGCCGCCCAAGCGCGTCAGGCGGTTCGACACCCGATTCTTCGCCGTGGACCGCACCGCCATCGCCGATGAGGTGGAGGGCGTCGTCGGGCCGGATGCGGAACTCGTAGAGCTGACCTGGGTCACCATCGCCCAGGCCAAGGCCCTGGATCTGCCGCCGATCACCACCGTCATCCTCGGAGAACTCGAAGCCCGGATCGCCGCCGGATTCGGGCCCCAGCTGCCGGTTCCGTTCTTTTACCAGCAGCGCGGCCGTTTCGTGCGGGAGCTGCTGTAGGCGCCTCGCCCGGTGCCGGTCCTGCCCGGTTTGAGGGGCTGAGAGGGACAGGAAGAAGGTCGGGAAACCGCCCTTCGCCCTTGACTGGTTCCCAATAATCGGGCAAGGGAACGGCACGATTTTCCGGCCGGGTTCGCCCGGCCTTTGCGTTTCGGCGAGTCTCAACGGCCAACCGAGCGCCTGAACTCAACAAGAGGTCCGACCATGGCCAAGGCCGCAACGATCAAAGTGAAGCTCGTTTCCACCGCCGACACGGGCTACTTCTACGTCACGAAGAAGAACTCGCGCACCATGACCGAGAAGCTCAGCTTCAAGAAGTACGATCCGGTCGCGAAGAAGCACGTCGAGTTCAAGGAAGCCAAGATCAAGTAAGGCTCCTGTACAAGCTACCCATATGAAAACCGCCCCTTTCGGGGCGGTTTTTTGCTTTTGGTGCTCACGGTCCCAAGACCGGCCGCATTGCCGGGTTCAGCGGACCGTTTCCACCCTGCGGACATGGCGCACCTGGTGCCGGTTGATGGAGCCCGTCGTGACCACATCCCGCCGGGCGATGCCGGCCCGGTCCCTGTAAACGACCCGGGTCACCGTTCGCGGCTGGCGGTAGACCTCCCGGGTCCGGTAGCGCGGCGCCGCATAGACGACACGGGTCCTGTAAACGGGTGCGGGCTGGTAGACGACCCTTGTCGCAGGCGCCGCGTAATAGCCGTAGGCCGGATACGAATATGCCGGATACGAATAAGCAGGGTAACCGCCATAGGCTACGGGATAGCCGGTCCTATAACCGTACCCATATGCCGGGTAGCCGTATCCATAGCCGTAGGCCGGATAGCCATAGGCCGGCGTCGCTGCGGCGGTGAGTAAGCCGCCCAGGAGCGCGCCGCCGACCAAGCCTGCCGCGACGGCTCCGCCGTTGCCCCAGCCGTTATGATGATAGCCGTAACCGCCCCATCCATAGCCGCCGCGCCATCCATAGCCGCGCCAAGCTTGAGCCTCGGCAGCGCCGACGCTTGCGATACTGATGACGGCAGCACTCGCCAACAAAGCCAACTTCTTCATGACGAACCTCTCAAGAAGTGACAAACATCCCTTCGTGGAAGACAAATCCGCAAGTCTTTGTTTAGTTCACAGCTTGGCGACAAAAGCATCTTCTCTATTCGCTTAAACCATAGTTTCATGAACGTTTATTCATCCAGAGTGGCGGTTACTTAGAAAATACACTCGGCAGGTCGACGTGTCTCTCGAGCCTTTCTGTCGCGGGCACTCATGAGGAGGCGGCGCACGGTTCCGGTTGCTGCTCCCGTTCAATCGGAGGAACGACGCAGCCTTCGATAACGTTGATTCTACCCCTGCTGCGTCTCAAGGAGAGAGCGATGTCGCGGACCTTCAAGGCAGCCTCGCTGGCTGCGATGCTCACGGCCTGGAGCGGCATCGTCATGGCTCAAACGTCTTCAGGGGGAGTCCCAACGGGCGTTCCGCAAAGCGGAATGGATTGGGTCTGGATTCTCGTCGCCCTCATCGTCGTCGCAGCCCTGCTCTTCTATTTCCTCGGACGCGGCCGCGGCACACGCCTTTGACGGCACGAGGCTGCTTCCTCGAAAGCTTTGTTGACGACCGCGAGCAAGGGGCGCAGCATCGATGGCGATCACGCGCATCGGGCCGCTGCAGGCAGCCGCTCGTCAGCGCCCGGCGCTTCTGGGAGACGACCATGTTCGAGAACGTCGTCCTAACGAGCGAAGCCTTTCGCGAAAGCGCGCATCTCATGCAGGGATCGCTTCGAATGGCCCTCAAGGGCTGCCCCGATTGCGGTACGGCGCAGATGATTGCATCGCCCTCTCTCGGAACATGCGAAGAATGCGGCTCGGCTCTGGTGGTCCTGCCGTTCGATTGAGGCGCGGCGCTGCATCATCCTTGCCATAGGCGCGGTCGCGAACCACCCTCTATGCTCTCTCTGCATTCGGAGAATCGCATGGCATTGCAGGGATGGATCGGGCCGGCGGGAGAGCGCTTCGCAGCGCGCGCCGCAGAGCTGAAACTGGCGTTGCGCGTCACCATCGCCGGAGCCCTCGCCTTTACCGTGACCCGCGCCTTCGATCTGCCGCAGGGCTATTGGGCCGTGATCACCGCCGTCGTCGTGATGCAGGCCAGTGTCGGGGGTTCCCTTAAAGCGGCGATCGAGCGGTTCACCGGCACGCTCGCGGGAGCGCTCTATGGCGGTTTAATCGCGGCTTTTGTCCCGCACGACACGACGACGGGCCTCGCCTTCAGCATCGTGCTGGCGCTGTTTCCTCTGGCGCTTCTCGCCGCCATCAAGCCGTCCTTTCGCGTCGCGCCCATCACGTCGCTCATCATGCTGCTTCCTCCGACGGGACAGGCCGCAGGCCCCCTCACCTCGGCCGTCGACCGGGTGCTGGAAATCTCCCTCGGCAACATCGTGGGCGTCGTCGTCTCGCTCTTCGTGCTGCCTGCGCGGGCCCATACTCTGATGACGGAAGCCGCCGCTAATGTAGTCGCGCTCAATGCGGATCTCGTCTCGGCCTTCATCGACGAATTGACGGCGGGGCCGAAGAGCCGCGCGTCGCTGCAGAAGCTCCACCCTCAGATCCGCGCCGCGCTCAAGAAAGCGGAAGCCGCGGCGGAAGAGGCGGCCAGGGAGCGCAGGAGCCATCTCACCGAGGCTCCCGATCCGGAGCCGCTCGTCCGCACTCTCTACCGGGTGCGCCATGACCTCGTGATGATCGGGCGCGCCGCATCCACGCCCCTGCCCGCTCCCGTGCTGAAGAAGCTCGAACCGTCGCTCACCGCGCTGCACGAGGCGATGCGCGTGCTTCTCCTCGACATCGCTGAGGCGCTGCGGAATCGCACGCAGCCGCCTGATGCGGCCGCCTTCCAGGCGGCGCTCGATCATTTCACGACCGCATCGGAAGCGCTGAGAGCGGATGCGATCATGCGCGATCTGCCCGGCAGGACCGTCGCGCAGGTCTTTGCCCTCGGGTTCGCCTTCGAGCAGATCCAGAAGAATCTAGACGACCTGCTCGCCCGCACGAGGGAGCTGGCCCTGAACCGCGTCTCCGGCCCAGGCTCCTCCTGACCTTACTCGTGCCGAAGCGCCTCGATGGGATCGAGCATGGCGGCCCGGCGGGCCGGGAAATAGCCGAAGATCACCCCGACGAGGGCTGCGAAACCGAAGGCGGTGAGAATGATCGCCGGGTCGATCAGGAACGGCACGCCCAGCCCACGCGCCGCGAGGCCAGCGAGGCCGAGGCCCAGCAGGATGCCGATCACGCCGCCGAACAGCGACAACACGACCGCCTCGACGAGGAACTGCGTCAGCACCTGCCCTTCCAGCGCGCCGATGGCGAGACGGATGCCGATCTCCCGTGTCCGCTCGGTGACGGAGACCAGCATGATGTTCATGATGCCGATGCCGCCCACCAGAAGCGACACGGCGGCCACCGCGCCGAGCAGGCCGGTGAGCACGGCGGTGGTGCCGGCCATGGTCTGTACCACCTGCTTCATGTCGCGGACGGAGAAATCGTCCTCCTTGTCGCCGACGATTCCGCGCCGCTCGCGCAGGAGCCGCTCGATGTTGGCCTGCACCTTGGCCGTGTCGGCCTTGTCCTCGGCGGAGACATAGATGCGGGAGATGTCGCTGTTCCCCGCGATGCGGCGCTGAAAGGCGCGGATCGGGATGAGGATCGTGTCGTCCTGATCCGTGCCGAAGCTCGATTGTCCCTTCGCCTGCAGAACGCCGATGACCTCACAGGAGATATTGTTGACGCGAAGGCTCGTCCCGAGAGGGTCGTCGTGTCCGAAGAGCTTGTCCCGCACGGTCTGCCCAATGATGCAGGCGGCCCGCCCTGCACGCAGTTCGCCTTCGAGGAACGAACGCCCCGCCGCCAATCCCCAATCCTGCGTGATGAGAAAATCGTCGTCCGTTCCCGTGAGGACGGTCAGCCGGCTCTCGTTGCCCAGGATCGCCGTGACCGAGCGCTGTGCGACGGGCGCGACGGCGCGCACGTCGGGAAGCTGGCTGCGCATCGCCTCCACGTCACGCGCGTTGAAGGGCTTGGCATCGGAACTCGCCCGGCCCGGACCGAACTGGCCTGGAGCCACGAAGAGCAGGTTGCTGCCGAGTTTCGCGAGATCGGCCGTCACCTTCGCCGTGGTGCCGTTGCCGATGGTCACCATGGCGATGACCGCGCCGACGCCGATCACGACGCCCAGAACCGTCAGGAAGGATCGCAGCGCATTGCGCCGGATCGAGGCCAGGGCGAGTTTGACCGCTTCGAGGAGCATCACGCCGTCTCCATCGTCCGGTTGTCGCTCTCGATATGGCCGTCCACGAAGCGGATGATGCGCCTGGCGCATGCGGCCATGTCCGGTTCGTGCGTGACCATGACGACCGTGATGCTCTGCCGGTTGAGATCGGATAGCAGATCCATGATCTCTCGGCTCGTCCTGGTATCGAGATTGCCCGTCGGCTCGTCCGCCAGGAGCACCGAGGGCTCGCTCACGATGGCGCGGGCAATCGCCACACGCTGCTGCTGCCCACCGGAGAGCTCGCTCGGGGCATGACTCGCGCGTTCCTTCAGCCCCACGCGGTCCAGCGCGAGAAGCGACCGCTTGCGCCGCTCGTCCGCCGGGATGCCGCGATAGGTGAGCGGCAGCTCGACATTCTCCAGCGCGCTCGTGCGTCCGATCAGGTTGAAGCCCTGGAACACGAAGCCGAGGAAACGGCGGCGCAGCAACGCCCGTCCCCTGCGGTCCAGGCTGCCCACATCGAGGCCCTTGAACAGATACCGGCCCGATGTCGGCACATCGAGACACCCGATGATGTTCATGGCGGTCGACTTGCCCGAGCCCGACGGCCCCATGATGGCGACGAACTCGCCTTGGTCGATCCTGAGATCCACATGGTCCAGCGCCCTTACGCTGGACGCGCCCAGTCCGAAAACCTTCGACACCCCGTCGAAGGCGATGAGAGCCGCTTCCGGCCTCTCGATGCCGACCGGCTTCATGACGCCGTCGAGTCCACGATCACGGCCTGGTCTGGCTCGATCTCTCCAGCCGTGATCTCCGTGTGCCGACCGTCGGTGGCCCCGACCGTTACCGGGACGGCCACAGGCGCATCGCCCTTCAGGATCCAGACCTTACGCTCCGGCCCGTTAGCCTCCTTCTGGCTCGCGGGCCTGAACCGCGGCATACCGGGCAGAATGCTGCGCAGGAGGCTCGTCTTCTGCGCAGGCGCGGTCTCGGGCGGCGAAAAGCGCAGGGCCGCGTTGGGAACCAGGATCGCATCCTTGACCTCCTGCACGGAGATCTGAGCGGTCGCCGTCATGCCGGGACGCAGGAGAAGATCGGAATTGTCGACGGTGAGCAGGGCCTTGTAGGTAACGACGCCCTGCACGACCTCGGAAGCGAAATACACCTCACGGATCGTGGCCGGAAATTTCCGGTCGGGATAGGCATCGACCGTGAAGGTCGCCGTCTGGCCTTCCCGCACCTTGCCGACATCGGCCTCGTCCACGTCCACCTGCACTTCCATCTGGGTCAGATCCTCCGCGATGGAGAAGAGCACGGGGGCCTGCAACGTGGAGGCCACGGTCTGGCCCGGATCGACGTTGCGCTTGAGAACCACGCCGTTGATCGGCGAATAGATGACGGCCTTCGACAGGTTCGTTTCGTTCAGCTTCAGGTCCGCTTCCGCAACGCCGACCTCGGCCTTGGCGCTGGCGAGCGACGCAACGGCCCGGCGATAGAGCGCCTGGGCGATCTCGGAATCGTGAACGGAACTGATGCTCCTCTGAACGAGAGTCTGCTTGCGGTTATAGTCCTGCTCGGTTTCCCAGACCGTCACCTCCGCGACGTTGAGCAGCGCCTTGGCGGCTTCGAGCTTGGCGCGGGAATTCTCGACCGTCGCCTTCAGCTTGTCGGTATCGAGTTCGGCGAGAGGCTGCCCCACCTTCACAGGGCTGTTGTAGTCCACGTACACCTTGCGCATGGTGCCCGACAATTCGCTCGATACATCCACCTTGTTCGTAGGCTGGATGCTGCCGGTGGCGGTCACGATCACCATAAGATTGCCGCGCGTCACCGGCTCCGTCACGAAGTGAAGCGGGCTGCGGCTCTGGCCATTATAAAGATAGAAAAAGCCTCCCGCGAGCGCCGCCATGACGATGACGGCGGCGAGCAGGCGGGCCGAGAGCAGCCCGCCCCATCGGCGTGGCGACCGCTTCAGGTCGAGCAGCGCATCGACGTCTCCGGTGCGGTCCAGCAAGGTGGGTTCGGCCATCGTTTGCGCATCCTATGCCGTCGGGACGATAGGTGCCGGAAGCCGATCTTACCTTGAGACAGGTCAAGAAGCCCGTGCCAAATTGATGCACGGCAAGGGCTTTTCGCGATGAGTGCTCAGCGCTCGTAGAGAGGCACCAGCTCCATTTCGGGCACGAGGACGAGTCCCTTGTCGGTGATGCGGATCTCCGGGATCACCGAAAGCGGGATCAGGTTGAAGCCCATATACGGGATCTTGCAGCCGGCCTTTTCCCAGGCCGCCTTCAACGCCTTCGTTTCCTCGGCCACCTCGGTCACGCGCTTGTCGGAGAGAAGCCCCGCGATGGGCAGCGGCACCATGGCGAGGATTTCACCTTTATCGACCACGCAGACGCCGCCCTGGCTGTCGATGAGCGATTCGAGAGCGACGCGCATGTCGGCCTCGTTGGTGCCGGCGACGATGATATTGTGGGAGTCGTGCCCGACGCTGCTCGCCACTGCTCCGCTCTTCAGCCCGAAATCCTTGAGCAGGCCGTGCGCCACGCCCTTGCCGCCCGTGCGGCCATGGCGCTCGATGACGGTGACGAAGGTGAGATCGTTCCCGGAGAGCAAGGCATCCCAGCTCTCCGCCTTCGGCAGCTCGACCTTGTCGTGGAAGAGCACGATGCCCGGCAGAGCGACCCGGATCACGTTGGCGGTGCAGGCCTCGCCCGGCAGGTCCGGGATGAGCTTCGGCACGCTCGGGATGTGAACCGTGCGATAGGCTTCCTGCGGATAGCGGTAGCGGTTCGACAGCGCCCGGTCGAGGACGGGCGTGATCTTCCTCCCTTCGACCACGAGTTCGCCGCCATACCATGTGTTCTGAACGTCGAGATCGTCGTTGAGCAGCACCAGATCCGCGCGGCGTCCGCCGCCGAGGCCGCCGATCTCGCCCTCCATGCCGAAGCGCGTGGCGGGATGGAGCGAGCCCATGCTCCAGGCCTGTTCGCGGCTCATACCCGCGCGCCGCGCTTCCCGGGTCACCCAGTCCATACCGAACATCATGAGATCGTCCGCGTCGCGGTCGTCCGTGCAGACGCAGACGCGCTTGTGCGATGCGCCCAGCTCCGTAATCGTCTTGATCGCCTCGGGCAGGGAGTGCCACGGCGTCGTGGGCGGTCCGCCGCGCAGGAAAATCCACACGCCCGCATCGAGCAGGTCGTCCGCAATGTCCCGGTCTATGGCCTCGTGAGTATCGGTAACGCCGCTCGCCGCATAGGCCGCCACGAATTCGCGCCCATAGATATGGCCCGATACCGGCTTGCCGCGCTCCAGCGCCGCCGCGAGGATCGCATGGCTGCGCTCGTCGCCCATGGTCACGGGCACGAAATCCATCTTCTCGCCGAGCGCCGCCGCTTCGGGCCAGCGGTCGAACAGGGCCGCGATCTTCTCCGGCGTCAGGTCGCCTCCGGCCGTTTCGAGATCGGGCGAGGTGGCGGGGACGGTGCTCGGCACGGTGAGGAAGATGGAGAGCGGCGCGTGGCGGGCATCCTCCAGCATCATCTCGATCCCGGCTGAATCCATCACGTTGCCGATCTCGTGGCTGTCGCAGAAAATCGTGGTGGTGCCGTTGAGCAAAGCCGCCTCCGCATAGGCGCAGGCCGTGACCATGCTGCTCTCGATATGGATGTGCGGATCGACGAGGCCCGGCGCGATGATGCCGCCCCTGGCGTCATAGACCCGGCCCGGCGCCCCCTGCGCCCGCCGGTAGGCCCCGGCGGGCTTCACGGCGGCGATCCGCCCTCCCGCCAGCCAGATCTCCCGCTCCGGCGCGATGCGCTCGCTATAGGTCGAGAGGACCCGCGCGCCCGTGATCACGAGATCGGCCGGCGCACGGCCGGAAGCGACATCGGCCAGCCTGCGGGTCATGGCGGACAGGGGCGCGACGGAAAAGCGGGTCAGTGCCGATTTGGGCGGCAGCGAAGGTGTGCGGTGGTCCATGATCCCTCATCCCGTTTGGACAATGCTGCTCAAGGCTAGCAGGGAGGAGCGGCAACCGCACCCCGGATCGCGCATGCGGATGCATATTTCCCTAACGGGATGTTTCCTTAAGGCCCAGCTTGCCGTAAAACTTAATAAATCGATCGATTCGTGTGAAGTTTCATGGGCTTCCCGCGAAAACCCGCCGCCCCTGACACTGCCAAAACAAAAGACGCCTCGCGGCGCCTTGTCGAAAGAGTTGGTGGCCAGCCGGAGGCAGTGTTGAGGAGGCAACGATCTGCCTCCGGGCTGGCCGAGCCCACGAAGTCCCAGGAGATGCGGCGGACCTGAGCATCCGTAGGGCATTTCTTCCGCTCGAAGCGGAAACTATGGCTGAACGTATAGGAAACATCGGCCGATGCAAGCGCACATGTGGCGAGAAAACGGCATTTTCCCAAAAAAATTAAAGCCAAGTTCTCTCAAGGAGATGACCGGGCTTCCTGAAGCTCCGGCTTCAGTCCGTCCACGGATTCGGCCCGATCAGGCGGGTTTTCCGTCCGCCTCCAGATAGGTCTTCACGGTTGCGATGAACTTCGCCACGGAGATGGGCTTGGACATATAGGCTTCACAGCCCCCTTCCCGAATCCGCTCCTCGTCGCCCTTCATGGCGAAGGCGGTGATCGCGATCACGGGAATCGACTTCAGTTCCTCGTCGGCCTTGAGCCAGCGGGTCACCTCCAGCCCCGAGACCTCGGGCAGCTGGATGTCCATGAGGATCAGGTCCGGCTTATGGGCCCGGGCCAGCTCCATGGCCTCGATGCCATGGCTGGTCTTGAGGGTCGCATAGCCATGGGCCTCGAGGAGGTCGTTGAAGAGCTTCATGTTGAGTTCGTTATCCTCAACAATGAGCACGGTCTTCTTCATTGGCGCTATCCCGGGGCCAAAACATACTTCACCGGCCCTATATTTCGTCTGATGGTATAGTTAGGTGCAAACCTATTGATGAAATGCAAATCGACAGCATGAACACTCCCTTAAAAAGAGTTACCCGCGAAGAGGCGGAAAATGTCGCAGTGGCGGCCTTTTCCTTCATCACGAGCGACGAGGAGCGCCTGGGGCGCTTCCTGGCCGTCTCGGGGCTGGGGCCGGACACGATCCGTTCGGCGGCATCGTCCCCAGGCTTCTTTGCCGGCATCCTCGATTACGTGGTGTCGGACGAGCCGCTGCTCATCGCCCTCGCCAAGGAGCTGAACGCCAAGCCCGAGCATATCATGCAGGCCCACTGGACCCTCTCGCCCTCCGCGTTCGAATAGCCAAAAGCCCATGAGCCAAGCGCCCCTCTGCCGCGATTGCCTGGCCCTATCCGCCGATCCCCTGGCGGACAGGTGCACGGCCTGCGGGTCCCCTCGCCTTTTGCGGCACAAGGAGCGCGACAGCCTCTCCATCGCCCACGTGGATTGCGACGCCTTCTTCGCGGCGGTGGAGAAGCGGGACGATCCGAGCCTCGCCGACAAGCCGGTGATCATCGGCGGCGGCAAGCGCGGGGTCGTTTCGACCGCCTGTTACGTGGCGCGCACCTATGGGGTGCGCTCCGCCATGCCCATGTTCCAGGCGCTGAAGCTCTGTCCCCACGCGGTGGTGATCAAGCCGAACGGGGAAAAATACAGCAAGGCGGGGCGCGAGGTGCGCAGGCTCATGCTGGAGCTGACGCCGCTGGTGGAGCCCGTCTCCATAGACGAAGCCTTCCTGGACCTGACGGGCACCGAGCGGCTGCACCACGGCAGCCCCGCCCTGACATTGGCCCGCTTCGCCCACAAGGTGGAGAGAGAGATCGGGATCAGCATCTCCGTGGGGCTCTCCTACAACAAGTTCCTCGCCAAGATCGCCTCCGACCTCCAGAAGCCGCGCGGCTTCTCCATCATCGGCCGGGAGGAAGCGGCCGATTTCCTTGCCGACAAGCCCGTCGGCATGATCCCCGGCATCGGCGCGTCAGCCCAGGCCCGGCTGGCCAAGGTCGGAGTGACGCTGATCGCGCATCTGCGGGACGTTCCCCTGAAGACCCTGTTCGAGGCCCTCGGCCGGGACTCCCAGCGCCTCTCCCGCCTCGCCTGGGGCGAGGACCGCAGGCCCGTAACGCCGGAGCGGGAGACGAAGAGCATCTCGGCGGAAACGACCTTCGAGACGGATCTGCGATCCTTCGAGGATCTGGAGCCGATCCTCTGGCGGCTCTCCGAGAAGGTCTCCCGCCGCCTCAAGGCCGCCGGACTCGCGGGGCGGAGCGTGACCCTGAAGCTGAAGGACAAGGATTTCCGGCTTCTCACCCGGACCCGGTCGGGCTTAGCCCCGACCCAGCTCGCCGCCCGGCTGTTCGAGCCGGCGCGGCAATTGCTGAAGGCCTCCTGCGACGGCACCGCCTTCCGCCTCATCGGCATCGGCGCTGCCGATCTCTGCGACGCGGCAGACGCGGACAAGGGCGATCTCGCCGATCAGAGCGTGGTCCGCCAAGCCCACATGGAAGCCGCCATCGACAAGATCCGCGACAAGTTCGGCGCCGGAGCGGTGCAGAAAGGAATCGTGCTGAGGAAGACTTGAGTACATGAGAAAGCGCTGAAGCCTCCTTAACCCTATACAGCCTAGTTCCCTATTTTAGAGGCATTCTATCCGACGCTTGAACGGTTAACCCGAGCTGTCTCAAGATGATCTCTGAATCATGACGTCCTGCGGCAGCACCGGCCTCTTACAAGACACTTACAAGCGGGGGGATATAAGAAATTGCTTCACGGTCTGCGACCTCTGCGGGGGTCCAAAACTTAAAGGTAATGGCACAACGCTTTCAGAGGATCGCTGCCACTTTGTCATTGAGGCGGACTTTTAAACAGAGAGGCAATAGGTGAGTGCAGCGCGAGAGCTAAGGAGGCTTCAATTTCAAGCATGTAGCAAAGGTTGCATATCGTATGGGTAATTTTAAATTTAACGTACAGAATTCAATGTTTTAACGATAATAATTTCTAAAAACCTACTCGTAATGAGAGTTACACGAGCTCGGACAATCTGATCCGAATACACCCATGATCGGCACAGGCCGGGGCGTGGGGGGCTACGATGTATTCAATTGAGGAAGAATGGAATCGTTACAACTCGACCTATGGTGGAACAGTTGGCTATGGCGGCGCACAAGCTGGCACAGGCGTCGGCGGCGTGGATGGTGTTGGACCCATCATTGTCCATAATGATGGTAACGTATCGACAGGCAATACAACTACTAGACAAACTATGCCCGATGGATCTGTCGTGGTCACAACTGTGACTGATGGCCTGCGGGAGCAACAGATCACGACGCCGGATGGGATAAAGGCAACTACAACAGAGCATGCCTCCTTCATCGATCAAAATGGCGTACAGCAGCCTAGTTTTACCGAACAGACTATCGACCGACCGGATGGCACTAGCACGTACAGACTCACGCGTGATGACGGCTATGCCATCGAAATGCAGGTCTCAAAAGATAAAGTGATCGAGTCTTCTGAATACCTTCCTGATGGAACTCAAATATACAAAACGTCATATCCTGATGGAAGAACAGTAGAAAATATATTTGCTCCGGATGATGTATATATAGAGCGCTATATCGCGCCGGATGGCCATAAAGATATATTTGTTCGCTATAAAGATGGCACTATCAGCCATACATCTATCAACCAAAACGCAGGTGAATACACTAGGGATACTCAGTTCGCGAATGGAACAACTGTCCACGAAGTAGGATCGCAAATTCCTATTAGCGAACATGAATGGCTTCGCGGCCGTTCCGTCTTTACTGATTATGGAACGCACGCGATTGAGGTAACTCAGTACATTGAGAAAAGTTTCTTATTGGGGGATAGCTACAATTATAATGTTAAAACCGTGACGAGAACAATAGGCGAAGAAGGCATTACACATACAGAGACCACAGATTTTATTTGGACAGAAGAAAGCATAACTCCGCAAAATATTAATGATTATTTTATGACATTTGACGAATTCCTTGAGCGACTGGAAGTTGTCAAAGAAGTATTCGACGATGTCAGCACATCTGGGAACGATATAAAGAAGACAGGCACGCTGACATTTAAGATCGGGTCTGAATCTCAACACCTTGAAAGCCATATCGGCTCAAGTCAGGGGGATAATCTCCAAGGTCTGGGCCTCCTATATGGTGCAGCCGGCCAAGATACTCTGATGGGTTCCGACAATTGTGACATCCTTATGGGCGGTCTAGACAATGACGTGCTCAAAGGCGGCCAAGGTGCTGACTTGCTCGACGGCGGCTCAGGTTACGACACAGCGAGCTATGCATCGGCAGCCACTGGTATCGTCGCGAGCCTGACGGATGCCTCACAGAACACGGGCGAAGCGGCGGGCGATGTCTATGACGGCATCGAGGGTCTGATTGGATCGAACTTCAATGACAAACTCACCGGCGATGCCGCAGGCAATACGATCCTAAGCAATGCCGGCAACGACACCCTGGCGGGCCTGGACGGCAATGACAGACTCTTTGGCGGGGCTGATCAGGACCTTTTGCAGGGCGGGACCGGAGCAGACCGTCTCGACGGCGGCGACGGCTCTGACACGCTGGTTGGCGGTTTGGGGGCTGATGTGCTGCGGGGCGGCGACGGGGTCGACTGGGTGTCGTACGCCGATGCCGTGGGCGGGGTGAGCGTGAGCCTTTCGGACGGGCGCGGTTATGCCGGCAGCCTGTCGGGCGGCGGCACCGAGGCGGCGGGCGATGTCTATGACGGCATCGAGAACGTCGAGGGCTCGGCCGGCTCGGACGTGCTCGCCGGCACTGCGGGGAACAACCACCTGCGCGGGCTCGGGTCCGACGACATCCTGCAGGGCGGGGCCGGCGCCGATACCCTCGACGGCGGGGCGGGCTTCAACTGGGCCTCCTATGCCACCGCCACGGCGGGCGTGACCGCGAGCCTGGTCAACCGCTTGGCCAACACCGGCGATGCGGCCGGCGACGTCTACATC
>NZ_JAEA01000021.1 GCF_000518665.1 Microvirga flocculans ATCC BAA-817 | reverse complement strand
GATGTCGGTCGTCTCGGTCACACGGCGGATGAGGAACTCGCGGTGCGGGTCGAGCTTGGAATAGCGCCAGCCGCCCTCCGGCTTGGGCGCTAGGCTGCCGGTGTCCCGATAGGCAGCCATCAGCCGGACCACGAAGGCGACCGACACGTCAAAGTGCCGGGCAGCGGCATGACAGGAGTGCCCCGCCTCGACAAAGCGCGCCACGCGGCGGCGAAGGTCCAACGAGTAGGACTTGGTCATCGCTCATCTCCTCCAAAGAGGGCCAAGATGAGTGAATCACGAAGCCGTCACATCGTATAGTCCAAACGATTCCGTCAGAATTGCCCTTGCTCTAACTATTTAGCAAAAACCATTTTTTATTTAAAACTATTATAATAAATAATTCTATGATGTATTGTGCGCAATAAGAAAATAAATAGAAGAACAATGTACCAAAATTGAAAACTCCCTTAAAAACATAATGGCCATTCAATACGCATAAAAAATTACTCCATATATATAAAAAAATATATATGCAAATATTTAAATATAAAAACAGATAATACTAAGAAAATTATATAAGCAATAATTGTATTGAAAAAATCACTTATCAAGAATCGCAAAAAATTAAGATTATTGAGCATGATATTTTTGACAAAGCGTTAACGAACTCACTATAGGTTCGAATATAGTCGCTAGGATCATAATCATGCGATGCAAAGACTAACAAAACTGCATCGGAAGAGTAACGGTACTGGGTCCCCCAGATCATTGGAGGCACGTAGACGCCCAAATCAGGACGATCTAGCAGTATCTCGCGCCGTTGCAGGCCGTCATCCAGCAAGACGCGACATGAGCCCCGAACACAAACGAGGAACTGCTCACAATTTTTGTGCGCGTGCTCCCCGCGAACTTCCTGACTTGGCACATTATAGACTAGAAAGTATCTCCTCGGAACAAAGGGAGGATCGCGCTCAAACTCTTCCACCGAAAGGTCACATCTCATATCCCTGACGGATTTAAGGTGATAATAGCCGCCTCGCCTACATCCAATGCTTCACACAAATAACATCCTATCGTTGCTACGCAATTATAGGTACAGCTAGTCTTAAGCGACTACTTTATAGAATTTCTCTCTTTGAGAGGTATAATGGTCAAAATTTAAAGCCCCACTGTGATCAACAATCATCAAGTCACAACTTGCTCTCGAGAAGAGACATCAGTCGAACTCTCAGCCGAGGGAGCATTATGCTCAGGGTCAGACGGCACATCCGATCTTTGAGACGCAGCGTTCAAATGATTAGATATCCATGATGAAAATCTGATGGCCGGTCCGTCCACATAGCGTGTGAACAATTCCGCTAAAACCACGAGCGCCCCAAAGAAAATCGCTGCAGCAAAAGTGCCTCGTGCGATATATCCCATTCCTAATACCTGCCCAGCCTTCGCCGTCCAGAATGCAAGAGACATAATTAAGGGCATATGGAGAAGGTATATAGCGAACGAGATCCGACCAAGATACGTCGGTATCCGCGAGGCTAGAAGGGCTGCAAACCAACGAGCACCAATAACGCCGGATACAAGAAAAACTGCGCCTAAAGAATGCCAGAAGATCCGGTGGTCCTGATTAAAATCAGGACCATAAGGCTGAAAATTTGGAAGTGAGATAACTCTTAATAATGTAAATCTTGGACTATTATCATACGAGACAGCTATTAGCCCTAAAACGACCAAACTTGTTGACACCCAAGGGTTGCGTCTAAGCCAACCCGCTATCGGATGCAAGAGACTCCCTAGGAGAATTGCGACGTAGTTAAGTACTGCGGGGGAACGCCCGCCCAGGATATTTGCAAAGAACACAAACCAAACAACTGTCATCAAAAGGCTACGGCGCCCAAAAAGAGCGTAACATGCAAAGAGCAAAATTGAACCAATGAGTTCAACTTGCAGTGACCACAAAGGCCCATTCAAAGCAGTATTTCCGAAAAAAGGCGCCCCGATCAGTCCTATAAAAACTGCATAGTCGAGCGACACTTTCTCCGTGTAATAATGAATAGGCCATCCTGCGGTATTAAGGACGCGAGCCATCTGATTGCCCATAAAGTCAGCCTTAAGCAAAAGCCACGCGAATAAGACAGATGCGAGAGCGGGCAAAGCAAGTCTAAAATAACGCCGCACAGCGGCAGACTCAAATAGTTCTATGTCATTTTTTGCATAAAACTTAGCTGTAAGTACATAGCCACTTAGAACAAAGAAAACCAGAACAGCAGCATCAGCAGCATAACTTAGACTGAAAGGAGGATAAACTAACCAGGCGTCGATTACGGTTTTCGGCTTTGCGTTAGGGTAAGGCCTCATATTGTTACTTAAGTAAGGAAAAAAAACAAAAAGAAAGTGCGCCAGCACTACTGCCAGGCTCGCAAGTCCACGCAATCCTTCTAGCGATTGATCCTTTTGATGCATGAAACTTGTCCCTAACCCCGAGAATTCAGCAACAATTTTAGGTTTTCTTTTGAATCCAATGCGCTTTTATATATGAGCGCCGTCATGAGCACTCATACCTTTTTTCACTCTGATGAAAAACTTATCATTTCTCATTCTTTCCGTTCACTCGCCGAGACAAAGAGATAGCGATTCTTAAGGGGGCCGTAATACGCCATGATAGCGATTTCTGCACCTGTTGAATCAGGCGTTGATTAGCCTCAACCGATTTTGGCAGCTTATCTGGAGTCAAACCGCTTCCCTTTTGTCCGCGCAGGCGGTTGAGCATCAAGCGCAAGGGCTTAGTTGAACGCCAGGACCGACTTTCAAGAAGTTCTCTGAGTTGACGCTGGGCACGGTTTATCTCTCTCTTATCAACCCCTGATTTATGCGACGTAGGTATCGCTGGTTTGGCATTTGATTGCTTTCGAGGAGGCGCCTTTGGCTTTGTCAGGCTGGCTTCTAGAAAACCGACTTTCTTGCGGAGTTCAATGACCTCATCGAGGAGATCGACAAGCTTTGACGTTGAGCCAGGTGGAAGAAGAACTGGTTGCTCGTTAAGCCGCGCGATAATTTTCTGACGATTCGTGATCCACTCATCTCTGGGAATAAGCTGCGAGGAAGAGTGTCCATTGGTCCACCAGCGATAGATTGCAGTCACATCAGAGGTCGAGCACACACCGCAGAGCATAGCAACCCGCGTCGAAAACTGCCAATCCTCAGCGGTGCTCAACCTCTCGTCAAAACGCAGGCCGATGTCATTGAAGACAGCTGCCGGAAAGGCCATGCTCATAAACGGCGTAAAGTTCGACCGTAAATGTTCTATGGCATCATACTGAGCATGCCAAGCCAGTGTGAACCATGATTCTGCACGCGAACGCCACGACTCTCCATCGGCCACCATCTTGAATTCTTGGCGGGCGGTTACAGTTCTTAGCATCGTGCCCGGTGATTTTTTGGCAAGCTCCTCAAACGTCTCAACCCAATGGGCAAAGAGGAGATCGTCATCATCGAAGACAGCCACATACTGCCCTCTGATGTGGTTGACGGCCAAATTGAGCGGAGACGAGCGACCTGGGGCCTCACACTGCAAAAGTTGAATACGTTGGGTTAGTTCGCTTGGGAATTCGGCTACCAAGTTTTTTACAATGGCATATCGCTCACTATCACTGGTGTGAACGACAAGCAGAACCTCGAAGTTCTGTGATGTTTGTCCAGCCAGCGTTAGAAGGGCTTCTCGAAGAGTGCCGACACGGGACTCATCACCTTGGGTCCGCATGACGACGGACAGGAACGGCCGAGGCCCACTTTGTTTCGCTTGAGTTGTGCCGCTAGGCGCATGCCGAGGAAAGCTTGCGATAAACTGTGAAAGAAGCGGGCTTGCCGATGCGAGCTCAACGATCCGCGGCGTCTTTGACAGGCGCTCGATCTTTTCTGCAGAATAGGCCGGAAGAAGGATCGGAACGCCATTGAGCTTGGTCAAAAGCTTGAGGTAACTTTCCGCATCCACATTTTCATCTGGTCCAGCTGCATAATCGTTGTCACGAGACACAACAGGCGCTGCGGAACTGGAAACTCTATAAAGTAGAGCCGATTGTATCACGAAGTCACGAAGGTCGGCCCTGCCAACATCTCGATCAAAAATAATGCCGAGATCGCGTATGGCACTGCCTGGAACCGCCCATTCAGCCACCGACACCGGTCCTGTCAGGGGGACGGGTAAGATGGCCTCCTTTTTTACAAGGCTGCCGTCGTCTGCTGCCGCAACTCGCCCCACACACAAGACAGCGACAGTGTCGTGACTTTCGAGAGCCGCCAACGATGAAACCCAAGCAGGATCAACTCGGTCGCCTGCGATCAAAATCGTAACATGACGCCCCGCGATAAGCTTAGTTGTCTCGTTCAACCGGTCGGCACGAACGCCCTGATTACTCTCATGGACCGTGATACGGCCTGAGAAAATTCTGCACGCGTTCTCGACGACATCCTGTTTTGAGGCAGCAGATACATCAGCTATCAAAACGATATCGAAATCTTGATTCGTCTGGTCCGCAAGGCCCTGAAGAATGCACTCTGCTTCAATAGATGGCGTGTCATAGGCATCGAACAAAATTGTAAGGAAAGGTCGCTCAGGCCCTGTCCTGTCCACACAAAGTTCGATGGATTGCCGCTCTCCAGGGATATAAGCACGCACGAACTGGTTCACCAACGCATGCTTGTTCGACTGCACACTCAATGAGCGCAGAGTGTGCCCAAGAGGGGTGCGGTGATCGAGAACAGGACTGTCCAAAGGAAAGAACTGATCACTTTGCTCCAGAAGCCAGTCTTTTGCTCCGACCTCGATCCAACCTCTGCTTGCTGTTATGCGCCGTAGATGCGCATCATTGAACAGGTTGAAATGTGTATGATCAAGAATACCAGCCTCAGTTATATCCAAACGGCCGGTCAACAGCTTAACGGCGACGTCTTTATGAGTAATATTGGGAACACTAATAACAAGTGGAGCTTTTGAGCCCTCGGCCAAACGGCGCAACATCGCCAATACTTCTGGACCATTCGTCAAGTGCTCCATCGTGTCAAGAAAACTGATTGAAGCGATAGAACGCTCTTTGAGAGCTTGCCTTATGATTTCTTCAGTATCTCCAAGCTTGGAGAGATCGATGACATGGGCATCGAATCCTCTCTCAATGAGGGATTGAAGTCCATCTTCAGCAAGATCGAACCCCAGATATGTAAGCCCCAGTTCATCGCGGACAGGTTCGGCAATGGCGCCATAGCCACAGCCAATATCGATGTGAACCCCTTTTGCTACAACATGCTCACGCAGAAGCGCCATGACATTCCCATACATGCTCAAGGGAACGTAGGAGTGCTTGTAGATGATCGACATAATTGTTCCTATCGCGCCGGAAAGCGATGCTGGGCATAAGCCCCTTCGATGAACTGTCCAATCTTATGTTCCGGGTCTAATTGCATGGGCAGCTTCCCGTTCTTACGACGCTCCTCGAAAGCTGCTGCAACCTGTTCCTGAACCGTATCCTTTCGCGACTGAAAAATACGCAGATAGTTTTCTGTCAGATCGCTGCGGGACCATTTATATGTCAGCAACAACGTCGCCTCAGCTGAGTAGTAGCGCTCCGCATTACTCGAGATCCAATGCCCATCATTGCTTAAGCGCTTGTCGTGAAAAACAACGGCGGAGCTTTGATGCACCACTTTATAGCCGGCAAGCCTCACACGCCATGAGAAGTCGACATCATCGCCGTAAAGGAAAAAGCTGTCTGCATCGAAACCATTGAGCTGCCTAAAAACTCGTAACGGTCCCATCGCACAGGCAGTCGATGCCCAGCTGGTCTCCCCTGTCGTTTGATCGTAATCCTTGGGATGTTCAATTGGTATTTGGCGAGCCTCAACAAGACCAACACCAGGACGCTTCAGGGCACGATCCAGTTCCGCGAAGAGCGTTGGCGACGCTAGAACATCTGGATTTAAGATCATCACGAGATCACTGTCCGCTTCTTCAAGAAGACGGTTATGTCCCGCGGCTGAGCCGAGATTGGCATTAAAGAATTTGTAATTGATTTTGCGAAGATGCCTGAATCGGGTCTGCCATATATTCAGCACAGATTCGTCAATTGTGGGCTCTGGAGAGCAATCGCCGTAGGCCACAACTACATCGCTCGCAATGCCATCCCGCATTGCAAGGCGAGCAGCATTATCTAAGTATATCAGTGTTCTTTCCATAGCTTCAGGCGACAATCTATAAACAATAGATTGGACACGTATGGACAGTGGGCTCTGAATGCTGGTCTTTGTTTCGTATGATTGATTGTTCATGGCGGACATTGGAATTACGGGTAGAAATTGAGGTAACGGTTTGATGTTCGGCGATCAAACGGTCATTCCAAGACGCTCACCACGATACACGCCGGACCGGACACGCTCCCACCAGGCACGGTTTTCAAGATACCAGGAAACGGTCTTGCGGAGACCGGTTTCGAACGTTTCGGCCGGCCGCCAGCCGAGTTCACGCTCGATCTTGCTTGCATCGATGGCATAGCGGAGATCGTGCCCGGGCCGGTCGGCGACGAAGGCGATGAGACCTTCCCGAGGGCCGATCTCGTTGCTGGGAGTCATCTCATCGACAAGGGCGCAGATCGACCGGACGACATCGAGATTCGTCCGCTCGTTCCAGCCCCCGATATTGTAGTTCTCTCCGACCTTGCCGCGCTCGGCCACGAGGAGCAGCGCCTCGGCATGATCGTCCACATAAAGCCAGTCGCGTATGTTCTCACCCTTGCCGTAGACCGGCAGAGGCTTTCCCTCCAACGCATTCAGGATCATGAGAGGGATCAGCTTCTCGGGAAAATGGTAAGGCCCGTAATTGTTGGAACAATTGGTGATCAGCGTCGGCAGGCCATAGGTGTGGTGCCAGGCGCGCACGAAATGGTCGGACGCCGCCTTGGAGGCCGAATAGGGCGAATTGGGCTGGTAGGGATAATCTTCATGAAAGAAGCCTTCCTGTCCCAGGGAGCCGAAGACCTCATCCGTCGAAATATGATGAAAGCGAAACCCGTCGCGTTGCCCTGACTTGAGGGTGTTCCAGTAACCGAGCGCCGCCTGAAGCAGGGTGAACGTGCCGACGACGTTGGTCTGGATGAACTCTCCCGGCCCGTCGATGGAACGGTCGACATGGCTTTCGGCCGCCAGATGCATGATCACATCCGGCCGGTACTCGTCGATGACCGCCCGCATCCGCTCGGCATCCGCGATATCCGCCTGCACGAAGCCATAGCGGTCGCTGGCCGCGACGCTGCTTAAGGAATCCAGATTGCCGGCATAGGTGAGTTTATCCACCACAAGAACTTTGTGGGGAGTATTGTTGATGAGCCTGCGAACAACAGCTGACCCGATAAAGCCCGCTCCGCCGGTCACTAAGTATTTCTTCATCTCCAATACTCTTTTTCTACGGCTTATACCAGATTTGTCCTTATAGACTGTCACCCTGCCTTTGTAATCCGGTCCCGGTTGTGTCAGCCTGTCAGGGTACTACCTCATAAAAGTAACATCGTCCACGGTTTCTCCGCCAAGCAGACCGAAGTGTCGCGACGCGCCCTCGCTCTCAGGTTGCAGAGCGCATCTTCCCCTCACGCTGCCTGAAATGGGATCTGGCCGCCTGCCGGATCCGTTCGAGAAGCGGGTGATCCTCGACCTGCTTGTAAGCTGCCAGGATCCGGTCGGCGCCATAGAGTTCGCGGAGGCGCTTCCATGCCTCGGCCATGTGGACGACACGCTTTTCCTCGTCGATGCTGCGCGACTTCCGATGGAAGACGAACGTGTTCGTGGCAATCGCCAACTCGAAGCCCGCGGCCATTGCCCTGAAGCAATAATCGTTCTCTTCCCCGTAGAAACGCTTGAAGTTCTCGTCGTCGAAAAAACCGATCGCGTCGATGACGCTCTTTTTAACGCCGAAGCAGAAGCCATGGACCAGCGGAACCCGAGGCAGAGTATCCGCATAGCTCCATCTCTCGCAGGCCAGATCGAGGTCCTCGGGAGAAAGTCCCTCCGGGAGCACATTGATCGCCGTATTGTTGCCGGTATGCTTGATGTCCGGGATCGATTGCGCGCCTGCAGCATTGGAAAGCGGGCCGACGATGCCGACCCGGTCGTTGCGGATCGCCGCATCGAGCAGTTTGAGCGCCCAATTCGGACTGACGATCGTATCGCTGTTCAGGAGAATTCGGAACTCAGCATCACCGGCCGCCAAGCCCAGGCTGGCCGAGCGCGTATATCCGAGGTTCTCCTGGTTCTCGATCAGGCGGACCCGGTCTTTGTCCTTCGCGAATTGCTGCAGATAAAGGGTGGTTTCATCGTCCGATCGATCGTTGACGATGATGACCCGATGCTCCGGCAGCAGGTTCTTCCAGACGGAATCGAGGCAAAGGCGAACGTCCTCCAGGGCATTATGGACACAGACGACGATGTCGATGGGAATGCCTGTCAGCGGACTCAGGCGCTGCTCCTTCACTTCGGCGAAAAGCCTTTGATCGGCTGGGGCCACCACACTTCCGAGGCCGAGGAGTGTCTCGGGCAGGATCAGGGCCCTCGCATGAGTGTGGCGGAAATATTTGAAGTCCTCGTGATCGCGCACGGAAGCGCCTCGCGGCAGAAGCGCCGCAATTCGAAACTCGGGGAACGCGTGGATGACCCATGCCAGTCCCAGCTGATCCCTGCGGCTGAAACCCTCGATCTGCTGCCACCAGACATGCAGGGCCCTTGCGGTCTCATGACTCCGCAAGGGAACGACCATGAAACCGGTTTCGAACAAAGGTTGATTCAGCGGAAGCCCGTGCTGGCGATAATGTTCAACCTGCCTGTCGATGGCCTTTGAAGCATCCTTGCCGAGCCTCTTGCAGGCCTCGGCCTCGTCGTAGAAACAGTTCCGGTGCGGGTGAGGCACAAGGCCCAGATGAGCGTCCTCGCTTCGGACCAAGTCGATATAGCGGCGCACCTCTCCCTTCAGGACGATGTTGGCATCAAGCCACACGGCAACCTCATGCTCCGGAAAGAGTTCATGCGGGTGCGTCTTCACCCATCGCGCGACCCGTGCGGGATCCGGGTGATGGTAGGGCGAAGGCCTCATCTGCCAGACGCCATAGGTGTTACGCGGCCTGTCCGTGAAGCAGATATAGTCGATCTCAGGATCGATCCGTTCGGGAAGAAGCAGGTTGTCGTACTCGCCGAAGATGGCGGTGTAGAAAACGATCTTGCGCCTGCCTGGGGAGGAGGTCCGATAGGCGGAGATCTGTTCCACAGTTTCCTGCCCGACTTCCCAGCGGTTATCGAACAGAGACTGCACGGCCTGCTTTGGTAAAATCGCTGTCAGAGCATCCTTTCCGCGATCGAGAATCCGTTGGATCGAGGCAGCAGCACCGGGAAGCCGTCTGGCCAGCGCGCGCAAGGGGCGTGTCACCGCCCAGGAAAGAGATCCATGAATCCCCCTGATCTCGGCTTGCAACCCGCGGATCGTGGCTTTCAATTCAGCGATTTCCTCGCTTTGCCTTTGAAGCTGCTCCCGCAGGGCTATAGTTTCGGTCGCACGCTTCGTATCGGCGACCTGGGATTGAGAATGCAGAGCCTCATGAGGCATCTATTCTAGACCTTTCCGCTCAGCACGTGCGTATTCAGTAGCAGAAAGTCCGGAACAGATGAGAATATGGCTGGCGAAAGACCTCTATCACTCGCCACAGCCTTTCCTCTTTTCCGACCGTTGCCGCTGCTTGCGCACTATCTGGCCTCACCCCCTGTCGAAGCCGCATAGGTTTCAATGACTTCGTCGATGGGGCCGAATGCCTTGATCCGGCCATGCTCCAGAAGCAGCGCCTTGTTGCAGACTTCCCGCAACACCTTGTTGGAGTGCGATGCCAAAACGAGAAGCTTGGATTCCTTAGCAAAGCTTTCCAGCTTCTCGTTCGCCTTCTTGAAGAAGCGCGCGTCGCCGGTTGCGACAACCTCGTCCAGCAGCAGAATATCCGTCTCTACATGTGTCGAGATCGCGAAAGCCAGGCGTGCGCGCATGCCGGAGGAATAGGTCCGCATAGGCAGATCGAGGAAGTCCCCGAGCTCGCTGAATTCGGCGATGGCGTCGGCTTTCTTCTTCAGTTCGGCCTTGCTCATACCGAGATAAAGGCCACGAATGAAGATGTTGTCGTAACCAGTAGAATCCGCATCCATGCCAAAGCTGAGGTTCAGCAACGGCGCAACACGTCCCTTGACGGTCACACGCCCATGGGTGGGCGTGTAGAGCTTGGCCATCACGCGAAGGAGCGTCGTCTTACCGGCACCGTTATGCCCAATCAGGGCCAACCGATCGCCCGGTCCCAATGTGAGCGACAGGTGGTCGAGAGCACGCACAACCAAATGGCCCGATTGTCCCGAGGACAGTTGCCCGCCGACCGACAAGTCCTGGATGGACGACTTCCGCCTGTCGGACACAGATGCCTGGACGGGAAACTCCAACGTCACGTTTTCAAGCTTGATCAGTGCCATCGTCCGACCTCAAACCCAGAAGGCGATACGCCGGCGCCAATGAGCATAAACCGGAACGGCAATACCCCAACCAACGATAGTAATCGCAACAGCCACAGTCCAAACCAACGGATCGGGCGCTTGGCCCAGAAGCGGTCCCCGCAAGAGTTCGATGAAATAATAGAAAGGATTGAAATAGACGAAGATTGCTCGCATCCCGGTGGCACTGTCGGGAAACCACAGGATCGGCGTCACAAAGAAGGCAAGCCGCATCGCATTTGGGATCAACTGCCCGAAGTCCCTGTAGCGAACGTTGATAAGGCCAAGCAGAAGGGCGACCCAGATGCCGTTCAGCAACACGACGGCCAAGGCGGGCAGAAACAGCAACACATAGGGAAACGGCGACACGCGGAAAAGGATGAGAACGGCGATGTAAACCAGAAAGTTGAACCCAAAGATGATCAGGTTTTTCCAAAGAAGCTTGTAAATATAAACAGTCCTTGGAACAGGGATTTCGCGGATGGCGGATGCGTTGCTGGAAAAGGCATCCTTCCCCTCGTTGACCAGGGCCTGCAGAAATGCCCATATCATGTATCCCGTGACTAGATGTGGGATATATTCCTCCATGGGGCGCGCCATGATGCCGCCATACAGCGTACCGATGCAGGCTGCCACAAAAGCCAAGCTGAGCGTGTTCCAGAAAGGTCCGATGTGTGAACGACGATGACGCGTCCTGACATCGCGCCAGCCTAGCGTCATCCACAACTCACGCCACCGCCAACCGTCTCGAACCTCGCGCAAAACGTCCAGGATATTCGAACCGTCGGCTATCAACTTCGCGTCCTTGCTCACGTTCCTAATTCTCGAGCCGTCTTTCTGAGACCTGAACCACTTCGAGCTCAACGCATCCGCATGATGGCTAAGACCGTAATCTCCGCCTCGGACCGTATAAGAGCCTTCAATCACGCCTTTACGACGTTGCTACGAGCACCGAGATAACGACCACGGGTATCGACGATGAGCTTTGCGTGCTTCTCGATCAGCTCGTAATCGAACTTGTCGTGATCCGTTGCCAGCAGCACTAGGTCGAAGCTCGCGAGCGTCTCAGGCGTCAACGCGACGCTTTGGAGATCGAAGGAATAACGCCGCATCTTCGGGAAGCTTGGAACGTGCGGGTCGCTGTAGGCGATCTGCGCGCCCTTCGCCTGCAAGAGAGTCATGAGCTCGACCGAGGGCGACTCGCGCATGTCGTCGACGTTCTTCTTGTAGGCAATGCCGAGGACGAGGATCTTGCTGCCGCGGATCGGTTTCGCGCGATCGTTCAGAGCCTCGGCGACCTTCTCGACGACCCATTCCGGCATCGTGCTGTTGATCTCGCCGGCAAGCTCGATGAAGCGCGTATGGAGGCCGTATTCGCGCGCTTTCCACGTCAGGTAGAACGGATCGATCGGGATGCAATGCCCGCCGAGACCCGGACCGGGATAATACGGAACGAAGCCGAAGGGCTTGGTGGCGGCCGCGCGGATGACCTCGTGAATGTCGATACCCATCCGGTCCGCGATGATCTTCATCTCATTGACGAGGCCGATATTCACCGCCCTGTGAATGTTCTCGAGGAGCTTCGTCAGTTCGGCAGCCTGGGTGGAGCTGACAGGCACGACCTTCTCGATCACCTGTCCGTAGAGGGCGAGACCCGCCGCGAGGCAGGACGGGGTGCTGCCGCCGCAGACCTTGGGAATGTTGTGCGTGCTGAACTTGGCGTTGCCCGGATCCTCACGCTCCGGCGAGAAAACAAGGAAATAATCCTCGCCGATCGTGAAGCCGGCCTTTTCGATCCGGGGGCGCAGTTCCTCTTCCGTCGTCCCGGGATAGGTCGTGCTCTCCAGGGACATGATCTGCCCGGCCTTCAGGTGAGGCACGAGCGCGTCCACGGTATTCAGGACGAAGCTGAGATCGGGCTCCCGGTATTTGTTCAGAGGCGTCGGAACACAGAGGATCAGGGCGTCCACGTCGCGGGCCCGGGACAGATCGGTCGTCGGCTCGAAGCCGCTGCGGACCGCCTTCGCGATTCCCTCGGCGCCGATATGCTCGATATAGGTTTGCCCCTTCTTCAGTGCGTCGACTTTCTCCTGATCGATATCGAAGCCGACGACCTTGTATCCGATTTCCGAATAGCGAAGGGAAAGAGGCAGACCGACATAGCCCAGCCCCACGATGCCGATTACAGCAGTCTTGTCGTTCAGTTTCTTCAGCAGCGTGTCTTTGTACATCGGAAATCCCGGCTTCAGGCGCGTGGAATGGCGCAATCTTCTATAAGGGGTTCGATCCAGACCGCCTACCTCGGGAAAGCGCCATAGTGCCGCGCCTGCCGAAAGGGAAGGCATTTCGCCCTACGAGCCTGACCGGAGCCCTTTGCGCCGCTATACCTCTTTGACCATTCTCCAGCAACCCTGGCACAAAAGCAGATCGGTTGCCCTGCTCCCGGGATCGCTTTAGTAGAGCCGCTGGCTCCCGGAGAACATTGATGCAAATCCTGGCCGTTGCGGTCACATACAATCCCGATATCGCCCTGCTGGTACGGGTCCTGCGATCCGTCGCCTCGCAGGTCCAAGGGATTGTGCTGGTGGACAACGGCTCGGGCAACGCGGATGACATCCGGCGCCTTGCGCTCGAATCGCAAGCTCAAGTTATTGACAACAAAAGCAATCTCGGGATTGCAGCCGCCCAGAACCAGGGCCTCGCCCTGGCGCGCGGAAGCGGCTTCACACACATCCTCCTGCTCGATCAGGATACGGTTCTCGCCCCCGGCGTGGTGGCCGACCTGGCGGCGAACCTGGAAGCCCTGGAACGAGAACATGGCCGGGTGGCGGCCATCGGCCCGGCCTATTACGAGCTCAACAGTCAGAAGCAGACCAGGGCCTATCGGGCCCAAGGAGCCCGCCTGTCCCGCCTCTCCCTCAAGGACGAAACCCGCCCCCTGGCCAGCGACTTCATCATCGCCTCCGGTTCCCTGATCCCGCTTTCCGTCCTGGAAAAAGTGGGCGCATTCAAGGAAGATCTCTTCATCGATCTTGTGGATGTGGAATGGTGCTTCCGCGCTCACGAGGCCGGATACAAAAGCTATCTGTCCCCGACCGCCAGCGTCGAGCACCGTCTCGGCAACGGAACGGTCCGGATCGGATCGCGCCAAGTCGCCGTCCATGTGCCCATACGGAATTATTACTGGGTCAGGAATGCCCTCTGGCTCGCCCGCCAGCCTTATACCCCCCTGGCCTGGCGTCTCTACTTCGTCAGCCGCAGCCTGGCTTTCCTGGCCACCTATACGACCCTCGCGGACAAGCGCGCCCTGCGGCTGCAGCTCATCGCCCGCGGGATCCGGGACAGCCTCCGGGGGCGGCTGGGACCGCTCGTTCAGGGCTAGGGGCGGTCCTTAAGCCTATGCCCGGGCCCGATCAGGCGACCTGCTGCCGGGCTTGAGCGAGCCCCCATTCCAGCAGATCCTCCGCCCGCTCCGGGGTGGCGGCCTCCACATAGACCCGCAGTTCCGGTGCATTGCCGGAAGCCCGGAAATGAACGACCTCGCCGTTCCTGGCAGTCAGGCGCACGCCATCCTTGTCGTCGAGAGCCGCAACGCCGCCCAAGGGCAGCAGCAATCGACCGAGGAAAGGCCTATCCTGCAGCAGTTGCAGCAGGAAGGCAGCGCTTTTCTCGCTGGGGATATCTTTCAGGCGGTTGCTGGCCGCCGCCTTGAATCCGAAATCCGCCCCCAGCTGGGCCAGGGGCCTGCCCTGCCGTACAACCTGCCCGAGGGCGCACAGGATCGGCAGCATGGCGTCCCGGGTGGGAAGGGCCGTGAGCTTCCGCCCTCCCCGCACGATGTCGGAGCCTAAAAGGACCCCGCCATTAGCCTCGAATCCGACAACGGCCCGAGCGCCCGACCGGGTGGCCTCCAGCATGCCCTCGATGACGTAAGGCGAGCCGACCCGGGTGCGAATCACGGTCTCGAAGGCACCGGATGCCTCCAGGGCGGAATTGGAGGTCACGGGCGTGACGATGGTGTCGGCCCCCAGATCGTTCGCGGTGATGGCCCCGACCAGATCGCCCCGCAGGAACGTGCCGCTCGCATCGGCAATCAAGGGGCGGTCCGCATCGCCATCCGTGGAGACAATGGCATCCAGAGCCTGCTCCGCAGCCCATGTTCGGGCCAGGGCTTCGTCCTCCATCCGCAAGGCTTCCGTGTCGACCGGAATGAAGCGGCTCGCCCGCCCGAGGGGCACGGCCCGCGCGCCGAGGCCTTCGAGCACCTGAACGATCACATCCCGCGCCACGGAGGAATGCTGATACACGCCGACGGTGAGGCCCGCGAGAGCTCCTGTGCCGAAGAAGTCGAGGTAGCGCTCCCGATAGGCGGCGATGGGATCGCAATCCGGGCTTTGAGACCGGACCGTGCGCGCGCCCTCGGGCAGACGCAGAATGTTCATCTTGGCATGCCAGGCCAGGATGGCGGCCTCGTCCGCTTTGTCGATCTCCCCTTGCGCCCGATAGAACTTCAACCCGTTGCGCTCCTCCGGGATATGGCTTCCGGTCACCATGATCGCGGGGATGCCGAAGCGCATGCCATGATAGGCAAGCGCCGGCGTGGGAAGAGCGCCGCAATCGAGTGCGACGAGGCCTGATTCCCGAAGAGCGGCGCCGCAGAGTCGCGCGATGTCCGGACTGCTCTCCCGCAGATCGCGCCCTACCAGCACGCGATTTCGGGCCGCAGCTGCGGAGCCATCCTTCTTCAGCATCTCGGCAAAGGCGCAGGTATAGGCGAAAGCCGGAATGCCGTTCAGTTCGGCAACGAGCCCTCTCAGGCCGCTCGTCCCGAACTTGAGGGAGGAACCGGCAAAATCCGGAAGATGGTCCATGGCGAGGTGCCCGTGTGTTGTCTTTGGCGCATCGGCTCCCTTTTCCGGGGGCACGTTCGCCAAAAGCACAGAATGAGAATAGTTTCGGGCGTGCCGGCGCCAAGTCAACACACTCGCCTGGCATGGGCAGGTCATCCTCCAGGGGCAGCCGCTCATGCGGATTACCACCGAGGAATGAAGTGCGGCATCCCCAGTTTAGCCAGGATCGTGGTTCTGGAGACTTTAACCGGCACTT
This sequence comes from Microvirga flocculans ATCC BAA-817, assembly GCF_000518665.1. Classification (GTDB taxonomy): domain Bacteria; phylum Pseudomonadota; class Alphaproteobacteria; order Rhizobiales; family Beijerinckiaceae; genus Microvirga; species Microvirga flocculans. The sequence continues at coordinate 11,207 of NZ_JAEA01000021.1, read as the reverse complement.
ATGGAGAGACGCTGGATATCGCCATCCAGAACAGATCGCGCATCGCGTCCTCCAATATCGGAAGACGGAATGCCGGAGGAGAACAGTCAACCCACCATCAGCAGCACGCCGAGCGCTTCCCAAGACGGCAAAGGGCGATCCTCCAGATGGCGGGAAACGTCCGCCTGGATGCTGTGGCTCAACAGCTAGGTCAGTCTCCCAAGGTAAGCGAGGATGCTTGCGCGCACATTGTTGAGGTGGGTGCACATGGCTTCCTGAGCTTGCTCGGGCTGGCCGGCTAGGATCGCATCGATGATCGCGACATGCTCCTGACTGCCGGGCACCAATCGCTCCGGCAGGCGTCCCCTGTCGAACATCTTGGTCTTCAGCCGCAGATCGGTGACGTATCGCGTCAGGAGCCTCGAACCGGAGAGGCTGGCGATTGCGGCATGGAGCTGATCGTCCAGGGCGGCATGCTCCTCGTCGGTGGGCTGCTCTCCTGCCACGAAGGCCATCATGCGCTCGCGAATTGGACGGAGAACGGCCGTTCCGCTGCTGCGCGCGGCACGGCCGGCTGCCTCGACTTCGAGGAGGCGCCTCATGTGCAGAATCTCAACGAAATCATCGACGGACAGGCGTTTCACCACCGGCGTCAGGCCCGACACACGGGCGATCAGACCCTCATTGAGAAGTTGGGCGAGCGCTTCGCGGATCGGTGTGCGGGAAACGCCGAGCCTCGCCGCGAGCATGTTTTCCTGAAGCGGCGTTTCCGGCGGAAAGGTGCCGTCCAGAATCATCTCGCGCAGACATCGATAAGCTGCCTGCCCTCTGGTCGAGGTGAGAGGGTCCGCCATCAGTGACTCCTTTTTCCAGTCCATCGGCCCGATGGATCGTACATGCGAGACCAAATACCTGAAGCATACCTGAAGCGCGACGCTTGATCTCGCTTTTGAGATATGCCTAGAATGCCTTCAGGATGTATACAATACTTCCTGTATACAGGCAAATATGTTGCATATGCGACGGCGAGGGGATGATCCGGTGACGTACGATCTCGTGATCAGAGGCGGCACAGTCGTGACGACCGAAGCCGTCCTTCCCATGGATGTCGGCATCTGCGACGGCGCAATCGCCGCTCTAGGGCGCGATCTGCCTGCGGCCGGGAAAGAGCTCAACGCTGCTGGAAAATTCATTCTTCCAGGCGGCGTGGATGCCCATTGTCATATCGAGCAGCTCTCCGGCGGAGGGCTGATGAACGCAGACACCTTCGAGACGGCCACGCGATCGGCAGCCTTCGGCGGCACCACCACTGTGATCTCCTTTGCCGCTCAACACCGCGGCGACAGATTGCATACAGTTGTCGAGGATTATTCCCGCCTCGCCGCCGCTGGAGCCATCACCGACTACGCCTTTCACCTCTGGGTCTCCGACCCAACCCCGGAAACCCTGACCGAGGACCTGCCCCGGCTGATCGAGGCGGGACACCGGTCGATCAAGATCTTCATGACCTATGACCGGGTCCGCCTTCATGACGAGGAAGTGCTCGACGTCATGGCAACGGCCCGTCGTCACGGCGCTCTCGTCTGCGCCCATGCGGAGAACCACGGACTGAACAAGTGGATGGCGGACCGCTTGGTCAGCCGGGGCTATGTGGAGCCCAAGTTTCACGGGGTCAGCCACCCCCGGGTGAGCGAAATCGATGCTTTCGAGCGGCTGATACGCTTCTCGCAGTTTCTCGACCAACCCATCATGCTGTTCCATGTCTCCACTGCGGAGGGGCTGGCTGCGATCCGGCGTGCCCGGGGCGAAGGGATCAAGGTCTTCGCCGAGACGTGTCCGCAATATCTCTTTCTGACGGCCCAGGACCTCGACAGGCCCGGGCTCGAGGGCGCCAAGTGGATGTGCAGCCCTCCCCCACGCCTGACGGACGATCAGGAAGCCCTGTGGCGCGGACTGGCGCTGGGCGATCTCCAGATCGTCTCCTCCGACCATGCCCCCTATCGCTTCGATGCGAGCGGCAAGCTGTCTGCGGGCGCGGCGCCGAACTTCAAGCAGATCGCCAATGGCCTGCCCGGCCTGGAGACGCGCCTTCCGCTCATGTTCGACGAAATGGTGAGCAAGGGACGCGCGAGCCTGCAGGCTTTTGCGGAGGTTACGGCCGCCGCTCCGGCTCGTCTCTATGGGCTGCATCCGCGCAAGGGAACCATCGCCGTAGGAGCCGATGCCGACATCGCCATCTGGGATCCGGAACGCGAGGTGCTCCTGACCGACGACGGCCTGCATGACAACACAGGATACAACCCCTTCGCGGGCCGCACCGTGCGCGGCTGGCCGGAGACGGTTCTGCGCCGAGGCGAGATCGTGGTGGCGAACGGCCAATTGCTGGCAGCGCCAGGCTCCGGAAGGCTCCAGCTGCGGGACGTCGCCCCGTCCATGAAGCCGACGGGAAAAGTTGGTCCGGAGCTGGATCCGCGGCAAAATTTCGGTGCCCGCCTCTTGTGAGCGGAGCACTTTCACAAGGCGCGCGCAGACGCGTCACATAGGAGGAAGGCCACATGAAAGCAACGACCAAGAAACTTCTGCTGGCGGGCATCGCCGCCTTGACGATGGCCGGCTTCACGGCCCCGGCTTCGGCACAGGCTACGCTGGACGCCGTGAAGAAGAGGGGCAAGATGATCTGCGGCGTATCGCAGACATCGGCAGGCTTCGCGTTTCCCGATGCGAAAGGCGTCATGCAGGGTTTCGACGTAGATATCTGCCGTGCCGTCTCAGCCGCGGTTTTTGGAAGCGGCGATAAAGTCGATTTCCTCCCGACCAACATCAATACCCGGTTCCAGGCCCTTCAGTCCGGCGAGATCGATATTCTCTCGCGCCAGACAACGCAGACCTTCTCCCGCGACAATTCGCTGGGACTCGATTTCGGCCCCGCCGTTTTCTACGACGGTCAGGGCATGATGGTCGCCAAGAAGCTGGGAATCGCCAGTGCTAAGGATCTCGATGGCGCCGCCATCTGCGTCCTGCCAGGCACGACGACCCTTCAGAACCTTGCCGACTTCTTCCGCACCAACAACAAGAAATTCGAATCGGTGGTGTTCGAGAACACCGATGAGAACCGCAACGCCTTCTTCTCGGGGCGCTGCGATGCGATCAGCACCGACCGGTCCGATCTGGCCTCCATCCGCGCCGTTGCGAGCAACCCGGCGGACTACGTCGTCCTGCCCGAGACGATTTCGAAGGAACCTCTCGCCCCTGTCGTCCGCCAGGGCGACTCCAACTGGCGGGACATCGTCAGCTGGACCGTCTACGCGCTCATGGCTGCTGAGGAGCTTGGCATCACGAAGGACAACGTGGAGCAGAAGCTCTCGAGCCAGGACCCCGAAGTCCAGCGTCTGCTCGGCGTTACCGGCGATTTCGGCAAGATGCTCGGCGTCGACAACAAGTGGGCCTACAATGTCATCAAGAGCGTCGGGAACTACGGCGAGGTCTTCGAGCGGAGCCTGGGCGAGAAGACCCCCCTCGGCCTGACCCGCGGCCCGAACCGTCCGTGGACTCAGGGCGGCCTGCTCTACGCTCCTCCGTTCCGGTAAGCCTGCACGGGGCAGCATCAGCCGCCGGCGCTGCCCCTTCTTCCCTTTCAGACGTCAGTCAGGAACCGTGATGCAAGCCGCTTCGGACAGCCGGTGGCGCGTCATCTATGACCTGCGGGCACGCGCCATCTTCTATCAGGTAGCGTGTGCGGCAGCGGTCGTTCTGGTGGCCACCTTTCTCTTCAAGAACGCGTCGGACAACCTCGCAAAGCAGAATATCGCGACAGGCTTCGCCTATCTGTGGCGGGAGGCCGGCTTCGTCATCAGCCAGTCGCCGATCGACTACCAGCCTGCCGACAGCTATGCGCGGGCTCTGCTCGTGGGCATTCTCAACACGATCCGCGTCTCCGCGCTCGCCGTAGTGCTGGCCACGATCATCGGCACTCTCGTCGGTATCGGCCGGCTGTCGTCGAATCCGCTTCTGGCTCGCCTGATGATGCTCTATATCGAGGTTCTCAGGAACGTGCCGCTGCTGCTTTTCCTGTTCCTCTGGTATGCGATCATCGTTACGACCCTGCCGCCGGTCCGCGAGGCCATCACGGTCCTGCCTCATGTCTATCTAAGCAATGGCGGCTTCGTCATCCCGTCCGTTGCCTGGACGCCGTCCCTCACGGGCGTCGCAATCGCGGGCGTGCTGGGCATCGCCCTTGCGGTGCTGACGGTGCGCGCGATGCGTGCCCGGCGTATCGCAACGGGCATTGAGCGCCGGAGCTGGCCCCTGGCGACAGCAGCCGCTCTCGCACCCGTGGCGATTGCCGTTCTCATCCTCCGGCCGACCCTCGACATGGACTGGCCGACGCCCGGACGCTTCCGCATCTCCGGAGGCGCGCAACTGATGCCGGAATTCGTCGCCCTTCTGGTCGGCCTCACCCTGAGCGCCTCCGCCAATGTGGCCGAGATCGTGCGCAGCGGCATCACCTCCATCAAGAAGGGGCAGTGGGAGGCCGCCGCATCCCTGGGCCTGAGGCGACCGCTGACGCTGCGCCTGGTGATCCTGCCGCAGGCGTTGCGCGTCATCATCCCTCCGATGACGAGCACCTACCTGAACATCTTCAAGAACAGCTCGCTCGCCATCGCCATCGGCTATCCGGATCTCGTCATGGTGTCCAACACCACCATGAACCAGACGGGGCAAGCCATTGAGCCCATTGCGCTCTTCATGCTGGTCTATCTGTCTCTGTCGCTTGCCATTTCAGTCTTCATGAACTGGTACAACGCCCGCGTGGCCTTGAGAGGGTGAGAGCATGCAGCTCGTCAAGGAAGAACTGACGCCCCGCCTGCGGCGACCCGTCGAGTTCAGCAGCTGGCGCAAACAGCTCCAGCCCTATGTGGGAACACCGGGCAATGCGGCCATCACCGTCATCTGCATCGCCCTGATCGCGATCACCGTGCAGAAGGTTATCGGGTGGCTCTTTCTGGATGCCGTGTTCACGGGCACGCCGACCGCCTGCAAGGAGAGCGACGGCGCCTGCTGGCCCTTCTTCGCCAGCAAGCTGCGCTTCATGCTGTTCGGCTTCTACCCTTATGACGAGCATTGGCGCCCTACTGCATCCCTGCTGTTGTTCTTCGCCGCCTGCGGCATCTCCATGAATCCCGCCTTTTGGGGCCGCAAGCTGATGGTCCTGTGGGGCTGCGTCTTGGCCGTGTGCCTGTGGCTCATGCTCGGCGGCGTATTCGGGCTGAGCTTCGTGCCGACCTCCCAGTGGGGCGGGCTGCCGCTGTCCTTCATGCTGTCCTTCGTCGGCCTTGCGGGAGCATTTCCGCTCGGGATCGCGCTGGCCCTCGCGCGGGCCTCGAAGCTGCCCGTCATCAGGGTAGTGGCGATTGCGTTCATCGAACTGGTGCGCGGCGTGCCGCTGATCTCGATCCTCTTCATGGCCTCGGTGATGCTGCCCCTGTTCATGCCGGGCGGCATGACGATCGACAAGCTTCTCCGAGCGCAGATAGCCATCATTCTCTTCGCCGCGGCCTATGTGGCCGAGATCGTCCGCGGCGGCCTGCAGGCCATTCCGCGCGGCCAATACGAAGCCTCCGCCGCCATGGGGCTGCACTATTGGCAGATGATGCGCCTGATCGTCCTGCCCCAGGCGATCAAGATCATGATTCCTCCCCTCGTCACCCTGTTCATCGGGTTCTTCCAGGACACGACGCTGGTGGTGATCGTGGGGCTTCTCGACTTTCTCGATACGGTGCGCTCTGCCATGCGCGAGCCGCAATGGCAGGGCATCGCCGTGCTCGAAGGATACCTCTTCGCCGCCGTGGTCTACTTGTTCTTCTCCACGATCATGGGCGCCTACAGCCGCTACCTCGAACGCTATTTCCGGATGGGCCATGACTAAGCAGACAACCGTAATCCGCAACGCCGCCTGGGTCGTCACATGGGATGACGCCGCCGCACGGCATGTCTACCGACGTGACGTGGACGTGGCCTTCTCACCGGACGGCATCCTCTTCATCGGGGACCGCTATGACGGTCCGGCCGGCGAGGAGGTTTCAGGCGCCTCCCTGATGGTAATGCCGGGCCTCGTGGACGTGCACTGCCATTCCGGGGACGAGCCCATCGCCAAGGGCCTGTTCGAGGATGTCGGGACGGCCGCGCTCTGGGGCAACGCCCTGTATGAATACTCCGCGCTGATCGATTCCGACGAGGACGCCAAGGCTGCCTGCCAGACCGTGATGCTGGGCGACCTCATGCGCAGCGGCGTCACCACTCTCCTGGACATCGCCTCGCCCCATCCCAAGTGGCTTTCGCTGGCTGCCGAGAGCGGTCTACGGGCCTATCTCGCGCCCGGCTTCCGCGAAGCCGCGTGGAACGTGGTCGACAGCCACCGCCTCGACTTCGAATGGAACGTTGCGCAGGGGCGCGAACGCTATGCGCAGGCCCTTGCCTTCGTGGACGAGGCCAGCGCCCATCCTTCCGGCCGCATCCACGGCGTGGTGGCGCCCTCTCAAATCGAGACCTGCTCCGAGGAGCTGATTCAGGAAGCCGTCGGCGAAGCCCGCAAGCGCGGCATGCGCATCACCATTCACGCCGCACAGACCATGGCCGAGCACGAGGAGCTGCTGCGCCGCACGGGCGAGACCGCGCCAGCCATGCTGGAGCGTCTCGGCGTTCTAGGGCCGGACCTGATCATCGGCCACTGCATCTTCCTCGACCATCACTCCTGGACACGCCAGCGCACCCGGCACGACCTGGAGCGTCTTGCCCGCAGCGGCACGAACGTCGCTCATTGCCCCGTCACATTCGCCCGCAGCGGCATGACGCTGGAAAGCCTGGGAGCCTACCGCCGGGCCGGCGTGAACGTCGGCATCGGCACTGACAGCTATCCCTTCAACATGTTGGAGGAGATGCGCGAGGCCATGATCTGCTCCCGCGTCGCGGGCCGCTCGGTCTTCGACCTCGACACCGCCGGCGTTTTCGAAGCGGCGACAATCGGCGGGGCGAAGGCACTGGGCCGCAACGACATCGGGCGCCTGGCGCCGGGCGCCAAAGCGGATCTCGTTCTCGTCGATCTCAACCAGCCTGCCATGCAGCCGGTGCACGATCCCCTGCGCAACCTGCTCCACTGTGCCGCCGAGCGCGCCGTGCGGGACGTCTACGTGGATGGCAGGCCTGTGGTGAAAAACCACCGCGTTGCCAACCTCGACTATGACGGCGCCGTGCGCGAGCTGCAGGCTGCCCAGGAGCGTGCCTGTCGCCAGGCCGAGAAGGACGATCCGCGCGGCCGGACCATCGACAAGCTGGCTCCGCGCTCCCTGCCCATGGCCGGGGCAAGGTAGGTCCGCATGACCATCTTCATCATCAACCCCAATTCCTCGCAGACAGTGACCGATGGCATCGATGCGGCTGTGGAACCGCTGCGCAGCCAGGATGGGCCCGCCATCGCCTGCCTGTCCCTTCCCGAAGGGCCGCCCGGCATTCAAAGCCAGCGGGATGTGGACGGCGTGATCATGCCCCTGCTGCGCAAGGCAGCGGAGCTGGAGCCCGAGGCATCGGCCTTCGTGATCGCGTGCTTTTCCGATCCAGGTCTTCACGCCTTGCGGGAGCAGAGCGCCCGGCCGGTCTTCGGCATCGCGGAGTGCGGCGTGCTGACGGCCATGACCCTCGGCCAGCGCTTCGGCGTTCTGGCGATCCTGCCCACCTCGATCCCGAGGCACCTGCGCTATTTCGGAGCCATGGGCGTGATGCAGCGTCTGGCGGGCGATCTACCCATCGGCTTGGGCGTGACCGAGCTTTCGGACGAGGATCACACCCTGTCGCGCATGATCGCGGTCGGCCGCACCCTCAAGGACGATCATGGTGCCGATGTGCTGCTCATGGGCTGTGCCGGAATGGCGCGCTTCCGCGCCCCTCTGGAGGAAGCCGTGGGCGTTCCCGTGGTCGAGCCAACCCAGGCGGCCGCAGCAATGGCCTTGGGCCGCGCACGGCTTGCGCGGCGGTAATTTTTCTCTTTTTCAGGAGCTTTGAATGTCACGCCTGAGCGAAGACGCAAGCGGCGTCTACGTCATCTCGGCCACGCCCTTCACGGAGGACGGCCGTCTCGATCTCGCCAGCACGGACCGCCTCGTCGATTTCTATCTCGAGAAGGGAGCGACGGGCCTCACCGTTCTCGGCATGATGGGCGAGGCGCCTAAACTCACGGCCGAGGAGGCCCGCATCTTCGTTCAGCGGGTCGTCGCTCGTGTGGAGGGCCGTATACCCGTCGTGGTGGGCGTGTCCGCACCCGGCCTCGCCCCGATGCGCGAGCTCGCCCATAATGTCATGGATCAAGGCGCGGCGGGTGTCATGGTCGCCCCTCCGTCCACGCTCCGGACCGATCAGCAGATCTACGACTACTACGAATCCGTGGCCGAGGCGCTGGGCCCTGACGTGCCCTTCGTGCTGCAGGATTACCCCCTCACCACGGGCGTGCAGATTGCGACGCCCGTCATCGTGCGGATCGTGCAGGCCCTGCCCACCTGCGTGATGCTCAAGCACGAGGATTGGCCGGGCCTTGCGAAAATCACCGCCCTGCGCCGGGCGAGCGAGACGGAAGGTCTGCGCCGCATCTCGATTCTCGTCGGCAATGGCGGCCTCTTCCTGCCCGAGGAGATCGGTCGCGGCGCCGATGGCGCCATGACGGGCTTCGCCTATCCGGAGATGATGAGCGACGTGTGGAAGGCCTATTCCAGCGGTGATCCGGAGCAGGCGCACGATCTTTTCGACGCCTATCTGCCGCTGGCCCGCTACGAGCAGCAGCCCGGTCTGGGACTGGCCGTGCGCAAGTATGTGCTGGCCAAGCGCGGCGCGATCGCGTCGGCGGCCTTGCGCCGGCCCGGCCCCAAGCTCTCCCGAGCCGACATCGCCGATGTGGAGCGCCTGATCGAACGCCAGACCCGGCGCCTCCAGCATCTTGCCTGAAGCTTATTCCTGAGACAGCCATGACCGAGCAAAAACCCAAGACGACCGTATTCAGGAGCTGCGACTGGCTTGTCGCGTGGGACGCCGTCGCGCGCTCGCATGTCTATCTCCGCAATGCGGACTTTGCGATCCGCGGCAAGGAGATCATCCAGGTGGGCGGCCACTTCACGGACGCCGCGGACGTGGAGATCGACGCCCGAAGGATGATGCTCATTCCGGGCTTCGTCGACGTGCACAGCCATCCCGGTCACGAACCCGGATGGAAGGGGATGCTCGAGGAACTCGGCAGCCCGAGGCTCGGGCAGAGCTCGCTCTACGAGTTCATGCCGCTGTTTCAGATCGGAACCGAGTACACCAGGCCGTCGCTGCGTGTCGCCGTCTCAGAGCTCTTAAAGAGCGGCGTCACCACCATCTGCGATCTTGGCCGCCCCCGCGACACCTGGGCAGACGAATATGCGGAGACCGGCATCCGCGCTGTGCTCTGGGGCATGTTCCGCTCCGGCCCCTGGAAGACACGCAACGGGCATTCGGTGGAATACGATCTCGATCCGGCGACAGGCGACCGCCTGCTTCGCGAGGCGATCGATATCGCCGACGCTGCATCCAGGCACGAAAGCGGCCGGATCACGGGTTATTTCGGCCCCTCCCAGATCGACACCTGCACGGAAGGCCAGATCCGCGAGGCCCTTCAAGCCGCACGCGACCGTAACCAGCCCATCCAGATCCATGCGGCCCAGAGTGTCGTCGAATTCCAGGAGATCATGCGGCGATACGGCTGCACGCCCATGGAGTGGCTGGACAAGATCGGAGCCCTGGGCCCCGACACGATCATCGGTCACGGCATTTTCCTCAACGACCACCCCTGGCTGCACTGGCCTCATGCCAACGATTTCGAGCGCCTGCGCGACAGCGGCGCCCAGGTGGCTCACTGCCCCGTTGTGTTCGCCCGCCGCGGGATCGCGCTCAACACTCTCTCTCGCTACATGGATGCCGGAATCCGGTGCGGCATCGGCACGGACAGCTTCCCCCACAACATGCTCGATGAGCTGCGCATGGCCTGCTACGCGGGTCGCATCGTTGCCGGCAGCTTCAAGGCGGCATCCACCACTCACGCCTTCATGGCGGCGACAGCCGTCGGCGCAGACATGATCCGCCGGCCAGATCTCGGCCGGCTCGCGCCGGGTTGCAAGGCGGACTTCTCGGTGGTGGACATGACCAATCCCTACATGCAGCCCGATTACGAGCCGATCCGCAGTCTCGTCTACTCGGCCAACGATCGCGCGATCAAGGACGTCTACGTGGACGGACGGCAGGTCGTGAGGAACGGCGAGGTTCTCGACTTCGACATCACGGACGATGTCGAGATGCTGCGCAAGGCTCAGGCCGAAGCGATTGCCGCTGCGCCTCAGCGGGACTGGGCGGGGCGTAGCCTCGACCAGCTCGCGCCGCGCGTCTTCCCCCTTCGCTCATAATCAAGATTCCGGAATGAGCTTCATGATGCAAACAGTTGAAAAACGGCAGGTGGCCGATCTTCCGGCGATCGACCTTCAGGGCGTGCACAAGTGGTACGGCGAGTTTCATGTTCTGCGGGACATCAACCTGACTGTGCGCCGCGGCGAGCGCATCGTGATCTGCGGTCCGTCGGGCTCCGGCAAGTCCACGATGATCCGGTGCATCAACCGGCTCGAGGAGCACCAGAAGGGCCGCATCATCGTCGACGGCACGGAGCTGACCAACGATCTCAAGCGCATCGACGAGGTGCGCCGCGACGTCGGCATGGTGTTCCAGCACTTCAACCTCTTCCCGCACCTGACGATCCTGGAGAACTGCACGCTGGCTCCGATCTGGGTGAAGAAGATGCCCAGGAAGGAGGCGGAGGAGATCGCCATGCATTACCTGACCCGGGTCAAGATCCCCGAGCAGGCGAACAAGTATCCGGGCCAGCTCTCCGGCGGCCAGCAGCAGCGCGTGGCGATTGCCCGCTCGCTGTGCATGAGCCCGAAGATCATGCTGTTCGACGAGCCGACCTCGGCGCTCGACCCGGAGATGGTCAAGGAGGTGCTCGACACCATGGTGGGCTTGGCCGAGGAGGGCATGACCATGCTGTGCGTGACCCACGAGATGGGCTTTGCGCGGCAGGTGGCCGACCGGGTGATCTTCATGGATTACGGGCAGATCGTGGAGATGAACACCCCTGACGAGTTCTTCAGGAACCCGCAGCACGAGCGCACCAGGCTCTT
>NZ_JAEA01000020.1 GCF_000518665.1 Microvirga flocculans ATCC BAA-817 | reverse complement strand
CGTGCACAAGTGGTACGGCGAGTTTCATGTTCTGCGGGACATCAACCTGACTGTGCGCCGCGGCGAGCGCATCGTGATCTGCGGTCCGTCGGGCTCCGGCAAGTCCACGATGATCCGGTGCATCAACCGGCTCGAGGAGCACCAGAAGGGCCGCATCATCGTCGACGGCACGGAGCTGACCAACGATCTCAAGCGCATCGACGAGGTGCGCCGCGACGTCGGCATGGTGTTCCAGCACTTCAACCTCTTCCCGCACCTGACGATCCTGGAGAACTGCACGCTGGCTCCGATCTGGGTGAAGAAGATGCCCAGGAAGGAGGCGGAGGAGATCGCCATGCATTACCTGACCCGGGTCAAGATCCCCGAGCAGGCGAACAAGTATCCGGGCCAGCTCTCCGGCGGCCAGCAGCAGCGCGTGGCGATTGCCCGCTCGCTGTGCATGAGCCCGAAGATCATGCTGTTCGACGAGCCGACCTCGGCGCTCGACCCGGAGATGGTCAAGGAGGTGCTCGACACCATGGTGGGCTTGGCCGAGGAGGGCATGACCATGCTGTGCGTGACCCACGAGATGGGCTTTGCGCGGCAGGTGGCCGACCGGGTGATCTTCATGGATTACGGGCAGATCGTGGAGATGAACACCCCTGACGAGTTCTTCAGGAACCCGCAGCACGAGCGCACCAGGCTCTTTCTCTCCCAGATCCTGCACTGACCCGACCGCCCAAACCAACAAGGCCCCGGTCACGCAAACCGGGGCCTTGTTTGTCGGGAACGCTCAGGCCTTCTTCGCCGGTCCGGTTTCGACCGGCAGATCCTCCCGCGCGCCCCATTCGGACCAGGAGCCGTCATAGATCGCCTCGGCGGGGCGGCCGAGCGTTTCCAGCGCCACGGACAGGATGGCGGCCGATACGCCCGAGCCGCAGCTCGTGATGACAGGGCGCCCGAGATCGAGGCCCGCCTCGCGGAAGGCCTGACCGAGGCTGTCCGCATCCTTCAGGCGGCCGTTCTCGACGATATCGCTCCAGGGAAGATTGAGGCTTCCGGGAATGTGCCCCGACCGGAGGCCGGGGCGAGGTTCGGGAGCTTCGCCCCTGAACCGGTCGGCAGCGCGCGCATCGATCACCTGGGCTGAGCCCGAGCCGAGAGCGCCCTGGACCCTCGCGACATCCGCGACGGCCGCGGGATCGAAGGAAGGAGTGAAGCGGCGGGGCGCGGGACGCTTCTCCGGCCCCGTCTCGACCGGCCGGCCTTCCGCCTTCCAGGCGGGAAAGCCTCCTTCGAGAATCGACACGTTGCGGGCTCCGAAGATCTTGAACATCCAGCGGACCCGAGGCGCCGAGAAAAGCCCGATCCCGTCATAGACGACGACAGTCGTGTTCTCGTCGATTCCCATCGCGCCTACGGCTTTTGCGAAGTCCTCCGGCGAGGGCAGCATATGGGGCAGGGGGGACGATGCATCCTTCACGGCATCGATGTCGAAACGCACCGCGCCGGGAATGTGGCCGTCCACATACTCGGCCTGCGGATCACGGTTCTGCGCGGGCAGATACCAGGAGCCGTCGACGACCGCGAGATCCGGATCGTTCAGGTGCTGCTGCAGCCAGGCGGCGGTGACGAAGGGCTGGGACATCGGCAATTCCTTGCGGCGGGGAAAGATTATCAATCGGCGAGGGCCAGGCGAACGCGTCGGTTCTGCTTGCCCTTCTTCTCGATGTCGGTGATGACGACGCTGCCGATCTCGCCGATCCGCCGCACATGGGTGCCGCCGCAGGGCTGGAGGTCGATTCCCGCGATCTCCACCAGGCGCACCCGGCCGGAACCGCGCGGCGGCTTCACCGACATGGTCTTCACCAGCCCCGGATTGGCGTCGAGCTCCTCGTCCGTGATCCAGCGCTCGGTGACGGGAGCATCGCGGGCGATCAGGGCGTTCAGCTTGTCGGCGATATCGGCCTTGTCGAGGCCCGCGTCCGGAATATCGAAATCGAGCCGCCCGTCCCCGTCGCCGATGGAGCCGCCGGTGACCGGATAGGGCAGGACCACGCTCAGGAGATGGAGCGCGGTATGGACCCGCATGCGCTTGAGACGCTTCGCCCATTCCAGCTCCAGGGTGACGGTCTCGCCCTCCGCGAGCCCGGATGCGGCCTCATTTCCTACCAGATGCACGACCTGCGTGCGGTCGGCGCCATAGACCGTGTTCGTGATGCCGATCCGCTCGCCTTTCGACGTCACGAGCGCGCCCACGTCGCCCGGCTGGCCACCGCCCTGGGCGTAGAACACGGTGCGGTCGAGAATGACACCGCCCTCCGGCGTGGTTCCGAGAACCTTCGCTTGGCAAGTGGTGGCATAGGCGTCGTCGCGGAAAAGAAGCTCTGTGGCGGTCATCGGCGTCTCTAAAAGCTGTCATGAGGCATTGCCCCGACGGTCGGCGAAGGGGGCCGATGCTGACGGCAAGCGGCTAGGCGGGTCAAGCCGTTCCGTTCGCCGGATGTCAGGATAGGGCTTCCGCCTCCAGGTCGCGAAGGCTTTGGAAGGCTTCGAGCGCGCGTGCCCGTGCCGGCCCGTGGGGAACGATGGGCGCAGGGTAGGTTTCGCCCAGCCTGATTCCCTTCTCATGCAGCAGGCCGGGCGGGGCCTCCCAGGGCTTGTGGATGAAGGCTGCCGGCAGGCTCGCGAGCTCGGGCACGTAGGTTCGAACATAGCGCCCATCGGGATCGAATTTCTCGCCCTGGGTGACCGGGTTGAAGATGCGGTGGAACGGAGCCGAATCCGGCCCCGATCCGGCGACCCATTGCCAGCCGAAGGCATTGTTCGCCGGGTCCGCGTCGACCAGCGTGTCCCAGAACCAGCTTTCACCCTGCCGCCAGTCCGTGAGCAGGTGCTTCACGAGGAAGGATGCCACGATCATCCGCACCCGGTTGTGCATCCAGGCGGTCTGCCAGAGCTGGCGCATCCCCGCATCGACGATGGGATAGCCGGTCAGTCCGCGCTGCCAGGCTTTGAGCGTCTCCGGATTCCCCGCCCAGGGAAAGTGCTCGAACCGGGGGCTATGCGAACGGTCCGGCAGGTGCGGGTGGACATCGAGAAGCTGATAGCTGAAGTCGCGCCAGACCACCTCGCTCAGGTATTTCCGCGCGTCGGACTCCAGTCCCGGCTCCCGGGCAACCGCGCCCATGACCGCATGCCAGACCTGCCTGGGGCTGATCTCGCCGAAGCGCAGGTGGGGCGACAGGCGCGAGGTGCCATCCATGAAGGGGCGATCCCGCTGCTCCGCATAACCTTTCAGTCCCGCGCCGATGAACTCCTTGAGCCGGTCCTGGGCGGCCTGCTCTCCACATTGCCAGGCAGCCCTGATTCCGCTCGCCCAGTCAGGGGATGAAGGTTCGAGGCCCAGGGCATCGAGAGACGTGGCCCGGGCCAGGATCGACTCACCCCAGGTTCCGCCGGGAATTCGCTCGGGCGAGGGAATCGGCGTGGAAATCGGTCGCGCGGTGACGGCCCGTAGATAGGGGGTGAAGACCTGGAACGGCTTCCCGGCCTGGTTCGCCACTTCCCAGGGTTCGTTGAGGAGCCGCCCGTTGAAGCTGTGGGCCTTGATGCCGCGCTCCGTCAGACTCTTCTTGAGCGCGCTGTCCACGGCGATCTCGGCTGCGCCGTAGCGGCGGTTCCAATAGATCGCGGAGGCTCCGGTTCCCCGAACGACGGTTTCGACCGCCTGGAGAGCGGGGCCCCTGAACAGGACGAGCCGGGAGCCCGCGCGCTCCAACGCTTCGCCGAGGGCCCGCAGCGAGCCGTGCAGCCACCAGCGGGCCGCGCCGCCCAGGGGGCGAATCCCTTCCGAAGCCTCATCCAATACGTAAAAGCATAGAACCCGCGAGCCGGAGGCGACCGCTGCGGAGAGGGCAGGGTTGTCGCTCAGACGATGATCGTCGCGAAACCAGACCAGAACGGGAGACTGTGAATCGATACTCATGTCGGCACAATACAGCCGCGCCTGAAGAACGCGACAGAGACTGCCGCACAGCTCGACATCTTGTGATCGGGAAGAGGTTGAAAGTTGGCTCCGGCGGTAGGATTCGAACCTACGACCAACGGATTAACAGTCCGCTGCGCTACCGCTGCGCCACGCCGGAATGAGCCTTACCTTCGAAGAAGCCTGAATTTGCAGCTTCTTGAGCGCCGTGGTGTCTGAAACGACCGTTCCCCGGCGAGGTGGGAGGCATATAGCACGGGTTTCGGCCGTTGCAAGCCCCTTCTTGGCGCGCGGAATCGAAAAGGGGATGTTGCTCTTTGGGGGGACGCTTGCTATTGAGCAGCCGTCGCGGTCGCGACACGCCCCGGATGGCCTCGTGGCGGAGTGGTTACGCAGAGGACTGCAAATCCTTGCACCCCGGTTCGATTCCGGGCGAGGCCTCCAATCAAATTCTGAAGGCTCTATCCATGGTCGATTTCGCTCAAGCGCGCCGGGTAATGGTTGATGGCCAGCTGCGCACTTTCGACGTGAACGACATTCCTCTCCTCGATGCCATGGACACGGTTCCGCGTGAGTGCTTTGTGCTCCCGGGCCGCGAAGAGCTTGCCTATATCGATCAGGATGTTCCCGTCAGCGACGGTGCCGATCGCCGCTACATGCTCGCTCCGATGATCCTGGCGCGCATGATCCAGGCTCTCGAGGTCGACGCAGGAGAGCGCGTGCTCGATGTGGCCTGCGGCCGCGGATACGCTTCGGCGGTTTTCCGTGAGCTCGGCGCCACGGTCACGGCTCTCGAGGCCGATGAGGCCCTGGCCGCCGCCGCCCGTCAGAGCCTCGCTGCGGCCGGTGCCGGAGACGTGGCCGTCGTCACGGGCGCTCTCGACCGTGGCTATGCGGGGAATGCTCCCTACGATGCCATCCTGATCAACGGTTCCGTCGAAGTCCGTCCCGAAGCGCTTCTCCAGCAGCTGGCCGAAGGCGGTCGACTGATCTGCGTCAAGGGGCGTGGCCGTGCCGCAAGGATCACTCTCTATGTCCGGTCCGGCGACGCTTTCGGCGAGCGCAGCCTCTTCGAAGCCGCAGCTCCTCTTCTTCCGGCCTTCGTTCCCGAGCCTGGATTTGTGTTCTAATCCTTTCTGATTCCTTAATTTCCCAGGTGAATAGTGTCGCTTTTTTGCGCCACTCCCGCGCGAAATTCGGGTTAGCCGCAACGCCTTATTGCCGACTCGGCTCCCTTGGGTATTGTTGCGCTTTGAGTCGCCGGGGTAGTGTGGTCAGTGGCGGCTCAACCGCTTTGGATCGAGGCAGGTGCGCGTGAAAGAGAAGTATTCCAAGAAAACGTATCGCTTGCTCTTCGGGGTCATGACCTCCGCATTCGTGTTGATGGGGGCAGGCGGGGTATCGGCAGAGACCTTGGAAAGCGCTCTCGCCCGCGCCTACGGCAATAACCCTGAGCTGAACGCCGGACGCGCCAGCGTCCGTGTGCGGGACGAGGACGTCGCTCAGGCCAAGTCCGGCTACAGGCCGGTCATCAACGGCACGGCCGATATCGGTCGCACCTACACGGAATATGACACCGGCACCCCTCGGAGCGCTTTCGGGGGGGGCACCAACGCAGGCCGCCTGACGCCTCGCGGCTTCGGAGTCGAGATCAATCAGATGATCTTCGACGGCTTCCGGACCCCGAACCGGGTCCGCGCCGCCGAGTCGGGCGTCCTGAGCACCCGCGAAAGCCTGAACACGACGGAGCAGACCGTTCTGCTCAATGCTGCGACCGCCTACATGGACGTGTTGCAGGATACGGCCGTTCTCGAGCTGCAGCGCAATCAGGTCGAGGTGATCGACGAGCAGCTGCGCCAGACCCGTGACCGCTTCAATGTCGGCGAGGTGACCCGGACCGACGTGGCCCAGGCCGAGGCCCGTTTGGCTCAGGCCCAGTCCGAGGCGAGCCAGGCCGAGGCGACGCTGCGCGCGAGCATTGCGACATACCGGCAGGTCATCGGCGTCGAGCCGCAGCAGCTCGCGCCGGGACGTCCTCTGGATAAGATGACCCCGAAGACTGTCGATGCCGCTCTCAAGGTCGCCCTGTCCGAGCATCCGGCCATCAAGGCGCGTCAGCACGCCGTCGATGTGGCCGAGCTCCAGGTGAAGATCGCTCAGGGAGCGCTTGCGCCACAACTGGGTGTGGTCGGGGCTGTGGACCAGCGCTATGACCGGCAGGCAGAAGGCGACAATGCGCTTTCGGCTTCCGTCGTCGCGCGGCTGACGGTGCCGATCTACGAGGGCGGTCAGGCCTATTCGGCCACCCGGCAGGCCAAGGAAGAGGTCGGCCAGCGTCGCCTTGAGGCCGATCTTGTGCGCGATCAAGTTCGCGCCTTCGTGACCTCTTCCTGGGGGCAGCTGGAGGCGGCTCGCGCCCAGATCCAGGCTGCCCAGGCGCAGATCGACGCGGCCGAGACGGCGCTCAACGGCGTGCGCGAAGAGGCCCGTGTCGGCCAGCGCACCACCCTCGACGTGTTGAACGCCCAGCAGGAATTGCTGAATGCCCGCGTGAGTCTCATCCGGGCGCAGCGCGTGCGCGTGGTGGCTTCCTACAATCTCGTCAGCGCCATGGGACGCCTCAACTCCCGCTCGCTGGGGCTGAAGGTCAATCACTACAGTCCGCAGGTTCATTACGACCAGGTCAAAGATCTTTGGTTTGGAACATCGACGCCGGACGGTCGTTGATAAATTACAGGGCCAGAACTTTTTAGTTCTGGCCCTGCTTGTTTTTAAAGGGTTTGAGTCAAATACTTTAACGGCATTCGTTTGGAATGTGATTCTTGTTTGATTTTTGATTTGAGGCGGCGATGGGTTCAGCAGGCCTGAAAGTGAATGAGCCTTCGATGGAAGAAATTTTGGCTTCCATCCGGCGTATCATCGCCGACGATCAGGAGACGCAGGACCCTCCCGAGCCCCCGGAGCCGGTATCGTCGCCGCTCAAGTCCGTCCTCGACATCGCAGAGCGTCACGTCGCGACTTTCGTCGGCACCTCGCCTAACGAACCGGTCCTGGGGCCCTGGAACCGGATCGAGCGCGAAGGCATCGCGTTTGGGGAAGAGGGGTTTGAGCCCGAGGAGGCATTTTCCGGCCATCGGCCATCGGAAGAGTGGCCTCCCGTGCCGGTTGCCGGCGAGGAGCCTTCCCAGAGAGGGGCCACGCCTGCCGCATCCGCCGCGAACGCCTCGCCGGGCTCCCTGCTCTCCCGCGAGGCCAGTGCCTCGGTTGGCGGGGCTTTCGACCGCCTGGGAGCCTCCCTTCAGCCCAGCCAGCCTCTGACGGTCGAGGATCTTATGCGGGAAATGCTGCGGCCCATGTTGAAGGCATGGCTCGACGACAATCTTCCTCCCCTTGTCGAGCGCCTGGTTCGGGATGAAATCGAGCGCGTGACCCGCTGCCGCGGCTAGAGCATTTTTGGACGAAGTGGATCCGGTTCGCGGTTCAAAAAATGCGGATGGGCAAAGACGAGGGACGATTCCACCCCAGGGGAAACGGCTCTAGGCAGGGTAGACGCCCTCGCAGCATCCGGCGGGGCGACGCCCCAAGATTGGCGCCTCTCTGTTGACTTCGGCCGGTCCGTCCGGTTTGTAGCCGTCTTGCTTGCGCGTTTGTCGCGCCAAAAGGCCGGTATGCATCATGATGGACAAGACGTTCGATCCTTCCGCTGTCGAAGCTCGCATTTCCTCCCGCTGGGAGGAGGCTCAGGCCTTCAAGGCCGGAAGAGCGGATCGCAAGGACGCGGTACCGTACACCATCGTCATTCCGCCGCCGAACGTGACCGGCTCGCTCCACATGGGGCACGCCCTCAACAATACGATTCAGGATATCCTTTGCCGTTTCGAGCGCATGCGCGGGAAGGACGTGCTCTGGCAGCCCGGCATGGACCATGCGGGCATCGCCACGCAGATGGTGGTGGAGCGCAAGCTCGCCGAGCGCCAGATCCAGCGGCGCGACCTCGGCCGTGAGGAATTCATCCAGCGCGTCTGGGAGTGGAAGGAGGAGTCCGGCGGCACCATCGTGCGCCAGCTCAAGCGCCTGGGAGCCTCCTGCGACTGGTCCCGCGAGCGGTTCACCATGGACGAAGGCCTGTCCCGCGCTGTGCTCAAGGTCTTCGTCGACCTCTACAAGCAGGGCCTGATCTACAAGGATAAGCGCCTCGTGAACTGGGACCCCAAGTTCCAGACCGCGATCTCGGACCTGGAGGTCATGCAGGTCGAGGTGAAAGGCAATCTCTGGCACATCCGTTATGCCATCGAAGGCCAGCCCGACCGCTCGATCACCGTCGCCACGACCCGCCCCGAGACCATGCTGGGCGATGTCGCCGTCGCTGTTCATCCCGAGGACGAACGCTACAAGGACCTTGTCGGCAAGTTCGCGATCCTGCCGCTGGTGGGACGCCGCATCCCGATCGTGGCCGACGAATATTCCGACCCGGAGAAGGGCACCGGCGCGGTCAAGATCACGCCCGCGCACGACTTCAACGATTTCGAGGTCGGCAAGCGCCACAAGCTGCCGCTCATCAACATCTTCGGGACGGAAGCCGAGCTGCGGCTCGCCGGCAACGAGGCCTTCCTCGACGGTCTTCCGCAGACGGACGACCTCAAAGCCGTTCTCGCCCTCGACGGCAGCGACCGCTTCGAGGCGCGCAAGCGCATCGTCTCCATGCTCGAGGAGCGCGAAATCCTCGTTCAGATCGAGCCGCATACCCACATGGTGCCGCACGGCGACCGCTCGAACGTGGTGATCGAGCCCTATCTCACGGACCAGTGGTACGTGAACGTGAAGCCGCTGGCGGATCGCGCGCTTGCCGCCGTTCGCAGCGGCAAGACCAAGTTCGTGCCCGAAAACTGGGAGAAGACCTACTTCCAGTGGCTCGAGAACATCGAGCCCTGGTGCGTCTCGCGCCAGCTCTGGTGGGGCCACCAGATCCCGGCCTGGTATGACGAGGAAGGCAACGTGTTCGTCGCCATGAGCGAGGAGGACGCCAAGGCGGAGGCGCGCGCGAGGCACGGCAAGGACGTGCCACTCAAGCGCGACGAGGACGTGCTCGACACCTGGTTCTCCTCCGCCCTTTGGCCGTTCTCGACGCTCGGCTGGCCGGACAAGACGCCCGAGCTCAAGCGCTACTACCCGACCAACACGCTGGTCACGGGTTTCGACATCATCTTCTTCTGGGTCGCCCGCATGATGATGATGGGCCTGCACTTCATGGACGAAGTGCCCTTCGACACGGTCTATATCCACGCCCTCGTCCGCGACGAGAAGGGCGCGAAGATGTCGAAGTCCAAGGGCAACGTCATCGACCCGCTCGACGTGGTGGAGCAGTACGGCGCGGATGCGCTGCGCATGACGCTCACCTCGATGGCGGCCCAGGGGCGCGACATCAAGCTCTCCGTGCAGCGCGTCGAGAACTACCGCAACTTCGCGACCAAGATCTGGAACGCGGCCCGCTTCGCGGAGATGAACGAGTGCAAGCGCGTTGCGGGCTTCGATCCGAAATCCGTGAAGGAGACGCTCAACAAGTGGGCGCTCAGCGAATGCGCCAAGGCGATCGACGAGGTCGCCGCCGGAATCCAGGCTTACAAGTTCAACGAGGCGGCGAATGCTGCCTACCGCTTCGTGTGGAACGTGTTCTGCGACTGGACGCTGGAACTCGCCAAGCCCGTTCTGCAGGGCGCGGATTCCTCCGCCAAGGACGAGACCCGCGCCACCATCGCGTTCATCCTCGATGAAATCTGCAAGCTCCTGCATCCCATCATGCCCTTCCTCACGGAGGAACTGTGGGAGGTGAAGGGGCAGGAGGGGCCGAAGCGCGAGACGATCCTGGCGCTGGCGCCCTGGTCGAATCTCGGCCACCTCATCGATCCGAAGGCCGAGGCCGAGATCGGCTGGGTGGTCGACCTCGTCACCGAGATCCGCTCCGCCCGTTCCGAGACGAACGTTCCCGCAGGCGCGCAGATCCCGCTCGTGCTCGTGGCATCCTCCGCAGAGGTGAAGGCCCGCGCGGACCGTTGGGGCGATATCGTGAAGCGCCTCGCGCGCCTCTCCGAGATCTCCTTCGCCGATACCGCGCCGAAGAGCTCGATCCAGCTCATCATCCGTGGCGAAGTAGCCGCCCTGCCGCTGGAAGGCGTGATCGATCTCGACGCGGAGCGCGCGCGCCTCGCCAAGGAAATCCAGAAGCTCGACGTGGAGGTCGGCAAGATCGACGCGAAGCTCGGAAACGCGGATTTCATCAAGCGCGCGCCGGAAGAGGTCGTCGAGGAGCAGCGCGAGCGCCGCGAGGAAGCGATCACCCGCAAGGCGAAGATGGAAGAGGCGCTCAGCCGTCTGAAGGATGCGTGATGCTCCGTGTCATTCCGGGGCTGCGCAGCGGAGCCTGGAATCCATCAATGCCGAGATGAAAGAAAGGGCGCTACGATCAACGTAGCGCCTTTCCTTTGAATCTCATGGTTATGGATCCCCGCCTTCGCGGGGACAACGGGGAGACGCTTTCCTAGCCTGTCACGAAATCCACCAAGAGCTTCACGTTCAGCACCACGATCACCGCTGCGATGACGCCGGCGACGGCGGTGAGCCAGCGGGGCGTCACCAGTTCGCCCATCTTGGCTTTCGAGGCCGTCATGGTCACCAGCGGGATGACGGCGAAGGGAAGCTGAAGGCTCAGGATCACCTGGCTCAGGATCAGGAGCTTCGCCGTGCCGCCTTCGCCATAGGCGATGGTGACGGCGGCCGCCGGGACAATGGCGATGCCGCGGGTGACGAGGCGACGCAGCCAGGGCGCCATCTTGAAGGCGATGAAGCCCTCCATGACGATCTGGCCCGCCATCGTGGCGGTGACGGTGGAGTTGAGGCCGCAGCAGAGCAGGGACAGGCCGAACAGCATGGGCGCGATGGCGGTACCGAGAATGCCCTGGAGCAGGGTATGCGCCTCACCGAGTTCCGCGATTTCGGTGCGCCCCGTGTGGTGGAAAGCGGCCGCGGCGAGAATCAGCAGGGACGCGTTGATGGTGAGGGCGAACATCAAGGCGATGGTCGAGTCGAGGGTTGCAAAGCGCATGGCCTCGCGCTTCTCCGGCAGCGTCTCGCCATAGGCGCGGGTCTGCACGATGCCGGAATGCAGATAGAGGTTGTGCGGCATCACCGTCGCGCCGAGGATTCCGAGCGCGAGATAGAGCATGTCGGGATTGGTGACGATCTCCGTCGTCGGCGCGAAGCCGGTAATCACCGCTCCCCAGTTCGGGTCAGCCATGGCGATCTGGATGCCGAAGCACACGGCGATCACGCCGAGCAGGGTGATGATGAAGGCCTCGACCCAGCGGAAGCCCAGATTCTGCAGATAGAGGATGAGGAAGACGTCGAGGGCGGTAATGATCACGCCGATCTCGAGCGGGATGCCGAAGAGCAGGTTGAGGCCGATGGCCGTGCCGATGACCTCGGCAAGATCCGTGGCGCAAATAGCCAGCTCCGCCAGAAGCCATAAGCCCCAGGCCACTGGCCGGGAATAGGCGTCGCGGCAGGCTTGGGCGAGGTCGCGGCCAGTGGCGACGGCGAGACGCGCGCAGAGCGACTGCAGGATGATCGCCATGATGTTGGAAATCAGGGCCACCGAGAGCAGGGCATAGCCGTATTTCGAGCCGCCCGCGATGGAGGTCGCCCAGTTGCCCGGGTCCATGTAGCCCACGGCCACGAGATAGCCCGGCCCGAGGAAGGCGGCCGCCCGGCGCCAGACCGAGCCGGGACGCACCTTGATCGAGCGGTTCACCTCGGGGAGGGAGGGCATATCCGCCGAGCGCCGCCAGGCGGCCTTCTGCACGAGGGAGACGGGTGCGGACTGGTCCATGGGCTCTTTCTGCAGTTGCAAACGATTTGCAATTGAAATGTAACGTGAGCGCACCGGGCCTGCAAGGGGAGATTCGTGGCCTGCAAGAAGAGATTCTTTGAACCCCGGGAGCGAAAGCGTGAGGATGCGGGCCGAGGGTGGGAGGCTGCCCGTTGAGCGGCGACCGGTTCGAAGGTTCGCAGGTGACAAGAGCCTTGAGGTTTGCTCTAGGTGTCCCAAAACCGGAAGGGAAACGGACAAGGGATGGCCATGCTCGAAAGTGTCCTCATCGCCAATCGCGGCGAGATCGCCTGCCGCATCATCCGAACCGCCCGGAAGCTGGGGATGCGGACCATTGCGGTCTATTCGGAGGCCGATGCGGATGCCCTTTTCGTGCGCATGGCGGACGAGGCCCATTGCATCGGCCCGGCTCCCGCGCGGGAGAGCTATCTTAAGATCGACACCATCATCGAGGTGGCGAAGCGCACCCAGGCTGCTTCCATCCATCCCGGCTACGGCTTCCTGTCCGAGCGCGCCGAGTTCGCGGAGGCCTGCGCCAGGAACGGCATCGTCTTCGTCGGGCCGCCCGCATCCGCCATCAAGGCCATGGGCCTGAAGGATGCCGCCAAGGCCCTCGTGCAGCAGGCGGGCGTTCCGGTGGTGCCCGGCTATCACGGTGCGAAGCAGGATCCCGATTTCCTGCGCCAGAAGGCCTATGAGATCGGCTATCCGGTTCTCATCAAGGCGGTTGCGGGCGGCGGCGGCAAGGGCATGCGGCGGGTGGACAAGGTGGCCGATTTCGATGCCGCCCTGGAGAGCGCCCAGCGCGAGGCTCAGAACGCCTTCGGCGATCCGCGCGTGCTGGTGGAAAAATACATCCTCTCGCCGCGCCACATCGAGATCCAGGTCTTCGCCGACGGGCATGGGAACGTGGTCCATCTCTTCGAGCGTGACTGTTCGCTGCAGCGCCGCCACCAGAAAGTCATCGAGGAGGCGCCCGCTCCGGGCATGACGCCGGAGATGCGGGAGGTCATGGGGCGCGCCGCCGTCGAAGCCGCCCGCGCGGTCGGCTATGTGGGCGCGGGCACGGTCGAGTTCATCGCCGACGGGCGCGAGGGCCTGCGCCCCGACCGCTTCTATTTCATGGAAATGAATACCCGCCTGCAGGTTGAGCATCCGGTGACGGAGGCGATCACGGGGCTCGACCTCGTGGAGCTGCAGTTCCGCGTCGCTGCGGGAGAAGCTCTGCCCTTCGCGCAGGAGGATCTCGCCATCGACGGCCATGCGGTCGAGGCGCGGCTCTATGCGGAGGACCCGGAGAAGGAATTCCTGCCCTCGACGGGCAGGCTCTGGGCTCTGGAATTTCCGGAAGGCGAGGGCATTCGCATCGATACGGGCGTGGAGGCCGGGGCCGAGGTCACGCCCTATTACGACCCGATGATCGCGAAGGTCATCGCCCATGGCGAGACGCGCGAGGAGGCGCTGGACAGGCTGGCCGAGGCGCTTGGCGAGACTATCGTCGCTGGGCCGAAGACCAACGCCGCTTTTCTCAAGAAGCTCTGCGAGGCAGAAGGCTTCAGGGCGGGGCAGTTCGACACGGGCTTCATCGACCGCAACCTCGATGCGCTCGGCGTCGGGCCTCAGCCGGTCGACGACGTTGCCGTCTCGTTCGGCGCGGCGGCCCTCATCTCGCGGGAGATAGAGCGGCTGCGCATCGCCGAACTGCAGAAGAGCGACGAGCCGTCCTCGCCCTGGTCGTCGCCGGACGGCTTCCAGTTGCTCGGAACCCGCACCGTGGGCGTGCCGCTTCTCGTGGACGGGGAGCGGGTCGAAGCGCGCGAGGTGTTCAGCCGCGAGCATCACGGTGCGAGCTCGGTCGCCTTCGGGACGAGTGATCCCTGGGCGGACGAGGCCATCGACCGCGAGGTGGATGCGCCGCATGGCGTCTACATCCTGCGCGACGGGCGCCAGACGCTGGTGCAGCCTTACGATCCGTTCGACGTCGATCTCGAACACATGGATGAAGGCGGCTCGGTGAAGGCGCCGATGCACGGCAAGCTCATCGCCGTCTTCGTGCAGCCGGGCGAGCGCGTCGAGAAAGGGCAGCGTCTTGCCATTGTCGAGGCCATGAAGATGGAGCACGTGCTTGTCGCGCCGTCCGACGCCGAGGTGCTTGAGATCGCTGCCGAGCCCGGCGCGCAGGTGGCGGAAGGCGCGCGCCTGATCGTGCTGAAGACGGAGGATTAGCCTGCGGCGCATCGCCGGATTCCGGATCCCGCAGGCGCATGGTTGAAACGAACATGGCACTTCATCTGATCAAGCTCTGCGTGGGCTGCGACTCGATCACCGATCTCGAGGAATGGATCGAGGAGAACCGCGCGCTTCACCGGCGTCTCGGGCGCGAGTACGAGCAGACGCACACCACCCGCATGGTGCCTAAGCGAGTCGAGGAGATTCTCGAAGGCGGCTCGCTCTACTGGGTCATCAAGGGGCAGGTCGCGGCCCGTCAGAGGCTGCTCGATATCCGCCCCTTTACCGATGCCGACGGCATCGGGCGTTGTCGTCTCGTGCTGGAGACGAAGGTCGTGCCTGTGGAACCCAGGCCCTACAGGCCGTTCCAGGGCTGGCGCTATCTTGACCCGAAGGACGCCCCGCGCGACATCGACCTGAAGTCGGGGGACCTTGCCAGCATGCCCGAGGACATGCGACGGGAATTGGCCGAACTCGGCCTGCTGTGACCCGATCGAAGGAGATGTTGCGATGAGGCTCCCGATTGCACTGTCCGCCTTCCTGGTCGGCGCCTGCGGCTCGGCCCTGGCGAAGGATTGTCGCATTCCCGACCTGCCGCCGGGCAACGAGGTCAAGCTTCCGCCCGGTTGCCAGGAGTCCCTTCCGGCCAGCCGGTCAGAGGCCGAGAGGCAAGGTTCCCTCAAGTCCAGCCAGGGTTTCATCGACCTGGGCAACGGAACCCAGGTGCGGATCGGCGGCCGGGTGCGTGCCGAAATGGGCTTCCGCCGTTAGACTTATTCGCTGGGATCGTCCTGGAACCTCGCCGCCTCGATCAGCATTGGCTCAGCAGTTCAGTTGAGTGGAGGTTCCGATGCTCCTGTCTGCATCCGAAGGCCGGCACTGGCGCTACGAGGTCTGCGAGCACGAGGATGGCTATCTCGTCCAGATGCGCGATCTGACGACCGGAGAGCTGGACGAGGACTTCTCCACCATCTTCCGCACCCTTCCCGTTGCCTTCGCCTATGCCGAGATGTCGGCGGCCTATGAGCGCTATGCGGCCTGCGAACTGGAGCTTTCCGAAGGGGAGCTGATCGATCTCGACATCGGTATCGATGTGGAGGCCACCGAGCGTCACTTCATCGATCTCAGCGACAGATTGCACGATTCCGGCATCAACGGCGTCGTGATCCAGGCCTGGGAGCGTGAAAGCCAGCGCGGGACGGCCCGCATACTGCACTGAACGACACTCAATCTTGATGGGGACGCCCGTCGGCTTGTGCTCTAGCATCGGCCCATCGCGACTCAGGCCGATGATGGAGTGCCCATGGCCAATCTTTCTGCTTTCCCTATTGTTAGCCGCTGGCCAGCCCAGCATCCCGACCGCATCCAGCTTTACTCCACGCCGACGCCGAACGGCGTGAAGGTCTCCATCATGCTGGAGGAGACCGGGCTTCCTTACGAGCCGCATTACATCGATATCGGCAAGAACGAGACCTGGACCCCGGAGTTCCTGTCCCTGAACCCCAACGGCAAGATCCCCGCGATCATCGACCCCGACGGGCCGGGTGGCAAACCGCTGGTGCTGTTCGAATCCGGCGCCATTCTCCTCTATCTCGCCGAGAAGACCGGCCAGCTGCTGCCAGCCGATCCGGCGCGGCGCTACGAGACCATCCAGTGGGTGTTCTTCCAGATGGCGTCCATCGGCCCAATGTTCGGGCAGTTGGGCTTCTTCCACAAGTTTGCCGGCCGCGAGATCGAGGATAAGCGCCCGCTCGAGCGGTACCGCAACGAATCCAAGCGCCTGCTCGGCGTTCTCGAGGCCCGTCTCGACGACCGTGACTGGATCATGGGCGACGACTACACGATTGCCGACATTTCCATGCTCGGCTGGGTTCGGAACCTGATCGGTTTCTACGGAGCGGGCGAACTGGTCGAGTTCGACCGCCTGAAGAAGGTTCCTGCCTGGCTGGAGCGGGGCCTCGCGCGCCCGGCGGTCCAGCGAGGGCTGACCATTCCCGCCCGCCCGGCCTGAGATCGGCCGGCTTGTTGTTCGCGCCTGCGATTTACATCCGCCCCATCCCGGCCCACATGTTGGGGTGGGGATAAGAACGATGATGCTGCTTTATGGAATCGCGGCGGTCGCCCTCCTGTGGTGGCTCGCCAAGGCATATACGCGCACGGACACGAAAGCGCTGGCAAAGAGCCTCAAGGTCGTCGCCGGGGTTGCGGCGCTCGGGGCGGCGGTGCTTCTCGGCGTCAGGGGGCGCATCGACATGGCGCTCCTGCTCGGCGGTTTCGGCGCATGGGCGCTGGGGTGGGACGCCCTCAACCTTCCGGGACCCTGGCGGAGGTTCCAGAAGGCGACGGGGCGTTTCTCACGCATTCGCTCGGCCATGATCGAGATGGAGATCGACCACGCGACCGGCGTGGTCGAAGGCACCGTCCTGGTGGGGGCTTTCGCAGGGCGCCGCCTGTCGAGCCTCGATCCGCAGAGCCTGAGCCGGCTGTACGATGAATGCAGTGCCCAGGATCCCCAGGGCGTCCCGCTTCTAGAGGCTTATCTTGATCGCCGGTTTACCGGCTGGCGTGAAAACGCTCAGGGAGATCGCGACACGCGGACGCGCACTCATGCGTATTCTGGTGTAATGACGAAAGATGAAGCCTATCAGATCCTGGGGCTTGAGCCGGGCGCGAGCGTCGACGAGATCCGAAAAGCGCATCGGACCCTGATGAAGAAGCTCCATCCCGACCAGGGAGGGACGGCGTACCTGGCGGCTCGCGTGAACGAGGCGAGAGAAGTTTTGTTGAGCCGACATCGCTGATACTCCACGCGCGATCCGGTTTGATGTGATCTGCGGCAGCACCAACACACGTGCCGCCGCATTGTCCTTCAAAGAAGTGTCAGCTGCGGGCGGCGAAACAATTCACGCCGCTTTTCTTGAGCTGCTTGCAGGCATTGGCCGCATCGTTGGATTCCGAGAAACCCGAGAAGCGGGCCCGATACAAGGTGCTGCCGTCGACCGTCACCTTTTCGGTGAAGGGTGCAGCCTTGGCCAGAAGCTTGCCGAAGCGGCTGCGGGCGGAATCGAGCATGGCCTTCGCCTTTTCCTCGTCATCGGTCGCGCCGAGCTGGATGATCCAGCCGGTCACAGCGGGGCGCTTGGCTTCCTTCGGTTCGTCGGCGTCCGTCTTCAACGCGGCTGTCTTCGTCGGTGCCTGAGCCGGTGCGGCGTCCTTCTCCTCGATCTTGGCCTGAAGGGCAGCCTTCTGAGCAGGCGGGATCGGGGCAGGAAGGGCGGCATAGGCCTGCGCGTTGGCGGGCAGCGCCTCCGGTCCCTTCTGCCAGCGCACGGATGCGGTGGAGGAGGGTGTGGTGGTGGAGCTGGCGCCGGCGGCCGAGGCGACGACGGGACGCAGCGCGTTCAGATCGAGCGGCTTGCGCTCGGGGGCGGCCGGAGGCGTCGCCGCCTGGGCGACGGGAGCCTGCGGCGTCGCGGAGGCCACTCTCACGGGTGCGGCGGCGGGAGCCTGCTCCACCGGACGCGGGGCCGGAGCCTCGGCGACCATGGCGGGCTGAGTCGCGTTCTCGATGACGGGCGGCGTGATACGGGCACCGGCATATGCGCGGGGCAGGTGATCGTCGATCAGCGCGGCCATCGTTTGGTCGCGGGAGGAGCCGGAGCGGCCGCCCAGCACGACGGCTACGATGCTTCGGCTGTCCGTGTTCACCGATGTCAGGAGGTTGAAGCCCGACAGGCGGGTGTAGCCGGTCTTGATGCCGTCGACGCCTTCGACCTTGCCGAGCAGGCGGTTATGGCCGCGGATGGTGCGGCTGCCATACTGGAAGGAGCTGGTCTTGAAATAGGCAAAATACTTCGGGAAGCGGTCCTGGATCGCCCGGCCGAGAACGGACAGATCGCGGGCGGTGGTGATGTTCGGCGGCGTGTGGGGTAGGCCGTGCGGGTTGTAGAAGGCGGTGGAGTTCATGCCGAGCTCCTTGGCCTTCCGGGTCATCATCCGGGCGAAGGCGTCCTCCGAACCGGCGATGTTCTCGGCCACCACGACGGAAACGTCGTTCGCGGAAAGGGTGATCATGGCCTTGATGGCGTCTTCGACCTCGATGGTCGAGCCGGGGCGCAGGCCGAGCTTGGTCGGCGGCTGGCTGGAGGCATAGGCCGAAACCGTCAGGGGCGTGTCGAGGCTCATCTTGCCGCGTTCGAGCTGCTCGAAGAGCAGGTAGAGGCTCATGACCTTCGTAATGGAGGCCGGGATGCGCGGGGCGTCGATGTTCTCCCCCTGAAGGATCTTGCCGGTCTTGGCATCGACGACGATGGAGGCGCTAGGGGGGCTGTAGCCTCCGCCCGTGGAGGGTTTGCGACGCGCGGCGTCAGCGGGAGAGGCGGCCGTCAAAGCAATCGACGCAACAATACCGATTAGAGCCCATGCCTTTCGGTGACCCGTCCAAACCGAATTCATGCTCAAAATCCCTGTTTCGTTTGGTTCTTAGGCTCTTGCGCCCGGTTCTCTGAACGGACCGTTGCCGGCGCAACACAGGTTTTCACGGTACGAGGATGCGGTTACGGGGCGGTTAACGGAGGGCATTTGGCGGGACAGGATATTGTGCGATGCACAATAGAACTTGACATAATTTGTGCGCTGCACATAATAGCCATCGTCTGCTCCCCAGCGGCGTCATCTGCCATTCAACGCCTTATTGCCGAGGTTCGCAATGATTCAGTCTTTCACACAGATTCAGAAGTTCGGTCAGGACAACCTGGATGCCGCCATGAAGGCGCTCGGCGCTTTTTCCAGCAACTCCCAGGCGATCGCCGCGGAGACGGCCGACTTTGCCCGCAAGGCCCTTGAGAACACCTCGTCCACCGTCGAGAAGCTTCTGGGCGCGCACACCCTGGACAAGGCCGTCGAGATCCAGACGGCCTATGTGAAGGGCGCCTATGACAGCCTCGTCAGCCAGTCGGCCAAGATGGGCTCGCTCTATTCGGCGCTCGCCACGGAGACGATGAAGCCTTACGAGGGGCTCCTCTCCAAGACGGCGGCCTGAAACCGGCGGTTCTTCGGATTCATTTGCGTAAGCGCCCGGCCCAGGCCGGGCGTTTTGCGTTGGGCAGCCATGCGCGGAGAGGGCGGCTTGCGCACTTTCGAGGCTCGCGCAGGCGTGATCAAGATGTCGCTCTTTTCTTCCCGGCTGCGACCACCCATCTGGTTGATCTAGCGAACCGAATGGAGCGACTATAGATTTGGCTGTGTGTCGTGGCCTGGATCCGGATCCGGGTTGCGGATGGGGCCAAGGATAGAAGAAGGGGCGGTCGTCCGATCATGCTGCGGTTAGCACAAGGTAGTTTGTCCCTGCCGGAACAGTTTCCCATTTACGCTGCCGGCGGGTCACAGCCTCCTGAAGGCGACGATGGCGGCCGTTCCGGCACGGCCATCATCACGAAAACCAAACCGCGCACGAAACGGCCCAACCTTTACCGCGTTCTCCTCTTGAACGATGATTACACCCCGATGGAGTTCGTGGTGCACGTACTGGAGCGCTTCTTCAACAAGAACCGCGAAGACGCGACTCGCATCATGTTGCACGTTCACCAGAATGGCGTCGGGGAATGTGGAGTTTTTACGTACGAAGTTGCTGAGACGAAGGTGACACAGGTGATGGATTTCGCCCGCAAGCACCAGCACCCTCTGCAATGCGTCATGGAAAAGAATTAGCTGAGCCCCGTCTCATAAAGGACAAGCCGTTGCCGAGCTTTTCTCGCAGTCTTGAACAAGCCCTTCATCGAGCCCTCGCTCTCGCCGGCGAGCGACGCCATGAATACGCCACCCTCGAACACCTGCTCCTGGCCCTGATCGACGACCAGGACGCGGCCGCCGTCATGCGCGCCTGCAATGTCGATCTCGATGTCCTCCGCCGGAACCTGGTGGATTACGTGGACAGCGAACTCGCCAATCTCGTGGCCGACGGACGCCAGGATTCCAAACCCACCGCCGGGTTCCAGCGCGTGATCCAGCGCACGGTGATCCATGTCCAGTCTTCCGGCCGGGACGAGGTGACGGGCGCCAACGTGCTCGTCGCGATCTTCGCCGAACGGGAAAGCCATGCCGCCTACTTCCTGCAGGAGCAGGACATGACCCGTTACGACGCGGTCAACTACATCAGCCATGGCATCGCCAAGCGGCCGGGCCTCACCGAGAGCCGCGCTCCCCGCGGCAGCGAGGAGGAATCGACCGAGCGCCCGACCCAGGAAGAGGGCGACGCGCGTGGCAAGAAAAAGGGCGATGCGCTCGATGCTTACTGCGTCAACCTCAACAAGAAGGCGAAGGAAGGCCGGATCGACCCGCTGATTGGCCGCGAGGCCGAGGTCCAGCGCACCATCCAGGTTCTCTGCCGCCGCCAGAAGAACAACCCGCTGCTCGTCGGCGATCCCGGAGTCGGCAAGACCGCCATCGCCGAAGGTCTCGCCCGCAAGATCGTGCAGGGCGAGGTTCCGGAGGTTCTGAAGGGCGCCACCGTCTTCGCGCTCGACATGGGCACGCTTCTCGCAGGCACCCGCTATCGCGGCGATTTCGAAGAGCGCCTGAAGCAGGTGATGAAGGAGATCGAGGCGCATCCGAACGCCATCATGTTCATCGACGAGATCCATACGGTGATCGGCGCCGGCGCCACTTCGGGCGGCGCGATGGATGCCTCCAACCTCCTCAAGCCTGCCCTCGCTCAGGGCTCCCTGCGCTGCATCGGCTCCACGACCTACAAGGAATACCGCCAGTATTTCGAGAAGGACCGGGCCCTCGTGCGCCGCTTCCAGAAGATCGACGTCAACGAGCCCTCCGTTCCGGACGCCATCGAGATCGTGAAGGGGCTGAAGCCGTATTTCGAGGAGTTCCACAAGCTCAAGTACACCAACGAGGCCGTGAAGGCGGCCGTGGAGCTCTCGGCTCGCTACATCAACGACCGGAAGCTGCCGGACAAGGCGATCGACGTGATCGACGAGACCGGCGCGTCGCAGATGCTCCTGCCCGAAGGCCGTCGCAAGAAGACCATCGGCATCAAGGAGATCGAGGCGACCATCGCCACCATGGCCCGCATCCCGCCCAAGACCGTGTCGAAGGACGACGCGGAGGTATTGGCGCACCTTCAGGACACCCTGAAGCGCGTCGTCTACGGGCAGGACAAGGCCATCGAGGCGCTGTCCTCGGCGATCAAGCTGGCCCGCGCGGGCCTGCGCGACCCGGAAAAGCCCATCGGCTCCTATCTCTTCGCCGGCCCCACAGGCGTCGGCAAGACCGAGGTCGCCAAGCAGCTGGCCGCCTCCCTTGGCGTCGAACTCCTGCGCTTCGACATGTCGGAATACATGGAGCGGCACACGGTCAGCCGCCTCATCGGCGCGCCTCCCGGCTATGTGGGCTTCGACCAGGGCGGTCTCCTGACCGATGGGATCGACCAGCATCCCCATTGCGTCCTTCTCCTCGATGAGATCGAGAAGGCGCATCCGGATCTGTTCAACATCCTGCTCCAAGTCATGGATCACGGGAAGCTGACCGATCACAACGGCAAGCAGGTCGATTTCCGCAACGTGATCATCATCATGACCACGAATGCGGGCGCCGCCGACATGGCCCGCCAAGCTTACGGCTTCACCCGCACCAAGCGCGAGGGTGACGATACGGAAGCGATCAACCGGCTGTTCACGCCGGAGTTCCGCAACCGTCTCGATGCCGTGATTTCCTTCGGGCACCTACCCAAGGAAGTCGTGCAGAAGGTGGTCGACAAGTTCGTCATGCAGCTTGATGCGCAACTTTCCGAGCGCAACGTCTCGATCGAGCTCACGGACGAGGCCCGCGACTGGCTGGTGGAGCACGGCTACGACGAGGCCATGGGGGCCCGCCCGATGGGCCGCCTGATCCAGGCGACGATCAAGACGCCTCTGGCGGACGAGGTTCTCTTCGGTCGCCTCAAGGACGGCGGGGCCGTCAAGGTCATCGTCAAGACCGACGAACTCGGCCTGCAAAGCCTTGGCTTCGAGTACATCGAAGGCCCGGTAAAGCCGAAGCCCGAGAAGGACGTGACCAACGCGGCCCGGAAGAAGCCCAAGGCCAAGCCTAAGTCCCAGGCGTCGAAGGCGAAAAAGTCGGTGAAACCCAAAGGATCCGATGGTAATGGGGGCGGAGGTGTCCGCACCGTACCGAAAGTTCCATTGGTTAAAGCATGACGACCGACATTCACGAGGGTCCGCTTCCGGCCTCCCATCACCAGCAGGCTCCGGCGAAACTGTCCTGGCGCGAGAAGCGCTACCAGCGCCGCCGGCGTCGCATCTGGTTCGAGGAAATCCTCGGCTGGATCCTCGTGCCCGTCATTCTGTTCGGCTGCTACTGGCTCCTGGATGTGGGCCTGAACGCCCTCGGCACGTCGCCGCAGGCGATCATGGAAGGCATCGAGGCCATCATCGCCACTCTTTGACGGCCGCTCCGGCAGGCCGGTTCATCAAAGCCGTATCGGGTTCTCCGATGCGGCTTTTCTTTTCGCTTTGACTTGGTGTCCCGGAAAATTAAAGCATCGGACCCAAAAGTGGACTTGCACTTTTGGGATCGATCCGATGCTTTCTTCTTGAGTGAGAGCATCGTTGAGGGCGGAAAACTGGATCCACTTTTCCGCACGATGCTCTAGGCTCAGGTTCAGTCACCGTGAGGAGCCCATGACGAAACTGATCGGCCTGTCGGGAAGCCTGCGCAAAGCCTCGTACAATTCCGCCTTGCTCCGCAATGCCGCCGGCTTGATGCCGGAGGGATCGGAGCTCGTCGTCGAGACCATTCATGGCATCCCCCTCTACGACGCAGATCTCGAAGCGGCCGAGGGAATTCCTCAACGCGTCACGGAACTCAAGGATGCGATCGCGGGGGCGGACGGGCTTCTCCTCGTGACGCCGGAATACAACAACTCGATTCCCGGCGTGTTCAAGAACGCCATCGACTGGCTCTCCCGGCCGGACACGGACATCAAGCGGGTTTTCTGGGCCAAGCCCGTGGCCGTGATCGGCGCATCGCCGGGCGGCTTCGGCACGATCCTGTCGCAGAATGCGTGGCTTCCTGTCCTGCGCACCCTGAGAGCCGATTTCTGGAGCTCCGGCCGCCTGATGGTGTCGCGGGCCTCGGCGGTCTTCAATCAGGACGGCACGCTGGCGGATCAGAAGATCGAGGAGCAGCTCCGGGCTTATCTCGAAGGTTTCGTTGCCTATGCCGGCGCCGCGCGGAAAGGCGAGGGGTCTTAATCCTTGTCCCGGTTGCGCCTGAAGGGAGCGGCCTCCGTCAGCTCGTCATTCGCCTCCGCCACATAGAGGCGTTCCTGTTCGAGATAGGCTTGCACGGCACGGCGCAGGGACGGATCGGCGAGATCGTGGGCCGATGACGTGATCACGGGCCTGTAGCCCCGTGCCAGCTTGTGCTCTCCCTGCGCGCCCGCTTCGACCCGGTCGAGGCCACGCGCGATGGCGAATTCGATGGCCTGGTAATAGCAGACCTCGAAATGCAGGAAGGGATGCTCCTCGATGCAGCCCCAGTTGCGCCCGTAAAGCCGCCGCTCGCCGATGAAGTTGATCGCGCCCGCGATGTAACGGCCCTCGCGCTTGGCCATGACGAGCAGGATTCGCTCCGCCATGCGCTCGCCGATCAGCGAGAAGAACTGGCGGTTGAGATAGGGCCGCCCCCACTTGCGGGAGCCCGTATCCATGTAGAAGGCGAAGAACGCATCCCAATGGGCCTCGGTGATGTCGCCGCCCGTCACCCATTCGATGGCGATGCCGTCGGCGAGCGCGTCGCGCCGCTCGCGCCGGATCGCCTTGCGTTTGCGGGAGGCGAGGGCCTCCAGAAAATCCTCGAAGCTACCGTACCCTTCGTTGAACCAGTGAAACTGCTGGTCGTCCCGCTGCAGGAAGCCTTGGCCGGTGAAGGCTTCGAGATCGGTCCGCTGCAGGAACGTGGCGTGGATCGAGGAGGCGCCCGCCTGATCCCGTAAGGCCCGCAGACCGGAGATCAGGTGCGAGCGGATGCCCGCAGCTTGCGGTCCGTTCGGAACGAGAAGGCGAGGGCCCGTGACGGGCGTGAACGGCACCGCGACCTGAAGCTTGGGGTAATAACGCCCGCCCGCCCGCGTATAGGCGTCGGCCCAGGAATGGTCGAACACGTACTCGCCCATGGAATGGGACTTGAGATAGCAGGGCGCTGCGCCCACGAGCCTGCCGGTCCTGTCCTCGACGAGCGCATGCACGGGCATCCAACCTGTCTCGGGGGCGACGCAGCCGGAATCCTCCAGGGCGGAGAGGAAGGCATGGGAGACGAAAGGATTGAAAGGGTCGTCATCGCCCGATCCGGCGGCGACGGCGCAGGCATCCCAACCGGCGGCCGGCACCGCCTTGAGGCCTTGGGCGATTTTGACTTGGAAGCTCACTGAGTGGAAGGACCCCGCCATTCGGCCTTAAGAGCTAAACACTCGGCGGGGCCCTTTCAACCGTCAGGGAATGAAGCCTTCGAACACCATCTGGTCCGCATGCTTCTCGGCGCGGGCGCGATCTTCCGGGTTGCGCACGGTCCAGGTCATGACAGGCAAGTGGCCAAGGAGCCTGCTGAGATAGGTCGAAGCGCAGGGCAGGTCCTTGACGCGCCAGGACAGGAAGTGCGGCTGCGTCTCCTCGAAATGCAGGAGGTTCGCGAACCGGTGCTTCTGCTCCGGCGTCAGGAAGCTGTCGGACTTCGAGGCGTAGTCCAGCTCGCCGATGAAGCCGCGCGTGATGTTCGGCGCATGCTGGCGCAGGTGGGCCACGATGTCCGGATCGAAGGACTTCACCACGAAGGGGCCGCTGTAATCCTTCAGGATCTCGATGACCCGCTGCGTCAGGCGCATGTCGCCGTTGAACTTGCTCTTGACCTCGATCACCAGCGGCGTGCGCCCGGCGATCTTGGCAAGGTAATCCTTGAACGAGGGAATCCGGTCTCCGCCCATCGTTCCGGCGATGTCGATGCGGGTCAGGTCCGCCAGCTTGCGCTCGCCGACGAGCCCGGTCTCGCCGGTGAGGCGGTCGAGCTCGAAATCATGGAAGACGACGGCTTCGTTGTCGCCGGTCAGCTGAACGTCGAGCTCGATGGGGAAGCCGCGCGCAATGGCAGCTTCCGCGGCCGAGATCGTGTTCTCGATGATGCCTTCCGCTTTGTTGTGAAGGCCGCGATGGGCGATGGGCTTCGCGACGAGCCAGCTCGGGGTGCTCATTTGACTTCGAACATTCCTTCGACTTCGACGCAGGCATCGAGCGGCAGCTCCGCGACGCCGATGGTGGAGCGGGCATGGCGGCCCGCATCGCCGAGCACCTCGACCATCAGGTCGGACGCGCCGTTCATGACCGGGGCCAGGGCGGCGAAGGTCGGCACCGCGTTGATGAACCCGCCCAGGCGCACGCAGCGGGTGACCTTGTCGAGATCGCCGACGGCGGCCTTGAGCTGGGCCAGCAGGTTGATGGCGCACAGGCGCGCGGCCTCCTGGCCGATCTCGGGAGAAATCTCCGCGCCGAGCTTGCCTTTGTGGGCATCGGCCAGTTTGCCGTCGAGGCCGAGGCAGAGCTGCCCGGAGATAATAACGAGGTTGCCGGTCCGGACGAACGGAACGTAATTCGCCACCGGTGCGGCCGGCGTCGGCAGGGTAATCCCGAGATCCTGAAGTTTCTTGTCGATTGCGCTCATGGAAGCCTCGATGCGTGACATCATCCGCCCGGAGTAGTGGCGGATGAGCCGTAAGGACGCAAGCGGGAACATTGCCCTGTCCTCAGGACGGACCTATCTTCGCAGCATTGGATTGGGAGAAGTTATGCGTTTGTTCGTTGTGGCCTCCGGGCTGTCCCTGTTTTTCCTGGCGTCGGCCTTCGCGGAGAGCCCAAAGTCTCCGGTCCAGCTCGCCGCCCACCGCGCCGTTTACGATCTCTCCCTTCTCCGTTCGGGCGGATCCAACGCGGTCGATAGCGCCAAGGGGCGCATCGCCATGGAGTTCGGCGGCGATGCCTGCGACGGTTACACCCTGAAATACCGTCAGGTCACCATCCTCAGCAGCCCCGAGACGGGCGCCAACACCATGGATGTCCAGACGGCGACCTACGAGACGGGCGACGGCCGTTCCATGCACTTCAAATCCACGTCGCTTCGCCAGGGCATGATCAAGGACGGCGAGGTCGACGGGGATGCGAGGCTCACGCCCCAGGGCACGCTCAATGTCGACCTGAAGCAGCCGAAGAGAACCGCCTTCCAGTCCACCGGCGAGACCGTGTTTCCCACCGAGCATCTCAAGCGCCTGATCGAGGCCGGGCGGCGAGGAGAAACGACCCTGTCGGTGCGGGTCTATGACGGCTCCAACAAGGGCGACAAGGTTTACGACACCCTGGGTCTCATCGGTCGCAGGATCGAGCCGGGCGCGGCCCAGGCCTCGCTCGAAGAGGCGGCCCGCAAGGACAGCCTGGCGGCCCTGGCCCGCTGGCCTATCACGATCAGCTACTTCGAGGACGGCAAGGCGGACCGGACACCCGTCTACACGATTTCCTTCGAGCTTTACGAGAACGGCATCAGTCGCAACCTGAAGCTCGATTACGGGGACTTCGTGCTCAAGGGAGAACTGAAGAGCCTCGACATCCAGCCGCCGAGCCCCTGCCAGCGTTAGAGCCATTTCAGGAAAAGTGGGAACCGTTTTTCCGTCCGAGATGGCGGCCAGCAAGGGTTTGTGCAGAGGCTCGCGATTCCACGAAGATGCAAAAGGTTCTAGCGGTTGACCGTTCAAGCGGGGAGGGCGTTTTACGGCCATCTCCACGCGAGAAAGCCGGCCCTTGTGTGGGGCCGGCTTTTTGCGATGGCGTTCGGGTTTGGCGCCGCTCGGGCGGATGTCAGAGGGTATAGAGGCCGAAATTGGCGGCGGAGAGGGCGAGGCCCGCCTTGAGCTGGGCGAACTGCACCTGGGCCTGGCCGCCGCTGCCGTCGGCGTCGTAGAACAGCGCCCCGGTCGCGCTGTTGTAGACGATCCGCTGCGCCGTGGTCGTCGCCGCCGCCCCGATCGTGAACTGCGCCGCCTTGAGCACGCTGTTGAGGTAGGTCAGCCCCGCATCGGTCTCGTACAGCACCACGTCCGGGAAGGCCCGGAACAGGTGCGTCTCGAGCTCGATCCGGTCGCCTTCCGCCGCCGAGAAGTCGGTGAGCGTGTCGACCTGG
>NZ_JAEA01000019.1 GCF_000518665.1 Microvirga flocculans ATCC BAA-817 | reverse complement strand
ACGAGGCCTCGACCCGCTTCCAGGCGCTGCAGACCCAGCAGCAGCTCGGCGTGCAGGCCCTCTCCATGGCCAACCAGAACAGCCAGATGATCCTGCGCCTCTTCCAGTAAGAAGAGCAGCATTCATCGGACAGGAACCCCGCCTTCGCAGGCGGGGTTTCCTTTTGCCCTTTGCCCTCGTCAATCCCGGCAGAGCATGGACCTCGCGATGGCGAAGATCCGCTCGGAGCCGATGAGATGCGCGGTGAACCCATTCGAAAAGAGCGGCCTGAAGGCCGCATCGCAGGCGTTGAGGCCGCCCGCATAGGCGCCGAGCGCCGGCATCACGCAGCGGTTGCCATCCGTGAGGAAGCAGCGCCGCCGCGTGGCGCGCCCGCGCATCACCACCTTGCCGACGGGATGCAGATGCCCCGCAATCTCCGCCTGTTCTCCGGCCATCGGTTCGTGACGCAGGGTGAGAGAACCCAGCATCATTTCCTCCGCCACCTGCCCGCCGATATTCTCCGGAAGGACGCGGTCGTGGTTGCCCGTGATCCAGATCCAGTCGCGCCCCGTCTGCACGCCGCCGAGCGCCGTGCGCTCCTCGTCTCCGAGGCGGTCCGGGCCGCCGATATCGTGAAAGCTGTCGCCGAGCGCGATGACGGTTCTGGGATCGAAGCGGAACACCGCGTCGGTAAGGGCCGCAAGCGTCTCGCGCGTATCATAGGGCGGAAGCATCATGCCGCGCCGCGCAAACGACGAGCCCTTCTCGAAATGGAGATCGGCCACGAGCAGGACATCGTGATCGGGCAGATAGAGCGCGCCCGTGAGATCGAGCACCGCCGCCTGCCCTTTCAGCCCTATTTGCTGAGTGGTCCGTTGGATCTTTCGCAAAGCCGTCACGCCAAAGCCTCGTCGAGAAGCGCCGCTTCCGCCTCGGCCAGAATTTCGTCCGCGTTGTCGCTATAGACGCTCTCGCGGCCGATCTCCAGCATGACGGAGACGCTCAAAGGGGATACCCGGTCGAGCGGCTTGTGAATGATTCGCCCCCGGATGCGCTCAAGCATCATGCCGAGCCGCCTCACGTCGAGGAGTCCCGTTGCCGCATCCGCCCGCGCGGCGCGCAGGAGAACATGGCCGGGCTCGTGCTTGCGCAGCACGTCATAGACGAGATCGGTGGAGATCGTGACCTGCCGGCCCGTCTTCTTCTCTCCTGGGAAGCGGCGTTCGATGAGGCCCGCGATCACGGCGCATTGGCGGAAGGTGCGCTTCATCAGCGCGGATTCGGCGAGCCAGTCCTCTAGGTCGTCCCCCAGCATGTCCTGCGAGAACAGGTCGTCCATGAAATTCGGATCGCGCGCGGCGCGGCCTGCGATGTCGCCCGAGGCATAGATCGCGATTCCGTAATCGTTCGCCACGAAGCCCAGCGGCTTGAGCTTCGCCCGCTCAAGGCGGCGGGTGAGCAGCATGCCGAGCGTCTGGTGCGCGAGCCGCCCCTCGAAGGGAAAGCAGGTCATGTAGAAGCGATTGCCGCGCGGAAAGGTCTCTACGAGAAGGTCGCGC
Source organism: Microvirga flocculans ATCC BAA-817 (assembly GCF_000518665.1). GTDB lineage: Bacteria > Pseudomonadota > Alphaproteobacteria > Rhizobiales > Beijerinckiaceae > Microvirga > Microvirga flocculans. The sequence goes on along the minus strand of NZ_JAEA01000019.1, from coordinate 39,847 downwards.
GGCCCCGGCACGATCGAGCGGCGGCGCTGCTGCAACAGCCATTCGGTCATCTGCGGCGGCAGGCGATCCCACTCGAAGGGATCCGCGAGGATGTCCCGCACGCGGGCGGCGAGAAACGTGGAGAGCGGGAACTTGCCGCCCTCGTAGGACGGGATCATCGGATCCGTGCCCGAGCCCGCGCGCGTCACCACCACCTCGTCCTCGGATATGCCCTCGAAGCGCAGCACCTCGCCCGCGAAGAGAAAGGTGTCGCCCGGCGTCAGCGTCTCGGCGAAGTATTCCTCGATCTCTCCGAGGATCCGCCCACGCGGCAGGACCGTGCCGGGACGCGAGCGCAGGCTCTTGCCGAGACGCACCTTGATCATGCTGGATTCGACGATGGTGCCGACATTCAGGCGGTATTGCTGCGCAATGCGCGCGTCGCGCACGCGCCATAATCCGTCCTTGCCCTTCACGATCTTGGCGAAGCGCTCATAGGCCCGAAGCGCATAGCCCCCGGTGGCGACGAAGGCGACGCAAGCCTCGTAATCCTCCCAGGAGAGTTCCGCGTAGGGCGCGGCGGAGCGCACCTCCTCGTAAAGCTCCTCCAGACGAAACGGCCCGGCGCAGGCCATGCCAAGGATATGCTGGCAAAGAACGTCGAGCGCGCCGATGCGCGCATCCGGCGTGTCCTGCGCCGCCTCGTGCACCGCATCCAGCGCCGCGCGGCATTCGAGAATCTCGAAGCGGTTGGCGGGCACGAGATAGGCCTGGGACGGCTCGTCCATGCGGTGATTGGAACGGCCGATGCGCTGCATGATCCGCGAGGCGCCTTTTGGCGCGCCCACATTCACCACGAGGTCCACGTCCCCCCAATCGATGCCGAGATCGAGGGTCGCGGTGCAGACCACGGCCTTCAGTTTGCCTGCCGCCATCGCCTCCTCGACGCGGCGGCGCTGCGCGACGTCGAGGGAACCGTGATGAAGCGCGATGGCGAGCCCGTCGTCATTGAGCTTCCACAGTTCCTGGAACGTGTATTCGGCCTGGAGCCGCGTGTTGACGAAGACGAGCGTGGTCTTGTGCCCTTTGATCAGCTCATAGATCGCCGGCATCGAGAGCGAGGCCGTGTGACCCGCAAGCGGCAACGGCTCGCCCAGTTCGAGCATGCGGATGTCGGGCCTGGCCCCTCCCTGCACCACGACGAGATCCGCGAGCGCATTTTCAGGGGAGCGCTGCGGCACCAGATAGCGCCTGAGATCGTCCGGCTCGCGCACGGTCGCGGAGAGCCCCACGGCGGTGGCCTGCGGCGCGATGGCCAGAAGCCGCGCGAGACCCAGCGAGAGCAGGTCGCCGCGCTTCGAGGTGACGAGGGAATGCAGCTCGTCCAGAACCACGCGCCTCAAGCCCTTGAACAGCTCCTCGGCCTCGCGATGGGCGAGCAGGAGCGCCAGCTGCTCCGGCGTGGTGAGCAGGATGTCGGGCGGACGCTCGATCTGCCGGGCCCGCTTGTGAGAGGGCGTGTCGCCCGTGCGCGTCTCGATGCGGATGGGCAGGCCCATCTCCGCCACCGGCCGCTCGAGATTGCGGGCGATGTCGGTGGCGAGCGCCTTCAGGGGCGAAATGTAGAGGGTGTGCAGCCCCCGCGCCCCGCCGGCCCGGCCTCGTCCCCGCTCCGCCAGCTCGACGAGGCTCGGCAGGAACCCGGCGAGCGTCTTGCCCGCTCCCGTCGGCGCCACCAGCAGCACGGAGCGCCCCTCTCGCGCCTTGGCGACGAGGTCGAGCTGGTGCGCCCGCGGCGTCCAGCCGCGGCTCTTGAACCAGTCTCGAAAGGTCTTCGGGAGGAGGGAGGCGGAGCGTTGGGACATGAACCCTCAAGATAAGGCCGCCGAAAAGGTTTCGCCATGGCCTCGCTTCGGAGCACCCGGAACATGTGAAAGCCGCCTCCTAGCCGCTTGCCATCGGGGCAAGGATCGACTCAGCTCGGGACCCGCAAAGAACCACAATGAGAGGACCAGCGCCATGCCCTACGATTCCCAGTTCGAGAATGCCGTCGCCGTCGTCACGGGAGGCACGCAGGGCCTCGGCGAGGCCATCGCCCGCACGCTCGCCGAACGCGGCGCCAAGGGGCTCGTGATCTGCGGGCGCAACGAGGAGCGGGGGCATGCGGTGGCGCGCTCAATCTCCGAACAGGGCTGCCACACGGAGTTCGTGCGGGCGGATCTCGAAAGCGTCGAGGAGGCCCGTCAGGTCACGGCGCGGGCGGACAGCATCTTCGGGCGGCTCGACGTGCTCGTGAACGCGGCGGGCATCACCGATCGCGGCACGATCTTCGACACGACGCCGGAACTCTTCGACCGCATGTTCGCGGTGAACGTGCGCGCCCCCTTCTTCCTCATGCAGGAGGCCGCCAAGATCATGCGGCGGGAGCGGATCGAGGGCGCGATGGTCAACATCCTGTCCATGTCGGCCCATGGCGGCCAGCCCTTCATCTCCGCCTATTGCGGCTCCAAGGGCGCGCTCGCCACGCTCACCAAGAACGCCGCCTTCAGCCTCATGCCCTGGCGCATCCGCGTGAATGGGCTCAACATCGGCTGGATGAACACGCCGGGCGAGGACCGGATCATGAAGACCTATCACGGTGCGCAGGACGGATGGCTGGAGAAGGCCGCCGGGGAGCAGCCCTTCGGCCGCCTGCTGGACCCGCGCGAGGTGGCCCGCGCCGTGGCGTTCCTCGCCTCGTCCGAATCCGGCCTCATGACCGGCTCGCTGATCGATTTCGACCAATCGGTGCTGGGCTGCTACGAGAGCGCGCCGCATCCCTCGACGCCGGCGCGGTAGATCAGCGCTGCAGCACCGCCAGGAACCCGGGAACCGGCACGCCGCGATCCTCGCGGGTCGAGACCGGTTCGAGGATCGCGACGGAAAAGCCGGTCCGCTCCGCGAGCGCGCGGAGATAGGCCTCGCTATGGGCATAGCGGGCGTCGCGGCCGAGGATGAAATCCGCGCCCTCATGGGCCTGCACCGTGAAGGCGAACAACCCTTCGCGCCCGAGCACCCGGTGCGCTTCGCGAAAGACCGCATCGAGCGCCGCCATGTAGACGAACACGTCGGCCGCCACCACGAGGTCGGCCTCGGCGTCTTTGCGGCCCGAGAGGAACGAGACCAGCTCGCTCTCGTGCAGGGCAGCGTAGAGCTTCGTCCTGGCCGCCTTCTCCAGCATGCGCGGCGAGAGATCGACGCCCTCGATGGAGGCGCAGAGCCCGTCGAGCGCCTGCGCCATCAGCCCCGTGCCGCAGCCGAGATCGAGGGTCGGACCGAACCGGTAATCGCGGATACGCTTCGAGCAGGCCCGGCGCAGGGCATCGGCGATCAGCTCCGGGCCGCGATAGGCCAGGCTCTTCGTCAGGTGCCGGTCGAACTTGGGCGCGTAATCGTCGAAGAGCGCCCGCACATAGCCGTCCGTCATCGCCTCGTCGGGCGGCAGGGCGCCGAGCCTGGCGAGGTCGATCCGAACGCCGAGCTCGTCCCCGGGTTCGAGAGCGAGCGCCTGCCGCAGGGCTTCCAGTGCCTCCTCCCGCCGGCCCATCTCGGCGAGCGAGCGCCCCAGCATGGCATGGGCCGCCGCGAAACCCGGCGCGAGTTCCAGCACCTGCCGCGCCAGATCGGCCGCGGCCTCGAAGTCCCGCTCGTCGAAGGCGGCGCGGGCATATTCGTAGCGTCGGTCGGCGAGGTAATCGCCGGAGGTTCGGACGGTGGTGGTCTGCGGCATGGCTTTTCGGATGCGGGAGAGACGGGGTTCTGTCAATGCGACTTGGGCTTAGCCCCGAGGCAACCCTATATTCTCATCCATGGCGCTGCGTTCCACCGACATCCTCACCCAGACCCCGCAAGGGCTCTATTGCCCCCTCGGCGACTTCCACATCGATCCGGTCAGGCCCGTCCAACGGGCGCTCATCACCCATGGTCATTCGGACCATGCCCGCGCGGGCCACCGCTCCGTCCTGGCGACGCGGGAGACCCTGCGAATCATGGGCGTGCGCTACGGGGAGGGCTTCGCGGGCTCGACCCAGGAGGCGCCCTTGCGCGAGAGCCTCCGCATCGGCGACGCGACCGTGCGCTTTACACCTGCGGGCCATGTGTTGGGCTCGGCCCAGATCGTCATCGAGGCGGGCGGCACCCGCGTCGTGGTCTCGGGCGACTACAAGCGCGCCGAGGACCCGACCTGCTTGGCGTACGAGGTCGTGCCCTGCGACGTGTTCATCACGGAGGCGACCTTCGGCCTGCCGGTTTTCCGCCACCCCGATACGCGGGCGGAGGTGCGAAAGCTCCTCGATTCCGTCGCCCTGTTCCCGGAGCGCGCCCATATCGTCGGGGCCTATGCGCTCGGCAAGGCGCAGCGCGTCATGGCGCTGCTACGCGAGGAGGGCTACGACAGGCCGATCTATCTTCACGGGGCCATGGAGCGCCTGACCGAGCTCTACAAGTCCGAGGGGATCCCCTTGGGCGAGACGCCCAAGGTCGCGGCCTCCGAGCGCGCGAAGCTCGCGGGCGCCATCGTGATCTGTCCGCCCTCCTCCATCCAGGACCTATGGTCCCGCCGGTTCCCCGATCCCGTCACGTGCTTCGCCTCCGGCTGGATGCGGGTCAGGGCGCGGGCCCGGCAGAAGGGCGTGGAGCTGCCCCTCGTGATCTCCGACCATTCCGACTGGGACGACCTCTGCCGCACGATCCGGGAGACCGGCGCCGGCGAGGTCTGGGTCACCCATGGCCAGGAGGATGCGCTCGTCCATTGGTGCACCGCCCGCGGCATCCGGGCCCGGCCCCTGCACATGCTGGGCTATGGCGACGAGGGCGAGGCGGAGGAGCCTCAGGCCGCCACGGCGGAAGCGGGAGACGGCGCATGAACCGCTTCGCCGCCCTCCTCGACCGGCTCGCCTACGAGCCGCGCCGCAACGCGAAACTGCGGCTGCTCACGGACTATTTCCGCCACACGGCGGACCCGGAGCGGGGCTACGCCCTGGCCGCCATGACCGGCGCGCTGACGTTCAAGGAGGCCAAGCCCGGCCTGATCCGGGGCCTCGTGGAGGAGCGGACCGATCCGGAGCTGTTCCGGATGTCCTACCACTATGTCGGCGATCTCGCGGAAACTGTGGCGCTGATCTGGCCCGCGCCGGGGCATCAGGAGGCGGCGATCCCTTTCCCGCAAGGGGGAGGCGACATCGGACCGGGCCACAACAATCCGCCGCATGTGCCCTCGTTGACGGAAGTGGTCGAGACGCTTGCCACCATGAGCAAGAGCGACCTGCCCGCGAAGGTCGCGGGCTGGCTCGACGCCCTCGACGAGACCGGGCGCTGGGCGCTGCTCAAGCTCATCACGCGGGAGCTGCGCGTCGGCGTCTCGGCGCGGCTGGCCAAGACCGCCGTGGCCCAGCTGGGCCAAGTGGAGCCCGATGAGGTCGAGCTGATCTGGCACGGCCTGGAAGCGCCCTATCAGGACCTCTTCGCCTGGGTCGAGGGCCGGGGGGACAGGCCGGAGACCAGCAATCCCGCCCCTTTCCATCCGCCCATGCTCGCGCATCCGCTGGAGGACGAGGATTTCGGGAAGCATGCGGCCGCCGACTTCATGGCCGAATGGAAATGGGACGGAATCCGCCTCCAGGCCGCCGCAGGCCGGGACGGCGACGGGCGTTCGGTGCGCCGCATCTATTCCCGCACGGGCGAGGACGTCTCCCGCGCCTTCCCGGACCTCCTAGAGGCGCTCGCCTTCGAGGGATCGATCGACGGCGAACTCCTGATCGTACGGGAGGGCCGCGTGCAGAGCTTCAACGTGCTCCAGCAGCGGCTGAACCGGAAGGCCGTGACCCCGAAGCTGATCGCGGAGTTTCCGGCGCATCTGAGGGTCTACGACATCCTGTTCGAGGGGACGGAGGACCTGCGCGCCCTGCCCTTCGCGGAGCGGCGCAGGCGGCTCGAGGCGCTCGTGGCAAGGCTCGCCGATCCGCGCATCGACCTCTCGCCCCTGGTGCCCTTCGCATCCTGGGAGGAGCTGGCCGCCGCCCGCGCCGATCCGGCAGCGGTCGGAGCCGGTCCCGACGCGGAGGCCATCGAAGGCTGCATGATCAAGCGGGCGGACAGCCCCTATCTCCCAGGCCGCCCCAAGGGGTACTGGTACAAATGGAAGCGCGATCCGTATCTCGTCGATGCGGTGATGATGTACGGCCAGCGCGGCCACGGAAAGCGCTCGTCCTTCTACTCCGACTACACCTTCGGCGTCTGGCGCGACGGGCCTGACGGCGAGGAACTGGTGCCCGTCGGCAAGGCCTATCACGGCTTCACCGACGAGGAGCTGGTGAAGCTCGACCGCTATGTCCGCAACCACACGGTCAACCGGTTCGGGCCCGTGCGGGAGGTGGAATACGGCAAGGAGAAGGGGCTCGTGCTGGAGGTGGCCTTCGAGGGACTGCAACGCTCGACCCGCCACAAATCCGGCGTCGCCATGCGCTTTCCCCGCATCAACCGCATCCGCTGGGACAAGCCGGCGGCGGAGGCCGACCGCATCGAGACCCTCGAGAAGATGCTCGAACGGGGCGAAAAGGAAGTTCATCCGTTGAAGGATCGACAGACTGAACGGAGCAAAGCGTGACGATGTTTAACGTGGAAACCCTCTCCGAGGGCAGCGTGACGCAGCAGGTCAACGGACGGCTCGTGGTGGAGACCCAGGGGCCGGGCTTCACGGAGATCACGGAGGCCGTCTCCCGCTGGGTGTTCGGCACCGGCGTCCTGAACGGCCTCCTGACCATCTTCTGCCGTCATACCTCGGCGTCGCTGCTGATCCAGGAGAACGCCGACCCTGATGTGCGCCGCGACCTGCTGACCGCCTTTGACCGGCTCGCACCCCGCGACGCCGGGTATATTCACGCAACGGAAGGTCCGGACGACATGCCGGCCCATATCAGGACCGTCCTGTCCGGGATTTCGCTGTCCATTCCCGTCGTGGACGGCCAGATGGTCCTCGGGACCTGGCAGGGGATCTATCTCGTCGAGCACCGGGACCGGCCCCATGCCCGCGACCTTATTTTCCACCTGATCGGGGCGTAATCCACATGAACGGATGCGGGATCTCCGTAGATTCCCGTAGATTAGACAAGATCATAGATTGCCGCCTTGCTATTTCGTGAAGGATGCGGCTAAGGCTCAAGGGAGCCTCTCGTGGGAGAAGACGAAACGTGCAAAGTCAAACCACCACGATCATCATTGCCGATGACCATCCGTTGTTTCGTGGCGCATTGAGACAGGCCGTCGCCTCCATCATGCCACAGTCCCGCGTGATCGAGGCCAGCGGCATGGAGGACTTGAACGCCACCCTGTCCCAGCAGCGCGACGTCGACCTCATCCTCCTCGACCTGACCATGCCGGGCGTCCAGGGCTTCTCGGGGCTCATGTCGCTGAGGGCGCAGTATCCCGAGCTTCCGGTGATGATCGTTTCCGCTACGGAGGATCCCACCGTGATCCGGCGCGCCATGGATTTCGGCGCTTCCGGCTTCATCCCGAAATCCATCGACATCGACAGCATCGGCGGCGCGATCCAGGCCGTGCTCGCGGGCGATACCTGGACCCCGCCGGATGTGGACCTCTCGGCCGCCGAGGACCCGGAAACCGCCGACCTCGTCCGGCGTCTGGGCACCCTCACGCCGCAGCAGGTTCGCGTGCTGACCATGCTCTCCGAGGGCCTGCTCAACAAGCAGATCGCCTATGAGCTCGGGGTTTCGGAGGCCACCGTGAAGGCCCATGTCTCCGCCATCCTCGACAAGCTCGGCGTCGACAGCCGCACGCAGGCCGTCATCGCCGCCTCGAAGATCGGCGTGACCCAGCGCCCCTCCCCGGCCGGGGCGAACTAAGACATTCTCCGGCAACGAGGGCCTGCCTTGGCCCAGGCAGTGGAAACCGGGCGAACGCGCGGGTCAGCACTCTCTGGCCCGATCCCCGTTATGGGATGCGTCAGAGCCTCTCGATGAACGCGTCGATCCGCGACAGCGCCTGCTCGCTCATGGCGCTGTCGAAGCGGATGAACACATGGCAGCCGCCGGGCCAGACGGCGAGTTCGGCCTGGTTGCCCGCCGCTGCGTAACGAGAGGCCATGAAGAGCGTGTCGTCCACCAGCATGTCCCTCGTGCCGACGGAGAAAAGCGTGGGCGGCAATCCCTTGAGATCGGCGAAAAGCGGCGAGATATCGGGATCCGTCCGGTCGCTCACATGGCCGACGAAGTTGTTGGCGAAGACCCGGATGTCGTTCGTGTTGAGGATCAGGCGCTCGCTGCCCCAGTGCCGGACGCTCGGCGTCAGGTTGAGATCGTAGCAGCCGGCGAACAGGTTCGCGCCCCGGAAGGGCTTGAGCCCATGCCGGTCCCTCAGGCGCAGCATCGTCACCGCCGAGAGATGGGCTCCCGCCGACTCGCCGCCGATGAACAGGCGCGAGGTGCCGAAGCGGCTCTCCATTTCCCGGATCACCCAGAGCGCGGCGGCCTCGCAATCGTCGGGGGCCGCCGGATAGGGATTCTCGGGGGCCAGGCGATACTCGACAGTGACGACCGCAAGACCGCAGCGGTCGGCGAGCCGGTCGAGCCAGGGGTCCTGCTCGTCCGCCGTGCCCCAGGTCCAGCCGCCGCCGTGGATGTGGAGATAGACGCCGCGGGGATTCTCCGGCGCGATGATCCGCAAGGGAATGGGGCCTCCGGGCCCATCGATCGTGATCGCCCGCGCCTTGCTGCTCAAGGGCATCAGGGGAAACGGCCCGAGCCCCTGGCGGCGGCGCTCGCGAACGAGGGCCGGCGGCACGGAGGTGGGATCGGGAAGGGCCGCGAGCTTGGCCACGATATCGGCGTTCTGGGCGCGGATCTCCTCGCTGATGGCGGAGGGATCGAAGAGAGCAGGATCGATCATGCGAAACTCAGGTGGTTGCGTTCATCGCAGGCCCCTGCGATGAAGCATATGCGGAGGCCCAGGTCCAGTTACGCTTTCCGACGAGAAGAGATATGTCCAATCTGAACCGTTTTCTTGGCGGCTCCCCAGGCTCCGTCCTGGTCAAGCTGATCTTCCTGTCCCTCCTCGTCGGGGCCTTCATGGCCTTCCTCGACATCACTCCCCTCAGACTGATCGAGGGAGTGTTCAACTGGATCGGCTCCGTCCTCGATCTCAGCCTCGATACCGTTAAGGAAGTGGGGCTCTGGGTCGTTTACGGGGCCATCATCGTCGTCCCGCTCTGGTTCGTTTCGCGCCTGTTCGGCAGCCGACGCTGACGCATTTCGAGGATCATCATGGACGGCTCAAGCGTCGCTCCGCGACTGGAGATCTCCCATCGCCGAATCATGGCGCTCGCCTTGCCGATGACCCTGTCGCACGTGACGACGCCGCTCCTGGGGCTCGTGGATGCGACGGTGATCGGACGGCTCGGCGAGGCGCATCTGCTCGGCGCGGTGGCGCTCGGCGCCGTGATCTTCGATTTCGTGTTCTGGAGCTTCGGCTCCCTGCGCATGGCGACCGCGGGCCTCACCGCCCAGGCGACCGGAGCCGGCAACCGGCATGAGATCGACCTGACCCTTGCCCGCGCCTTTCTGGTGGCGGCTGCGACGGGCCTGCTGCTGATCGTGCTGCAATGGCCCATCGCGGCGCTCGCCTTTTCCATGGCCGGAGCGAGCGAGGCCGTGACCGGCGCGCTCTCGATCTACTTCTTCATCCGCATCTGGTCCGCGCCCTTCACCCTGGCGAATTACGTGATCCTGGGCTCCACCTTGGGGCGCGGCCGCACGGATCTCGGCCTCATCCTCCAGGTGGCGATCAACGTCGCCAACATCGTGTTCACCATGGCTCTCGTTCTGGGCTTCGGCCTCGGCATCGCGGGCGCGGCCATCGGCACGGCGCTCGCCGAAGTGCTGGGCACGGGGCTCGGCATCGTCGTCCTGCGCCGTCTCGGCTCGAATCCTTTCGCCGTCACATGGGCCGAGGTTCTGAACCGGGCGGCGATGCTGCAGACGCTCGCCATGAACCGGGACATCATGATCCGCAACGTGGCGCTGATCCTCGCCTTCTCGATCTTCAGCGCGCTGGGCGCGCGGGACGGCGACGTCACGCTCGCCGCGAATGCGGTGCTCTACAACATGTTCCTGATCGGCGGCTATTTCCTCGACGGCTTCGCGACCGCCGCCGAGACCCTGTGCGGCCAGAGCATCGGCGCCCGCGACGAGCGCAGCTTCCGGCGCGCCATTCGCTTGAGCCTGGGATGGTGCATCGGATTCGGGCTGGCGCTGTCCGCCATCTTCCTGATCGCCGGCGGCCTCTTCATCGATTTCGTCTCGACCAATCCGGACGTGCGGTCCTATGCCCGGCACTATCTCGTCTTCGCGGCCCTGACGCCCCTGGTCGGCGCAGCGGCCTTCGCGTTCGACGGCATCTATACGGGCGCGACCTGGACGCGGTCCATGCGCGATCTCATGGTGATCGCCTTTACAGCCTATGCCGCCATTCTGCTGACGGCAGGCGACCTCGGCAACACGGCTCTCTGGATCGCGCTGCTCGCGTTCCTCGGCGCACGGGGCCTGGGTCAGGTTGCCCTTTATCCAAGGCTGGCGAAGAGGACTTTCGCCAGCCTGTCGTGAGCACGGGAACGGTCCTCAGAACTGTCCTTGCGCGATCGCCGATGCATCGCGACCCGTTGCTTGCGCCAGAGATGTCTTCTCGCGCTCAAGAAGCCGCAACAGACCGCTCTTGATCTCGGGAACGAGGCCCGGCCCCTTGTAGACCATGGCGGAATAGAGCTGCACCAGGCTCGCCCCGGCGCGGATCTTGGCCCAGGCGGCTTCGGCGCAATCCACACCTCCGACGCCGATGAGCGGGATCCTGCGCTCCACGCGCAGAAAGGTCTCGGCGAGAAGTTTCGTGGATGGAACGAACAGAGGCTTGCCCGAGAGCCCGCCCGTTTCCGAAGCAAGGCTCTTTTCCTTCAGGCTGTCGGGGCGGGCAATGGTGGTGTTGGAAACCGTGAGCCCATCGATGCCGCGCCTGAGCGCCGTGGCAACGATCGCGTCGAGCGCATCGAGCGAGATGTCGGGCGCGATCTTGAGAAGAACGATCGTCTTCTGTCCTCTCCGATCCGCCTTGTCGCGCGCTTCCATGGAACGCGCGAGCAGGTCGTCGAGGAAGGCCTCGCCCTGCAAATCGCGCAGCCCGGGAGTGTTCGGCGAGGAAACGTTGATCGTCAGGAAATCGGCAAGCCCGCAGAGCTGTTCGATGCACAGGACATAATCGGCGATCCTGTCGCTCGAATCCTTGTTGGCGCCGATATTCACGCCCACGATTCCCGGACGTCCGCGCCGGTGCACAAGCCGTCGGCGCACGGCGTCGAGGCCTTCGCTATTGAGCCCGAACCGGTTGATCACCGCCTCGTCGCGCGTCAGGCGAAACACGCGCGGACGTGGATTACCGTCCTGAGGCTTCGGCACGACTCCGCCGATCTCGACGAATCCGAACCCGAGGCCGAGGAGCTGATCGGGCACTTCGCATTGCTTGTCGAAACCCGCCGCAAGCCCGATGGGATTGGGAAACTTTTTACCAAGCACGGTTACGGACAGGCGTGGATCGTCGGCCGGCGGCGCAGTCACCGGCATCAACGACAGCCCCCGGATCGTCAGCTGGTGCGCCGTCTCGGCATCGAGGGCATGAAGCGCCGGTTTGGCGAGGGAGAACAATGCGCCGATCATGGTTCGAGATCCGGAAAGACATGCAGGCCATCCGCCCCGAGGGGCAGAGGCTTCACCCATCGCACTGCGGAGAGAGGCAATTTTGCGTAAAGATGCGGGAACAGGTCCCCGCCCCGCGACGGTTCATAGCGCAGGGCTTCGCCGAGTGAGTCGGCATCGATGGCGATCAGCAGGAGGCCGTCCTGACCCGCAAAATGCCTTGCCGCCGTCTCGCGAACCTGTGCTGCCGTTGAAAAATGGAGGTACCCATCCTGGATATCGATGGCAGCGCCCTCGAAGAAACCGCATCGCTCGGCTTCTCGCCACTGCGCTGCGGCACAGATTTTATAAATAATATGCATGAAAAAACCGATTATCTCCGCGTCGCTTCTGGAGCAACCCTGATTAGACATATTGTCTCAAGAGTTGTGAGCCAGTTGTCTGTGCCACAGAACACTCTTAATTCCTATTCATAGGTTCGGTTTCATTGAATTCCGCTCCTTGCGAAGGTTAGTACCATGTTATCTCACGAGCGTGTTTGGGCCGCTATCGATGCGTTAGCATCACGACACGGCATGACGGCATCCGGCCTTGCTCGCAAGGCAGGTCTCGATGCGACCAGCTTCAACAAGTCGAAGCGTATCAGCCCCGAGGGCCGGGAGCGCTGGCCCTCCACCGAGTCGATCTCGAAGATCCTCAAGGCCACCGGCGCGAGCCTGGAAGATTTCCTGCGCCTCGTCGAACCCGCCGGTTCCCTGCGCCGCTCCATGATCCCGCTGATCGGCATGAAGGAAGCAGCCGCGGGCAAGATCTTCACCGAAGAGGGGATGCCTCTGGAAGGTCCCGGATGGGACGAACTGGAATTTCCCGATTTCGGGCAGGAGAAGGTTTTCGCCCTCGAAGTCACGGGCGATGCCCTGGCCCCGCTCTATCGCGATGGCGACGTTCTGATCGTCTCGCCGACGGCGAGCACCCGCAAAGGGGACCGCATCGTCGTCTGCACCACGGGCGGCCAGATCCTGGCCAAGGAGATGAAGCGCCGCTCGGCCAAGACCCTGGAAATGACCTCTCTCGCCAAGGACCAGGAGGATCAGGTGATCCCGGCGGAGGAGATCGCCTGGTCCGCCCGGATCATGTGGGCGCGGCAGTAAGATTTAAGCCGCGCGCTCCTTCAGGAACGCCTCGTGCTCGCGCACGAGATCGCCAGCGAGCGCTTTTCGGATCAGCGCCCGCGTCTCCTTCACACCGTAAAGCGCAACGAAGGAGCCGAAGCGCGGGCCGCGCGGCTCGCCCAGCAGCACCTGATAGATCGTGTTGAACCACTCGATGGAAACGCCGGGCCGTTCGGGCGTCGCGCCCTTGGCCTTGAGATCCTGGTAACGCGGCTCGGCGCGGCCGACATTGTAGATCTCTTCCTGGATCGCTTCCGCCGTCGCGGGACGCTCCCCCGTCTCGAAGGATCCCAGAACCTCCTCCAGGCGGCGCAGGGAAGCGGCCTCCACCTCGTCCGCCAGACGATAGGTCTTCTGCGGCTTCACGAAATCCTCGAAATAGCGCACGGCGCGCTTCACGAGGCTGTCGAGGCGCGGATGCGTTTCGGGAGAGACGCCGGGCGCATAGCGACGGATGAAGCCCCAGAGCACCGCCGGGTCTTCCGAGTTCGCCACGGCCACCAGATTGAGCAGCATGGAGAAGGAAATCGTCGTGCCGGGCTGGTTGGCGCCGCCGGACGAGACCAGCTCGGGCGCCGGAGGCTCGCCGCTGTGGATGTGCCAGACCGGGTTCATCAGGCGCGCCTTGGCGTCCTGCGCCGGGTATTTCTCCAGGAAGGTCAGGTAATCGTCCACCTGGCGCGGGATCACGTCGAAGTAGAGCTTCTTCGCCTCGCGCGGCTTGTTGAACATGAACAGCGCCAGGCTGTCCGGCGTGCCGTAGGTCAGCCACTCGTCGATGGTGAGGCCGTTCCCCTTGGACTTGGAGATCTTCTGCCCCTTATCGTCGAGGAAGAGCTCGTAATTGAAGCCTTCCGGCGGCAGGCCGCCGAGCGCCTTCGTGATCTCGCCCGAGAGCTTCACGCTGTCGATGAGATCCTTGCCCGCCATTTCGTAATCGACGCCGAGCGCCACCCAGCGCATGGCCCAGTCGGGCTTCCATTGCAGCTTGGCGTGACCGCCCGTCACCGGCGTCTCGAAACGCTCGCCCGTCTCGGGATCGCGCCAGACGATGGTGCCGGCATCGAGCTTGCACTCGTCGATCGCCACCTGCATCACGACACCGGTCTTCGGATGGATCGGCAGGAAGGGCGAGTAGGATTGCTGGCGCTCCTCGCGCAGCGACGGCAGCATGATCGCCATCACCGCGTCGTAGCGTTCGAGCACCGTCAGCAGAGCCTTGTCGAAGACGCCCGACTTGTAGCACTCGGTCGAAGACATGAACTCGTAATCGAAGCCGAAGGCATCGAGGAATTCGCGCAGGCGCGCGTTGTTGTGGTGCGCGAAGCTTTCGTGCGTTCCGAACGGATCGGGCACCTGGGTGAGAGGCTTGCCGAGGGCGGCTGTGAGCAGATCCTTGTTCGGCACGTTGTCCGGCACCTTGCGCAGGCCGTCCATGTCATCCGAGAAGGCGACGAGACGGGTCGGGATCGTGTCGCCCGTCAGGATGCGGAAGGCATGCCGCACCATGCTGGTGCGCGCAACCTCGCCGAAGGTGCCGATATGCGGCAGGCCCGAGGGGCCGTAGCCCGTCTCGAACAGGGCCTCTTTCTTTCCGGTCCGTTTGAGCCGCTCGACGAGCTTGCGCGCCTCCTCGAAAGGCCAGGCGGTGGCGGTCTGGGCGGCTTCAATCAGGGCAGGATCGCGAGAAAGAGGTTGGGACATGGGCCTATATGTGCAGGAAAACGCTTCCAGAAGCGCGGCACAGTAGGGATGAGACCCTGAAGGGTCAATGCGGCTTGAAGCGGATCAGCGATGCCGTCAGCGCTCAGAAGGGGCCGACGGGGAAGAACCGCAGGTAAAGCTCGGCGTATTTGCCCTCTTTCGCGATCTGCTGGAGGGCGAAATCGAGGGCGCGGCGCAGATTGTCGTCCTCGGGGCGGGTGATGAAGCCGATCCCCTCTCCGAAAAACCGGCTTTCGAGATAGGGGCCGCCGCTGAAATCGCAGCACCCGCCGGAATCCTCGCCCCCGATCCACAGGGCCAGGCCGAGTCCATCGGCGAACAGGTAATCGACCTCTCCTGCCTTGAGGGCCGCCTGGGCGGCGGGCAGGTCCAGATAGGGCTTGAGATCGGCCCCCGCCATGAAAGCCTTGGCATAGGCCTCATGGGCCGTACCGCCCAGGACGGCGATGGCCTTGCCCTGGAGCGCCTTGGCTTCGGGCGCAGGCAGGTTCCTGTCCTTGCGAACGGCGAAGCGGGCCGGGATCTTGAAGTAGGGTTTCGTTACGGCAAAGCGCTGCCGCAAAGACGTTGTGATCGGAATGGCGGCGGCCACGACGTCGCCCTGCTTCTCGGCGAGAGCATCGAGCAAGGTATCGAAGCGGCGGACCTGGACGGTGCAGGTCAGGGACAGGCGCTCACAGGCGGCCCGGGCGAGTTCCACGGACAAGCCTGTCGGATTGCCGTCGAGCCCGGGGAAGTGAAGCGGCGGGAAATCGTCATCCACGAGAAAGCGGATCGTCCGCGCAGCCGGCAGTTCCGGACGTTCGAGCTGGGCCCTCGGGTCCCAGAAATGCGGGATCTCGACCGCCTGCACCCGCGCCGCCCCGGCCACGAGGATCAGCGGCAGGGCCGCAAGGGCCGGAACCAGGGGCTTGATCTTGCGGCGGAAGCGCGCGACCAGTGTAACAATATCTATCATCATCGCGCCGATACTCTCTTGCCCGCCGTTCCGGACCATTCACAAGCACCCCCTGAAAGCGTGCTGCGCTCATGAGGCAGGGTCTAGCGGACAGAGGCCAGCAGTCAACAGCGCTGGCGGTCGAGCTGGGCTTCCTGGCCGATCACGGCCATGAGCCGGAGGCCCTGCGCCAGGCGACGATCCTCGCCCGGATCGCCGGCGTGCCCGCGGACGAATTCGTCCTGAAACATGGACTGATCGGGGAAACGGAGTTCTACAGGGCTCTGGCGGCGGAGCTCGGCCTGCCCTTCCTGGCGGCCCCGCGTCTCTCGCCGCACGTACGCTATCCCGACGGCATCCTGGCGGGCCTGGCGCCCCTGGCAGGCGCGGGGGCGGGCTTCGTGGCCGCGCCCCATGGTGCCGCCCTGGCTCACCTTCTGAAGGCCCGCTCCCCAGGGCGGCTTCTGGCCATCACCACGCCCTCGCAGCTGAGGGAGGCCGTGTTCCGGGTTCAGGCCCCACTGATCGCGCACCGGGCCGCCCACGACCTCGCGGAAAAGGCCCCTGCCCTGGCCACCGATGTCGGCTACGGGCAGATCGTCACTCTCTTCATGGGGCTCAGCCTCTTTTCCTTCGGGGTCGGCTATGCGCCCGGCTTCACGATCGCGTTCCTCGGCACCGCCCTGAGCCCCCTGTTCCTGGGAATGGTCGTGCTGCGGCTCTCGGCCCCGTTCCTGCCGGAACGGGCCGTGGCGGATGCGCAGCGCCCGCGCATGGAGGACGCGGATCTGCCGGTCTACACAGTGATCGCGGCGCTTTACCGGGAGAAACGTGTCGCCGCGCGGCTCCTCGAGGCCCTCTCCCGGCTCGACTACCCGGCCGCCAAGCTCGACATCAAGCTCGTTCTCGAAGCCGATGACGAGGAGACGCCCGAAGCGCTCCGCGCCGCCGGATTGCCGGGCAATGTCGAGGTGCTGGTCGCGCCGCCCGGCCAACCCCGCACCAAGCCGCGCGCCCTCAATGTCGCCCTTCCCCTGGCCCGGGGAAGCCTGACCGTCATCTACGATGCGGAGGACGTCCCGGATCCGGGTCAGTTGCGCCTTGCCGCCGCCCATCTGCTTCAGGCTCCGCCCCAGGTCGCCTGCCTGCAGGCGCGGCTCACCATCGACAACACGGACGATTCCTGGCTCACCCGGCTTTTCACCATCGAATACGCCGCCCTGTTCGACGTGTTCAATCCGGGCCTGGCCGCGATCGGCAGTCCCGTTCCGTTGGGCGGCACCTCCAATCACTTCCGCACCGCGATCCTGCGGGAGGTCCATGGATGGGATGCATGGAACGTCACGGAGGATGCGGATCTCGGCATCCGTCTTGCCCGGCTCGGCTATGCGGTGAAGGACCTGCCCTCCTCCACCCTCGAGGAAGCGCCCGGCACCCTGCGCCTGTGGATGCGGCAGCGGACGCGGTGGATGAAGGGCTTCGTGCAAACCGCCACGACCCATTCGCGCGAGCCTTGGACCGCGCTCCGGCAGCTTGGGGCCTTCAAGTTTTTCAGCGCCCTCGTCCTGACCTGGGGAATCGTGCTCAGCGCCCTGGTCTACCCGCTCTTCACCGGGCTGTTTCTGGGCGCATGGCTTTTCGGGACGAACCAGGCCTCCGGCTCGCGATGGGACGCGGCTCTTCAGGCCTCTGCGCTGATCCTCTTCCTGTCCGGCGCGGCCTCGATCCTCGTTCCGGCCTGCGTCGCCCTGCATAGGCGGCGGCTCTGGCGGCTTGCACCGTGGCTTCCGCTGCTTCCGCTCTATTACGGGCTCGTCAGCCTCGCGGCCTGGGGAGGATTATGGGAGCTGGCGACAGCCACGTTCCGCTGGAACAAGACGAGCCACGGCCTGGCCCGCACCTCGCGCAGCGGATTGGTCAGAAGCACCATGCCAGGCCGGCCAGCACCAGATCGTTGAAGACGGAGCCGCCATAGCGCCACCAGAGCAGGCCTCCTGCCGCGGTCACGCACAGCACCGCCCCGGCGATCAGCCCCGCGCGGGCGCGCCGTTCCTGCAGCTGTATCTGTGCGGTCTCAAGGCTCATGGCTACCGTTCCGGCCGAGGTTCAAAAGGAAATTATAGGCTGGCCCGGCGCGAAGCGAAAGGGATCAGGCCGCGAACCAGTTGCGGAGCCGGGTCAGGCGCGGTTCCTCCTCCCGGGTCACGGCCTGCGCCAAGGCGGCCCGGCTTCCAATGAGGATCAGCAGGCGGCTGGCCCGCGTCACTCCCGTATAGAGCAGCCTGCGCCGGAGCATGGAGGATTGCTGCGGCATGACGGGCATGATGACGGCCGGATATTCGGATCCTTGCGCCTTGTGGATCGTCACCGCATAGGCAAGGGCCAGTTCGTCGATATCCTTGAGCGTATAGGTCACAAGGCGCTCATCGAAGGCGACGGTGAGTTCGCCTTCCTCGCGGCTCACCGCGCGCACGATGCCGACCTCGCCGTTATAGACGTCGCGGTCGTAGTCGTTGCGCACCTGCATGACCTTGTCGCCTGGCCCGTAACTCCACCCGGCCCGCTGCAGGGCATCATGGCCGGGCGGGTTGAAGAGCCGCTGCAATTCTGCGTTCAGCATAGTCGTGCCGAACCGTCCCCGGTTCATGGGGCAGAGCACCTGAACGTCGCGCACCGGATCGAGGCCGAAGCGGCGCGGGATCCGGTCCCGCATCATGATGGTCATCTTGGCGAGAGCATCCGGCGGCGTGTCGGCCTCGATGAAGTAGAAATCGGAATCCGGCCGATGCTCCAGCTCGGGCAACGCTCCGCGGTTGATGGCATGCGCGGCGGCGACGATGCGGCTTTCCCGTTCCTGCCGGAACACGTCCTGGAGACGCACGACAGGGACGGCGCCGGAGGCGATGATGTCGGACAGGATCTGGCCCGGTCCGATAGACGGAAGCTGGTCCACGTCTCCGACGAGCAGGAGGCCGGCCCCGTCCGGCAGAGCCCTCAGAAGGGCCGCCATGAGCCGGATGTCGAGCATCGAAGCTTCATCGACCACGATGAATTCGCAGTCGAGCGGCGTGTCGGCGTCGCGCCGGAATCCTCCCTCCGACGCTTCGAGGAGACGATGGACCGTCTTCGCCGGAAAGCCCGTGCTTTCCGAAAGCCGCTTTGCCGCGCGCCCGGTCGGCGCGCAGAGGGCGATCACCCGGCCGTGCCGGGCGCAAAGCCTCGTGAGGCTTCTGATCAGCGTGGTCTTGCCCGTGCCGGGCCCGCCGGTGATGACCGATACCTTCGCGCGGCAGGCACCCGCCAGCGCCTCGCGCTGGCTCGGCGAATAGGACACGCCGATGGCGGCCTGCACTTGGGCCACCACCTCTCCGTCATCGAGGCCCGACCAGGGATGGTCGCCCTTGGACAGTTCCTTCAGGCGATGGGCGATGAAAAGCTCGGCGCCGTAGAGGCTTCTTAGAAAAACCGCGCGCTGCCCGCTCAGGTCATCCGCCATGAACTGGCCCGCCGCACATTGCGCATCGAGCACGGGCCTGAGCGAGGCCTCGGCAATCTGGAGCAGGAGACTCGCCTGCCGCAGCACTTCATCGGCACCAAGGCCCGAATGCCCCTCCTTCGCGGCTTCCAGCAGAACATGCGCGAGACCGGCCTTAAGCCGCATCTCGGCCGTCGGCTCGATGGACAGCCGCAGTGCCACCTGATCGGCCAGGGCGAACGCGAATCCGGGAATGTCGAGCGCGAGCCGGTAGGGATTGGCCGTGATGATGGCGATGGCATCGGCTCCATAGGCGCGGTAGATGCGCGAGAGCAGAAACCCGCCGATTCCTTGCGCGTTCAGAAAGGCTGCGATGTCCTTCAACGCGCGATGCTCGGCGAAAGCCGCGCCGATGCTCCGGGCCTTGGCCGTGCCGATCCCGTGCACGCGCGTCAGCTCGTGCGGTTTCGTCTCGATGATGTCGAGGATGCCAGACCCGAAGGACGCGATGAGCCGTTGGGCGAGCGCAGGACCGACGCCCTTGAGGAGCCCCGAGCCCAGGAAGCGCTGCAGTTCCTCCTCCGTGGCCGGCGCCGAGGTCCTGAGCTCGGTCGCGTGAAACTGCATTCCATGATTGCGGTCGTGGAGCCACGCCCCGCTGGCATCGACGACCTCGCCGATGGCGAGGGCCGGCGCATGACCGACGACGACAACCGGCCTGCGGTGGCCGCGCGCCTTCACGCGCAAAACGCAGAAGCCCGTTTCATGGTTGTGGAACGTCACACGCTCGATGGAGCCGACGAGATGCTCGGGGAAAGACAGCGCCTCCTGATTTGAGGAAACGGCCAAGGCGGAGGATTTCAGCATCGATCAGCAAGACCACGAGTTCCCCGACATCTTCGAGGAAGGGAACACGGACATGACGGCTGAAGCCCCGGACGAGAAAAGCGGATCCGATGCTTCCCCGATGGGCGCACCGTGCAGATCCGCACGGTGCATTCATCCCCTATCGCCCGGGATCGCAGCGAAATTCAGGCCGCGGCCTTCTTGGTCGGCCAACCCAGCTCGACGAGACGCGCCTTGGCGAAATCGCGGATCTCATCGCGAATGCCCTCCGGCAGTTCGGCGAGCCTCTTCTGCGTGTCGGCATGGAGCATCAGATCCGTGACCGCATTGATGGTCTTCGCCTTCCTGATCTTCGCCTTCAGATCGTCCTCGACCTTGCCGTCGGAGAGAGCCGCTTCGGCCATGCCCTTCTGCGGCTCGGCCTTCTCGACTTCCACATGCTGCTCGGCGAATCCGGGCCTGGCCTGCTTGAACTCGTCGGCCTCCTCTTCCGAATAGACGTAGCCGTGCAGTTCGATGAGCTTGAGGATCACGCGGTCCTTCGCGCGTTTCTCCGCCATCGCGTAGACATAGGCCGCCTGCTTGCCTGAGACGCGATAGTTCACGCCGATCAGCGCCTCGCCGATCGACCATTCCACGCGCTCGCCCATGCGGCCGGTCACCTGGATCACCGCCTCGTCCCGCTCGGCGCGGATGATCTTGGGCTCGTCGAAGACCACCTTCGCCTGGGCCGCAATGCGCTCGAGCGTCTTGTGATAGATCACGGCCGTGCCCTGCACGCGCCAGACATTGCCGGCCATCGGCTCGCCGAACTTGGCGAGCACCTCGGAGATTTTCTTGTCGGTCGTATTCATTCTCGATCCTACATTCTCATCGTCGCCCGCCTATCGGCTGCACGCTCTTCCAAAGCCCGTTTCCCGGGCGGCGCGTTCTTTTTTTGTTCTTTGCGAAATGTAGCTCATCCGACCCTTTTCCGCCAGCATCAGGGTCGCCAATAAAATCAATAATTACAATGATTTAAACGGTGCGCCGTTTTGTCCTAACGCACCGGGAAAGGTCCTTTAAGCGAGGCAGGGAACGGATCGTGGCGATGCTCAAGTCATGATTTGACCACGACTTTCGTGTTCTATATATGTTCTCATTCGTCAAACGGGACGATACCCTGGAGGCCCCGATGTCCGCGCCAGCGATCCTCGACCTTTCGGATCGGCGCCCTCCCCGCCGCACGGGGAGCCGCCGCACCGCGAAGCGGCCTGCCCCATCGCTGACGCGCAACGCCCTGATCGCAGACTTTCTCGCGATCTGCCAGCTCGACTCAGGGGTTGAATCCTTGCGTGCCGCAGCCGATCCGGCCAGCTTCGCCATCGGCAGGGAAACCGTCGAGCATGTCGCCGATTTCGAGATCGTCCGCGACGGATCGCCCATTCTGGTCGATGTGGCGGCGGAGGACGATCTCCTGATCCACCCCCTGCGCGCGGCCGCGATCCACGGCATCAGTGCATCGGACGGGCGACCGTTCACGATCGAGACGGCGGAGAGCATCCGGGCGGAGCCTCGCTTCACCACCATGCGGCTCATCATGGCCTGCAGGCGCACGCCCGTGACGGCGGGCGACCGGGTGCGCGTCCTGCATCAGCTCGACGAAGTCGGGGCCATGCGGCTCGTGGATTGCGCCAGCGCCGTCATGAACACGCAGGATGGGGTGGCGGCCGTGCTGGCGCTGGCCTGCGAGGGCCTCATCGCGGTCGATATCAGCCGCCCGATCCTGCCCGAGACGCAGGTGCGCCGACGCCGCCTGCCCTATTCCGATCCTTTCGCGTTCTAAAGCATCGGACGAGATATCGGCCTCACGCCCGATGCTTCAGGAGGCGTTCCGTTCCACCGCCTCGCCGAGCAGCGAGCGCACGATGGCTCGCACGGCTTCAGAGGTATCGTCAGCTGCGAATTTCGCTTCGATCTCGTCGCGAATGATGGATCCGTCGCCGCTGCGCTTCAGCTCTGTCGAGGACTCGGCCTGAAGCAGCGTGACGAAGGCGCTCTCGACCTCGCGCGCGACCAGAGCTCCATCCGCAGGATCGACCACGCGCCCCGTCAGGTCGAACACGTTGCTCTCGAAAGGCAGCGCCTGCGCTTCCAGAGCGCCCTCGGCATCGAGGATCCAGGCGCGCGGAACGTGATCGACGAGGTCGACCGACTGACGCGTGATCGTGCCGGGATTCATCCAGCGCGTGCGTCCGGCGAGAATGGATTTCTGCGTCTTGTGGATGTGACCGTTGATGAGAACGTCGCAGCCGTCGACCGCAAAAGGCGGCACCGCGCCTGGATAGGCGCCGTCGAAGGCGATGTCGTGATGCGTGAACCATGCCTGCAGATCGACGCCGGAGAAAAGGCCGCGGATATCGGCTGGAATGGACTGCCCGTAGGGCGTCATTCCGACGCCGACCCGCCGCGCACCGATCTGGAACTCGGCCACGGGCGACGACGCGGCCACCACATCGACCACGTCGCACAGACCCAGAAGCGCCAGCGAGTCGCTGTCAGTCAGCATGGTGTGCTGGATGTCGTGGTTGCCCACATTGACGAGGGGCCTGTGGCGGAAGCTTTTCAGGATGCGGATCAGCTGGTTCTTCAGCGCCACGTCGGGCTCGACCGGACGGTCGAACAGATCGCCGAGAATGACGACGGCGAGCTGCCGCTCGTTGGCGATGGCGACGCAGCGCTCCAGCTTGCCGAGAACGGCCTGGGGCCAGATGGCATCCTTGCGCCGGCCGGGACGCCGCGAGCCCACATGCGGATCGCCGATCACGAGGATTCCGTTGCAGGCGATGGTTGGAAGACGATCTCCGGACAGGATCATGCGGTGAGCCGCTCCGCGGGCTTGGAAGAATGGGCGTGATGGTCCAGCAGGGTCTCAGGACTGACGGGCGAGCCGCAGGTCGGGCAGAGCCCGCCGGTTTCCGCAACAAGGCTCGCCATCTCGGCCTGCAGGGCTCGCAGCCCCTCATCGACCTGCGCCATGCGCCCCCGGGCGATCTGCGAAGCGCTGCGAAGATCGGCAAGGCGCTTGAGAAGGGTTTGAGCCGAGGCCGTGCTTTCCATCACGGGGACAGCCTCGGGCAATTGCTGCAGGGCGATCAGCCGCGCGCGACCGCGCTGCAGCTCGCGAGCGCGATGAAGGACCTGCCGCCCCAGGCGCTCACGCTCCCGCGATCGCTCGACGGCGCGGGCCAGTTCCGTGAGTTTCTCCTCACCGGGAAGCTTCGCGGTGACATCGGCGCGTCTGCCTGCCCACTCCAGGCGGTACTTGAGATCGGAGAGGCGTGCTCCATGGGCCTGAAGCTGCTCCAGCCTGAACGCTTCAGCCTTCACAGTCTCGGCCATCCGGCGCATGCCGGTCAGCTTGGCCTTCAGGCCGTCGAGTTCGTTCAGGCTCTCGAGCGTTTCCGTCATCGCGATCAGGTCGCGCTCACCTGTGCGCACGACATCGTTGTCGCGACGGCAACGTTCCCGGTGGATGACGAGCATGTCGCGGATATAGCCCGCCTCCTGACCGATGGAGAGAACGGCCGAGCGTCGGGATGGCGCTTCGCCCAAGAGAAAAACGGGAAATTTCTGGTGTGCGATGTGAACGTCGAGGTCCTCGACCTTTCGGATGCGGATGAGATCCGCCACCCAGTCGGGAACATTGCGGCCGCCTGTCTCGTAGCGCATGCCCTGCTCCTCGACGAGGGAGCCATCCGCCTCATGCAGCGACCAGATATTGACCGGCGAGCGGCGCGGCTGGCGCGTGAAGCGCAAGGTCCGCTGCCCGGCGACGCCGATCTCGATCGAGGCCGACTTCGCGCCGGCCCGCACGAGGCTGTCGCGCGCCTCGCCATAGAAGACGGCGCGCAGGGCACGAATGAAGGTGGACTTGCCGCGGTTGTTCGGGCCGATGAGCGCGTTCACGCCGGGGCTCAGATGCAGCGTCGCATCCTTGTAGGCCTGCACGTTCACGAGACGGATGAAGCGCAGGCCAGGCTGCGCCTCGCTCCATGCTGCGCCGGTCTCCGGCGATATCACCTCGACGCCGGATGCAGGCTCGCCGACGATCCGCGCAATGTGAAACTTGCCTGAGAACTGCGACAGGTCGTGATGGGAGACTGCGAGGCACTGCACGCCCAGGCGCGCCGCGCCGTCCTCCAGCACCCGGTAGAAGGACGAGACGCGGTCCGGCGCGATCCAGCAATCAGCCTCGTCGAGCGCGAGGAAGCGCGCCACATCCGCCTTCACGACGGCGATGAGCCGCAGGGCCATGCCGATGACATTGGTGAGCGCGCCGCCATTGTCCTCCAGCACGTCTTCGAGCGCGCCATCCGGGCGGCGCACGCAGATGTCGAGGGAAGCGAGGCCGCGCTCCGTCGAGAGCTCCAGTGCCACGGGCTTCTCGCCGGGCAGAACCTCCTGCACGAGCGCCGTCAGCAAGGTCTCGAAAGCGGACAGGCTGCGGCGGCTGGCGGAGCCGTGAACGGCCTCGATGAAAGCCTCGACCTCGTCCTTCACCGCCAGCCGGCCCTTGGCGAACTCGATATCGCGCGTCAGATCCGCGATGCGCCCGCGAAGGGCATCGCGCCGTCCTTCAAGCCGTGCGAGAGACGCTTCCGCGCGTGAGACATCGTGATCGATGGCGGGTCGGATCAACGCTCGTCTCCGAGTTGCTTGAGACGCGTCTCGATGTCCCACAGGGCGGCCTCGAATTCTTCCGCAAGCTTGGCATTTCGCTTCTGCGCATCCTCGATCAGCGCCTGAATCTGCCCTTCGTCGTCCGTCCCCAGTTCCGACAAGGCCAATGCCCGCGCCTCCTCGAGCTCGCGCGTGAGACGCTCGACTTCACCCTCGGCGCGAATGCGCTCGGCGCGAATGCGATCATAGGTCTTGCGAAGCTCCTCGATGCGGCGCAGCTGGTCGGTTTCGAGGCGTGTCGGGGTCGTCATGGAATCGCGGCTCCGCTGGAGTTGAATTGTCGAGCTTCAGTTATCGTCAGCGCTATTTCGCCGCAACGACTTTGCCTCTTTTTCGGCCGGATCGCAGGCGATCTCTTCAATCCTGCCCCCTGATCCTCCACATAGTATCCGTTACTCGAAGATTACAGTCCCAAGCGGCAGACTTTGCTTGACATCGCAACTGCCGGGCCTATGTTCTTTGTTTGTTCGCATCACTCCTATGCACCGCAGATGTGACTCCATTGGGGCAGAGTCGAGAGCCTCAGCAAAGGACGCCGGGATGACCGCCATGACGACTGAGCGACCGATCTTCGAGAACGCGGAATGGCTCGTGAGCGAAAGCGGGCTCGAGCACAAGAGGACGGGCTACTTCATCGACCGGGAGAGCCTCGGCCAGCGTCGCGAAGACGGCCTGTGGTCATGGCCGCTGCATATGGCGGAGAAGAACTGGTGCGGCATGCCGTCCTTTGCCGAAGCCTTCACATGCGCGGCATCCGTCTACGGTTTCGCCGCGGATGCCGAACTGGCGCAAAGCCTGCAGGTCGCGCGGTGCGAAGTCTCGGCCTGGCCGCAAGCCGCCAAGGCAGCGCCCAGTCCCGTTCCTGCAATCCCGCGACGCTTGCATCCGCAGGCCTCAATGCCCATTTCAGCCGGATGGCGCTACGCCGGCAAAAGCTTGAGCGGTCAAGATTTTCAGGGTGCGGATGAGACTTGGCGCCTGCGTCCCGAAAAGGGTGCGCGCCCGTTCTTGAAGAACCTGCGCAAGCGTTCCGAACATTTGAATCCGGCACGAGACATGACTGCCTCATGGCAGGCTCCGCACCGGATCCGGACAACCGGAACAAGGCTTGTCCGGCTGCTTCAGGCAGCCTGGAACATACGGTGAGAGACAATGCCGATCTTCGGCCTCGAGGAGACGATGCGCGCCGGTGCCGGCGTTCTCCATGGCGACATGTCCGATGCGCAAGCGACGGCGCCCGACAACGCGGATGAGTTCGCGCAGCATGTGATCGAGACGATCTGCCATGCCAGCGTGACGCCGGCGGTCGGCCGCCGGGCCTTCGAGCGCTGCATGCGCGCGCTCGGCGATGGTGCGACGGCGCGCATCGGCTTTCGTCATCCGGGCAAGGCGGAGGCAATCGACATGATCTGGCACGAGCGCGAGCGTCTTTTTTCCGAATATGTGGCGAGCCCCGACAAGCTGCGCTTTCTCGCAACGCTGCCCTGGGTGGGCCCTGTAACGAAACATTCCCTGGCGCGCCGCCTCGGCGTCTTCACCGAAAGGGGACGACGAGCCGTTGCCTGAGACGAACGACAAGAAGAGGTATCATCCCATGGCCAAGCTCTGCGCAAGCGATGTCGGCTTCTGCGTCGTCGACGACAACGCCAATGCCATCGCCGACACTCTCGTCCATCGCGTCCGCGTGGCTGCCACGGAGATGGAAAGCCATGTCAACCGCCTCTACCGGGGCCGTCAGGCGTTCGATCTCGAAGACGGCGCGCGGCGCGATCTCGACAAGGCGATCGAGCAGTTGGCCTATATGGTGCGCACATTGCGCGAGGTTCAGGACGAGCAATCGAAAGTCGTCTACCTGCAGGCTGCCGAGTAACCGGCATCCGGTGCAAGGGGATGCTCCGTGAGCCGTCTCCGTGCGCGGGATGACGGCTTTTCCCTCGTCATTCCGCCTCCCGTGACGGCGAACCCGATCCACCTCGCCGAAAGAGGCTCCGGGAAGCCGCCATCACCGCTCCCTTTTCTTCGTCACGGTGTTGCCGCGACGAGGTTCGAGCATGACGGAACCATTTCGATTGCGCCTTAACCCCTGCATCTGCGCTTCGCACTTGTATTTTAAACGGAACAAAGATAGAACAATAAGCGATGCCCGTCCCGGGCAGGAGTGTGCAACCGACCTGAAAACGTGCGGCAGTCTCGATGCCGCAGCCGTTCAGGAGAGATGAAGTGGAGAGGCTGTCATGGCGGGCAGTGTGAACAAGGTGATCTTGGTGGGCAATCTGGGGCGCGACCCGGAGGTGCGTCGTCTGTCGAACGGGGAGCCTGTGGTGAACCTGCGGATCGCCACGTCGGAGACCTGGAAGGACAAGGCGACGGGCGAGCGCAAGGAGAAGACCGAGTGGCACTCGGTGGTGATTTTCAACGAGAACCTGGCGCGGGTGGCGGAGCAGTACCTGAAGAAGGGCTCGAAGGTGTATGTCGAGGGCCAGCTTCAGACGCGCAAGTGGACCGACCAGAGCGGCCAGGAGAAGTACACCACCGAGGTGGTGCTGCAGCGCTTCCGCGGCGAGCTGACGATTCTGGACAGCCGCGGGAGCGGCGGCGGCTCGGACTATGCCGACGAGGAGCCCGGCCAGATCAGAAGCGGCGGCGATTTCGGACGGTCCTCGCCCATGGAGCGCAGGCCCGAGCCTGCCGGCGGCTCACGTCACAGCGATTTCGACGACGATATTCCTTTCTGAACCGCCGGCCCCAGGCATCGCGAAATCATCGAGGATCCCAGAGCTGTTTCTCCGAATACGGAAACAGCTCTTTTCATAAGCGGGCCTCGCCTCCCGACCGGCAAAGCGGGTTATCCCATCAACAGATCGTTCGTCTCCGAGATCCTCAGGGATGTTAAGCGCGCTCGGCGCATTGCCGAAGAAGCGCAGCTGCGAGGCAATGGACGTGCCGAAGGTCGGGAACATGATCGCACGGATCGGAAAGCTCAGGATCATGCCCATGGAGAGGGTCAGGAGTTTCGTTGCGGTGCTTGGGCGCACGAGACGGCCGAACAGGGCTCCCGCATGGGAGCCCCCATCTCAGAAATCCCGCTGAACCCGCACTCGCGCTTCAAAGGCATCGGCGGAATCGATCAGGCGCGAAGAGGCCGTATCGGTCTCCGGAACCGCCCCGCCCTGCAGATTGACCCGGCGGTAGATACCTTCCACGCCGATATAGAAGCCGCGGACTGGAAGCCAGACCAGATTGCTCCCAAGGCGCAGATCATCCGTATCGATGAAGCCCGACGACGCGCCGTTCGCAGAGGTCACGACGCCGTTGGACGGATACTCGATCACGCCGTAAGAGGCGAAGACGGCCTGCCGGATCGTCGGCGTCCAATAATGCTGGAACAGCGCCGTCGCCGCCCAGCTCCGGGAGCGCTGGATGTTTCCGAACACATCGATATAGGCATCGGTCTGATTCACATTGAGCTTCTTGATCGAGGTATTCCCCATGCCAAGGTAGCTCATGGCCCCTTCGGCATAAGCGCCCTGCAACCAAAGCTCGTCGCCCGCGGCAATCACCGGGAGCTTGAACTGGAGGCCTGCCTGCACGGCAAATCCGTATTCGGTATCGGGAAATGCCGCCGGATCGAAAGCTGGAACAAGATTGTCGCTGCGGATCTGGTGCAGAGCCGCCGTGAGCTGGACCTTGCCCCATGACTCTTCCCACAGAAGCTGGCCGACCACATCCGGCACACGCTCTCCAGCCGCCAGGAAGCCCTGGCCGTCGAAGTCTGCACCGTTGGGGTTGCTGAAGAATTGCCGCTCCACGTTATCTTCCAGGGCGAGCGTCGCCGACAGGGCGCCGGCCTTCACCGTGTAGGCAAGAGCCTGGGTGGAGAAATCGGACACGAAGATCGAGCCGAAATTGTAATCGTTCACGTAGAAGTCGAAGAAGGATTGAACGCGGCCGGCCGTAAGCCCACCGAACTGGACGAAAGCCCGGTCGACGACGGCCGTACTGCCGCCGTAGTTACCGGTGTTGCGTGTCAGCTCGTAGCGAAGATAGGTGCGCAGGAGACCGTAAGAGGTATTCGTGCGGGCATCCATGTTCAGCCGCGCACGCGCGCGAAAACCGATACTGTCCTCTTCCCGCGTGCCCGGCTCCAGATAACGGTACTCGGCGCGCACACGGCCGCTGATGCGCAGGCACGTCTCCGTCCCCGGAATGTAGAAGAAGCCCTCGCCGTGAGTGGAACAGAGGCGCACATACTCGACAGGGGCAGAGCTTTTGGCAGGAAGGTCGGCGGATTGCGCCCCGGCCGAAACAAGGCAGCCGGCGACCAATCCCGTGAGCGTTACGAACCTGCTGCGATCAGAACGCCGCCATCTCATCGTCGCTGCCTCCTGCTTTTCAACTCCCCCGCCGAAGAGCCTATGCGGCCGGGATCGAGCGCTCGGCCGATGACTTTCTTATCTTGTTGCAAGACGTAGCAGAAACTAAACCTACGGTCGAGAGCCTCCATCAGCGGAGAGCTACTCCTTCAGGATAAGTGACACGCAAGATGACCGCCGCATGGAACAGGGCCTGCAGGCCAAGGCCAGGAGAACGTCGGGTGCAATCTCTTCGTTTCGGAAGACGCGCGCCCGGCGCGACTGCCCGACATGATGCTGCTATCTGCGTTCCGAGGTGGCCTGAATATGAAGAGCACACGCGCCTGAGGCAGCATCGCTCGTCTGAAGCACGGCTTCAGAACCGTGCGCTGATGCCCAGCACCGGGCCATGCTGGAGCATGTCGAACTCGTATCGCCGACGGCCCTCGCCCTGCGCATAGTCGACGGACAAGGCCCGGTATCCGATCACACCTGAGAACGTGATGCCGTTGTAGGTGCCGAAGTCGAAGCCGTAGCCGCCGAACGCCTGCCAGGAGAAATCGCTTCCGGCGCCGAAGCCGCCGATGTCCCCACGCAGGAACAGTTCCTGCCCCGGCGCCACGGCATAGCGGATGCGCGCTCCGACGAGCGGATCGAGCCAGTCGACCGAACCCGACCGGGCGATGGCACGCGCCCCGGCAATCGCGAGGTCGGCCGTCTGCACGCCCGCCGCGATGCCCAGCGAGAGATCGGCAGACTGATGCCAGTAGCGCATGCCGGCGAGGACATCGAAGGCCAGCGGCCCCAAGCGGGCCACTTCATAAGCCGCGCCGGCCTCGACGATGGCCATCTCGACATCCAGGCTGAGGGCGGCGCCGACGGTTCCACTCACGCCGGGCGCCAGCGCCCGTGACCTGACCGTGCTTCGGTCCAAACCGATCTTGGTCCAGACAACGTCACCAAAGAGGGCGAAGGGACCGTTTCGGAGCTCGGCGTCGCCCATGAGGGCGACCAGGCTGTCGCTCTGTTCAAGGACGTCGAGGAAGCTGGCATTCACGCTTTCGGAGCGCCCGCGCACCGTCTGCGTGCCGTTCAAGGAGATCAGCCAGCCATAGGGCGTGAAGCGGAACGTCCATGTGGGAAGCGCCGCGAGCGGCGTCTCGACGGCGGCCGCAGGAGCGGGCGAGAGATCGGCCGCGAGCGTTGTCCCACCCATCGCGATCAGAACGCAGAACGGTGCGAGAAGGCCGTGACAGAGATGGCGCAAGGAGGGACACATGGGAGCGATCCGTTCATTGTGGGAAAAGAAGGGTCATGAGTGCGTCGCCGACTCCGAACTGGCGATCCGCACCGTGCCCGTATCCTGGGCCAGGACCATGTCGGGCAGCGCCGCCAGTGACACGGCGGTGCCCAGCAGGATGGCACGAGACCGTCACAGGTGAACCTCCTCCAAAATATCCCATGACGTCTGGTCAGAGACACGCCCGTGGCGGCGCATGTCACATCCGAATTGGGTCGGCCGCGAAGCCGGCGAGAGGCAGTACCGCTTTGAATTTTGATCCGGCAGTTAGCGTGCCGTCAATGCCGATCGGGTTCGGGTCTCCTTCTGGAGTGCTTCTTTTGGGTAGTGGGCCCTCTCAAAGCCGACCGGGATCAAGGGGGGAGAATGCTCACTCAGCCCGGCTCTCCTTGCTTGTGGCTTGCCAAGTTGCCTCAGCACCGATGGTGCCAACTCCGCCTGGCGTGGCAGACACTACTGCGGGACCATCTCACGCAGCGCCGATGCGTGTGCCACAACGCGCGGCGATGCGCAGGCTGAATCGATGGCCCTGGCAAGGCGCGCAACTCTTCAAGCAGCCTATCTGGCGAGCCAAGTACACCGAGGCTTTCATCGCTTTGTGAGAACTCCAATCAGATTCCCGGAGTGTAATTTTTCGACTGTATTGCAACATGATTGCAATTGACTTAGCGGAAGGTGATTTGCGACAGGGAATATTATCCCTTCTGTCGATGAGTTAAACGATGACCGAGCTCACCATCCAAGCTGCTTCCGCGGGTGGCAATGATGCGCCGACCGACATCATTGTGGTGAAGTCGGATGGCGAGGTTGGCGTCCCGCCCATGACGGGCAATCAAACGAACGCGACAGTGACTGCCCTGGCCGATGGCGGCTATGTCGTCACGTGGGAGCTCTTTGGTCTGTTTGGTGTTCGCCCTGATCTTTACCTTCAGAAGTACGACGCGTCTGGTCTCGAAGTCGGCAGCGAGATCCTGATCAACACCACCAAGGCCGGCGACCAGACCGCAGTCAGCGTCACCGCGTTGTCCGACGGCGGCTTTGTCGCTGTCTGGGAGGCCGAAGCTGTCGACGATGACCGCTTCGGCATTGCTCTCCAGCGGTTTGACGCGACCGGTGGAAAGGTCGGCGGCGAGATCCAGGTCAATACCTCTTGGCGGTACGAGCAGCGGTTCCCGAGCATCGCGACGTTATCCAACGGTGACCTGGTTGTGGCGTGGGAATCCGAAA
The DNA here is from genome assembly GCF_000518665.1 of Microvirga flocculans ATCC BAA-817. Classification (GTDB taxonomy): domain Bacteria; phylum Pseudomonadota; class Alphaproteobacteria; order Rhizobiales; family Beijerinckiaceae; genus Microvirga; species Microvirga flocculans. The sequence continues at coordinate 8,380 of NZ_JAEA01000019.1, read as the reverse complement.
TATGGGACGGAACCGGTCCTCATAAAATCATAGCCCTGCAGCGTTATGATGCGACCGGCGCGCCGGTCGGCGGCGAGACCAAGGTCAACACCACGGAGTCTAATGGCATAAACTTCGCCAAGGTCGAGGCTCTACCCGATGGGGGCTATATTGTAGCATGGCAGATCTACACCTATGACGCGGTTCTGAATTACAGCGCTCCGGATATTTACCTGCAGCGTTACGATGCCAGCGGCGCGAAGGTCGGTGGAGAGATCCTGGTCAACACCTACACGGGATACTATCAGCAGTCGCCCGTCATCACCGTGTTGTCTGGTGGCGGTTATGTCGTCGTCTGGCATACATTCACCAATGGCCAGGACATCGCGCGCGATGGCGTCTATCTGCAGCAATTCGATGCCTCCGGCGTCAAGGTAGGCGGCGAGATCCGGGTCGATACGACATCGGCGTACATGCTACCAAGCGGTCTTGAGTTCCCGGCAATAACAGCCTTGACCGATGGCGGTTATGTCGTGGCCTGGACAGCCAATGACGGCTCCGGAACCGGGATCTACCTGCAGCGTTTCAATGCGGCCGGCGTCAAGATCGGCGGCGAGGTTCTGGTCAATACCGGAACTACATCCGATCAAAGTTCTCCGAGAATAACGGCTTTGTCCGATGGCGGCTATGTCGTGACCTGGGAGTCGATTGCGACACCCAGCGGTGTCTTCATGCAACGGTTCGATGCATGGGGTCAGAAGGTGGTCGCCGAACATAGTGTCGCCGAAAATGCGACGGCCGGTACGGTGATCTGCACCCTGAGCGCCATCGACCCCGATGCGGGCGATACCTTCACGTACAGCCTCGTCGACAATGCGGGAGGACGCTTCGAGATCGTCGGCAGCCAGCTCCGCATCAAGGCGGGGGCTAGTCTGGATTATGAAAGTGCGGCCTCTCATCAAGTGACCGTCCGCGTGACCGATCAAGACGGCTTGAGCTACACCGAAACACTCACGATCACTCTTGCGGACGTTAACGAAGCGCCGACGGGTCTCAACCTGAGCACATCGTCGATTGCAGAGAATACGGCAGCGGGCACCGTGGTCGGTACCTTAAGCGCCAGTGACCAGGATGCAGCAAGCACTTTCACCTATTCGATCAAGAGCGACCCTGACGGCAAATTCGAGATCATCGGCAATCAGCTGCGGCTCAAAGCCGGGTCTAGCCTCGACTGTGAGGCCCAGTCGTCGCACATTGTGACGGTCCGCGTGACGGACCAAGGTGGCCTGACTTATGACAAGGCCTTCACGGTCACCGTCACGAACGTCAATGAAGCGCCGACCGATATTGCGCTCTCAGGCGCGACAGTCTCTGAGAACGCGGCATCTGGGACGGTCATCGGAACACTCAGCGCCAGCGATCCGGACGCCGGATCGACCTTTACCTACGCTATCCTGAACGATCCGAGCGGCAAGTTCGAAGTCGTCGGCAATCAGCTGCGGCTCAAGGCGGGAGCCAGCTTCAACTATGAGAGTGCGTCCTCACATCAGCTGACCGTACGGGTGGCGGATCAGAATGGCCTTGTTCACGATAAGACCTTCACCATTGCCGTCACGAACGTCAATGAGGCACCAACAGCGCTGAACCTGAGCGCTACCACGATCGCCGAGAGCGCGACAGGGGGCACCGTGATCGGCACGCTCAGTGCTATGGATCCGGACGCCGGCAGTAGCTTCACCTATGCGATCCAAAATGACCCTGACGGCAAGTTCGAAATCGTCGGTAACCAGCTCAGGCTGAAGAATGGGGCAAGCCTCGATTTCGAGGGCGCACAGGCGCATCAGGTCACCGTTCGCGTGACCGACCAGGGTGGTCTGACTTATGACAAGGCCTTCACGGTCGCCGTCACGAACGTCAATGAAGCGCCGACCGATATTGCGCTCTCAGGCGCGACAGTCTCTGAGAACGCGGCATCTGGAACGGTTATCGGAGCTCTCAGCGCCGACGATCCGGACGCGGGAGAAACGTTCACCTACGCAATTCAGAGCGACCCTGACGGAAAGTTCGAGATTGTCGGCAACCAACTTAAGGTAAAGGCCGGAGTCAGCCTCGACTTCGAGAGCAAGGCCTCACACCAGGTCACGGTGACGGTGAAGGATCAGGGAGGCTTAAGTCACGATGAGATCTTCACGATCACGGTCACGGACGGCAACGATGCGCCAACCGCCGTTGCGCTATCGAACGCGGTCGTATCGGAAGATGCCGCGGCTGGGACGCTGATCGGCACTCTCAGCGCGAGCGATCCGAATACTGGCGATACTTTCATCTACACCCTCGTTGACGATGCAGGGGGGCGCTTCGAGATCGTCGGACATGAGCTGAGGCTCAAGGGTGACGTAGATTATGAGAGCGCAGCGTCGCATCAGGTGAAGGTGCGGGTCACGGATCAGGGCGGACTAACCCACGATGAGGTCTTTGCCATCGGTGTCTCGAACAGCCCAGATGCACCGACCGATATCGTGACTGTGAAAGTCGATGGGGAGACACTGGTCAGTGCGGCAATCTATGATCAGTATAATCCGAGCGTGACATCCTTGCCCGACGGCGGCTTTGTCGTCGCTTGGGAGATCTGGGGCAACGGCGTCTACCTGCAGCGATATGACGCCGCCGGGGAGAAGATCGGCAGCGAGACACATGTCACCAGCACATACTGGAGAGGAAATCTTCCAGCGATCACGGCGCTGGCCGATGGCGGCTATGTCGTGACATGGCAGTCTATTTTAGGCTCGGACGGCTCGAACTGGGGCATCTACTCTCAGCGGTTCGATGCCGCCGGCGCCAAGGTGGGCGGTGAGACGCTGGTCAACACCACGACGGCGGGCGATCAGACCCTCCCTCACGTGGCGGCTCTGCCCGATGGGGGCTATCTCGTCACCTGGGAAAGCCGGGATCAGGACGAGTCAGGCAGCAGTGTATACCTGCAGCGCTATGACGACTCCGGCGCCGCGATTGGCGGTGAGATTTTCGTTAACACGACGACATCAAGAACCAACATCTATCCCGAGATCGTGGCCTTGTCGGGTGGGGGATACGTCATCGCGTGGGAGTCTGATGATCCCATAGCCTATGGTCGTGTCTACCTGCAGCGCTATACCGCCGATGGCACTCCGGTCGATGGCGCAATGCCGGTCGATACGACGCAGGTTTTCGGTCAGTCAGACCCTGCCATGACGGCTCTGTCCGATGGCGGCTTTGTCGTGACATGGGGGGCCTACGATGCCGATAACGGAGGCATCTTCCTGCAGCGTTATGACGCCTCCGGCGCCAAGATCGGCGGTGTCGTGCTCGTCAATACCACTACGGCATACTCACAGATCTTTCCGGACGTCACGGCCTTGCCCGATGGGGGCTATGTGGTGACGTGGACAACCCGGTACTATGGCGGCTCGACCGCGGACATTTATCTGCAGCAGTTCGATGCAGCCGGTGCCAAGGTTGGCGGCGAAGTCTTGATCAACACCACGACGACGGGACTCCAGGAGACCGCAAGCGTATCGGCTCTGGCCGACGGCGGCTATGTGGTGACATGGCGATCGCTGGAAGATACCCAGACGCTGGGTGCTCCCGCGATCATCTATCAGCAACGCTTCGACTCCACAGGCGCGAAGGTTGTGGCCAAGCACGCTCTTGCCGAGGATATGGCAGGAAACGCCGTCGTGTGCACTCTCAGCACCATCGATTCCGATGCAGGTGACACCTTTACCTATAGTCTAGAAGATGATGCAGGCGGCCGTTTTGAGATTGTCGGGAACCAGTTGCGGCTCAAAGCCGGAGCATCTCTGGACTACGAGAGCGCCTCATCGCATCAAGTGACGGTGCGTGTAACCGATCAGACCGGCCGAAGCTTAGCCAAAGTCATCACTGTCGACATCACGAACGTCAATGAAACGCCGACGGACATTGACCTGTCGAATGCCACGATCCTCGAGAATGCGGCATGGGGCGCTGTGATCGGGGCCTTGAGCGCTACCGATCTAGATGCGGGATACACCTTCACTTACGCTATCCTGAGCGATCCAGACGGGAAGTTTGAAATCCTCGGCAACCAACTCAGACTGAAGGCCGGTGCGCATCTCGATTACGAGACCGGTACGTTGCATAATGTGACGGTGCGGGTGACAGACCAAGGCGGCCTGAGCCACGACAAAGCGTTTGTCATCTCGGTCCTTGATGCAAACGATGCCCCAACGAGCATTGTGCTGTCGGGAACCTCGATTGCCGAAGACGCTGCCGCAGGTACAGTGATCGGCGCCTTGAGCGCCAACGATCCGGACGCGGGAGAGATCTTCTCCTATACTCTCGACGACGATGCCCAAGGGCGCTTCGAAATCGTGGGCAACCAGCTACGCCTCAAGGCGGAGGATAGCCTCGATTACGAGAGTGCGACCTCGCATCAGGTTGTGGTACGCGTCACGGACCAAGGCGGCTTGACCCATACCGAAACGCTCGTCATTGATGTTTCGGACGTCAACGAGACCCCGACCGGTGTGACCCTGAGCTTCCCGAGGATTTCGGAGGATGCAACGGCAGGAGCGCTGGTCGGCACGCTCAGTGCGGTCGATTTCGATGCGGGCGATACCCTCACGTACAGCCTCGTCGACAATGCAGAGGGACGCTTCGAGATCGTCGGCAACCAGCTTCGGCTCGCGGCGGGGTCTAGCCTCGATTACGAGAGTGCGACCTCTCATCAAGTGACTGTCCGCGTGACCGACCAGAACGGGCTCAGTATCGACCAGGTCATCGCCATCGCCGTCGACGACGTCAATGAAGCGCCAACGAGTCTCATCCTGACTGGCGGCACTGTCCGTGAAGCATCCGCTACTGGCACGGTTGTCGGCACGCTTTCATCCCAGGATCCGGATGCAGACACTTCGTTCACCTACAAGCTTCTCGACAATGCTGGCGGTCGGTTCGCGATCAGCGGAAATAAGATTGTGGTGAGTGAGGGTGTCAGGATCGACTACGAGCAGACAACGTCTCATTGGGTGACTGTGCAGGTCGCGGACGAGCATGGGGCGACTTACAACAGAAAGTTCCGCATCAACGTATTGGATCTGGCAGTCGAGAAAATGGCTGGTGGCGCCGGCTCCGATCTGCTGAAAGGCGGCTCCGGGAGAGATGCATTCAAGGGCGGGGCAGGCAATGACACGCTTTGGGGAGGCCCGGGGAACGATACCCTTCAGGGTGACGCTGGGAGAGATGTCTTCGTGTTCGATACCAAGCCGAACGGAAGCTCCAACAAGGACAAGCTCGCGGACTTCAGTGTGAAGGACGATGCGATCTGGCTCGACAACAAGGTCTTCACCAAGCTCGGCAAGGCAGGCTCGGAGACGAAGCCCGCGCAGCTGAAGAAGGAGTTCTTCACCATCGGCTCCAAGGCCAAGGACAAGAACGACTACCTCGTCTACGACAACAAGAAGGGCGTGCTCTATTACGACGCCGACGGCTCGGGCTCGAAGTACAAGCAGGTGGAGATCGCCACGCTCTCGAAGAAGCTCGCCATGACCTACAAGGACTTCTTCGTCATCTGACAGTCGGAGTGAAAAACCAAACAAGAAGCGGAATTGTTCGCTCAAATGTCGATCGGGAAATCTAATGCCGACCTACGGCGCGTACAAGGCACGCTGTCATAAAGTAGATCGTTGGCTTTGCGACGAGTTTTGCCTTGCAAAAGATCGTCTTTTCGTTCATTCTTGATTGATCAACCGACGTGTTCGGCCTGCTCTCCTTTGCTCTTGATTGAGCGCCGAGCCCGCTTTCCGTTCCAATCGATTGCTATTCCTCAGCCCGCTTGGCGGGCTTAAACGTCGTTGCTTTGCATTCGACATCTTCAAACACGAAAGGCTGCTAGGACTACGACCCGATGCAGCGACAGGAAATTTATGAATCGTTTAAGATACGCCCGGCTTCCGAAGCACAAGCCGCAGCCACCGAAAGATACTCCGTCGGTCAAGACAGCCGACAAACCAAGACCGGCTGACCTCTCGCGTGAGGAACTCCGTCATATCATTGAAATAATCGGCTAACATCCAGGTTCGGCTCCGACTACTGACAGCGTAAGTGGCGCGGGATATTCCATGCGCCACTTGCAAAGGCATCAACCCGCTATGAGGCTTGGCCTCGGAACGACTAAACCTTCGACTCTTCCATTGGAGTGCGGGATCCGATGCCGGAAGCAGTTGCGGGTCTGCGCGATCCGGAAAAACGAGGTTTAGGCTTGGGAGCCGCGATCAGTCCCTCCCGGATGGCCTGCTTACGAGCCAGTTTGCGGCTACGCCGCACAGCTTCCGCCTTCTCCCGCGTCTTGCGTTCAGAGGGCTTCTCATAGGCTTTCCGTGCTTTCATTTCGCGAAAAATTCCTTCGCGCTGCATCTTCTTTTTGAGCACTCTCAGCGCCTGATCGACATTGTTGTCACGAACCAGAACTTGCAATGGATATCCTTTCTATGCCTCGCATTATGGCTGTCGCAGCATATGAATGCTGCGAGACAGCAATAAGTCCAGAGGTACTACGTGCTGCGAATTTCACTTTCGCGGACAGCTCTCTCGATGAAGCCCGCCTTGATCCGGTATGAAAGTTCGCCCGTCTGATCGGCCGGCATCAGCCGGATGACCTCGTAAACACCGCCGGAGCTCGTCTGGGCGTCAGAGAATCCGGGCTGCTTCAGCCTGACCAGTTGTCGAACCTTGAACTTGTGAGTCATTGCTCAATCTCCTCGCTCTTGAGTGAATATGATCAGACGCAGTCATCAGGATGTGACTTGGTATGGGGCACTATTTTCGCGCCTTGCGAGCGGCGTAACGGGCATCCCGGGCGGCCTTGCGCTCGGCCTGCAACCGAGCCTCGTTCTCTATCGTTTCTGCGATCGCACGCGCTTCCTGCTCGGCTTGCGCGGCAACAAGAGCCTCCCGCTCCGCGATAAGGCGTGCGTTCTCGGCAAGGCGCTGAGCGTCCCGTTCGGCCATGCGAGCATCCCGCGCGGCGCTTATCGCTGCCCGAGCGGCCCGCCGTTCCGCAACCGCCGGGTCATAAGGACTGGGCCGCTGATGAAACTTGGCGGCCATAGCCTGCTTTGCGTCTCTGGCGGCACTCAACCGTTCGCTAAAATCTTTCTGCTTCATTCCACTCATTGATCTCAATACGTCTCTATCAGTTGATCGGTGCCCACTATCGGACGCGTTTAATGCTGATGATGGTGCCTTCCGGAAGGGAGCCTTGCTCTTGTTGGGCTCGGGCGGTTGAGGCGATGACTGCAGCGCCACTCGCCTCAACGCGATTGTTGACCCACAGGTAGGCCGTGCGACCATCGTCATAGTTCACCGCGAACATGACTGACTTTACAGGGGCGGTTTTGCGAAATGTGTTCATCGCGTCCTCAGTTGTTTGACCATCGAATGATGGGGCACCGCAAAGAAAAAGCCGCTCCACCCGGGAGCGGCTTTGCAGAAGCACTTATAGTTTGCGCGCGATCATCCTTAGGCCTTCTGGATGTTGTTGACGGCGACCTTGCCGCTGCGGCGGTCCTCGGCTGTATCGAAGGAAACCTTCTGACCTTCGACGAGGTTGCGCAGGCCGGCGCGCTCAAGAGCGGTGGCGTGGACGAATACGTCCTTGCTGCCATAGTCCGGTTGGATGAAGCCGAAGCCCTTCATATCGTTGTAGAATTTCACAGTGCCCATGATCATGGGTATAACCTTTCGCGGTTGATGCAGATGCGCTTGAGCGGAGGCATGCGGAACATGACCCAACCCGGTTCGTCGATGGTTTGTAGAGAGTCTGAACGTGCGCCTGACAGTGCCAACAGCGAAACGGCCCGATTATCCGGCCAAAGGCGATGATATGGATATAGAGCACGAAAATATTTTTACAAGAGATAACATGAAAATTATAACGGAATGGGCCACATTTACATCATTTTCTTCAGCAGATCACTAAGAAGTATCTTTATGAAAGTTTGAAATCAGACGGTCCCGGCAAAAACGATTACGACCATAAATTGGAATTTCTGTGCGATATACGGGTTCATGCTAGAGCAAGGGCAATTCTGACGGAATCGTTTGGACTATACGATGTGACGGCTTCGTGATTCACTCATCTTGGCCCTCTTTGGAGGAGATGAGCGATGACCAAGTCCTACTCGTTGGACCTTCGCCGCCGCGTGGCGCGCTTTGTCGAGGCGGGGCACTCCTGTCATGCCGCTGCCCGGCACTTTGACGTGTCGGTCGCCTTCGTGGTCCGGCTGATGGCTGCCTATCGGGACACCGGCAGCCTAGCGCCCAAGCCGGAGGGCGGCTGGCGCTATTCCAAGCTCGACCCGCACCGCGAGTTCCTCATCCGCCG
>NZ_JAEA01000018.1 GCF_000518665.1 Microvirga flocculans ATCC BAA-817 | reverse complement strand
CACGTCGGCAAACTCGGACCCGACCAGGTTCTCGATGCTGACATAGCTGTCCCCGGCCGCGTCCCCCGTGTTCTGCGCCGCGTTGCTCAGATTGACCGTCAGGCCAAACGACGCCCCCTGGTAGGAGGCGGTGTCCCCGACGAAGGCCTGCGCCTTGCCATAGGACGCCGAGGACGGATCGCCGTCGCCGCCATGCAGCCGGTCGGCCCCGGCGCCGCCATACAGCCAGTCGTTGCCGCCGCCGCCGTTCAGGATGTCGGCCCCGGTGCCGCCGCTCAGGGTGTCGTTGCCCCAGCGGCCCGACAGGGCGGAGCCGCTGTTGAGGCCGGTCAAGACATCGTTGTAATCGGAGCCCTCGAGGCCCTCGACCGAAGTGTAGCTGTCGCCGGAGGCATCGCCGGTGTTGGTGTGCGCATATTGGAGGTTGGCCACGACGCCGCCGGCGGCATCGGCATAGGAGGCCCAGTCAAACCCTGCGCCACCATTCAGATAATCGCCGCCCGCACCGCCGCTCAGGACGTCGTCACTGTTTTCGCCATAGAGGAAGTCGACATCTGAGCCGCCATAGAGTCTATCCGTCCCATCGCCGCCATGGAGTTCATCATTTCCTGCGAAACCATAAAGCGTATCCTGACCGGCATTACCGGTCAGCTTGTTCGACGCAACGTTACCATTGATGACATCGTTTCCGCTGCCGCCAATCGCATTCTCAATCAAGGAGCGAGCGTCGCCTTTATATTGGAAGGCGTTATAAACATTACCGCCAACCTTGGCCGCAGAGTCCTTGTTTGCAAGCTGCGCATTGGAAAAACGGGAAACCCCGCCAGGAGAAAGATCAATCACAGCGTCGTCGGAATAGTTCGACATGTCGTAAGTATCGACGCCGCCACCATCCCAGATCGTCAGGAAGATACGCGCGTTATGCGTTGCACCCTGGCCTACGCCGTTGATGAACATCTCACCTGTAGTTGAGTTCCAACGATAAACGGTACTACCACTATTGGTGTTGAAATCAGCACCGTACAGCGCCTGCAGAGCAGCAATGTCATACTGCATGAAGCTTTGAGGAGCGTCCTGTGTGTCGTTATAAGACATCACCGTGAATTCGGTGGAATCGTGCAAAGCAGACATTTTCGGCATTCCGGACGCCGAATCGTGCGTGTGCTTCAGACCTAACGAGTGCCCGAGCTCATGCATCGTTAGCTGATAAGCATTAGTTCCCTTGATAACGTAAGTTGCCGTCCCTCTTGTGATCCAGGTATCGCCACCATAAACCGGCACGCCCGGGTAATATCCATGGCTTCGCTGGATGATGGCACCCGGCTCGAAGGCCGCAACTTTGATGTCAGCGCCGTTACGGCCGGCGTAGGAAATGCCCGTAACGATCAAACTCGCAACAGAGTTCATGATGTCGTGAACAGCCCCTTCGCTTTCAAGCGACATCGCCTTGTAGCCGGATGCACTGGGATTTACCCACTCGTAGTCGGAACGAGAATCTGGCAGCGACCAAGTAATAGTCGATCCACTCCATTTTGAACCCGACATCAAGGCCTTGACGTCGCTATCCTCGTGCTTCGGAATAAAATACTGCGCTCCGCCGAAAGACAAGGATGGGAAAAGAGTCCCCATAAGAGAAAAGAACTTCAGCGGCACTCCCGAAATATTATCGGATATCCAGTTCCAGGCGGAATCGGCCGCGTCGCCGATCCAGTTTCCGATAGTCTCGACTTGATTGGCGACCCAATTGCCTGCGGACCTGAAAGCATCTGAAAACCAGGACATGAGAGTCACTTTCTTTAATAATATAACATTTTAATGTGGCGTAAGGTCCCGCTTTGTCAAGAGCACCCAAGCTTCATGGGCAAAAAATCCTGTCATCGTAAGCGGTTATCCGTCCAAAATCATGTTCCATCGAAAGGCGTTAGAAGCTTCGAAACACCTCGTGAATTCTCTCCATGAAGCTGCTAAAGGTCCCGCTCAACGACCAAGACCGATGAGAGAGACGCGATGAACGCGCCAAAATCCGAATTTCTGAAGGTGCTCACCGAGCGCGGCTTCATTCACCAGACCTCCGATTTCGAGGGGGTCGATGCCGCGGCTGTGGAGAACCGGCTCACCACCTATGTGGGCTACGACTGCACCGGCCCGTCTCTCCATGTGGGGCACCTGCTCTCGATCATGATGCTGCACTGGCTCCAGAAGACGGGGGCCGGCAAGCCGATCACCCTCATGGGCGGCGGCACGACGCGGGTCGGCGATCCCTCGGGCAAGGACGAGAGCCGCAAGCTTCTGACCGTCGAGCAGATCGAGGCCAACAAGGAGAGCATCAGGACGGTCTTCTCCCGCTTCATCACGTTCGGGGACGGCAAGCTGGACGCCACGATGGTGGACAATGCCGAGTGGTTGACCAAGCTCAACTACATCGAGTTCCTGCGCGACGTGGGCCGGCATTTCTCGGTCAACCGGATGCTGTCCTTCGACAGCGTGAAGCTGCGCCTCGACCGGGAGCACGAGCTGTCCTTCCTGGAATTCAACTACATGATCCTCCAGGCCTACGACTTCGTGGAGCTCAACAAGCGCTATGGCTGCGTGCTGCAGATGGGCGGCTCGGACCAGTGGGGCAACATCGTCAACGGCATCGATCTCGGCCGCCGCCTCGGCACGCCGCAACTCTACGCGGTCACCTGCCCGCTGCTGACCACGGCGTCCGGCGCAAAGATGGGCAAGACGGCCTCCGGCGCGGTCTGGCTCAACGCCGACATGTTGAGTCCCTACGATTACTGGCAGTTCTGGCGCAATACCGAGGATGCGGATGTCGGTCGCTTCCTGAAGCTCTTCACCATCCTGCCGATGGACGAGATCGCCCGGCTCGCGGCGCTCCAGGGCGCGGAGGTCAATGAGGCGAAGAAGGTTCTCGCTACGGAAGCGACCGCCCTGCTCCATGGCCGCGAGGCGGCGGAACTGGCTGCGGAAACCGCCCGCAAAACCTTCGAGCAGGGAGCTCTGGCGGAAAGCCTGCCGACCGTCGAGATTGCGTCCGATGCCTTGAAGAACGGACTCGGCGTGCTCGCGGCCTTCGGCCCGGACTACGCGAAGCTCGTGCCCTCATCGAGCGAGGCGCGCCGGCAGATCAAGAGCGGCGGCCTGAAGGTGAACGACGAGATCGTGACGGACGAGCGCGGCACCTTGAGCCTGTCGGATGTCACGGCCGAGGGCGTGATCAAGCTGTCCTTCGGCAAGAAGAAGCACGTCCTGCTCCGCGCCGTCTGATTCATCGGTCCCGATAGCGAAACGGCTTTCGGGACCGATCGCTTTCATTCTTTTCGAGCGCCCCGGGGGCCGTGCCGTTTTGCGCCGGAGCGCTCGCCGTCAGCGATCGGGAAGAGTCGGCAGCGATCCTGTCTGCGGCTCCCGTTCCGCTCCGACCCCGAACAGCTTGCGCAGGAATCCCGGCGCCACCGCCGAGAGCGGATTGACCGTCAGGGACGGCGCGCTCGCCTGGCCGTTCAGGCGGAAATTGACCGCGAACAGCCCCTCGTTCTGCCCGCCTCCCAGAAGCGGGCCGAAAAGCGGCACCTGGGCGAAGACGTTGTTGAGCCCATAGGCCGGCACGAAGGTGCCCGTGATGTCGAGGCGGTCGCGGGCATAGTCGATGAAGCCGCCGAGCGTGAAGCCGATCGAGCTGCCCCAAATGGCGGCGTCCTTGAAATCGAGCCGTCCCGCGGCGCGCGTAAACTCGAAGCGCGCCTTGGTGAACTGCACCTCGTTCACATCCACGCGAACCATCTGCGGATTGCCGGACCGGTCCTGTCCGGCCACCATCTGGGTCTGGGTGGGAATGATCCGGCGCAGGGCCGGCTCGTTGACCAGGGCGAAGGAATGCAGGATCACGTGCCCCGCCTGCGGTCCGTCACCGGTTCCCAGCTGAAGGATGAGATCGCCGCGCGACATCCGCCTGTAGAGATCGGTGAAGCGCAGGAGCGCGCCGGCATCCTCGACCTGGACGATCACCACCTGCCCGCCGCCGTCCGAGTCGGCCATGGTCCGCCCGATGATGTTGGACGCGCCGAGGCGGCCCTTCATGTCGAGCTGGCGGAGATTGTCCTTGCGGACCGAGGCCTTGACCGTCGCATTGGTGATCGCCTCGTCATTATAGCCCGTCAGGATGTTGAGGCTCAGGTCGAGGTCGAAATCCTTGCTGTCCTTCTGTGAGGCCCCGTTGCGCGCCGCCTGGGCGGTGCCCCCTCCTCCGCCTTTCACGAAGGGGCGCGCATCGCCCACATTGCCCCGGATCGTGACCTTGTAGACGCCGTTCACACGCTCGAGCTGGGCGCGCATATCGTCGCCAGGCGAGAGCTTGAAGGTCGCAAGATCCGCCTTCTCGAGGCTGCCCTCGCTCGTCAGGACCGCGCTGCCCTTGAGCTGGACGGATCCGCTGTCGAGCTGCAGGTCCCGGATCTCGATGGCGGGACCTTCCGCCATGCTGAAGCTGAGCTTGCCGGGCTTGCCTGCCGGCTTAACCCATCCGGGAATGAGCTGATCCACGCCTGCCTTGGCAAGATCCGCCTCGACGAGGATGAGAGAAGGGGCATTCTCGCCGAGCGGAAGGCTCGCCTTGAGGCCGACGGTGCCCGTCAGCTGCGACCCGAAGGACAATCCGCGACGGCTGCGCGCCGCCTCGTCGAGGGAGAACGCCACGCTGGCCTGCCCGCCCTGCCGATTCTTCTGCAGGTCGATGACGGCCTGACTTCCGGCGAGCTTGCCCTCACCTTTGACGGAAAGATCGCCGCGATCGTAGGAAATGCTGAGGTTGGCGCCTTCCAGGCGATCCTTGCCAAAGAACCGGTCGACCCCGAAATCCGTCACGGTCCCGGTGACCTTCAGGGGCAGATCGGCGAATTTGGGAATGTTGTTGACCGGTAGGCCGATGCCGACGCGCAGGTCCGTCTTTCCCTTCATGGTGGCGGGGTCGATGTTGAAGCCCGCGATCTCCTTGATGCGCGGTTCCAGCAGCAGGGCGCCGAGGCCATCGGCGCCTCCCGTCAGGCGAAAATCGATGCGGGCCGACGCTGTCGCATCCCAGTAATTGTCCAGGCCGAACGTGCCGTCGGAGGCTGTGAGCGAGCGGTTGTCCGCCATCTGGACGAGCCCTGCGGGAGCGCGGAGAAACACCTTCGTTCCCGTCACCCGGCCGGTCACATCCATGCCGGAAATGGGCGGAATGCCCGGATCGACCTGCAGAACGCCCTGGGAGATCGCGAAGTCGATCTTGAGGGACGAATCCGGTGTCGGACCGCCCGTGAGCGCCTTCTCGACATCCGCGCCGCTCATCGCCACCTTGAGGTCGATGGCGTCCAGAGTGCCCGCCTTCAGGCTGGACACGAGGTAGCGCCGGACCGGCGGCGCCACAGCCTCAGGCCAGATACGCAGAGCTGAACGGAGGCCGGTCTTTTCCGCGTGCACGTCGAGATGGAGCCCTTTCGGATCCGCATGCGCGGCGAGCAAGCCGGAGATCCGGGCGGACAGCTCCGGGCCCTTGAGCGTGAGGCTGTTGATGCGGACCCCGTCCTGACCCGAAAGATCGGCTGCGAACTCGCTCACCTGCAGGGGCCGGTCGCCCGAGGCCGCTCCGGACCAGGTGATATCGCGGCCTCCCAGGCTCAGGCGCCACGGATTGCCGGCGCTCGGCGTCAGAAGGCGTCCCTGAAGGCGGAATTGCGTATCGCCCCCCTTCACGTCGAGCGAATGGAGCTCAAGCGCCTTGCCGGCTTCGTGCCAACTGGCCTCGATGGAAGCCCGGTCGACAGGGAACGGTGACGTGTCCTTGTCCTCGATCTGGAACGTGCCCGCGTTGCTGTCGAGCCGCGTCTTCAGCTCGGTGACCCGGCCATCCGCATAGGCAATGTCGAAACGTCCCGAGAATTGAAGGTCCGTCGAGGCGGGCAGTTCGGAAAAACCGGTCAGCAGGAGGATGTCCTTGATCGGCGCCCCATCCGCCACGATGCTCGCCCGGTAGGCGTCCGGGCCCTCCACCGTGGCGTCCCCATTGAGCTGCCAGCTCCCCTGCGGCCCCTCGACCATCACGGCGAACTGACGGCCGCCGTTCTCAGACCAGTCGAAGGCGGCGTCCATGCGCTGGAACCGGGCACGCTCGCGCCCGTCGGCATCGATGAAGACTAGGCGCGCATTCGTCAGTTGGGCCTGGCCGAGGGAACTGAGAACGCTTCCAGGGCCGACGATCACGTCGAGCAGCGATCCCACCACTCCGGAGACGGGAGACGGCCCATCGGCATCCAGGGCCAGCGCGGCCGCGGCCTCCTTGGACGGGGCCGGAGGCACCGGGGGCGGCGGAGCGGGATCCCCCGCCTCGGTGCCCTGCACGGGCGAGAAGGCGAGCGAGCCATCCCGGTTGACGAGAACCCTCAACTGCAGGTCCCGGACCTCGACGGCCCTGGGCTGGAGGTTGGCCGTCAGCAGGGACGTGAAATCCACGCTTAGAATGGCATAGGGAGCCCGGAGCACGAGATCGCCGTCGGGAGCGCGGATATCGAGCCCGTTCGCCCGCAGAGCGGGAGAACCGTCATGGAGCTCGATGGCCGTATTGCGCATCGTCACGCTCCAGCCGGGTCCGATCCGGGCGGCCAGCGCTTCCGCAACCTTCTCCGGTAGGCGTCCCAAGCTCATCGGAGCCGCCGACAGGCGCAGGTACAGAAGCCCGGTGGCGACGGCCAGGAAGACGAGAAGCCCGAGCTTCACATAAAGAGTACCACGCAGAACACGCTTGAGCATGCTCCGCTTGGCCGGGACTCGCCGGGGCGACGTGGTACGCAATCGAAGCTTCATTCTTGTGACGTCAGGCAATCCGGTTCTTGCGCATGTGCGACAATCGGGGAATCAAAGAGAGACCTTAACCGTCTCGGGAGCCTCCCGCGACTGTCCCTCAGCAGTCGTGCACATGGGAGGCTTCCAATCAGGACAATCCGCCAAAAGGAAGGCGACCGACCATGCCTCTTACCAATGGAACCAAGGCCCCCGCTTTTTCCCTGCCCGCGACGGGTGGCCGGGAGATCAGTCTCGACAGCCTGAAAGGGCGCAAAGTCGTCCTGTATTTCTATCCCAAGGACGATACGAGCGGCTGCACCCTGGAGGCGCAAAGCTTCCAGGCTCTCAAAAAGGATTTCGACGCGGCCGACACGGAGATCGTGGGCGTGTCTCCCGACAGCCTGAAGAGTCACGACAAGTTCCGCGCCAAATACGGCCTGGACTTCCCCCTCGCGTCCGACGAGACCCAGTCCATGCTGGAAGCCTATGGCGTCTGGGTCGAGAAGAGCATGTATGGCCGCAAGTACATGGGCGTCGAGCGCACCACCGTTCTGATCGACCGCGACGGCACCGTTGCCCGGGTCTGGCCAAAGGTGAAGGTGCCGGGCCACGCGGAGGAAGTGCTCGCGGCGGCGAAAGCTCTTTAAGCCCTGAAACGAAAAGGCCGCTCACAAGGAGCGGCCTTTTTATTCTCAGTCGATATCCTCGACTTCTCCGCTGCCGCCATAGACGCGCTGGGCGAGCGAGGCTTCCATGAAGGGATCGAGGTCGCCGTCGAGAACGTCCTGCGGGCTGGTCGACTGGGCGCCCGTGCGCAGGTCCTTCACCATCTGGTAGGGCTGCAGCACGTAGGAGCGGATCTGGTGGCCCCAGGCGATGTCCGTCTTGGCAGCGGCCTCGGCGTTGGCCTTCTCCTCGCGTTTCTTCAGCTCCAGCTCATAGAGGCGGGCGCGCAGCATGTTCCAGGCCGTGGCCCGGTTCTTGTGCTGGGACCGCTCCTGCTGGCAGGCGACCACGATACCCGTCGGGATATGGGTGATGCGCACGGCCGAGTCGGTGGTGTTCACGTGCTGGCCGCCCGCTCCCGACGAGCGGAACGTATCGATCCGGCAGTCGGACTCCTTGATCTCGATGTTGATGCGGTCGTCCACCACCGGATAGACCCACACCGAGGCAAAGCTTGTATGGCGGCGGGCGTTCGAATCGTAAGGCGAGATGCGCACCAGACGGTGCACGCCGGACTCGGTCTTGAGCCAGCCATAGGCGTTGTGGCCCTTGATCAGGAGCGTGGCGCTCTTGATTCCGGCCTCTTCGCCGTCGGTGATTTCGAGAAGCTCGACCTTGTACTTCCGGCGTTCGGCCCAGCGGGCATACATGCGCTGGAGCATGTTGGCCCAGTCCTGGCTTTCCGTGCCGCCGGCGCCCGAATGCACTTCGACATAGGTGTCGTTGGCATCGGCCTCGCCCGAGAGCAGGGTCTCGACCTGGCGGCGGGCGGCCTCGGCCTGGAGGGTGCGGATCGTCTCTTCGCCTTCCTTGATCGTGGCCTCGTCGTCCTCGGCCTCGCCGAGTTCGATCAGCGTGATCGCATCCTCGAGCTCCTGCTCGAGGCGCTTCACGGCCGAGATCTGGTCCTCCAGGGAGGTCCGCTCGCGCATGATCTTCTGCGCGGCCTCAGCGTCGTTCCAGAGGTTTGGATCCTCGGCCTGGGCGTTCAGTTCGGCGAGGCGTCTCTGGGCAGTATCCCAGTCAAAGATGCCTCCTCAGCAGCCCGACTGACTGCTTGGTCTCTTCTACGAGGTGTTGAATTTCGGCGCGCATTGTTCCGATCGTTTCATGCCTAGGGATCGCGGCGTCTTAGAGCATCGGACCCCAAAGTGGAATGCACTTTCGGGTTCGTCCGATGCTCAGCGTGTCGAAGACTTGCGCCGCGGGGTGTCGAAGGGGTTTCTCCGCACTGTCGAAGACCGGCCCTGTGGCCCGGATCGGCCCCAAGGATCATCCGATTCTCGCGGTACGGAGGATGGTTCTTATATGATGGGCAGGACTATTTAATACAATCCGCCGGTGCCCACGCCCACGGCCTGCCGGGGAGCCCCGGGCGCACCCTGGTACTCGACCTGAGGCGCCTCCTCAGGCTCCGGGGCCACGTATTCCGGCGGCGCGGTGCCCGGCTTGAAGGCTTCGAGGATCGTGCCCCCGCCCTCGCCGCTCGCGCGGGTGCCGGTGGCGGCGTTGACGCGGATCAGCTTGATGCCCGGCGGCACGCGGAAGGGCGTCGCGGGCTTGTCCTTGAGCGCCATCTGCATGAAGTCGCGGAAAACCGGTGCGGCGTACTGGCCGGCCGTCGCGGCGTTTCCGAGCGATTTCGGCTGGTCGTAGCCCAGGAACACGCCGACCGCGAGGTCGGGCGAGAAGCCGACGAACCACACATCCTTCGCGTCGTTGGTGGTACCGGTCTTGCCGGCGAGCGGCTTTCCGACGGCCTTGACCGACTGAGCGGTGCCGCGCTGGACCACCCCTTCCAGGATCGAGGTCATCTGATAGGCGGTGAGCGGATCGAGCACCTGCTCCCTGCTGTCGGTGAGCTTGGGCGCGGGACCGCCGTCCCATTTCTGCGCATCGCAGCCGACGCACTTGCGGTCGTCGTGGCGGTAGAGCGTGCGGCCGTTGCGGTCCTGGATCTGGTCGATCAGGGTCGGCCTGATGCGGCGTCCGCCATTGACGAACATCGAATAGGCGGCCGTCATGCGCATCACCGTGGTCTCGCCCGCGCCGAGCGACATGGACAGCAGCGGCAGCATGTCGTCATAGACGCCGAAGCGGCGGGCATATTCGGCGATCGCCGGCATGCCGACCTCATTGGCGAGGCGCACGGTCATGAGGTTCTTGGAATGCTCGATGCCGTAGCGGAGCGTCCGGACGCCCGCCGACTTGCCGTCATAGTTCGACGGTGCCCAGGCGGCCTGGCCGGGTCCCATATCGAGCACGAAAGGGGCGTCCAGGATCTGCGACGAGGGCGTATAGCCGTTGTCGATCGCCGTCGCATAGACGATGGGCTTGAACGACGAGCCGGGCTGGCGCATGGCCTGGATGGCCCGGTTGAATTCACTCTGGTCGTAGGAGAAGCCTCCCACCATGGCGTGGACGCGGCCCGTGTTCGGATCCATGGCAACGATGGCCCCGGAGATTTCCGGGATCTGGCGAAGACGGAACTGCCCCGGCTTGTCGGCCAGCGGCTCCACATAGACCACGTCGCCGACGGAAAGAGCCTTTTCGACCGCCCGGCGGGTCCATTTCACGCCGTCGGCAGTGACGAGACCTGTCTCGCGATCCTTCGACACCTGGCCGGAGGCTTCGCGCTTGGGCTGCAGGCCGACCTTGGCGCGACCGGCCGCCACCTCCAGCACGACGGCGAGACGCCAGGGCTGAACGTCGCCCAGAACCGGAACCTCGGAGAGGGCCTGGCCCCACTCACGGCCCGCCAGCTCGATCTTCTGATGGGCGCCGCGCCAGCCGCGCGCCTCGTCGAAGCGCACGAGGCCGTCGACGAGCGCCTTGCGGGCCATGGCCTGCATCTTCGGATCGAGGGTCGAACGGATGAGCAGGCCGCCCTCGTAGAGCGTCTCCTCGCCGTAGCGCTCGGCGATGTCGCGGCGCACGCCCTCGGCGAAATAGCCCGAAGCGATGCTGTTCGGAGAAACGACGCGCGGCTTGACGTTGAGCGGCTCCTTCTTGGCCGCTTCCGCCGCCTCCTGCGAGATGTAGCCGTTGGCCGCCATGCGGTCGATCACCCAGTTCCGGCGCTCAATGGCGGCCTTGCGCTGACGGAAGGGGTGATAATTGTTGGGTCCCTTCGGCAGGGCGGCGATATAGGCGGCCTCGGCAATGGTCAGCTCGTGGATCGACTTGCCGAAGTAATCGAGGGCGGCGGCGGCGATGCCGTGCAGGTTGCGGCCCGGCGTCAGGGTGCCGAGGAAGATCTCGTTGAGGTAAAGCTCAAGAATCTTGTCCTTGGAGAAGGTCGATTCCATGCGCAGTGCGATCAGCGCCTCGCGGATCTTGCGCTCGTAGCTGCGCTCGTTGCCGACGAGGAAGTTCTTCGCGACCTGCTGCGTGATCGTGGACGCGCCCTGCTCGCGCGCGCCGCCCGAGCGAAGGTTGATCACGATGGCGCGCATGAGCCCTTCCGGGTCGATGCCCACATGCTTGTAGAAATTCTTGTCCTCCGCGGAGAGGAAAGCCCCGATCACGAGCTTGGGAACGGCCTGGATCGGCACGTAGAGACGGCGCTCGCGGGCGTATTCGGCGATTAGGCTGCCGTCCGCGGCGTGGATGCGCGTCATCACCGGGGGCTCGTAATTGGCGAGCTGGGCGTGATCCGGCAGATCCTTCGAGTAGAACCAGAACCCATAAGCCAGCCCCACGGCGCCGATCAGGAAGAAGATCGCCCCGACGCTGAAGAGGAAGCCGAAGAATCGTAGGACAAAGCGCATCCGAAGGTATTCCATGGCGGCGCCTTGGCGCCTGTTTATGCAGATCTTGAAACGCTGACCCTCGTTACCCGATGAATCGCGCCCCCGCTACGGGTATCCACACTCTCTCTATGGTAAAACTGCGGCAGCGCCCCGCCGGGCGAGCCGCGCGGCGAAGAATCGGTCCACGGCAACGGACATGGCGGAGACCATTTTCCCCCGCCAATCCTCGGACATCAACAGGTCCAAGTCCTTCTGGCTCGACAGATAGCCGAGCTCGACCAGGACCGAAGGCACGTCATGCGCCCGCAGCACCTGGAACCGCGCCTGGCGGTGCGGATTCTTGTTGAGGCGGGCGACCGAGTCGAACTCGCCCACCAGGCGGGTGGCGAAGTGATGGGAAAATCCCCGCGTTTCCCGAAGCGTCAGCTCCATCAGGATATCGGACACGTCGTCCGGCATGTCGGCCGAATCGATGCCGGCCACGGCGTCCGCCTTGTTTTCGCGGTCGGCGAGCCGGGCGGAATCGGCGTCGGAGGCCCGCTCGGCCCCGGTATAGACGGTCAGGCCGCGCACATCCTGCCCGCCGGCAATGGAATCCGCGTGAATGGAAATGAAAAGGTCGGCCTGGGCCGTCCGCGCGGCACGGACCCTGTCGCCCAGGGAGATGAACACGTCGTGATCGCGCGTCATCAGAACCTTGTAGCGTCCGCTCTCCTCGAGCTTCTGCCGCAGGCGCTGGGCGAAGGCCAGGACCAGGTCCTTCTCGACCACATTGCCTGATGAGGCGGCTCCCGGATCGATTCCGCCATGGCCGGGATCGATCATGATGATGGGGCGGGAATCCCTGGCCTCCTGCACCGGGAGCGGCGCCGGAACCTCCTTCGTCGCTCCGGAGCTTTCCGCCGCCGCACGGCGGAACTCCTCCCGCTCGGCGCGGGAAAGCTCGATGGTCAGGATCGTGGCCGCGCCCGTGGAGTCGAGAGCCGTGGTCATGCCGGACACGACGGCCGGCTGGGTCAGCTCCATCACCACCCGCGAGCGGCCCGGGGCGAAGAGACCGTAGCGGTAGGAGGCGATCAGTCCTTCCTTGCCGCGCCCGGCCTCCGGCGGAAGGTGGAAAGCCACTTCCGGCAGGTCGACGATAACCCGGTCCGGGCGCTCCATCACGGAAACCTGGGCCGCGACCGCCTTCGACAGCGTGACCTTGAAGCGGGTCTTGGCGCCCTCCGCCTCCACCGACACGGCAGCGGCGATGGCGGGCCCCGCGGCCTTCCCGCCTTCCCCGGCCGCCCATGCCCGCCCCGCCCCGAAGGCGACGGCGAGCGTCACGAGGCAGAGGCTGAAAAGGCGGTAAATCAGGGAAAAGGGCATCGCTGATCGCTGAGGGTTCGAGCGTCCTTCCTATACTGATAGACGGCGTTTGGTTAATGGAACCTCACGCCACAGGGCTCTTTGCTGAGACAGTGTTGCACCAAGGGCACAGTGATACAGCATCTTGCCAAATGCCCCATTCGATCTGTAATGATCATGGTCCCGTCCGGCATGGCCGAATCTGACGGCGGATCCGAGGAGACGGTTGTCTTGACCGATCCTCACGGAACCCGTCACCCTCGACAGGCTCTCGGACTGGACCATATGGCGATGCTTGTCGCCACTCGCCGATGGCCGGTTCCACCCGTCCCATCGATATCTACGAAAGGGCCGTGTCGAATGGTTGCACGCACGAAGTCAGTTCTGACCTTCGTTTCGGCACCGTTTGCCTCGCGCGTTCTGAATCGCGCACGCCCCTCATCAACCCTTTCCGGCTCCATGCCGGCCCAATTCAACCCAGAATGCGCCCCTTCGCGGCGCACGATGGCGATCGACAGCAATCCGAACGCAACTTCAGCCCGTCGCCTCCGTTTGCGGCGTGCCCCACCGCCCTCAATGCGGCCCCTGCCTCAGGTCTTGCCCTCGATCGCCATGTCGAGAGTTCAACATGGCAAACAAGATGCTCATCGATGCCTCCCACCCGGAAGAAACCCGGGTCGTGGTGGTGCGCGGCCAGAAGGTCGAAGAGTTCGACTTCGAATCCGCTAACCGTAAGCAGCTGCGCGGGAATATCTATCTCGCCAAGGTCACCCGGGTCGAACCGTCCCTCCAGGCGGCCTTCGTGGAATATGGCGGAAACCGTCACGGGTTCCTCGCCTTCAGCGAAATTCATCCCGATTACTACCAGATCCCGGTCGCCGACCGGCAGGCCCTGCTCGAAGCCGAGGCCGAAGCCCAGCGGGAGGAAGAGCATGAGGAGGAGCGCCGCCGCCATCGCCGCCGCCGTTCCTCGCCGCGCCGCGCCGAAAAGGACGAGACCGTCGTCTCGACCGAGGCCGAAGCCGGGCCCGAGGAGGGTGTAGAGGCAACGGCCGAGGGTGAGCCCGAAGCCGCAGTCCCTGCCGAAGGCGCGGAGGAAGCCGCCATCGCCGCCACCGAGGCGTCCGCCCATGTCGAGACGGCGCCTGCTGGGGAAGCTTCGGAAGAGGTGGAGGCCCGCTCCGCTGACAAGGAGACGGAATCGGGCGACGAGGAAGACGACGAAGGCGAGGACGAGGAATCCGAGGAGGAGCACGAGATCGTCGAGCAACTCGGCGGCGGCGATGCCCTGGAGGATGTCCCCCAGCGTCCGCGCGTGCAGCGTAAGCAGTACAAGATTCAGGAAGTCATCAAGCGCCGCCAGATCCTCCTGGTCCAGGTCGTCAAGGAGGAGCGCGGCAACAAGGGCGCTGCGCTGACCACCTATCTGTCGCTCGCCGGGCGCTACTCGGTGCTCATGCCCAACACGGGCCGGGGCGGCGGCATCTCGCGCAAGATCACCAATGCAGCCGACCGCAAGCGCCTGAAGGAAATCGCCCAGGAGCTGGAGGTGCCCGAGGGAATGGGCATCATCTTGCGCACCGCCGGCGCCTCGCGCACGAAGCCCGAGATCAAGCGCGACTATGAATACCTGATGCGCCTTTGGGAGAGCGTGCGCGAGTTGACGCTCAAATCCGCGGCCCCTGCCCTGGTCTATGAGGAAGGCTCCCTGATCAAGCGCGCCATCCGCGACCTCTACAACAAGGACATCGACGACATTCTCGTGTCGGGCGACGAAGGCTACCGGGAGGCCAAGGACTTCATGCGCATGCTCATGCCGAGCCATGCCAAGCTGGTCCAGCCCTATCGCGAGCCGCAGCCCCTCTTCGCGAAATACGGGGTCGAGGCCCAGCTCGACGCCATGTTCTCGAACGTGGTCACCCTGAAATCGGGCGGCTATCTCGTCATCAATCCGACGGAAGCCCTCGTTTCCATCGATGTGAACTCGGGGCGCTCGACCCGTGAGCACAACATCGAGGACACCGCGCTGCGCACGAACCTGGAAGCGGCGGAGGAAATCGCCCGCCAGCTGCGCCTGCGCGATCTTGCCGGCCTCATCGTGATCGACTTCATCGACATGGAGGAGAAGCGGAACAACCGCGCCGTCGAGAAGAAGCTGAACGAGTGCCTGAAGAACGACCGTGCGCGCATCCAGGTGGGCCGCATCTCGCCCTTCGGCCTGCTGGAGATGTCGCGCCAGCGCATCCGCACCGGCGTGCTGGAATCTTCCTCGATCCCCTGCCCGCACTGCGCCGGCACCGGCTTCGTCCGCTCGACGCCGTCGGTCGCGCTGCAAGTGCTGCGCTCGATCGAGGAAACGCTCATCAAGAACGCGGGCTACAACCTCATCGTCCGGACGCGGATGGAGGCGGCGTTCTACATCCTGAACCAGAAGCGCGTGCACCTGCAGGAGCTCGAAAGCCGCTTCGGCGTCTCGATCTCCATCGTCGCGGACGATACCCTGCACGGCACCACCACCTACGCCATCGACCGGGGCGAGCCCGCCCTCCGTCTGGAGCATAAGGCCGCCGCGACCGGCATCCAGATCGACGCCATTGCTCCCATGGACGAGACCGTCGAGGAGATCGAGGACGAGACCGAGGAGGAAGGCGGCGAGGAAGCCGCGGCTGCCGGAGAAGAGCGCGGCGAGCAGGGTGAAGGCGGCCGTCGCCGTCGTCGCCGTCGTCGCCGTCGTGGCCGCGACCGTGAAGCTCCGGCCGGAGCAGAAGCGGGAGAGGAAGGCATCGAGTCCGGTGAAGCCGAGGAGACGGCCGGGACCGAGGAGGAAGAGGCCGCGGCCGAGACTTCCGGCGAAGAGATCTCCGCCGAATCCGCCGAAGGCGAAGAAGCCCGTGGGCGCCGCCGCCGTCGCGGCCGCCGCGGCGGACGTGGGCGCGGACGCGACGAGACGGCCGAAGAATTCGCCATGGAGGAAGGCTTTGTCGCCCCTCAGGAGGCCGAGGCCGCCCCGGTGGAGGAGGCTAAGCCAGAGGCGGAAGCCCCGAAGCCCGCGGCTGAGGAAGAGCACATTGTCGCTCCTGCCCAGCCCGTGGCCCAGGAAGAGCCTGCCGCTACTGCCCCCGTCGTTCCCGAGCCGGAGCCGGTCGCCGTCGTGCTGACCCCGCCGGACCCGGAGCGCCCGAAGCGCGCGGGCTGGTGGTCAAAGGCCAAGTCGGTCCTGAGCGGATCGTAAAATTAAAAGCAAAAGCCCGGCGTAAAAGCCGGGCTTTTTGTTTGTCGTCCGTCATTCCGGGGCGAGCATAGCGAGAGTCCGGAATCCATAAGCGACAGCGCCCCGCAGAAGAAAAGCGGGATGGTTCCGCCCGTCCCCTACCTCAAGCCGTCGTGGTTCTGGATCCCCGCCTGCGCGGGTATGACATCAGGGTGACCGGACGTCCTATCTCAACCAGCCCTTCAGCCGCGCTACCGTCTCCCGGCAATCGTTCTCCGAACCGGCGAAGGACAGGCGCAGGTAGTGCGAGCCCTCGATGGGGTCGAAATCGAGCCCTGGCGTCGCCGCCACGCCCGCCTCTTCCAGCATGCGTTTGGAGAAACCGATGGAATCGTTCGTGAAGCGGGCGATGTCGGCATAGATGTAGAAGGCCCCGTCCACCGGATGCATCTCCGCGATCCCGATCTTCGGGAGCTCTTCCAGCAGATAGGCCCGGTTGCGCGCGTAGGCGGCTTTCACTGCCTCGAGCTCCTCCGTGGCGTCGAAAGCGGCAAGGGCAGCCACCTGGGAGAGATAGGGCGGCGAGATGTAGAGGTTCTGCGCCAGCCGCTCGATGGGCCGCACGAGCCGCTCCGGCACCACGATCCAGCCGATGCGCCAGCCGGTCATGCAATAATATTTCGAAAACGAATTGATCACCACCGCATCGTCATCCGAGGCGAGCGCCGTGGAGGCCGCCTCGCCATAGGTGAGCCCGTGATAGATCTCGTCCGAGACGAACCACAGCCCCAGGCGGCGGCAGGTCTCCCCCAGCTCGCCGAGCGCCTTACGGCCGATCATCGTGCCGGACGGGTTGGCCGGGCTCATGGCGAGGATGCCGTGCAGGGGCTTTTCCGCATGGGCCTTCTCGATGGCCCGGGCGGTCATGATCCAGCCATCGGCCTTGGTGAGCGGGATCGTCACAGGCTCGATGCCGAGCGCCTCCAGGATGTTGCGGTAGGCCGGATAGCCCGGCGCCGTGATCGCCACCCGCTGGCCCGGATCGAAGAGGCTCAGGAAGGCCAGGACGAAACCGGCCGAGGAGCCCGTCGTCACCACGACCCTCTCCGGCGCGATGCTCACGCCGTAGGTATCCTTGTAATGCCGCGCGATCCGCTCGCGCAGGGCCGACATCCCCAAGGCTTCCGTGTAGCCGATGCGCCCAAGGTCGAGGGCGGCCTTGGCGGCCTCCCGGGCGGCGCGCGGCGCGGGGGCGGAGGGCTGCCCCACCTCCATGTGAATGACGCTGTCGCCCCGCCTTTCCTTGGCGGCGGCCGCGCTCAGCACGTCCATGGCCAGGAAGGAAGCGACGCGCTCCATGCGGCGCGCAACGAGGGGCTGGTGCAGGTCGGCGGATGATTTGGTCATGGAGAAGGCTCGTATCCCGTTGCGGGTGCGCCCTCAAGACGGTTCTTGAAGACGGTTGTTGGCCCGGCAGCGTCATTGCCTACAAATCCGTGATTTGACGCCGTGCGTCCTAAGCCGCTAACTCGCACGGACGGACGAGTCTCAACTCCGCCTCGAACCGCTGTTATGGGCCTGACTCGTCTCAAGGTTTTCCGCAAAGGACCGGATATGCGCTCTTCGTTTCTCAAGTTCGGCCAGGCTGTGGCTCTCCTCGGCACCTTGGCCATCGCTCCCGCCGCGATGGCGCAGGGCGCAGTCTTCACCGAGCAGCAGAAACAGGCCATCGGCGAGATCGTGAAGGACTACCTGCTGAAGAACCCGGAGGTTCTGACCGAAGTCATCGCCGAGCTCGAGAAGCGGCAGGCGGAGGCGCAGCAGGTGGCGCAGGCGAGCGCCGTGAAGGAAACCCAGCAGTCCCTCCTGAACGCCTCGCATTCCTACGTGGTCGGCAACCCCTCGGGCGACGTCACGCTCGTGGAGTTCTTCGACTACAATTGCGGCTACTGCAAAAAGGCCCTGTCGGACGTTCAGACGCTCCTGAAGAACGATCCCAAGCTGCGTGTCGTCCTGAAGGACTTTCCCGTGCTCGGACCCGATTCCGTCGAGGCGAGCCGCGTGGCCCTCGCCGTCAAGAACCAGCTCCAGGGCCCGAAGCTCTTCGATTACCACGTGAAGGTCATGGACACCCGCGGCCGCGTGAACGGCGAGCGGGCCATGGCGGTGGCCAAGGACATGGGCCTCGACATGGCCCGCCTCCAGAAGGACCTGGAGAGCCCCGAAATCCGCAATGCACTCCAGGAGAACATGGCGCTCGGCGACCGGCTGAACCTTTCGGGAACGCCCGCCTTCATCGTCGGCGAGACCGTCATTCCCGGAGCCGTGGGCCTCGAGCCCCTGAAGCAGCTCGTGGACAATGTCCGCGCCTGCGGCAAGGCGAACTGCGGTTAGAACGGGGGCGCTTTCCGCCTCGGGAAGCCGGCCGGGTCCCGATCCAAGGGGAAGCTATTGTTAAGCCTCCCGCATAAGGAAAACCGGCCTTCCTGACGCTACGAAATGCCAGCCAAGCTTGGGAAAGCTTGGTTTTCCCCTTTCCCCGTGCTCGCCTTTTGGCTAAGAGGGCCTTTCGGCTCCGCCTTCGGAGCTTCAAGGAACGCTCCTTTCGCCAATGACCACCGTCTTCGTCCTCAACGGACCCAACCTCAACCTGCTCGGCCGCAGAGAGCCTCAGATCTATGGCAGCGCCACGCTGCAGGATATCGAGAAGCTCGTGCGCGAGAAGGCGGAGACCCTGGGGACGGCGGTCACGTTCCGCCAGTCGAACCATGAGGGACATCTGGTCGACTGGATCCAGGAAGCGGGAGTCCAGGGCGCGGGCATCGTCATCAATGCCGGCGCCTATACGCACACCTCGATCGCGCTCCGCGACGCCATCTCCGGCAGCGGCGCCCCGACGGTCGAGATTCATCTTTCGAATGTTCATGCTCGCGAGGGCTTTCGCCATCGCTCGCTCATTGCGCCCGTCTCCGTCGGCGTGATCTGCGGTTTCGGGCCCATGAGCTATCTGCTCGGCCTGGAAGCGGTTCACCGGGTGATGGTCGAGCGGGCCCGTCAGGCGAAGCCGTCCCAGCACTAGTTCCTCAGACAATAGAGGTAAGCCCCATGGCCAAGGAAAACCCTTTCGATCCCGATCTCGTCCGGGAGCTGGCGAACCTGATCGCCGATACGAATCTCAGCGAGATCGAAGTGGAGAAGGGCGACCTGCGCATCCGCGTGGCGCGCACGCTCCAGGCGGCAGCCGTGACGGTGGCGGCTCCTGCGGCCCTCGCCCCGGCTCCTGTCGTCGCGCCTCCTCCGTCCGTGTCCGAGGCCCCCGCGGCTGCCAAGGCAGGCCCGCATCCGGGCGCCGTGCTCTCGCCCATGGTCGGAACCGCCTATCGCAAGCCCTCGCCTGACGCGAAGCCCTTCGTCGAGGTCGGTTCCAAAGTCCAAGCCGGCGACAAGGTCCTTCTGGTCGAGGCCATGAAGACCTTCAACGAGATCGTCGCCCCGCGCGCCGGCACCGTGACCGCCATCTATGTCGAAGACGGAACTCCCGTTGAATACGGTGAACCCCTCCTCGTCATCGAGTAAGGCGCTTTCATGTTCGATAAGATCCTCATTGCCAACCGAGGCGAGATCGCCCTGCGCATCCTGCGCGCGGCGAAGGAGCTCGGGATCGCCACCGTCGCGGTGCATTCCACCGCCGACGCGGACGCCATGCATGTGCGCCTCGCCGACGAGAGCGTCTGCATCGGCCCGCCCGCGGCCCGCGACAGCTATCTCAACATCCCCGCCCTGATCGCGGCCTGCGAGATCACCGGCGCGGACGCCATCCATCCCGGCTACGGCTTCCTCTCCGAGAACGCCCGTTTCGCCGAAGTGCTGGAGCATCACCGCATCGCCTTCATCGGTCCCAAGGCGGAACACATCCGCATCATGGGCGACAAGATCGAGGCCAAGCGCACCGCCAAGCGCCTCGGCATCCCCTGCGTGCCCGGCTCCGAGGGCGGCATCAGCGATGAGACCGAGGCGAAGAAGGTCGCCAAGAGCATCGGCTACCCCGTCATCATCAAGGCGGCGGCCGGCGGCGGCGGGCGCGGCATGAAGGTGGCACGCAACGAGGACGATCTCGTCCATGCGCTCCAGACCGCCAAGACCGAGGCAAAGGCCGCCTTCGGCGACGATGCGGTCTACATCGAGAAGTATCTGGAGAAGCCGCGCCACATCGAGATCCAGGTTCTCGGCGACGGCAAGGGCAACGCTATCCATCTGGGCGAGCGCGACTGCTCTCTCCAGCGCCGCCACCAGAAGGTGTGGGAGGAAGGCCCCTCGCCCGCTCTTAATGTCGAGATGCGCGAGCGCATCGGCGGGATCGTGGCGAAGGCCATGCAGGAGCTGCAATATGCGGGCGCCGGCACCGTCGAATTCCTCTACGAGGATGGCGAGTTCTACTTCATCGAGATGAACACCCGTATCCAGGTGGAGCACCCGGTGACCGAGATGATCACCGGCATCGACCTGGTGAACGAGCAGATCCGGATCGCGGCGGGCCATCCGCTCTCGGTGAAGCAGGAAGACGTCAAGATCGAAGGCCATGCCATCGAATGCCGCGTGAATGCCGAGCATCCCTCGACCTTCCGTCCCTCGCCCGGCACGATCAGCTACTTCCATCCGCCGGGCGGACTCGGCGTACGCGTCGATTCGGCGGCCTATCAGGGCTACCGCATCCCACCGCATTACGATTCCCTGGTGGGCAAGCTCATCGTCCATGGCCGCACCCGCAACGAGTGCCTCATGCGCCTGCGCCGCGCGCTGGACGAGTTCGTGGTCGACGGCATCGACACGACGCTCCCGCTCTTCCGCACCCTTGTTCGCAACCCGGACATTCAGAACGGACAGTACGACATCCACTGGCTGGAGAACTTCCTGAAAACCGGCGGCCTGGGCGAAGAGCAGGCTTAAGGACCAGCGGTCCGGGCAGTGTTTTCACAGGCACTGCCCGCGCCTTCCCAGAAGTAGCGCGCCGCGTAAAGTTATGTAACATCATGTACGGCACATTTCGATGAAGCCGTGGTGATGATGACAGCCGAGAAGCAAGCCTCTTCGAACGAAGGTCTTCGAGCCTTCCTGATGAAACACGGCCTGGATCTTGGCGGCACGATCGGCGGTAGCCTGATCTGGGAGGCGCCGATCAGGATCTTCCACTCGTCCCACGTGGTCGAAGCGGAAATCGGGTCTTACTCCTATGTCTCGCCCCGAACGGAGATCCACCACGCCACGATCGGGCGCTATTGCTCCATCGGCGACAATGTGAGCCTGCGCGGGAGCGCGCATCCCAAGGAATGGCTCTCCTCCCATCCGTTTCCCTATACCAATCTCTATCCCGACACCCGCAAATACGAGCCGCCCCTCACCTTTGAGGGCTACGGCAGGAGAACCCATGTCGGCCACGATGTGTGGATCGGCTCCCGAGCCATCGTCCTTCCCGGGGTCACGATCGGGACCGGTGCGATCATCGGTGCCGGCGCGGTCGTGACAAAGGACGTGCCGGCCTATGCCGTCGCCGCGGGCAATCCCGCACGGGTGGTCAAGCACCGTTTCGATGCGCCCCTGATCGAGCGGCTCCTGCAAAGCGAATGGTGGAACTACGACCTGCCCCGCTATCTCGAGCAGCATCAAGACGTTCCACTCGACAATCCCGAGCGGATGCTCGATTTTCTGGCCCGGAACGGCTCCGACATTCCGCGCATCGAAGCCAAGCGGAAGAGCTATCTGCGGGAGAAGAACAAGATCGTCATCCGCACCATCCAGGCGCCTGGGACCTGAGCCGTCATCGCTGCGTTGTTTCGTCAAGGGCAAGCCTGCCGTTGGACGGCCCACTCGTTCCTTGGTACAAATCCGCATGAGCCATGCGTCTGATGAGGCGATCGACATCACGCCGGAAATCCTGCTGAAAGCCTATGCGGCAGGCATCTTTCCCATGGCGGAGGATGCGGACGATCCGTCGCTGTTCTGGGTCGAGCCGCGCGAGAGGGGAATCATCCCCCTCGACGGTTTCCATATTTCCAAGCGCCTCGCCCGCACCGTCCGCTCGGATCTCTTCGAGGTGCGCGTGGATCGGGATTTCGATGGCGTGATCGCAGGCTGCGCCGCGCCGGGCGTAGACCGGGAGAAAACCTGGATCAGCCGACGGATCCGGGAACTCTACGGCGAGCTGTTCGATGCCGGGTACTGCCATACGGTGGAGGTCTACCGGGACAACCGCCTCGTCGGCGGTCTCTACGGCGTGCGGCTCAACGGCGCCTTCTTCGGCGAGAGCATGTTTCACACCGAGCGCGACGCCTCGAAGGTGGCACTGGTCCATCTCGTGGCGCGCCTGCGCCGGGGCGGTTTCTCCCTGCTCGATACGCAGTTCGTGACCTCGCATCTGGCCCAGTTCGGCGCCATCGAGGTTCCCCGGCGGACCTACAAGCAGATGCTGCGTAAAGCCATGGACCACTCCGCCGATTGGGACGCGTGGCCGCGGGGCAGGATCGTCAGCGGCGAGGAGGCCCTCGCCGCCCTTGGATAGCGCAACGCGGGCAATCGGCCCCCTCGTCCGGGACCGCTCTCGGATCAACGGTCCGTATTGATGATCGGCGGAGACGCCGGCCGCCGGCCCGCCGGCTGGCGCTGCGGCTGGCGTAAAGGCGCGGTCTCGACCTCCGGCGGTCGCGGCGCGGTCTCACCGGTGGGAGCCATGATGCCTCCCGGCTGGGCGGCATCGCCCGGCGCACGGGCCGTATCCTCGATCGGCGGCAGCTCTTCCGGCATTTCCTTCGGTTCGGCGATCACCTCCGTGCCGCCTTTGCAGTCGACGAGCCAGATATCGTAGACCGGGTGTTCGAGGCCATGCAGGCCCGGGCTCGCGGCGAAGAGCCAGCCCGAGAAGACCCGCTTGCTCTTTCCGTCCTGGCCGGGCTCATCCACCTCGATGAAGGCAGTGGTGTTCGGCGTTTCCGTCGGCGGCTTGGTGAAGCACACCCGCGGCGTCATCTGCAGCGCGCCGAACTGCACGGTCTCGTCGATGCCGACCTCGAAGGACACGATTCGCCCGGTGATCTTGTCCAGCCCGGAGAAGACGGCCGTCGGATTCTTGATCCGGTCCGCCTGGGCTGTGCCCGTTGCACCGACGATCGATGCGAGCACCCATGCCGCCCGTGCCCATCCACTCTTCATGATACCTGATCCACGCCTTCACGCCCGGCCGATCACGGCCGTTATCTTGGTGGGACACGCGTTAACATGCCAACCGTGTTGGAAAAAGGGCGATGAGCAGGAAAGCTTGGCGAATGACCCTACGATAGGATAAAATTACATTTTCTAATCGGGGATTCCTGCATGCATTTGCTTCGTCGCTCTCTTCTGGTAATCCTGTTGCTTGCCTTGCCGCTGCAAGCCCAGTGCGGTGAGTTGGCACGGCGTGCCTTCGTTGGAATCAGCATGGCTTCCGTGCCCGAAACCATGCGTGCAGGCGGCCTCGTTCCCTCAGGAGAAGGCCTGCTCATCGAGCGCGTGATTCCCGGCTCCACGGCCCAGAAGGCCGGGTTACAGGCCAGGGACATTCTGCTCAAGCTCGATCAGGCTCCGGTTCGCTCGTCATCCGATGTGGTGGGCGCCGTCCGCAAGAAACGCGCCGGCGACAGCGTGAACCTCTCGCTCGTTCGCGATGGCAAGGTATTCGAACAGCAGGTTTCCCTCATCGGCTTCCCGCCCGAATCGTCCCAGGATTTCGAAACGCTCTACGAGGCCGTTGAATCCGAGGGAGCCCTGCGCCGCACGATCATCACCAAGCCGAAGGGTGCCGAGCGCCGCCCCGCCATTCTCTTCGTCGGCGGCATCGGCTGCTACAGCATGGATTATCCCTTCAACGAGAAGACGCCCTATCGCCAGATCCTCGCCGACCTTACCCGCCAGGGCTTTGCCACCATGCGCGTGGAAAAGACCGGCATGGGCGACAGCATGGGCGAGCCGTGCATGATGGCGAATCTCGACACGGAAGTGGCCGGCTACGTGGCAGGCCTCAAGGACCTGAAAGCCAAGCCTTACGTGGATCCGGATAAGGTATTCATCGTCGGCCACAGCATCGGCGGCATCGTCGGTCCGCTGGTTGCGGAGAAGATTCCGGTGCGCGGTCTCGCCGTGGCGGAAACCGTCGGCAGCACCTGGTTCGAATATGAGCTGATCAATCGCCGCCGCCAGCTCAAACTGGAAGGCATGCCGCTTGCGAAGATCGGCGCGCAGATGCAGCTCAAGCAATGGTGCATGCACCATCTTCTCATCGAGAAGACGCCGCGCGCGCAAGTTCTGGAGAAGCGGCCGGCCTGCGCAGAGGAAATGAAGATCCCGTCCTCCGATGCCTATCTGCAGCAGATCGCCGCCATCGATTACGCGGATCTCTGGACGCGCCTGAAGCCCGAGACTCTCTTGATCTACGGCCGCGCGGATTTCATCACGAGCGCCGAAGAGCATCAGGAGATCCTTGCGGCGATCAACGCTGTCCGTCCAGGCGCCGCAACTTACGTGGAAATTCCCGACATGGATCACGCGTTCTACCGCATGAAGAATCAGGCCGAGAGCTTCCACATGCGCAGGGATGACCAGGAGGGAGAGACACATCCCGATGTTTCGCGCATCATCGGCGAGTGGCTGAAGGCGAAGGCCGGTTGAGTCATATCTTCCAATGACCTGTTTTCGGAGACTGCGCGATGAATATCCCTCCTCACGTTTCATCCGATATGATCCGGGAACGGTTTGGATTCTTGGGCGTGGCCGAGACGGTCGCTTTGGCCGGTCGCGGCATCCTGATTCTCGACCCCTCCTCGACCTTGATTTCCGGGGACGCGCATCTGGATGAAGGCATCGTTCTCTGGCCCAGCATCATCATCCAGAACCTGGGCGGGCGGATCGACATCGGGCGCGGAACGGAATTGTTTTCCGGTACGCGCATCGTCGCGGCAGGCGGCGCCGTGACCATCGGGGCGGAAACCGACATCGGCGAGGAAGGCGGCTTCACCATCAAGGCGGGAAGCGGGGACACGATCGACATCGGGGACGGCGCCCGCCTTCTGGGCGGCGGATCGCTCAGCCTGACGAATCGAATCGGTCGCGGCGCGCAGATCCTCGGCCCCATCCGGTGCCAGAACTGCACCTTGGGCGACGGCGGCACCTACCGCGATCCGGTGCCGGACCAGCGCGGCGGCGTTCTCAAGGGATCAGGGGCGGCGCGCCATGTGGAGGTGCCCCAAGGCCACGTCATCCAGGCCTTCGGCCTGTTCACCGACGCCGTGATGCGCCGGCAATCGTATTTTCACCCGAAGGGTTGAGGCCCTCTCAGGACCAGCCGTTCTCGAGGGGATTGGGCGCAGGCTCCTCCATGGGATCGCCCTCTTTCACGCGGCGCTCGAAATGAGCGGAGGAGCAGGCATGGGATCAGAGGAGTCCCCGGTCCGACCAATAGGCTGGGCCGTTCTCGATACGGCCGGAATAATAGCCGAAATCGGGGTGGCCGTAGGGCAGGCCACATTCGACGCAGTCGCGCGCTTGGGCTTTCTTGAGCATGGAGGGTCAGGAGGCCGCTTCAGGCCTCATTCCCCCGGAGTCCACGGCACGTAATCGCCCGTTGCGGCGGGACGCTGGCCGGTCGCGAGCTGCGAGCCCTGCGGACGATAGGCCATCGCCGTGCCGGTCATGTTCGGCACATGGGGCTTTTCCCAGGAGCGCGGCTGATAGGCTTCCTCGCTCGGGGGCACATCGCCGTTATGACTCATCCAGGCGCGCCAGCCGGGCGGAACGCGGGAGGCGTCGGCCTCGCCGTTATAGATGACCCAGCGGCGCTCGGCGCCCACGTTGGAGTCGATCGGGGTCGGCTGCGTATAGCGGTAATAGCGGTTGCCGAACTCGTCCTGCCCCACGAACTGCCCCTTGCGCCAGGTGAAGAATCGCGTGCCGAGGGTCTGTCCGTTCCACCAGGTGAAGAACTGGGTCCAAAACTGTTTCATCGCTGCTGCCGCCGCCGAAGGGGTTTGAAATCGCGCGGAATATGGCTTTTGCCGGCCTCGAAGTCCAGCCTTCCGAGCAGCGAAAAGCCTCGCCTGATTCTCAGGCCCCCTACCCTAACGTCATTGACGGAATTTCCCGCATTCGGGCCATTTCGGCTTTCGGGGAGCCTTCGAACCCCTGTTCAGGCCTCTACGAAAGGTTGATGCGCCGGCACCACAGCGACGAAGCGTTAAGCATGTCCGGCACTGCGTTCCTGAGCCGGCGAAGCTTGGCCGCAACAGAATCCCGGAACGGATTCTCAGAGGAGTCTCCGAGGGTTAGCCGGGCGGGTCGCCGTTATCCACAATTCACACAGCTACACACAAGATGTAGTTTGGAACCCTGAGCCGCGACACAAGTTCTTGACGTGAGGCTCGCAACGCGACTAGCTTGAAGAGGTACCGACCAGAGACCGGCGGCCGACCTGAAAAGGCCGGTTGGACCTCCCCAGAGTAAGCGTTCAGAGTCCCGTGGCAACGCCGTTGCCGCGCGACCTGTGACGCCTGGAGCATCGGATTGACCCCAGGGATGGTTTCCGTTCTTGGGCGCGATGCTCCGGAGGCAGCCGTAACTCGGGCGTGTTGCGTGGCGATCCCGCAAGAGGATCGTTGGGGCGTCGAACAATAAATATGGGCTGATGAGCTGCGGGGCAAATCGCGGCCATGGGGACTTTTTGTCCCTTTACTTAGGAATGTGACTATGCGGATCGAGCGGCGTTATACCAAATCAGGCCAATCGCCTTATTCCTCCCTCGCCTTCCGGCTCGCCACGAGCGAGATCCGCAATCCGGATGGCTCTATCGTCTTCAAGCTCGAGAATATCGAAGTGCCTGAGACATGGAGCCAGGTGGCCTCCGACGTCCTGGCCCAGAAGTATTTCCGCAAGGCCGGCGTTCCGGCCCGCCTGAAGAAGGTGGAGGAGAACGACGTTCCCTCCTGGCTGTGGCGCTCCGTGCCCGACGAGGCGGCGCTGGCCAAGCTGCCGGAAGAGAGCCGCTACGGCTCCGAGATTTCCTCCAAGCAGGTCTTCGACCGGCTCGCCGGCTGCTGGACCTACTGGGGCTGGAAGGGCGGCTATTTCTCCTCCGAGGAGGACGCCCAGGCCTTCTATGACGAGCTGCGCTACATGCTCGCCAACCAGATGGTCGCGCCGAACTCCCCGCAATGGTTCAACACCGGCCTGCACTGGGCTTACGGCATCGACGGTCCCGGCCAGGGCCACTATTACGTGGACTACAAGACCGGCAAGCTGACCAAGTCCAAGTCGTCCTACGAGCATCCGCAGCCGCATGCCTGCTTCATCCAGGGCGTCGAGGACGACCTGGTGAACGAGGGCGGCATCATGGACCTCTGGGTCCGCGAGGCGCGCCTGTTCAAGTACGGCTCGGGCACCGGCTCGAACTTCTCCAACCTGCGCGGCGAGGGCGAGAAGCTCTCCGGCGGCGGCCGCTCGTCCGGCCTCATGAGCTTCCTCAAGATCGGCGACCGCGCCGCGGGCGCGATCAAGTCGGGCGGCACCACCCGCCGCGCCGCGAAGATGGTCGTGGTCGATGTCGATCACCCGGATATCGAGGCCTATATCGACTGGAAGGTGAAGGAGGAGCAGAAGGTCGCGGCGCTCGTCGCCGGCTCCAAGCTCGCCTCCAAGCACCTCAAGGCGATCATGAAGGCCTGCGTGAACTGCGAGGCCCCCGGCGACGCCTGCTTCGACCCGGAGAAGAACCCGGCTCTGAAGAAAGAGATCAAGATGGCCCGCCGGGTCCAGATCCCGGACAACTACATCAAGCGCGTCATCCAGTTCGCGCGCCAGGGCTACACGGAGATCGACTTCCCCGTCTACGACACGGACTGGGATTCGGAAGCCTATCTCACGGTCTCCGGCCAGAACTCCAACAACTCCGTCTCGCTCACCGACGACTTCCTGCGCGCCGTCGAGAACGATGCCGACTGGCACCTCACGGCCCGCAAGGACGGCAAGGTGCTGAAGACCCTGAAGGCCCGCGACCTGTGGGAGCAGATCGGCTACGCCGCTTGGGCCTCGGCCGATCCGGGCCTGCACTTCAACACCACCATGAACGACTGGCACACCAGCCCCGCCGGTGGCCGCATCCGGGCGTCGAACCCCTGCTCGGAATACATGTTCCTGGACGACACGGCCTGCAACCTGGCCTCGGCCAACCTGCTGCAGTTCTACGACCGCGAGACGAAGGCCTTCGACGCTGAGTCCTTCGAGCATGCCTGCCGCCTCTGGACCGTGGTGCTCGAAATCTCGGTGCTGATGGCGCAGTTCCCGTCCAAGGAGATCGCGCAGCTCTCCTACGAGTACCGCACGCTGGGCCTGGGCTTCGCCAATATCGGCGGCCTGCTCATGACCATGGGCCTCCCCTACGATTCCGCGGAAGGCCGCGCGCTCTGCGGCGCGATCACCGCGATCATGACCGGCGTGTCCTATGCCACCTCCGCCGAGATGGCGGGTGAGCTCGGGCCGTTCCCGAACTACAAGGCCAACGCGAAGTCCATGCTGCGCGTGATCCGCAACCATCGCCGCGCGGCGCATGGCGAGGCCACGGGCTATGAGGGCCTCTCCGTCAACCCGGTGCCGCTCGATCACGCCTCCTGCCCCGACGCGAACCTGATCGCCCATGCGAAATCCGCCTGGGACAAGGCGCTCCAGCTCGGCGAGAAGAACGGCTACCGCAACGCGCAGGCCACCGTGATCGCGCCCACCGGCACGATCGGCCTCGTGATGGATTGCGACACCACCGGCATCGAGCCCGACTTCGCCCTGGTGAAGTTCAAGAAGCTCGCCGGCGGCGGCTACTTCAAGATCATCAACCGGGCCGTGCCCGACGCGCTGCGGGCCTTGGGGTATCGCGAGTCGGAGATCGCCGAGATCGAGGCCTACGCGGTCGGCCACGGCTCCATGAAGCAGGCTCCGGCCATCAATCCTTCGACGCTCGCGGCGAAGGGCTTCACGGAGGAGAAGATCGAGGCCGTCGAGAAGGGCCTCAAGTCCGCCTTCGACATCAAGTTCGTCTTCAACCGCTGGACGCTGGGCGAGGACTTCCTCACCGGCACGCTGAAAGTGCCGACCGAGAAGCTCAACGACCCGTCCTTCGACCTGCTCTCTTTCCTGGGCTTCTCGAAGGCCGATATCGAGGCCGCGAACATCCATATCTGCGGCGCGATGACCCTCGAAGGCGCGCCGCACCTGAAGGTCGAGCACTACGCGGTGTTCGATTGCGCCAATCCGTGCGGCAAGATCGGCAAGCGCTACCTCTCGGTCGAGAGCCACATCCGCATGATGGCGGCGTCGCAGCCCTTCATCTCGGGCGCGATCTCCAAGACCATCAACATGCCCAACGACGCCACCGTCGAGGATTGCAAGAACGCCTACATGCTCTCCTGGAAGCTGGCGCTGAAGGCGAACGCCCTCTACCGCGACGGCTCCAAGCTCTCGCAGCCGCTCAACTCCGCCCTCATCGCCGATGAGGAGGAGGACGCGGAAGAGGCTGCGGAGCACGTGGCCGCCCTCCCCGCCGCGGCGAAGGCCGCGCATGTGTCGGAGAAGATCGTCGAGAAGATCGTCGAGCGCGTGGTCGCCATGCGCGAGCGCGAGAAGATGCCCGACCGCCGCAAGGGCTACACCCAGAAGGCCGTCGTCGGCGGACACAAGGTGTATCTGCGCACGGGCGAATACGACGACGGCCGCCTCGGCGAGATCTTCATCGACATGCACAAGGAAGGCGCCGCCTTCCGTGCGATGATGAACAACTTCGCCATCGCGATCTCGCTCGGCCTGCAATACGGCGTGCCGCTGGAGGAATACGTGGAGGCCTTCACCTTCACGCGCTTCGAGCCCGCGGGCTTCGTCCAGGGCAACGAGCGCATCAAGAGCGCGACCTCGATCCTCGACTACGTGTTCCGCGAGCTCGCCATCTCCTATCTCGGACGCAACGACCTCGCCCATGTGGACCCGTCGGAGCTCGGCCCCACCACCATCGGCCAGGGCGAAGCCCAGTCGAAGGCCCCGGAAGCCGCGCCCGCCACGGCCATCGTCTCCCGCGGCTTCACCCGCGGTAACGTGGACCGGCTCATGCTGATCCCCGGCGGCGGCGCCGGCAGCGCCGGAGGCGTGACCCAGCGCACCGGCACGGCGACCGTGGGCGCGAACGCCCTCAAGAGCGAACTCGCCCATCCCGCCCCGCAGGATGTCGTCGTCGGCGAAGCCGAAATGGCAAAACTCGCCTTTTCAGCCCCCGCCGCCCCGTCCCTCGCCGACAAGCGCGCCGAGGCCAAGATGAAGGGCTATGTGGGCGAAGCCTGCCCCGAATGCGCGAACTTCACTCTGGTGCGGAACGGGACGTGCTTGAAGTGCGATACGTGTGGAAGCACGACGGGGTGCTCGTAAGCCACAACTTGTGAATCTATAAAGTTGCCAAACGAACCACTTGTAGTTCAAATCCAGATAAAACGGTCGGGCTTGTGCCCGGCCTTTCTCTGGGATGGCAATGAATAACTTTCAGAATCATCGTTCAGAACAGGAAGTTTTTGAAGAGCTTGGGCAAGTATGTACTGGTCCAGGCTTCGCCCATGCAGTCGCCTTCTTTTGCTTCAGGGACAATACGATCCCTATGGGAGACGAGCTAACGACCGAGGATGTCTTAGCTAGTTACACTCCAGACCGCCTAATTCGAACCGAAATAAATACCCTGATCGGTTTGATGCTTAAAGAGCCTCTCAACCTACAACTAAAAGATCCTCAGACTATTCAAAATCAACTAGAAAGAGCTGATGCTCTTTTAAAAGAACTACATAGTTGCTTAAATGCACCCCTATTTAACAGTCTAAAAACGCTCTCTGAAGCCTCTGAAAGAGGAAGTGAAGACCCATTCGCAAATGCTGCGGCCTTACGGGAACCTATCTTCTATGGAGGTGAGTCAGCATATGATTTTCAATACCGCGATCTTGCACCAATAAAGTACAAGAACGATGAGGAATGGCTTAAAAGAAACAAGGGCTTCACAATCGAAGAAGCCACCTCTGTGTTTAGAGCCATAGCGGATTTACAAAGTGAAAAACTCTTAAATCGCCTCAACTCAATAAGAAGCGAGCAGCCAGAAAAGTGGTCTATGCTCCCCGCGTATAGCTACGACATAGCTGAAATATGTAGATCATGCCAACACGATACAAAGACAGTTGCAGCTGTCCTTGATGCCTTCGCATTTCCGTCAGAAACACGAAATGCAACATTTAAGAGCCTTAGCGACTTCAATGCAGCCAACGCATATCCTGTAATCAAGCATGACAACCTCTATTACGTCTTTCAGACCTACACCCTCTTCGAAGCCTTATACGAAACACCTTTCTTTTGGATGTTAAAAGACAAGGACTATAAAGCTATTGCTGTAAAAAATAGAGGCCTATTTACAGAAACCTTCTGCTATGACCGCCTAAAAGATGTATTCGGTTCTAATAACGTTTTTCAAAATGTTATTCTGCGAAGCTCAAAGGGCAAGGACATCACTGATATCGATGTGCTTGTGAGGTTTGCGCATATCGGCATAATAGTACAAGCTAAGTCGAAACGTCTGAGCATAGAAGCCAGAAAGGGAAACGACGGCATACTCAGGGATGACTTCAAGAAAGGAATTCAAGCGGCCTACAACCAAGGCATGATCTGTGCGCAAGAGATCATGTATGGAAAATGCCATTTCTACGATCAAAACAACCAGAAAATAGAAATAGCTGACACCTTCGATAAGATTTTCTTGATAGGCGTACTTTGCGATCATTACCCCGCGCTCACCTTCCAGTGCAACAAACTACTCGAATATTCATCAAGCGATGCAATACCAGCGCCATTTATTACTGATATATTCAATTTAGAATTAGCAACTGAGTTTCTAAATACGCCACTATACTTCATTGATTACATCAATAAACGAACAAAATACTACGAAAAAATAAGTATATCTCATGAATTTACAGCGCTTTCTTATCATCTTAAGCACAATCTTTGGCTGGAAGATGGATTTGATCATATATATCTTGCAGATGACATCACAAGCGATTTGGACGTAGCAGTCTTTTCGCGCAGATTAGGGATAGGAGGCGCACGCACTCCGGACGGAATCCTCACAAAATTTGCAGATAAAACTATTGGTAAGCTTATAAAAAGCATTGAGACTCTCAAAAATCGCGCTCCAATCAACCTAGGGCTACTTCTACTATCATTAAATGAGGAATGTCTTAGCGACATCAATACAGCTATCGAGCAGCTTGCATCTCTGAGCCGAAAAGATGGCAGAGTTCACGATGCAACATTCTGGTTTGAGAACCCTTCGCTCGGACTGACAGTTCATATCAATGATGACGAAATAAATGATGCTGCTGCACGTCTTAACGCACATTGTGAAATGAGGAAGTATCTCCAAAAAGCTTCAGGCTGGTACGGTTTATGTCTCTCCTCTCATGACTACGCTGTGCGTATGGGCGTCGAGCTGAATTATCCATGGACTTTAGATCCAGAGGTAGAAGAGCGGTATAAGAATGTTCCTAAGGCAGCACCAGGACGCTCGTTACGGGAAGCCATGAAAGCAAAGCATAAGAAGATCGGACGCAATGCCCCATGCATATGCGGTAGCGGATTGAAGTACAAAAAATGCTGTCTCCCTAAACGCTAGTTGAGTGCGGTCAAGCATAGTTTACGCGCTGCTGCATCTAGACTGCATCGCTATCGTGTCGCCTTTTTGAAGTTTTCCTTTGAAACTTATTATAACAAAAGCGACATCACTCATTTACCCAGGCAAAACAGCCTTGAACGAAGAACCCTCCCCCTCCCAACAGATCGACGCGCATATCCAGCATCTGAACGACTGGCGCGGCGCGACACTGGCGCGGGTTCGGGCGCTCATCCGGCAGGCATTGCCTGATGTCGTCGAGGCGGTGAAGTGGCGTGGGGTTCCGGTGTGGGAGCATGCGGGGATCATCTGCACGGGCGAGACCTACAAGGCCGTCGTGAAGCTGACCTTCGTCAAGGGCGCTTCGCTGGAGGATCCGGCGGGGCTCTTCAATGCCAGCCTGGAGGGCAACACGCGCCGCGCCATCGATCTCCATGAGGGCGCGGCGCTCGACGAGGAGGCGTTCAAGGCGCTCGTCCGCGCCGCCGCGGCCCTGAATGCGGTCTCGTCCGCCGGGCGGAAGAAACCTGTTTCGGCCCGCCCCGGCGCGTGAGCGCCCGCGTCTCCTGCCGGAACAATCCCGGCTGCTCCGTCAGGCGATGGCGCGGGCCGGGGCCTGGTCGTCGCGCATGCCCTGCTGCGCGTTTTGGGCCTCCGCAATGAAGGCCGCGATGGCGTCCCGGGGCATGGGCTTGGCGATGAGATAGCCTTGAGCCTGGGAGGCCCCCGCCTGGCGCAGGGCGGCAAGCTGCTCTTCCGTTTCGACGCCCTCGGCCGTCGTGCTCATCTTCAGGTCGTTCGCGAGGCTGATCGTCGCCTTGATGATGGCGCGGCTGTCGGGCGAATCCATCATGGCGCGCACGAAGGACTGGTCGATCTTGATCTTGTCGAAGGGAAAGCTGCTCAAGTAGCTCATGGAGGCATAGCCGGTGCCGAAATCGTCGAGCGCGATCGAGACCCCGAGCGCCTTGAGCCGCCGGAGCGTCGCGGTGGCCTCCTCCGTGAGCCTGACGGATTCCGTGATCTCCAGGATCAGGCGGCGGGCCGGCAGGCCGGAGGCGTCCAGGGCCTGCCGGACGCTGGCGAAGACGTCCCGGCTCCTGAACTGCACGGGCGAGAGGTTGACCGCGACCGCCAGCGGCAGCGGCCAGGTCATGGCGGTCCTGCAGGCCTCCTCGAGGATCCAGTCGCCGATGGGGCCGATGAGGCCGGATTCCTCCGCCGCCGTGATGAACTGCAGGGGCAGGATCATCCCCTTCGTGGGATGCTTCCAGCGCACCAGGGCCTCGCAGCCCCACATCCGGTTCGTCGCGATATCGAGGATCGGCTGGTAGAACAGCTCGAGCTCCCTGTTTTCATGGGCGCTGCGCAAGGCCCCTTCGAGGGCGCGGCGCTCCGCGCGGGGATCCTTGAGGTTCGCGTCGTAGAGCCGGTAGCCGCTGTCGGAATCCGACTTCGCCGCATAGAGGGCGATGTCGGCGGCCTTCATGAGGTCGGCCGAGGTCCTGCCGTCCGAGGACGCAATCGCGACGCCCATGGACGGCAGGACGTCGATCTCCGTGTTTCCGGCCGTGCAGGGTCTCTTCATGGCGGCCTGGATGGCCCCGACGAGGTCCAGCACCTGCTGCCGCCCCCGCACCGGCCGTTGAATGATGGCGAATTCGTCGCCGCCGATGCGGGCGATGAAGTCGCTCTTCCTGAGTCGCTCGCGCAGCCGCCGCGCCACGGCCTGAAGGACTTCGTCCCCCACGCCGTGCCCGTGGTTGTCGTTGATGTCCTTGAAGCGGTTGAGGTCGATGAAATGCAGGGCGAAGTCGGTGCCGGACCGCTGGGAGGCCAGGAAGGTCCGCTTCAGCTCCTCGACGAAGAACAGCCTGTTGGGAAGCTTCGTCAGGATGTCGTGGCGCGACAGGTAGCTCTCGCTGGCGGCCCTGAGAATGCCCGTCCGGACATGCCGCAGGCCGAGCAGGCTCGCCGTGTTGATGGCGATGTCCATGATATAGGCGACGAAGCCGATCAGCCGCGCCTCGAGGCGCCGCCCGGCCATGAGTTCCGCAACGGTCCGGCTGGCGGCGACGCCGCAGGGATAATTGGCGAGAGGATGAAGGGCGACCAGCCGCTCGGCCCTGTCGATCCAGCTGACATCCCGGATGAGCGTCGGGATGTTCCTGGCGATCATCCGCTGCAGAGGGGTATTGGGCCGCCAGAGCCGCCGCCCCAGCACCCGCTCGGCGGCGGGAGCGTGCGCCAGGATCATGCCGTCGCGCCGGTAGAGCGCGATCGCCAGCGAGCCTGGCTTGAGGTGCTCCTTGTAGGTGGTCTCGATGTGGCCGAGATCGACGGTCGCCACGATGATGCCGAGGAAGTTGCCGTCGGTGTCCTTGATCTTCCGCGCGAGCGAGAGAACCTTCTTGCCCGTCGCCCGGATCTTCACCGGCTCGCCGACATACAAGATGAGCGCCGCATCCGTCGCGAGCGCCCGGTAATAGGTCGTGTCCGTCAGGTAGATCGGATGGGACACCGGATGCGGGTTGGACGATCCGACGATCCGCCCCCGGGTATTGATGAGATCGATGCGGGCGATGTGGGACAGGGAATGGGTCGCGCCGACAAGGACGGCCTTCGTCGTCTGCGACGCGGCATAACTGTCGAACTCCTCCGCCCGGAGGCAGTTTTGCGGGATCCGGCCGACCACGTCGCGCAGAACGTTCTCGATGGACTGGAAGGCCGCATCCGTCTGCTCCTGGAGAGCCAGGGCGAGGTTCGCCAGATCGCCTTCGGCCTTCGCAAGGTCGTCGTTATAGCCGCGCGCGAAGAGGAAAGCGGCGCCGATGATTCCGGCAGCTGCCGTAAAGATGCTGAGAGCAATGATCAGATAATCTGGCACGACGGCTTTCGGCTCGACTTACGAGAGGCAATCCCCGCCAGAGTTCATGTGTATTCGTCGTTATTCCGTTAATTCCGGCAGGAATTCAGTCACGCGAAAGTAAAAAAGACCGAGCCTCCAGCCCGCGCCGGAGCGGCATGGGCAAATCCTCTCGCCCCGCGCCCCGATCTTCACAAGACCGCCGCGACGTTGCAGACATAAGGCAACGGAGTTTTCGAGGTTGAGAGCGTGACCATCATGGAACGGCAGCCGGCGCCCGATGCGGCGACCTCGCGATGGAGGACGAGAAGCCGCTTCCGGATGGCCGTTCTTCTCGCCTTCACGGTCATCGGGTTCTATCTCTGCTACCTGCTCACGGCGCCTTTCCTGCCCGCGCTCACCTGGGCCCTGGCCCTGGCGATCCTGTTCATGCCGGCGCATCGGTGGATCGAGGGCAAGGTCCGGCATCCGGCCCTCGCGGCCACGATCTCCGTTCTCGTCGTCGGCACGATCGTCGTGGTGCCCACGCTCTTCGTCGGCACCCGGCTGGTGCAGGAGGCCGGCAAAGGCGTCGTGACCGTGCAGGAGAAGATCCAGTCCGGTGAATGGCTGCGCGCCATCGAGGCGCACCCGACCACGGCGGCGGTCGCCCGCTGGATCGACGAGGCGGACCTGCCGGAGGCCCTGACGAGCGCCGCCTCGCGGCTGACCGATGCGAGCGCGCGGCTGATCCGTGAATGGATCTCCTATGCGCTGACCCTGCTCCTCACCTTCTACATGCTCTTCTACTTCCTGCGCGACCGCGGCGCGGCGCTGGATCTCTTACGGGACATGTCGCCCCTGCCCGAGGCGGAGATGCAGCGGCTCTTCGCCCGCGTGGCCGATACGGTCTATGCCACGG
Organism: Microvirga flocculans ATCC BAA-817; assembly: GCF_000518665.1. Taxonomy (GTDB): domain Bacteria; phylum Pseudomonadota; class Alphaproteobacteria; order Rhizobiales; family Beijerinckiaceae; genus Microvirga; species Microvirga flocculans. The sequence continues at coordinate 24,816 of NZ_JAEA01000018.1, read as the reverse complement.
TCTACGGCACCGTCGCCGTCGCCCTCGTGCAGGGCGCACTGGGCGGGCTGATGTTCTGGCTGCTCGACCTGCAGGCGCCCCTGCTGTGGGGCATCGTCATGGGTCTCCTGGCCATCGTGCCGGTGCTCGGAGCCTTCATCGTCTGGGTGCCCGTCGCCGCCTTCCTCGCCCTCGACGGCCAGTGGGGCCAAGCCGTCATCCTGACGGCCTGGGGCGCCATCATCGTCGGCGGCATCGACAACCTGCTCTATCCCATGCTCGTGGGCGACCGGTTGAGGCTCCACACCGTCCCGGCCTTCATCGCGATCATCGGAGGCCTGATCCTGTTCGGAGCATCGGGTCTCATCCTCGGCCCACTGGCCGTCGCGATCACCCTGTTCCTGTTCGAGACCTGGAAGAAGCGCCTGGGCGAGCGGCAGGATTAGGAGGTGGCAAGCACCTGCACCCGCGCTCGAAGGGCAGATCGGCGAGCTCTTCGAGGCTCATGCGCCGGAGAGCCGGATGGGCCAGGGGGTCGCTCTCCCATGCCTCGTCCTCGCGCCCGTCGCCTCCACGGGCGTCGCCATGCAGAAGATTCTTGAGGGTGCATATCAGGTTCAGCATGGCTAAAGCCTGAACCCCTCACCACGCAAATGAAATGGCGCTTTTCTGCAATTGGCTATAGAAAAGCTGCATGCGCAACCTGAACCGCTTCCATCTGAACGGCCTGCGCGCCCTGGAGGCTGCAGGGCGCCTGGGAAGCCTTCGCGCCGCCGCCGAGGAGCTCGGCGTCACCGTCGGAGCCGTCAGCCAGCAGATCCTCAAGGCCGAAGAGCAATTCGGCCGCTCCCTGTTCGAGCGGCACCCGAAGGGCTTGAAACCCACCGCCTTCGGGCAGGACGTCCTGCGCTATCTCAGTTCGGGCTTCGCCGAAATCTCAGCCGGGCTGGCCCTGGCCGACAGGCGGCGCGAGGGCGTGCTGACCGTGTCGGTGGCGCCGGTCTTCGCCAGCAAGTGGCTGGTGTGGCGCCTTCAGCGCTTCCGCGAGCGGCATCCGGATATCCGCATCCGCATCGATGCCGATGTTTCCCTCGTGGATCCGGGCCATGAGGATGTGGATGTCTGCATCCGGGTCGGCCGCGGCGGCTGGCCGAACGTGAAGGCCGAACGGCTCCTCGGCCAGTGCGTCTTTCCCGTTTGCAGTCCGCTTTTGGGCGAGCGCCTGCGCCATCCCCACGATCTCGCCGCCGTGCCGATCGTCCGGGAGCCGACGCCCATGTTCGGCTGGAACACATGGCTTGGCCCGAACGGGCTCGACGAGTCCATTCTCGGGGACGGGCCCGTCTTCTCGGATGCATCCCTGTGCCTGGATGCGGCGATGGCCGGCCAGGGGGTCTTCCTCGGCTGGGAGACCCTGGCCGGCGACGCCATCGCCCTAGGCCGTCTCGTTGCGCCCTTCCCCGACCGCTACGATACGGGCATTTCCTACTGGTTCGTGACCGCACGCTCCACGCCGGAGACGCGCGCGGTGAACGCCTTTCGCGACTGGCTGAAATCCGAACTCGCCTCGCATGCAGCAACGCAGTGACCTGCGCATCTGCCCGGCGATGGGAGCTCGTGCGGCAAGGGCATTATCCGGAATTTAACCAAAGCGGCGCTTAATCGAACTCTAAAGTTGTTGCGTAGAGTTCGCCATGTTGCACAGGTCCTATCCGGCAGGCCGCCGCGCCGCGCGTCGCCCCAAGCGCCATTTCCTCCTGACGGCAGCACTCGTGGCGATCTCGATGAGCCCGCTTGCCTATTTCGCGGATATCGGCGGAATCTCCGGCACGCCCTCTGCCGTTCAGGGCGAAATCGCACGCCAGGCCTCTGCAGGGGCGTCCCTCCGGACGGCATCGGCCTACGACCTGTCCCTGGTCGATCCGAACCCGACCTTGCGGCCCGAGGCGCTCGCCTTCGCCCGGAACACGCCGCTCACGGCCGCGCTCAAGCCGCGCGCCGCCGCACGCACGGCACCTGCCGAGCCGTCGGCGGCCGCTGTCGCGCAAACGCCTGTCGAGCCTTCTCCGCCTGTCGCTGTGGCCGAGGCGGCTCAGCCCGTGCCGCTGCCTGTCCCCCGCCCGGCCGAATTCCGCAACCTGCGGACGTCTCCGGCTCCGCAAGTGGCGCGGGCGTCGAGCGTTCCCGCAACGCCCCGCGCGGCGGCCATCGCCAGCCCGCAGGCGGATAACCGCACCTTCATCGAAAAACTCTTCGGCGTGCGGCCCGCCACACCGCCCGAAGCTGCGCTCAGCTATGCCGCGCTCGAGAACGGCACGGGCAGCATCTCGCCCAACATCCGCGTGAGCCCCGTTCCGACCGAGGCCGGCGCAGGCACGGCCGTCTATGACATCGTCGCGCAGACGGTCACCTTGCCCAACGGCGAAAGGCTCGAGGCGCATTCCGGTCTCGGCGACATGATGGACAATCCCCGTTACGTGAATGTCCGCATGAAGGGCGCGACCCCGCCGGGCACCTACGTCATCACCGAACGCGAGGCACTGTTCCATGGTGTGCGCGCCCTGCGCCTCACGCCGGTGGGCGGCAGCGCCGCCATCTATGGCCGCGACGGCATCCTGGCTCATACCTATCTGCTCGGCCCGCGCGGGGATTCGAACGGCTGCGTCTCCTTCAGGAACTACGACCGCTTCCTGCAGGCCTATCTCAGAGGCGAGATCAAGCGCCTGATCGTCACCGCAGGACGGGGACAGGATCTCGTGCCGCCTCTAGCCAGCAATCGCAGCCCGTCCCGCCGCTCCGCCAATGCCGGCTGAGACGAGCCATAACCCGAAAGACCTTATCCGCCCGGCCTTGCTACGCCGAATTTTGATGGGAAATCGGATCCACTTCCTGGAACAATGCCCTAGCTCATGATCCGCATAGGTCTGAGGAGGACGGCATGGCGGGGGCTGCTGGACGGGCGATAGGATGCGCAACGGCTGCGCGCAGCCCGCTCCGCGTCTTGCTTCCCATGCTTCTCCTCGCCCTGCCCATCAGCGCCGCCTATGGGCAAGGTACCGGTTATCTCATCCCTTCGCCGGGGAAGGAGAACGTTCAGGCCAAGCCCAGATATGAATGCGGCACGCCGGGCGCGCCCATCGTCACCCTCGATACCCAGAGCAAGTACAAGCAGTCCGACGCGCAGCGCGCCACGATCGACGAGGAGGCCGAGGAGGCTTATTCGGAAGCGGTCGAGCCGCTGCGCGACTATGGACGCAACCTCGCGAAGATTGCGAACGCCTATGTGAAGTCGAGCCCAAGAAACACCGCCGCGGCCGCCTGCGCGCTCGTCTGGCTCGATGCCTGGGCCTCGGCGAACGCCATGACCGACATGCGCTCGAAACAGGCGCTTTTCAATCTGGGGCAGGCCCTGGGTGGCTTCGCGCTCGCCTATCTTCAGATCCGCAACGCGCCCGGCCTGGCGGATGAGCCGAAGAAGCGCGTCGAGTCATGGCTGAAGACTCTCGGGCGGAACGTCGTTGAGGCGAAGGAAGGAGCTCAAGGAGTCTCGGGGCGCAACAATCACCGCTACTGGGCGGGTCTCGCCGCCACCGCCGCCGGTATCGCGTCCGGCGACAGGACTCTGACCGATTGGGGGATCGCCAGCGCACGGATAGGGCTCGCGCAGATCACGCCGGAAGGCACGCTGCCGCTTGAACTCAAGCGCGGCAAGCGCGCCCGCGACTATCACATCTACGCTGCCGAACCGTTGGTCGCCACAGCCGAACTCGCTCGCAGCCGGGGCCTCAATCTCTATGCCGAACAGAGCGGCGCCCTCTCCCGCCTCGTGAACCGGGTGGTGCTGTCTCTCGACGATCCATCGTTCTTCGATCAGGCCGCCGGCACCAGGCAGGAACCTTATCCCGGCGATGGCACCATTCCCGGCAATCGCATCGCCTGGCTCGAGATCTACCAGAGCCGCTTTCCCTCATCCGGGATCGAGGCCGTGCTCGCCCCCAGGCGCCCCGTTGCCTCAAGCGCCATCGGTGGAAACACGACCCTGCTGTTCCACGGTAGGGATTGACACTCCGTCAGCCGGGCGCCTCGCCTTCAGGCGCGCGCATCCTTCATGGCGACCTCGCTCTGCAATTCCTGCAGGTTCTCGGCATTAGGGCAGTACTCGGCATAATGCGCGCCCGCGCGGCCATGGTCGAGATCGTCGCGGCAGCGAACGGCGGCAGTGCATCCCGAGCAGGTGAGACTCATGTCCCGCATGAGCGCCGCATGGATTTCGCGGACCTTGTCCGGATCGAGGGACAGCGCATTCATGAGCCGCGGCAGCTCCGCGGCAGCCTCGGGACCCTGGGCCACGAGCACGGGCAGGATCTCCACCGGAACGCCGATATCCCGAGCCAGGGCCTCTCGCTGGGCCTGATCCAGCGATTCGAGTTCGAAAGCCCGCGCCCAGCTCGCCTGCCACTGTCTGAGGGTTTCTCCCAAAGTCATGATCGCCTCCGATTTTTGCGATCACTGTAGCCCGCGGGACATCGGGCGCTTTGATCCAGCGCAAAACCGTAAAAGCCGCGTGCCTCGAAAGGACACATGCGGACCGGCCTGGAATTCACGGGAGCCCTTCGCAATCCGTTGGATTTTTTCCCATCCCGCTGTTAAGTACATTCCCTAACGGAATGGGGGCATTCATGGCGACGGCAATAGAAGTTGATCCAACGAACAATTACGCGATCGACGGGATCCTGTTCGGCACCAGATGGACGACGACCGCGCTGACCTACAGCTTTGCAACGCTCCCATCGCAGCTGTTGGACTACTCGCCGGTCAACGCTATCAACCCCGACGATTTCTCCGCTCTCGACTCCACGCAGCAGCTCTATGTCGAGCGCGCGCTGGAAATGTGGACCGCCGTTTCGGGCCTCACCTTCACGGAGGCCGCCTCGCCGGAGGACGCGGACATCCGGATCTATTGGTACCGGTCCCCGGAAAACCCTACGGCCAGGGTCGTCGACTTCCCTTCGTCCGAGCCCGAGGCCGGCGATATTCAGCTCGGCGGATCCGTCGCCGATTCAAACTCCTGGGAGCCGGGCTCCTATGCCTATCTCACGATCCTGCACGAGATCGGCCACGCCCTCGGCCTGAAGCATCCGCACAATGAAATCGGCATCTTTCCCGAGGTCGATCCCGCCGTGGATTCCATCGAGCTCTCTGTGATGAGCTATAGCAGCTATCCCGGACGGGGCTCGGAAGGCGGCTACACCCTCGCGGAGGGCAGCTACCCGACGGCCCCCATGCTCCACGACATCGCAGCGCTGCAATATCTCTACGGCCCCAACTGGAGCTATAAAAGCGACGACACCACCTACACCTTCGATCCAAGCGCCGATGTCCTCTTCGACACTCTTTGGGATGGCGGCGGCAACGACACCTACAATTTCGAGAACTACGCCACCAATCTTACGATCAACCTGCTCCCGGGACAGTGGAGCGACGTGGGTAGGCAATACGCTCTTCTGGACGGCTTTGAAGGGATCTATGCCCGCGGCAACATCGCCAATGCCTATCTCTATCAGAACGATCCGCGTTCCCTGATCGAAAACGCCAGAGGCGGCAGCGGGCATGATACGCTCATCGGCAACCATGCCGCGAACCGTCTCTCCGGCAATGCTGGCAACGATACTCTCTCCGGCGGCGCAGGTGCGGACACGCTCGAGGGCGGCGCAGGCTTCAACTGGGCCTCGTATGCTAACGCCACAGCAGGCGTGAATGCGAGCCTGATCGCCAGCGCCGGTAACACAGGCGAGGCTTCGGGCGACGTCTATGCCAGCATCCAGGGCCTGCAGGGCTCGGCCTACGGCGACAGACTCACCGGCGATACGGGAGGCAACGGCCTGCAGGGCCTGGGCGGCAACGACACGCTGTACGGCGGCGATGGCAACGACCGGATCTCAGGCGATGCCGGAAACGATTACGTTTCCGGAGGCTGGGGCAACGACAGGATCCTGGGAGGGTCCGGCAGCGACAGGCTCTATGGCTACACGGGCAGCGATACCCTCGATGGAGAGTCGGGCAACGACCTGATGTCCGGCAGCTCCGGCAACGATACGGTGCGTGGCGGTTCGGGCAACGACAGCGTCGATGGAGGCTCGGGCAACGACTGGGTCTATGGCGATACTGGCGCGGATCGGGTCAACGGCAGTTCCGGAAACGACAGGCTCAGCGGCGGAGCGGGCAACGATGCGCTCCATGGCGGCACGGGCAGGGATGCTTTCGTGTTCGACAGCGCACTGGGCACCGCCCGCACGAACCGCAAGATCAACTTCGACACGATCAAGGATTTCAACGTCGCCGACGACAGCCTCTGGCTCGACAACGCGATCTTCTCCAAGCTCGGAAAGACGGGCTCCCTCTCAAAGCCCGCCCAGCTGAACAAGGCCTTCTTCACAGTGGGCGAGCACGCAGAGGATCGGAACGACTATCTGATCTACAACAAGCGGACGGGCATCCTCTCCTACGATGCGGACGGATCCAGCGCCGGCAAGGCCGTCGAGATCGCGCTGCTCAAGAAAGGCCTCGCCCTCAGCTACAGGGATTTCTTTGTCGTCTGAGCCAATGGGCCGCGCCGCCCGTTGCGGCGGCCCCCGCCTTCCGGCATATCCTCCGGGTGCAAGCGAAAAGGCGAGAGGTCCGATGACATGGAGCCTGAGATCGTCAGGGTGATCTGCATCGGCGGCGCGGCCGTCGACCGCAAGTACCGCGCAATGGAGCCGATCCAGCCGGGAACCTCCAATCCGGTGAGTTCCGGCCGCTCCTTCGGCGGTGTCGCCCGCAATGTGGGCGAGAACATCGCGCGGCTCGGCGCCGGGGCAGCTCTCATCTCCATCGTCGGGAACGACGAGAACGGCCATGCCATGCTGGACGACCTGAAACGGCTCGGCATCGGCACAAATGGCATGGCGATTTCTGAGAGGCAGGCCACGGCGGAATACGTCGCCGTCCTGCAGCCGGACGGGGAGCTTGCCCTCGGTCTAGCCAATATGGCGGTCTTCGATGAGCTGACCCCTGCCCTGCTGCGCCGGTCCGAGGCCGAGTTCGCATCGTCCTGGCTCTTCGCGGATTGCAATCTGCCCTCCGAGACGCTGCATGCGCTGGTCGATCTTGCGCGCGGGCGCTCGCTCATGCTGGCGGTCGATGCCGTATCGACCCCGAAGGTGACGCGGCTGCCGCGGGACCTCACGGGCATCGGCCTCTTCTTCCTCAACCTCGATGAGGCCCGCGCCTTTCTGGAGGCTCCGGACACTGCGCCGGACGCGGCGGCCCGCGCCCTCCTCGCCCAGGGAGCCGAGCGGATCGTCCTGACCCTCGGAGCGAACGGGCTGCTCGTCGCGGACCGCACCGGGATCGCCAGGATCGGCGCCACGCAGGCCCGGATCGTGGATGCGACCGGCGCAGGGGATTCCCTGATCGCCGCGACCCTCGTCGCCATGCTGAGAGGGCGCCCACTCGATGAAGCCGCACGGCTCGGCACCGTGGCGGCGGCCCTGACCGTTGAGAGCCCATCCAGCGTCCGGCCGGACCTTTCCCTCGCCTTGCTTGAAACCCTCTTGCCGCTTAGAGCTGGTCCGGTCCGCGAACGGGAGCCATCATGAAGCACGACATCGCCAGCCGCTTTCTCGACATCGCTCCCGAGGTGCAGGAGGCCCTTCGCCAGGGTGGAGCGGTGGTGGCGCTTGAATCCACCATCATCACCCACGGCATGCCTCATCCCCAGAACGTCGCCACGGCCCGCGAGGTCGAAGCGGTCGTGCGCGGGAACGGCGCCGTTCCCGCCACGATCGCGATCATCGAGGGGCGCATCAAGATCGGGCTCTCCGATGCGGAACTCGACTGGCTCGGCACCGCCACAGACGTGATGAAGCTGAGCCGCGCCGATCTGCCCTACGCGGTCGCCGCAGGACGCCATGGCGCGACGACGGTCGCGGCCACCATGATCTGCGCGCATCTCGCCGGCATCCGCGTGTTCGCGACCGGCGGCATTGGCGGCGTCCATCAGGGCGTCGAAAGCACCATGGACATCTCGGCCGATCTCGACGAGCTGGCCCGCACGCCCGTGGCCGTGATCTGTGCAGGTGCGAAAGCCATCCTCGACCTGCCGCGCACGCTCGAATATCTCGAGACCCGCGGCGTGCCCGTGGTCGGTTACGGAACGGACCGCTTTCCGGCGTTCTGGAGCCGCGCGAGCGACCTGCCCGTTCCCCTCCGTCTCGACAGCCCCGAGGCGATGGCCGACCTAATCCGTACCAAGGAATCCCTGGGCCTCGGCGGCGGCGTTCTGGTGGCCAATCCGGTTCCCGCCGCCGACGAGATCCCCGCCGACGAGATGAGAACCTTCATCGACGCAGCCGTGGCCGAGGCGAAGGCTCGCGGCGTCGCGGGAAAGGCCGTTACGCCCTTCCTTCTGTCCACTCTCGTCGAACGGACGAACGGCCGGAGCCTCGCCACCAACATCGCGCTCGTGAAGAACAACGCCGCGCTCGCCGCGCGCCTGGCCGTCTCGCTCGCCCGTCCTGAAGCTTGAGGATCAGCCGTTCGCCTCGCTCCATGCCGCCATCGCCTCAAAAACGATGGCGTGACGTCGGGCGAGGGCATCGATGTCGCTGGAATAGCCTCCACCGATGACGGCGACGAGCGGGATGCGGCGGCTTCGCGCCTGTTCGATCACGTAACCGTCCCGCCGGCGCAAGCCCTCATCGGACAGAGCGAGCCGCCCCAGCTTGTCATCCCGGTGAGGATCGACCCCGGCATTGAAGAAGACGATATCCGGCTCCAGCGCATCGAGCAGGCGGGGAAGATGCGCCTGAAGCATCTGGAGATAGGCGTCGTCCTCCATCCGATCCGGCAGGCCGATATCGAGATCGCCCGGGATCTTGCGCACGGGATAGTTTTTCTCCGCATGCATGGAGAAGGTGAAGAGATCCGGCTCATCCCCGAGGCAATCGGCTGTCCCGTCGCCCTGGTGCACGTCGAGATCGACGACAAGCGCTCGCTGGATCGTCCTGTCGGCCCTCAGGGCCTTGGCGGCGATGGCGACATCGTTGAAGACGCAAAAGCCTGCGCCGGTTTCCCGCTGGCCGTGATGGCTGCCCCCTGCCGTCGTGCCCGCAAGGCCGTGCTGCAGGGCAAGCCTCGACGCAAGCAGCGTTCCGGCTGCGGATACGCGGGCGCGGCGAACCACGCTTTCGCCGATTGGCAAGCCGATCCGCCTCTCGATCTCGCGCGGAACCGAGCAGGCGAAAACCTGATCCACGTAAGTCCGGTCATGCGCAAGCGCGATCAGGTCGGCGGAGGCTTCGTCGGGAACGACGAAGCCGCTGGGAACGAGGCCCATTTCCGCAACCGTTTCCGCGAGGCGGCCGTATTTGCGCATGGGGAAGCGATGGTCTTCGGGCAGGCTCGCTTCATAGGCGGAATGAGAGATGATCGGTACCTGCTTCATGGCCTGGAACCCTTGCGGACCAGCGTCACCTAGCGTCCTGCGGCAATCGCCTTCTCGGCCAGCCGGATCGCCGATTCCCGGGAGCGGGCCCCGCAGATGAACCCGCTCGGATGACAGAAGACGCCGTCCTCGATTCCGGCTGCCTTGGAGAATTCCTCCTCCTGCAAGCCACGCCAGGATTCGGGCAGGGACAATCTTTGCCCGAAGGAGCCGGGCTCGGGCGGGATGGTCCGGCAATACCAGGACGTCCGGTCCTCATTCGGATAGATGACGAAAAGAAGGTCGCGCAGATCGTCTTCGAAGACCGCTTTCTCCCAGGGCAGCTTCCGGTCGAGAACGACCACCCGGGAATCCCGCGCTTGCCGTGCGGCAGCCTGGACCAGCGACAGGGCCTTCGCTTCCGCATGGGCCTGCCGGCAGGCCCGAAGCAGGATGCCTCTCGCGAAATCGGCCGCCTCGAGAAAGGCTTCGTCATAGGATTGCGTGCAGTCCCAGGTCGGATTGAAAGCCTCGATCAGCAGTGCGAGATGTCCCTGGCTCGCCGACGCGATGCCGTTATCGGCCTGATCGATGGCCAGAATGAAACTCGTATCCACGTCCTGCCAGACGACATCGCGCATATCCTCGCCGATCCCCGGAACGAGGCGGGAAAGCGCAGCTCGCCCGTAATCGCGCCAGATCAGGCCGACCGAGCTGTAGGGCGTTCCATCGGACCGCCGAGGCAGGTCGCGCATGTGATGGTCGTAGCGCCCCCTGGCGGCATCATAGATTCCCCCGACATCGAAAACGATGTCCGCTTTATCGATCAGCGCCGCATCGCGTGTCCGCACCAGGCTGAAAGCGCCCAGGGCCTCGCGCAGCACAGAGAAGGCGAAGACATCGTCGGCATGGAACGTGCCGCTATGGGTTACAACCTTCATTCCTCACTCCCCGGCCGCGGGCCGGTACTATATGTAAAATCAATGGCCATGATCTGCGATAACAGAGCTATCCGTATAGGATAAGCCCCATCATGCAACATCGCTCGTGCCGAAAAAGCCTATAGCCCCCATGAACCTCCGGAGCGCTTGACCTTACCATCGTGGAAAGGTCTAGAACCCTCGGGACCCTGTGAAACGAGGATCCCGACCATGCACGAATTTCACGTTCCCGGCATGACCTGCGGCGGCTGCCTGCGCGCCGTCACCCGCGCCATCCAGGCGCTCGACCCGAAGGCTCAGATCGAAGGCGATCTCGAAAACCGGCGCATCAAGGTGACGTCGGAGAAGGAAATGTCTTCGATCCTGGCGGCCCTGAGCAACGGAGGCTACCCCGCCGAAGTTCTCCCCCTGCAGAGCGCATGAGCATCCGACGATTTCTTGCAACCCTCAAAGGAAAGTGATGATGAAAATCCATTCTATCGCCCTCGCCGCCCTCCTGGCCGCTCTTCCCTCCCTTGCCTTGGCGCAGGGCGCTCATGGGGGCCATTCCGGCCACTCCGCCCCTGCCCAGGCGGCCGACACTCCCGCGACGCAGGCTTACCGGCAGGCGAACGACAAGATGCATCGGGACATGGCCATCACGTTCAGCGGCGATGCCGATATCGACTTCGTCCGGGGCATGATTCCCCATCACCAGGGCGCCATCGACATGGCGAAGGTCGCCCTTCAATACGCCAAGGACGAGCAGGTCCGTAAATGGGCGACCGATGTGATCCGCGAGCAGGAGCGGGAAATCGCCGAGATGCAGGCCTGGCTGAAGAAAAGGGGCGCCCTTTAAAAAAAGGACAAGTTCCTGCGATAAGCGGGTGAGAACCCCCGATCTCGTGCTACAGGGCTCCGGCTGCGCACGCAGCGCCCCTGCCACGAACAAGCCGGTGAAGCGTTAGTGGATATCCCTGCGGGCGAATGGAAAGGACGAACCATGTTCACGCTTACGATCAGCGACAAGGCGATTGCCATCACCAACGCGAATGAGGCCGAAGCCCGCGAAATCCTCATGAGCGACGAGTTCAAGGAGGATCTGCAGGTCCTGGAGAGCGAAGGCGCTCCCCTGTGGGATGGCTTCGCCTCCCTCAGCGTCAGGCCGGCCACGGAAGAGGAAAAGGCCGAATTCGAGCTGGCCGACTTCGACGACGAGGAGGACGATGATGAGGAGGAAGGCCCCTACATCATGTTCCTGGTCGACGTGACGGACCCCGATGAGCTTGACGAGGACTGAGCGGAAACCCGCCGAGCAGCTTTCCGGCCCACAGAACGACACGCCAGCCCGGACCCGTCCGGGCTGGTTCGTTTTGAAAGCCGGAACGGCCTTGACCTTGCCATCGTTGGAAGGCCCAGAAACCGGGGGATTTCGGATGCACGAGATAAGGAATTCGTCGTGACCCTCAAAACGATCCATCGCCGGGCGCTGCTGTCGGCGCTCATCGCCTCCCCCTTCGCGGTTTCCTCATTCCCTGCCTTGGCGGCTCCCTCATGGCCGAAGATGGTTGTGACGAAGGATCCGAATTGCGGCTGCTGCAGCGCTTGGATCGACCATGTCCGTGCAGCGGGTTTTACGGTCGACGTCGTCGAAAAGTCCGAGGTCGCGCGGCTGAAGGTCCGTCTCGGCGTTCCTCAGGCCCTGGCCTCCTGCCACACCGCCGAGATCGGGGGCTATGTGATCGAGGGCCATGTCCCGGCAGGCGCGATCAAGCGGCTTCTGGCCGAAAAGCCAGACGGCAGGGGCCTCGCCGTGGCGGGGATGCCGATCGGCTCACCGGGAATGGAGGTCGAGGGAGCGGAACCCGACATCTACGACGTCGTGCTCTTCGGTCCTGCCGGGCAGCGCCCCTATGCCCGCTTCAAAGGCCCACTGGAAGCCTGACGGCCGACTCTCTAATCGGACCGGAAAACGGCTTCCTGGATCTGCCGGGGATCGGGCCTGCGGTTCGACTGGAACCGCAGGACGCGATAGCCGCAGGATTTCAAGATCCTGTCCCGCTGCGCATCCTTCCTCGCATCGTGGGAACGGTCGTCGAGTTCCACGACCGCCAGCACCTCCTTGTCCCGCATGATCACCCAATCGACCCGGGTGTTCGAAATCTTCCTGAAGGCCGCCCAGAAGGCGCGACTGCCTTCCTTTGCATCGGGCCGCACGAGCGCCAGGATGGGAACCTGCGGCCATATCTGGCAGTCCGGGCAGGCGGCGAGGAGGCGGCGGTAAAACTCCCATTCGTTCTCTGTCATGATCGTATGGCGGCGATACCGCAGCTTGCGCGTCCAGAGGAGGACGAGAACGAACAGGATGCCGAGACCGGCGACGCCCGCCAGCCACGACCAAGGAAGTTGATCCAACGCCATATGCCCTGCTCTCCCGATGCCGCATCGTTGCCCGGATGAAACCGGAACGTGCTGTGCTGCGTCTTCTTATTGTCGAGTTAAGAATGACGGGAGAGGACAATGGAACTCAGCCGCCGAACCTTCCTGCTGGGCGCCTCCGCCGCCATGGGCACGGCCCTGCCGGCAGGCCGCAGCCTCGCCCAGTCCCTGCGGGATACCTCCGCTTACCATCGGGTCTACGCGCCCGTCGACGACGATCTCTACCCGATCCCGGGCGTCGAGCTATCCAGAATCAACCCGGCCTATCTGCGGCGGGTCGTGCCTTATGAAACCGCCGAAGCGCCGGGCACCATCGTCGTCGACCCGCAGAGCCGCTATCTCTATCTCGTCATGCGCGACGGCATGGCCGTGCGCTATGGCGTGGGTGTCGGCCGGTCGGGCTTCAGCTGGTCGGGGAGTGCGACCGTCAAGGACAAGCAGGAATGGCCCGACTGGTATCCGCCCAAGGAGATGTTCGGGCGTCAGCCCGAGCTCATGGAGCAGATGGGCGAACTTCCCGGGGGACCCGGCATGCCGGGCGGCCCGGGCAACCCTCTCGGCGCGCGTGCGCTTTACCTCTGGCAGGGCAACAGGGACACGCTCTACCGCATCCACGGCACCTTCGAGCCCTGGACCATCGGCACGCATGTTTCGTCCGGCTGCATCCGTATGATCAACCAGGATGTGATCGACCTCTACAACCACACGCCGACAGGCACGAAGGTGGTCGTTCTGTCCTCGCCGAACGGCCGCCCGAGGCGAAATCAGACCGCTTCCCGCACCTGATTAAGCAAAAAGGCACGCCTCGCGCCTATTTTTGCCATGGTTAACGGCCACACGTCACTCGGGGACGCGGGAACTCAGGAACCATGGCGGGAAATTTCGCCCGATCCGTGCGATCGGCTTGCGGATGGAAAGGAATCCTTGCGCAGGAAGGCATGCACCTGTGTTGCCGCAAGCGGCTTTCCTCCCTGGCGCTCGGATCGCTGACCGCGGCTTCCTCGCTTCTGCTCGCGGCCTCCCCTGTTCAGAATGCCTCCGCCTTGGGCGAGACCCGCACCCTTAGCTTCTTCCATACCCACACCCAGGAGAGCCTGACCGTCACGTTCCGGCGGAACGGCAGTTTCGACGAGCAGGCCCTGAAGCAGCTGAACTGGTTCCTGCGCGACTGGCGTGTCGACAAACCGGCTCAGATGGATCCCCGCCTCTTCGACATTCTCTGGGAAGTGTATCGCGAGTCCGGCTCCTCCGAGCCCATCAACATCATCTCGGCCTATCGCTCGCCGGAGACCAATTCCGCCCTGCGCCGCCGGTCGAGCGGAGTGGCCGAGAACAGCCAGCACATGCTCGGAAAGGCCATGGATATCCGCCTGCCCGATGTGGAGACGGGCCGTTTGCGCGCCATCGCCATGAAAAAGCAATATGGCGGCGTCGGCTATTATCCCTCCTCCGCCTTCGTCCATGTGGATACGGGCAATGTGCGGGCCTGGCCGCGCATGACGCAGCAGCAGCTGGCGCAACTGTTCCCGGACGGCAAAACCCTCCACCTGCCCTCGAACGGCAAGCCTCTTCCCGGTTACGAGCAGGCCAAGGCCGAGATTCTGTCGCGCAACGCGGCTCTTGCCGTACAGGCCTCCGCCGGAGGCGGGCCGTCCATCGGAGGCGTTCTCGCCAATCTTCTCGGCCGCAAGAACGAAGCGCCGGCGCCGCAAGCGGATACGCCGAAGCCGGGACCGGGGACAATGGTGGCCTCGGCCGATCCCGAGTCCATGGCGGCCGTGCTTCCTCCGGCGCCGCTTCCGCCCCAGCGGCCGAAGGAAATCAGGGTCGCGAATGCCATCGTGCCGGATCAGGGCTCGGAGGCCGTGCGCGCCGTCGTCTCGGCTCCCGCTCCGACGATCATTTCCAAGCCGGAGCCTATCCTGGGTTATGACGAGAAGGCCGCCGTGAAGGCGCTGTTCGATCCCAGAACGGCTTTCCTCGACCTCGGCTTCAAGTCCCGCCCCCGGAACGAGCTGAGCGTCACGCGCTTCTCCGGTCCGGCGGTGAAGCCGCTTCCCATCATCGGACAGGGCCAGGCCGAACTCTGAAGACTATCCGCTTGCAGCGTCGTTCAGACACCGAACAGCGCGATCAGGCTCACCATCGCCACCAGCACGAGAAGTCCTGCCGCGGCGGCCGCTCTGCGGACCGCCTTGCTTTCGGGCTTGCCGGGAATGGGAGCTTTGGACGGGGCAGGTTCCGCGTCCCGCGGAGGAGCCGTGCGCGTCTTCATCCGGGCGGCGCGGTCCGGGAAGGGAATGATCTCGGCGCTTCTCCGGGGAAGAGGACGAGGCTTCGCATGCGAGGCGATCAGGCTGTCGTCGAGGTCCACCGGAATCCCGGTCTCCTCCAGATGGATCACGATCAGAGCGATGTCCTCCGCGCTCATGGCATCGACGGGAAGATGGGCCAGAAGATCCTGATTGGTCAGACGCCCCTGCTCGCGTCCCAGGGCAATCAATCGGTCCAGGATATTGCTGTCGAGCGCCTGCTGCATGAGGACACAACCCTGTTATGGCTGCTGGGCGAAAGGCCGCCTCAGGAAACTTCGCCGAGCTAACGCGACAATTGCCCGAGGCGTTGCACCGGCAGCGCACATCGCATGCAATTTTGCCATCCCTTGCGGTCTTGAGAATGGATCGGGAGGACGATTTTCAACCCGCCTAATTCTTCGTAGCGCCCGAGGCCTCCCGAAGCGCCTCCTTTTCCCGCCGGACCTGATCGGACAATTGCTCGGCGATCGCGACGAGCTTGCCTGCCGTCGGCTCCTTGCCGTGGATTTCCACATGACCGGCGAGCCCCACGGTCAGGAGAGACTCGAATATCGCATCGGCCGGGATGCCCTTGCGGATGAGGTCGATGGCGAGCTTCTGCCATTGATCGGACAACTGCTCGCGAAGCGCGGAAGTATCATTGCTCATGGCCGGACCATACAGGATCCGGCAGCGCTTGTCCCGCATGCCGAAGCGGTGATGCGGGCTGAACCGTGACGGGGAATGCCTGCTGAAGGTCGGGGAGAAAATGGCGCGGGCGACGGGGCTCGAACCCGCGACCTCCGGCGTGACAGGCCGGCACTCTAACCGACTGAGCTACGCCCGCGCATCGTCTCGCATCGCCCGCTCGCGATGAGCGTTTCTTGCGATGGAGGCGCGCTCGTACCGGCGATTGAACGAGCTGTCAAATGGTGTTTGGATTATCCCCAGTCCTGGCGCACCGCGAAGGGCAGCCTCGCCTCGGCTCAGTCCCGCGTGCTGATGGAGAAGACCTCGTAACCGGCTCCGTTGAGAACACGGACGGCCTCGATCTCGGGATCGCGCGACTGGGGCCGTCGCGCCAACGAGAAGACCTTCAGCGCCCGCTCCTTGGCCTTCTCAAGGGAATCGGTGCGGACCAGGATCCGGCGGATGATCCCTCCTCCTTCCTCTTCCGAGGCGATGGTCTCGATGCGATAGACTTCAACCACGTTTCTCAAAGCTCCATGATCAGGTTCGGATACGCTGGAGCTTTTCGAACCGCTTGATCAGGCGGTCCCGCCTCAGCTTCGACAGACGGTCGATCCAGAAGATCCCGTCGAGCTGGTCGATCTCGTGCTGGAGGCAGACGGCCATCAGGCCCTCCGCCGCCTCCTCGCGATCCATACCATCGAGATCCCTGTATTTCACCCGCACCCGCGCGGAACGCTCAAGCTCGTCCGTCACGCCGGGCATGGAGACGCTGCCCTCCACATGCCGGATCATCTCGGGCGAGGCCCAGACGATCTCCGGATTGATGGAGATATGGGGCTCGGGGTCCGTTTCCAGCTGGATGACCACGAGCCGTCGCAGAACTCCTACATGCGGAGCCGTGATGCCGATGCCCGGCGCCGTGCGCATCGTCTCCGTCAGGTCCCGGGCCAAGGTCCGAATTTCCTCGTCGATGGCGAGGATCGGCTCCGCCTTCAGGCGCAGGCGGGGATCGGGAAAACGGATGATTGGACGGATGGTCACGGCTGTCCTTCGGGAACGGGAAAGGCAGGGATCGGCGGTGAAGCTACTTGTAGCGGCCGCCGCGCTGCAGGACCTCGATCTTGTAGCCATCGGGATCCTGCACGAAGAAGAACCGCGCCGGAGGCTTGCCCTCGAGCTTGAGCTCCTTCAACGGCGTCAGGTTGAGCCCGAGGCGTTCGAGCCGGGCATGTTCCGCAGCGAGATCGTCCACGGAAAGCGCCAGATGACCATATCCGTCGCCCAGATCGTAAGGTTCGGTCCGGCCGTGATTGATCGTCAGCTCCAGTTCGAACTCGCTTTCCGCATTGCTCAGATAGACGAGCGTGAAGCTCTCGAAGGCGAAGCGCTCGGCTACCTTGAGGCCGAAGGCCTTCTCGTAGAACGCGAGGGACCGCTTCTCGTCGAGCACCCGGATCATGGAGTGGATGGCCTTGGCCATGAAATCGCACCTTCTCGGTTGGTCGCCCCGCCATGACAGGACGAATAA
Source organism: Microvirga flocculans ATCC BAA-817 (assembly GCF_000518665.1). Lineage (GTDB taxonomy): Bacteria > Pseudomonadota > Alphaproteobacteria > Rhizobiales > Beijerinckiaceae > Microvirga > Microvirga flocculans. The sequence goes on along the minus strand of NZ_JAEA01000018.1, from coordinate 7,497 downwards.
CGGTTCATCGAAGAAGGGGAGATAGCAGCCCGGAGCATCGAGCGCAAAAGCGGGCGCCGGGATTGCGTGGAAAGAGTCTCGAACCCGAAACGTGAAACACCGGCCGCGAGGGCGCTGTCCCGCTCCATGCCTTCCATCTCGGGACGAATGAAAGTCGGGCACCGCGCCTATCCTCCAACAAAAAGCCTTCCCGGGGGAAAGCCCGGGAAGGCAAGTTCGGGAGGAAGAACACTGACTGCGAACCGGGAGGTTGCGTGCGTGCGGCGCTCGACCGCACGAACAACAGGAACCTGCCTCCAGTGAGAGCCCGGATCGTGGCGCAATCAAGGAAAATTGATGCCTGCCAAGGTTCGAAAACGACAAATATCAAGGAACTCCGCACGGAGTGGCGTTTTGATGATGTACGGAGGCACCATTCCCCGCAACCCCTTGTCGCCTCCGCACACTTGACAGCCCCGTTCGGCCTATCTGGAACGGGGCTTTTTCATTGCTCAATCGGACGATGCATAGGCTCAGCGCTCGAAGAGATCGGCGATGGCGCGAACGCGATTGCGGACGTAATCGGGAAGTCCTGCGCTGATGGACTGACCGGAGTTGAACGAACTCCTGCCCATCAGCACCTGGGCCGGAATGAGGTTGCGCAGTACGGGGACGTTCTCGAATTCCTTCTTCCGCTCCAACACATCGGTTTCCACCGCAAGCGCCATGAAGACCGTCGCGACGGTCCTGTTCGGATCGGCCGGATGCGGCTGCAGCACAGCCAGCAGTTTTCCGAACTGCATCACCTGGTTTACGTTGAAGATCGTCTGCTCCAGAACACCGGTCACAGGCGCCTCGAACCCGGTGAGGCGCGAGAGCCCGGCCTGATCGATCTCTTCCGGCGGAAGAAGCCTGACCTCGGTCTGGAAGTCCATGAACTCGGAGATTTTCTTGCCGCCCTCCTCCAGCTTGTTGGCAAGACGGATGCCGACAGGAAGCTTGCCTTCCAGGGGATAGCAGGACTCGATGCAGAGGCTTCCCGGAGCCTCGCACCAGCGCCTGTTCGGGTGGCGGTTATGGGCGCTTTGCGGATCCACCTGCGGAGCCGCCTGATCGGCGGTGATGCGGCGGTGCTTGATCGACGGATCGATCTTCTCCAGCGTTTCGAGGCTCGCCAGCCGGGTGAGATCGACCGCGCTCGGCGCCTTGCCGATCAGGAAGCGCGCCTCCACCACATACATGTGGAGCTTCTCCGTGTAGGATTTCGCAATCCCGTGCACGGAAACCCTGATGGTCGGCTCGACATAACCGGGAAACAGGCTCAGGAACTGCTTCTGCGCAGGCCGCTCGCGCCCCCAATCCTCGAAGCGGATCAGGCCTGTGCCTGCATCGGACAGCTTGGCGTCCCGTCGGTCGCTGAAGACGATGGTCCTGGGCTTCAGCTGCGCCGGAGGAACGGATGTGACGTACGGCACTTCCTCGATCCGGAATTCCTGAGCCGACAAGCCGCCGCCAGGCGCGAAGAGCGCGACAAGAACCGGCAGCGCCAGCCCGAAGAATGCTTTCGATGTCATCAATAAACCTGTCCGTTACGCCAGAAATAGTCGGGATCGACACGCCGGGGCCTGCGGGGAGCGTCATCCTCCCACCACCATTGCGGGCCGCGTCCGGGCTCCGCCTGGCGGTGTGAGTATGGAGCGCCGCGGGATGGGCCTTCGATCCATCCGGGTCCCTGTGCGTAGGGGCCATCCTCGCCATAGCCCGCTCCGCCCTCTTCCCCGTCGCTCCAGGGATCGGGGTTGCGGAAGGCGTAGACTTCGGATTGCGGCACGAGACGGTACTGCGTCTCTGTCAGCCGCCCGTACCAATCGATGCGGAAATACTCCTTGAAGCCCCTGCCCTGGCCGTCCGTCAGCCGGTCGCCCGTGTTCAGATCGATAGGCATGGCGACGAGCTGCCTGGCAGCCTGCGGCGACGGCGGGTTGAGCGGCGCTTTCGGAGCGTGGTGTTCCCAGGCCGCCTGGAGAATGGCTTCGAAGATGGGAGCGGCAACCTTCCCTCCGGTCTGCCCGCCACCCAGCGTCCGTCGCTTGCCGTCGGCATTGTCGTGCCCCACCCAGACGGCAATGGTGACGTCATTGGTGAAACCGACGAACCAGGCATCGTTCTCGTTGTCCGAGGTTCCCGTCTTGCCGGCGACATAGGGAGCCAACGCTTTCAGGGAACGGGCCGTGCCGCGCTCCAGAACGCCCTGGAGCATGCTCTTCAGCTGATAGAAGGCCGCCGCATCGGCGGAGCCCAGACGCACCAGCGAGGCGCTCTTGCGGTTGTAGAGCACGCGCCCGTTCTCCTCCACGGACTCGATGGCGTGAGGCACGGGCATGGCGCCCTCGTTGGCAATGGCAGCGTAAAAGGCGGCCATGTCGAGAATGCGCACGGGCTGCGCGCCGAGCACGAATGGATAATACGGCGTGCACTCCAGATAGAGCTGCGCCTCGAGGGCGAGTTCGCAGACCCGCTTCAGGCTCTGCTCGGGCGTCGCCTCGATGCCTCCGTCGAGCAGGCGCGCCGTGACCAGATTCTTGGAGTTCTCCAACGCCCGCCGAAGGGTCATGATGCCCGAGCGCCCACCGTCGAAGTTCTTCGGGCTCCAGTAATCCCCTGGCTTCGCATTCGCGCCGACGCCCACGGGCGGCAGCGTCACGGGCGCATCCCAGACGAGGGTGTTGGGTTGAAGTCCCTTCGACAGGGCAGCGAGATAGGTGAGCGGCTTGAAGGCGGAGCCAGGCTGGCGATGGGTCTGCGTCGCCCGGTTGAGCTGGCTCAAGGGATAGGAGAAGCCGCCCGCCATCGCGAGGATGCGGCCCGTCCTGTTCTCGAGCACGACGGCGCCGCCCTGCACCGTGGGCGGCGTCCGCAGATCGGCGCGAACCGCTCCCTTGCCTTTCTGCTCCACGAGCCGGACCCGCACCACGTCGTAGAGCTTGAGCTCGCGGCGGGCCGCCTCCCAGGCGTTCAGCGGCAGGACGCGCCCATCCGCGAGACCGACCCGCACGACATTCGCGCCGGTCTTCCTGTCGCGTCCCTTCTCGATCACGACGGCAGCGGGCCATTGCACGTCATAGAGCGGCAATCGCGCCGCATCCAGGGCCCGCTTCCAGGCCGGACCGGCCGCTGCCGCCGGCTCCTTCGCGCCGCCGAGCGCCTTGACGGCCTCCGCAAGATTGACCTCAGCACCCTGAAACCGCTGCCGCCCGACGCTCATCTCGTAGCGGGCCAGCCCCTCCTGCAAGGAGGCCTCGGTTTCCCGCTGCAGCGCCGCGTTGAGAGTGGTGCGCACGGTATAGGCGCCGGAGGTCAGGCTCTCGACATCGGCCAGGGTGCGGGCGTCCCGGCTGACGTGATCGACGAAGTAGAAACCGCTCGTCCGCCGCAGTCGCTCGAAAGGCACGCGGGACGGCAGGGCGGCGATCTCCTGCTGCACCTGCTCCGGCCTCAGGAAGTGATCCTCCTGCATGCGGCTGAGCACATAGGCCATCCGCTCCTGGGCGCGCTCGGGCTTCGTGTCGGGGTTGTAATAGTTCGGACCCTTGGCAAGCCCCGCCAGCAGAGCCCCCTCGGACACGGACAGCGCCTTGGCGCTCTTTCCGAAATAGCTTCGCGCGGCCATCTCGACGCCCCAGGACGAGCGACCGAGATAGATAGAGTTGAGATAGATCTCCAGGATCTCCGCCTTGCTCAGCACGCGCTCGATGCGCGACGCCACGATGATCTCCCGCATCTTGCGATCGTAGGTGACGTCGTCGCCGACGAGCAGGTTCTTCGCCACCTGCTGGGTGATCGTGGAGCCGCCGGCCGGTCGACCGGGATTGGCGAGATTGCCGACGAAGGCGCGAACGACGCCGCGCTCGTCCACGCCCCGGTGCTGATAGAAGCGCTTGTCCTCAGCCGAGACGAAGGCCTGCTGCACGCTTCTGGGAATGTCCGACAGGGGAACCCACATGCGCCGGTGATCGGGCTCGTATACTTCAGCGAAGCGCTGGCCGTTTCCATCCAGGACGACGCTGACGCCGGGCAGCTTGAGTCCCTTCAGCGTCCCGGCATCCGGCAGACCCGCGACCGCGGCGTTGTAATAGGAAATCACCTCGCCGAGATCGACCGGCGAGGGATCGACCTTCTCGTCCTTGCAGAACAGGCGATAGCTGGCATGCAGGTCGTTGAAGCTCAATCCCTGCAGAACCTTCAGATCGCCCGTGACCGCCAGGGGATCGTCCATGGCGGTCGCGATGAGATCGTCGAGATTGATGTCCTCGATGTCGAAGGCGCGCCGCATGTGGGTGCAGCCGCTCTTGAGAATCTGCGTCACCTCCGCCCGGTCGCGCAAGGGATCGAAGCTCGTCCTGACGGTGTCCGGATCGACGAGCACCTGGCTCAAGGTCAGAGCCGTCGCGAAAATCTTGACGAGGATTGCGCTCATTCCTTCGCCGTCATCGATTCATCTCCTCACGAGCTTGGCCAGGACTGAACGGCACGTTCAGCCTTGCGCCGTTTCGGATCCTGCACGGATCTTCCTGAACGTAATCCTTCCATGGCGGCGATTGTGCCAACTGTCACAGAATAATGGAGATGGGACAGACGACCCTTCCTCCCAGGTCCATTCGCCTTATGTCACGGCAATGTGTCTCACCCTCGTCCGACGAACGGCATCTTGGTGGCCATCACCGTCATGGTCAGAACATTCGCGTCGAGCGGCAGGCCCGCCATGTAGACCACGGCATCCGCCACATGCTTCGGATCGATCCTCGGTTCCGGCGCCAGCGTCCCGTCGGGTTGCAGCACGCCCTCCGCCATGCGGGCCGTCATGTCCGTGGCGGCATTGCCGATATCGATCTGTCCGCAGGCGATGTCATAGGCCCGCCCATCGAGCGCGGTCGCCTTCGTGAGCCCGAGAACGGCGTGCTTCGTGGCCGTGTAAGGCGCAGACAGCGGACGCGGGGCATAAGCCGAGATGGAACCGTTATTGATGATCCGTCCGCCTCTGGGATGTTGATCCCTCATGATGCGGAAGGCTTCCTGCGTGCAGAGGAAGACTCCCGTGAGATTGGTGTCCACGACGGCGCGCCATTGTTCGAGAGAAATGTCCTCCAAGGGAATCGCAGGCGAGCTCACGCCGGCATTGTTCACGAGAAGATCGAGCCGTCCGAAGGCCTGCGTCGTGGCCGTGAAAAGCGCAGCCACGGAAGCAGGGTCGGTCACGTCGGTCGGCACCACGAGGGGTTTAGAAGCGTCGCCTGCGATCTCCCGCGCGGCAGCGTCCAGCGCCTGCCTGCGGCGCCCCGCCATGACGACGGCGTAGCCCGCCCTCAGAAGCCCGGCACAGATCGCCTTGCCGATCCCGGTCCCCGCTCCGGTCACAATTGCAACCTTAGAACTCTCAGCCATGGCGCTCCCTGTGCGTGCTGCCTTTTCAACAGATGCATCCGGGCACCCCGGCCGCAAGGCTGAAAGTCATACGGACTCACATCTTTCGGACGCGAAAGCGTTGCATTTTCCGAACGATGGCCGCTCCCGCCGCCATGACTCTTCGGCGATCGAGGGAACTGGCCAAGCTTTCCGGCGTTCGCATGGTGCTAATCGGAAAGGAGTCCGTCATGCGCCATCGTGTCCTACGCTCGGCCGCCCTCTTGTCTCTTCTCGCCCTTCCCCTCGCCGCCTGTCAGACCGGCACCGAGGCCGGAGCCACCGCGGGCGCCGCAGGCGGCGCCGTCACGGGAGCCATCGTCGGCGGCCCCGTGGGAGCCGTTGTCGGCGGCGTTGCAGGCGCGGCGGTCGGCGGCGTTCTCACCGCCGAGGAAAGCACCCGCGTCCGCTCCTATGTGGTCGCTCAGCGCCGCCCATCGATGCGCGTCACGGAGGAAGTGATCGTCGGCCAGCCCCTGCCGCCACGCGTCAGGCTCTACTCCGTTCCGCCGACCGTGGGACTTCGCAATCCCTACAGCTACACCATCGTGAACGATCAGACGGTCCTGGTCGATCCGCAGACACGCACCGTCATCCAGGTCATCGAGTAATCTTCGATTCTCCCAAAACAGAAAAGGCGGCTCGCAAGGGCCGCCTTTTCTGTCATGCCGCAGTCCCCGGGCAGGATCAATCGTCCATGTCCAGGTGGCTGAGCAGGATTTCGCGTTTACCGGCGTGGTTTGCGGGTCCGACGATGCCCTCGTTCTCCATGCGCTCCATGAGCGAGGCGGCGCGGTTGTAGCCGATCTGCAGGCGGCGCTGGATGTAGCTCGTCGAGGCCTTCTTGTCGCGCAGCACCACCGCCACCGCCTGGTCGTACAAATCCCCGCCCGGCGCCCCGAACTCGCCTTGGTCGAACACCGCTGTGTCGGGGGCGGCCCCGCCCTCGTCCTCCTCCGCCGTCACCGCCTCGAGGTACTGCGGACGGCCCTGGCGCTTGAGATGCGCCACCACCTTCTCCACCTCCTCGTCCGAGCAGAACGGCCCGTGCACGCGCGTGATCCGCCCGCCCCCGGCCATGTAGAGCATGTCGCCCTGGCCCAAGAGCTGCTCGGCGCCCATTTCCCCTAAGATCGTGCGGCTGTCGATCTTCGACGTCACCTGGAACGAGATCCGCGTCGGGAAGTTCGCCTTGATCGTGCCGGTGATCACGTCCACCGACGGGCGCTGGGTCGCCAGGATCACATGGATGCCGGCCGCGCGCGCCATCTGCGCCAGGCGCTGGATCGCGCCCTCGATCTCCTTGCCCGCCACCATCATCAGGTCGGCCATCTCGTCGACGATCACCACGATGTAGGGCAGCGGATCGAGGTCCATCACCTCGTCCTCGTAGATCGCCTCGCCGGTCTCGCGGTCGAACCCGGTCTGGACCGTGCGCGTGATCGTCTCGCCGCGCGCCTTGGCCTCCGAGACCCGGGCGTTGAAGCCGTCGATGTTGCGCACCCCGAGCTTCGACATCTTGCGGTAGCGGTCCTCCATCTCGCGCACCGCCCATTTGAGGGCCACCACCGCCTTCTTCGGGTCGGTGACCACCGGGGTCAGCAGGTGCGGGATGCCGTCATAGACCGACAGTTCCAGCATCTTCGGGTCGACCATGATCAGGCGGCATTCCGCCGGGGTCAGGCGGTAGACCAAGGACAGGATCATGGTGTTGATCGCCACCGACTTGCCCGAGCCGGTGGTGCCGGCCACCAGCAGGTGCGGCATACGCGCCAGATCCGCGATCACCGGCTCGCCGCCGATGGTCTTGCCGAGGCACAGGGCGAGCTTCTGCTTGGTGCTCTCGAAATCCTGGGAGGCGAGCAGCTCGCGCAGATACACCGTCTCGCGCTTGTGGTTGGGCAGCTCGATGCCGATGGCGTTGCGCCCCTGCACCACCGCCACGCGCGCCGACACCGCGCTCATCGAACGCGCAATGTCGTCCGCCAGCGAGATCACCCGCGACGACTTCGTCCCAGGCGCAGGCTCCAGCTCATACAACGTCACAACAGGGCCGGG
>NZ_JAEA01000017.1 GCF_000518665.1 Microvirga flocculans ATCC BAA-817 | reverse complement strand
CAGGCTCATAACCTGAAGGTCACAGGTTCAAATCCTGTCCCCGCAACCAACACAAAAAAGCCCTCCAGCGCGACCCGCGCGGAGGGCTTTTGGCATTTGGAGCACGCCCCAACAAAACTCCACACGCCGTCCCTGCCCTGCGCCCGCAAGAATCAATCCCGCCACGCAAGAGAAAAACCGAGGCCGCAAGACGCAGATCAGGACGCCAAAGACAAAGGCCGCATCGGACACGGGAGCAGGAAGCCCCGGCCCTCCCGATGAAAACCCCGCCGCGCGAGGCAGGACGGGGCCTGGCACCAGCAGGGGCAAAGGAGCGGCGTGAAAAGGCGGGCGACCGGCCCCGATCGCCTCAGGCAACCTGGCCCACAGGGTCCAGGTCGGCATTCAGGCCGAACCGCTCCAGCTGAACCGTATACGCCGCCTCCAGACCCTTCAAACGCAGCTCAGGAACCGGATCGAGACGCCCCGCCGCAGCCGTCAGGCGGTCGCAGAAACGCTCGGAAGCGGAGAGCAGAAGCCGCAGAGAGCGGGCCGTGGGAGAGATGCCCGACAACGCATCCTTCACAAGCGCCGCAGAAGCGGCATAGAGATCGTCCACCGCCGCCTCGATCCCCGGATCCCGCTTGAGCAGGCTCGTGGTGTTGATCAGGAGGACGCGCAAGTCGTGAAGGTCATCCTCCCTGCCCGATTGAGCGATCAGGTTCACGACCTTTTTGACGGCTTCGATGCGTTCATGAATCGTCTGCGCAATGCTGCTCTCGCTCATGAGCCTCCCCTTGTCGGCCATGCTTGAAATAACTTTGGACTCATAATTTGAGGATGCGCTTTTATGGTTAACCAAGTCTTACGAACGCTGCGTGGACACGAGGGCGTCCGGCATTCGGTGACGGCTTTGGAACGGCGAAAAACTTTCCCTTGAGAGATGGTCTGAAGCATTGAGATTTGGCGTGAAGCCGACTAAATCTCCGCATCGTTCCTGATTTGAATTGTTCATCATGCATCTGCAGACCGGCCTTCATCGACCGCAATGGGATGCCTCGCGAAGCGCATGCTTCACGAGGGGCCGTTGCTTGATGAGAGACGCCGAGCTGCGGCCCGATCCGGGGCCTTCGATACAGCCCCGGGCGGCTCGTTCCGTCAGAACCGGCACCGTCCTTCAGGTGCCTTTCCCCTTCATGCCGGTCTAACGGTCATCCGTCGCCGGCACGATCCGGCGATCATCTCTTCCGCGCATTCGCTCCTTTTCATGCAATGCAGGTTCGCCGGATCCCAGCCTCGCTGAGAAAAGGAGAAACCCTGCAATGAACAGGGTCTGGACTGAAGAAGAACTCGAGATTCTGCGCCGTGACAGGGAGGCCAAAATTCCGGTTCCCGTGACGGCCGCGAAACTGGGACGGCCCGTGCCGGCAACCTATGCCCGCGCGCGGCTGATCGGCACGCTCGTCCAGCCTCACCAATCCTGGGATGAAGCCAGCGTCGCACGTCTGCGCGCGCTCGTTTCCGCCGATCCGCCGATGACGGACAAGCGCATCGCCGCCGAGCTCGGGCGCACGGTCACCCAGATCCGGTGGAAGATGCAGGATCTCGGCCTGATCGGCGTGCGGGACCTTTCGAAGCTGGCAAAGATCACGGCATCGGAAACAGTGCGTCCGCGACCTGCGAAGCCTGCAAGCCCCAGGCCCGTCCCGGACAAGTCTGCCATCCAGGCGCGGCCTGTTCGCCAGCCTGTGGCCGAGCGCGCGCCCCGCCCCGTCCAGAGCGCCGTGGCAGCCTCTTCCATCGCGGCAGCGCCGGTCGATCCGCGCATCGCCGTACAGCAGGCGATCAAAGCTCTCGAGGACACTCTCGCCGAGCGACTGAAAGCCTTCATCGCGGAGACGGAGGCGGGCATGATCAAAGCCGCGCGCGCCGCCATCGCCGAGAAGGGCCGCATCGACCAGAGACTCGTCATTCGCGTGAAGCGGGCCGCGGAGGCGGCTGCACGAAGCGAAGCGGCTGCCAAGCAGGCAGAGGCCGAAGCGAAGAAACGCGCATTGGAAGCCCGGCGTCGGGAAGAGGAAGCCCGAAGAGCGGAAGCCGAAGCGGAACGGCAGGCCGAAGAAGCGGCACGCGCAGCGGCCCGTGAGCGGGCGCAGCGTGAGATGGCGCGAGAGGTCGCGTCCAAGCCCGTTGCGTCCAAGCCCGTGGAGAGGGCGAAGCCGGTCGAGAAGAAGGCTGTTCTGCCCACGGTGCAAGGCGCCTCGAAAGCCGCAGCGCCCCGCCCTGCCCCACAGCCCGCTCCGCCTCCTGCGCCAAAGATCCTGGTGACAGAGGCGCCTGCCGCAATCCGTGCCGTCGAGCCGGAACAGAACGCATCGCAGATCTCCGGCCGCGGCGGCTGGAAATCCGTGCGGCGCGACCCGGCGCGTATCATGGCTCAGGCGAAAGCCAAGGCCAAGCCGGCGAACCGCGCGGACGCCATCGATCTCGCGCAGGCCGCGCAGGCCGCCATCGAGCGCTTCATCGCGGAACGCGGCGTGACGCGGAATGAGACGAGCGGGGTCCAGTCCGTGATCTCCCGCCTCCAGGCCCGCGGCTACATCGTCGTTCGCGACGAGAAGGGCTGGATGATCGACCAGCGGCACCGCATCGATTGCGAATCCGATCTCGTGGCTTTCGCAGAGGCTCGCGGCATCGCGTTGAGCGCTGCGGCCTGACGGGAAGAATGAGGTGGCATCCGGTCCGTGACCAGCGGGCCGGATGCCGTCTTGATTTGTCATCTTGCCAATGCCCTTATTCGCACCACATCGGCTGCGGATAAGGAGATGACGATGGAAAAGCGCCGGCTCGGCCGTTCGAACCTGTTGGTTTCACCCCTCTGCCTCGGCGGCAACGTCTTCGGCTGGACCGCGGATGAGGCGACATCCTTCAGGCTGCTCGATGCTTATGTCGATGCGGGCCTCAATTTCATCGACACGGCCGATGTCTATTCCACCTGGGCTCCCGGAAACACAGGCGGCGAGTCGGAAACCATCATCGGCAAATGGATGAAGGCGCGCGGCCATCGCGACAGGCTCGTGATCGCCACCAAGGTCGGATCCGAGATGGGACCGAGCCGGAAAGGGTTGTCGCGGAACTACATCCGCGCAGCGGTCGAAGCGTCGCTCCAGCGGCTCCAGACCGACTACATCGATCTCTACCAATCCCATCGCGACGATCCCGACACGCCGCAGCAGGAGACGCTCAGCGCATACGGCGAGCTCATCCGGGAGGGGAAAGTGCGCGCGATCGGCGCTTCGAATTTCACGGCCTCGCGGCTGAAGGAAGCGCTGGCGACCAGCGCCGAGCACGGCCTGCCGCGCTACGAGAGCCTGCAGCCGAAATACAATCTCTACGACCGCGCCGAGTATGAGGCCGAGCTGGAGCCCCTGTGCCGCCGGGAGGAAATCGGCGTCATTCCCTATTACGGTCTCGCCAGCGGCTTCCTGACAGGCAAGTACCGCTCGGAAGCGGATTTCGGGAAGAGCGTGCGCGGCGGGCGCATGGCCGCCTATCTCAACGACAGGGGCAGGCGCATCCTTTCAGCCCTGGACGATATCGCCGCCCGTCACCAGGCCAGTCCGGCCCAGGTGGCCCTGGCCTGGCTCATCGCCCGCCCCGGGCTCACGGCCCCCATTGCCAGCGCCACGAGCGTGGAGCAGTTGAAGGATATCGTGAAGGCCACGCAGCTTCGCCTCGATCAGGGGGACATCGCACAGCTCGATGAAGCCAGCGCCTGAGGCCGAGCCATCCGATTTCTGCATGGCAGCCTTCCGTTGCAGCGGACGGAAGGCTTCTTATCTCATGCCAACCTGTGCTTTTATGAATTTCACAGGACCATATGAGGTTTACGATGCCCGCCGATGCCAACGTATTGTTCCAGCCCTTCACTCTGGGCGACCTGACCCTGCCCAACCGCCTGGTCATGGCTCCCCTCACCCGTAACCGGGCGGGAGAGGGAGATGTGGCCCGCGATATCACGGCCACCTATTACGCACAGCGCGCGAGCGCCGGCCTCCTGATCTCGGAAGGCTCGCAGATCTCCGCGCAGGGTCAGGGCTATCTGCGCACGCCGGGCATCTATACCCCCGAGCAGACGGCACATTGGCGCAAGGTGACGGATGCCGTCCACAAGGCCGGCGGGCGCATCTTCATCCAGCTCTGGCATGTCGGGCGCGTGTCCCATACCTCGCTTCAGCCCGGCGGCGCTGCGCCCGTAGGCCCCTCGGCCCTTCGGGCTCAGACCAAGACGTTTCTCGAAAGCGGATTCGCCGACGTCTCCGAGCCGCGCGCGCTCGAACTCTCCGAGATCCCCGGCATCCTGCGAGACTATGAGAATGCCGCCCGCAATGCCAAGGAGGCCGGGTTCGACGGTGTCGAGATTCACGCGGCCAACGGCTACCTGCTCGACCAGTTCATGAAGGACGGCTCCAACCGCCGCACGGACGCCTATGGCGGCTCCATCGAGAATCGTGCCCGCCTGACGGTCGAGGCGGTCGAGGCCGTACTCAAGGTCTGGGACAAGGGACGCGTCGGCATCCGCCTCTCCCCGGCCAAGGTCAACGATGCGGCGGATTCCAACCCTCAGGCCCTGTTCAGCCATGTGGTCGAGAAGCTGGATGGCCTGGGGATCGGCTACATCCACATGATCGAAGGCGCCACGCAGGGCGACCGGAACGCGGTCGATGTCGATTATGCCGGTCTGCGCCGCTCCTTCCGGGGCGCCTATATCGCCAATAACGGCTACACGCGCGACATGGCCGCGGAGGCGATCTCGAGCGGACGGGCGGATCTCGTCGCCTTCGGGCGGCTCTTCATCGCCAATCCGGATCTCGTGGAGCGCTTCCGTCTCGGCGGCCCGCTCAACGAGCCGGACCGCGCGACCTTCTATGGCGGCAATACCGAGGGCTATACCGATTACCCCTCCTTGACCGCCGCAGCCTGAGCCTGCGCGGAGCAGGTGCCGACCCGGCATCTGCTCCGGTCCGCCAGCTCACTCAGACCCCTGTTCTCACAGCCCGGCGGCGCTGCGCCAGATCGTCAGGGAGACCGGTCCTGCCGGGTCCAGAATCCGGCGCTCGTCCGGGCGCAACCCGCGCTCCGAAAGGACGGCTTCCGCGCTTCGCCCCTTCCCACAGCCCGAGAAGACGGGAACGCCACCCGGCACGACGCTGCCTTCCGCGCGCGTGAGGTGGAAGGCGTCGTATCCGATCGCCAGAAACAGATCGAAGACCCGGCGTCCGCCTGGGACTGCGACCCGGCCGCCCTCGGGCAAAACAATTCCGATCGCCCGATCCCAGGGCAGCGTCTCAGGATTCCACCACCAGCCGTCGGCACGCCGTTCGAGCCCGGTCGAGGACGAGGACAGGATCATCCGCAACCGGCCTCTCGGATTCGGATTGGCCTCATGCCCCAGACGTCCGAGCACGGTGACGGCCGACCTGTTGAGCTCGGCCTGGAAATAGGCCCAGTCGGCATCGTTGCGCAGGATCTCGGGCGTGCGGCCCGAGGCATCGGCGATGCAGTCGTTGTCGGAGACGATGGCGTAGCCATGGATTTCGACATTGGGCATGAAGCGGCCTCGTGGAAGCGGAGCGAAGGATGGCGGACCTCATCGGAAGGCCGGGAGCCGAACGCATCAAGCCCGTGCCAGAACCCGGGCCCGCAGGCAACCACAGGACGATGACGAAGTTCCAGCTTGCCAGTCGAGGACGAAAATCCGATGAAGCAAGGGGAACAAGACAGCGAGAGTGACGCGATGCGTATCGCCACCTGGAACGTGAACTCGATCAAGCAAAGGCTCGACCATCTCGCCACCTTCGTGAAGAGCGCGGATCCGGATGTCGTCTGCCTGCAGGAACTCAAGTGCATGGACGAGGCCTTTCCCCGCAGCGAGGTCGAGGGGCTGGGCTACAATGTCGTGACGCATGGCCAGAAGGCCTATAACGGCGTCGCCATTCTCTCCAAGCGTCCGCTGGAGGACGTGCGGCGGGGGCTGCCGGGCGATGAGAGCGACGAGCAGGCGCGCTATCTGGAAGGCGTGATCTCGACCGCCGCGGGCGCCGTGCGGGTGGCCTCGATCTACCTGCCGAACGGCAATCCCATCGGCACTCCCAAATTCGAGTACAAGCTCGCCTGGATGGACCGGCTGTGTGCTCATGCCCGCAGCCTGCTGGCGTTCGAGGAGCCCCTCGTTCTGGGCGGCGACTACAACGTGATCCCCGAGCCCAAGGACGCCCTCGACCCGGGGGCCTGGGTCAACGACGCCCTGTTCCAGCCGGAGAGCCGGGCGAAGTTCCGGGAGCTTCTCACTCTCGGCCTCGTCGACGCGGTGCGCGCCTGCAGCGACCAGCCGGGACTCTATTCGTTCTGGGATTATCAGGCAGGCGCCTTCCAGCGGAACAACGGCATCCGCATCGATCACCTGCTGCTCTCGCCCCAGGCGCAGGACCGGCTGAGATCGGCCTCGATCCGCAAGGAAGTGCGCGGCTGGGACAAGCCCTCCGACCACGTGCCGGTGATCGTCGATCTCGATATCGATTAAAGCGAGACGCCGCGGATCAGCGGCGTGACTGGATGTACTGCTCCAGAAGAGCGAGCGCGAGCTTGCGGTCGCTCTCGTCGGCGGCCGCGAAGGCATCCTCGTAGAGATCCACGATCCACTGATCCTTGACCGCGTCGGTGGAAGCCTCGCGTGCGAGCGTCAGCCACATGAGGCCCTTGGCGCGCTGACGCGGAACGCCCTGCCCCGTGATCAGCAGGTGCCCCAGGAGCGCCTGGGAGGCCGTGTGCCCCTTCTCGGCCGCCAGGTTGAACCAGCGGGCCGCATGGCGCGCGTCCTTCCGGACGCCGGTGCCTTCCAGGTAAAGGCGCGCGAGATTGTACTGCGCGTTGGAGTCGCTGAAATAGGACGCCGCGTAGTTGAACATCTCCACGGCGCGCTCCGGATTGGCCGACACATAGGTGCCCTTGATCCCATCCAGGAAATAGGAACCGAGCGCCACGAAGGCGCTGGAGACGACGGCGGCGTTCGGCGAATCCGGGCTCTCGTCCGCATGCTGGTCGGCCAGTTTCGAGAAGTACTCGAAAGCCTTCAGATCGTCATGCTCGACGCCGTCGCCATCGGCATACATGCGCCCGAGCTTCCAGAGCGCGAGGGAGTGCCCCTGCCCGGCCGCGAATTCGAGCGCATGGACGGCGCCGACCTTGTCGCCGGCATTGTAGTCGCGCATGCCGCTGCGCAGGGCGTCGCGCACAGAGCCGTACTTGGTGGCGGGCGCCATGGCGGGTGCGAGAGCGGGCGTAAGCGGCTGCGGACGCGGTGCAGCATCCAGCGCATAGGCCGCGCCGGCACCGAAAGAGGCCAACCAGAGAGTGGCAGCGATGAGCTTAAACGTCCGCATAGGTTTCTTTTTCTGCAGCTCCGGCGTGATGGGCGACACCCCATCCCGCGCAGGACCCACGGTTTTCGCGCATGTCCAGAGATGACCCGAGGCGGCGTCGGTCGCGAGGATCGCGCCATCATCGAGGAGGCCGAGGCGGAACGCGCCACGGCGGCTCGGCAGGTTCGACTTGTCGATCAGGCGCGCATCCATGGTCCGCACTCTTTTCCACCCGGTTCCCACAGGGAGATCCAAGCCTCTGGAACTCCCGTGATCTGCCATGTGCCGCGCCACCGACGCAACGATCCTTACGAAGGATCAGCCAACAGCCTTAATCCGGGTTCCGCCCCAGGTATCGCGCCATAAAGCTTTGGTTTTGAAGCACTTTAGCCTGCCCTATGAGGTGCTCCCGGTTTATGGCGGGATCGCGGCGGAGCCCGGGCCAAGAAGGGCAAGATGTTGAAGGTTTAAGGGTGTTGCTTGGCCGCAACATTTTTGGGACTGGATTCCACGATCCGCAGCGCCCCTCCCAGTTCAGAGAGTATCCGCAACGGCAGGCCCGATTCATAAGGATATCCTGTTTCAATCAGGGAATTCACGCCATGGCCGCGCCTGCTCTGTGGGGCTCCGAGTTTCTTCTTCATAATCCGTCGGACAAGGATCAATACCAGCCAAAGGCCATTGCCTTGAAAACCGGGGGATTTGTTGCCGTCTGGATCGACAATTCGACAGGCGCACCTGCTGCGAAGGCACGACTGTTTGGCGCCGATAAGAAACCTCTGAACAGCGAATTCACCATTGCCGAAAACGCGCAGCAAGCGGATGTCGCCGTCCTCAGCGACGGCCGCATCGCCATTACCTATCTCAAGATTGTCGTAGAGGGGCCTGCTTCTATCCTCACTAACGAGACCAAGGTTTACAGCCCTGATGGAGTGGCAATCGGCGGCCCGCTTCAGGTCGCCTCCCAGCGGAGCGGATATCTCACGACGCCTGCGATCGCAGCTTTGAGCAATGGAGGCTTTGTCGTCGCCTTTGGAGAAAAAGGCAGCGCTGCGGCCATACATGTTCAGGCCTATCACAGCAATGCAAGCCTGAATGGCGGGACATATTCTGCGGCCATGCCCGGAGAGGGGAACCTGTTCTCCGGTGCAACCTTGACCTCGCTCTCCAATGACCGCTTCATCATAAGCTACGAGGCAATCAACGGACGAAGCCTTGCTCCAACGAGTTCCGGTAATATTTACAGCCGGATCCTGAAGGCCGGCATAGATCCTTCCACCGACGCAACCGATGTGCCGCTACCCACCGGCAGCACCGAAGTCACCTATACACAGCCAGAGGTCGAGCAGCTTTCAGACGGGCGCCTCTTGCTCGCGTGGTTTGAGCACGTTCAAGAAAACGCGACCAGTCTCAGATTGAAACTCTCCGGCATCGACAAGGACATCATCCTTCCGGCTGTAAGCGATTTGTTTTTGTCATACTCTGCCTATGACATACTTGCTCTCCATGACGGAGGTTTTGCTGTCGTCTGGCAAAACATGATCTCTGCGGGCGATCCTGACATCTTCATCTCGATCTTCTCGAATGCAGGCGAGCGCATTGGCAACGATCTGCGCGTCAAGTCGACGACGGTTGGCAGCCAGCTCGCTCCGACACTCACAGAGCTCGCCGACGGACGCCTCATGGTTGCCTGGGCCGATGGGGCTCCGAGCATCGGCTTTGCAGCCGAAAATGTCGATGCATACGCACAAATCGTGGACCCAAGGACAAAGGCTATCGCACGCTCCGGCACCGGGTTCGACGATCACTATATCGGCACCGGCTTCGGCGACACTCTCAGCGGCGCTGGCGGTGCGGATAAGTTGCATGGTGAGGGCGGCAACGATGTGCTCGATGGCGGGGCAGGCAGCGACCGGCTCGAAGGCGGAACGGGCAACGACACGTACCGGGTGGATTCGAGCCGCGACGTGGTCGTTGAAGCGCGAAGCGCCGGACGCGACACGGTGATCGCTTCCACCTCCTATGCCCTCTCGTCTTCCGCCGAGGTGGAGGTGCTCAAGCTCTCCGGCGTCTCCTCGAAGAAGAGCGCGAGCCTCACCGGTTCCAGCACCGCCAACGAACTCTTCGGCCATGCGGGCACGAATACGCTGAAGGGCCAGGGCGGCAACGACACCCTCCATGGCGGCTCTAGCAACGACAAGCTTTATGGCGGGTCAGGCAAGGACGTCTTCGTGTTCGACACCAAGCCGAGCAAGAGCGCCAATGTGGATCGGATCTACGACTTCGACCCGAAATACGACTCGTTCTGGCTCGACAACAAATACTTCACCAAGCTCGGGTCAGGTTCCCTATCCAAGCCGAAAGGCTTTACCTCCGACATGTTCGTGAAGAGTACAAAGGCCAAGGACCGGGAGGACCGCATCGTCTACGACAAAGACACCGGCGCTCTCTACTACGACGCCGACGGCACAGGCTCCAAGGCGCAGGTGAAGATCGCAACCTTGGCCAAGAACCTCAAGCTCACTTATCACGATTTCTTCGTGATCTAAGATAGTTCTGCTGAGACAAAGCCGAATGCATTTCGGCCCTGTCCCTGTCACACCTCGACATCTTACGAGGAAAACCAGGCATCATCGTAAACGGCGACGGCGCTTGCATCGGGGGCTGCGCGCTTCGGATCCAAATGGATCGAACGGCCGCAAGATCGGTTTCGGTCGGCAATCGGCTGACCGAGATCTTCTCAGCCACGTAATTGCAGGAGATGAACCCCACCGTCATCAGTGCCTTCGTCGAAGCCTTTCTTCTGCCATGTTACCAACAGCGCCGATCCCCAGCCTTTATGCGGCTGCCAGGGGAAGATAGGCCGTCCTCCGGAATTGAGCGCGCGCAGCCACTCGACGCCAGGTGCCAGGACGCCAGCATTCACGTAGACGATGTCGGCACTTGGCAGAACATGACCGAACGCGGAACCGACATGGATGGTCATATTCGAATAGGGCTGAAGATTCCGTCAAGCCTCAGTGGTCAGATCCGCCTCGTACCCGAAGGTCTTGACATGCCCACCCGGCTCAGTGAGCCGCGCCAAGATGGCGGTGTAGTAGCTGATCCTGGCCCCCACATGGATCACCGTCTCGCCAGGCTGAGGGATGACCGCATCGATCCAGGCCGCATGAAGTGCCGGCTCACCATTGTTGATGCCGCGCCTCAGATCAATGGCGACGAGGACGTTGTTGTAGATGTCCGAGAGTTCAGAGGTTTTCGTTGTAACACCCCTGCTGATCACGATCCAGGGCGGCGGCAAAAAGGCCTCGCGGACGACCTACGCAAAGGCCTTCTGAAGCCAGGGATATCGAACATCGGCAGGCGCATGACGTGAGCGGCACAAGAGCTTCGCGCCCGCTCCTATGCATGATCGTCGACGCCCTTCTTCATGCTCACGCCCCCCCCCGTTCGGAGAGGCCTCCACGGATCGTGCCTATAGTAAGATGGGGTGTTTTCGGGAATCTGCTAATGGCTCCTCAGCGCCTCACTCTCCCTAGCCTTATCCTTGCGACACTTCCGCTTCTGACTGCTTGCAACCAAACGGCCGCTCCGCCTGAGCAGGGCGTCGTGGGATCCGGTGCTCTTGCCGCCATCGCCGACATGCAGGAAACCCAAGCCCGACACCGCATGACCTCGACCGTTCTCAATCAAGCAGCGTCCTTCGACCCGACCGGCCTGTCCGGATATGCAATAGGCCATATCGAGGCAGAGCAGGACCGGATCGAAGAGGAGAAAAGCCGGAGAGTCGACGAGGAGATCGAGAAAGCGCTTGCCGAAGCCGAGGCCTTACAGGCGCTAAACAATGATTTGGAGCGGCGAAAGGCTAACACAGGCTCAAAGCCCGCACGGCGAAAGATGGCCCCTCCACCTGCAAACTGATCGCCCGCCCTCTTCGGGAGAGGCTACATCCTGAACACGCCGAACTTCGTTTCGGGCACGGGAGCGTTCAGGGCCGCCGAGAAGGCGAGCGCCAGAACGCGGCGGGTTTCCGAAGGCAGGATGATGCCGTCGTCCCACAGGCGCGCGGTGGCGTAGTAAGGCGAGCCCTCCGCCTCGTACCTGTCGCGGATGGGAGCCTTGAAGGCCTCCTCCTCGTCCGCGCTCCAGGACTTGCCCTCGGCCTCGATATTGTCCCGCCGCACGGTGGCGAGAACGCTCGCCGCCTGCTCGCCGCCCATGACGGAGATGCGGGAGTTCGGCCAGATGAAGAGGAAGCGCGGGGAATAGGCGCGGCCGCACATGCCGTAATTGCCCGCCCCGAAGGAGCCGCCGACGAGCAGCGTGATCTTCGGCACCTGGGCGCAGGCCACCGCCGTCACGAGCTTCGCGCCGTCCTTGGCGATGCCGCCCGCCTCGTACTGGCGGCCGACCATGAAGCCGGAGATGTTCTGCAGGAAGAGAAGCGGAATGCGGCGCTGGCAGCACAGCTCGATGAAATGCGCGCCCTTGAGCGCGCTCTCCGAGAACAGGATGCCGTTGTTGGCGACGATGCCCACCGGCATGCCCCAGATCCGGGCGAAGCCCGTTACAAGCGTCGTGCCGTAGAGCCGCTTGAACTCGTCGAACTCGGAGCCGTCGACCAACCGCGCGATCACCTCGCGGATGTCGTACTGCTTCTTGAGATCGGTCGGCACGATCGCGTCGAGATCGTCGATGGAATATTTCGGCTCCACCGGATCTGCGAGATCGATGTCGATGCTCTTGCGGGTGTTCAGCGTGCCGACGATGCGGCGCGCGATGGCGAGCGCATGCACGTCGTCGGTGGCGTAGTGGTCCGCCACGCCCGAGAGGCGGGCATGCACGTCCGCGCCGCCGAGATCCTCCGCCGAGACCACCTCGCCCGTCGCCGCCTTCACGAGCGGAGGACCGCCGAGGAAGATCGTGCCCTGATGACGGACGATGATCGTCTCGTCCGACATGGCGGGCACATAGGCGCCGCCCGCCGTGCACGAGCCCATGACGCAGGCGATCTGCGGAATGCCAATCGAGGAAAGCATGGCCTGGTTGTAGAAGATGCGGCCGAAATGCTCCCGGTCGGGGAAGACCTCCGTCTGGTGCGGCAGGTTCGCGCCGCCGGAATCCACGAGGTAGATGCAGGGCAGACGGTTCTCGCGCGCTATTTCCTGCGCGCGCAGATGTTTCTTCACCGTCATCGGATAATAGGTGCCGCCCTTGATCGTCGAGTCGTTGCAGACGATCATGACCTCGCGGCCCTCGACCCGGCCGATGCCGGTGATGATGCCGGCCCCGTGGATGGCGTCATCGTACATGCCGTGGGCGGCCAGCGCCCCGAGTTCCAGGAACGGCGCTCCGGGATCGAGCAGGCGCGTCACGCGCTCGCGCGGCAGGAGCTTGCCGCGGGCAAGGTGCCGCTCGCGCGCCTTCGCGGGCCCTCCCTCCGCCACGGCCTGCCGCTTGGCCTGGAGGTCCCGGGCCAGTTCAGCCCAGGCGGCGCGGTTTGCCCGCGCGGTGTCCGAGGTCAGATCGGCGGAGGTAGCGATGATGGGCACGGCGGCAATCTCCCTTGGTTCTTGCTCTTTCAGCCCCTTCCAGGCCGCGAGCCGAGGGCGTTGCCCCCTCAGTACCGAGAACCGGGGAGCCTGCGCAACTGGGTTCGGGCGGGGAGCCCCATCAGCCTTTCGCACGAATGACGGCCGCATCGCGGATGGCACCGGAACCGCAACGATAGGCGATGCCGCGCACGAGCGACCAGTCGGCGGAGACCTGCTGCAGGTACAGGTGCGTACCGCCCAGGGCGACCGTGGCCTGGAGCATGTCCTCGACGGCGTAGCCGAAGGTGGAACTGCCCAGGGTCAGGCCGAACCCCACATTGACGGGCCTGTGGGTTCCGGGCGTCGTCGGCATCACCGGGCTCACCTCTCCGAGCCGCGTGCAGGCGCTGACGTCGGCCGGCGAATCGACGATCTTGACCAGTTCCGTAGGGTCGGGCCGGTAGGCGCAGGCAGAGGCGGCCAGGGCGATAAGGGAAGCAAGAAGAGCGCGTTGCATGAAAGTTCCGCCAGTGATGAGCCGTTTGCAACAGCTTAGAGCACGGAGCGGCGTTGTGGAGAAGCCTTGCCGTGTCCTTGGCAAAAATCCTAAGCCGAGTGGCTCCGGAGCAACGGTGTCTCCACTCTCTCGGTCGAACCGAAGATCTCCTCGAAGGCCCGGCGCATGACCGCATCGACCTCGGGCATCGTGACGGGAATGCCGAGATCGACGAGGCTCGTGACCCCATGCTCGGTCACGCCGCAGGGGACGATCCCCGAAAAATGGGACAGATCCGGCTCCACGTTCAGGCTGATCCCGTGGAACGTCGCCCAGCGGCGCACGCGGATGCCGATGGCGGCTATCTTGTCCTCGGCCGCCTCCCCCTTGTCCGGCCGCCTGACCCAAACGCCGACCCGATCCTCCCGGCGCTCGCCACGCACGTTGAAGCCTTCGAGCGTCGCGATGAGCCAAGCCTCCAGGGCCGCCACGTATCGGCGCAGGTCCGGCTCCCGGCGCTTGAGGTCGAGCATGACATAGGCCACCCGCTGCCCCGGGCCGTGATAGGTGAATTGCCCTCCCCGGCCCGTCTGGTGAACCGGGAAACGGTCGGGGTCCACGAGGTCCGCCGCCTTGGCCGAGGTTCCCGCCGTGTAGAGCGGCGGATGCTCCACGAGCCAGACGAGCTCCCGCGCCTGTCCCGCTGCAATGGCCTCGGCGCGGGCCTCCATGATGGCGACGGCCTCCTCATAGGGGGTCAGACCGTCCGAAATGGCCCATTCCACCGGCTCGGAGCCCGTCACGGCAGGAAACCGGTTGGCTAAGCTGTCTCGCAGGTTCGACACTGATTCACCTTGGGTAGCGGGCCGCCAGATCGCGAATGCTGTGCCCCTTGCGCGAGGGGCGGTCAACCTGCGCCCTGCCTGGAAAACTTCGCTTATATAGTCATCCCAGGGGCTTATCGCCTATACCGCCCCTTGCAGGAGAGGCATTCGCGCCGCTCAAAAGCCGGAAGTTCCAAGGATAGGCTTGCAGTCGCCAGATCGATCTGCTAGAGCCGCCACCACATCAGGACGGCTTGTCCTGGCGACGAGTTCCGCGGCCATGGCGGAATTGGTAGACGCGCTAGCTTGAGGTGCTAGTGGGGAGACCCGTGGAGGTTCGAGTCCTCTTGGCCGCACCAACTCACCGGAATGCCTTCGGGCATTGCAAGAAGGCCCCTTCCGGGGCCTTTTTTGTTGGTTATGATTGCCGAGCCTCACGGGCCACTTGAATCATTGCCTCAAGTCCCGGAATCCACCCGGCAAGAAAAGCCTGCAACCGATTCTTCGCGAAGGTCTTTTGGGCGCATTGCGCAGGTTCGCAGGCATCCCTAAAAGGCCTGCACCCACCTTCCGAGGACGGCTCATGCTGGAAGTCGAAGACAAGACGCCGCTTCCGATGCCCGAGGGGCCCGAACGCGAGATCCCAGCGTTCCGGGACGAGGAAGGCGAGCTTAATCCCGAGTTCCTGGCCGCCGTCACCGATGCCATCGAGGCTTCGGAAGCCGAGCGCCTGCAGCAGCTGGTCGAAGACTTCCACGAATCCGAGCTCGGCGATCTTCTCGAAGCGCTGGAGCCCGAGCACCGCCACCGCCTGATCGAGCTTCTCGGCTCCTCCTTCGATTTCGCGGCCCTCACCGAAGTGGACGAAGCCGTCCGCGAGGAGATTCTCGAAGAGCTCGAGACCGCGACCGTGGCCGAGGGCGTTCGGGATCTCGATTCCGACGATGCCGTCACCATTCTCGAAAGCCTTCCGGAAGACGAGAAGGCCGAGGTTCTCGGACAGCTTCCCGCCATCGAGCGCGTCGCGCTCCAGCGCTCCCTGGACTACCCGGAGGACAGCGCCGGCCGGCGCATGCAGACCGAGTTCATCGCCGTGCCCCCGTTCTGGACTGTGGGGCAGACGATCGACTTCATGCGCGAGACGGAGGACCTGCCGGAGACGTTCTACGAGATCTTCGTCATCGACCCGGCGGCACACCTGCTGGGGGCGGTCCCCCTGGACAAGCTGCTTCGCTCCAAGCGCCCGGTCACGATCCAGGAGGTCATGAACGACGAGCCGGACCGGGTAGAGGCGACCCAGCACCAGGAGGAAGTGGCGCGCCTGTTCGAGCGCTACAACCTCGTCTCCGCCGCCGTGGTCAACGAAGAGGGCCGCCTCGTCGGAACCATCCTCGTCGACGACATCGTCGACGTGCTCGAGGAGGAGGCCGACGCCGACATCAAGCAGCTCGGCGGCGTGAAATCGGACGAAGAGCTTTCCGATACGATCCTCTACACGCAGAGAAGCCGCTTTCCCTGGCTCTTCGCGAATATGTGCACGGCCTTCCTGGCCGCGGGAGTCATCCGCTTCTTCGAAGGGTCGCTGGAGCGGATGGTGGCGCTCGCCATCCTCATGCCCATCGTCGCCTCCATGGGCGGCAATGCCGGCACCCAGACCATGACCGTGGCCGTCCGCGCGCTCGCCACCCGCGAACTCGGGCGCTCCAATGCCTGGCGCATCATCCGCCGCGAGGCGGCGGTCGGGCTGCTCAACGGCCTGGCTTTCGCCCTCATCATGGGGGCTATTGCGGGCTTCTGGTTCCAGTCGCCGGAGATCGGCCTCGTGATCGGCCTTGCGCTCATCACGGTCCTGTTCTTCGCAGCCATCGGGGGGATCTTCGTTCCCCTCACGCTCAACCGGCTGGGCGTCGATCCCGCGGTCTCGTCGGGTCCCTTCGTCACCAGCATCACCGACATCGTCGGCTTCTTCGCCTTTTTAGGTATCGCAACGGCCTGGTTTCATCTGTAAGCTTGTTGCGCATGGCCGTCGTAAGGGCCTGTTAACGCTCTTCGGGCATCCCTGGTGCGATCCAGTCCTGCGTACAATACAGTTGAGCCGATGAAGCCCCGCCGCCGCTCCCCCAGCCGTTCCAAGAGCTCTGGCCTGACGACGTTCGTTCGGGCAGCCCGGTTCGGCGCCCTCGCCGCGATCGCCTTCGGCCTCGCCTCCTGCGCGATCGCCCCGTCATCGAGCCGCTACCCGACCAAGGGCGATGTCCGGCCGCACCAGGGCGTCGCCAGGGCCCATCAGCTCCCGATCCACGGCGTCGACATTTCGAAATGGCAGGGCGACGTGGACTGGGCATCCCTCGGCCAGGCCGGCACCAAGTTCGCCTTCATCAAGGCGACCGAGGGCGACGACCACCTGGACAGCAAGTTTCATGAGAACTGGTGGGCCGCCAAGAAGGCCGGCGTGCCGCGCGGCGCCTATCATTTCGTCTTCTGGTGCAGCCCGGCCCAGGATCAGGCGGCCTGGTTCAAGAAGAACGTGCCGCAGGACCCGGACGCCCTCCCCCCGGTTCTGGACGTGGAATGGAACGGCCAGTCGGTGAACTGCCCCAAGAAGGTTCCGCGCGAGCAGGCCCTCGCCATGATCCAGGTCATGCTGCGCGAGATGGAGGCTCACACCGGCAAGCGGCCGATCATCTATACCGACATCACCTTCCACAAGGAGATCCTTGAAGGCGAGTTCAACGACTATCCCTTCTGGATCCGCAGCACGGCCGCCGAGCCACACGAGCGTTACAGCGACCGCCGCTGGACCTTCTGGCAGTTCACGACCACGGGCCGCGTTCCCGGCGTCAAGGGCGACGTGGACCGCAACACCTTCTACGGCACGGAGAACCAGTGGCGGATGTTCGTCCAGAGCGCCTGCGACCCGCGCGACCACAGCCGCCTCAAGCCGCTCGGCCTATGCCGCGACATGGACCCGGTGCAGACGGCGAGCGTCAGCGAATAGGGTTCAAGGCGATGATGCTGAGAAGGCTCCTGCAAGACGTGCGGGAGCCTTTTTTGTTGATAAGATACGACCAATGACGGGGTCGCCGACCGCTGCCGATGCCATTTTCCTGCTCTATCGGCCTTGATAAGGGCAGCATTGCTGACCAAAATGCCCATCGAGAGAGCGATCCATCGCGCACCGTCCGGGGCGAAGAATGGAACTGGGAGGACAACCGATGCTGCCGAATGCCGCCAAGGGCTTCAATTTCGATCTCGGCGAAACCGCCGACGCCATCCGCGAGACCGTGCGCGATTTCGCGCAGGAGAAGATCGCTCCGCGCGCCGATGAGATCGACCGGACCAACCAGTTCCCGCGCGATCTCTGGCCCCAGATGGGCGAGCTCGGCCTGCATGGCATCACGGTCGAGGAGGAATATGGCGGGACGGGCCTCGGCTATCTCGAGCACGTGATCGCCATGGAGGAGATCTCCCGGGCCTCCGCCTCGGTGGGCCTCTCCTACGGCGCGCATTCCAACCTCTGCGTCAACCAGATCCGCCGCAACGGGAACGAGGAGCAGAAGCGCCGCTACCTGCCGAAGCTGATCTCGGGCGAGCATGTGGGCGCGCTGGCCATGTCCGAGCCGGGCTCGGGCTCCGACGTGGTCTCCATGCGCACCCGCGCCGAGAAGCGCGGCGACCGCTATGTGCTCAACGGCAACAAGATGTGGATCACCAACGGCCCCATCGCCGAGACCCTCGTGGTCTATGCCAAGACCGATCCGGAAGCTGGCCCGCGCGGCATCACGGCCTTCCTCATCGAGAAGGGTTTCAAGGGCTTCTCCACCCATCAGAAGCTCGACAAGCTCGGCATGCGCGGCTCGGATACGTGCGAACTCGTCTTCGAGGATTGCGAGGTGCCGGAGGAGAACGTGCTCGGTCAAGTCGGCAAGGGTGTGAACGTGCTCATGTCCGGCCTCGATTACGAGCGCGCCGTGTTGGCGGCGGGCTCCACAGGCATCATGCAGGCCTGCATGGACGTGGTGCTGCCCTATATCCACGAACGCAAGCAGTTCGGCCAGGCCATCGGCGAGTTCCAGCTCGTGCAGGGCAAGATCGCCGATATGTACGTGACCATGAACGCCTCGAAAGCCTATGTCTATGCGGTCGCCAAGGCCTGCGACCGGGGCGAGACCACCCGCGAGGACGCCGCAGGCGCGATCCTCTACGCGGCCGAAAACGCCACAAAGATGGCCCTCGACGCCATCCAGCTTCTCGGCGGCAACGGTTACATCAACGACTACCCGACAGGCCGCCTGCTGCGCGACGCCAAGCTCTACGAGATCGGCGCGGGCACCAGCGAGATCCGCCGCATGCTGATCGGGCGCGAGCTTTTCGCGAAGACGGCCTAAGAAGCCTTCCTCACTTTATAGAGCTGGAACCCGCGCCCAATGCGCGCGATCTGCAAGAGATCGGGCGCGGGATTGGCCGTCTCGTCAGGATCGGTACCGAGAACGATCAGGTAGTCGTAGAAGTCCGGCCACTTGTCCCAGTAATGAGGCCCGTCGGCAGAGGCCCCCTCTTCGTTCGAATCGACGATGACGCGGCTGATACGCGGCGTATCTCCGTCTTCCGTATCCACGTGCCCGCCATATGGGGGCCGTGCGTGAAGGATCTGTTTTCCAGGCACGACGAAAAGACGTGAGACGAGCGCCGAACGCTCGATCACCGCCAGCGTCGGCGCATGGGACAAGGCGACGTCGATCGCTGCCTCTGCGGGGTCGTCAGCCTCGGTAACAAGAAGACGCGAACCCTCGGGCATGAGACGAAGCGAACTCTTAAGCTCCAGAAGAGGCTGCGAAATCGCCACCCAATGCGCGGAAACGTCAACGACACGAAAGGCGACCGCGACCAGGCAGACCGCAAAGAAAGCATTGTGTCCCTCAAGTCTCCTCAGACCGACAGAAATGAAGCCAAGCGTCATGAAGAAGATGCCGACCACGAGGCGCTGATCGGCCATCCAGGAACCGAAGGCTACGCGCGGCATGGCCAGGAAAGCCACTGTCAGCGTGCAGGCCACGATCAGACCGGCCGGATGGACGCTGACAAGGCCTCTTTTGACGGCGATTCCGATGGCGATTGCAATCAGGATCAGAAGCGGAATGTCGGTTGCATCCGAGTAGACGGAGAAGAACAGCGTGATGGCCTCCAACTTCCCCTGGGATTCCCAAACGACATCGTGCGAGAGCCCCCATGTCGGGCTGCGGACAAGGAGGTAGAGGAAAGGCAGAAACGGTACGCCCAGCGCCAGGGCGCTCCTGAGCAGAGGCGCGGGCTTCCAAGCCTTGTGCGTCCACAGCCGCCAGAACTCAAAACTGGCGATGCCAAGGCCATAGAGGCCGAGCGCCGACAAATGGCAGACATACAGAACCGCGCAGAAGGCAAGACTGGCCAGACCCCGCATGATCAAGGGCTTGCCGCAGAGCCTGATCCAAACGGCAAGGCCCAGAACGGCGACGCCCACGCCGAACAGATAGTTCATCAGGCCCGTGAACAGAAAACCGTTATAGACGAACAATCCACCCACGAGAGGCCAGGCCGACCAACGTCCGTCGAGCGTGCGATGCAGCAGCATCGGTCCCAGCAGCATGAGAAGAAGCGTCAGGCCCACGAATATCTGACCGGCGGCATAAACACCGAAAAAGGGGACCAGAGGCGGCACGATCAGGTCCATGATGAGATTGGGGATCGGCGCCCATTCGACCTCGTAGAAGCGAGACAGGAAAGAATTGCCTGGAATGCTTGCGAGCGCCTGCATCCTTGCAAGGTGATTGGGATAGTCCTCGAGCGGCGGGACGAGCGTATAGAACAGAGGAAGCAGAATCAGAGCCGCCACGAGCACCGTCTGCTTGAGAACGATCAGGGGGCGCTCGGCGCTTCTGGCGCGATCGGCGGGAGTCTCAGCTCCGCTATTCTGTAATCCGGACATGCCCATACCTTGCACCCCACGTCATCCGGTTGAGCTTCTTGTCATAAGGCAATGTTGCTGCCTGACTATCGGCCGTCTTAGAGTGGCATCCGGCGCGGGCGAACGCTATGAGTAAACGACCCCAACATCAGGAATCCCCCATGACCCTCGACAAGACCATCGCCGACGCGCTGCGTGCCGCCTCTACCGCGACGATCACGACCGTTCTCCTGAAGAAGGGCGTGCGCCGCTGCTGGATGAAGGGGCCGATGCCGGCCTTCAACGCGACGGAGAAGATGGTCGGGCGCGCCTTCACCCTGCGCTTCGTGCCCGCCCGCGAGGATCTGGCGACGCCGGAATCGTGGGCCTCCCCCATTTCCACCCGGGCGGCCATCGAGGCCATGCCGGAAGGCTGCATCGCGGTCGTCGATTCCATGGGCGTCACCGATGCCGGGATCTTCGGGGACATCCTCACCGCCCGCATGATGAAGCGCGGTGTCGCCGCCCTGATCACGGACGGCGTGGTGCGCGATGCGGTGGGGGTCGAGGGCACGAACCTGCCGGTCTGGTGCGCGGGTGTCGCGGCCCCTCCCTCGGTTGCCGGCCTGACCTTCGTGGGCTGGCAGGAGCCCATCGGCTGCGGCGGCGTCGCGGTGTTCCCCGATGACGTGATCGTCGCCGACAGAGACGGCGTCGTCGTGATCCCGGCCGCCATGGTGGAAGAGGTCGCCAAGGCCGCCGTGGAGCAGGAGCGCTACGAGCTCTGGGTGATGCGCGAGGTGGAGAAGGGCGTTCCCCTCCCCGGCCTCTACCCGCCCAACGCGGAGACAAAGGCCCGCTACGAGGCCGAGTTGAACAAATCCTAAGACTTACCCGAGTAGGGATGGCTGGTGTTCTACTACGTCTCGAAAGTCGTGTGGTTCTTTGCCACGCCATCCAACCTGCTGATCAGCCTCATTCTGCTGGGACTGATCCTCGCTCTCTTCAAGCGGCTGCGAAACGCCGGAATCGCGCTCGCCCTCGTCTTCAGCCTGGCAACGCTCGCCCTCGGCCTTCTGCCCATCGCCAGCTACATCCTGCTACCCCTGGAAGAGCGCTTCCCTCCCTTCCGGGACGACGGCAGGCCGGTGCATGGAATCATCCTGCTCGGCGGTGCCGTCGAGGCGTCCGATTCCGTCTCCCGCGGCAGCATCGTCGCGAATGAATCGGCCGAGCGCGTGCTCGACACGATCCTTCTCGCCCATCGCTATCCGGATGCCCGCATCCTCATCTCCGGCGGCGGCGGAACGGTCTTCGGCGACGGCGCTGCCGAAGCCCCCATCATCGCGGATTACTTCAAGGCCATCGGCATCGACCCGGCCCGCATCCTGGTGGAGGACCGTTCGCGGACGACCGCCGAGAACGCAACCTATTCCCGGGAGCTGGCGACCCCCCGGGAGGACGAGCGCTGGCTCCTGGTGACATCGGCCTGGCATATGCCCCGCGCCGTCGGCGTGTTCGCGAAGGCGGGGTTTGCCGTCACGCCCTATCCGGTGGATTTCCGAACCGCCGGAGGCACGCGGACGCATCGCCCCTTCGCCTTCGTCTCGGAGGGTCTCAGGCGGCTCGACATCGCCACGAAGGAATGGGCCGGGCTGATTGCCTATTACGCGACGGGACGCACCTCGCGGCTGCTGCCGGGGCCTCAGGCTCCCGAAGGCGGCAGCGCCAACCGGTAGGTGCCGCGAAAATCGTCCGGATCGACCGGCCGCCCCTTCCGCAGGATGACGACGCGCCCCTCCTTCATGAGGCGCACGGCCACCTTCCGGACCGGTTGCATGAGAGGTCCCCACCCTTCCGGCTTGTTGCCGCCGAGGGCCTGCGCCACATCGGCCGGGCCGACGGTCTTGCCAGGGCCGCGCTCGTGCAGCAGCGCGAGCATGGCGGCCTCCAGCTCCTCCGGGGTGGCATGACTAGCCATGGGCCTGCCCCATTGCGGCCTCGCGGGCATCCGACAGGAACTGGCGGCGCCACATGACGAGCAGCACCCCGGCGGTCGCCACGATGAAGAGATAGGCGCTTACGAACCAGCCGAGATAGGCGAGCGAGAAGAAGAAGGCCCTTTGCCCCCGGTTGAAATGCTTGCCGGCCACCGCATTCATGGCGCCCGCCTGACGGGCGACCGCGAGCGCCTCCTCGCGATTGCCCTCCTTCAGCACGGGGACCGCCCCGACCATGATGACCATATAGTTGAAGAGCCGGTAGGACCAGGCGAATTTGAAGAAGGCATAGACGAAAATCACCGCCAGGCCGATGACCTTGATGTCCCATGCGAGCCGCGTCGGCGGCTCCCCGAAGGGCAGATCGGCGAAGATCGGCAGCACCGCCTCGGTGGAGCGCAGGAGGGCCAGGACGCCGCCGATGGCGATCAGCGAGGTGGAGGCGAAGAAAGCCGTCCCGTTCATGAGCGAGGCCATGATCGTCGTGTCGACGATGCGGTTCTCGCGCACCACCATCTGCTCCATCCAGCGATAGCGGTACCGGTTCATGATCTTGTTGAGGCTTCTCTGCCCCGCAGGCGTCAATTCGAGGGCCGCGTGATACCCGAACCACGCGATCAGAAAGAAGGCCAGCGCCGCGTAATCGAGATTGGTGAAACCCAGCACCCGTGATCTCCCGTTGACTCCGCCGCCATCATGCCCAGTTTGTTCGCAGGCTCATAGGGGGAAGACCGTTCATGCCTCAGACCATCACCCGTGGCTACAAGACATTGCTCGACGAGGCCAATGCAAAGATCAGAACCCTGCCCGTCGCGGAAGCCGTAGCCCTGCATGGCCGCGAGGACGTGGTGTTCGTGGACCTGCGCGACCCGCGCGAACTGGAGCGGGAGGGGCGCATGCCCGGCGCGGTCCATTGCCCGCGGGGCATGCTCGAATTCTGGATCGACCCGGAGAGCCCCTACCACAAGCCGGTCTTCGCGCAGGATAAGACCTTCGTGTTCTTCTGCGCCGGAGGCTGGCGTTCGGCTCTTTCCGCCGCGACGGCGCAGGATATGGGGCTTACCCCCGTCGCCCATGTGGAGGGCGGCTTCACGGCCTGGAAGAAGGCCGGCGGCCCTATCGAGGCATCAGACCCGAAAGACTAACACGTCGCCCGAACCTCGAAGCCTCGGAAAGGTCCGGTCTCCGCGCCGGGATCCTCGAGCCGTTCGATCCGTTCCACCACGGCCCCCTGAGGCCCCTGCTCGCAGGCCTTCAGCACCGCATCGACCAGATCTCTAGGCCCGGAGAAGACGGCCTCCACCATTCCCTCGCGCCTGTTGCGCACCCAGCCTGTGAGGCCGTGCAGTTCCGCCTGGTGATGTGTCCAGGCGCGATAGCCCACGCCCTGGACGCGTCCGTGGATGAGAACGTGGAGCGTTCGGCTTGCAGTCATGCTTCCTCACATAGGGGCTCCGCGGGCGTCGGTATGCCGCCCGGAATAATCGTCGTCGAGCTTCCGGATGATCCGCTCCGCATCCTGCGGGTCCACCTTGCGCAGGATGGCGTCGATCTTCGCCTCCATGCGGTCGTCCCCCTCCTTGGATTGAGGCGAGCCGACATAGAGCAGGATGGCGAGGCCGCCCACCTGCCAGAGCAACTGTAGGAACTCCGACTGCCAGTTCTCGAGAGTGTCCCGCATCATCTCGACCCAGTATTCAGACACCTGAACAGGCTGGGCATGGGCCTGCTGCTCGTTGACATAGGCAAACCAACCGAAGAGCCAGTGGCCTACAAGGGAGATGATGAAGAAACCCAAAGTCACCCAGGCATAGCCATAGGCCTTCCAGATGGAATGGGTCTTTGTGTTCATGATCGAAACTCTCCATACGCTGCTTGGTGAGGACACAACGCATGCGTATGGCGAAGGTTCTGGGTCCCGAGGCGCTGGAGGCCTTCTTCAGCGCGGCTTGCGGGCCGTGTCCGACGGGGTTGCCCAGAGGGGGCGGACCTTGGGCTGCTGCGGGGCGGCCGCTGCGATCTGTGTCCTGGGCAGCCACACATCCAGGCTCCGGATGTAATCCTCAGGCAGGCCCGCATGGCGGGCCGCCGCGATGACACCCTCCATATAGCCGGGACGCGGCGTTCCGGGCTTGGCGCTCCGCCCCACATAGACCATGGCCCGGCGGGGTCCCTGGTCGGTCACGATGGGCTGGACGACCTTGGTGTAGAGTCCCGTCGAGAGGCTCTCGTAGCGGTCGAGCGCCGGAACGTCGGCCAGCGCCAGATCCCATACCATGCCCCAGACCAGCCGCTGCGGATCGCGGACCACCGAGGCGTAGCCTTCCTCGAAGATGATGAAGCGATGGCGCATGAGCCGCCCGAGGCCGACCGGCTTGGAGGCCGGGCAGCGCTGGCGCATGGCGTCCTGGTCCATGTTGGACCCATAGGCGAAGTAGAGGGGCATCTTCTCCCCCCGATGCTTTAGGCGAATTCCATAATGACGGCATCGACGGCGAGGCTGTCGCCTTCCTTGGCGAGGATTTTGGCGACGGTTGCGTCGCGCTCGGCGCGCAGGACGTTCTCCATCTTCATCGCCTCGACGATGCACAATGGCTCGCCCGCCTTGACCTCCTGGCCCTGGGCGACGCTGATCGCCTTGACCAGGCCCGGCATCGGGCACAGCAGCTGCTTGCCCGTATCCGCCTCCTGCCGCTCCGGCATCAGCGCGGCCAGCGCCGCCTCGCGCTGCGTATAGACCCGCACCTCCGCCGAAGTCCCCGCATGCGACAGCACCACGCCGTTGAGGATCGGGCGCACCTGCACCGCGATCGCCGCCCCGCCGACGCTGCCGGTCCAGACCGGATCGCCGGGAATCCAGTCCGACACGATCGGCCAGGTCTCCTTGCCGATCGCCACCGCAAAGCCGTCCGCCGTGTCCTCGACCACCACGTCGTGCCGCTCCTTGCCCAGCAGCACCACGCGCGCGCGCTCGAACGTCACCGCCGCCGCAGGCCGCATCTGGCCCGAGATCTGCCGCTTGCGCTCGTTGAGGACGTGGTCGATGGCGGCCCCCACCGCCGCCATGCGGTGGGCGACGAGGCCCTCCGGCGCCGGCGCCTTGAAGCCTTGCGGGAATTCCTCGGCGATGAAGCCGGTGGAGAGCTGGCCCGACTGCCAGCGCGGATGCTGCATCAGCGCGGCCAGGAACGGGATGTTGTGGCGGATGCCGTCGATGGCGAAGGCATCCAGCGCCCGCGCCTGGGCCGCGATGGCCTCGGCGCGGGTCGGGGCATGGGTCACCAGCTTGGCGATCATCGGATCGTAGTAGATCGAGATCTCGCCGCCCTCGTAGACGCCGGTGTCGTTGCGCACCGTGACGCCGTTCTCCTCGCCTTCCTGCGGTGGACGGTAGGTGACGAGACGCCCCGTCGAGGGCAGGAAGTTGCGCACCGGGTCCTCGGCATAGATGCGGCTTTCCACCGACCAGCCGTTCAGCTTCACGTCAGCCTGTGTGAGGCGCAACCTCTCGCCCGCGGCGACCCGGATCATCTCCTCGACGAGGTCGATGCCGGTGACCATCTCGGTGACCGGATGCTCGACCTGCAGGCGGGTGTTCATCTCGAGGAAGTAGAAGGACTTGTCCTGGCCCGCCACGAACTCCACCGTGCCGGCGGAATCGTAGCCGACGGCCTTGGCCAGCGCCACAGCCTGCTCGCCCATGCGGCGGCGGGTCTCCTCGTCGAGGAGCGGGCTCGGGGCCTCCTCGATGACCTTCTGGTTGCGGCGCTGGATCGAGCATTCGCGCTCGCCGAGATAGATCACGTTGCCGTGCTTGTCGCCGAGCACCTGGATCTCGATGTGGCGCGGATCGGTGATGAACTTCTCGATGAAGACGCGGTCGTCGCCGAAGGAGGAGGCGGCTTCCGACTTGGCGCGGGCGAAGCCCTCGGCGACCTCGTCGGCGGAGTAAGCGATGCGCATGCCCTTGCCGCCGCCGCCGGCGGAGGCCTTGATCATGACCGGGTAGCCGATCTCATCGGCGATGGTCACCGCCTGCTCGGGCCCCTCGATGACGCCAAGATAGCCCGGAACCGTCGAGACCTTGGCGGCGGCGGCGGCCTTCTTGGACTCGATCTTGTCGCCCATGGCGGCGATGGCGCCGGGATTGGGGCCGATGAAGACGATGCCGGCCGCGGCCAGGGCCTTGGGGAAGGCCTCGCGCTCGGAGAGGAAGCCGTAGCCGGGATGGACCGCCTGGGCGCCGGTGGCCTTGCAGGCCTCGATGATCTTTTCGATCACCAGATAGGACTGGGCCGCGGCGGCCGGGCCGATCGGGACGGCCTCGTCGGCCATCGCCACGTGGAGCGCATCCTTGTCGGCGTCGGAATAGACCGCCACCGTCTTGATGCCCATCCGCCGCGCCGTCTTGATCACACGGCACGCAATCTCACCCCGGTTGGCAATCAGGATCTTATCGAACATGAACCTTCGAGCGCTCCAGCCAAATGAATTGTGCCACCTCCGTTACTGCACATCGGTGCCTTGGGGAAGCGGGGCATCGTTTAGCATTTAGCGGTAGAGCATTTTCGGCGAAATGGATCCGGTTCACCGTCCAAGATGCGGAACCGCCAAGAAAGGAGCCGGTTTCACCTGCGTGGAACGGCTCTCGAAGGCAAAGCCGCATCAGGCCGCCAGCTGGGAGAGCCTCGCCTGCTGGCGTCCGCGCATGATGAAGTCGAGAAGCGCCGCGTCCACATGGCCGGCCTCGTCGAGGATGGCGTAGGCGATGTTCATGGCGTTCGGGGACGGTCCGCTGATCTCCAGCAGAGTCGCGAGCCAGAGGGCATCGTCATTGCTGACGCTGCCGTGAGGGGCCCGGGTCCAGACCACGAAATCGACCACGAGCCTGGTCAGCGCCGCGCCCCAGCTCTCGGCGGCGCAGGCCAACCGGTCGAGCGTGAGCAAGGTTTCGACCTCCAGGCGGCTGGTGATGCCGTCCTTGAGGATCTCGTCCTGAAGCACCTTCACGTCCTCATCGGAGACATGGCTCTTGTCCGTGACGCTGTCGACGAAATCGCGAAGCTGATCCTTCAACATCCGTTTGACTCCCCCCGGCTCTTCTTATGTCCATCGCCGGCAGATCTCTTGAATGGGGGAAGTTTCACATGCGCGGCAGGGCTAAACCGTTAACGCGACATGCTGAATCGCCGTTGAGGTTAAGCGTTGTTGAGGGACTTTGGTTGCCGGATTCTTGCCAGGGCGAATTTCTCAAGAACTGCGCATATTTGCCGATCACGGCGCATGAGCCTTGCAATCCCGCAAGGTTACCCTTTCCGCACTTCATCGGTGTCCGGTGGTACTTATTTCCCATGCGAAGCAGCGCAGACCCGCGACTGCCCGTTAAGGAACCAAGCCCATGCGGCACCACGGCATCCATCACGTCACCGCCATCGCAGGCCCTGCCCGCCGCAATCTCGACTTCTACACCCGCGTGCTCGGCCTGCGCCTCGTCAAGAAGACCGTCAACTTCGACGATCCCGGCACATACCACTTCTATTTCGGCGACAGCCTCGGCCAGCCGGGCTCGATCCTGACCTTCTTCCCCTGGGAGCATGTGGCGCCGGGGCGCAACGGAATCGGCACGACGCAGGAAACGACCTTCCGCGTGCCCGAGGCGTCCCTGGGCTTCTGGACGCACCGCTTCATCGAGCAGGGCGTCGAGCACGGCAGTGTGGAGAAGCGGTTCGGCGAGAGCGTGCTGCCCTTCAAGGACCCGCACGGGACCAGCCTTGCCCTCGTCGGCGTTCCGGGCGCGGAGACCGAAGCCGCCTGGACGGCGGACGGCATCGCGGCGGAGAACGCCGTTCGCGGTCTGCAGGGCGTCACCCTGCTGGTCGAGAAAGGCGAGCGGACGGGTGCGATCCTGACCGACGTGTTCGGCTTTAGCGAGACGGCCCGTGACGGCTCCGTCGTTCGCTACCGGTCCGACGCTCCGGTCGGCCACACGGTCGACATCCGCAGCGCCGGCGGCTTCCTTCCCGGCCGTATGGGCAGCGGCTCCGTGCATCACGTGGCCTTCCGGGCCTCCGACGATGCCGACCAGGCCGAGATGGTGCGCAAGCTCGCCGAGAACCACGGCCTGCAGACGACGGAGCAGAAGGACCGCAACTACTTCCGGTCCGTCTATTTCCGGGAGCCCGGCGGCGTTCTGTTCGAGATCGCCACCGACGAGCCCGGTTTCGCCGCGGACGAGCCCCAGGATCGCCTGGGCGCTTCCCTGAAGCTCCCGGCGTTCCTGGAACCCCGCCGGAACGAGATCGAAGCTCACCTGCCTGAACTGGCCTGAACCCTAGATCCGCCCTCTCCTGTTTGCGGGAGAGGGCGAGAAAGTCGAACGATGACCGAACTCTCCTTCATCCACCGCTACGAGCCCGCCACGGACCCTACGCGCCCGCCGCTCCTGCTGCTCCATGGGACCGGCGGCGACGAAAGCGATCTCCTGGGCCTGGGCCGCACGATCTCTCCCGGATCCGCCCTGCTCTCCCCGCGCGGCAAGATCCTGGAGAACGGCATGCCCCGCTTCTTCCGCCGTCTGGCCGAGGGCGTGTTCGACGAGGAGGACGTGAGGCTGCGCGCCAACGAGCTTGCGGACTTCGTCGCCGAAGCCCGCAGGGCCTACGGACTTGAGGCACCCGTCGCCGTGGGCTTCTCGAACGGCGCCAATATCGCGGCCGCCATGCTCATGCTGCGCCCCGAGGCGCTCTCCGGCGCGGCGCTGCTGCGCGCCATGGTGCCGTTGAGCGATGCTCCGAAAGCGGATCTTGCCGGTAAACGCGTGCTGATCACCTCCGGCGCCATGGACCCGATCGTTCCGGCGGAGAACGCAAAGCGCTTGGCTGCGTCCCTGTCCGAATCCGGCGCGGAGGTTCAGCACGAGATCCTGCCGACGGGCCACAACCTGTCGCAGACGGACCTGCAGCTGATGGTGCGGTGGTTCAGCCGGTAAGACTCAAAGGCGCGGGTCGAGGATGCCTGTTTCGAAGAAGCTTTCCATGGCTTCCTCGGCGGGTTTGATGTCGATGCCGCGCTCCTTGAGCCAATCGTCGTTGAAATGCGTGGAGCGGTAGCGCTCGCCGGAATCGCACAGGAGCGTCACGACGGAGCCCTGCTCGCCGTTTCTCACCATCTCGCCGACGATCTGCGCCACGGCCCAGAGATTGGTGCCCGTGGAGCCGCCGCAGGAACGGCCGATGCGGCGAGAGAGAACGCGCGCCGCCGCGATGCTGGCGGCATCCGGCACGGCAGTGGCGCGGTCGATCAGTTCCGGCACGAAGGACGGTTCGCAGCGCGGGCGGCCAATGCCCTCGACCACCGAGGACGGGCCGGGCACGGTGCAGACGCTCCGGTCCGCCAGGTGGCGGTGAAACACCGAAGCCTCGGGATCGGCGAGGCACAGCCGCGTCGGCAGGCGGCGGTAGCGGATATAGCGCCCCAGCGTCGCCGAGGTGCCGCCGGTCCCCGCCCCCACCACGATCCAGCTCGGAACGGGATGCTCCTCATGAGTCATCTGGCTGAAGATGGATTCGGCGATGTTGTTGTTGCCGCGCCAGTCCGTCGCCCGCTCGGCATAGGTGAACTGGTCCATGTAATGACCGCCGAGTTCCTCGGCGAGGCGCGCGCTTTCGGAATACATTTCCGCAGCCGAATCGACGAAATGGCTCTCGCCGCCATAGAAGGCGATCTGCGCGATCTTCTCCGCAGACGTGGAGCGCGGCATCACCGCGATGAAGCGCAGGCCCAGCATCCGCGCGAAATAGGCCTCCGACACGGCGGTCGAGCCGCTCGACGCCTCGATGATGGTTGTGTTCGGCCCGATCCAGCCATTGCAGAGCCCATAGAGGAACAGCGACCGCGCCAGCCGGTGCTTCAGGCTGCCCGAGGGATGGGTCGACTCATCCTTGAGGTAGAGCGATACGCCCCGCACCGCCGGCAGCGGCACCTGCAGAAGATGCGTATCCGACGAGCGGTTGAAATCCGCCTCGATGGTCTGGATGGCGGTGGAAACCCAGGAGCGGTCGCTCGGATTGATCATGGGCATGTCTCGATCGGCATCGCCGGAAGCGCCCGGACCTGACGGCCCTGAGCCGGAAAGTGTTCGGAGAAACGCCTTATCGGGGCCGCCGGGTGAAGGCAATGGCCGCCTGTGCGGTCACGGTCTACGGCTTATGGGCATGGGCGGCAGCCGTGACGGCCGGACTCGGAGCCGCCTCCGCCGTCGCCGTCATGGAATGGAGCCCCGCCGCCATGAGCTCGGCCATGCAGTCGTAGCCACGATCCCCCATGTGGAACCCATCGCTCGACAGCATGGAGACCAGGACATCCGCCGAGCGCTCGCTCCACGTCTTCATGAGCTTGTAGCGCAGGAAGACCGGGACCTTCTCCGCGGCCGCCATCGTGCCGACCATGTTCACGAAGCGCTCGTAGCGGGCGGGATCCTTGATGGCCGGGTAATATTGCTGATCGACGAGAAGCACCTCGACGCCATGGGCCTGCGCCGCGTCGATGCCCTGCCTCAGGAGGGCCGAGAAGCGGGCCTCGTCGCCTCCCTTAACGGCATCGTTCGTGCCGACCTGCCAGATGACGAGATCCGGCTTGCCGGTTTCAAGCGCCGCCTCGAGACGGCCGACGGTTTCGGGAATCGTCTCGCCGCCCTTTCCGGCATTCTCGACGATAACCGTCGTCTTCCATATCCGGGCGAGATCCGCCTGAAGCTGGGACGGGTAGGAGAAGGCCGGCGAGGACGCCCCGATCCCCTGCGTGGACGAAGACCCGATCGCCAGGATCCGGACCGGCTCATGCCGCCTGAGCTTCGAGGCGACGCGCTCCAGCTTTGCCGGCGCCGAGAAGACGGGCTGCGATGCGTGGCAGGGGGCCTCCTCGGCGAGCGTGGGACCGCTCATCCCGACGAGAAGAAGGGCTGCTAGCGCATCCTGCGCAAAAGCGGACCCGGTTTTGCGCACGAACGATGCGCTCCTCAAGGGACGAAGCATCGGATCGCTCCCAAAAGTGCAAGTCCACTTTTGAGTCCGATGCTTTAGCGCGGAAGCCGTCCGGACGATACCGAAACGATGCCTGGTTCCCCAGCCTGCTCCTTCGAGGGAGCGGTCGAGCCTTTCTTCTTCCATTCGAGGTATCGTGCCAGTCCGAGAAGTCCGATGATGCCGCAGAGGGTGAATACCATGCCGACGACATGCGGACTAGCGGACGACTTCACGGCCGCCAGCGTCATGGTGACCTCACCGAGAGCGCTCAGGATGGACCCCACGGCGAAGACCGGCAGGGAATGGCGCCCCAGGCGCATCATCTCGGCTCCGAAGGCGGTTCGTTGCAGGGTCTGCCCCAGACGGAGCTGCGTCACCACATAGGCCAGCACCAGGAAATGAATGAGCCGCCCGAGGCCGAGATCGCTCTTGACGATGTCGGCATTGACGAAGGCGCTCCAGAGCAGGTTCGGCGCAAGGCCGAAGGCGTTCGTCATGGTGACGAGGGAAGCGGCGAGGACCGCGACGGACCCTATGAAGGCAGGACGCCAATAGGGCACGCTCCTCTGGGACAGGAAAGCGCCCGTGACGATTCCGATCGTGAACAGAAGCTGCCACGCAAAGGGATTGAAGAACCACCGCCCCGGCTCCGGCCAGCTCGGAAGAGCGAGGATGTCCGCGCGCGCGAGCGCGTAGAGGCCCACCGAGACGGCGGCAGCCAGCAGCACGTGAATCCGCAGGAGGATCATCGCCACCGGAGCCCAGAGCATGAGGGCGATGTAGAGCGGAAGAATGTTGAAGTAGCCGAGCTGGTGACCGAGCAGGAGAACGCCCGTGATGCCCCGGGCGGTATCCTCGAACACGGCGGCCCGGCCGTGAGCTTCGATCATGCCCATATCGTCGCTGATCACGTATCCGATGGAGAACAGCGCCACGGCAGCGCCGGTCATGATCAGATGCATCCGGTAGAGTTCGAACGAACGCCGCAGGCAGCGCCTGACCACGCCGAGAGCATCGCCCTTCGGCAGCCTCGGATAATAGACGAGCGCCACCGACAGGCCCGAGATGAACACGAAGGCCTCGGCCGCGTCGGAGAAGCCGTAATTGCGCGGGGTCAGATGTTCGAGAATATTGCCCGGGACGTGATTGACGAAGATGATGACGAGGACGAGCCCACGCCAGAAATCGATCACGGTGTTGCGGCCTCCCGAGGCGTGCATTCCCAACCCTCACGGTTTTTCGGATGATGGCAGAACGCCGGTATACGGCAGCAGGATCCGGCGACCGTCATCAACTCTTCGAGACGGATTCGGTTCACACGCGGGTATTCCAGATCAACCAATGTGAGGCAAGCGCGACAGACCGGCGCGGGATGGCCTCCTTGCCATGCGCGCCGGTTGCATCGGTCTTCGAGAGCGGTCGGGTATCTTTCAGGTCAGGGGCGCTGCTCGTGCGCCCTCACAACGGAATGTTGTCGTGCTTCTTCCAGGGGCGTTCGGTTTCCTTGTGGCGCAGCATGGCGAGCGCGCGGGCGATGCGGCGGCGCGTGGAATGCGGCATGATCACTTCGTCGATGTAGCCGCGCTCGGCGGCCACGAAGGGTGACATGAAGCGGTCCTCGTATTCCTTGGTCCGCGCCGCGATCTTGTCCGCATCGCCGATGTCACCGCGGAAGATGATCTCCACCGCGCCCTTGGCGCCCATCACCGCGATCTGCGCCGTCGGCCAGGCGTAGTTCACGTCACCGCCGATATGTTTTGACGCCATCACGTCATAGGCGCCGCCGAAGGCCTTGCGCGTGATGACGGTGACGAGCGGCACGGTGGCCTCGGAATAGGCGAAGAGCAGCTTCGCGCCGTGCTTGATCAGGCCGCCGTATTCCTGCGCCGTGCCGGGCAGGAAGCCCGGCACATCCTCAAAGGTGACGATCGGGATGTTGAAGGCGTCGCAGAAGCGCACGAAGCGCGCTGCCTTGCGCGAGGCGTCCGAGTCGAGCACGCCCGCCAGCACCATCGGCTGGTTGGCGACGAAGCCCACCGTGCGGCCCTCGATGCGCCCGAAGCCGGTGATGATGTTCTTCGCGTAGGATTCCTGGATCTCGAAGAAGTCGCCCTCGTCCACGACCTTCAGGATCAGCTCCTTCATGTCGTAGGGCTTGTTCGGGTTGTCCGGGATCAGCGTGTCGAGGCTCTCGTCGACCCGGTTCGGGTCGTCGAAGCTCGGGATCTCCGGCACGCCGTCCAGGTTGTTGGCGGGCAGGAAGTCGATGAGGCGGCGCACCTGCAGGAGCGCCTCGACATCGTTGTCGTAGGCTCCGTCCGCCACCGAGGATTTGGTGGTGTGGACCTTGGCGCCGCCCAGCTCCTCGGAGGTCACGGTCTCGTTGGTGACGGTCTTCACCACGTCGGGGCCGGTGACGAACATGTAGGAGCGGTCGCGCACCATGAAGATGAAATCGGTCATGGCCGGCGAATAGACGTCGCCGCCGGCGCAGGGACCCATGATCACCGAGATCTGCGGGATGACGCCCGAGGCGATCACGTTGCGCTTGAAGACCTCGCCGTAGCCGCCGAGTGCCGCCACGCCCTCCTGGATGCGCGCGCCGCCGGCGTCGAACAGGCCGACGATAGGCGCGCGCATCTTGAGCGCCATGTCCTGGATCTTGGTGATCTTCTGGGCATGCGCCTCGGAGAGCGAGCCGCCGAAGACGGTGAAGTCCTTGGCGAAGACGAAGACGGTGCGGCCGTTGACGGTGCCCCAGCCGGTGACGACGCCGTCGCCCGGGATCTTGACCTTCTCCATGCCGAAATCGTTGGAGCGGTGCTCGACGAACATGTCGAACTCCTCGAACGAGTTGCGGTCGAGCAGCAGCTCGATGCGCTCGCGGGCGGTGAGCTTGCCGCGGGCGTGCTGCGCCGCGATGCGCTTCTCTCCGCCGCCCTGACGGGCCTGAGCCCGCCGCTCTTCAAGCCGTTCGAGGATGTCTTTCATCGATGGTCCCTGCCCTACGGGGGAAAAATGATCCCCCGCTTAGCACAGCCGCGCCAAGCTCAAAATCCCACTATGGACGTGTGCTCCAAAACACTTCGCGAAGAAGAGCGGATGATTAAGAAGCCTTTTGTTGAAACTTTATAACGGGGCACAACTTGAAAACGATGAACACCCTCGCGGCCGCTGCCGCCTGCCTGTCCCTCACGGCCGCCGGTTGCGCCAGCCGCTCCGAGGACGTCTCAGCCTCCTATGTGTCGCCGGCCATGTATCAGAGCTATAGCTGCAAGGATCTCAGCCTCGAGGCCCAGCGGGTCAGCCATGCGGCGGCCGTCGCCTCGGGCGCGCAGGATTCACAGCGGACAAAGGATGTGGTCGCCACGACCGCCGCCGTCGTCATCTTCTGGCCCGCAGCCTTCTTCGTGGGCGGGGACAATGCCAAGACGGCGGAGCTGGCGAACCTGAAGGGTCAGATGCAGGCCATCGAGGCCGCCTCGATCCAGAAGAAGTGCGGCATCACCTTCAACCGGGCCTGAGGGTCTTCGGGGCGTTCCGAGCCGCCGGGGCCGTCAGCTCCGGCGGTTTTCTTTTAGAGTCCAGCCAGGCGGTAGACCTGTGAGGCCGCCTTGAAATCCGCCTCGCGCCTGCGGCGGCGCTCCATGGCCTCGTAATCCTCGCCCCAGACGCTCTCCTGGTAGAGTTCGTCCACATGGGCTGCGGCCCAGGCCTCTTCCACGTCGAGATGCCCCGCCGCGTGCGCGAGCGCGATGAGCACCGAGCCGGACAGCGTGGTCATGACATGCAGGGCAGCCAGCGCGAAGGGGGATCGAATCTCCTCGATGGCCCGGCGAATCGCTGCGATCGCCTCCTCGGGCTGTGTCACGTGCATGACGCCCTCGCTCAAGGTGAAGCGGGCCTCGTGAACGTCCCTTGCCCAGTCGAGAACGGGTCTCCAGGCGGCTTCCTGGGACAGGGCCAGCCGCTCGGGCTCGCCGGCGCGATAATAGATCAGGTCTGTTCCCGCGTACCGGACGAGATCCTCGAGCACCTCCGCCTGCCGCTGCGCGACGCCGTCGATGGCGGAGTTGACGATGCGGGTGACGGGCATGGTGGACGGGTCGATCTCGCCCCCCTGCTCCCGCCATTCCTCGGCCATGGCCTCCGCCAGGCCCCGTGAGGGCACCGCCAGGGCCTGCTTGCTCGGGGTTTTCGCAATGCGTCCGTCGAGGGTGAGATGGAACAGGCCATCACGCTCCTCGACGCCGGCCTCCTTGTAGAAGCGCTTCGGCAAGGCGGGCTTCATCCCGGCCTGGGCCGCCCGCATGGGATTGGGCTCCTCGTCCGAGGGGAACCAGTCACGTGAATCGGTCATGGTTCTCACATAGGCGATCAGGCCGACATCTGCGAGGGACGGGCCAGAAATTCATCGAGGACCGTTCCGAGTTCCGCATAGGTGTTCACCACGGTTCCCGCTCCGGCCTCCGCCAAGGCGGTCACGGGCTGGAAGCCCCAGGAAACGCCGACCGACATCACTCCGGCAGAGCGGGCCATAGCCATATCGTAACTCGAATCGCCGATCATGACCGTGTTGTGGGGGGCAGCTCCCGTCTCCCGCATGGCCTGAAGGATCATGGCCGGA
Source organism: Microvirga flocculans ATCC BAA-817 (assembly GCF_000518665.1). GTDB lineage: Bacteria > Pseudomonadota > Alphaproteobacteria > Rhizobiales > Beijerinckiaceae > Microvirga > Microvirga flocculans. Next base: position 25,464 of record NZ_JAEA01000017.1, on the reverse strand, counting down.
TGCGGCTTGGACGGAGCATCGTCGGCGGTCTGGATCGAGGAAAAGACGCCGTGCCACCCGAAACTGTCGAGGTGGCGCGCCACGCCGCGCCTGGAATTGCCGGTGGCGATCCCGAGCAGCACCCCCTCGCGGCGGCGCAGCGTCTCGATACACTCCCCGGCCCCCGGGAAAAGCGGCTCGGCATGAGCGGGGTCCCTGCGCAGGATCGTGGACACCTCCTTGTAGGTGGTGACCATGCTGGCGATGGGTGCCTTTTCGCCCGCAAGCGCCGTGAAGGCCTCCGCAAGCGACAGGCCGACGATGGACAGGCCTCGCTCACGGCTCGGCGGCTCCAGCCCATGGGCGTCGAAGGTTCTCTGCAGGGCTGACACGATGATGTTCTGGCTGTCGATCAGCGTGCCGTCGACATCGAAGAGGATGAGCTTCAAGGCTTCGCCCCGGTCCGAGGAGAGGATGGCGTTCAGCCCTGCGGCTTGGTCTCGTGGCAGAACTGCGGCGTGTTCAGGTTCCAGTTGCCGCACTTGTCGCAGGCCGTGGCCAGCAGGCCGAGAGCGACGACGGCGGAGACACGAATGATGCGCTTCATGGTAGGGCCCCTTTGCGCCGGCACATTATTCAAGAATCGAGGCCACGGCCATAAGCCTCTCGCAAGCCGGACGCTTGCCCCCGGCTTTTTCTTGCCGTCCCTGCCCGTTCCCGGCTCATTAAAGCATCGGCCCCAAAAGTGGACCTGCACTTGTATCGTCCGCTGCTTTAGGCCGCCAGCCTGGTCCTTTGCGCCAGGACGATCCGGCGGACCTCGTCGCCGTCGACGGTCTCGTGCTCCAGGAGCGCATCCGCCAGGGCGTCGAGGGCGTCCCGGTGATCCTCGATGCAGGCCTTGGCCGCCTCGTACATCTCGTCGATGATCCGGCGGATCTCCTGCTCCACCTCGCGCGGGAGGTTCTCGCCCGAGCGGGCGATCCTGACCATGCCGATCGCCGGGCTCATGCCCCATTCCGTGACCATCCTGGTCACGATGCTGGTGGCGTGCGAGATGTCGCTGGCGGCGCCCGTCGTCACCTTCTTCGGGCCGAACACGACCTCCTCGGCGGCACGGCCGCCCATGGCGACGATCAGGTCCGCCTCGAGCTTCTCGACCGGGATGCAGAAGCGGTCATGCTCCGGCAGCCGCATGACGAGGCCGAGCGCCTGGCCGTGAGGGATGATGGTGGCGCTGTGCACCTGATCGGAGGCGGGCAACAGACAGGCGCACAGCGCGTGCCCGGCCTCGTGCACCGCCACGAGCCTGCGCTCCTCGTCCGTGATCACGAGGGAGCGGCGCTCGAGCCCCATGAGGATCTTGTTGCGGGCCGCTTCGAGATGCTCGCGGGTCACCTCGGCGACGCCCTCGCGCGCCGCGAAGATGGCCGCCTCGTTCAGGAGATTGCCGAGATCGGCCCCCGAGAATCCGGGCGTGCCCTTGGCGATGGAGGCAAGGCTGACGCCCTCGGCGAGCTTCACGTTGCGGGCATGAACGGCGAGGATCGCCTCGCGGCCGGAAATATCGGGCAATCCGATATGGACCTGCCGGTCGAAGCGGCCGGGCCGCAGAAGGGCCGGATCGAGCACGTCGACCCGGTTCGTGGCGCCGATGACGATGACCCCTTGCGTCGTGTTGAACCCGTCCATCTCCACGAGGAGCTGGTTGAGGGTAGCTTCGAACTCCCGGTCGGCCGCCGAGCCCCCGCCTCCGCGCTTACGGCCGATGGCGTCGATCTCGTCGATGAAGATCAGGCAGGGAGCCTTCTTGCGGGCCTGCTCGAAAAGCTTCGAGACCCGGCCCTTGGCGATACCGATGAGAGGCGCCGAGAAGTCGCTTCCCGAGACCGCCATGAAAGAGACCCCCGCCTCGCCCGCCAGCGCCTTGGCGATCAGGGTTTTGCCCGTTCCGGGCGGACCGACCATCAGGAGGCCGCGCGGGATGCGGGCCCCGACCCTGGTGAAGGCCTCGGAATCCCGCAGGAAGGCGATGACCTCCTGAAGTTCGGCCTTCGCTTCTTCCTGACCTGCAACGTCATCGAAACGGTTGGAGATGCCGCGAACCACCCTGGGCCAGCGGGATGTGGGCCTGAAATCGGCCTGGAGAGCCAGCATTCCGAGCACGGCCGCGACGAGCACGAGAGGGACGAGGATGCTTGCCCAATGAGCCGGATCGAAGCCGGGCTTCTCGAAATCCACCTCCGCACCGGAAGCCGAGATGCGCTCGATATAGTCGGCGCTCACGATCCCGTTCGGCATCCGGACGAACACTTTCCTGTCCGCCAGCGAGACCGAAAGCCCCCCGTTCTCGATCAGGACCTTCTGCACCTTGTTCTGGGCCAGCTCCCGCGTGAATTCGGAATAGGCCATCTCGGGAACCGGCGGGGACAGGTAACGGGGAGCAAGAAGGACGGCGGCGGCAATCGCAAGGGCGAGAAGGAGGGCTGAAACGGCCACGCTTTTCCTGGCTAACAGCCGTCTTGCTTTTTCGAGAACGTTGGTCACCGGCGGCGCCCCCATAGCGCTGTTTGAATTTTTTGGAGAAGCCGCTCTTTAGTCGATTTTGACGCAGATCGCAGTACGGCGAATGGGCACACCCACCCGCCGGTCCAGCGCCTCGTTCAAGTCAGGAGATCGCCATATTCCTTGTGGCGGCGGAGCCAGGACGAGGCATAGCCGCAGAGAGGCATGATCCTGCGCCCTTCGGATCGGGCGATCTCGGCCACGCCCCGCATCAGGTCGCTGGCCGCGCCGGTCCCTCTCAAGGGAATAGCGGCCTCCACGTGCCGGATCACGAGATCGTCCCCGCGCCGCTCATAGATCGCGAAGGCGATCTCGCCGTTTCTCTCCAACTCGAACCGGTGACGGTCGGCATTATCCCGAACTTCGCTGCTCATGCCTGCACTCTCTTAACGAACGCCGCCTCTGCCCAACGTGCCCCTGCGCCCAACGTTCCGCAAGCGGCCAAGCTCGGGAGCCTTCAAGCGGATTCCATGCGCCGTTCGAGCCCGGCCTTCACCGCGGGCCACTCGTCGCGGAGAATGCTGTAGACGGCCGTATCGCGGACATGCCCGTCGGGCATGATCATGTGCTGGCGCAGGATGCCGTCGAGCCTGGCGCCGAGACGCTCGATGGCCGCCCGCGACTGGTCGTTGCGGGAATGGGTGCGGATCTCGACGGCGATGCAGCCCAGGACCTCGAAGGCATGGCGCAGCATGAGGAACTTCGCATGGGTGTTGACGAAGGTCCGTTGCCAGGATTTTGCGATCCAGGTGGTTCCGATCTCGACCCGGTGATTGGCGGCATCGATATTCATGTAGCGGGTCGATCCGACCACCCTGTCACCGTCGCGGACGATTGTCGCGAAGGGAAGCGCGAGGCCGGCCTCCTGCAATTCAAGAGCCTTGCTGACATAGGCCTCGAAGCCCTCAGGCCGGGGCACGGTCGTGGTCTTCTTCTCCCACAACTCGCCGTCGCTGGCGGCTTCCCCCAGGGCCGGGACATCGGCGAGACTCAAGGGACGCAAGGTCAGACGGTCCGTCGAGAGGGTCACGGGCTCGATATGCAGCATGATGAAGTGCCTTTTCCGATCTGCCGCTTTGTCCCCCATTCGGGACGCGGCCGCAACGGCCAAGGCACGTTCTCAACGATTTGCGTCAGCTCAGCAGATAGACCAGTCCCGGCAGACCGACGGCGAGGGCGGCCATCGCCCAGGCGCCGACGGTCGATTGCCAGGAGACGTCCCCGGTCGCATTCCGCAGCCGCTGCGCGCAGGTCGCGGCCTCCATCGTACGCCCGCTCAGGCAAGAGCACAGGGCATAATGGGCCTGGCCGTCCGAGAGCGCGAAATAGCGCATGGCGTCGCCGAGCCGGTCGCTTTCCAGGCCGTCCGCGCGCAGGACCGGGTCTTCATAGGCGACCGTGAGGGGCGAGTTGTCCTCGCGGATCAGAGCCCTTTCGGCGGGCGGCTTGTACTCGATCTCGCCGAGGGTGTTCAGGCAGCGTGTCGGATCGCGTTCGAGCAGGTCGATCCACCGCTGGAGACGGTCCTCTCGGGACAGGGGTCTCGGCTGAACGTCGGCGACGCTGCGGAGCTGATCAAAAGGCTTGTGTTCCATCGATCTCCTCCTTGCCAGGGAAGACATCCGATGCTGCGCCCGATGCTGGGCGAAAGTGCGACGGCTGGAAGAATCGATGGAGGCCCGGATTTAGTCTTCCGGAGCCTCGACGATGGGATCGTAGTGGCTCGTGTCGAAGCCGAGCAGGTTGAAGCTCTGCTGCATGTGCGGCGGCAACGGCGCGGTCACGTCGATGGGCTTGCCCGTCCGCGGATGGGCGATGACGATGCGGCGCGCCAGAAGATGCAGCTTGTTCTGGATGCCGCCGGGCAGCTCCCAGTTTTCGATGTCGAAATATTTCGGGTCGCCGACGATGGGATGCCCGATATGGGCCGTGTGGGCGCGCAGCTGGTGCGTCCGCCCGGTCACCGGCTTCAGCGACAGCCAGGAGAGCTTCTGGGCGGCCGTGTCGACGACCGCGTAATAGGTCAGCGCGTGGCTTGCGCCCTCGTCGCCGTGGCGCGCAACCTTCATGCGCGCATCGCCCTCCTCGCCTTCCTTGGCGAGGTAAGTGGACACCCTGCCCTGCCGGACGCGCGGCACGCCCGCGACGAGCGCCCAGTAGATCTTGCGCGTGGTGCGCGAACGGAAGGACTTGGCCATGGTGGACGCGGCAAAGCGCGTCTTGGCGATGACGAGACAACCCGCCGTGTCCTTGTCGAGACGGTGCACGAGGCGCGGCTTCTGGCCGTCCGCGTCGCGCATGCATTCGAGCAGGCCGTCCACATGGCGCGTGGTGCCCGAACCGCCCTGCACGGCGAGCCCCATGGGCTTGTTGATGATGAGAACGTCCTTGTCCTCGTAGAGCGTGATCGACTTCAGGAAGTCGCGGTCGCCCTGATCCTTGGCCGCGCTGCGGGAGACCGGTCGGGGCTGGTCGAGCTTCAGCGGCGGAATGCGGACCTTCTGGCCCGCTACGAGCCGCTCATTGGGCTGCGCCCGCTTGCCGTCGACGCGCAGCTCTCCTTTACGGACGATGCGCTGGATATGGGTGAAGGCGAGCTGGGGAAAGCGGGCGACCAGGAAACGGTCGACGCGCATATCCGCCTCGTCGGGCTCCACCACGAGGGTCTGCACGCCCGTCGCCAGGACCTCCTGGGCCTCCGCCTTGGCCTGCGCGCGCGTCGGCTTGCCGGGCGTCTCCGCTACCGCATGCCTTGCCTGCTGGGGCCGCGCAGGCTTCTCGCGTACGGCCAAGGGCGCACGCCCCTTGTCAGGCACCGCTTTGTTGGCGCGCGCCTTCGCCGGAGAAGCCTTGCGCGCGGGCTTGTCCTCCCGCGTGCGAAAGCCCTGCCGCGAACCCGCGCGACCGCCGCGGGCGCCGTTATTCTGTCCTGAACCGCTCTTTCTCATGAGACGTGGGTATCAGAGCGCCGCGCGGGCGGCAATCGAAGCCGGAAGAGCGGCATGAAAAATCCCTGCTCCCGTGCCCCTTAGCCAACTGACATAACGCTGTCAGTTGGCTAACCCTATGAATGCGGGCCTCAACAACCCGCACAAGGACACACTCCCATGCAATCCCGTATCCTCGAAAGTGTCACCTTTTCTCTTCTGCCCGGAACCGACGAGGCAGCCTTCGTCCGTGCGGCAAACGATGCCAGCACCGCCCTGAAGGCTATGTCCGGCTTCATCGGCAGGCGCCTGGGAAAGGCTGAAGACGGCAATTGGATCGATGTCTGCGAATGGGCGGATGAAGCCAGCGCCAAGAAGGCAGCCGAGACGTTTCATACGATCCCTGCCGCACAGCCGTTCTGCAGCATGATCGATATGGCCTCGGCAAGAATGGCTCATCACGCCATCGCCCATTCCAGCTAAGCCATGCGGCGCGCGGACCGACTCTTCGACATCGTGCAGATGCTTCGGGGCGGGCGGCTCCGGACGGCCCAGGACATCGCCGAGCATCTCGAAGTTTCCGTCCGCACCATTTACCGCGACATCGATGCGCTGATTGCCTCTGGTGTCCCTATCGAAGGCGAGAGAGGGGTCGGCTACATCCTCCGAGGAGCGACGCTGCTCCCGCCTCTCTCCTTCTCCATCACGGAACTTCAGGCCCTCGCGCTCGGCGCGAAGCTCGTCAGGGCTTGGGCCGACCAGGAACTCGCGCAAGCTGCCGAGGAGGTTCTCGCCAAGGTGGACGCGGTCATTCCCGTGGACAGACGCCAAGAGCTCTGGCGCAAGGATTTGCGCGCCTTCGGCCTTCGCATAGGCGCGGACGAGCGGTCCCGCCTCAGCGTTCTGAGGCAAGCACTGCGCGGCAAACGCAAGGTAGCCCTGTGCTATGCCGATGCGGAAGGAGCGCCGACGGAGCGGCTCGTCCGCCCCTTGAGCCTGGAAGCCTGGGGGCACGCCTGGACGCTCACCGCCTGGTGCGAGCTGAGGCAGGACTTCAGGGCCTTCAGGCTCGACAGGATCCTGGAAGCGGAGATGGGGGAAGTCTTCCGTTTCGAACCCGGCCGCACCCTTCAGGATTACATGGCGCGGCTGCAACAGGAAGGCTGGGATACCGCAGCGCCATGAACGGATAGATGCAGACCTCCTCACCATTTAAAGAATGATACTGGGATGATAAGGATCGACGACATCAGAGCCTACATTCTCGACACGCTTCCCGGCATCGTGGAGCAGAAGGCCTGGGGCGAGACGGCCTTTTTCCATAATCCCGAACGGCAACTTCCGAACGGTGTTTACTTTCTGACCGTCAAGCATCGGGACAGCATCAACGACCACGCAAGCCAGCTGAGCATCGACGGAAGCTTCCGGGTGAATATCGGCTTGCCGAAAAAGGAATACGCGCGGTTGTTCGGGCCGACGCCACCGCGCCCTGCGAAGGGCCGCTGCGTGGATACGGGCCATGACTTCTCCCTGCGCGACCGGCTGATGCCCCATCCTGTCTACGCCTGGATGGGCTGGGTTGCCGTCGCGGGCCTCACGGTGCCCACCTTCGACAGCCTGAAACCGCAGATCGTTCTTGCCCACGAGCACGCGAAGATGCGGTTCAGCAAGCGCATTTCGAAAGAAGCAAGGACCGCTCGTTAGGCCGCCATCGTCCGTACGAGCGCAAGCCCTAGCGCTAGTCCTGCAACGGACAAGACCAAGGACGCCGCTACATAGCCGAGCGCGAGCCCAGCCTGCCCCCGCTCCCAGATCAGCACCGCATCGAGGGAAAAGGCCGAGAACGTCGTGAAGCCACCGAGGATGCCGGTGGTCAGGAAAAGCCGCAGAGGCTGGCTCCACCCCTCGCCTGCCCGGAAGGCGAGCCATGCGGCGAGCGCTCCCATGACGAAGGAACCGACGACGTTGACCGTCAGCGTGCCCCAGGGAAATGCCGTTCCGCATATCCGGGCGCAGCCGACATTCACGCCATGGCGCAGGGCTCCGCCGATTCCGGCGCCGAGGAAGACGAGGAGGTAGGCTTTCACTGGCTATTCCTCGCCATCCTGGCTTCGCCGCTCCCGGCGCAGCCTCTCCCACCAGTCGAGCCGCTTCCTGATCTCCCGCTCGAAGCCGCGATCCACGGGCTCGTAGAAGGACTGCCGGCCGAGCTTCTCGGGCCAGTAATCCTGGCCCGAGAAGGCGTCCGGCTCGTCGTGATCGTAGCGGTAAGTCGCGCCGTAGCCGATTTTCTTCATGAGCTTGGTGGGCGCGTTGAGGATGGTCTTCGGCGGCATGAGGGAGCCGTGCTCCTTCGCCACCGCCGTCGCGGCCTTGTAGGCGGTGTAGACGGCATTCGATTTCGGGGCGGTGGCAAGATAGACCGCCACCTGCGCCAGAGCCAGCTCCCCTTCCGGCGAGCCGAGAAAATCGAAGGCGTCCTTGGCCGCGTTGGCGATCACGAGGGCCTGGGGATCGGCAAGGCCGATGTCTTCCACCGCCATGCGCACGAGACGGCGGGCGATGAAAAGCCTGTCCTCCCCGGCGTCGAGCATACGGGCCAGGTAGTAGAGGGCGGCGTCCGGGTCGGAGCCGCGAACGGTCTTATGCAGGGCGGAGATAAGGTTGTAGTGCCCCTCCTGCCCCTTGTCGTAGATCGGCGCGCGGCGCTGGATGATCTCCTGCAGCTGCTCCGCATCGAAGACCTCGCCGGGCTTGGCCGAACGCCAGACTTCTTCCGCGAGCGTCAGCACGGCGCGCCCGTCCCCATCGGCCATGCGCACGAGGGACGCGCGCGCCTCCGCCTCGAGCGGCAGCTCCTTTCCGGTAATCTCCTCGGCTCTGGTAAGGATCTTGCCGATCGCCTCCTCGTCGAGGGACTTGAACAGCAGCACCCGCGCGCGGGAAAGAAGCGCCGCATTCAACTCGAAGGACGGGTTCTCCGTGGTCGCGCCGACGAGCGTGATCGTGCCGTCCTCCATGACGGGCAGGAAGGCGTCGAGCTGGGCGCGGTTGAAGCGGTGGATCTCGTCCACGAAGAGCAGCGTGCCCTTGCCCAGGGAACGGCGATGCCGGGCCGCCTCGAACACCTTCTTCAAGTCGGCGACGCCGGAGAAGATCGCAGAGATCTGGTCGAAATGCAGGTCGGTCTCGTGGGCGAGCAGGCGGGCGACCGTCGTCTTGCCGGTGCCGGGCGGGCCCCAGAAAATCAGGGACCCTAAGGATTTCGAGGCGATGAGCCGGGTGAGGATTCCGTCCGCCCCCACGAGGTGATCCTGGCCCACCACCTCGGAGAGTTTGGTCGGCCGCATCCGGTCCGCCAGCGGACGCGGCGCGTTCTGGTCGAGGCCGGCGGAGGAGAACAGGTCGCTCATGACCTTAAGAGCTTAGGCGCGCATAGACGTCATGGTCCAGCCGCTGCATGAGCCTTTCAGGGTTTTCCAGCGGGGAAAAGCCGTACTGCGCATAAAGCCCATGGGCATCGCGCGTCGCCAGCATCCAGCGGCGCAGATCCTGCAAATCCGGGTGTTCCATGATTACGCCGATCAGCGCCTTTCCCGCCCCCTGCCCGCGAATGCTTGGGCAGATGAAGACGTCGCAGAGATAGGCGAAAGTCGCCTTGTCCGTCACGACGCGGGCAAAGCCGCGCAGCTCGCCGGCCGTATCCCGCAAGGCAAAGCACAGGGAATTCGCTACAGAGCGCTCGAAGAACGCGCGCGGCAGGTCCTTGGCCCAATAGCTCTCCCCCGAGATCCAGCGATAGGCTTTCTCAAGCTCGGCAGGCGAGAGAGAGTTCGAGATCGTCCACCTGCTCATCGTCCGAGCACCGTGGTAAAGACCCGTCCGCCGCGGCTGACGGTGATCTCCCAATAGCCGCCATTGCGGTTGATCAGGCGATCCGCATCCTTCGTGTTCGCCAGGCGCTCTCCGTTGATGGCGACGATCTGGTCTCCCTTCTCGAAGCCGACGCTTGCGGCGACGCTGCGCTCCTCCAGGTCCGCGATGACCACGCCGTCGTCGGACATGTCGATCTGGAGCTCGTCGGCAACCGCGGGCGACATGTTGACGAGCGTCGCGCCGGCGAAGGGCGTGCGGGCGCGGCCCCGCATCGGATCCCGCGGCGGGTTCTCCGGCGGCGGCATGAGCCTCACCGGGATGGCGGTTTGCTTGCCGTTCCGGAGCACGGTGAGCGGAACCTGTCCCTGCGTACCCTTGAGGGTGAAGCGATAGCCGAAGGAATCCGGGTTATCGACCGGCTGCCCGTCGACGGCGAGAATGGCATCGCCGCGCTTGAGGCCGGCCTCGGCCGCAGGCCCCTTGTCATAGACGGCCGTCACCAGAACGCCGGTCGGGCGTTCCAGGCCGAGACCGCTGGCGATATCCCCGTCGACGGGCTGGAGGCGGGCTCCGAGCCACGGCCGCACCACGTTCTTCGCTCCGCCCTTGGCGGAATTGAGCACCACGCGGACCATGCTGGACGGCACTGCGAATCCGATGCCGATGCTGCCGCCGGAGCGGGAATAGATGGCCGTGTTGATGCCCACCACGCGGCCGCTCATGTCGATGAGCGCGCCGCCCGAATTGCCGGGATTGATGGCCGCATCCGTCTGGATGAAGAACTGGTAGTCGGAAATGCCAACCTGGGTGCGGGCCAGGGCCGAGACGATGCCCTGCGTCACCGTCTGGCCGACACCGAAGGGATTGCCGATGGCGAGAACGATATCGCCCACCTGCAGGGCTTCCGAGTCCCCGAGCTCGACGGCCTGGAGGTTCGCGGCGTCCTTTAGCTTCAGCACGGCAATGTCCGTGCGGGGATCGCGCAGGACGATGTCGGCCTCGAATTCCCGCCTGTCGGCAAGCGCGACCTTCACCTCGGTCATGTTGTCGATCACGTGATTGTTCGTGATGACGAGGCCCGACGGATCGACGATCACGCCCGAGCCGAGGGAGCTCTGCGACCGTCCCCGCGGCATGCCGGGCAGGTTCTCGCCGAAGAAGCGGCGGAAATATTCCTCCATGGCCGCATTCTGCCGCCGCTCGTTACGCTTGGCATAGACGTTGACCACGGCCCCCGCCGTCTGCCGCACCACCGGCGCGAAGGACAGCTGCACCTGCGCCTTGCTCTCGGGCACGACGCGCTGCGTCTGGGCCTGGGCCCCTGCCAGGCCAAAAACCAGTCCCGCAGCGGCAATGGAGAGGCGCAACCGTGAAAAGCGCATAGCGACGAATCCCTTGATCAGCGATGTCCTTCGATAAAACTCGGGACGCGAAAGTCCAAGCCAAACCCGAGAAACCGGGTCGAACCTGTAAATTAGGGCGTAAGCCCGTCGCAAACAAAAAGGGCGGTCCGAAGACCGCCCTTGATGATCGATCAGATCGCGAAGGCTCATTCAGCGGCTTCGATGATCTCTTCCTTCATGGTCGGCCCCGAATCCTGGCCGCGCGCATCGACGTCGCGGTCGACGAACTCGATCACCGCCAACGGAGCGTTGTCGCCGTAGCGGAAGCCGGCCTTCAGGACGCGGGTGTAGCCGCCGTTGCGGTCCTGATAGCGCTTGCCAAGGACGTCGAAGAGCTTCTTGACCATGGCCTCGTCGCGCAGCTTGGACATCGCGAGACGGCGGGCATGCAGGTCACCGCGCTTGCCGAGGGTGATCAGCTTCTCGACGACAGGACGCAGGTCCTTGGCCTTCGGCAGGGTGGTGACGATCTGCTCGTGCTTGATCAGCGCAGCCGCCATATTGGCGAACATGGCCTTGCGGTGCTCGGTCGTGCGGTTGAAGCGACGACCACGGAAACCGTGACGCATTGGCTTTCTCCTTGATCTAGCGGCCGCCGTGCCAAGGTACGGCCGTCTCTCTTAATTGGCCGCTCGCGTGAGCGGGGCAGCTTTGAAGCCGCCTCCCTGAGGAAAGGCGGCTTCAAGGAACTCAGTAATGCTCTTCGAAGCGCTTCGCGAGATCTTCGATGTTCTCCGGCGGCCAGCCCGGCACGTCCATGCCGAGGTGCAGGCCCATGCCGGCCAGAACTTCCTTGATCTCGTTGAGCGACTTGCGGCCGAAGTTCGGGGTGCGGAGCATTTCCGCCTCGGACTTCTGGATGAGGTCGCCGATATAGACGATGTTGTCGTTCTTCAGGCAGTTCGCCGAACGGACCGACAGCTCGAGTTCGTCGACCTTTTTGAGGAGCGCCGGGTTGAACGGAAGCTGCGGCGCGGCGGCAGCGGCTTCTTCCTTGCGCGGCTCTTCGAAGTTGACGAAGACCTGGAGCTGGTCCTGCAGGATGCGGGCGGCATAGGCCACGGCATCCTCAGGGCTCACGGCGCCGTTGGTCTCGACCGTCATGATCAGCTTGTCGTAGTCGAGAATCTGGCCCTCGCGGGTGTTCTCGATCCGATAGGAGACCTTCTTCACCGGGCTGTAGAGCGAGTCGACCGGGATGAGCCCGATCGGGGCGTCCTCGGTCCGGTTGCGCTCGGCGGGAACGTAGCCCTTGCCGGTATCGACCGTGAACTCCATGCGGATCTCGGCGCCCTCGTCGAGGGTGCAGAGCACGAGATCGGGGTTCAGGATCTGAACGTCGCCGACCGTGTTGATGTCGCCTGCGGTGACGACGCCCGGACCGGTCTTGCGGAGCGTCATGCGCTTCGCGCCCTCGCCCTGCATCTTGATGGCGATCGTCTTCACGTTGAGGACGATATCCGTCACGTCCTCGCGGACGCCCGGGATGGAGGAGAACTCGTGCAGCACGCCGTCGATATGAATCGCGGTGACGGCGGCGCCCTGGAGGGACGACAGCAGGACCCGGCGCAGGGAGTTGCCGAGCGTCGTGCCGAAGCCACGCTCGAGAGGCTCCGCCACGACGGTCGCGATCCGCTTCGGATCGTCGCCCGGGGAGACTTCAAGCTTGTTCGGCTTAATCAGCTCTTGCCAGTTCTTTTGGATCACAACCACACCTCATGAGGTACGGCTTGAAGGGAGGCCTCAAGCCCGCCTTTAAACCGGAACGCGCGTGGGTCTTGGACCCACGCGCCGGATAACCTTAGACGCGGCGACGCTTGCGCGGGCGGCAGCCGTTGTGCGGGATCGGCGTCACGTCACGGATCGAGGTGACGGTGAAGCCGGCCGACTGGAGGGCGCGCAGGGCGGACTCACGGCCGGAGCCGGGACCGGACACCTCGACCTCGAGGGTGCGCATGCCATGCTCGGCAGCCTTGCGGGCCGCATCCTCGGCGGCGATCTGCGCCGCATAGGGGGTCGACTTACGCGAACCCTTGAAACCCATCGCGCCGGCCGAGGACCAGGAGATCGTGTTGCCCTGGGCGTCCGTGATGGTGATCATGGTGTTGTTGAACGAGGCGTTCACATGCGCCACGCCGGAAACGATGTTCTTGCGTTCGCGGCGGCGGACGCGGGTCGCTTCTTTAGCCATTCTTCATATCCTTCAAGCGCGCCCGTCATGCCAGGCGCTCGGGAGAAAAGGCCACCCGCCGGGGGTGGCCGGGAAACCTTACTTCTTCTTGCCGGCGATCGGCTTCGCCTTGCCCTTGCGGGTGCGGGCATTGGTGTGCGTGCGCTGGCCGCGGACCGGAAGGCTGCGGCGATGGCGCAGGCCACGGTAGGCGGCGAGATCCATGAGGCGCTTGATGTTCATGGACACTTCGCGGCGCAGGTCGCCTTCCACGATGTAGTCGCGGTCGATCGTCTCGCGGATGGCCAGAACCTCGGCGTCGGTCAGCTGGTTCACGCGGCGCTCAGCCGGGATACCGACCTTCTCGATGATCTCCTGAGCCTTCTTGGGCCCAATGCCGTGGATGTACTGAAGCGCGATCACAACGCGCTTGGCGGTCGGGATATTGACGCCTGCTATACGGGCCATCGTCCGTCTCCATTTGGGAAGCATAAGCTTCGGGTTATGTTATCGCGCGTCCGGTGGAGGCCGGCCCCTGCGCGGGTTCATGCAAAAAACACAACAATCCGGAGAGGCCTCCCATGAGACCCTCCGGATATGCAGGTTCTTGTGCAAGAGCTTGCGGTTATCGGAAATTAACCCGTCCGTCAAGCCCTCCTCTTCAACGACCCAGGATTCCCTTGATCGCGTCGGTCACGTCGTCGATGGGCTTCATGCCGTCGACGGTCTTCAGCATGCCGGTGCGCTCGTAATAGGCCGAGAGCGGGGCCGTCTGGCTCCGGTAGGCATCGAGGCGGGTCTTGAAGACCTCCGGGTTGTCGTCCTTGCGGACGGGCTCGCCGCGGGCTTCCGTCTCCTTGGCGCGCTTGACGATACGGTCGACCAGCTCGCCCTCGTTGACCTTGAACTCGATGACGGCGTCGAGCTTGAGGCCCTTGTCTGCCAGCATGCGGTCGAAGGCCTCGGCCTGCGCCACGGTCCTCGGGAAACCGTCGAGAATGAAACCGCCCTTGGCGTCCTGCTCCTCGATCCGGTCGGCGATGATGCCGACGACGATGTCGTCCGACACCAGCTCTCCCCGGTCCATGACGGCCTTGGCCTTGAGGCCGACCGGCGTGCCGGCAGCCACGGCCGCGCGGAGCATGTCGCCGGTGGAAAGCTGAGGAATCCCCAGCCTTTCGACCAGACGAACGGCCTGAGTGCCTTTTCCGGCCCCAGGCGGCCCCAGCAGGATAATTCTCATCGACGCCCCCCTGACTTCGTCGAGAATGCTCGCCTCCAGGCGAGGTGTCCCATTTCAAGAGCCGCGTCCCGCGCAGGGAATCGGCCCTTCTGATTGCTTACAGCATTTTCTGACGGCGAAACGGATCTTTCGCCGGAAAACGCTTAGCGTCTGCGCGCACCCTTCAGCTTCGCCTTCTTGACGAGGCCCTCATACTGGTGAGCCAGCAAATGTCCGTGCACCTGCGCGACCGTGTCCATGGTAACAGAGACCACGATCAGAAGCGAAGTGCCGCCAAAGTAGAATGGCAGGGCCGCATAGGACACCAGCAACTCGGGAATCAGGCAGATGATCACGAGATAGGCCGCGCCCAGCACCGTGATGCGGGTCAGGACCTGGTCGATGAAGTCCGCCGTGCGCTCGCCAGGGCGGATGCCCGGAATGAAGCCGCCCTGCTTCTTCAGGTTGTCCGCCGTCTCCGTCGGATTGAAGACGATGGCCGTATAGAAGAAAGCGAAGAACACGATCAGCGCCGCATACAGGAACATGTAGGCGGGGCGGCCATGGCCCAGATAGGCCGTGAGCGTGGCGATGAAGCCCGTTCCGTCCGCACCGGTCTGGAAGCTCGCGATAGTCGCCGGCAGCAGCAGAAGCGATGAGGCGAAAATCGGCGGGATCACGCCCGAGGTATTCAGCTTGAGCGGCAGGAACGAGGTCTGGCCCTCATACATGCGGTTCCCGACCTGACGCTTCGGATAATTGATGAGCAGGCGGCGCTGGGCGCGCTCCATGAACACCACGAAATAGATGATCGCCACGGCCATCACGATGACGCCGAGGATCAGGCCCGTGGAGATCGCACCCTGGCGTCCCAGCTCGAGAGTGCCTGCGATGGCGGTCGGCAGGTTGGCCACGATGCCCGCGAAGATGATCAGCGACGTGCCGTTGCCGATGCCGCGGGACGTGATCTGCTCGCCGAGCCACATGAGGAACAGGGTGCCGCCGGTGAGCGTGATGACCGTCGAGATGAGGAAGAACGGCCCGGGAGCCTGGACGATGGAGCCGGAGCTCTGCAGGCCGACCGCGATGCCCCAGGACTGGAACAGAGCCAGCAGGACCGTCAGGTAGCGGGTATACTGGTTCAGGATCTTGCGGCCCGCCTCCCCTTCCTTCTTGAGCGCCTCGAGCGAGGGCAGGACGGAGGTCAGGAGCTGAACGATGATCGAGGCCGAAATGTACGGCATGATGTTCAGGGCGAAGATGGCCATGCGCTCCACGGCGCCGCCCGAGAACATGTTGAAGAGGCCGAGCACGCCGCCACTGGCGTTCTGGAAGCTCTGCCGGAGCGCTTCCGGGTCGATGCCGGGGAGCGGGATATAGGTGCCGAGACGATAGACGATGAGAGCGCCCAAGGTGAACCAGATGCGCTTCTTCAGCTCATCGGCCTTGGCGATGGCGCCGAAGTTGAGGTTTGCCGCAAGTTGCTCGGCTGCTGAGGCCATAGTGTTGTCCCCGAAATACCTGGATACGTGACATTCCATCACGCAAACGGCGGCCGCGCGATCAGACGCGGGCCGCCGCTTGGATCTTCGTCAATGTGGGCGCTGGCTCACGCCTGCGCAACGGCACCCAGAAGGGTGACCGAGCCACCAGCCTTCTCGATCGCTGCGACGGCCGACTTGGACGCGCCGGCAACCTGGAAGGACAGCTTCGCCTTGAGCTCGCCGACGCCGAGGATCTTCACGCCGTCGCGCGGCTTGGAGACCACACCGGCAGCGACCAGCGACTCGACCGTGACCGGAGCGGCCTTGTCGAGCTTGCCGGCATCGACGGCCTGCTGAATGCGGCCGACATTGACCTCGTTCAGCTCGATCGCGTTCGGCTTGTTGAAGCCGCGCTTCGGCAGACGACGGTGCAGAGGCATCTGACCGCCTTCGAAGCCCTTGATGGCCACGCCGGTACGGGACTTCTGACCCTTGACGCCACGGCCGCCGGTCTTGCCCTTGCCTGAGCCGATACCACGGCCGACGCGCATGCGGTTCTTGGTAGAACCTTCGTTGTCACGAATTTCGTTGAGTTTCATGACGCTCTCCTCACTGCCCGTCGACAACGCGCACGAGGTGCTTGACCTTCTCGATCATGCCGCGAACGGACGGCGTGTCTTCCAAGGTCGAGGTGCGGTGAAGCTTGTTGAGCTTGAGGCCGATCAGCGTCTGGCGCTGCTTGGCCTCGCGGCGGATCGGCGAGCCGATCTGCTCAACGGTGATGGTTTTTGCTGCAGCAGCAGGCTTCTTTGCCATTGTCACAGCCTCCCTTACGCATCAGCGCCAGCGGCTTCGCTGGCATCAGCGTCGCGGCGGCGCGCCTGCAGCGTCGAGACCTTCAGGCCACGGCGAGCGGCGACGGAACGCGGGCTGTCCTCGTTCTTCAGCGCATCGAAGGTCGCGCGGACGAGGTTGTAGGGGTTCGACGAGCCGAGCGACTTGGCGACCACGTCCTGCATGCCCACCACCTCGAAGACGGCGCGCATCGGACCGCCGGCGATGATGCCGGTACCCTGCGGAGCGGCACGGAGCACGACCTTGCCGGCGCCATGGCGACCGTTCACGTCGTGATGCAGCGTGCGGCCTTCGCGCAGCGCAACGCGGATCATGGAGCGCTTGGCAGCGTCCGTGGCCTTGCGGATGGCTTCCGGCACCTCGCGGGCCTTACCGTGGCCGAAGCCGACGCGGCCCTTCTGGTCGCCGACGACGACGAGAGCGGCAAAGCCGAAGCGACGGCCGCCCTTCACCACCTTGGCGACGCGGTTGATGTGAACCAACCGGTCGACGAATTCGCTGTCGCGCTCTTCGCGATCAGCACGTTCTCTGGGTTCTCTTGCCATGAGACCTCTCACTTGCGCGGGCGGCGGGCCCGCTCGCTAAGGGTTTTTGGATTGTACCCGCCGTTAGAAATCCAGACCGCCTTCACGGGCTGCGTCGGCGAGAGCCTTGACGCGGCCATGATAGAGGTAGCCCGAGCGGTCGAAGATGACCTGCTTTACGCCAGCCTTGGCTGCGCGCTCGGCGACGAGCTTGCCCACTTCCTTCGCCGCCTCGACGGTGGCGCCGGTCTTGAGCTTGCCCTTGAGGTCCTTTTCGATCGTCGAGGCGGACGCGACGGTCACGCCGCGCACGTCATCGATAACCTGGGCGTAGATCTGCTTGGACGAACGGAACACCGACAAACGCGGGCGGCCATTCGCTGCCTTCCTGATCGCACGGCGCACACGAGCCTTGCGGCGATCTTCAGCGCCTTTCTTCTCAGCCATGATACGTCGTCCTTACTTCTTCTTGCCTTCCTTGCGGAAGATGAATTCGTCGGCATACTTGACGCCCTTGCCCTTGTAGGGCTCCGGACCGCGATATTCGCGGATCTCGGCGGCGGTCTGACCGACGACCTGCTTGTCGATACCGGCGACGACCACTTCGGTCGGCTTCGGCGTCGTGATCGTCACGCCGGCGGGGATCGCGTAGTCGATATCGTGGCTGTAGCCGAGCGACAGCTTCAGCACCTTTCCGGCGACGGCGGCCTTGTAGCCGACGCCGTTGATCTCGAGGCGCTTCTCGAAGCCCTTGGACACGCCTTCGACCAGGTTCGCAACCTGAGCGCGGGACATGCCCCACTTCGCACGGGCCGTCTTGGAATCGTCGCGCGGGTTGACCGACACGGCGCCATTCTCAAGAGCAACCGACACTTCTTCGGGAACGAGGAACGAAAGCTCGCCCTTCGCGCCCTTCATCTTCACCAACTGACCGTCAACGGTGGCCGTCACACCAGACGGAACCGGAACGGGTTTCTTGCCTACTCGGGACATCTTAATCTCCGTGGTTCTGTGCGGGTGCCGTGGTCTTAGAAGACCTTGCAGAGCACTTCGCCGCCCACGTTCTTCTCCCGGGCCTCGTGATCGGCCATCACGCCCTGCGGCGTCGAGAGAATGGTGATGCCCAGGCCGTCGGCCACGCGAGGCATGGTATCGACGGAGGCATACACGCGGCGGCCCGGCTTGGAGACGCGCTCGATCGAGCGGATCACCGGCTGGCCGTCATAGTACTTCAGCTCGATCGAGAACTCCGTCCGGCCATTGCCGAACTCGGTCTGCGAGAAGTCGCGGATGTAGCCCTCGTTCTTCAAAACTTCGAGGACGCGAGCGCGAAGCTTCGAGCCGGGGGTGGAAACCGAACCGCGACGGCGCATCTGCGCGTTGCGGATACGGGTGAGCATATCGCCCAACGGATCGTTGATCATATAATGCCCTCCCTTACCAGCTGGACTTCACGAGGCCCGGGATCAGGCCCTTGTTGCCGAGCTCGCGCAGAGCGATGCGCGACATGCCGAGCTTGCGGTAGTAAGCGCGCGGACGGCCCGTGATCTCGCAACGGTTGCGGATGCGGGTCGCGCTCGCGTTACGCGGCAACTCAGCCAGCTTGAGGCGCGCTTCGAAGCGCTCCTCCATGGACTTCGACTCGTCGTTGGCGACCGCCAGGAGGCGCTCGCGGCGGCCGGCGAACTTCTTCACCAGCTTGCGACGATGCTTGTTCTTCTCAATAGCGCTTTTCTTAGCCATGCTTTTATCTCCAGTGTCCGCGTTTGAGGACAGCTATCCTCACTGCCGGAACGGGAAGTTGAAGTGACGCAGCAGAGCGCGGGCTTCTTCGTCGGTCTTCGCCGTGGTGGCGATGATAACGTCCATACCCCAGACCTGCTCGACCCTGTCGTAGTTGATCTCAGGGAACACCAGGTGCTCCTTGATACCCATTGCGTAGTTGCCGCGGCCGTCGAACGACTTGGGGTTCAGGCCCCGGAAGTCGCGGACGCGGGGAAGCGCGATGGTCACGAGACGGTCAAGGAACTCGTACATGCGAGCCTTGCGCAGCGTAACCTTGGCGCCGATCGGCATGCCCTCGCGGACCTTGAACTGCGAGATAGCCTTGCGGGCCCGCGTGATCACCGGCTTCTGACCGGCGATGAGAGCCAGGTCGGCCGCAGCGACCGAAGCCTTCTTCGAGTCGGCGGTCGACTCGCCGACGCCCATGTTGAGGACGATCTTCTCGATCGTCGGGACTTCCATGGGGTTCTTGTAGCCGAATTCTTCAATGAGCTTCGGACGCACCACTTCCTCGTAGTGCTTCTTCAGCCGCGGCGTGTAGCCGTCTACCTGAGCCTTAGCCATCGATCAGGTCTCCCGAGCGCTTGGCGAAACGAACCTTGCGGCCGTCTTCGAGAACTTTGAAACCAACCCGGGTCGGCTTGCCGTCCTTCGGGTCCGCATAGGCCAGATTCGACAGGTGGATGGCAGCCTCTTTCGAGATGATGCCGCCCTCGGCGTTTGCCGTCTGGCGCTGGTGGCGCTTCACGATGTTGACGCCGCGGACGACCGCGCGCTCTTCCTTCGGGAGCACCTGCACGACTTCACCGGTCTTGCCCTTGTCGCGACCGGTCAGGACGACGACCTTATCGCCCTTCTTGATCTTCGCGGCCATTAGAGCACCTCCGGCGCAAGCGAAATGATCTTCATGTGGTTCTTGGCACGCAGCTCACGCGGAACGGGGCCGAAGATACGGGTGCCGACCGGCTCTTTCTGATTGTTGATCAGAACGGCGGCATTGCGGTCGAAACGGATGACCGAGCCGTCGGGACGACGGATGTCCTTGGCGGTGCGAACGACGACCGCCTTCATGACGTCGCCCTTCTTCACGCGACCGCGCGGAATAGCCTCTTTCACGGATACGACGATGATATCGCCCACGGAAGCGTACTTACGCTTCGAACCGCCGAGAACCTTGATGCACATCACGCGACGGGCGCCGGAATTGTCGGCGACGTCAAGATTCGTCTGCATCTGGATCATGGCTTTGATCCTTTCCTTTGTTTCAGACAGGTTTCCAGGTCAGGCAGGATTGCCTCCCGGACTACGCCTGACGGGGATCTGATGTCCCCTGCCCTTCATATGTCGAGAAAGGCGGCCGTATACACGAGCCGCCCTCGTTAGACAACCCCTAAGGGAAGGCTTTTTAGGCCTTCTCTTGGTTGACGAGCACCCAGGTCTTGAGTTTGGAGAGCGGCTTGGACTCCTCGATGAAGACCGTGTCGCCCACCTTGGCTGTGTTATTCTCGTCGTGAGCGTGGTAGTTCTTCGTCTTACGCACGGTCTTCTTCAAGACCGGGTGCGTAAAGCGACGCTCCACCTTCACGACGACCGTCTTGTCCTGCTTGTCGCTGACAACGACGCCCTGCAAAACGCGCTTCGGCATCTTGATCCCCTTTAAGCCTTCGCCGCAGCGGCCTTCTGGCGCTGCAGCGTCTTGACGCGGGCGACGTCCCTGCGGACTTCGCGGACACGTCCGGTATTCTCGAGCTGGCCGGTCGCGCGCTGGAAGCGGAGGTTGAACTGCTCCTTCTTCAGGTTCAGCAGCTCATCCGACAGCTGGTCAGCCGACATGGCCTTGAGATCAGAGAATCTCTGCTTGGACTTCATGATTCTCTCCTTACTCGGCAATGCGCTGGATGAAGCGCGTCTTGATCGGGAGCTTCGCCGCGCCGAGACGGAGCGCCTCGCGGGCGACATCCTCCGGAACGCCGTCGATCTCGAACATGATACGGCCAGGCTTGACCTTGGCCGCCCAGTACTCGGGCGAGCCCTTACCGGAGCCCATTCGGACTTCGGTCGGCTTCGTCGAGACCGGCACGTCCGGGAAGATCCGGATCCACACACGACCGGCGCGCTTCATGGCGCGGGTGATGGCGCGGCGGGCCGCCTCGATCTGACGAGCGTTGATGCGCTCGGGTTCCATCGCCTTCAGGCCGAACTGGCCGAAGTTGAGGTCCGTACCGCCCTTCGCAGTGCCGGAAATACGGCCCTTGAACTGCTTACGGAACTTGGTTTTCTTCGGTTGCAACATGGCAAACCTCTCCTGACCCCTCGGTTACGCCGCTTGCTCGCGGCGGCCACCGGAGCGGCCTCCTTCGTCGTTCATCCGCTTGTCCTGGGCCATCGGATCGTGCTCGAGGATTTCACCCTTGAAGATCCAGACCTTGATGCCGCAGGTGCCATAGGTCGTGAAGGCCGTGGACGTACCGTAATCCACATCCGCACGCAGGGTATGCAGCGGAACGCGGCCCTCGCGGTACCATTCGAGGCGGGCGATTTCAGCGCCACCCAGACGGCCCGAGCAGTTGATACGGATGCCCTCGGCGCCCAGACGCATCGCCGACTGAACGGCGCGCTTCATGGCGCGGCGGAACGCGACGCGGCGCTCGAGCTGCTGAGCGATCGAGTCGGCCACCAGGGTCGCATCGACTTCCGGCTTGCGGACTTCGACGATGTTGATGGACACGTCCGCATCGGTCATCTTGGAGACGAGCTTGCGGAGCTTCTCGATGTCGGCGCCCTTCTTGCCGATCACCACGCCCGGACGGCCCGAGTGAATGGTGACGCGGCACTTCTTGTGCGGACGCTCGATGACGATCTTCGAGACGGCGGCCTGCTTCAGCTGCTTCATGAGAGCTTCGCGGATCGCCATGTCCTCATGCATCAGCTTGGCATACTCGCCCTTGCCGGCGAACCAGCGCGAGTCCCAGGTCCGGTTGATGCCGAGCCGAAGACCGATCGGGTTGATTTTCTGACCCATCTGGTTCTCCTTTATGCCTGTTCGGCAACTTCCCGAACCACGATCGTGAGGTTCGAGAACGGCTTTTCGATACGAGCGCCCCGGCCACGAGCCCGGGCGTGGAAGCGCTTCATGACAAGCGCCTTGCCGACAAAGGCCTGGCTGACGACGAGATCGTCCACGTCGAGGTTGTGGTTGTTCTCGGCATTAGCGATGGCGCTCTCGAGGCACTTCTTCACATCGCGAGCGATGCGCTTGCGGGAGAACTCGAGATCGGCGAGAGCCGCAGAAACCTTCTTGCCGCGGATAAGGGCCGCAACAAGATTGAGCTTCTGGGGGCTGACGCGCAGCATGCGGGCGACGGCTTGAGCCTCGTTGTCGCTCAGCGCGCGAGAAGTCGCGGCCTTACCCATCTTACTTCCTCTTCGCCTTCTTGTCCGCCGCGTGGCCGTGGAAGGTGCGGGTCGGCGAGAACTCGCCGAACTTGTGACCCACCATTTCCTCGTTCACGGAGACGGGAATGTGCTTCTGACCGTTGTAGACCCCGAATGTGAGGCCCACGAACTGCGGGAGGATCGTGGAGCGGCGGCTCCAGATCTTGATGACCTCGTTGCGGCCCGAGGAACGGGCAGCCTCGGCCTTCTTGAGGAGGTAGCCGTCGACGAACGGACCCTTCCAAAGCGAACGTGCCATGACGTGCCTCTATCCTTATTTCTTCCGAGCGTGGCGGCTCGACACGATGAACTTGTCGGTCCGCTTGTTCGAACGGGTTTTCTTGCCCTTGGTCGGAACGCCCCACGGAGTCACCGGATGGCGACCGCCGGAGGTGCGACCCTCACCACCACCGTGCGGGTGGTCGATCGGGTTCATGGTGACGCCGCGGTTGTGCGGGCGCTTGCCGAGCCAGCGGTTGCGGCCGGCCTTGCCGATCGAGGTGTTCATGTGGTCCGGGTTCGACACCGCGCCGACGCTGGCGAAGCACTGGCCGAGGACCAGGCGCTGCTCGCCGGAGTTCAGGCGGATCGTCACGTAGCCCTGGTCACGACCCACGATCTGAGCGTAGGTGCCGGCTGAACGGGCGAGAGCGCCGCCTTTGCCGACCTTCAGCTCCACGTTGTGGATGATCGTTCCCACCGGCATGTTGCCGATGGGCATCGCGTTGCCCGGCTTGATGTCGACCTGCTCGCCGGCCGACACCTGATCGCCGACAGCCAGACGCTGCGGGGCCAGGATGTAGGACAGCTCGCCGTCGGCGTAGCGGATGAGCGCGATGAAGGCGGTGCGGTTCGGATCGTACTCGATCCGCTCCACGGTCGCCACATCGCCCATACGGCCGCGACGCTTGAAGTCGACCAGGCGCAGGGTGCGCTTGTGACCGCCGCCGCGGAAGCGGACGGTCACGCGACCCAGGTTGTTACGGCCGCCGGAGGAGGTCTTTCCCTCCGTCAGCTTCTTGACCGGCTTGCCCTTGTAGAGCTCGCTGCGGTCCACGATCACCAGCTGGCGCAGGCCGGGGGTGATTGGTTTGAAGGTTTTCAAAGCCATCGGATCACTCTCTCAACCGATCAGAGGCCCGTCGTGACGTCGATGGTCTGGCCCTCTGCGAGGGTTACGACCGCCTTCTTCACGTCCGACCGCTGGCCGCGGGTGCCGCGGAACATCTTCACTTTGCCCTTGGTGAGGATCGTGTTCACGCTCTTCACCTTGACATCGAACAGCTTCTCAACCGCTTCCTTGATCTGCGGCTTCGTCGCATCCAGCCGAACCTTGAAGACGACCTTGTTCTGTTCGGACAGGGCCGTGGCCTTCTCGGTAATGACCGGGCTCACGATCACATCGTAATGGCGCGGGTCCAGGCTCATTTGAAGCGCGCCTCCAGCGCATCGACAGCCGCCTTCGTGAGAACGAGCTTCTCGCGACGAAGGATGTCATAGACGTTGATGCCCTGCACCGGCAGGACGTCGATGTTCGGGATGTTGCGAGCAGCCAGCTGGAAGTTCGTCTCGATCTCAGCGCCGCCGATGATCAGGGCATTGCCGAGGCCGAGCTTGCCGAAGCGCTCGACAAGAGCCTTCGTCTTCGGCTCGGACAGCGTCGCGTCGTCGATCACGACGAGCGAAGCGCCCTTGGCCTTGGACGAGAGGGCATGACGCAGAGCCAGGGCACGGACCTTCTTGGGCAGGTCGTGAGCATGGCTACGAACCTGCGGACCGAAGGCGCGGCCGCCGCCCCGGAACTGGGGAGCGCTCGCGGCGCCGTGACGGGCGCTGCCGGTGCCCTTCTGCTTGTAGAGCTTCTTCGTCGTGCGGTCGATGTCCGAACGATTCTTCACGGCGTGCGTACCGGCCTGGCGCTTCGCGAGCTGCCAGCGAACGCAACGGGCGAGCAGATCGGCGCGCGGCTCGAGACCGAAGATGGCCTCGTTCAGGTCGACCGAACCAGCTTTCTTGCCCTCGAGCGTGGTGATATCGAGTTTCATCACGCATTCTCCTCTTGGGCCTGCTCAGCCTGGGCGGCCGGCGCAGCATCGTTGGCCGTGCGGAAGGAGCCGGGCATCGGCACTTCCTTCGGCAGCTTGCGCTTCACCGCGTCGCGGACGAAGATCCAGCCGCCGGCAACGCCGGGAACGGCGCCCTCGACCAGGATCAGACCGCGCTCGACGTCGGTCGACACCACGCGCAGATTCTGCGTCGTGACGCGCTCGACACCCAGGTGACCCGGCATCTTCTTGTTCTTGAACGTCTTGCCCGGATCCTGGCGGCCACCGGTCGAACCGATCGAGCGGTGGGAGATCGACACGCCGTGAGAGGCGCGCAGACCGCCGAAGTTCCAGCGCTTCATACCGCCGGCGAAGCCCTTACCGGTCGTGATGCCCGTAACGTCCACGAACTGACCGGCAACGAAGTGATCGGCGGTGATTTCGGCGCCGACCGGGATGAAGGCATCCTCGGAGACGCGGAATTCCGCGAGCTTGCGCTTCGGCTCGACCTGCGCAACGGCGAACCGCCCGCGCTCAGCCTTCGAAACGTTCTTCACCTTGGCCTTGCCGACGCCGACCTGCAGCGCGGTGTAGCCGTTCTTTTCCTTGGTCCGGTGGGCGACGACCTGGCAGTTGTCGACCTTCAGAACCGTGACCGGGACGTGTTCACCGGCATCCGTGAAGATGCGGGTCATCCCGAGTTTTTGTGCAATGACGCCTGAGCGCATGTGCGTATCCTCTCGGCGTGTCTACCGAAAGCTCCAAGCCAAACGGCTCAGAGCTTGATTTCCACGTCCACACCAGCAGCGAGATCGAGCTTCATAAGGGCATCAACCGTCTGCGGGGTGGGGTCCACGATATCGAGAACACGCTTGTGAGTGCGCATCTCGAACTGCTCGCGCGACTTCTTGTCGATGTGCGGCGAGCGAAGCACCGTAAAGCGCTCGATGCGCGTCGGCAGCGGGATGGGCCCGCGAACCTGAGCGCCGGTCCGCTTCGCGGTCGACACGATTTCGCGTGTCGAAGCGTCGAGGATCCTATGGTCGAACGCCTTAAGGCGAATACGAATGTTTTGACCGTTCATGGCTTATCCATTCAACAACGGCAGCGGCTGGACCGTTGTCCGGCCGCTGTCCTTTGATCCTCTGTGTGCTTAGTCCATCACGGCGGCGACGACGCCGGCGCCGACCGTGC
>NZ_JAEA01000016.1 GCF_000518665.1 Microvirga flocculans ATCC BAA-817 | reverse complement strand
CGACGTTCTCGATGCCGTCATAGACATCGCCCGCCGCCTCGGTGCCGCCGCCCGACAGGCTGCCGGCATAACCGCGCCCGTCCGAAAGGCTCACGTTCACCCCGCCCACGGCATCGGCATACGACACCCAGTCGACCCCGTCGCCGCCCCGCAGCACGTCGCCACCAGCGCCGCCGACCAGCGTGTCGGCGCCGTCGAGCCCCTCAAGGGTGTTGGCTTGCGCATTACCGACCAACTTGTCGGCATAGGCCGAGCCGATCAGGCCCTCGATGCTGTCGAAGGTGTCGCCCGCCGCCTCGCCGGTGTTCTGCGACGCGTCGGACAGGTTGGCCGTGACAGCGGAGGTGTACGCCACGAAGTCGGTGCCAGCCCCGCCGATGAGCCAGTCGCCCTCGGCACCACCCTCGAGCACGTCGTCACCGCCGCCGCCGACGATGTAGTCGCGTCCGGCAAGGCCGAACAGGCGGTCGTTGCCCTCGTGGCCGTAGAGGTTGTTGCCGTCGCTGTTGCCGGTGAGTTGATCGTCGAACTGTGAGCCGGCCAGCGCCTCGATATCCATATAGACATCGCCCGCCGCCTCGCCGGTGTTCACAGTCCTGTTCGTCAGATTGGCCACCACGCCCGAGGCCGCATGATAGTAGCTCGCAAAGTCATAGCCAGCGCCACCGTCGAGCAGATCGGCCCCAGCTCGACCCTCTAGGGTGTCGTCGCCGTCCCTGCCAGAGAGTTCGTTAGCGATGTTGTTGCCGACAAGCTCATCGCTGTAAGCCGAACCATTGACACCCTCGATCGACTTGTAGCGGTCGCCCGCCGCCTCGCCCGTGTTCTCGGCTGCGTTCGATAGGTTCGCGACGACACCGGCAGAAGATTGCGCATAGTTGGCGAGGTCGAAACCCTCGCCACCATCAAGGATATCAGCGCCGAGACCGCCGGTCAGGATGTCATAACCGAGCCCGCCCACCAGCAAATCATTGTCAGAGCCGCCCATGAGGATGTCGGCCCTGTCGCCACCAGTGAGAGTATCATCGCCCTCGAAACCCGACATAAATCCATTTCCGACCAAGTGGTCAGCTTTGGCAGTCCCTCGCAGAATTTCCACAAAGTACGCGTTCCCACCGACGGCGAACTGTGCGACTTCGTGGACGGGCTGAGGATTCTCCGGAGTTTCAGGGTCTGAGCCGACCGTAGAGACACCCCAGTCAGTATCCTGCTCTATCTCTCTGGGGTCTCTGGGAGGACCTAAGAGGAGCCCGGCGATGAATAGACCGATTGGAAGGACGACAAAGCTGCCACCGCTGCCCGCGGCGGAAAGGGTGGCGCCTTCAGCCCCGATGCCACTGGTGAGGGCGACGGCGCTGAGTGGACTGAAGGAAGCAATAAAAACCGCAGAATCGATAGCAAGATAACTCACAAGGGTTATTCCTGCTGTCACACCTGCGAACTCGGACCAATCAAAAGGACGGCCGGAAACATTATTCTCCGTTGAAACATTATTCTCCGTTGTTGAACCATTCGTAGGAGTTCCAACAGTTGCAGAGGTACCTGCTTGGTTTTGGGTTCCTGGAGTGACGATTGAGCCTCCATTCCCGATTGGGCAGAAAGATATTGAGCCACCGTACTGGTTCTCGAGCCAAGAACACCAGGCTTCTAAAGTTGCTGCTGCCATGAGTCCCACCTGTTGCGGCCTCGAACGACCTTTCCTGGATTCCGAGCAGATCTTGAGGTGGGGGATAACTCCCTAGACAGATAGGATTCCTAATAATCTTTTCGATCTAGTTAGTTAATCCGATACGATTAGTTATGCTTCCTAATGGAAAATACAACTCTAAGTTAAATCGTACGCATCGACATTCTAGGACGATTAAATATGGCCGTCTCTACTTCACGGACTTGTCGAATATGGTTGCGACCTGACAATAAGTTTCACCCAACGTCTCTTTCAGCACCTGCGCACTCGGTGACCCCGCCACCGTCGCGAGCCGCTTTAGGATTACCGGAGGCACCTTCTCGGCGTCGAACTTGCCCTCAATGGTCAGGCGCTGCCACTGGAAGATGTCGTTGAGGATCCGATGGGCTTCAATGAGTGTCCTAACGTCATCGTTGGAGAGGAGGCCGTGGACCTGAGCCTCTGCGAAAGTGGCCTCGGTAGAGAGACCGATAAGTGAAGAGTACTTGTGTGCATGCGCGAGCACTAAACCTTGCGCGATGAAATCGAGATCGGTGAGGCCGCCGCGGGCGAGCTTCATATCCCAGGGATCGTCGTCGCCCTTCTCCTGCGCGATCAGTTCGCGCATGGCGCGCACTTCCTTGAAGGCGTTCTTGGGATCACGCTTTACCATGAGGATATCCCTCACGGCCTGTTCGACGATGGCGCCGAATTCCCGGTCGCCTGCCAGCACACGGGCGCGGGTGAGCGCCATGTGCTCCCAGAGATCGGCTTCGGTCTTCTGGTAGTTCACGAAGCCCTTGAACTGCGAGGCGACAGGCCCCTTGCCGCCTTGCGGCCGCAGGCGCAGATCGACCTCGTAGAGCAGGCCGCGTCGCGTCGGCACTGTGAGCGCCGAGACGAGACGCTGCGTCAGGCGCGTATAATAGACCACCGCGTCGAGGCTGCGCGGCCCGGTACTCTCACGCAGGTTCTCGTCGAAATCGTAGACGACCACGAGGTCGAGATCGGAACCCGCCGTCAGCTCACGGCTTCCGAGACGCCCGAGGCCGAGGATTGCAATTGTCGCGCCCGGTACGATGCCGTGCTCGGCTTCGAAGGCGCGGCGCACCTGCTCGAAGGATGCCCGGATCACGGCACGCGCGATGGCCGCATAAACCTCTCCCGTCTGCGCGGGCGAGAGAACGCCGGAAAGTAAGCGCGCGCCGGTCACGAACCGCATCTGCCGCGCCGCATCGCGCACCCGATCGAGAAAATCCTCGAAGTCGCGCGACGGACCGATCAATTGGCGCACCTGGTCCTCGATGACGGCTTCGTCGGTCGTGGGGGTGCCGAAGGCGGGATCGATCAGCGCATCGAGCACATGGGGCGATTGCGCGACCGTATCGGCAAGGCGCGGCGCGGTACCGAGCAGATCGGCGAAGAGAAGCCGCAAACGGTCGTGGGATTGCAGGATGGTAAGGAGCTCGACGGCGGCCGGCATCCGCCCGAAAGCCCGGTCGAGGGCGGCAAGAGCGCCATCCGGATCTGCAGTGCCGCCCAACGCCGAAAGAAGCGCAGGCGTCAGCTCGGTCAGCACTTCCCGGGCACGCGCGCTCTGGATCGCGGGACGGCGGCCGAAATGCCAGCCGCGCACGGTTTCCGCCACGCGTTCGGGCTCGCGGAAGCCGAGGCGCTGGAGGGTCGCGAGGGTCTCCGGATCGTCGGAGGTGCCGGTGAAGACGAGGCTGCCCACATCGGTGGCGAGCTCCGGCCCTTCCTCGAAGAGCAGCGCATAATGCCCCTGCACGATCTTCGCCTGATCCGTGAGCGCTTTGGAGAAGGCCTTCAACGTGGGATGGCCGCAGAACCTGGCGAAGCGCTTCAGTTCCTCCTCGTCGGAGGGCAGGCGCTGCGTCTGCTCGTCGGCCACCATCTGCAGGCGGTGCTCGATGGTGCGCAGAAAGCGATAGGCTTGCGAGAGTTCGTCGCGCGCATTGGCCGTGATCCAGCCTTCGTCATGCAGGGTCTTGAGCATGTCGAGGGTGCGGCGTCCGCGCAGGGCCGGACGGCGTCCGCCGAAGACGAGCTGCTGCGTCTGCACGAAGAACTCGATTTCACGGATGCCGCCGCGCCCGAGCTTGATGTCGTGCCCGGCCACCGCGATCTCATCATGCCCGCGCACCGCATGGATCTGCCGCTTCATGGCGTGCACATCGGCGATGGAGGCGAAGTCGAAATACTTGCGCCAGATGAAGGGTCGTAGTTCCGCGAGAAAGCTTTCGCCGAGCGCGAGATCGCCCGCCACGGGCCGCGCCTTGATCAGCGCCGCGCGCTCCCAGTTCTGTCCGACGGTTTCGTAATAGACATAGGCCGAGGCGAGAGACACGGCGGTGGGCGTCGAGCCCGGATCGGGGCGCAGGCGATAATCGACGCGATGCACATAGCCGTCAGCCGTGCGCTCCTGCAGGAGCTTGGCGAGCTGCTGCGCGATGCGGGTATAAGAGGTCGCGGCCTCGGAGGGATCGCGCAGCGCTGTCGTTTCGGGATCGAAGAAAATGACGAGGTCGATGTCGCTCGAATAATTCAGTTCTCCCGCCCCGTGCTTGCCAAGAGCCAGCACAGTGAAGCCCGAGCCCTCACCGGGCGCGTCGGGGTTCCGGAGATGAACGCGGCCGAGATCGGCCATCTCGGTCAGGACCAAGTTCACGCCGCCGGCGACGGAGGCGTCCGCGAAGTCCGAGAGCGCCTGCGTGACCTGCTCCGTGCTCCAGAGGCCTCCGATATCGGCAAGGGCAACGAGCAGCGCATGGGCGTTGCGGTTCTGGCGGAAGGCGCCCACGGCGTCGTCGCGGGTGATCGCACCCGAGCGCAAGGCGCGGAAAAGATTGGCTTGATTGTCGATGATGGTGCGATGCGCCTCTTCCGGCGGCGTGAGGGCCAGCCTCGCCACGCGCGCAGGATCGTTGACGATCAGCTGCCAGAGGAAGGGAGAGTGATCGGCAAGCGCCAGCAGGAGGTCGCGAAAAAATCCGTCGCCCAGATGCTCCTGGAGAGGGGCCGCCTCGGGCTCGTTCCGCACCCGGTCGATGAAATCCTTCAGCTGCGCCTTCGCCCGCCGCTGATCGGCGACGAGAGGGGCTTTCGTCAGGCGGCTGAGGAGGGTGTCGTTCAAATCCGGCACGGCAATCTCTTCGGTTCCTATCGCGCCGAGTGTCCATGCCGGCACGCCGGAGGCAATCGAAAAGTGCCGTTATGCCCTCATCTTTAAGATTTAAGCGGCCGATTGCAGAGGCGGCTGGGGCATTTCCGCGGCCTTGAGAGGGAGGGCCAGAACCACCCGTAATCCGGGCTCGTTATCCTCAAGCCTGAGTATCCCGCCGTGAAGGCGCGCCACGGCGGCGGCGAGGCTGAGCCCAAGGCCGAAGCCGGGGCGCGAGCGCGCCGTCTCGAGGCGGACGAAGCGCTCCAGCACCCTGCCCCGCTCGGCTTCCGGGATGCCGGGACCGCGGTCGGCGACCACAATCCGCACCTCGCCGTCGGAGCGATGCGCCGAAACGGTAACCGTCTTGGCGCTGAAATCCTTGGCGGAGGGATCGGTCGCGGCGCCATATTTGAGGGCATTATCGAGGAGGTTCGCCAAAGCCTGGCCCAGAAGCTCGCGGCTGCCGTGGATGGGCAGGTCGTCCTCGATGGAGAGGTCCAGCGAAACATTCGCCTCCTCGGCCAGCGCCTCGTAGAGCTCGGCCATGTCGCGCACAGCCTCGGCGGCATCGAAATCCGCCAAACCCTCGCGGGCATTGCCGGCCTCGAGCCGGGCGATCATCAGCAATGCGTTGAAGATGCGGATGAGGTTGTCGCTTTCCTCGATGGTTGCCTCGAGCGCCGCCTTCAGTTCATCGGGCGTCCTGGCGGCGCGCAGTGCCTCGTCGGCCTTGTTGCGCATGCGCGTCAGCGGCGTCTTCAGGTCATGGGCGATGTTGTCAGAGACCTCCTGCATGCCGCGCATCAGCTCGCCGATGCGATCGAGCATGTCGTTGAGGTTCTGCGCCAGACGGTCGAGTTCGTCCCCGGTCCCGGCCACCTTCAGCCGCCCGCCGAGATCGCCCGCCATGATATGGCGCGTGATCTCCGTCATGTCGTCGACGCGCTTGAGCACGCGCCGTGCGATGAACCAGCTGCCGAGGCATCCGAGCACGCCGATGAAGAGCAGCGAGTAGCCGAAGGCGCGGTGGATGACGTCGCCCAAGCGGATGCGCTCGCCGATGTCGCGGCCGACGAGAAGGCGAAAGCCCCCCGGCAGAAGATAGACGCGGACGATGGCGACGTCGGGCTTCGTGCCCGTCTCTTCCGTGCGGTTGTAGAGAGTTTCGAACTGGCCCACGCGGCCGATCACATCGGGCGGCAACGCGCCCACATTGCCGACGATCCGCTCGCCGTTCTCGGTCGTGACCAGATAGAGCAAGGCGCCCGGCGCGCGCGAGCGCCGCTCGACGATGTTCACGAGTCGGCGCAGCCCTCCCATGCTGTACTGGTCGGATAGATTGTTGACCTCTGAATCGATCGTGGAGACGAACTGATCGGTGAGGAGCCTCTGCGCGTTCCAGGCCACATAGCCCAGGCCGACGAAGGCGAAGATGGTGAAGACGAGGAGATAGGCGAAGGACAGCTTGAAGGCGGTCGTGCGGAACAGCTTGCCCAGAGCACTCAGGAAGGCGTTCATGGCGGCACGCTCATTCCTCGTCCCCCTCGGCGCCGACGCGCACCATGTATCCGGCTCCGCGAATGGTATGGATGAGGGGTTTGTCGAAGCCCTTGTCGATCTTGGCGCGCAGGCGCGAGACGTGAACGTCGATCACGTTGGTCTGCGGATCGAAATGATAATCCCACACATGTTCCAGCAGCATGGTGCGCGTGACCACCTGGCTGGCGTTCTTCATGAGGTATTCGAGCAGCCGGAACTCGCGCGGCTGCAGCACGATCTCCTGGCCCGAGCGCGTGACGCGATGGGACAGGCGGTCGAGTTCGAGATCGGCGATGCGATAGACCGTCGGCTCTGCATTGGGGGCGGTGCTGCGACGGCGCGCAAGAACCTCGACGCGGGCGAGCAGCTCGGAGAAGGCGTAAGGCTTGGGCAGATAATCGTCGCCCCCGGCGCGCAGCCCCTTGACCCGGTCATCGACCTGGCCGAGCGCAGAGAGGATCAGGACCGGCGTCTCGACTTTCTGTTCGCGCAGGGAGCGGATCAGGGAAAGGCCGTCGAGCTTCGGCAGCATGCGGTCGACCACGAGGACGTCGTAATCCCCAGCCTCCGCCATGGCGTAGCCGTCGAGGCCGTCGGCGGCGTGATCCGCCACATGGCCCGCTTCGCGAAACGCCTTGACGAGGTAGGAGGCCGCCTCTTTGTCGTCCTCGATGATGAGTATCCGCATAAGCCTGAACGCCACGCCTTAAAAAAGCCCGCCGGCGGGCCGGCCCTGGAGGGAGAGACCGGCCCGCCGGGGGCAGAAGACACCAGGAGACAGGGGCAATCAACAGGAAAGCCTGGTGTCTGTGCCGTTGTCCCGAGGATCAGGCGCCCTTCGGCTGGCTCGCGACCTCGAGGGTGACGGTCCGCTCCTTGCCCTCGCGGTAGAGGGTGAGCGAGATGGTCTTGCCCGGGGCGACATTCGCCACCTTGCGGGACAGGTCCTTCGCCTCCTTGATCGGCTCGCCGTCGACGGCGACGATGGTGTCGCCCGTGCGGACACCTGCCTTGGCGGCGGGGCTGTCCTTGACCGTATCGGCCACGAGAGCGCCCCTGGGCTCCTTCAGGCCGATGGCCTCGGCGATCTCCTTGGTCACCGGCTGCATCTGCACGCCGATGAAGCCGCGGGTCACGGAGCCCTTGTCCTTGAGCGAGGCCACGACCTGCTCGACCGTGCTCGCGGGGATCGCAAACGCGATGCCGACGCTGCCGCCGGAGGGAGAGTAGATCGCCGTGTTCACGCCCACGACCTCACCGGAGAGGTTGAACGTCGGGCCGCCGGAATTTCCCTTGTTCACGGGGGCGTCGATCTGGATGAAATCGTCGTAGGGGCCTGCGCCGATGTCGCGGTGCTGGGCCGAGACGATTCCCGCCGTCACCGTTCCGCCGAGCCCGAACGGGTTGCCGACGGCCAGGACCCAGTCGCCGATCCGGGCCTTCTGGGACGCGAGGCGCACATAGGGGAAGTCGTTTCCGCCCTCGACCTTGAGCAGGGCGAGGTCCGTCTTCGGATCGGTGCCGATCACCTTGGCGTTGTATTCCTTGCCGTCATCCATGGTCACCGTGACCTGGGAGGCGTTCTCGACGACATGGTTGTTCGTCACCGCATAGCCGTCGGCCGAGATGAAGAAGCCGGAGCCGAGAGCCTGGCCGAACTGGCGGGGGCGGTTCGGCCGGTCGCCGCGCTCGCCACGGCCGGGAAGCTGGTCGCGGAACTGGCGGAAGAAGCGATCCATCGGACTGCCCGGCGGAAAATCGGGCATCGAGAATTGCTGGCCGTCCTCGTCGTCGCCCTGGGCGGCGACGTTCTGCACCTTGACCTTCACGGCGACCACGGCGGGCTTCACCTTGTCGATCATGTCGGCGAAGGACGGCAGGCCCTGCATCGGCTGCGACATGGAGCGCAGCTCGGCATGGGCGGGATTGGGAGCAACCAGACCGCTCTCGACAGCGCCGCCCGCGATGAGCGCGGCCACGGCCGCTGCGCCGAGCCATTTCATGGTGCGCTTGCGGGTGGAAGTGAAAGCCTTGTCCATCATGTCTTGTCTCCTTGAGGAACCCTCTTGGGCTCGTCATGGGAACAAGATGGGGTTGGACCCCTTACAGCACCCTCACCTCAGGATGAAATGTTGGTAAGGTTTGCTCAGGAGGCGGAGTTGTCCCGGCCGAGCAGGGCCTCCAGCGCCTTCTTCTCTTCTTCGTCGAGAAACGCAGCGGCCGGTTGCGGACGCCGCCTCAGGGCCACATAGGCCCCGATCCCCCCGAGGACGAGCACCAGGGCCGGGGTGAGCCAGAGCAGCAGGGTATGCGTGCCGAAGGCTGGCTTGAGCAGCACGAACTCGCCGTAGCGCTGGACGAGGAAGGTCTCGACCTCGTCGTTCGTGTCGCCGGCAACGAGGCGCTCCCGGACGAGGATCCGCAGATCCTTGGCGAGCTGCGCGTCGGAATCGTCGATGGACTGGTTCTGGCAGACGAGGCAGCGCAGGCCCGCTGAAATCTCACGGGCGCGCTTTTCGAGCGCGGGATCCTTGAGCACCTCATCCGGCTGCACCGCGAGGACGGGGCCGCCGAGCAGAAGGGCTGCGATGAGGGCGAGGACGAAGCGCATGGCCTACTCCGCGGGAACTGCGGCAGGCGGAGCCGCCTTCGTGCGCGCCGGAGCGCCGATGCGCAGCCGCCGGTCGGTCAGCGACAGGGCCCCGCCCGCCGCCATCACGAGCGCGCCGATCCAGATCAGCAGCACCAGGGGCTTGTAGTAGAGCCGCACGCCGATAGAGCCATCAGCCTGCATCTCGCCGAGGCTGGCATAGACCTGTCCGAGGCCCGTGGTCAGGATGCCCGCCTCCGTCGTCGGCATACCGCGGGTCACGTAGAGCCGCTTCATGGTCTCGAGGGTGCCGATCTCACGGCCGGAATCGAACACCGTCAGGACGGCGACATCCTCGCGGTAATTGGCCTCGATGCGCGGGATCACGCGCTCCAGCCGCACCTCGTAATCGCCGGCCTTGAGGCGCTCGCCGGGCTTCAGGGAGCCGAGCCCCTCCACGCCCCAGGCAGTGGCGGCGATGCCGATCACGGAGAGCCCCACGCCCGCATGGGCGATGGCCGTGCCCCAGGTCGAGCGCGGGAGGCCCTTGGCCTTGCGCCACGCAACGGCCAGGGGCGTGCCCTTCGACCAGGAGCGCGTCACGAGCTCGTTCAGGGAGCCGAGAACCAGATAGACGCCGAGGCCAACGCCGAGGGGCGCGGCCACCGGGCCGCCATAGGCGAAGGCGAAGAGGGCAACGGTGACGAGCAGCGAAAGGCCGAACACGGCATAGAGGCGCTGCGCGGTGCCGAGGAAGTTGCCGCGCTTCCAGGCCAGCGTCTGGCCGAGCGGAAGGAGTAGCAGCAACGGCACGATCAGGGGCAGAAACGTGAAATTGAAGAAGGGCGCGCCGACGGAGATCTTTTCGCCGGTCAGCACCTCCAGCGCCAGCGGATAGAGCGTGCCGATGAACACGGTCGCGCAGGCGGTCGCGAGAAACAGGTTGTTGAGGACGAGCGCGCCCTCGCGGGACACCGGCGCGAAAAGACCGCCCTGCCTGAGCATGGGCGCACGCCAGGCGAAGAGCGAAAGCGAACCGCCGATGAAGAGAATGAGGATGCCGAGGATGAAGGTGCCGCGTTCCGGATCCACGGCAAAGGAATGCACTGAGGTCAGCACGCCCGAGCGCACCAGGAAGGTGCCCAGCAGAGACAGCGAGAAGGTCAGGATGGCGAGCAGGATCGTCCAGACTTTCAGCGCATCGCGCTTTTCCATGACCACCGTGGAATGCATGAGCGCCGTGCCCGCGAGCCACGGCATCAGCGAGGCGTTCTCCACCGGGTCCCAGAACCACCAGCCGCCCCAGCCGAGTTCGTAATAGGCCCAGTAGGAGCCCATGGCGATGCCCAGCGTCAGGAACGCCCAGGCGCCCAGCGTCCAGGGACGCACGATCCGCGCCCAGACCGCATCGATGCGCCCGTCGATGAGCGCCGCGCAGGCAAAGGCGAAAGAGATCGAGAAGCCCACATAGCCGATGTAGAGCAGCGGCGGGTGGATCGCGAGGCCGGGATCCTGCAGCAGCGGGTTGAGGTCCTGCCCCTCCAGCGGCGCAGGAACGACGCGCGTGAAGGGATTGGAGGTCGTGAGGATGAAGAGCAGGAAAGCGATGGTGACGGCCGCCTGAACGGCGAGCGTGTTCGCCTGAAGCCGCATGGGGATGCTGTTGCGCGCCAGCGCGACGACCCCGCCGAACAGGGCGAGGATCAGAACCCAGAGCAGCATGGAGCCCTCATGATTACCCCAGACGCCGGAGATCTTGTAGACCAGCGGCTTCGCCGAATGGGAATTCTGGACGACGTTCAGCACCGAGAAATCGGAATTCAGATACGCGGATGTGAGGGCGAGAAACGAAAAAGCGATGCAGGCGAACACCGCGAGCGCGCTCGCGGGCGCGACCGTCATCAGCACCGGGTCGTTGGCGCGCGCGCCCCAGAGCGGCACGACGAACTGAATCAGCGACAACCCCAGGGCAAGCGCGAGTGCGAAATGTCCGGCCTCGACCAACACGAGGGTTCTCCCTTCCTACGGCGTTCGGTTACTGGGTCTTGGGCGCGGCATTGGCCTCGCCCTGCCAGTGCCCCTGTTTCTTCAGCGTATCGGCCACCTCGCGCGGCATGTAGTTCTCGTCGTGCTTGGCGAGAACGGAATCCGCACGGAAAACGGTGGGACTTTCGAGAACGCCCTCGGCCACGACCCCCTGCCCCTCGCGGAACAGGTCGGGCAGCAGGCCCGTATAGTTCACCTTGATCACGGCCTCCGCATCCATCACCTCGAAGGTGATCCGCTGATCGGCGCCGCGCTGGACGGAGCCATCCTTCACGAGCCCGCCGAGACGGATGCGCGTGCCGGGCTGCACGTTCTTCGCCTGGATATCCGCGGGCGAGTTGAAGAAGACGATCGTGTCGTTCATGGCGTAGAGCACGAGGCCGAGGGCAATCGCGAGGACGCATCCTGCGACACCGATCAGGGTCAAGCGGCGTTGTTTTCTCGTCATGGCTGAGCGTCGGTCAGTTTCAGTTCTTGAGTCATCGCGTCGATGGTCTTCAACGCGGTGGCATCCTGCGCCAGAGCCGCCCGGGCGCGCCGAGCGGCGTCGGTGGCTTTATCACGCTGGCCGAGCACCGCATAGGAGCGGATCAGCCGCGCCCATTCCTCGGCCGAGCCTCCCTGGGTCTCCAGGCGGTTGGCGAGACCTGCCACCATGCCCGCGATGGCCTCTGGGCCGATCTGTGGCGCCGTGCCTTCCGCCTGCTCAGGCTGCGTGGCTCCCAGAGCCGCCAGTTCCTGCCTTACGGCGCCCACCCATGGGGCATCGGCCGGAGCCAGGGCCAGAAGTTCCTCATAAGCCGCCTTGGCCTTGTCGATCTGCCCGTCCTGAACGGCCGCACGAGCGAGATAGAAACGGGCCTTGGCCGCGTTCCGGTCGAGCCTGACCGCCTGCTCGAAGGCGGCCTGAGCCTCCGCGGAGATGAGCCCGTCCTTGGCGAGCACCAGGGCCTCGCCGTAATTGGCGAAACGGTCCGCATCGGGCGGCTGGTAGCGGACGGCCGCTTCATAAGCCTTCACGGCATCGTCGATGCGCCCCATGCGGATATAGACCGGAGCGATAACCTCCCAGCCACGCCCGTCCTGCGGGTTCTTGGCGAGATGAGCCTCGATCTGCGCCACGGCCTGCTGAAGCTCCATCCTGTCCGCCTGCCGCTGGACCTGCATGCCCGGGGGCTGGCTCAGGAGATGCGGCGAGCCGTAGATTTCATAAGTAGCGAGCGCCAGGATGGGGATGAGGGACAGGGCCAGGGTCGAAGCGGCGCGGCGGCGGCGCAGGGCCGGTTCACCGACGGCGGCCACGGAATCGTCCTGAAGGCCCCTCGCCCGCAGGAGGCGGCGCCCGGCCTCGGCCTTCGCGGCCTCCGCCTCGCTGGCCAGCAGCACGCCGCGAGCCTGGTCCCGCTCGATCTCGGCGATCTGCTCACGGTAGAACTGCGTATCCGGGTCGGCTTGGCGCTCGATGGCATGGTGGCGGGACAGCGGCCAGAGCACCGCCATCACGGCTGCCGCCGTCATTGCCAGAAGGATAATCCAGATCACCATAAAGTCCTATTTACCCCGTGTCCCCGTGAAGCACGACGGTGGCACGGTGTCACGCGTAAAAGTCCTTAAGGCGAACTCCTATCCCCTGGGAGTTCGAGGATGGATCGCAGGCCGCCCATGGGCGAAGCGTCGAGCCTCAGGGAGCCGCGATACAGGGCCGCAAGGTCGCTGACGATGGAGAGGCCGAGGCCCGAGCCGGGCTTCGTTTCGTCGAGCCGGCGGCCGCGCTTGAGCACCTCGGCCCGCGCCGTTTCAGGCAGGCCGGGACCGTCGTCATTGATGAGCAGCCGGAAACGCGGCCGGTCGTCGTCGCGGAGAACCTCGACCGATACGACCACCTTGCGCGCCGCCCATTTGGCGGCGTTGTCGATGAGGTTGCCCGCCATCTCCTCCAGGTCCTGCCTCTCGCCCCTGAAGCGCAGCCCCGGCGGGATCGCCAGCTCGATCTCCAGATCCTTGTCCCGGTAGATCTTGGCGAAGGTGCGAACGAGCCCGGCGATCACGGGCTCGGCCTCGGTGAGCGTCCCGAGCGTTCCCGCCAGAGCCGCCGCGCGAGCGCGGTCGAGGTAGTAATTCACCTGATCGCGCATGAGGGTTGCCTGCTCGCGGACCTTCGCGGCCACGTCCTCGGGCGCGTTCTCCGCCTCGTTCATGATGACGCTAAGCGGGGTCTTGAGCGCATGGGCGAGGTTGCCGACCTGCGTGCGGGCGCGCTCGAGAATTTCGCGATTCGTATCCAGAAGCAGGTTGAGTTCGCTGGCGAGCGGGGAGATGTCGCGCGGATATTCGCCGACGATGCGCTCCGCCTCCCCGCGCCGGATCGCGCCGAGCGCACTGCGGAGATTGGCCAGCGGCCGCAGGCCGAAGCGGATCTGGAGCAGCGTGGTGAAGCCGAGGCCCATGCCCAGCAGGGCGAAGGTGACGGTGAGCGCGAAGATGAAATCGCGCACCGCCCCTTCGATCTCGTCGGCGGGTCCGGCCACGCGAATGATGTAGCGCCCGTCCTCGCCGAGATCGATATCGCGTTCGACGATGCGCAGGTTGCGGTCGTCCGGCGCCTTGCCGTAGCCGCGCCGGATCTGGCCGAACCGGTCGTCGTCCGCCGCGAGACCGGGCAGCTGCCCGCCGAAAAGGGATTTCGAGGAACGAAGCTCGCCCGGCGCCGCGTTGGGCCGCGCCACCTGCCAGTACCATCCCGACAGGGGCAGCTCGAAGCGCGGATCGCCGATAGGCCCCAGATCGCGGTCGGGATCGCCGGGCCCGACGAGGTTGGAGGCCAGCGTGTTGGCATAGACGAGGAGGCGCTGGTCGAAAGAGCGCTCCGTATTGTCCCGGTAAAGCGTCGAGAGAATGAGCCCCGCGATCAGCAGGATCACGAAGCTCCAGAAGACGGAGGAAACCGCCAGGCGGACCGCGATGGGCCGGCTGGCGAAACGCCTCACGAACGGCGGCAAGCCGGTCACGGCTTGGTCTGGCTCGCGTCGAGGAGGTAGCCCAGCCCGCGGACGGTCTGGATGATGTCGACGCCGAGCTTCTTGCGCAGGCGACCGATGAACACTTCGATGGTGTTCGAATCCCGGTCGAAATCCTGATCGTAGAGGTGCTCGGTCAGCTCACCGCGCGAGACGATGCGCCCCGTGTGATGCATGAGGTAGGATAGGAGCCGGTATTCGTGGGAGGTCAGCTTCACGGGGTTGCCGTCCACCGCCACGCGGCCGGAGCGGGTGTCGAGCTTCACGGGCCCGCAGGTGATCTCGCTCGTGGCGTGGCCGGTCGAGCGGCGCAGGAGGGCGCGCACGCGGGCCAGGAGCTCTTCCATGTGGAAAGGTTTCGTTACGTAATCATCAGCTCCGGCATCGAAGCCTTGGACCTTGTCGCTCCAGCGGTCGCGGGCGGTGAGAATGATCACGGGGGTCTTTCGCCCCTCGCGCCGCCAGGCGGTCAGAACGGAGACGCCGTCCACCTTCGGCAGGCCGAGGTCGAGGATGATGGCGTCATAGGGTTCGGTCTCGCCCAGAAACTGCCCTTCCTCGCCGTCCATGGCGGCATCCACCGCGTAGCCCGCCTGCTCAAGGGCGGTCACGATCTGCTTATTGAGGTTCTTGTCGTCCTCGACAACGAGTAGGCGCACGTTCCGAGCTTTCTCTATTTGACCGATTTCACGCGCCCGGAGGGGCCGTCGATCATCACTTGCACGATGCGACCGTCCTTTTGCAAGGCCATGATCACATAGACGAGGGAATCGCTGTTGCGGCAGAGGCTCGCGCGGACCACGTCGGCCCCCGGCACCTGCCGCCGCGCCGTCATCACGGCGGAGGCCGGCGTGACGATGCCCTTGGCAGCCACGGCTTCCTGCATTTCACGGGGCGGCAGGCAATTCCGCAGGGCCGCCGACGCGCTTTGCGCGGACGCCGCCCCCGCCATTCCCCACAACGCTATGACAAGCCAAACCAGACGCATGAAAAAACCATGCCTTTGCCGCAATGAACGAATTCTGAATTTATCGGATGCCGGTCTTACGAGTGTGAACGGCTTCCCGCTCGCCGTTGCGTGTCACCGGTCGCAGATTGCGGCACGCTTGAGAAAAAAGGCCTTCTCGCGAGTATTGCTGCTTAGGGAAGCCGCCTGCTCGAACTGCGCCTTCGCTTCGGCAAGGCGGCCTGCGCGGAACAGAAAGTCTCCTTTCGCCGCCGGCAGAGAAGCATAGCCGCGCAGAGCGTCCACCCCTTCGAGAGCGGTGATGAGGGCCAGTCCCGCCTGCGGCCCTATGGCCATGCTGTAGGCCACGGCCCGGTTGAGATCGACCACCGGCGACGGCATGACCTCACGGAGCGCATCGTAGAGCGCGGCGATCTTCGCCCAGTCTGTTTCCTCGGGCCTGCGCGCCCTGGCATGGCATGCCGCCAGGGCCGCCTGCAGCGCATAAGCACCCCTGGCGCCGCCCAGGGCTTCTGCGCGCTCCAGGGCGGCAAGGCCCCGGCGGATCAGGAGCCGGTCCCATCGGGCGCGGTTCTGTTCGGTCAGGGGAACAGGGGAGCCATCAGGCGCCGTGCGTGCGGCCAGGCGCGACGCCTGGATTTCCATGAGCGCGAGGAGGCCGAAAACCTCAGGCTCGTCGGGCATCAGCCCGGCGAGAACGCGTCCCATCCGCTGGGCCTCCGAACAGAGGGAAGGCCGGATCAGGTCGTCGCCTGCGGTGGCCGCATAGCCCTCGTTGAAGATCAGGTAGAGGACTTCCAGCACCGAGGCGAGACGCGCTTTCCGCTCTGCCCCGCGCGGCACTTCATAGCTCAGCCCGGCTTTGCCGAGCGCCTTCTTGGCCCGGACAATCCGCTGGGCGATCGTCGCCTCGTTCGACAGGAATGCGCGCGCGATCTCGTCCGTGGCCAATCCTCCGATCAGGCGCAGGGTCAGAGCCGCGCGTGCCTCGGGCGAGAGCATCGGATGGCAAGCGGTGAAGATCAGGCTCAGAAGCTCGTCGCCGATCTCGTCGTCCAGGGCCGCCTCGACGGTCTCGAACCCGCCATCGTATGCGGGATCGAGGTCCCGGCCGATTTCGGCATGCTTGCGCGCCAGCATCCTGTCGCGGCGGATCCCGTCGACTGCCCGGCGCTTGGCCACAGCCATGAGCCAGGCGCCGGGGGTCTGAGGAACCCCGGCCCTCGGCCATTCCGACAAGGCGGCCAGGAGAGCATCCTGCGCCAGTTCTTCGGCCAGGCTCACATCCCGCACGAGACGCACCAGACCCGCGATGAGCCTGGCCAGCTCGATACGGAAGACCGTCTCGATCGCCCGATGGGTTTCCGTCGCCGTCATGGATTCCGCTTAACGGAAAAGCGTTGATTCCAGCAAATCGCGGCGAACATGAACGCCGCCCTGGGGCACCAGGCGGAACCGGAGGTCGCTCTCAGGCCCGATACTCTAGCGGGCAGCCAGCTTCTCGCTCGTCCGGTCATGCAGCTCGGCAACCGCTGGCGTCATGGCATCGGCAAAATCGGCCATTTCGTAGACCGGGCGGATCTCGATCTCGCTCGGTCCCGGCATGGGATTGGGGCAGCGCTTCACCCATTCGATGGCCTCGGCCATGTCCTTGACCTCCCAGATCCAGTAGCCTGCGACCAGCTCGCGGGTCTCGGCAAAGGGCCCATCGATGACGGTTCGGCTCTGACCGTCGAAGGCCACCCGCTTGCCCTTGGAGGAAGGCTTCAGACCCTCGCCGGCCAGCATGATGCCTGCATTGACGAGTTCCTCGTTGTACTTGCCCATGGCCTCGAGCAGCTCGGTCGAAGGCATGATCCCCGCCTCGCTGTCCTTCGTCGCTTTCACCATCACCATTACGCGCATCGTTCTTTCCTCCATTGACGGAGGCCCATCGGCCCCCTGCCCCTACGACGAGCGAGCATCGGTCAAATCGACAGCCCATCGAAAATTTTTCTGCGGCGCCGGCATCCGGCTTTGTCTCGGCCCCTGATGCTAGAGCATCGGGACCGAAAGTGGAGTCCTCAGCTCGGCACGCTGCGCTAGCTCAGGATCTGCTTCGTGGCCAGGATTCTGAAGACGGTCGAGGCGATGAAGCTGCCCGCGGCGACGAGCTGAACGAGCGCTTCCTCGAAGGCGCCCGTGGTCAGGGC
Source organism: Microvirga flocculans ATCC BAA-817 (assembly GCF_000518665.1). GTDB lineage: Bacteria > Pseudomonadota > Alphaproteobacteria > Rhizobiales > Beijerinckiaceae > Microvirga > Microvirga flocculans. The sequence continues at coordinate 45,583 of NZ_JAEA01000016.1, read as the reverse complement.
GGAGCCGTCTAAGCCGAACAACCCGAGAACGAGGGCGGCGAGGCCGATCAGGTTGGCCCAGACGGTCCGGCTCGCCAGAATGGTCTTGGTATCGAACATCTCAATTCATCCTTGGTGAAGAGGTGGAAGGGAAGCGAGCCGGAGGGCATCCCGCTCGATCGAAAGAACCCGCCTGCGCCAGCCGCGCCCGAAGATGGGCGAGGTCGGCAGGCGGGCGAGAAAGTCGAGGCGGCTGCGGGTCAGTGCCCGGATCGCCGCCGGGGCATCCGCGGCGCTGGCGGCTGCCAGCGTCACCGGGCCGATGATTCCATCGGTTTCGACGGCGAGCTGTGCCTGCAGCATCGACGCCGCCCGCGAGGCTCCCGAATGAACCGCGAGGTCGAAAACGGCGAGATCGAGCCCTGGCGGAAGCTCGTCGGCGCGCACCGCCTCCCAGTAGAGACGCCGGTAGATATCTGCAGCCTCGACCCGGGTCAGATCGCGCACATCCTCGCTGGAGACGGGCCGCCCCCTCGCGCGGGACAAGGTTTCGCGCGTGATGCCGAACTTGGTCGCACCGCCCGGATCGCGTGGATGCTGCACGAAGCCGCCTTCGTGAAGCAGGACGATGGCGACAGCCTGCTCGAACCGTGTCGGAGGGTTACGCGTGGCCATCGCTCATATCTCTGCCTGAAACGCGATATAGGCAGAGGAACCCATATATAGGTTTCCGACGCTGCCGGCGGAGCCGCCGAACGTGGTTCCGGCCTGGAGCCGCAGGATGGCGCAGTTGGGACTCGACGGCACTGCGGTCGTCACCGTCAGAGCGCCCGACAGGGTCGACCATGCTGCCGTGCCGACGTTATAGAACCCGGCCTGATTGCCCGAAGGCGTCGTGGATGCCCAGGCGAAGCCGCTGCTGAGGACCGCCGGATCGGCCCGCATTGCCACCGGGAGGGAAACGACGAAGTCGATGGCGTTCGTGCCGCTGCGCTGTCCGAGAACGCCGAGCTGGGCAGGCGTTCCGCTGCTGACGGGAATCCGCTGGTAGTAGCGGCGGCAGCGAAGTTCATCGACATCGAGCGGCACAGCAGCCCACGGCGTGGCGAAGGCTCCGCATTCCAGCTTGATGAATTTGAAGGAACACGCTTCGGACGATTGCAGGCGCACGACGAGGTTGCCGGTCTCCGATCCGCCCAGGGTCACGGTCGCCGAGCAGCGGCCGGTCCCGGCGGGAATGGTTGCGGCCTGCGAGCCGATCCATACCGACAGCGGGACAGAGGGGCTCTCCACCGACAGCGTCAGCGTCATTCCTGCGAAACTGGCTGCGCCGATCTCCATTGCCTGCGCGACCTCGATGACCTGCTCGAGCGTGCCGGTCAGGGATATCGTTCCATCGGCCGCACGGCTGACGATGCAGCCGCCGGGTCCTGCCTTCCAGCGATCGAACCCATACATGCCAGCGAACAAGGCCCCGCCGGGATATTTGCGCTGGTTCACGAGAAAGGCAGCATTGATGAGGAGATTGGGTCGAGGCACGCCGGAAAGACCAGCGGGGAACGAGGCGATACCCGTGTTGCGGTCGATGCGCATCGCATCCCGCCACGTACTGCCGTCGTCCGAGACCCTGATGCCGAAATCGTCGTTGCCGATCAGGCCCGTTTCCGCGCGTCCGCTGAAGCCGCGCTGGTAGAGCTGCGACAGCACATTCGCTTCCTGGCTCTTGTTGAGCACGAAACGCAAGTCACCGCTTCCGCCCTCCTCGAACGGGAGAGCGGCGAAGAGCGCCGCGTTGAGCTTGGCCGAGAGCCGGTTCAGCCCATCGGCCGTCGTGCCGAGACCCAGCCGCTGCAGATTCTGGATCTGCTCGGGAACGGACCCTGATTTCTTCCATCCGGTTCCGTCGAAGACGACGAATAGATCCTCGGCCTCCACATAGGCCAGCCAGCCGGGGCGCGGGGTGAAGAAGCGCCATGTGCCGAGATCGAACAGGGCGATCTTGCCCTCCTGCCCGGCGAATGCGCCGGTTGCAGCGGCACCGACGAGGAAGCGCGCCCCTTCCTCGGGCGAAGCCGGCGGTGAGATGCGCCCGCGCTCCTTCACCGCAAGCTGAACGAGCGCATCGAGTGCGGCGAGCGCTTCGTTATGGGTGACGTGCTTTTGCGCCTGCGCCGCGGCAAGCAGCGGCAGGTCGAGATGAGAGGTCGATGACATGCGATGATGGCCCTGGGAAGGAAGGAAACGAAACCGCGCCGCCGTTCAGCGCACGGCAACCGTGACGCGCCGCTCGAAGCCGCGCCCGGCCACGGCGCTCATCTGAACGATGCGCAGCGTCAGCGCGGATTGAGGCGCGCCGAAATCGGCGATTTCCTGCGCACTGCCGTAGAGAATGCTGGGAACGGTGCTCGTGAGCGTTCTGAGAACCGCGCTGCCGTTCAAGAGATCGATCTCGTAGCGTTCCGCGTCCTCAGCGAGAGGAATGTCGAGCGCCTCCCAGCCATCGCCGCCGCGGCGGGCGCGGCGCAGCCACTCGATGCGGATTCCGTCGGGCATCCGTTGCGCCCTGACATGCACGGCGCTGAACGGCTTGAGGCTTTCCCGGCCCACCGTCGCCGCGATCTCCGTCACGGACGCGTCCGCATGGTCGCGGCCCGAAGGGCCGATCCTGTAGCGCCAAGTCTGGCCGAGGTCCTGCAGGCTCGCGGTGAGCGGCACGACGGCCTCGTCGAGCTTGACGATCAGAGCTCCCGCCGCCAACGTGCGGCCTGCCTCGGGCTCCGAGCCCGCAAGCCCGCGCAGGAAGCGCGAGAGGCGATAGGCTCGCTCGCCGGTCATCTCCGCCCGCGCGGCCGCGACAATCTCCCACCGGCCGTCGGCGCCCTGGATCGCGAACAGGTTCCTGCCCGCGAAAACGGCTTCGTCGTCGAGGGAGCGGAGCGCGCCGGAGGAAATCTCCACGTCGAGAACGGAGCGCTGGTCCCATCGCCAGAGAGGGCCGGGCATGAGCGCCGTGCGCGTCCGCCCGATGATTGCGGGCAGATCGAGGATGCGATGGGGCGCGAAGCTTGCGCCATTGCCCGAGCGCCACACGGTCACGGCGCCGGGCCAGGGATCGGCCGCCACGGCGATGTATTGCAGGGGTGTGGGATCCTCGAGCGCCGCCGGCAGATCGAGCACGATGACCTGCGGCTTTCCGGGCACCGGCGGCGGACGCCTGACCGGCCTTCGGATCGCGGAGCCCGGCCGCTCGAACACGGCGGGCTCCACCGCCCGCGTGGAGATTCTGCGGGTCGGGCCGTCGGCGATGCGCGTGATGCGATGAAGCTTCGGCCCCGCATCGGTGGGAACGGAAATCACGTCGCCCGGCTCCAGCTCGATACGCCGCGGCGACAGCTCGAACTCGGCGGCCTCCCGCCCGGCCCACAGGTCCTGCAGCCACGTGTCCGCCAGGCGCTGCGCCTCGGCGCGGCGGATGACGACGGCGCTGTCAGCCCGCGCCTCGCGACGGCTCGAACCGGACAGACGCCGCGAGGCCACCCCGGCCCGGCGATAATCCGTATCGCCCTCGGTGAAGCCGATCTCCACCTGCTGCGGCAATTCGGTTTCCTGGGCACGGGTGAGCTTGAGCGAAGGCTCCTCCTCGGCCAGCACCAGCTCGTCCCTGGTAAGATGCAGCACCGTGCGCCCGCCCCGGCCCTGCCACGCGATCTTGCCGCTGCGCGCCACCGCATCGACGCCGAAGAGGCGCATGAGCGGTTCGAGCGCCCCGCGCAGGGACATGGGCCGGTCGATCACATAGCCGTCCACGAAACCGTCGACGGCGATCGGCCCGGGATCGGCGAGACCGAAATCCCGCAGGATGCGCGCGATGAGACGGTCGAGGGGTGCGCCTTCGATGCGCCCGGTGATCCAATGGCCCGTCTCCCAATTGGCGCCGTCGGTCCATACGGTTTCGAAATCGGGGAAAGCCGGAAAGGGCCTGGCATCCCAGGCCCAGACATAGACGTTGTCCGGGTCCACCATGCGCCCGCCGTAAGATTGCGAGACCGGATTGCCCTCGGACGAGAAACCTCTCTGCGCGGGATCGAAGCGCGAGAGAACGGCCTCCAAAGTGCGCGCCTGGATGAGATCGTCGCGCATGCCCCGGGAGAAAGGCGGATAGGCGGATTCCGACGATTTCGGGTCGGGAAACACATTGGGACCGTTCGGTCCCTTGTCGACGGCGGGAACGCCGATTTCGGTAAGCCAGATCGGCTTCGATTGCGGCTGCCATGCGGTCGCGCCGGTCTCGACGCCACCCACGCGCTCCACATGCCTGTTCGACCACCAGGAGACGAGATCCTTCTGCCGGAAGATCCAAGGCTTGTCGTAGGCGCCGTCCGCGATCGGCCTGCGCGTCTGCGCGGCGCGATCAGAGGCGTCGGCGTAGTACCAGTCGAACGCCTCGCCGCTTCCGAGCCGGGCGCGCAGGTAATCGACATCGTAGATGCTGCGGGCCGCGGAAAGGTCCGCATGGTCGGGGCCGTCGCGCCAATCGGAGATCGGAGGATAATAGTCGATGCCGACCGTATCGATCGCATCGCTCGCAAACAGCGGATCGAGCGGAAAGCGGACCTCGCTTCCGCCGTTCAGAACATGGGCTCCGTATTCCGTCCAATCGGCGGCATAGACGATCTTCGTGGACGCGCGCAGAATGGCACGGACCTCTTCGGCGAGGGCTTCGAGCCGCAAGACGGCCGGATAGACACCCGGTGCGGAGCGCACCCGCGTGAGACCGACGAGTTCGCTGCCGAGGATGAACCCGTCGACTCCGCCGGCCCGCTCCGCCAGCGACGCATAATGCAGCACCATCCGGTCGAAGCCCGAAGGCTGCGTGAACCAGCGCTCCACTTGCGTTGCGGCAGCGGAGGTCCCATCGGGCGTGCCGGCCTCTCCCGGCGCCGGATGGCAGGTGATGCGCCCGCGCCAGGGATAGGCGGGCTGGCCCGTGCCGCCATAGGGGTTCGGCAGGCCGTTGCCTTTGGGCACATCCATCATCACGAACGGATAGAGCACCACCTCCAGCCCGCGATCCTTGAGGTTGCGGATCAGGCGGATGACGGATTCGTCCGAGGGCGTTCCGCCATAGGCGGGGTTGCCGTCGACGAGGGAAACGGCCTTCGCCTCCTCCCGCGTCAGGCCCGCCACGGACCAGGCTGCGCCGTCCGTGTTCTTCATTGTCACGTCGACGCGCGGCTCGATGAGGCAGGAGCCGGCGCGCAGGTCGTCGCCGAACCAGCTCACCACGAGAGAGACGCGCCTGAGGTTGGGGCAAAGCGCCTCCAGCGCGTCGAGGGATGCCGAGACATCGGCGGAGCGCTGCATCTGATGCCGGTTCTCCGGCCGGGCCTTGCCGAGATCGAGCATCTGCATCACGGGCAGCGTGTCGTAGCCGAACTCGCTTGCGCCGGGAATGAGGCAGACGGCGCGGATCATGCGGTTGAGCCCGTCGACCGGCCGCACGACCTCGAAGGAGAATTGCGGCACGCGGTTGCCGAAATCCGCAAGCGGCAGCCGCTCGAACACCACATAGGCCAGGCCGCGATAGGCGGGCGCGTGCTGAGCGCCTTCCTTGGCGACGATCAGCGGATCGGCGTCCTGCGTCTCGCTGCCCTTGTGCACGCGCATGGTGATCGTGCTGAGGTCGATTTCACGGCCGTCGGCCCAGACGCGGCGGATATAGGCGATCCGTCCCTCGCAGAGACCGACGGCGAGATTGGCGAAATAGGAATAGGTGGTGGAGACGGTCTTCGGCCCGCTCATGCCCTTGCCGCCCTGGCTGGAGCGGTCGACATTCGTGTTCAAGAGCTCCTCCAGGCGCGTGGCCCAGATGAGCTGCCCTCCGATCCTGGCGCGTCCGTAGACCCGCGGGATCGGCGCGCCCTCCGTGGAGGTGAGCCCGTCGATGTCCTTGAGCCGCGGGCCTTCGACATGCTTCGTGTCGCCGCCGCCGAAGAGCGCGTTGTCGATGGCAGCCCCGGCAAGGCCGCCGAGCGCGCGGCCGGCCATGGCGCCGATGGGGCCTCCGATCATGCCGCCGACGACGGAGCCGACTGTTTGAAGAACGAGTGTAGCCATCAGGTTCGATCCGGAAAGCGAAAGGCATGGGCCAGGTGGCGCCGCCACCAGGGATGAAACGCGACCTCCGCGACCGACGCGCCGTCATGGGCGTGGATCATGGTCTCGCGCGAGGCGGCGATGGCGCAGTGCTTGGCGGGCATGCCGTCGCGCCAGCGAAAGAGCAGGACGTCGCCCGCATCGGCATCGCGGCGCTCGATCTCGGTGAGGTGGCGCCGCGCGGCGGCCACGAGCGTGTCCGCTCCGGCTTCCGCCCAGTCGGGCGAGTAAGGCGGCGGCAGCTCGGGCTCCGCGCCCATCACGCCGCGCCAGACGCCGCGCAGGAGCCCGAGGCAATCGCAGCCGACACCCTTGAGCGAGGCCTGATGCCGGTAGGGCGTGCCGATCCAGGAGCGCGCTTCGGCGACGACGCGGGCGTGCAGGGGCGACATCATGTGAAGAAGCTCCCGCCATCCAGCCCCGCCTCGCCCTGCTGCGGCATGCGGATGATGAAGTCGTTGCCGGGCATGTGCGGGAACCCGCGGAAGTTCACGGCATTGCCGAACTTGGCCCGGCAGGTGGCGTGCGTCTTGTCGCAGCCCGCCGTGATGCGGAACCTGTCGCCCGCCTTGATGGCCTGCGGCGCGCGCTGCCAGAGGTCGAACTCGTCCGCTCCGCCGACCGCGCGATGCGTCTTGATCTCGACGGAGATCCCCGCATTGTCGCCGCTCGTCCAGGTGAGCCTGCCGGCGGTGCACCACCCATCCGCGAAGCCTATTCCGGACGCGGCGATGGTCAGGGACCCGTCGGTGCGCGTCACGGTGCCCATGTCGGAATAGGACGGAGAGGCAAGATCGACGCCGCAGGCCTCGTCGCCGAGATCCGCCGAGCAGGTGGCGCGGAAGAGGCGGCCGCGTTCCTCGTCGAAGCGGTGCATGAGCCCTCTCACCTCCGCGACGAAGCTGCCGTCGGCGCGGCGGATCTCGCCGATGGAGCCGATATCGAGGAGCACGCGCTCCGCCGGATTGCTCCAGTTGACGAGCCAGGTTTCCACGCTCGCATCGTCGTAGAGGCCCGAGGCGATATCGTCCTCGGACAACCCTGCGGAGACGAGCGCGCCTGCGACCTCGCCGCCGCCGACCGCGAAGCCGAGTTCGGCGCTGGCCTCGGCCGCCTCCAAGCCGGAACGGGCCGCAAAGGTTGTTCCGCCGAAGGCGAGATCGCGGTCGTGATCGGTGAACCCGAAGATGACGCCATCGCGCCGGATGAGCTTCCAGCAATGGCAAAGAGTCGTCACCCCGTCCGCCAGATGGGCGGCGAGGTTTTGGGGAATGGTGCGCATGGAAAATTTTTAAGGAACGATCTCGATGAGCGGGATCTGCGGGATGCCGCCGGCGTCGAAGGTGGAGAGGTCGATGTCGAGCTCGTCCGTATCGAAGCGGACGGGCACGTCGAAGGCGAAGCCCGCAGTGATGACGGCGCCCGAAGGCGGTGGGGCAGTGAAAGCCACGAGGCCGGTCGTGGGATCGCAGTTGAAGCCGGAGCCTACGTTCTGCTCGATTCCGTTCACCGCGATCCGCACCGTGCCGCCGACGGGCTTGACGATGGCGCGGCTGTAGGGCGCGAAGGAGGATCCGTAGCTCTTGACGAGCTGGAAGCTGCGCGTCTGCCCGTCTCCGGCGCCGATGCGCTGGTCGAGGGGCGTCGGCTCCTTCGAAGGCGGGCCGGAGCGCCAGTCGGTCCGGTCGCGGAAGCGGAAGCCGTAGAGCCGGCCGCGCCGTTCCTCGAAAAAGGCGATGACCGCGTGCAACGCATCGACGGTCCGCACGCCCAGCCCCGCATCGTAGCGGCGGCGCGAGCCCGCCCAGCGGCTGTTGCGGTGCTCGCGGCCGGACGCGAGCGTGACGATATCGGTCCGCCGCACCGGTCCGCCCCGGCTGCCGAGGCTGACGTCGAGCGGGAAGCGGACCTCGTGGAAATCGGAGGCCATAGCGATCCTTTGAGATGTGAAACGAAGAAAGCCGGGAGGGCGTTGTTGCAGGCGAACGCATTCAGCCAGGAGGCGGCAGACGATGAGCCATGCACCCAACGACCTCGCGGAGGATTTCCCGGACAAGGTGGACCGGATCCATCAGCTCAAGACGAGCAACAGCCGCTTCGCGCGGCTCCATGACGAGTACAACGCGCTGAACCGCACCATTCACCGGATCGAGACCCGGGTGGAGCCCAAGCCCGAGGAGGTCGAGGAGGAACTCAAGCGCCGCCGCCTGCAGATCAAGGATGAGATCAGGGCGATGCTCGAAGGTACGGACGCCTGACCTGCGTCACATCCCGCGCTGGCCGCGCGCGACGGCCCGGGCCAGCGCGGCGGAGACCTGCGCCTCGGAGCGGCGGAAGCTCTCCGCATCCGGTGTCGAAACGTTCACGGTCACGGAAAGCGGACGCCCTCCTCCGCCCGTGCGCACGCCGAGGCGGCCATCGGGGCCGCGCGCCAGCGGCATGACCGCCTCCGCTCCCTGCTCGCCCATGAGACCGAGCCCGCGCCCGAGCGGGAAATAGGTCGGCGCGCCGACCACCCCGCCTTTCGCGAACGGCATCACCATGCCTCCGGAGAGCACGCCGCCCTTGGCTAGGGCGGGACCGCCGGCACCGAAGAGGGAACCGAGGATCGAGCCCAATCCTTTGACGAGACCGCCGAGAAGCCCGCCGCCATCAAGCGGCAGAGAGTCCTGCAGAGCCCCTGTCGTCATCCCCTTCACGCTCTGGCTCAAGGCGAGCTGCAACGGCGCCAGCGCGAGGCGCAACCCCGTTTCCACAAGGGACTGGCGAACGGATTTTAGAACGTTATCAAATTTCTTGCCTTCCGAGATGTTTTTGGCGAAAGCATTGGACAGCGTGTCCCCGAACTTCTCGGAGAGGCCAATGAGAGTATTAAGCTGCCGCTGTCTGCCTTCAATCGCTTCCTTCTCGGCAGGCGTCACTTCTGTTGGCTTGCGTGGATCACTCAAAATCGCTCTCCTCATAGGGTGTATCACCGCAGGTTGCTCAACATCCAAGCGGCCTGAGCCGGTTTATGTTTCGAAGCTATCCGATGCGGCACTTCAGCAGGCTAAGAGGGAATGTGCATATGAAGCCGAAAAGGCCACTGCCTCTGCAAAGCCAGGATATGGCTACTATTCATGGCTGCGCGTTTATGTGATGTGCCTTGATCTCAGAGGCGTGCAGTATGTCGAGCAGCGCTAGGGCTATAAAAAATTAGCTCTACCTCGATGATGCATTTTCCATCGAGAGTTTTGACGCCTTCCGAGATGTTCTTGGCGAATGCATGGGACGGGGATTCACCGAAACGAACGGAAAGACCTATGAGCGTCTCGATCTGCAGGCACAACTGAGCCGTCTTCAGTCAGTCTCTTTACCCTTGATGCTTTCAAGCATCCGGAAACGCCTCCAACAATCGCCTGAGATCCCCGCTCAACGCGGGCTCGATTGTTCGACCGCCCTGCAATCCTTGCCATGCTGCCATCAATTCGCGCGGCGTTGCGCGCCAAAAAGTGTCCGGACTCCACCGCAGGATGCTCAATCCCAGCATCAGCGCATCGTCCCACGGGAAGGCGTGAGGCTCGCGTTCGCACTCTGCGGCTGCGGAGGGTTTGACGATGCCTCTCCTCCGCCGAAAGTGATGGCGAGGAGATCGGCAAGGGCCGTAGCGACAGGCTCGATGCCTTCGTGCAGCGGCAGGCTCGCCACCTCCGCGTCGCTCATCGCATGGCCGCCGCCGCGCAGCGCCACGGCGAGCAGGGTGAGCAGGTCGCGGCTTGAGAGGCGGCCCGCGCCGAAGCGTTCGGCCAGCGCCATCAGGTCCTGCACGCCGAAAGCTTCTTCGAGCTCGGCCAGCGCCCCGAGGGTGAGGCAGAGCGTGTAGCGCGCCTCGCCGAGCTGCAGCGCCACCTCGCCCCGTCGTCTGTTGGGCATGATCGACTCCTTACAATGCCACGAAGGCGAGAGCGCCGGCGGACTCGAAGGCCATCTCGAAGGTGACCTCACCCGCATGGTCGCCGCGGTATTCCAGGCTCGTGATCTGGAACGGCCCTTCGATGCGGCCGAAATCGGGAATGACGATCTGATAGGCGAGAATGTCGCCGTCGAAGAAGACCTGGCGCATGCGCGCGTCGGAGGTGTCGTCCTTGAACACGCCGGAACCGGAGATGCTGGCCCGGCGCACGCCGACGCCGGCAAGCAGCTCGCGCCAGCGCCCGGCGGATTCCGCATGGGTCACGTCCACGGTTTCGGCATTGAAGGCGATCTGGCGCGTCCGCAGCCCCGCCACGGTAACGAAGGCGTTGCCGCCGTCGCTGATCTTGATGAGCAGGTCCTTGCCCTTCTGAGCAGGCATGGGATGTCCTTTTGAAAGAGAGAAAGGGAAAGGGTTCGGGCTTTACGCCATTTCCGTCACGGCCCGCAGCCGCAAGGTCACGCGGGCGAGGCCGGTCTCCTTGTCGCGTTCGGAGGCAAGCTCGGTCACGCGCAGGTTCACGAGACGATGCCCTTCGAGAACGAGCGGCGCATCGTCGAGGATCGCGAAGAAGCGGTCCGCGACCATCAGCGCCGCTCGCGCCCCGCCGCGTTCCGACCACACCACGAGGCTGAAACGCTGCTCGTGGCCACGGTCGAGATCGCTCGACCAATCCTGCGCCGTCACGTCGCCGAAGACCGCGTAGACCGGCTCGGCGGCGCGCGGAGTCTCGTCGTAGAGGCGCAAGGCTCCGCCCATGAGGGTCCGCAGGGCCGCATCCGCCGAGGCCGTGTCGGTGATGGCGCGCCGGAGCGCGAGCACGGGGCTCGTCATGCCTTCACCTCCTCGACGAGGCAGACGAGATCGCGCTTCGACCCGTCGGGATCGGACGCGGCGCGGATCGCGAAGCGGCGCAGGCCCGAGGTGAGGCGCATGGCCCCCGTCACGCCCTCGCGGTAGCGCAGGGTGATCTTGTGGGTCAGACTCTGTTCGGGCCGGTCGGCGCGCAGGCGCTCGGCGCCGGAGAGCATTTCGATGGCGCCCCAGAGCTGCGGCCCCGGAGCATAGGAGCGGATAACGCCGCCGAACCCGTCGGGACGCTCGAGCGGCATTTCGAGCACGAACCGGCGCGAGCGCGCGCCGATGGATAACGATTTGGTTGTCATGAACAATCTCGACGATCAAAGCCGCGCCCGCTGGAACGGCGCGACGAGGGCAAGGGCCTCGGGCGGCAGAATCTGCTCGCCCGTCACATCGCCCCGGTTCTCGAACCAGTGCGCGACCAGAATGCGGATCGCGAGCCTCAAGCTCGCGGGGACCGCCTCCGCCGTCGCGCCGAAACCGGCGCGCAGTTCGATGGCGATGCCATGGCGCACCTTGCCGGGCTGCGGCGCGCCGGAGACGGCAAGGCGCGGAGGATCGCTCAAGGTATCGCTTTCGAAGGTGCCGGGCGGGATCTCGGCGGCGGTCCCGGCCGCATCCGCGACCGTGATGCGGTCCACCGCGATCAGCGGCGAGAGCGGCAGCAGGATGGTTCCGTTCGCCGGCCACGCATCCAGCACCACGCGCCAGCGTTGCTCCACGAGGATCCGGCGCGAGGCCGCCTCGACCATGAGCCGCGCGGCCTTGATCAGGCCGGAGATCAGGTCGTCCTGCGCGCCGTCGTCGTCATCGACGCGCAGGTAGGCCTTCATCTCCGCCAGCGTGACGGGCTCGACGGCGGGGCCGCTGATGAATATGGGGATCATCGTCAACAGGAATCCTTTGAAGTGATGAAACGTCTGATCACCCTCTGTCTCGCGGCCTCGCTCGGTACGACCGGGGCGCAGGCCATCGTCGGCGGCGCCGAGGACGACGGGCCGCTGTCGCGCCAGAGCGTGATGGTTCTCAGTTCGAACGGCGGCGTGTGCACCGCCGTGGTGCTGGCCAGGGACGTGGTCCTCACCGCCGCCCATTGCGCGACGGGCGCCGCCGAGCACCGGGTGCATTTCCGCGACGAGACCGGCGAGCCGGTGCTGATCGCGCCCGCCGCGAAGGCGGTGCATCCCGGCTACAACGCGAAGGCCATCGAGACCCGCCAGCGCTCCATCGATCTCGCCTTGCTGCGCCTTCCCGAGGCCCTGCCCGCTCGGTTCGAACGGGCGACGCTGAGCGCGGCGCGGGTCCGGGAGAACGAGCCCGTGAGCGTCGGCGGCTATGGCCTCGCCCGCGAGGGCGACGCCAGGACCACGGGCACGTTCCGCACCGCCTCCCTGACCGCCGTCGAGCCCTATGGACCGAGCAGGATCCTGCTCTGGGCCGAAGGCTCCGGCACGGCCGGCGCCTGCCAGGGCGATTCCGGCGGGCCGATGGCGGCCGGAGCCGCTGTCGTGGCGATCACGAGCTGGTCGTCGCCCGCCAAGGGGAAAAGCTGCGGAGGCCTCACGCAAGGGATTCTCGTCGGCCCGCAGCGCGAATGGATCGACCGCATCCTGAAAAGCTGGAATCGCGCGGTCTCGTGGAGCGGCGATCCAGGCGGGCAGTGACGCGCCGGGAAATGCGCCTCTTTCCGTCTGGCGGCCTTACAAAAGACCTCTCCTTGCGGCATCATTACTTCATGCGTGCCTTGCCGATTCTCGCTCTCGTCGTCTCCCCCCTCGTGGCGAACCCTGCCTGGGCCGTGCTGCAGGGGGTCCCATCGCGCGACCCGGACGGGCTGCGCCGCTCGGTGGTGTCCATCGAAAGCTCGACCGGGGAGCTCTGCTCCGGCGTGGTGATCGGTGTGGATGTCGTGCTCACCGCCGCCCATTGCATGACGGACCGGGCCGCCTACCGCGTGACTGCGCTCAACCGGGCCTTCAAGCCGCAGCGGTTCAACGTCACCGCGCTGGCCGCGCACCCCACCTTTGTGCCCGGCACTACGCCGCGCACCCAGCCGGGCATCGATCTCGCCGTCGTGAAGCTCGACCGGCCGCTTGGCGTCGACTTCCTGCCCCTCGATCCGCGCCAGGCCGGCCGGATCGACGTGGGCGACCAGGTCACCATCGCAGGCTTCGGCGTACTGAGCGAGAAGGCCCGGAGCACGGCCCGGACCCTGCGCCATACCAGGCTCGTCTCCCTCGGGCCCGTCCAGGTCGCCAACCGGGTGCAGATCGTCGCCGACGGCAGCAAGCTGGCGGAGACCACGGGCGCAGGCGCCTGCCGGGGGGATTCCGGCGGGCCGATCCTAGCCGAAAGCTCCGATGGATATCAGCTCTACGGCATCACGAGCTGGTCGAGCGGCGCGCTTCGTACGCGCACCCGCAGCGCCTGCGGCGGCCTCACGGCTGTCACTCCCCTCGCCGATCATCTCGGCTGGATCGCGTCGAGCATGCGCAGCCTCGACGCCGCGAACGGCGTGTGGACGGGAGGGCAGCCCCCCTCGTCCTCACGCCGTTAAATTTCAGGCCGCGAACTTCAGCAGCTTGATCGCGGCATAATCCTGCACGCCGCCGCCCACGCGCTTGGTGGTGTAGAACAGCACGTAGGGCTTGGCGGAATACGGATCGCGCAGCACGCGCATGCCGGTCCGGTCCACGATGAGGTAGCCGCGCTTGAAGTCGCCGAAGGCGACGGCGCAGGCATTCGCCGCGATGTCGGGCATGTCCTCGGCCTCGACGACGGGGAAGCCCATCAGGGTCGCGGCCTGGCCGATGCTCGCGGGCGGCGCCCAGAGATACTGGCCGTGATCGTCCTTGAAACGGCGGATGGCGCTCTGCGTCTTGCGGTTCATCACGAAGGATGCGTTCTGGCGATAGCCGGCCTTGAGCGCGTAGATCAGATTCACCAGCACGTCCGACGGATCTTCCGCGGGGAAGGCCGCGCCGCCCGTATGGACCGTGCCGAGGCGGCCCCATTCCCAGGCCTCGTCCACGACCGTGTCGGCGGCCAGGAAGCCCTTGGGCTTGTTCACGCCGTCGCCCTTCACGAAGGCGGTGCTTTCCTGCTCGGCGAAAGCGGCCTCGACCTCTTCGGCGATCCAGCTTTCGATATCGACCACCGCATCGTCGAGCAGGGTCTGGGTCGCGGCCGGCATGGCGTAAAGCTCCATGGCCGGGAAGCTCATCTCGGAGAGGCTGGGGCTCGCCGTCTGAGGCCGCGCCGCCGTCTCGCCGACCCAGCCGGTGGCCGGGCCCGAGGTGGAGAAGGCGCGCTTGTACTGGCCGCCGGAAATCACGCGCACCGAGGAGATCGCGCGGATCGGCGAGACGCCGGAGAGACGGCGGAGCACCTCGCGCTCGACGGTGTCGGGCACGAGATAGCCGCCATCGGGACCGGAGCCCGCCGACAGCGCCTTCTCCTCGAGCCGCTTCAGGCCCGAAGCCTCGCCGGTGCGGACATAAGCATGAAAGGCCGTCTTGTGCTCGGCCTGGGCCGGATCGCGGGAATCCTCGCCGCCCTGGCCGAGGGGCGGTCGCGAGCGGTCGAGGGCGATCCGGTCGAGGCGGCGCTTGGCCTCGTCGAGCGCGCCGTCGATGCGGGCAAGCTTCTCCTCGGTCACCACATCGCTCGTGAGCCGGGTTTCGATCTCGGACAGGCGCGTGTCGTTCGCGTCCTTGAACGCCTCGAAGGCGCGGGCGAAATCCTCGAAGGCCGAGGCGACGTCGTCGGACATGGATTTGGTTTCAACAATGGGGATCATATCAATCAATCGGTTTGACAAGCGCACCGTGCGCAGACGCGGGATCCTTCCTGCGTCCGGCGATGCTGTGCTTCAGGAATTAGCCTCGGCCGAAACCGAAAGTGGCGCTCACTCTCGGATCCCATGCCCAGGGCTTCAACGAAAAGGCCCGCCGGAAGGCGGGCCCATGATTTCCCGTGAGGGAAAAGGTTAGCGGTGGTGGCGCGTGGTGCGGGTGTTGGATCGGACCGTCCTGGCCACCGTCGGCCCTGTGATGGCGCCGACAGCTCCGCCGACCACCGCGCCGGGAGGACCCGCCACGGCTCCGACGCCTGCGCCGACGGCAGCGCCGCCGACCCGCTCTTCCGTGGTAGTGCAGGCCGTCACCGCAAGCCCGAGGAGCGCAACGAAAGCGAGCTTCTTCATGAATCCCTCCCAACATGCGGAGATCAGACACTTCCCGGCAAGGAACGGCCCGCAGCATCCGCATCGATGCGGGCGTTCATCTAACGCGCTCCTGCGGACTCGGTTCAGGACAAGATTCGGGTGGCGGCCCGGCGGATGCTCGCGGCGAGGTCCGGAGAGGCCTGCTTGACGGTTTCGACCCGGGCGCCCGGCAGCATGGGAAAGGTCACGACGGAGATCTCCCACAGATCGAGCTTCTCAAGCCGCCTCAGGCCGGTGGGGCGCTCGGCCCGCGCACGCTCGACGCGAAAGCCGATGGAAAGCCCGTCGACCGCGCCCTCGCGCATGAGCGCATGGATGTCGCGTGCGCGCTCGACCGCGAGGTTGAGCCTGCCGCGCACGCGCAGGCCCCGGCGGTCCTCCGCGATCGACAGCCAGCGCCCGATGGGCTGCGCCGGATCGTGCTGCCACAAGAGCCGCACCTCGGCCGCGCCGCGCTTTCTCAAGCTGTCGCCGAAGGCCCCCGGCATGACCACGTCCTTGCCGAGATCGGCCTCGCCGAACAGGCTCGCATAGCCCTCGAAGACGCCGTCCGTGTCGACGGCGTTCAACCGCTCGGGCAGGAACTTGCGTTCACGGACGATGGAAAGGCCGGCCTTCATCGCGCAGCCCCGCGCGCAGGCTTCGGCGGTTTCGCATCGAGTTTCTCGAGCTGTCGCACGAAGTCGCGGAACACGAGCGCGGCGCGGCTCTGGCTGTCGCGGGTGAGTTTGGGCTTGCGTGCGGGACGGGTTGCGGAACGGGTCATCAGGGCTCCCCCGAATGGCGGCGGTTGAACAGGGACAGCTCGCGCACGAAGGCATCGAACCGGCGATTGGCCGCGAAAAGATCGCGCAGGGTCATGGCGAGCAAACCGGAAGCCCCGCTCGCCCAGACGAACAGGGCCAGATGGGCAAGATCCCCGCGCCGGATCACGGCCTCGGCGATCTGATCAAAAATGTTCATGATTTGTTCCTAAAAGAACTCCGTTGATGGCTGGCGTCAGGGGTGGGCGGCTTTGAAGGGTTAAGCGGTTCGCGTGCGGATCTTCCGGACGATGTCGTCCCGGAACCGCCAAGCGTAATCGGGGGCACGCGACGAGAATGGTGCCGCCATTGTTCTTACGGCCGCCTCCCCTTCCCGCCCGCGGCCCGCCCATAGCCCACGGCCTCGCGCTTCTCGTCATCGCTCAGGAACGCCGCCGCCGAGACGCGGCGCCAGAGGCTTTCGCGCTCGTCGGCCAGCGCCTCGATGGCGTCGAGATCGGGTTCGAGGCGAAGCGCCTCGCCGAAGGCCGGCGCGAGCCAATGCGCCAGCGCCTCCGCCGTGCGCCGGACCAGCGGGATCACCGTCTGGCGGTAGAAGGCGCGGTTGGCCTCGGCGTAATTGGCGTGGGTATTGTCGCCCGGGAGGCCGAGCAGGAGGGGCGGCACGCCGAAGGCGAGCGCGATCTCCCGCGCGGCGGCGGCCTTCGCCTCGACGAAATCCATGTCCTTCGGCGAAAGCGAGAGCGGCTTCCAGTCGAGGCCGCCTTCGAGAAGCAGCGGACGCCCCGCATTGCCCGCGCCCTGATAATTGGCCTCCAGCTCTGTCTTGAGCCGGTCGAACTGCGCATCGGTGAGCGCCGTCCCGCCGACGACGAGCGCGCCGGAGGGGCGCGCCGCGTTGTCGAGCAGCGCCTTGTTCCACGCGCCCGCCGCGTTGTGGATGTCGAGGGCGGTGGCGGCGGCCTCCATCGGCGACAGGCCGTAATGATCATCCGCCGGATGAAAGAGCGTGAGATGCAGGATCGGCGGCAGCGTCTCGTCCTCGCGGATCGCAAAGCGCACGGATTGCGCGCCGACCGCGTATTCGTAAGCCGCGGGCCAGCCGTCGGCATCGGGCACGACGCGCATCCGGTCGGGGCGCAGCGCATGGAGCTCGTGCGGCGCGCCGTCGAGGCACACCGCCTCCACATAGGCGTTGCCGGAGACCATGAGATGCCCGTAGAGGCTCTCCAGAAACCGCTGCCCGCCCTCCCGCGCGTTGGGCCGCGCCAGCAGGGCGAGAAGCGGATGCCGCCCGAGTTCCCGGCCCTCGCTCTTGAGCACGAGGGGCAGCGAAGCCGCCGCCTCGCTCACGAGCCGCACGGCGCGATGCACGATGGCGTTCTTCTGGAAACCCTCGCGGGCGAGCGCCGCATAATCGCGCGGCGTCCACACGGCCCGGCCCGCGACGTAGAGCGCGATGGCTCCTTGTGTGCGCGAAGCCTTGGCCTCGGGCGGGGCCTGGAGCCAGCGGGTCAATCGGTCGAGCATGAAAAACTCCTCCCCTTGCGGGGCATGAAGAGATGAAGAATTGGCATGGCCTGAATCGGTGGCGTCCCCGGCCTGTGGCGACGGGAAAACGGCAAGGCAGGCCTTCGCAGGAAACGCCTTTGCCTTGCGGCGTTTCAGAATGGCGACAACTTCCGCACGGGATGATCAAGATGCGTGCAGGTCCGGCCGTTCGTGTCATTGGACGGTCATCGGCCGTGCGGTAATCTCGGGATGTTGCGGGGGCACCGCGACATTTCACGCGCCAGCCGGGTCGGCCTCACCGCCTGGCTGGCGCGACCATCGGTTTTCGAGAGCTTCGCCGCCCCATGGGGAGCGGCGCGCGGCAGATGGCGGGGCGCGGACCGGCACGGATGAACGGCTGTCCGCCCGCTGCCTGCGGCCCGAAGAACCGCCTCTTTCTCCGCAACGATCCTCGCAGCGCGATGCCTCTTTCGGGCCGCCATGGCGCGAAAGACTCACCTCATGAGGAGCGTTGAGGATCGCCCGGCACCGCATAGCTAAGGTAAGGTGACACCGTTTCTTGCCCCCACGGGAGTCACGGCGCCCTGGCCGGAAACGTGCGTAATTGCGTCCCTTCGGCCGGGGCGTTCTTATTCTAAATTGTACAGGTCTCAGCTATCGACGTACTCAAACACACACCTTTATTTTTACAAGTCGCACTTCTAGATCCATAAATCATAGACAATAATTAGATGTTATTGTTATTTATGAATGAAGTCGCACCACTCAGATTGATTTTAGTCGCGCTTACAGCTTTATACACAATATTGTTGCATGCGATAATATTGTTTGCATTAGTTGTTAGGATCGAATGCCGGCCTGCATTATCAATTATATTACCAGTAAAGATAAAATCTTTATGCGTTCCGGTACCACTAACACGAATTCCGTCTGAATTTTGTGTATTTGTCATGCTGATATGCGAATTATTAACGGATACTTGATCGCAATCTTGAAACCAAAGTGCCATAATGGGCGAATTCGGCGGCCCTTCCCAGTATCCACCATCGACCTGCACATCTTCACAATTCTGAAACCAACCTGCCTCTCCAAGATTGGCTTGGCTTTTGCACGCAATAATTTCTATATTTTTAACATAGCGGGCCTGCACAGCACCATGATAGGCCCGACGAGAACGAATAGAACTCAATCGAACATTTTCAATACGCTGACTGCTTGACCCTTCAAGCCTAATTGCTGAGCCATTGTTACCGCTCGGGACAAATGCAAATTGTTCAAAATCAAAATTTGAAATTTCTATATTTTCTGAGCCTGCATAAATATAAATACCGTTATCAGAAGCAAGCCTCACTTGAACATTTAGGATTTTGACTCCAGAGACAGGAACATCTGCTGAACCAACCATAATAGCTGCCCCACCAGTTCTGTTAATCATCAAACCATCAATTACGATGTCTTTCTGAGAATCACTTCTATTCAGAAAGTTTTGAACAATTACACCTCGTCCGGCCACGCGCCGAATACTGCCTCCTGAAACATGAATCCTGTCACCCCTCAGGACATAGCCTGCGTCACCACCGCTTACATGACAGTCTCTAAAGACCCAATCAAAGCAAGGCTCGTGACAATCGATTGCTGCAGAACCAAGTCCGCACGCAACGGAATGAACACGTTGAATATTAATTTTATGGACAGGATAAGTACCGCCCCCTGCAATTGCATGGCGACAGTTTCGTGCATAGATATCCGCTACATCGATATTCCTTGTAGCCGTAAACAGGCCCACCCCATAGCCGGTTTGCCCAATTCCACTAGTTAAATATGGCGACGTCGAGTCGGAAACACTAATTCGCCTAATAGTACTATCCACTACTCCAGTCAAAGCTAAAGAACAATCCTCGCCACCCACTACAACTACACTATCTACGCATAGATTTTCACAGAAATTAGCTATGATTCCGTTATGACCGCTGCCAATTCCACCTAATTTAATATATATACCATAAATTCCTACTTGCTTAGCAGGTTCCAGCTTTATAATTTTTGCTCCGGAAGATGCCGAAAAACCAAATTCCATTGGCTCAATTAACATGATCTGCGTAGGGCTTATGATTTCTTTGATACGAACAATTTGCCCACGACGACAGTTACTATCAGAAACAGTATCAATGTACTGTTGATCTGAAGAAACAAGCAGCAGATCACCCGCCTTCAGGCCAGCGGTGCTTACAACCGAAATGCTTAAGGCACCATGGGAAATATCAGCAATGACTTCAATCGGAACTCCCAGCGACCCATCAATTTTAATAGCGGAACGTTGCCCGAGAGCGGTAGCGACGGGAATGCTCGATCCATCTAACTCCGCGTTATAGCCAATGAGACAAGTTCCCGAACTTAAGTTGATAGAATCGCTAATCGTATAGCGCCCCGCAGGCAGACAAAGGATCTTTCCTGATGCTGCATTCGCGGCGCTTTGAAGATACTCAGTTAGATCGACCGTAGAAGTTCGAGCAACGATCTCATCATGAAGTTCGCTTGGAATGTAATTCATGACGTTAATAGCACAACTAAATAGCTGTGCACCGTCACTTACATAACTTAGGGGGATGCCTCCCACTGTACTTCCATCTTGAAAATACAGCCTCTTAGTATCACTAGAAAATACGAGTTCTCCCATTGGACCTGCATAAGCAGCGATCTCAGCAGCGGTTCCTTGGTCAAGTACTTGCGGAATACGATTAGGCTCTGACAGCAACATTACAACACCTTTCAAAGTAAAAATCCTGAAACAGCTATCGGACTATTAAGCACTATAAGCTTAGAGCGCCCGCACCCGCGGCTCGCGCCGGTCGCGCAGCATCAGGTCGGTGAGCGCCCAGACGAGGGCGTCCATGCGGTCGGGGGAGCGGCCGGAGGAGAGGCCGCCCGGCCCGAAATCGCAAAGCTCGTCCTCGAGCACGGGCAAGGCCCCCACATGGCGCACGCGGTTCTGCGCGTAGAGAACGGAGACCGGCTCCGCGCGCAGATATTTGCCGCGCGTGGCGCGCACGCTGACGACGGGCACGGACGGGTCGACCTCGCGGATCACGCCGCCCACCATCTCGCCGCCCTGGTTCGTCTCGACGATCAGCGCGTCGGCCTGCAGGCGCCGGTAAAGCGCGACGGCCTTGGCCGCCCATTCCGGCGGCTTCAGGCCCGAGGCGGTGGCGTCTTCCAGCACGTAGCCCGTGCCGCCCTCATCGAGGCCGGCCGCCACGATCCCGCAGGCATCGGCCCGCTTCGAGGACGAGGCCGGCGGATCGACGGCGACGACGATGCGCGCGAGCGGCGGGGCGGCCTCCACGCGGTTCGCCTCGATGGCGTCGCGGGTCCAGAGCGCATCGGGACGGTCCTCGACGATGTCCCCGTCGAGCTCCTGCCGCCCGAGCCGCGTGCCCGCATAGCGGCGGACGACGGCGTCGAGGAAGGCCGGGGCCAGGTTCTCCGCGTTCTCGGAGGTTCTCACCCGCGAGACGGCGACCGCAGGGTCGGCCAGGAAGCGCTTGAGGATCGGGATCGGACGCGGCGTCGTCGTCACCATCTGGCGCGGATGGAGCCCGAGGCGAAGGCCGAATTGCAGCATGTCCCAGGTTTCCTCCACGTGCCTCCACTTGGCGAGCTCGTCCGCCCAGGCGGCCTCGAATTGCGGGCCGCGCAAGGAATCGGGATCCTCCGCCGAGAACACGTGCGCCACGGCGCCGTTCGGCCATTCGAGCTTGCGCAGGGACGGCGACCAGGCGGGGCGTTCATGCCGCGCATGAATGGCGAGGATGCCCGCGGGCCCCTCCACCATCACGTTGCGCGCATCGGCGAAGGTTTCGCCGACAAGGGCGATGCGCCGCGAGGCGCCTGCCCCGAAATCGGGATCGCCGAGGGCAATGCCGCGGATCCATTCCGCTCCGGTGCGGGTCTTGCCCGCCCCGCGCCCGCCGAGCATGAGCCAGATCGTCCAGGGATCGTGCCGCCGGGCGAGGCCGGGCAGACGCTGCTCGGGCCGGCAGCGGATCGGCCAGAAGCGGAGAACGGTTTCGAAATCGGCCTCAGACCAGCAGGCCGTCGCGTCCGTGAGCCTCTTCCTCCGCGACAATCCGGTCAAGGTGGCGAGCAAGCTCCTCGCGGAGCTCGTGGAGACTGCGTCTCGGTGTGTCGTTGGATTGCTCGGTGTCATCGAGCCTTGAACTTTCCTGTTCCAGAAGCGCCCGGGCGGCTGCCAGCGTCTTGGCATAGGACGCGAGCCGCCGGGCCGTCTTGTCGTGATCCTTGGCGCCCCCCGTCCGCTGCTCGTCCATGAGAGCGCCGATCTGCGCCCGGGTCGCCTGGGCCAGGGCCCGCGCGGCATCGCTCACCGAGGCGGCGGCGGCCTTCGTAAGCCCATCGACGCCGCCCTCGTCCTTCGCGGCCTTGCTCAAGGCGTTCTCGGCGAGGGCCGCATGACGGGGCGGCCAGCCCCAGCGCTGGCGAAGCCGCGCGAAGGAGCTGGAACTGACGCCGAGAAAGGCCTGGATATCCAGCAGATGCTTCTTCGGGTCGCGGGCATAGAGCTCCCACGCCCGCTCCTTCTGTTCGTCGGAGATTTCGATTCTCTGGCGCATGGGGAAGAGCCAATAAAAAACCGCCCAGGCGGGGGCTCTGGACGGTGGAGGTTAGCCTGAAGCGATGAAGCGGGTCTGCATTCACACTTCGTCATTGTTCATGTTTTGTACCCCAACAGCGTCACGCTGTCAAGCATCGATTTTCAACCGCAGGGTTATCCGCTGCAAAACCGCTCCAAGGCCAGCCTCTCCCCGGTGCCAAGCTATTTCTGCGCCGCTCCGAAGCCAATTCCTGCGCACAGCCTGGAGCCCGGAGAAGGAAAAACTTGTCCAAGATATACTATAACGTGATAATAATCTTATCTCTTTTCACCGACCTCGGTCCAGGCGCCGATCGTTAGGTCCGGCAGCAGGCAAGGAATTTCACCATGGCCTCCATCGTGCGGCTCTCCAAAGAGCAATAGGTCAATACCTATACGACGAAAGCACAGGATCGCCAGAAGATCACAGCCCTCAAAGACGGCGGCTGGGTCGTGACTTGGACCTCCGACGGACAAGATGGCAGCGCACATGGAATTTATCAGCAGCGCTATAATGCAGACGGAACCCCGAGGGGAAGCGAAACGCGCGTCAATGCGAATATGGAAAGCACGCAGTTCTACTCGCACGTTACGGCCCTCGACGATGGCGGCTGGGTCGTCGCATGGGTGACCAACGACTACAGGCTCCGCGACGACCGCATCAGCCAGCAGCGCTTTAACGCCGATGGCGTGCCGGCGGGGGAAGAGCAGAGGATCAGCAACCTGAATACATCCCATAGCAATCCGAAGCTGACCTCTCTGCGGGACGGCGGCTGGATCGTGACATGGGCCGCGCTGGAGGGGGATCAGGTCAACGGCGATATCGTTCAGCAGCGCTACAATGCGCAAGGCATGGCTGTCGGCGGCGAGCAGAAGGTCAATACGTTTACGGATCTCAATCAATACAATCCCGCAGCCGCCGGGCTTGAGGACGGAAGCTGGGTCGTAACCTGGACTTCCGAAGCGCAGGATGGTTCCAGCCAAGGCGTTTATCAACAGCTATACAAGTCCGTTGCCGCCTTCGGCGACGGCCGGGAACGCGGCAGCGGGACGGCAGGCAACGATATCTTCAATGTCCAGAATGGCGGCCTCGCCGCAGGCGATACCCTGGAGGGCGGCGAGGGAATCGACACGCTGCGCATGGTCGAGAGCGGAACCCTCGACCTTACCGCGCCCGATGTCCTGACCGGAATCGAGATCCTTCAAGGCTCCTCCGGCAACGACGTTATCATGACCGATGCGGTGCGCCTGGGGCAGATCGTGGGTCTGAGGGGTGGCACAGGCTTCGACGAGTTGCGCCTGAAGATGAGCAACTACGATTTCAGCAACAATTTCTTTTCCGAGTTCGAGATGATCAGCTTCTCGGGTCCGGGAACGCTCGCGTTCGCCGACAAGCCGTCGGCGCTTTTGGCGCACAGCCTCACGGCGAACGGAAGCGTCACTCTCAGCGGTGATGCCTTTACCCTTACCGAGCGTCAGCGGCTCTATGACCAAGGCATCCGCAAGGCTACCGACGCCAAGGGTGTCCACATTCTCCAGCCCGGCGATGTCTTTCTCGACCCGAAAGACGTGCGTGAGAACGCACAGAAAGGCGCCGTCGTCGGCGAGCTGACGACGGTCGATCCGAATCCGGGCGACGGCATGCGCGTGGAACTCGTCGACAATGCTGGCGGACGCTTTTCACTATCCGGGAACAAGATCGTCGTGGCCAACGGCAAGCTGCTCGATTACGAAACGGCCGGTTTTCATATCATCGTTGTACGCATCGTCGACGAAGGCGGCATCGCCGTCGAGAAAGTCTTCAGAATCGATGTCGTCGACGAGCCCGTCGAAATCATCAGGGGCACGCGGTTCGCGGACGTGCTCAAGGGAGGTTCCGGCAAGGATCGAATCTATGGCTATTTAGGCAAGGATACGCTCACGGGAGGCAAGGGCCAGGACGCGTTCGTTTTCAACACGAAGCCGAACACGAAAAAGAACGGCGACAAGATCACGGATTTCAACGTGAAAGACGACGCGATCTGGCTCGAGAACAAGATCTTCACCAAGCTCGGCAAAGCGGGCTCTGAAGCAAAGCCCGCCCTGTTGAAGAAAAGTTATTTCGTCAAGGGCGCGAAGGCCAAGGACAAGAACGACTACGTCATCTACGACGACAAGAAGGGCAAGCTCTATTACGACGCCGACGGCTCCGGCTCGAAATACAAGCAGGTCGAGATCGCGACGCTCTCCAAAAAGCTCGCCATGACCTACAAGGACTTCTTCATCGTCTAGAACATCGAGCGCGAAGGACGATTTCGGCTTTCACGCAAGCATGCTCCAAGAACGAACGCATAACTCATGGGCGTGAGTTCGAACTCACGCCCGCCGAGTTCCGGCCCTCACAGAACGATATCCGCTGCGATCATCTCGTGATCCGAGATCGGCCTGCCCTGCTCGTCGACGGCATGAACGATCTGCGGGTTGCAGGCCGTGACGCCGCGCACCACGATCCAGTCGAGCTTGCCGAAAGGCGGCCGATGCTTGTCCGTCGGTCCCGGGGTCTGCGTCGGAAGCGCGAGATTGGCGAAGCGCCACTCGAAACCGGCGTCCTTCAGATCGGCAAAAAGAGGCTCGTATCGCTCGGGCGCGTCGAGCAGGAGACGGCGCTCGCCCTCCGCGCGCGGCAAGGCCTTGGTGTTGAGATCGCCGCCGATGATGCAGGCTTCATCCGGCGCAATCGCCGCAAGGGCCCGGAGCAGGCTTTTCATCTGCGCCTGCCGGTCGGCAGGGTCGGTCTTGCTTTCGAGGTGGACGCTTACCACCCACAGGGGTTTCGGCGCTCCGGCCACGCGCGCCGCCAGCGCCATGCGCCCGCCGATGCGTCTTTGGAAACCGTCGAGGCCGCGAAACCAGAAGCCGGTCTCCTCCAGCGGGATCAGATGCGCGTCCTCCAGGGACAGGCCGCTCACGAGGGCATTGCCGTGCAGGCTGCAACCGTTGTGCTCTCCGCCCCATCGCCGCGCCTCGTCCTCGCTGCCATGATCGAGCTCCACGAATTCCACACCATAGAGATAGCCCTCCTCCGTGCCGGAAGTGAGCTCGCGGATCGTGTGAACGTTGCCGGACCGCGCCATCCCGCAATCGGCTTCGCTGAGCAGGGTGATCGTGG
The DNA here is from genome assembly GCF_000518665.1 of Microvirga flocculans ATCC BAA-817. GTDB lineage: Bacteria > Pseudomonadota > Alphaproteobacteria > Rhizobiales > Beijerinckiaceae > Microvirga > Microvirga flocculans. The sequence goes on along the minus strand of NZ_JAEA01000016.1, from coordinate 20,335 downwards.
CGCCGACCTCGTCCATGAGATGGCGCAGGGCAGGACGGTTCCTGAGGCGCTGCGCATTGAAGGCGGCGACCCGCACCGTTCCGGGCCACGGCGGGGCATGGGCGGACGGCATCCCCTCGATCGCGTGCAGCGCCGGGATCCGCTCCAGGAAGTGCCTGTGCGCCTCCTCCCGCCGCAGCGACGGCCGGAGCGAGGCGTGACGGGCCTCCTCCAGGATCAGGGGTTCCGGCGCCTCCAGGGCCGGGACGAGACGATCGATCAGCGGGCGCATGGCCGGCTTTCAAAAAATTTTCACAAACCTATACAAATATAGAGGCTCCCCTCTTGCAGGAAACGCAAGGGTCGGGAATCTTCTGTGCCGCCTGAGGAACCTTCCTTTCCAGAAGGCGTTAAGTCCGCATCAAGCTTTGCCGGGAGAAAGCCCATGGTCTTTTGGGCTGCTGTTGTTGCGCTCGTCTCGGGCGCATTCGTCTATGTCGGCGATCTGTCTTCCGCGCTTGTCGGCCTCGCCGAAATCGGGGGCGTCATCGCTCTCTTTACGCTCATTTGTGCCGCTGAAACCTTCAGTATTCCCAAGAATCCTCCTCTAGACCGAAATCCGATCCAACCCGAATCCTGACTGCTGCTTCGGGCGCAGCGTCTCTCTTCGTCACGCAAGGCGTTCGCCGGAGCCCCTAATCAAAGACAAATGGAGAAATGTTGAAACGTTGCCCATGACGTGGGATCGTGTTTATCTTCCCCGTCATGAGCACGCCCAGCCCCGCCTTGGCCGCCGCCGACATGGAGAAACTCACGAGCGATCTCGTCGCCTCGATCTCCGGCAGCTCTGCGGAGATGCGGGGCAGCGCGCTTCAGCAGACCATAGACAATGCAGTCCAGGCCAAGGTCGATGCTCAGATCGCGGTGCTGCTGGAAGGCATCGGGGATGCTTTTTATTGCCTCGATGAGCACTGGCGCTTCAGTTACATCAACCGCGCCGCCGAAACCTATTTCGGGCTGCCGCGGCAAACCATGCTCGGCAAGGTGATCTGGGACATGTTCCCCGGGTCCGAAAAGACCACCCTGCGCCGGCACTACGAGGAAATCTTCACCTCGGGCATTCCCGCTTCCTTCGAGGATGAAGCGGTCGGCCGTCAGGGGCGCTACCTGGAGTTTCACGTCTTTCCCTATAACGGAGGCCTCGGCGTCAGCTTCCGCGACTGGACGGAGCGTCGCCGGGCCGAGGAGGAACTGCGGGCCAGCGAGGCGCGCCTGAGCGCCCTCGCCAACAACGCTCCGGCCTGCATGTTCTACCAGACGAACCACTCGTCGGACTTTCAGGACCGCAAGGTCCTCTACGTCTCCAAGACCTGCGAGCGGCTCACGGGCATCCCCGCCGAGGAGGTGCAGGCCAATCCGGGCCTGCTCTACAACCTCGTCCTTCCCGAGCATCGCCCGAAAATACTGGCCCGGGAGCTGGAGGGGCACCGTGCCATCAAGGAGTTCGAATCCGAGTTCGAGATGTGGCATGCCCGCACGGGGGAAGCCCGCTGGCACCGCATCATCGTGACCCCACGCAGGCTCGAGAACGGCAGCATCGTCTGGGACGGCATCCAGATCGACATCACCGAGCACAAGCGGGCGGAAGAGCACCTGCGGCTGCTTCTCAACGAGCTGAACCACCGGGTGAAGAACACCCTGGCCACCGTCCAGTCCCTGGCGGCCCAGAGCTTTCGCGGCGCCAGAACCCGCGTCCAGGACCTTCCCTCCGCCTATGCCACTTTCGAGGCCCGGCTCTTCGCCCTGGCCCGGGGCCACGACATCCTCACCCGGGAGAACTGGGAAGGGGCAAGCCTCTGCGAGATTGTCACGCAGGCCTTCGCCCCCTACCGGGACCCGTCCGACGACAGCAGCCGCATCCGCATCGACGGCGAGGACCTGCGCGTGCCGCCTCCGATGGCCCTGAGCCTGTCGATGGCCATGCACGAGCTGTGCACCAACGCCATCAAGTACGGCGCCCTCGGCGCGCCCGCCGGCGAGGTTCATGTCTCCTGGTCGACCTTGAAAGCCCCCACGAGCTCCCGCTTGGTCATGCGCTGGGAGGAGCGTGGGGGCCCCCCCGTTTCGGCCCCGTCACGCAAGGGGTTCGGCTCGCGCCTGATCCAGGAGGGCCTGGCGCGCGAGCTCAACGGAGAGGTGCGGCTGATCTACGACCCCACGGGTGTCGTCTGTACTATCGACGTGCCTGTTTCTTGAGCAAGTCCGGGCACCTTTTCAAGAGGTGCATAGATCATTAGTCGATACCGGCCTGAGGGTTCTTGCGGATGGAACCCGATTTAGTGTCAATAGAACGCAAGTGACGAAGTCACGACCCCAGAGGGAGGAGTTAGTCTTATGAAACGTCGTCAGTTTTTGCAGGCCACAGCAATCGGCGCTGCTTCGACCGCCGTGGCCGCCCCGGCCATCGCCCAGTCGATGCCCGAGCTCAAGTGGCGCCTGCAATCCGGCTTCCCCAAGTCGCTCGATACGATCTACGGCGGCGCCGAAGTCATTGCCAAGTATGTCTCGGAAGCGACCGACGGCAAGTTCCAGATCCAGCCCTTCGCCGCCGGTGAAATCGTCGGCACGCCCCAGATCGCCGATGCGGTCGGCAACGGCACCATCGAGATGGGCCACACCTGCTCCTATTACTATTTCGGCAAGGACCCGACCTTCGCCCTCGGCACGGCGGCTCCCTTCGGCCTCAATGCCCGCCAGATGAACGCCTGGCTCTATCAGGGCGGCGGCAACGACCTGCTGAACGAGTTCTACGCCAAGCACAACCTCTACGGCATGCCCGCCGGCAACACCGGCGTTCAGATGGGCGGCTGGTTCCGTAAGGAAATAAAGACCGTCGAGGATCTGAAGGGCCTCAAGATGCGCATCGCCGGCATCGCCGGCATGGTCATGCAGAAGCTCGGTGCTGTTCCGCAGCAGATCCCGGGCGGCGACATCTACCCGGCGCTGGAGCGCGGCACCATCGACGCCGCCGAGTGGGTCGGCCCCTACGACGACGAGAAGCTCGGCTTCTCGAAAGTCGCGCCTTACTACTACTATCCCGGCTTCTGGGAAGGCGGTCCGGCCATCCATCTCTTCGTGAACCAGGCAAAGTGGAAAGAGCTCCCGAAGGCGTATCAGGCTATCCTGACGACGGCCGCGGGCTACGCCAACGCCGACATGCTGGCGAAGTACGACGCCAGGAACCCGGCCGCGCTCCGCCGCCTCCTCGGCGCCGGCACGCAGCTGCGTCCGTTCTCGCAGGAGATACTGGAAGCCGCCTTCAAGGCCACGAACGAAGTCTATGACGAAGTCTCGGCTAAGAACGCAGACTTCAAGAAGGTCATCGACGCGGTCAAGGCTTTCCGGAACGAAGAATATCTCTGGTTCCAAGTGGCCGAATACGCCTACGATACCTTCATGATCCGCGCCCGCGCTCGCGGCTGATCGGCCTGCAACTCAAGTCTGGAAAGGGCGATCCCCGGATCGCCCTTTTTTATTGTCCGGCGTGGCCCAAATAAGTGCGCTTATCGGCAGTCTCAGCCTGCCGGAATGACTGGACCTCGCAGGACAAGGACTGGACATGCGCTGGACCCTTCGCATCGGCTTCCTTCTCTTTCTGGCCTGGGCCATCTTCATGGTCTCGCCGTTCGTGGCCCTCTACGACCTTTCCAAGGCAATCCAGGCGAGAAATATCGAGCGCATCACCGAGCGCGTGAATTTCAGCGCCCTTCGCGCCTCGCTCGCACGGCAGATTCTCGGTGAATATCTGAAAACGCAGGATCTGGCCGGGCTCGATCAGCAGACGGCCGCCCGGGCCGGAACGGCCATCCTCAACCCGGTACTCGAAGAACTCATTACACCGCAGGCCTTGGTCGATCTCCTTGATGACGGACAATTGAACCAGCTCAATGGAGACGGGAACGGTCCCGGCACAGCTCTCACGTTCGATCCGACATCCGTGGAGAAAGCCCTGCGGATCTTCATTGCGTCCGAAGCGCAGGGGTTTCGCGCCATCACGATCCCTCTCGCCGTCGACGGACCCAAGGACGAATGGCTTCAGATCACCCTGCGACTGAGCGGCACCACATGGCGCCTGACGGGAATCGAGCTTCCCAAGCGCCTGCGGACCGCATTGAGAAAGCGTGCATCCGCAGCCACGAAAAGTTGACACCAGAGACTACGAAAAAGGAGACGGCTAAGCCGATATGTTCACCCATGCACTTGCATTGGACAAGATAAACATCCCTCAGTGGATGAACAGCCACCCCACCATGGCAAGCGGGAACACGGTCCCGAGAATAAAGCAGATGACATTCGATGTCATTTGACTTTCCTCCATGCCACGACAACAGAAAAGTCTTTCATCCGTTCCCCGGAATGACTGGAAACTTCATCGAAAAGGCGTTCGGAATGCCGATCTGGCGCGAAGTGAAGAAGATGTCATCCGCATGAAACCGGGCCGTAAAATGCAGCCCGTGCGGGTTGCGCAGTGACGAAGGTCTGCAATGTCAATGACGGATTCCGGGAAGCGTTCCGCCGAAGGCGCGGGGCACGATCCAGGTTCCAGCCGCACGTCACAGATGGACGCCAGCCCGATCGCTTGCCTCGTTCGCTCAAGCACACATTGCTTCCGCGCGCATGAATGAAACTCGGCCATTGCCATAGACCGTCGCGCTCCTATCCTCCTTGGCGTTCTTTTCGGGTTGGGAGAATGCCATGGAGCATGCAGCAAAACCGGTAGCAAGTTCGTTCATCGCGCTGTGTCTCATTCCTCTTCTCGCCGCATCATCGGCGGAGGCCTGCACGCGGGCCGTCTATCTCGGCCCCGATGGAAACATCATCACAGCCCGCTCGATGGATTGGAAAACCGACGTCGGGACCAATCTCTGGGTCTTTCCGCGCGGCATGATGCGGAACGGCGAAGCCGGCCCCAATTCGATCCGCTGGACATCGAAATACGGCAGCGTCATCGCATCCGGCTACGACGTTTCGACGACGGATGGCGTCAATGACGCCGGTCTGGTCGCCAATCTCCTGTGGCTGGTCGAATCCGAATACCCGTCCTTCGACCGCGACAAGCCCGCCCTGGCGATATCGGCGTGGGCGCAGTACGTTCTCGACAACTACGCCACTGTCAAGGAAGCCGTGGATGCCCTGTCGCGCGAGCCCTTCATCGTCGTCACCGACACGGTCCCGGGCGATACGCGTCTTGCAACGCTTCACCTCTCTCTTTCGGACGCCACGGGCGACAGCGCCATCATCGAGTATATCGGCGGCAAGCAGGTCATCCATCACAGCCGCGACTATCAGGTCATGACCAACTCGCCCATCTTCGAGCAGCAGCTCGCCTTGAACGCGTATTGGAAGCAGATCGGCGGCACGGTGATGCTGCCCGGAACGAACCGGGCTGCGGACCGGTTCGCGCGCGCATCATTCTACATCAATGCCATTCCGAAGGATCAGAGCCCCAACCGAGCCGTGGCCAGCGTGTTCAGCGTCATCCGCAACGCATCGGTGCCCTTCGGCTTGAATACGCCCGAGGAACCCAACATTTCATCGACGCGCTGGCGAACGGTCATGGATCACAAGCGCAAGCTCTATTTCTTCGAGTCGGCGCTGACACCCAATACGTTCTGGGTCGACCTGAACAAGATCGACTTCTCGCCCGATACGGGAAAAGTGCGCAAGCTCGACCTGGGCGTGGACCAGACCAATACCTATTCGGGCGATGCGACGGGCGCGTTCAAGGAAGCGCCGCCCTTCAGGTTTCAGGGAACCTCGTAAACCGACGCAGCAGGGCGCAGGCGCGTTACTCCTCCGGGCCCTCCAGCGGCCAGTCCGTGATGCGCTCCAGGAGTTCGGCAATGCTGAAATTCTCCTCGGGTCCCGCCACCCGGTCGCGCACCGATATCCCGGCGGCATGGACCGTCTCCGGATCGCCCGAAACGAGCGGGTGCCACCAGGATAGGTCCCGCCCCTCGGCAAGCAGGCGATAGGCGCAGGTCGGCGGCAGCCAGGAAAGGCTGCGCACGGCCTGAGGCGTCAGGCGGACGCAATCGGCGACCTTGGACTGGCGGTTCGAGTAGTCGCGGCAGCGGCAGGTCTGGGCGTCCAGGAGGGTGCAGCCGACATCGGTGTACATCACCTCGGCCGTGTCCTCGTCCTCCAGCTTGACGAGGCAGCAGCGCCCGCAGCCGTCGCAGAGGCTTTCCCATTCCTCAACGCTCATGGCCTCGAGCGGCTTCACACGCCAGAAAGGGGTTTCCTCCGGCTGAGGGCAGATCAGGGGTGCGGCATTTGGCATGTGGAGGCTTTGTCTTCCCATTGAGGCGGTTTGAAGGACTGTGCCCGACCGCACATCACGCCGCATCTTTATCTCCGAAGAGGTAAATCGCCTTGAACCGACAAACAAGGTTCCGAGTTATGCATAACAGCCTCGCCGCGCTTCAGCGTTGCCGCAAGGGAAATCACAGAGCATAAAAGAGGGCAGATCGGGCTCCCCGAGCTGCCCCGAAGGACCGCCGTGCGCCAGCAGAATCCCATTCCCCTCACGACTCGGATCAAGCGTGCCGCCCTTGCATTCGATGCGTGGCTGAACTCGGCCCTCTTCCAGAGCGGCCGAGGCTTGGCCAGGGCGTGGGAATGGTACTCTGAGAAGCTGAAGCACCTGCGCTTTCGCGGCGCTCCGCGAGTCGTTCTGGACCTGACCAGCGAAGCCGTGACGCTCGGCGCCGCCGGCAGCGTCGTTATGCTGGCGCTCGCCCTCCCCGCCTTCCGGGAAACGGAGGACGACTGGCTCAAGACCCAGGATCTCGCCGTGACCTTCCTCGACCGCTACGGCCAGGAGGTAGGACGGCGCGGCCTTCACCTGGACGATTCCTACAAGCTGGAGGACTTCCCCGATTCTATGGTCAAGGCCGCGCTGGCGACGGAGGACCGGCGGTTCTACGACCACTGGGGCATCGACCCCATCGGCACTTTCCGCGCACTCGTGGTGAATGCCCAGGGCGGCGGGGTGGTCCAGGGCGGATCCTCCATTACGCAGCAGCTCGCCAAGAACCTCTTCCTGACCAACGAGCGCTCTCTCGAGCGCAAGATCAAGGAAGCCTTCCTCGCGCTCTGGCTCGAGTTTCACCTGACGAAGGATGAGATTCTCAAGCTCTACCTCGACCGCGCCTATATGGGCGGCGGCGCCCATGGCGTGGTGGCGGCGGCGGATTACTATTTCGGCAAGCCGGCCAAGGACCTGACCCTCGCGGAATCGGCCATGCTGGCCGGCCTGTTCAAGGCCCCCACGAAATACGCCCCGCATATCAACCTGCCCGCAGCGCGCGCCCGTGCGAACGAGGTCTTGCGCAACATGGTGGAGGCGGGCTTCCTGACGGAGGGACAGATTCAGACGGCCCGCCGCAACCCGGCGACGCCCGTGAACCGCGCGCGCGAGACGACCCCCGACTTCTACCTCGATTGGGCCTATGAGCAGGTGAAGCAGTTCGCGGCGCAGAAGAAATTCGGCAACGAGCGGGTCCTGATCGTGAAGACGCCCCTCGACACCGCGCTCCAGCGCCATGGGGAGCAGACGCTCGAGAACATGCTCCGCCAGCACGGCCGCCAGTACAAGGTCGGCCAGGGGGCCATCGTGGTCATGGACGTGGACGGAGCCGTGCGCGCCATCGTCGGCGGACGGGACTACGGCCAGAGCCAGTTCAACCGCGCGACGGATGGGTTGCGCCAACCGGGCTCCTCCTTCAAGCCCTTCGTCTATGCGGCGGCCCTGACCACCAACCCGAAGCTGCGGCCGGCTTCGACAGTCGTGGATCGCCCGATCTGCCTCGGCAACTGGTGCCCGCAGAATTACGGCCGCTCCTTCTCCGGCGCCATGCCCCTGGTCTCGGCCCTCGCCCGCTCGATAAACTCCATCCCCGTCCAGTTGTCCGTCGAGATCGGCAAGGGCAACGCCAAGGCCGGAAGGGCGGTGATCGTCGACACCGCCAAGCGCATGGGCCTCACCCATCCGCTCACGGATTCGAGCTCGCTGCCCATCGGCGCGGCGGAGGTGACGGTCATCGACATGGCGGCCTCCTATGCGGTCTTCGCCAATGGCGGCAAGCGGGCCGAGCCCTACGCCGCCTGGGAAGTGCGCAATTCCGCAGGCGAGACGATCTACCGCCACGACCGGGACACGGCGCCCAAGCAGGTGCTCGACACGCGCGTGGTCAACGACATGAACTTCATGCTCAACAAGGTCGTCGAGGAAGGAACCGGCAAGCGCTCGGCCCTGGACGGCATCAAGACCGCGGGCAAGACAGGCACCACCAACGGGTACAAGGATGCCTGGTTCGTGGGCTATTCCGGGAATCTCTCCGCCGCTGTCTGGTACGGCAACGACCATTCGAGCCCGATGAACGACATGACCGGCGGCACTCTTCCCGCCATGACCTGGAAAGAGGTCATGACCGTGGCCCACCAGAACCTGGAGATCCGCCCCATCCCAGGCCTCGACACGAGCAATGCCGCCCGCCCGGTTGCCGCCGCCCGTCCGGAAACGGAGCAGGCCCAGTCTCCTGCGCAAGGCTTCATGGGAGGCACGCTCTCGCGCCGGTCCTACGAGGTCCTGGGCGGGATCGGCTCCCTGTTCCAATCGATCGACCGTGCGGCGACGACGCATAAGACGTCCGAAGCGCAGCGCGGCTCGGCCGCGGCGGATGTCCCCCGCCAAGTGGCGATGCCCTGACGCATGCGGACAGAGGCTCTATTGACGAACGGCCCTGCGGCGGTTTCGATGCGCGCGCCATCGAGTCCGTCATCGCCCGTGTCCATCCGACGTGTCCCCTCCGCCCTGTTGATCGTGTACGCGCTCCTCCTCGCGCTGGGGCTCGGGCTGGGCTCGGTCTATTGGACGATCAACGGCGACCCGCCTTTCGGCAGCCTGCGTCTCGGCCCCTGGCAGTCTTGGCCGAAACTCGGTTCGCCGGAAGCGGATCCCTACATGCGGGCGATCCTCGCCCGCAGGGGGGACGTGCCGCTCGCCACCGGAGAGGGCCTGGACTTCAGCGCCCGCATCGACAGCGACGGAAGGCCTCTCGATTCCGCCTGCTCCTATCGGATCGGCACTGTTGCGCCCATCGCCCGCGTCTGGACCCTGACCCTCTACGACAGGGACGGCCGCTTGCCCACGACCCAGCTCGGCCGCCAAGGCTTCACCTCGGACGAGGTGCTGAGGGACACGCAGAACCGCTTCACGATTGCCCTGTCCCGCGACCTTCAGCCAGGCAACTGGCTCCAGCTTCCCGCGTCGGGTTCGTTCATGGTGGTCCTGCGTCTGTACGATCCTCCGGGAGCGGCGGGTGCGAACCTCGATCAAAGCGACTTTCCCACCATTCAACGCATCGGATGCGCCTCATGAGAGGGTTCGGCCGTTTCCTGATCGCCACCCTCTGCGGCCTCGTCGCGGCTGTCGGCGTCCATATCGCGGCGATCCTCGCGAGCCCCTACCTGGCGGAGAACGACGCCTTCGCGAAGGTTCAGCCGACCCTGACCGCCGATAAGGCGCAGATCGTCAGCGCTCCGGGCGGCCAAAGCACCTGGCTGCCGAGGCCCGACCCCGCCGTCGCCGTCGCGGCCTGCGCCTTCGATCTCGACAACGGTCCCATGCGCGTCGCGGCGCGGACGGGATCGCTGCCCCTCTCCTTCTCGTTCCACCGGGAATCGGGCGGCGTGTTCTTCGCCGTCACCGACCGGGCCGCCGTGCGCGGCGAACTCGACATCGTCGCCATGACTCCGCGCCAACTCGACGAGGCGCGCGCGGCAGAGGACGAGAACGATCCGTCCCGCGACGTGAGGATCGTTTCACCCGAACAGCGCGGCTTCGTGATCGTGCGCGTGGTCGCTCCCACCCCGAGCCTGCGCTCCCAGGCCGAGGACGCCGCGAAAGCCGTCTCCTGCACAACCGAACAGGATTCCTGAAGACACATGCCCTGGCGTCCGATGACACCCCAGGACCTGCCCCAGGTCCAAGCGATGGCGGATACGATTCACGTCGGCCACCCGGAGGATTACGAGGTTCTCGCGGAACGCCAGCGGCTCTATCCGCAAGGCTGCTTCATGCTCGTCGAAGACGGGGGGCCCATCGGCTATGCGCTGACCCATCCTTGGCGCTTCGGCGCACCGCCGCCGCTGAATGAACGACTGGGCGCCATCCCGGCCGATGCCACGACCTATTACATCCATGACGTCGCCCTGATGCCGGCCGCCCGCGGCAAAGGCTATGCGCTGCAGGCCGCGGACAGGCTGATCGCCCATGCGCGCGAAGCAGGCTTAGGCAACGTGTCGCTCGTCGCCGTCAATAATTCGCAGGCATTCTGGGAGAAGGCAGGTTTTCGCGTGGCGACCCTTCCGGGACTGGAGACGAAGCTCTCGAGCTACGGGCCTGATGCGGTGCTGATGGTGCGCGACCTGGCGCGCGGATGATCGACGCCGCGCGGCGTCTCGACGTCGTGGCGGACGATGCTCAGGAACGGCGACGGCCGGGGCCGCTGGAAGCGAAGGGACGGGACGGACCGGGATTGGGCGCGGGCCTCTCATAGCGGACGCCCGTGAACAGAAGGATCTCGCCCCTGGGCTCGCTGGCTGACAGATGCGGACGCTGTGGCCGCTCGCTGCTATCCGGGAATGCGATCACCACACAGGGCGATCTTGTCCAGACGTCTTGCATCTTGCCCTCCTCTAACGTGCCACTTCCTGCCTCGACGACTCACTCACAAAAAGAGATGTATGGTTAACAGCTGGTTTCCGTCCGGCTGCGCCTCACCGAAAAGCGCTGCATCTGACATGAAAACAACATTCACGGCTGCGCTTATGTTCCCTTAGGTAATTACCAAATCCTGTGCCGCACAACCCCGCCAAAGATGCGCAAAGACTTGAGTCTCAGCCTCCGGACGGTCATCCTCTGTTAGGGTTGGGCATGAAATCCTTTGCGAATTCGGATCGGCGGTCCGGTCCGGCGCGCCCCGACACTCCGGCAGTGTTACCTCGGATGCTCGCGTCACTCTCGGAAGAGCGAACGCGAAAGGTGCACCGCGGCCTCTGCTTGCAACGCTGAAAGGCTATTCCGCTGACGCCAGGTCGAGGAAATGGCGTCCCTGCCTGTCGTCCACTTCGACAAGCCAGAGATCGGGATCGAAACGCAGTTCGCGCGTCATGCGCTCTTCCACGTCGAGGGGCATCACATCTTGTAGGATCGGTGCAAACAGGCGCTCCCCGCTGTCGTCGAGAAAGAGCTGCGGCGCGGGACCATAGAGGCTTGCGGTCCCGTCGAGGCGATCGAGCTTGACGAAGATCGCACCGGCTTCGGCGGCGCCGCGCTTGCGCAAGACGGCTTCGATGCCTTCCACCGAGCAGCGGCGAAGATAAGCGGAAACCCAGAAGTCGGAGCGAAGCCGGGCCACTACTGAACCGCGATGCCCGAGGCCGCGGAAAGCTCGCGGACGGTGCGGGCATTGAACTCACCCGTCACGGGCAGGCGGCGATCCTGCTCGAAGCGCTCGATGGCCTGCCGCGTGCCGGAGCCCATGAGACCATCCAGCTTCACGCTGTAGCCCAGCCGCGCGAGCGCACGCTGGCCGGACAGCACGATCCCGCCCGCATCGGAGCTGCCCACATTGGCGGGAGGGACAGGCACCGGACCTCCCATGCGGATCATGTCCGCGATGGGATCGCGCGAGGCCGTCCGCGCGGCGGGAGGAGCTGCGAGGGCCGCTTGCTGGGTGCGAGCGGGAGGCGCGGCGGCCGGAACGGGCTGGCCGCCATTGCGGATCATCTCGGCAATCGGGCTGCGCGCCGGAGACTTGGGTGTGGAGACCGCAGACGTGCCTCCCGTCTCCGCAGGGGCATGCGCGATGGGTTCGGCAGGAACGGGCACCGCCGCGTGCTGGTCATGAGGCTGCGCTCCGGGACGCAAGGGAGGCAAGGGCTGCTCCGCCTCGATCTCCGGCACCGGCTCCGGAGCGAGCACGACCTCCCTCGTGTTGAAGAGCGGAGCAGGATGGCGGCTGTTTTGGAGCGCCAGGGCGTTCCAGGCGATGGCGCCTCCGCATCCCGTCAGGAACAGGGCGGCGAGGATTTGGCGCGGATGGCCGGCAATGAAGGTCGCGACCCGCTCGGGAAAGCTCGGCTTTCGCGGCGGCCTGGCGGCGCGTTTCTGCGGCGCACGCGACGGAGCCTTCCGCCGCACGACGGCAGGCAGATCGAAATCGTCATCGGGCTGGTCGACAAAGGCTTCACGCAAGGGCGTTGTTTCCGTCTTCGAAGAATGATGTCGTTTCAAAACCGCGCAATCATCGAGACATGGCGGCAGAAACACCACTTCATGTCTTTCTGACGGCGAAGCCTGACAGAGGCGGCTTAAGCGAAACCTAATCGCCCAGCCCGAATGTCCGATATGGGGCGGGATGGCGCGCGAGCCATGGCGAAGGACTTGGGAACTGCCCCGATCAGACGAGAATTATTGTTATGTATCAATTGTTTACAGCCGGCGCGAGCCGGCAAGGATTTGTTCATCCTGTTTCCAGATTCCCTGAGCGCGCCCTACGCGGCCCAGGCACGGTACGTTATGGTGCTGCATCGCTCTCCGTCGTCAGGCACCGGCCGCCACCCATGTTCTCGATCCTGCGTTTCATCCTCATCGTCGGCGTCATCTTCTATTACTCGCCGGTCCGCCAGCCGGGCGAAGGGACGGCCGCCATCGAAGCGTTCTTCACCAAGAAGAAGGGCGAACCGCCGGTGGAGCACGCCGCTCCCGCCGCAGGCGAACCGGGTCATCTCGAAACCGTCTGGAAGGCCCTGCCCGACGGCGCCAAGCAGGCCGTGGTGGACAAGATCCTGACCACATCGGGCCTTCCCATCGCGGGTTCTCCCCCGCCCTCGGACACCTTGCGGCCCGAGGACCGTGCGAGTGCGCCCAAGCCGCGCACGTAATTGTCGTCACTCCCGTCGCCAAACGGCGCGGCGATGGCTATATGACCGGCAGACATCACAGGTTTTCCATGCTGCCGACGATCGACGAGATCATTTCCAACTTCGAACTGCTCGACGAGTGGGAGGAGCGTTACCGCTACCTCATCGAACTCGGCCGGCTCATGGAGCCGCTGCCGGAGAGCGCATATAACGACGCGAACAAGGTCCAGGGCTGCGCGAGCCAGGTCTGGCTCCAGACCCACCTGGAGACTGTCGGCGGCAAACCTGTGCTCCATCTTCGCGGCGACAGCGACGCCCATATCGTGCGCGGCCTCGTGGCGCTCCTGATCTCTCTCTACAGCGGCAAGACGGCCTCCGAGGCCCTCTCCACCGATGCCCAGGCGCTGTTCAAGGAACTCGGCCTGTCGGAGCACCTGACGCCGCAACGGTCGAACGGCGTCAGATCCATGGTCGAGCGCATCCGCCGCGACGCGCAGATGGCCCTTGCTTCATCCTAGGGCATTGTTCGGCGAAGAGGATCCGGCTCGCCGTTCAAGAATGCGACATGGCAAAGAGAGAGAGAGAGACGATCCCGCTCACGCGGAACCGTCTCGTTCGGGAGGCTGAAAAGCTCTAAATCCTCCCGCCCTCGATTACCACGGCCCGCCACATCCTGATGCCGCGTGACGCGGCCGGGCCACGCGCCGCCGTCTCGATGCCGTAATGTTCCGCGAGCCGCGCGAGGGCGAGCCGCACAACGATCTTGGCCGAGCGCGCCGGCCATTGCCGTTCCCTCTCGATCTGCTCCAGCCCTTTGATGAAACCGCAGATATCGAGGAGCAAATCGCTGAAATCGCCCCCGATGGCATCAAAGGCGTGACGGAGGCGCTGCCGGGCAGCCACCATGCGCTCCGTCGCTTCGCCCGGCGAGGAAGGTCCTGCGCTCTTCGGCATGCCGTCCCAGCGCGCCGTGACGCCCGGGAGAAGCCCCGCCAGCATGATATCGGTCCTGAGCCGTTCCCCGGCCTGGTAGGAGGCCTCGTCGATCATGGCCTCGCCGTTGCGGTCCTTGCGGCGGCGCAGCCAGTCGAGCGGGCTTTCCTCCGCATCCACCCGCACGCGGGCAGGCCCTGCCGTCGTCTTCACCTCGGCGACAGCCGTCTCGCGATGCTGGCAGAGAAAGGCGAGTTCCTGCTCGGGAGCCGCCCTGCGGCGCAGATGGGCCTGTCCGGCTTTCGTCAGAAGCAGGAGCGTCCGTGAGGATGTCCGTTGCCAGCATGCCAGGTCCCGGCGCACGAGGTCTTCCGCCACCGTCCGGGGGAAGCGCCCCGCACCGACCGATATCCCGGACCGCCGCCTGTGGATAAGCACGCTTGACGAATCCGTCATGTCGAGAAAGGCCCAGGTTTCCGGCTGTTCCAGCAGCCCGAGAAGCCGTTTCGCCTCCCGGGTCAGGGAATCGCTCGCCAGACCCTCGGAGGCATGGCCCGACCGCTCTTTGCTACGGCCCTGACCTTTCTTCGATTTTCTCTCTTTCCGGGCTGAAATGCCCGCAGCGGCAATACTTTGATGAACCGCATCGCCGTCCTTAATGTTCATGTTTTGTTCCCATAAATAAAGTAAGGAAGGGTTGCCCCTTCCATCCTCGATAGTGGGGGCATATTCCTAGTTGTCAACGCGATTCAAATCTGTTGATAACAGTGAGGATAAGTCCCCACCGCACGGCCGCGTCCGCACAAAGGCCGCAATGATTCCGGCCCTTTTCACGCTCAAGTCCGGCTTCGACTCCAATGCCTGCGATGCTGCCGCAAACGCATCCGCGATCCTGGATGAAGGTCCCCCTCCCCGCTCAGCTTTTGTCTCGGCGGCGAAGGTCTCGCCCGGTCCGCCCCTGATCGATAACGGGAAGTCTATCCGGACGGACCATGGGATCGGGGCCCAAAGCGGAAGCCGCGGGAGCCTGCCTTTGGTTCATCGGCCTCCGGAAAACGACGCGTCTAAGAGGGCCGGCCAAGCCCATGAAAAAAGCCGCCCTTTCGGGCGGCCAATTTCAACGTCCGGAAGGGTGCTTAGCCGGCGCTGCGCGAGGAACGGCGCTTGCGGCGCTGCTGGCCTAGACCCATTTCCTTGGCAAGCTCGGAGCGGGCCTTGGCGTAGTTGGGAGCCACCATCGGATAATCGACGGGCAATCCCCACTTCTCGCGGTACTGCTCGGGCGTCATGTTGTACTGCGTGCGCAGATGGCGCTTCAGCGACTTGAACTTCTTGCCGTCCTCGAGGCAGACGATGTAGTCCGGCGTCACGGACTTCTTCACCGGAATGGCGGGCTTGGGAGCCTCGATGGGAGCCTCCACCGTGCCGCCCCCGACACGAAGAAGAGCCGAGTGAACCTCGTTGATAAGGGTCGGAAGATCGGCCGAAGGAACGGAATTATTGCTGACATAGGCGGAGACGATGTCCGCAGCCAGCTCAATGTAGTTCGAAGCAGCGATGTTGTCGCTCATTTTGATTTTCTTCCTTTCCGGCTCTTAGAATAGCTCAAAAATGCATTTCGACCTACATCCGAGCTTTCTTCTCTGAAGCAATTCTTGCCTCTTCCTTGAACCGCACCGTACTTGCACAGAAATCGTGCGCATTCGTCCAAGTATGTCAAATCGTGGCGCTTTGCAAGATGTTCAAAAGGAAAACTTTGGAAAACTACGTATCAACTTTCATTGTGCAATAAACCTACGTTTAGAAGTTGACACCCCTTCCCATAGGTTAGAATCGCTATCACATAAGTTTCAGGCCCGAGGCCCGAAGAAGTAACTAAAAAGGCAGCCGCTCTGCACATGGGGCGCGTTTCCACTGCCACTCGCCGCGCTGCTACCGTGGGAAAGCAAGGCTATCTATGCATAATCCCCCCTGGCACGACTCCACCGGATACTTTCATGAAAACAGAGCAGATCCCCTTCCGTCCCCTGCCCCCCGCCCCGACAGCCCCGAGGAAGCCGCATGTCTTCCATGTCCATGGGGTTCGGATCGAGGACGATTATGCATGGCTGAAGGCGGATAACTGGAAGGATGTCCTAAAGGACCCTTCCGTTCTCGACCCCGAGATCCGCGCCTATCTGGAGCAGGAGAATACTTATGCGTCGGCCGCCTTTGCCGAAACGGAAGACTTCCAGGCGAAGCTCGTCGCCGAGATGCGCGGCCGCATCAAGGAGGACGATTCCACCGTTCCGCAGCCGGACGGTCCCTTCGCTTACTTCACTCGCTACCGCGAAGGCGGACAGCATCCTCTGATCTGCCGCCAGCCCCGGGAGGGAGGCGACGAAACGATCATGCTGGACGGCGACAAGGAGGCGGAAGGCCACCCCTTCTTCGATCTCGGCGGCGCGGATCACGCGCCCGACCACCGCCTCCTGGCCTGGGGCGCGGACATCAAGGGATCGGAATACTTCACGATCCGGGTGCGGGATCTCGAAAGCGGCAACGACCTGCCCGATACGGTCGCCCATACTTCCGGCGAGGCCGTGTGGCTCGCCGATTCTTCAGGCTTTTACTATGTGGAGCTCGATGAGAACCATCGTCCGGTCCGCGTCAGACGGCATCGCCTCGGCACGGACGCCCAAGAGGACGAGATCGTCTACGAGGAAAAGGATCCCGGCTTCTTCGTGAAGCTCGGCCTCACCCAGTCGAAGGCCTTCGTGCTCGTCGAGGCCAGCGACCACGAGACGTCCGAGATCTGGCTGCTCGACCGTTCGGACGCTTCCGCCTCACCGCGCCTCGTCGAGCCGCGCACGCCGCAGCTCAAATACGATGTTGAGCATCATGGAGACGACCTCGTCATCCTGACCAACGCCGACGGCTCGGAGGACTTCAAGATCGTGACCGCACCGGTCGCGACGCCGGGCCGGGCTCATTGGCGCGATCTGGTGCCCTACCGCCCCGGCACGATGATCCTTTCCCATATGGCGCTCGCCCGCTCCCTCGTCCGCCTCGAGCGCGAGAACGCGAACCCGCGCCTCGTGGTCAGGGATTTCGCCACGGGCCGCGAGGCCGTGGTGGCCTTCGACGAAGAGGCCTACTCCCTCGGCTTCTCGGCAGGCTACGAGTTCGACACCGATGTCATCCGCTATCAGTATTCGTCGATGACCACGCCGAGCGAGGTGGTCGATTACAACCTGCGCACCGGAGTACGCACCTTGCGCAAGCGGCAGGAGGTTCCGAGCGGGCACAACCCGGCTGACTACGTGACCCGCCGGCTGTTTGCGACGGCTCCGGACGGAGAGCTGGTTCCGATCTCTCTCGTCCACCGCCGCGAGACCGCCATCGACGGCTCCGCGCCCTGCCTGCTCTACGGCTACGGCTCCTATGGCATTTCAATACCCGCGAGCTTCCGGACGGGGATTCTCTCCCTCGTCGACCGAGGCTTCGTCTATGCCATCGCCCATATCCGCGGCGGCACGGAAAAGGGCTGGCGCTGGTACATGGACGGCAAGCGCGAAAAGAAGGTGAATACCTTCAAGGATTTCATCGCCTGCGGCGAGGCTCTCATCCAGGAGGGCTATACGGCCCGTGGACGCATCGTCGCTCATGGCGGCAGCGCCGGCGGCATGCTCATGGGTGCGGTGGCCAACATGGCACCGGACCTGTTTGGCGGAATCATCGCCGAGGTGCCATTCGTCGACGTGCTCAACACCATGCTCGACAGCGAACTGCCCCTGACCCCGCCGGAATGGCCGGAATGGGGCAACCCGGATGCGGACGAGGCCGCCTTCCGCACCATCCTGTCCTACTCGCCCTACGACAATGTGAAGGCCCAAGCCTATCCGGCGATCCTGGCGCTGGCCGGTCTCACCGACCCTCGCGTGACCTATTGGGAACCGGCCAAGTGGGTGGCGAGGCTGAGGGCCACCATGACGGGAGGCGGCCCCGTTCTCTTCAAGCTCAACATGGAAGCCGGGCATGCGGGCGCGGCTGGCCGCTTCGACCGTCTCGAAGAGGTCGCTCTCGCCTATACCTTCGCCCTGAAATGCAGCGGGGGCTTTCAGACTTGACGCCAAGCCCTATGTCCCGTTGTACCGTATCCTGCCTTTGTGCTTGAAGCGGCAACGGGACATAGGGATCAAGAGCGCGCGTCGATGATTGAAAGGAGTTCCCCGGAATCCAGTGCCGATGCGGCTTCCTCCAAGGAGGGCAACAGGAAGCGCCTTGCGGATCTGGAGCGCCGCCTGCGCGAGACGGAGGACGCACTGCGCCTCAGCAACGGCAAGCTGCGGATGGCGCTCGATCTCAGCCGCCTCGGTTCCTGGGAACGCGACCTGAAGACCGACGAGATCACGGGCACGGCGGCGTTCAAGGCCAATTTCGGCCTCCCGCCCGATGCGCCCATGACTTACGAAGACTTCCAGAAACTCGTTCATCCGGCCGACGTCGAGCGGATGAACCAAGCCATGGTCTTCGCCCTCAAGACGAAAACCGACTTCAACGTCGAATGCCGCATCATCCGGCAGGACGGTCGCATCGGGCGCGTCCTGCTGCGGGGCGGAGCCATCTACGAGGACGACAGGCCCGTTCGCCTGATGGGCATTGCCCAGGATGTGGCGGCGCGCGAAAAGGCGAAGGAGGAACTGCACTCGGCTCAGCGCCGGCAGGAATTCCTGCTCGATCTGAACGACCAGTTGCGCAGCCTCGACGATCCGGACGCCATCATGGAAACGACGGCGCAGGTCCTGGGCCGCTACATGAAGGTGGACAGCGCCGGCTATGGAGAGATCGACGAGGAGCGGGGCATCATCCTCGTCGAGCGGGAATGGTCCATGGGGGCTCTCAGCAACGAGGGACGCGCCTACCGCCTTTACGACTTCCTTCCCTCCATGATGGAGGAACTCAAGCAGGGACATCCCATCTTCGTGGAGGACATCTGGAATGACCCGCGGGCGGACGATTCTGCGGTCCAGGCGGCCTACCGCACCATCAACGCCCGCTCGGCTCTTGCCGTCCCGCTCCTCAAGAACCAGAAGCTCACCGCCATTCTCTATCTGCATTCGGCAGCTCCCCGGGTCTGGTTCGGGGACGAGTTGTCCCTGGTGGAGGACGTAGCGGAGCGGACCTGGACCGCCGTCGAGAAGGCCCGGGCCGAGAACGAGCTGCGCGAAACCGATGCCCGCTTCCGCCTGATCGCGGAATCGCTCCCGGCGCTTGTCTGGATCCTCAATCCCAAGACGGAACTCACCTATACGAACGAGCGATGGGTCACCTATTCTGGACTGCCCCCCGAAGAGGCGTTGGGCCATAGCTGGATGCGGGCCATCCATCCGGACGACATGGCCCGCATGAACGAGGAGCTGGTGCCAGTGGTCACCCAGCACACGGCATACACCACGGAAGCGCGCTACAGGTCGCACGAGGGAGTCTATCGCTGGCACTTGATCCAGGGCGCTCCCATTCATTCCCCGAGCGGGGAGTTCAAGGGATGGGTCGGCACCAGCGTCGACATCCAGGACCTCAAGGAGACGGAAGACGCGCTCAGGAAGAGCGAGGAGCGGCTCCGCATGGCTCTCCAGGCCGCCAATATGGGCGATTGGAGCTGGGACGCGGCAAGCCATCAGCTCACGCTCTCGGACCGGGCCGCCGAGATCTTCGGTCTTCCGGAAGGATGCCTCATTCCATCAGCGGACATCCAACAGCGGATGCATCCGGCCGATCTGGCACGGATGGAGGCTGCGATGAAGCAGGCCATCGAGCACCGGGAACCGTACAGCATCGAGTATCGCCTCAGGCGTTTCGACAACGATGCCTGGATATGGGTGGCTTCCCAGGGCCAGCTCACCTATTCGGACGACGGAGCCTTGAGCGGCATCACGGGCGTCTATCAGGACATCACAGACCGCAGGCAGGCGGATGAGCGCCAGCAGCTTCTGATCCGGGAGCTGCATCACCGGGTCAAGAACACCCTGGCCACCGTCCAGGCCATCGTCGGCTCGACCGCCCGCACCGCCTCGAGCATCGACGAGTTCTACCAGGGCTTCGTCGGCCGCATCGTCTCGCTCGCCCGCACCCACAACCTGCTCACCGAGGACCTCTGGCAGAAGGCCGCCCTGTCCGATCTCATCCAGACCGAACTCGGGCCCTACGAGGACGAGGCCCGCAACCGCATCGTCATCGACGGCCCGCATGTGGAGCTGCCCTCCGAGGCGGCGGTGCCGATCGGCATGGCCATCCACGAGCTGACCACCAACGCCGCCAAGCACGGCGCCCTGTCCACCTTCGGCGGGCAGGTCGAGGTGCGCTGGCGCATCGAGCCCGGCGCGGAGCGCCCGCTGCTGCATTTCGCCTGGACCGAGAAGGGCGGGCCAAGGGTCAGCCCGCCCACCCG
>NZ_JAEA01000015.1 GCF_000518665.1 Microvirga flocculans ATCC BAA-817 | reverse complement strand
TCTGCGGCGATGGTTTCGAGGGCGGTGAGGTATTGCTCCATGGAGTAGTCGTGATGCCGCGCAAAGGCCTTCTGCGAGAGCGCGGTCAACCGCTCCGGTGACAGGCTCTCCAGCAGGTCCACCACCTTTCCGGCGGCAAAATCGTCGAGCAGGAACCCGTCCTCGCCCGAGCGGATCACTTCTGCCGGTCCGGGCGCATAGCTGGGAGCGATCACCGGCACGCCGAACGAGAACGCCTCCAGGATGACGTTGCCGAAGGATTCCTTCTTGGACGGCAGCAGCACGACGGAGGCCTCGCCATAGAGCGTGGACTTGTCCGTGACGTTGTAGGTGATCTCGACCCAGTCGCGGACGCCGGCCTCGTCCAGCAGGGTGAGGAAGGCCTGCAGGTCGGGCGAGTTGAGGCTGTCGGTGGTGAAGATGCGCAGGGGCGGCAGGCCGCGCTCTTTCATCTGCCGGGCAACCGGCACCAGGCGCTCGGCGCCTTTGGTATGGAAGTCGATGCGCCCGACATAGGTGACGAAGCGGTTGGTGTCCGGGCTGTAGGCGTTGTGACTGCGGGTTGCGACCGGCAGCCTGATCTTGGTGAGCTCGTGAATGCCCATCTGGCGATGGAAGCTCATGTCCATGTCTGACAGGCATAGGATCCGCGAGACCTTGTAGGTATCGATGAAGTCCAGATGGGACAGCACCTCGGAGTCCTGGAGGATGAACGAGAGCTGGCCCGAGGCCATGTGGATGAGGGGCAAGCGGGTGAGTTGCTCGCGGATGGCGGGCGGGAAGGCGCGGATGACGGAGTTGGGGGTGATGACGACGGTGTCGGTGGCGTGGCAGGCGGAGAGGAAGGCGAGCAGGCCGGCTTCATCGTCCTCGGCATAGAAGGTGTCGGCGGCGGCCGGGTTGGCCGGATCGCGGCGAGCGGAGAGGCAGACGTGGCGGATGGGGCGGCCGTGGGCGGCGCTGACGGTGTGGCGCACCCGTCCGGGGATGCCGCCAATCTTCGACACATCCTGAACCAAATGAATAATCGTCCGGAGCTTGGTAGGCGCCGGTAGCGCCGACGATGCCGTTGGTTCTGTCATTGTCGAGCTGCTCCAAACTGTATCTTGGCAATGGCCCATTGCTCACGCGTGGGGTATGGCAGTGTAACCTTTGCACGAGTATGGATGGCAATCCGGTAGCTTAGATCCGTTATGCAATCAACTCTTTATTCGCATGGTAAATAACAAAATATAAAGTATTCATTATTCTAAATGAATATATATTATCTTTCTTTGGTTCGTCTTTTGGGGTTTGTTTTTCTTTTTTTGGATTTTTCTGTTTTTTGTTGGCTTGCGTTTGGCTGTCGTTGAAAGACTTCTGGTCCCTCAATTGCGGCATTGAAAGTTCAGTCCGATGCTTGAGGGAGCATCTTGAGGCTACGTTGGCTCAAGAAGCTACTGTCCGATGCCTTTCTGGTTTCTGTCGCGATCCCCTGAAGGTGATAAACTTTGCTATGTGGTGTATAGATAATCCGTTGGTTGAGGTGTCGACGAATGAAATCGCACAAGATCCAATCCGAGCGGTAATGCGGGGCATTGCCGCTATCGAGGCCGCCGGAAGCCCTGATCGACTCCGGGCGCACGAGGCTACAAAACAGAGGTGCGTAAGTCACCTCGATCAAGCCGTCGTCAATATCGAAGTCGAGATCGATAATATTGCTATGGTGCAATGACAGGTTTATGTCGCACTCGAGGTCGCTCGTCGCTGCTGGCATGTGAACTTTGGTAATTCTGCTGTTTGCAGGAAGAACCTGACGGGGGACGGCCATGCCGGCATCCTGGTGCTTGAATAGAACATAGCGCAACTCATCGAGCCAGCCAGGTGTGGCGAGAGTGTCATTGTTGAGAATGAGTATCTTTTCATTTCGATCCATAACTTCAGCTAGGCCGCGATTCACGGCGAAGCTGAATCCGGATTTATCGTGCTCTTTAAATACGCGCACATTTTCGAACAAAGTTGGCAAAGTCTCTAACTGCGCATAAGTCTCCTGTGAGGATCCATTGTCGATAATCAAGATCTGGTAGGGAGTCATTGTATGTTCTGCAATTGATTGCAGGCACATCTTGAGCTCCGGAACGGATTCGTAGTTAGGGATAACGATTTGAACCGGCTCGACAGGTAAGGTCGAAAGTTTCTTCTGACGTAATGCCCAAGCTTTGCGGGGTAGAGAGAAAGCCAAATGCTCCGCCCGGTCCAATGTCGTAAACGGGAGCGACCAATCCGACCTCCCGATAAGCTTTGCTTGAGCCTCCTTTAGCCCCGCATCCTCCCCGGTTGCCCCATCCGCTTCGTGAGCTTTCGCATGAAATGAATGACTCAACAGGCAGGGTATAGCGATGGGACGTCCGACTTCCGTCATTCTCAGGACGAAATCCCAGTCTTCATGACGCTTCAGTGATGTGTCGAAGCATCCTACGTCCTCTATAAGGCTTCGGTCGTGAATGAGAGTAATCAGTGAGATATAGTTCGTATTCTCAAGAAGACTTCGATTGAAAGGTGCGAACCGTACTCCCCTGAAAGCCTGGCCCAGACGGGCATCGGGATCGAACTTTTCCCACATAACATGCGCAGCATAAGCCATACGCGTGCCTTGGGAACGCATCTGATTCAGGAGAATGAGAAGGCAGTCGGGGTCCCATTGATCATCATCGTCGAGGTAGCAGATGACACGACCTGAAGAGCGCTGAAGTCCGGCATTTCGCGCCTCGCTTCGCCCGGCCTGCGCGGAAAGCCGAAAATACTTGATCCGTGCATCGTCGAACTGCTTCACGACGGTTTCGGTGCTCTGATCGTCGCTTGCGTCGTCGATAACAAGCAGTTCCCAATTCTCATAGGATTGCATGAGGACCGAGACGATCGCATCTGCAATGATCGCAGCACGATTGCGCGTGGGCATGATGATGCTGATCAACGTCTCTTGTGGAATCGTAGCGAAGTCACTCGCCAGCTTTTTTTTGCTGTTATCCATGTAGGCGACGATCCGCAGGTCGCTCTCCCACAATTCTGGGCCGATAGCATCAGGCGCGAGCATCGCTCGCTGGAGATACTCGTCGAAAGTGTTATAAAGTTTATGGAGGCGCGTCTTGATTTGATATGGGGCTAGATACTGTATGGGAGGCACGCGGCAAAGGATAGGGGAAGCCGTGACGCGGTAGAGGTGTTCTTGAGGAATCCGCGCTCGCGAAGGGCGGCGGAAATTCTCGAAGGACGGGTTCGGAAAGTGACCTTTTTTCATGCCCGTATCGAGAAAATCACGGTAGGCTTCATCAGGTGCACTTGGAGAGCCAGGATATCGAGCGACATACCAGGCAGCATCGAAAAGCTGCTTAGCGGGTTGTTCGCGTAGAGACTGTTGAGAGTCGCCCTCCCGAGAGGGCTTGCTGGTTTGGGGGGGCTTGGGCATCGCTGGACGCGGCTCGGATGCAGCCCGGACTGTTGCTCGCGATATAAGGGTTCCCAGAAACACTTTAACTGGTTGAGGAATAAGAGAAAAGGCAGATTTGAGAACGGTCCGCATTATGTCTGCTTGAATGCTTTTACCCAATAGTGCGTTAGCTGCAGGCAAGTTGAAAGGCAACCTAGCGTGACAAAATATCCTAATGAATTTCCGCTGAAAACATCGCTTTTGGGCTGCGGAAAGTTTGACGGTAATGATTATAACTCTTGCGTCGGTCTGAGAGAGGAGCTGCGGCTTAGCGTAAGTCTGCTCCGTTCAAGGCAGCATAAGTGGATGACCGCTTAAGCTTGCCTTGAAAGAGGGAGCTTTGATTACGAGATTTCATAGCTAAGCTTTGTAATTAGGTCGTTATCCATCGCACGTGTTAGAGTTTTACTAAATTTCAGTGCCTCTATGCTGTTACAGTGCTGTGCTTTTGCATTATATCGGGCCCCTTGGCGCTGCTAAGCATGTACCTTGGTGTAAGTATCTTCTTCGTCATAACTGGGTATCTATTTATCGGGTAGCTCTTCAAAGATTTCGAGGTAATCGGCGGAATCGACATCGTTGGCTTGATGCGAGAGGCCGTTATGATCCGCTTGATGCCATGGCTATTAGGGCGAGGAGACCTGAGCGCGCAAAGCTTATCACTTTGATGTTTCTGATGAGTAGGCGCTGTATCGGACCCCTCCGCCCGAAGAGGCGGGCCAGCGTGATCACTCTCTAAGCAAGGCGTCCAACGGCCTGCGCTTCATCAAAAAAACTTGTGCGTCTTGATGCGGATTCCCAACGCTCTGCCGTGTGCTGCATTTATCGGCAGGTGTAGTTATGTGCCAGTGCACCGCCGATGGGTGGTAGAGCGAGCATTTGTGTTGGCGATTTGCTATTGACGTCTGTGCGCGACGTCGAGCGGACATCTGACGTTCTCGCAGAATGGCCTTGGTCCTTATTATGCTGCGACAGGCCGTAAGCTACGCGTCTCAGACCATAATAAGTGATAGTTTATTCGGCTCGTAGCCGTTTGAGTAACCCTACGCCTTCAAATCGATCTTTTCCCGCCCTCGCGTGTTGAGCTTCCTGGAGCCTGTCGGGAGGAGCGGTGAGGGATGCGGGAGCGGGATGATCGGTTGGATTGCCTGATCGTGGGGGGAGGACCGGCAGGGCTGACGACGGGGTTGTATCTGGCCCGGTTCAAGCGCCGCTTCCTCGTGGTGGACAGCGGCAGCCCTCGGGCGGCCTGGATTCCGACCAGCCATAACATCCCAGTCTTCGCGCAAGGAATCTCCGGGCCCGAAATTCTCGCCCGCGCCCGCGCCAATCTCGCGCAGTATGGCGATTGCATCGTGCCCGGCACCGTCACGGGACTCCGCAAAGGGCCCGAGGGCTTCATGGCCGTAGTGGAGGGCGAGGACGGCCGCGTAAGCGAGGTTGCTGCCCGCCGCGTGGTGCTGGCGACGGGGGCCGTCGATATCGAGCCGGACCTGCCCGATGTGCCGAATGCCGTGCAGCGCGGCCTCGTCCGCTATTGCCCGATCTGCGACGGCTACGAGTCCAGGGACCGAAGGATCGCCGTCATCGCCTATGGCGCTCACGGCATAGGGGAGGCGGTCTTCATCGCCCGGACCTATTCCGACGATGTGACGCTTTTGACCTTGGGTCAGCATCTGGAGCTCGATGCCGGGCAGCGGGCAAGGCTCGACGAGCACGGGATCGAGGTGGTCGAGGCCCCCATCGAGTCTCTCGATCTGGAGAACGACCGCATCTGCGCCGTGAACGTGGCGGGCAAGGAGCACCGTTTCGACGTGCTCTATTCGGCGCTCGGCCTCAAATACCGCTCGGATCTCGCCATTTCCCTGGGCGCCGCGCACGATCCTTCCGGCTGCCTGCTCGTCGACAGCCATTGTCAGACGAGCGTCAAGGGCCTCTATGCGGCAGGCGACATCGTGCGGGGGCTCGATCAGATCGTCGTGGGCATGGGCCATGCCGCCTTGGCCGCCACCCATATCCACAACCATTGCGAGTTGCCGACCGAGGACGAGCCCGGCGGCGCGTGACCTCGCATCCTGGAATTGCTTCCCCCTGCTTGGAGCCGGCTCCTTTCTTTGCCTTACGGTGAACCGGATCCACTTTGCCGAAGAGCTTTATGCGAGCGCCTTTGCCAAAAGCGGAAGGCTGACATCCATGCGGTAATCGACCGAGGAATGGTCGTCGTGGAACTCCTCGTAGGTGTGCGGGATTCCAGCCTGCTCGAGCTTGCGATGCATGATCCGCGAGCCGTAGACCATGTTGTACTGGTCGATGTCTCCGCAATCCATGTAGAAGGCCTTCAGCTTACGCAGGTTGTCCTGGCATGACAGGTCGTCGGCCATGCGCAGCGGGTCCCAGCGCAGCCAGTTGGCCCAGCGCTCCTCGATGATCTCGCAGGTCTGAAGGTCCACCGGCAGGCGGATGCCGCAGAACTGGCTCGGGTCGGGGTCGAAGCTCGCGGCCTGGGCGAGGAGCATCAGCACATGCCAGTCCTTGTCCTTCGCCTTAGGGCCCGCCTCGAACTTGCGCAGGAAGGCTTCGATGGACATGTTGTGATCCACGAGGTGGCGCAGGGCTCCGGTGAATTCCCCGAGATGGTAGAGATATTCGAAGCCCACATCGCCCGAGTGGGACGCAGCCGCCGACCAGACCGAGCCGCCATGCCTGAGGGCATGGACCATGGCGCCGTAGCCGCCCGAACTCTTGCCGAAGACGCCGCGGCGTCCGTCGCCCCCGCAGCCGAAGCGCTCCTCGACGAAGGGCAGCATCTCGCGGATGAGGAAGGTTTCCCACGGACCCATGGCCGCGCTGTCGACATACTGGTTCCCGCCGAGGCGAGTGAAGCAGTCGGGAAACGCCACCACGACCGGCGGCATCGCTCCCGTTCCGATCAGGCGGTCGAGCCGTTCGGGGACATTCTCGCCGTAATTCTTCCAGTTGGTGTGGGCCGGCCCACCGGCCGTATAGCCGACGAGATCGACAAGAAGGGGCAAGCCTCGGCCGTCATGTCCGGCAGGGACATAGACATCGATCCGTCTTCGGGACGGATCGCCGAGGCGGTTGCCCCGCAGGCACTGGCTGTCGATCTGCAGATTGTGCACCACGCCTTCCGGTACGCTATGGTTCTTGCGCATCGCTCCCCCCTGGGTTGTGAACGATAGGATGTGGCCATGGAAAGGGCACTTGTCCAGAATCGGGGCTCTTACGCCGGTTAATAAGTGCTTAGCCGGCCTAGCCATTCCCGTACCTGCGGGGCTACGGTGCAGTCCCAGGTGTCATAACTTGGGGGAGTCGTCATGACCGACAGTTTCTTGCCGCGATGGAGTTTGAAGACCGAAGGCGTCGTCATGCCGGATGAGCGGCTGCCGACCGGCCAGATGGTGGTCGTGGGCCTGCAGCATGTGGTCGCCATGTTCGGTGCGACCGTGCTCGCCCCCATCCTGATGGGCTTCGATCCGAATGTCTCGATCCTGTTCTCCGGCCTCGCGACGCTGATCTTCTTCCTGGTCGTCGGAGGCCGCGTGCCGAGCTATCTCGGTTCGAGCTTCGCGTTCATCGGTCCCGTGCTCGTCGCCACGGGCGCAAGCGTGGGCAGCCCCAACCCGAACATTCCCCTGGCACTCGGCGGCATCATCGCAGCCGGCGCGCTTTATTTCCTGATCGGCCTCGTGGTCCAGTTGGCCGGCCACCGCTGGATCGAGCGTCTCATGCCCCCGGTCGTGACCGGCGCCATCGTCGCGGCCATCGGCCTCGTGCTCGCGCCCATCGCGATCAACAGCGCCTCCGGCGTCACGCCCGACAACCCGAACGGCAGCGATTTCGCCCGCTGGACCGCGCTGGCCACCGTCGTGGCCGTGGGCCTGGTGGCGGTTTACGCGCCGGGCATGTGGCGTCGCCTGCCGGTGCTGATCGGCGGCGCCATGGGCTATCTGATCTATTACGTCTGCGCGAACATCCTCGGATACGGGCAGCCCATCGACTTCGCGAAGATCGGACAAGCGGCGTGGTTCGGCATGCCGACCTTCCAGAGCCCGGTCTTCGATGCGCGCGCGATCAGCCTCATCGCGCCCGTGGCGGTGATCCTCGTGGCCGAGAACCTCGGGCACATCAAGGCCATCGGCGCCATGACGGGCCGCAACCTCGATCCCTATATCGGGCGCGCCTTCATGGGCGACGGCCTCGCCACCATGCTGTCCGGCGCCGCCGGCGGCACGGGCATGACGACTTACGCGGAGAATATGGGCGTCATGGCCGTGACCCGCATCTACTCGACCCTGGTCTTCATCATCGCGGCGGGCTTTGCCCTGCTGCTCGGACTGTCGCCGAAATTCGGGGCCTTCATCGGCACCATTCCGGCTCCGGTGCTCGGCGGCCTCTCGATCGTGGTGTTCGGCCTCATCGCCGCTACGGCCGGAAGGATCTGGGTGGAGAACAAGGTCGATTTCGCGAACCCGCGCAATCTGATCACCGTCGCGGTGGCGGTCATCCTGGGCGCCGGTAACTTCAAGCTGAACGTCGCGGGCTTCACCCTGGACGGCATCGGCACCGCCACCTTCGGGGCGATCATCCTCTATCATGTCCTGAGGGTTGCGCCGCTCCCGGCGGAACGTCCGCAGGCGGCTGAGTAGTTCTTACGATCTCCTCAGGAACACGCGTTCCGAGCCCGCGTTGAGCCTCAACGCGGGCTTCGTCTTTGTCCGGCCTCTCTCATCGAGGCCTAGCGGAGCCTGCATCCTTTTCGTTCAAGGGATGGCACCGCATGAACTCCGACCAGAAGCAGACTCTGCCGCCGCAGGTTCAGGCGCGGCAGCCCGGCCATGAAGCCGAGATGACGCCGCGGCCCGATTACGAGCCCCGTTATCCCGGCAGCGGCCGGCTGCAAGGAAAGGTCGCCCTCATTACCGGTGGCGATAGCGGGATCGGGCGCGCTGTCGCCGTTCTTTTCGCGCGCGAAGGGGCCGATCTTGCGATCCTCTATCTGAACGAGACTGAGGATGCGCAGGAGACGAAGCGGCTCGTCGAACGGGAAGGACGGTCGTGCCTGCTTTTTTCCGGGGATGTCGGCGATCCCGGCTTCTGCCGTGCGGCGGTCGCGCAGGTGATCCAACGGTTCGGCAAGCTCGACGTGCTCGTCAACAACGCTGCCGAGCAGCATCCGAAGAAGGACATCGCCGAAATCACGCCTGATCAGATCGAGAGCACCTTTCGCACCAATATTTACGGCTACTTCTACATGGTTCAGGCGGCGATGCCGCATCTCAGGAAGGGCGCGGCGATCGTCAACACCGCATCGGTGACCGCCTATCGCGGCAGCGCGGAGCTTCTCGATTACAGCGCCACCAAGGGCGCCATCGTCGCCTTCACGCGCTCGCTGGCACAGAAACTCGCGGGGGATGGGGTCCGGGTCAACGGCGTCGCGCCCGGGCCCATCTGGACGCCTTTGATCCCCTCGACCTTTCCTGCTGAAAAAGTAAAGCGGTTCGGAGCCGATACGCCGATGAAGCGACCGGGACAGCCGAACGAAGTGGCTCCGTCCTACCTGTTCCTGGCCTGCGAGGATTCCTCTTATGTCACCGGCTCGGTCCTGCATCCGAATGGTGGCGATCCGACGGAGGCCTGAAGATGCAAAGGGCGGCTCAATAGAGTCGCCCTTTGCACGAAGGATTATGGAGAATGATGATCGTCAGCGCCGCCGTTTGACGCGCACCGGAACGAGACTGTGTCTCGGCATCGTCGCGATAAAGAAAAGCATGACGACCGAGAGCGCTCCTCCGATCAGGAAAAGTACTTCTGCGATCTCGACTGCCGAGGTTACGCCCACGATTGCGGCAAGCATAGTAACAAGAGCAAAGATGAAAAAGGTACGAAGGGCAACTGAACGGGTCATTGACCATCACTCCCAAGTGTTTTGAAAAACGTCCGGGCGAAGGGCGGGTTCCATGCGGTGAAAAGCCTTAGGGAATACTTTTGAACGGGCGATGAACATGATCGATCCCGCTTCGCAGCCGGAACCTTATAGTCGCGCTTGGCGTTGTTCGTGCATCGTCGGCTGTAGCCGATTATCAAGTTAGCGAGGTAACACCATGCTTGGTTGGGCAGTCACGTTTCTGATTATCGCCCTGGTTGCGGCCCTGTTCGGCTTCGGCGGCATCGCAGGGACGGCGGTGGAGATTGCAAAGCTCATCTTCTTCGTTGCGATCGTCCTGTTCGCCATATCCGCCGTGATCGGCCTGCTGCGTGGGCGAAGCCCCATGTAGTCCCGAACCGGTTCAGTCCCGTGCGATGCGATGGGATACCGGGTTTCCGAACTAAAGCGCCGCCGTTCAAGGCGGCGTTTTCGTGTGGGGTGAATGGGATTTGAAAAAGAGCCTGCGGGCTTAGAGCCGGTTGCCTTTTCTTAGAATAGCAAGCCGCTGCACACGTTTTTGCTCGCCGCCATTTCGGACGCAAAAACCGGTTCCCAATTGTCCTGAAATGGCTCTCGGTTCGAGGCGCTTATCCCTGCAGCGCCGCTCGCGTCATGCTGTCCGGGCCGAGATCTTCCACATCGTCGACCTTCAGCATGCCGGCGAGACGCTGGCGAGCCCGATTGACGCGGCTCTTGATCGTGCCGACGGCGCAGCCGCAGATCTGGGCCGCTTCCTCATAGGAGAAGCCCGAGGCGCCGATCAGGAGCAGGGCCTCGCGCTGGTCGTCGGGAAGCTCGGCGAGGGCGCTGCGGAAATCCTCGAAGTCGAGATGCACGCCTTGTGCAGGATGAACCTTCAGGCGCCCGACATAGGAGCCGTCCGGGTCTTCGATCTCCCGGCGGCGCTTGCGGTATTCGGAGTGGAAGAGATTGCGCAGGATGGTGAAAAGCCAGGCGTTCAGGTTGGTGCCCTGCTCGAACCGGTGGAGATTGGACAGGGCCCGCAGGAGAGTGTCCTGGACGAGGTCGTCCGCCCGGTCGACCTGACCCGCGAGAGAAATGGCAAAGGCGCGGAGGCCGGGAACCGCTGCGAGGAGAGCCTCCCGCAGGTCCGGCTCCGCCTCTGAGCTCATTGCGCCGCCCCTTTTCCCCCGTTCTTCTTCTCGAGCTGGTCGAGCAGTTCCTTGAAGCGGTCGGGGACGGGCTGCTGCATCAGCTCGTCGTACATGGCTCGAAGTTGGTCGCCGATGCGTTTTTGACTGCTGCTGTCCAGTTTAGGATCGGTTGCAAGCTTCCGGCCCGAGGAGCTGTCATGGACGACCCGAGCAAGCTTGTTCCCCTTATCAACCGTCATATTCGTCCCCTTACCATCCCGTGACGTTGGACAGGGATGGCCAACCTTGGCAGTATCCATATATTCGTTTTCGAGCAATAACGCTGGTTACTGCACCCGGTTCCATCGATGGAACTTTTGCAGCTTTGCCACGTTGAATGGACCGTCGGTACAACGAGTCAAAAGCACAGTTAAGGGGAAGCGAATGTCGACAGCGCAGCTTGTCGTCCAGCATTTACCATACCTTCGCCGCTACGCACGCGCCCTGACGGGAAGTCAGATGGCCGGCGATGCCTATGTGGCGGCCACCCTCGAGACGCTCGTCAGCGAGCCTGAGACCATCGGCCCATCCGGAAACGTGAAGGTCGAGCTTTTCAAGGTCTTTACGCGCATCTGGAACTCGCTGTCGGTCAACGGGCGGAGCGAGCAGATCCAGCGCGATCTCCCTGCGGAAGTGCGCCTTGGGCAGATCACCCCGCTTCCCCGGCAGGCCTTCCTCCTGTCGTGCCTCGAAGGTTTCGGCGAGGAGGAGGTCGGCCAGATCCTCGACGTTGACACCAGGACCGTTCGCGATCTCGTCGACGAGGCGGGCCGCGAGCTGGCCGCCGACATGGCGACGGAGATCCTCATCATCGAGGACGAGCCGCTGATCGCCATGGATCTGGAGGCCCTGGTCGAAGGTCTGGGCCATAACGTGACGGGCGTGGCCCGCACCCGGACCGAGGCCGTCAAGCTCGCATCCACCAAGCAGCCCGGGTTGATCCTGGCCGATATCCAGCTTGCCGATGGCAGCTCGGGACTGGATGCCGTCAACGATCTCCTCAAGGCCTTCGAGGTGCCGGTGATCTTCATCACGGCCTATCCCGAGCGCTTCCTGACCGGCGAGCGGCCCGAACCGGCCTTCCTGATCGCCAAGCCGTTCCAGCCGGCGAATGTTTCGGCGGTCATCAGCCAGGCCCTCTTCTTCCAGCAGAGCGCACGTCGCCGCGAGCCGCGACGGCCTAAGCTCCGCCGGAACGCTCCATCAAGTAAAGACCCAGCCGCGAGGCTGGGTTTTTCTTTGTGATCTGATGTATTGGCGCAAAAAAAGACGGGCTCAAGAGCCCGTCCAAGGTGCCGGCCAATGCACAAGGGGAATGCGGGGAGGACCAGGAGGCCGGTGCTTTAAGAACGCGATATCGAAAACAAAGGTTCCAGGTCGATCGATGCTCTTTTTATTCACGATCTCTACGACAGGAGGCAGGAACATCGAAGTTAGAGGGGCGTTGTTTCTTCGAATAGCTGAGCTGAAGAGCGGGAGAGAAAGGGATGGTCCGCACGTCTGTGGCATTGGTTGGACTGGCTGGGGCGTTCTTCGTCGCCGGGAGCTTTTTCCCCTCCGCCTTCAACGTCTCTCCGCAGGCACAGTCGGAAGTCCGGTCGCCGGCGGATGGGCTGATCCGCGCAGCTTTGCTGCGCACCGCAGCTCCTTCAGGCAAAGGCAATCGCATCGGCGAGCCGATGCCGGAGCGTCATCCTGAAACGGTGACGATTGTCGAACTGGTCGGTGTGACCCAGGCGACGGTGATCCTCCGGGGAAGCGACGGCAGGATCCTCTACAAGTCCGATCCGCGGTCCGGCGTCACGACGCTTGTGCGCGGCACCGAACTGCCGGTCGTGAGCCTCAAGGAGGATGAGCGGGAGCCGGTCGTTCACCATCCCTCCGAGCAGAGAGAGGGCAATGAAGCGCCGGCCATCCAGAAGCCGAAGGGCCGCAATCCCGTCGGCTGCATGGGGGACGTCAGTCCCCTCGTCAAGGCAAGTGCCGACAGGATGCCGAGCCTCTGCCTTGCCTTTCTCGACCAATCCCTGTCCTGACGGGCCTCGACAGTCGGTCTGAAGCAGGCGGCAAGCCTCGTCGCCGACGAGGCTTCGCGCGATGCTGCCTGGAACCTTTCCGCCAGATCAAAGTTGTCTGCCGAATGAAGATGCTGCCAAGAAAAGCTCTATTGGCGGCATGCGTCCTCTCATTTCGAAATATTGAAAAGTATTTCTGTTTCGATTTTCGCATTTATAGCATCCAAAATTGAATTCAATATACAGATTTTCGGAACGGTTGCTGAAGCTATGCGTTTAGAACCCGCGCACTAAGGCGCTCAACGCGATGAAATGTATTCTCAGGAGAACAATACGATGCTGAAGAAGCATATGGCTGCCTGTCTTGTCGTGACGGCTTTCGCGGCTGCGCCCGCCTTTGCACAGACTTCGTCCTCGACGGCCCCAACGGACCGCCCGGCTGCCACCGGTTCCGGCTCGACCGCCACCGGCTCGCCGGCCATGCAACCCGGCATGTCGGGCTTGTCTTCATCCACGAACCAGCCTTCGGCCACCATGAGCCAGAGCGGCGCCATGCAGGGTCAGTTCATGACAAAGATGGACGCCGACCAGATGATGGCGTCGGACCTGATCGGCACCCGTGTGATCAGTGCCAACAACGAATCGATCGGCGACATCAACGACGTGATCCTGGGCCGTGACGGCCGGGTCATGGCGGCCGTGGTCGGCGTCGGCGGCTTCCTTGGCATCGGCGAGAAGGACGTGGCCGTTCCGTTCTCGGCGCTCGAGTTCCTGACCGACCAGCAGGTTCAGGCCATGAACAACGGCAACAAGGGCAATGTCGCCACCACCGGCTCGACCGCCACCGGTTCGTCTTCCTCAATGACCGGCAACACGGCGAGCACGGGCACGAACACCATGTCGTCCGACAACGACCGGAACGAGCCCGAACGGGTGATGCTCCGCATGACCAAGGCCGAGCTTCAGGCGGCCCCTGCCTTCGATGAGGACGGCGACGACAACAATCGCTCGACCACCGGCACGACGGGCGTGACCTCTCCGGCTCCGGCTGGCACGACCACGGCCCCCAAGAAGTAATCGTGAGGCCTTAGAGACGAGCGGCGCCCGGAACATCCGGGCGCCGTTTTTCATGGGCGCGGGCGAAAGGGAAGTTCGGTTGGCGTTGCCGCAGCAGGAACCGGGATTTGCCGCATACGTTGCCGTTTCACGAGCGATACGGAGAAAGCCTATGACTGCAACCAACGAGATGGACGCCGTGCTGTGCCAGGAGGAATTGCCCGATGAATTCTCCCGGCTGGCATCGAGTTCTCCATCGGGAGACAAGCTGTCCGTCGCATCCATGCTGAGCGGCGTCGTTCCCGCCGGTCATCCGGACGAGGTGACATGCCCCCTGCTGCTGAGGCGACATCTCGTCGTTCCGGCCTGGCCCCATGTCCTGATCACCGCATTTCCAGAAACCAGACCGTCTTCAGTGCAGAGGGCGCCGTTTCATGCGTGAGTTCCCCACGGTTTCGCAAGGCACTCGTTCCGTTGCAGTTCTGTTCCATCCCAGCCTCGTGCCGGTGCTGGATGTCTTCCGTTCCTTGAGCCGTTTGGATGACCATTACGATCTGACGCTGCTCGACGGGCCTGAGAAGGCGCTCACCTCCTATGCGCGCCCCGAAGCCGCCAAGGGCATTATTTCCGATGCGCTGCTGCTGGCATTCGCCTTGATCCGCCAGCGGGGCAGGGCTCTCTCGCATCGGCCCATCGGTGCCCGCCAGGGAAGCGGGGATGAATATTGCCTCCTGACGCTGCTCGGCTGCGCAGGCAACCTCGACTCGGACGTTGCGCGCGAGGCCGCCCGTCACCTGGAGATTGCGTCGCTCGATGTCCTGGGCACCCTGGCGATCGAGCTGGCTCGCCAGATCGATCGGGCCGGGCTCGCGCTGGAGACGCCGTCGCTGCCCGAGTTCCGGGCGGTCATGGGAGAGGGAGAGGAATTTCAGGTCGAGCTATCTGCGGACAGGTCCGGTTTGTCCGTCGGAATCTGACGGCTCTCGCTCGGGTCAGAGGTAAAAGTAAAGGGGCCGCGCGGCGGCCCCTTAACGTAGAAATTGTAGAAAGGAACTATTCCTGCGTGCTGCGTGTGCTGCCCGAGGCCTGACCGCCCTTGCGGCCCGCTTCCGAGGCGAGTTCGCGATCCTGCGAGAATGACCGCTTCTCGGCGGGAACGCTCTTGCCGCCCTTGCTGGCGATCTCACGCTGCCGGTCAGAATCCATCGACGCGAAGCCACGCTTCGAGGTCGAACCACCTGCCATGTCTGCCTCCTTATCGAATGGTGTTCGTGCTTCTTCAACCGCAAGGGGGATTCGATAGTTCCGGTTGGGAAGGTCGAACCTTTGCAAAAAAGTTCGTGAAAATATTCGGCCGTCACAAATTGTTACGCTCAGGCCGAGTTTTCGTCCGACTTAAGCGTGGCAAAAACTTGTCCTTGGGAATAAGAGCCAGGGCGCTACTGGCGGCGATACATGGAGGGGAGGACTGTTTTCTTTGCGAAGACGGGCGAGGCCGTGATCGGAAACGATAGCGTGACGGATCGACGCAAGCCCGGCCATGACGGCACGAACCGTCTTCCGCCGCCTGACGGGGACGGGGCTGCGGGGCAGGCGCAACGCAGGAGATGATTGTCCGCCCGCATCGGTATAAAAGGCTTTCCGATGCGCTCCACGTGGAGTGCGGATCGACGATGGATCAGCAATCGAGGACGGGATGACCTACGACGACAACAACGTGTTCGCGAAGATCCTGCGCGGCGAGCTACCGTGCCACAAGGTCTATGAGACGGATCGCATCCTGGCCTTCATGGATGTCATGCCGCGCGGCGACGGTCATGTGCTCGTCATCCCCAAGGTGAAGGCCCGCAACCTCCTCGATATCGCTCCCGACGATCTCGCCGAGCTCACGAAGGCGGTTCAGGTCGTTGGGAAAGCGGCCAAGACCGCTCTTGCGGCCGACGGGCTGACGATCCAGCAGTTCAATGAAAGCGCAGGCGGGCAGGTGGTCTTCCACATCCACTTCCACGTGCTTCCCCGCTTCGAGGGCGTGGCTTTGAAGCCCCATACGGGCCAGATGGAGAACCCGGAAGTCCTGGCAGAACTCGCCGCCAAGATCCGCGCCGCGCTGCCGGCCGCATAGGCGAACGAGAGCAGGCGGCAGGGTCATGCCCCGCCGCCTGACCGGCGATCATTCCGCCCAGTCGAGCGAGCGCGCGACGGCCTTGTTCCACACGGCGTTCAGGCTGTCGCGGCGGGAGGCCGCCATGGCGGGCTTCCAGCGCTTGTCGACCGCCCAGTTCCGGACCAGCTCGTCCGTTCCGCTCCAGAAACCGGTCGCCAGGCCCGCGGCGTAGGCCGCTCCGAGAGCCGTCGTCTCGATGACCTTCGGCCGCACTACGGGAACGTCCAGGATATCGGCCTGGAACTGCATCAGAAGCTCGTTGACGACCATGCCGCCGTCGGTGCGCAGTTCCCTGACGCCGATCCCGGTATCCTTGGTCATCGCTTCCAGAACCTCGCGGGTCTGGAAGGCCGTGGCCTCCAGCGCCGCACGGGCGATGTGCCCCTTGTCGGCATAGCGGGTGAGCCCCCCGATGAGGCCGCGGGCCTGGGCGTTCCAATGCGGCGCATAGAGGCCGGAGAAGGCGGGCACGATAGTCACGCCGCCATTGTCCTCGACGCTGCGGGCCAGGGTTTCGATATCGCTGCTCTGCTGGATGATGCCGAGATTGTCCCGCAGCCATTGCACGAGAGCGCCCGCGATCGCGATGGAGCCTTCCAGCGCATAGACGGTCTTGCCCTGACCGAAGCGGTAGCCGACGGTGGTCAGAAGGCCGCATTTCGAAGGGTAGGGGGTCTCGCCGGTGTTCATGAGCATGAAGCAGCCGGTGCCGTAGGTGTTCTTGGCCTCGCCCTGCTGGAAGCAGGCCTGCCCTACGAGGGCCGCCTGCTGGTCGCCGAGAATGCCTGCGATCGGCACGCCCGCCAGATCGTCAACCGCCTCGCCGTAGACATCGCTCGATGAGCGGATCTCAGGCAGGCAGGCCCTGGGGATTTCGAAGAGCCGCAGGATCTCCTCGTCCCACTCGAGGCTTGCCAGGTCCATGAGCTGCGTGCGGCTGGCATTGGTCACATCGGTGATGTGGCATCCGCCGTCGGCGCCGCCGGTCAGGTTCCACACGAGCCAGGTGTCGATATTGCCGAACAGAACGTCCCCGGCCTGCGCCTTCTCCCGGGCTCCGGGCACGTTGTCGAGAAGCCAGCGCAGCTTGAGGCCGGAAAAATAGCTCGCCAGCGGCAGGCCGGTCTTGGCGCGCAGCCGGTCGTGCCCGCCCTCGCGGGCGAACTCCTCGACAATGGAATCGACGCGGGTGTCCTGCCAGACGAGGGCATTGTGGAGGGGCTTTCCCGTCCGCCGGTCCCAGATCAGGGTTGTCTCGCGCTGGTTCGTGATGCCGATGGCCGCGAGGTCCCGAGGCGTCAAACCCTTCTTCGCCAGGGCGTCCCGGATGACCTCCCGGGTGTTGTGCCAGATCTCGAGCGGATCATGCTCAACATAGCCCGGTTTCGGATAGATCTGCGCGTGTTCCTTCTGCGCGACGGAGACGATGCTCCCGGCCTTGTCGAATACGATGAAACGCGAACTGGTCGTGCCCTGATCGATGGCGCCGACGTACTGAGCCATGGTCTTCCCCGAGTTTATTGCGCCGCGACCGGCGACGCTTTTTTCTTGGCCAAGTAGGCATCGATCTTGGACGCAGCGTCAACCGGCACATGCAGCCCGAGCTTCGAACGCCGCCAAAGAATGTCTTCGGCCGTGCGCGCCCATTCGCAGCGGACCAGATAATCGACCTCCGCCGCCGTCAGTCCCGCGCCGAAATCCTCGCCGAGGTCGGAAAGTGACTTCGACGAGCCCAGGATCTCGTCGACCCGCGTGCCGTAGGCCCGCGCGAGGCGATGGGCGAGGGGCTCGGGCAGGAAGGGCCAGCGCTGGCGCACGGTGGCGAAGAAGCGGTCGAAATCTGCGTCCGGCATGTCGCCGCCGGGCATCTTCGCCGTCTCCGTCCAGGACGGCTTCATGCCGGGGAAGAAAGGCTTCAACTCGTCGAGAGCGTGCTCGGCGAGCTTGCGGAAGGTGGTGATCTTGCCGCCGAAGATCGACAGCACCGGCGCCCCGCCCTGCGGCGCATCCATGTCGAACACGTAATCGCGGGTCACGGCGGAGGCGTTGGACGAGCCGTCGTCGAAGAGCGGGCGCACGCCCGAATAGGTCCACACCACGTCTGCAGGGGTCACCTGCTTCTTGAAGAAGTGGTTCACCACATTGCAGAGGTAGAGGATCTCGTCCTGGCTGATCTCCACCTTCCTGTCGGGCACGGATTCGACCGGAATGTCGGTGGTGCCGATGAGAGTGAATTTCTCCTGGTACGGAATCGCGAAGACGATCCGCTTGTCCGTGTTCTGGAGGATGAAGGCTTCCTTGGTGTCGAAGAGCTTCGGCACCACGATGTGGCTGCCCTTCACGAGGCGCACGTTCTTCGCGGTGTTGAGGCCGAGCTTGGCGTTAAGCACGTCGGCCACGAAAGGCCCGCCCGCATTGACGATCACTTTGGCGCGAACCTCCGAGGTCTCGCCGGTCTCGGCGTTCTGCAGGGTCGCGACCCAGATCGCGCCTTCGCGGCGGGCGGAGGTGAGCTTGGTACGCACGCGGATATCCGCGCCCTTCTCGGAGGCGTCGATGGCGTTGAGCGCCACCATGCGGCTGTCCTCGACCCAGCAGTCGGAATAGACGAAGGCGGTGTCGAAGCCCGGCTTCAGGCCTTGGCCCGCGGGGTGCCGGGTCAGGTGGATCGTCTCGGTTCCCGGCAGCTTCTTGCGCGGTGCCAGGTGGTCGTAGAGGAACAGGCCGAGGCGCACGAACCACGCCGGGCGGATGCCCTTCTCATGGGGCAGGATGAAGCGCAGGGGCCAGATGATGTGGGGAGCGGATTCCAGCAGGCGCTCGCGTTCGAACAGGGCCTCGCGCACCAGGCGGAACTCGTAATATTCCAGGTAGCGCAGACCGCCGTGGATCAGCTTCGTCGAGGCGGAGGAGGTGTAGCCGGCGAGGTCGCCCTGCTCGCAGAGCACCACCGAGAGGCCCCGGCCCACGGCGTCGCGCGCGATGCCTGCGCCATTGATGCCGCCGCCCACAATCAGAAGATCAGTCACTGTCGTCACGGAACGCGTCTTTCCTTGCAAGGATATCACCCTCAAGCCCTGCACATGATTTCTTTAGCCGTCTAAGGCAAGTCAATTCTTGAAGTTGTTCAGGGCTCCTTCGCCAGCCGCAGGTTTAGCATGAAAGCGAGGAGGGCGCATACGGACATCCTCAGGCACAGGCCAAGGACGGCATCGTAGCTGCCCCGCCATGCCCAGAGGGCGCCGAAGGCGAAGGGGGCCCCGGCCATGGCGATGCGGACCGGCATGGCGATCATGCCCTGGATGGCCCCGTAATCCTCCCGTCCGAAGAGCTCCGGCGGCAGGAGGGCCTTTACGATGGTGAGCATCCCGTTGGCGGCGCCGTAAAGGGCCGCGAAGCCGATGATCAGCCAGGACCCGGCCGGAATGAAAGGCAGGACCACGAAGGCGAGGGCGCTCAAGGCCATGGTCATCACCCCGATCCCCTTCAGGCTCATGGCCCGCTCCCCGAACCCGGTGACGAACCGCGCCGCGACCTGGGCCGGGCCGATCACCGCATAGGCGGCCACGGCCGCGTCGAGAGAAAACCCCCGCTCGAGGAAGATCGGGATCAGGTGAACCGGGATTCCCGTCGAGATCATGCCCTGCAGCACGTTGGTGGTCACGAAGAGCCAGAAGGCGGGCTCGCGGAGAACCCGGCGCGGGTTCGAGGCGGGGGCCGGGATCGGCTGGCTTTCCGTTCTGTGCCTTGGCCGGTCGGGCGCGGCCGGAATGCAGGAGGCGTGCAGCACGGCGCAGATGCCGAGATTCACGGCCGCCATCGCCAGCAGCGTGCCGCGCCAGCCATAGACATCGATGAGCATGTGCAGGAGCGGGATGAACACGGTGCTGGCGAAGCCCGCGACGAGGGTGATGATCGTGATGCCGCGCCGGGCCAGAAGGCCGAGATTGAGGGCCAGCACCGCAAAGCCCGCCTCGTAGAAGACGGCGCTCATGGTCGCGCCGATCCCGAGCCAGATCAGCACGAAGACCAGGTATTGGTCGGTCAAGGCCCAGAGAACGAGGAGGAGCGCAGCCAGCACCGAGCCTCCGGTCATCACCGCCCGGCCATAGCCCCGGTCGATCAGCCGTCCGACGGGCACGGCGAAGAAGGCCGACGAGACGAGGGCGAGGGAGAAGGCGGCGGTCAAAGCCGTCTTCGACCATCCGAGGTCCCGTTCCATGGGTTCGATGAGGAGCGCGAAGGCGTAGAACAGCGTCCCGTAGGAAACCAGGTGGGTGATGGAGAGAGCGAGGACGACGCGCCAGGGCATGGGGCCGGAAGGAGACATTTGTGCTTTATGTCAGGCCTTGCGGTTGACGGATAGGTTTTTAGCCTCCATATGCACAGCAGGCGACGG
This sequence comes from Microvirga flocculans ATCC BAA-817, assembly GCF_000518665.1. Lineage (GTDB taxonomy): Bacteria > Pseudomonadota > Alphaproteobacteria > Rhizobiales > Beijerinckiaceae > Microvirga > Microvirga flocculans. The sequence continues at coordinate 44,378 of NZ_JAEA01000015.1, read as the reverse complement.
CGTCCGGCAACCGGAACGCTTGAGCGGGACTGCGTGACGGATATTCGCGGACAGTAGCGAAGACCCCGGTCCCCTTCTTCAATCGCTCAAATCATACGACGGCCCCATCACGCGGGCTCTCGCCTCAGAGCCCCGAAGCGCCCCTGCTTGCTTTAGCCGAACCTGCTTTGCGGCTCACCGCATCCGTTCGAAAGATCAATGACTTTGACACTCTTTTCCGATTTCGGATTGGCCCAGCCGATCCTGAAGGCCCTTGCAGCCGAGGGCTATGAGAAGCCCACGCCCATCCAGGCCCAGACCATTCCCTATGCCATGGAAGGCCGCGACGTCTGCGGCATCGCCCAGACCGGCACCGGCAAGACGGCCGCCTTCGCGCTGCCGATCCTGCACCGCCTGAATGCGAACCCGAAGCCGCGTAAGCCGAAAAGCCCGCGCGTGCTCGTGCTCAGCCCGACCCGCGAGCTCTCCGGCCAGATCGCCGACAGCTTCAAGGCCTATGGCCGCAACCTGCGCCTTACCACCGAGGTGGTGTTCGGCGGCGTCACCATCTCCCGCCAGGAGAAGGCGCTGGCTCAGGGCGTCGACGTGCTCGTCGCCACGCCCGGCCGCCTGATCGACCTTGTGGACCGCAGGGCGCTCTCCTTGCGCGACATTGAGATCCTCGTCCTCGACGAGGCCGACCAGATGCTCGATCTCGGCTTCATTCACGCATTGAAGCGCATCGTGACCCTTCTGCCGAAGGAGCGCCAGAGCCTGTTCTTCTCGGCCACCATGCCGAAGACCATCTCGACGCTCGCCGACTCGTTCCTGCGCGATCCGGCGCATGTGGCGGTAACGCCCGTCGCCACCACCGCCGAGCGCGTCGAGCAGAGCGTGATCTTCGTGCAGACCGGCCGCAAGCAGGTGCTGCTCGAAACGCTCCTGCGCGATCCGTCCATCGACCGCGTGCTCGTCTTCACCCGCACCAAGCACGGTGCGGACAAGGTGGTGCGCGGCCTCGACAAGGCGGGCATCGCGGGTGCCGCCATTCACGGCAACAAGTCGCAGCCGCAGCGCGAGCGTGCGCTTGCGGGTTTCCGCGACGGCTCGTGCCGCGTGCTCGTGGCGACGGATATCGCCGCGCGCGGCATCGATGTCGAAGGCGTGACGCATGTCATCAACTACGACCTGCCGAACGTGCCGGAATCTTATGTCCACCGCATCGGCCGCACGGCCCGCGCGGGGGCGACGGGCCTCGCCATCTCATTCTGCAACGATGAGGAAAAGGCGTACCTGAAGGACATCGAAAAGCTGACCCGCCTGAAGGTGCCGGTCATGCCTCTGCCGGAAGGACTTCCGGCCGCTCCCGCGGCTTCGGAGGCTTCCGAACAGCGCCGCGAGGCGTCCCATCGGAACGGCCAGCCGCAGCGGGGCCGTCCGGCTCCCCATGCCCGCGGGAACCAGGGCCATGGCCAGCCGCGCACGTCCGATCCGAATGCCGAGAAGGGGCCGAAGCGCCGCCGTCGCGGCGGGAAGCCCGGCAATGGACAGCAGCAGGTCGGCCAACCTGCCGGAAACCAGCAGCGCTCCGCGCAGGCTCAACGCCCCGCTCATGCGCCGCGCCCTGCCCAGGGCAAGCCCGCTGCAAGCCGCCCCGACGGGCGCCGCGACGGAGCCCAGGTGGCCTGGCTCGAAAAGAGCCCTCGCCGCCGGTAAAGACAGTAAAAGGCGCCTTCGGGCGCCTTTTTTTCATGCGACGCTTTATGCCTTTGCCCGGGGCATTCTCGACGCTCCCGGGCAAAAGCCGTTCTAATGGTAGGGATCGGCTGCGTCGCGCAGGCCGTCGCCCATGAAGTTGAAGGCGAGCACTACGATCACCACGGGCACCATCGGGAAGAGCAGCCAGGGATGAAGTTGCACCGCCGCGAGGTTCTGCGCCTCGTTGAGCAGCACGCCCCAGCTCGTCACCGGCGGGCGCAGGCCGAGGCCTAAGAAGGAGAGGGCGGTCTCGCCGAGGATCATGGACGGGATCGACAGCGTCGCCGAGGCGATCAGGTGGCTCATGAAGTTCGGGATGAGATGGCGCGCGATGATGCGCTGCTTGGAGGCCCCCATGAGCTCGGCGGCCTTCACGAAGTCCTCCTCGCGCAGGGCGAGCAGCTTCGAGCGCACGGCGCGGGCCAGCCCCGGCCAGTCGAGGAGCCCGAGGATGATCGTGATGCCGAAGAAGACGAGGATCGGGCTCCAGTTCGCCGGGAGGGCGGCGGAGAGCGCCAGCCACAGAGGCAGTTCCGGAAGCGAGCGCAGGATCTCGATCATCCGCTGGATCACGTGATCGACCCAGCCGCCGAGATAGCCGGCGAGCCCTCCGAAGAAGAGGCCGAGCGCGAACGACACCGCGATGCCGACGATGCCGATGGTGAGCGAGATCCGCGCGCCGTAGATGATCCGCGAAAGCAGGTCGCGCCCGAGCCTGTCCGTGCCCAGCAGGAACATCGTGCCGCCGTCGGGCGGGCAGACCAGGTGAAAATCCGCCTTCCACATTCCCCAGAACTCGTAGGCATCGCCCCGGCAGAGGAAACGGATCGGCTGGGGCTTCGATGTGTCGACCGTGTAGACGCGCCGGAAATTCTCCAGGTCGAAGCTGTAGCTGTAGGGATAGACGAAGGGGCCGACGAAGCGGCCTTCGTGCATCAGGTGAATCGCCTGGGGGCGGGCATAGAGGAAGTCGCCATGCCGCTTGATGTGGTTGTAGGGCGCGATGATCTCGACGAAGGGCAGCAGCGCATAGAAGGCGAGCAGCACGAAGGCGGCGGCGAGCGCCACCTTGTGGCGACGGAACTTCCACCACATCAGCTGCCAGGACGAGGCGCGATAAAAGCTCTCGCTTCCGGCTCCGACCGGTTCGGTCTTGCCGGGATCGAAGGGAGCCGGATCGACGTAGTGGCGCTTGGAGGTGACGGCTGTGTTCATCGTCCGCCTCCCATGCGGATGCGGGGATCGAGCCAGGCCAGCAGAAGGTCCGAGATGAGCATGCCGACGACCGTGAGAATCGCGACGAACATGAGGATGAAGCCCGCCAGGAATTGATCCTGGCTCTTGAGCGCGCTCAGGAGGATCGGCCCTACCGTCGGCAGGCTCAACACCAGCGATACCAGAACCGAACCCGAGACCAGGTGCGGGAGAAGGTTGCCCACATCGGCGATGAAGGGGTTGAGCGACATGCGGAAGGGATATTTCAGCAGGGCCTTGGTCGGCCCCAGCCCCTTCGCCTTCGCGGTCACGTAGTATTGCTTGCTCAGTTCGTCGAGGAGGTTCGCGCGCATGCGCCGGATCATGGCGGCCGTGCCGCCGAGCCCGATCACAACGGTGGGAACCACGAGATGCGAGAGCAGGGATTGGATCTTGGGCCAGGTCCAGGGTTCGCCCGCATATTGCGCATCGTAGAGACCGCCGATGGAAATGCCGAACCAGCGGTTCATGTAGTAGAGCAGGATGAGGGCCAGCAGGAAGCTCGGCGTGGCCAGACCGATATAGCCGATGAAGGTCGCAAGATAATCGCCGACCGAATATTGCCGCGTGGCCGAGTAGATGGCGATGGGGATCGAGATGAGGTGAATGAAGATCACCACCGCGAGATTGACGAGGAGCGTCAGCCACAGGGCATCGCCCACCACGTCAGCCACGGGCTTGTCGTATTCGAAGGACCAGCCCCAATCGCCCTGCAGCAGGCCGGAAAAGCCGTTGGGCCCGGGCATCACGCCGAGCCAGACCAGATATTGCTCCCAGGCCGGCCTGTCGAGCCCGTATTGCTTGATGAGAAACTCGGCCTTCGCGATGGATGCGGATTCTCCCTGCGCTCTCAGCTCCGCGATCTGATTGGACAGGAAGTCGCCCGGCGGCAGCTTGATGATGAAGAAGACCAGGGCCGAGATGATCAGCAGGGTCACCGCCATGGTGACGAGGCGACGCAAAAGGAAACGGATCATCGGCTGGCCTCTTTGCCGGCGGCTTTGTTCCAGTGGATCTCATCCAGGCGATAGATGCCGAGCATCGCCGTCGGCTCCCAGCTGTAGAGCGCCTTGGCGGGAATGCCTTGCAATCCGTTGCGGACGACGATGGGTTGCAGCGCGCCTGCGATGGTGCCGATGGACCATTGGTTCTCGGCATGATTGCGCAGCATTGCGCGCCACGCCTCTCTCTGAACCTTGCGGTCTCCGGTGTTGATCCAGGTCTCGTAGCTGTCGAGAAGGCGCTTGGCTTCGGGCATGTCGACGGGCTCGCCGTTCTTGCCCTTGGTTTCCACATACTGCCCCCATTTCGGCCAGCTGTAATTGTCCTGGCGCATGGGCGCGAACTCGGTCGGGGGCATGATGGCGGTGGGAATGGCGTTGTCTATTCCCGGGGCTGCCACCATCACGGTCAGGCCCGCGAAGGACCGGTTGCGCAGAACCGTGCGGTCCTGCGGCTTCACGAAGAGGCGCACGCCGATCTCGCGCCAGAACTCGGCGATCAGGGTGAGGCCGTCGACCACCAGAGTGCTTTCGCCGTCCGTCTCGACGATGATTTCCAGCTCGCGCCCGTCGGGCAGAAGGCGGATGCCCGCACCGTTGCGCTTCGTGAGGCCGATCTCGTCGAGAAGCCGCGAGGCCTGCGCCGGATCGTAGGTGGCGTTCGCGGTGCGCAGCTCCGGCTCGAAGAGGGGGCTTTCCTCGACGACGGTGTTGTTGCCCTCGGTGCCGAGCCCGAAGAGCAGGGCGTTGTTCAGGGTCTTGCGGTCGATGCCGAGCGAGAGGGCGCGGCGGAAGCGGATGTCCCGGTTGAGCTGCCGCCAGACGGGGTCCACGGTGTTGAGGTTGGGGTAGAGCGCAAGCTCCGTTCCCCGGGCATAGGGCCAGAGCAGGGTGCGGTATCCCTTCGCCTTCTCGCCCTCCTTCAGGACGGGAATGTCGCTCATGGACAGGCCGCGGAACAGAAGATCCTCCTCGCCCGCATTGGCCTTGGCCGCGAAGAGGCCTCCGGCGGATACGTCCATGATGATGCGGTCGACATAGGGAAGCTGCTGCCCCTTCGCGTCGACGCGGTGGTAATAGGGATTGCGCTCGAAGATGAAGCGGTTGGCAGGCGCGGCGTTCGTGACGCGCCACGGCATGAGGGTGGGTAGCGCGGGGTTGGTCTGCTCCTTCATGTCGTCCATGCGGTTGTGCAGGGCGGCCCAGGATTTCAGCTTCTGCTGCTTTGCCTTTTCCTCGAGCGCGGCCTTGTCCGCGTATTTCGCGTGGAACTGCTTGAGATAGGCCGAGGCGCGGTAGATTGCGGGGTCGAGCGGCCCGGCCAGTTGCGGCAGGAAGCGGGGATTGGGCTTCTCCCAGGTGTAGCGCACCGTCCGTTCGTCGAGGATCTCGAAGCGCGGGAGCTGCCCATCCACCAGCATGAACTCGGGCGGACCGGCGGGCGACAGATCGGGGTTCTGCGCCACGTCCTCCCAGTAATAGCGGAAATCCTCCGCCGTGAACGGCGTGCCGTCCGACCAGCGATGCCCGGCGCGCAGGGTGAAGGTGAAAACCCGATCGCCCTCGTTCTCGAACTTCTCCAGAAGATCGGGCTGAAGATGAAGCTTCGCGTCGTAGCCGACGAGGCGCGTGTAGGTGTAGGTCGAAATATAGCGGATGTCGCGCGGGCGCGCGACGAGGGTGACGATGTCTCCGCCATAATGCCCAGAGGACGTGACGACGATGGGCGGGTTCGGGAGCCGCTCGGCGAGCGGCGGCAGCTTCTTGTCCTGCCGCAGGCTGTCGAAGAAAGGCGGCTCCTTGTACTCCAGGGCCCAGGCCGGAAGCGCGAGCAACCCAAAGGCGAGCGCCAGAGCGAGAGAGGCTTTTCGGGATGTGAGCGGCATCATGCGGCCTCCCGGTCTGTGAGATGCCCCAGGCGAACCTTGTGGCCGGGCTCGATCTCCTTCATCGCACCGAACTCGCCCGGCTTGATGCGGAAAGGCTCCGGCCATTCCGAGGGCTGCGAGAAGCGTCCCTCCCGCAGCTTCGCGAAATCGAGGGGGCGGTCGATATCCGGATCCGGCACGGCAGCGAGAAGCGCCTGCGTGTAGGGATGCACCGGATTGCGGAAGAGGGAGGATTTCGGAGCCTCCTCGACGATGTAGCCCCGGCACATGACGGCAATGGTGTCGGCGATGTAGTCGACCACCGCGAGGTTGTGAGACACGAAGAGATAGGAGAGGCCGAGCGCCGCCTGCAGATCCTTGAGCAGGTTGAGCACCTGCGCCTGCACCGATACGTCGAGGGCCGATACCGGCTCGTCGCAGAGCAGGACGCGCGGCTCGAGGGCAAGGGCCCGGGCGATGCCGAGACGCTGGCGCTGCCCGCCCGAGAAGGAGTGCGGATAGCGCCGGAGGGCGCGTTGATCCATACCGACCATGTCGAGAAGCTGTTTCGCGCGCTCATAGCGCTCGTCCGGCGTCCCGATATCGTGGATGCGCAAGGGCTCGGTCAGCAGTTCGTAGACCGTCATGCGCGGGTTGAGCGACGAGAACGGGTCCTGGAAGATGAACTGCACCGAGCGACGGTAGGCCGTCAGCGCATCGCCCTGCAGCTTGTGCACGTCCTTCGGGCCCGTGCCGTCATCGAACAGCACCCGGCCGGAATCGGGCGTGAGCGCCCGCATGATGATCTTGGAAACGGTCGTCTTGCCGCATCCGGATTCGCCCACGAGTCCCAGAGTCCTGCCGGCGGGAAGCGCGAGGTCGACCTCGCTCACCGCACGGATGGTCTGGCTCTTGCCGGAGAACCAGCCCGACCGGAGCGTGAAGGATTTGGTGAGGCGCTCGGCCTTCAGGATCGGACCCGTCGGCTGGACGCGCGCAGGTGCATGAACCGAGGGGAGATTCCTGCTCGTCACCTCGCGGATCGGCGTCAGGCGCTCGTTCTCCGCCATGGCGAAGCGCGGAACCGCCCGCATCAGCGCCTTGAGATAGGGGTGCTGGGCATTGCGGAAGATATCCTCCCGGGATCCGGCCTCCATGACGCGCCCGCGATACATCACCACCACCTCGTCGGCCACGTTGGCTACCACGCCGAGATCGTGGGTGATGAGGAGCACCGACATGCCGGTTTCGGATTGCAGCTCCTTGATGAGGTCGAGGATCTGCGCCTGCGTGGTGACGTCGAGCGCCGTCGTCGGCTCGTCGGCGATCAGGAGCGCCGGTCGGGTGATGAGCGCCATCGCGATCATGGCGCGCTGGCGAAGGCCGCCCGAGAGTTCGAACGGATAGGTTGTCAGGGCGCGCTTCGGGTCGGGGAACCCGACACGGGCCAGCACGTCCATGGTCCGCTGGTTCGCCTTGGCCGGGTCCACGTCCGCATGGACCTTCAGCGCCTCGGAAATCTGATCGCCGATGGTGTGGAGCGGAGACAGGGAGGTCATCGGCTCCTGGAAGATCATGGCGATGCGCCCGCCGCGCAGGGCGTGCATGGCATCGCTTTCCGCCGGTAGCCCGGCGATGTCGACGCTTCCCCCGTTCTTGGGATCGTCGAAGAGGATCGATCCGCCGGCGATCTTGGCCTTTTTGGGCAGGATCTGGAGAATGGCCTGGGCCGTGACGGACTTGCCGGAGCCGGACTCGCCGACGAGCGCCACCGTCTTGCCCTTCGGAATGTCGAAGGTGAGTCCGTCGACCGCGCGGAAGTTACCGGCGTCGGTGCTGAAATCCACTGTCAGCTGGCGAACCGACAGGAGTGGCGTTTCCATATGCTCCTCCAGATCTACGAGCATAACGCATCAGATCCCATTAGATCGCAAATGTGATCCTGTTTCCAATCCGAAACACGCATCCGGCCGCAGAAAACGGATGTTCTGCGCGGCAAGGTGGGCGATAAGCCGTTCGCATGACGACCAGATGGCGTCGTCGTGCGCGAGATGGTGCGTCAGAAGGCCGATGGGCTCGTCTCTGTCTGCCTCGCCCGATACCCGCCGCAGGACGGCCCCGGCGACGGCCGCGATGAGCTCGGTGGGCGCGACTGCGCTTCGCGTTCCATGCCAGTCGATGGGATCCACATGGGTGTTGACCTGCAGGAGACCTTCCGCAGGCATTGCCTTCCTCCGGTCCGTGAAGGTGGACACGCCCACGAAGCCTGAGCGCGGCAGCGCGACCACGAGACCCGGATCGATGCGGTTCCACGGCGGAACGAAGACGGGCAGGAGTTTCGGGCCGAAGAATCCTTTCGCCACCTGGAGCGCCTGCGCGGCTTCGGCAGTCATGACCTCCAGCGGACGATGGGCGCCGAACTCGGCCTTCTTCACGCCGGGGGGCGCATGGTTCGCGTGGCTCCAGCCATGGACCAGGGCAAAGGCCTTTTCCTCTTCGCCGAGGCAGGCGGCGAGAGACGGATCGAGGCTCTGCGGAATGACGGCCAGTCCGATCCCGGCTTCGTAGCGGCGGGCGAGGACCAGAAGCCGGTCGAGTTCGTCGGACCCGGCCACCGCGTCGTCGTCGCGCCACCAGAAGCGGAGGGCACAGTCCCGCTCTCTCGCCTGCTCCAGCGCGGCATCGAGAGGCGACCAGTCGATGCGGCGATGAAGGGCAGGACCGGAGCGCGCGAGGCTTTCCGCAATGGCGACGCTCTGCCGCGCCCCATCGAGGGAAACGTCGAGAGATGGGGAGGGAGCCAGCGCCAGAGCTTCGCGGATCGCCTCCGCAAGGTTCTCCGGCGACAGGCTGTTCTCCGGGACGATTTGCGCGGCGCCCAGCGCCTTCAGGCGTTCGGCACGCAGGCGCTGTTCTGTCTCGCGACCCGCCTCGAAGGGGACGAGGATCGACTTCACGCCGCAGCGCAGCAGGTCGACAATGGTGTTGTAACCGGCTTGGCTGATGGAAACCTCGGCGCGCGCGAGAAGCTGCCGAAAGTCCGGCCGGGCCCGCTCGACGAGCACGTGCGAAGGGGCGCGCTCCCGGAGCTCCTGGAACTCCGCTTCCGGCACGCCCTGTCCGACGAGGATGCGCCATGGCCGGTCGGCGATCCGGGGCGAAGCGTCGAGCGATGCGCGATAGAGCGGCAGGCTCGCCGCGCTCGATCCGCCCGAGACCACGATTCCTTGCCGCATTCCTACGGAAACGGGATTCTCGTTCTCGTCCACATAGCCCGTGTAGCGGATGAGCGGCGCAATGCGTTCGTCCACCGGCCACGACGCTTCGAGGGGAGCGAGCGCGGGATCGCCGTGGACGAGAACGGCATCGTAGTGGCGAAGCAGGCGCTCGTGCGTTTCCGCTATCCGTTCCGCCTTGGAGGAGGGAACGAGAATATCGCGGATGGAGCAGAAAACGAGCGGCCGCGGTCGCGCGGATCGCACTGTGTCGAGCAGGGCCATGAACTCGCCCGCCAGAGTCCTGCGGCCGAAGGGGAAAAGCTCGGTGATGAGAATGTCGGGGCGGATCGTTCTTGCGGTATCGAGAAGGAGGGCCCTGCGCCGGTCGAGATAGGCGCCGTCGACGGGTTGCAGATTCTCGTCCAGCAGCATTCTGAAATCCGTGCCGATGGTGCGCAGCGGCGGCAGCTGGACGAACCTCACCTGACCGAGCTCGGCCAGGCGCGCAGGGGCGCCGCCCGACACGAGCGTCGTCTCGTGGCCCCTGCGCGCGAATGCGCGCGCCAGGGCGGCGGCCCTGGTGAGGTGGCCCGCGCCCAGAAGATGCGTAACGGCGATGAGAACCCGTAAACTCATGACGCCACTCTACCCGCGAGCGGTTCGAGTGCATTGCGCAAGCGCAAAACGGCATGAGCGAGATCGCGCTCCCTCCTCACGAAATTCGCCGCCTCCGCTCCGAACCGTCGCAACCGCTCCCGGTCCGACAGGAGGCTTCCGAGGGCATCGGCGAAGGCCGCGATGTCGCCGGGGGGCGCCAGCAACCCCGTCCGCTCATGCTGGACCACGCTCGCGACGCCGCCATAGGCCCCGGCGATCGCCGGGCAGCCGAGCGCCTGGGCCTCCAGCAGCACCATGCCGTAGGCTTCGTTGACGGCAGGCCAGACGAAGAGATCGGCGGCCGCGTAAAGCGCAGCCAGATCCGCCTTGTTCTCGATCCGGCCATGGAAGCGCACACGCTGCGCGAAGAGAGCGAAGAGCCCTTCGACTTCTTCCCGCGCCTCGCCGTCTCCCACGATGTCGAGAATCCATGGCAGATGCCGGAGCCTTTCGAGAGCCGCGGCGAGAATGCGATAAGAAGCCAGCTTGTCGCCGTCGCGCATCATGGCGACGGCCAGCAGGCGCGGTTCGCTTGCCGGTGCCGGGCGGATGCCGGACGAAGGCCAGCCCTCCAGGTCCAGAAACGGCGGCAGGTCGACCAGCATTTGCCCCGGCGGTCGGGCGGCTTCCAGCGCCTGCCGGTCCTGCTCCGTCATGACGAAGATCGCATCGGCCCGGTCGAGAGCCGCCTCTGCGCCCTCGTGCCCGAGGGCCCAGGGACCGGAGGCGCGTTTCGCCGCCCGCGATCCCTCGGCCACAGCATAGGGAATGCCGAGCGCATCGGCGACGCGAGGGCCGATCCAGTCCGGAGCCTTGTAATAGACGTGATAGGTGAACCACAGACACGGACGGCTCTGCACCGGCAGAGCGCGATACTGCGCGATCAGGCGCGCGGCCTCGTCGAGGGATTGGCGACGGACCGTGTCCTGATGGTGAGCGTCGCCTGTCTTGTCGAAGGTCCGCAATTCGCTCGCGAGCTGCGGTGAAAAGCCCGCCGTGCCGAGCGCCTTCAGGAGCAGGCGCGCCATGGTCCGGTCGCCCGAGGGAAGGGGGTGGTCCGGGCTCTTCAGCGGGGCATAGAATGCAACGGGCCTCGCGACGGTCACACGTACTCCGGTTCTTTCGAGGGGCTCTCCGCCAGGGACCGGAAGCGCCGCTCCAGCCCGTCGATCCCGCCTTCCATGGAAAAGTCCCGCCGCAGCCGGGCGAAGGCCGCCGCGCCGAGGGCCCTGCGCCGCTCGGGATCGCGGGCGAGAAGGTTGAGGGCGTTGGAGAGGGCTTCCCAATCGCCCGGCGGAACGAGCTCGCCTTCCACGCCGTTGCGGATGAATTCCGGAATTCCGGCGAAGTCCGTGGCGACGATGGCGAGTTCCTGGCTCGCGGCTTCCATGATCACGTTGGGCAGCCCGTCCCGGTCGCCCGATTTCGCCTCCTTGGACGGCAGCACGAAGAGATCGGCCTGTTGCAGCAGGCCGATGATCTCGGGCTGCGCTTTCGATCCGAGAAAGATCACCTTGTCGGCGATGCCGGCCTCCTTGGCCTGCTTCTTCAGCGCGTCGAGCAGCTCTCCGCCGCCCACATGGGCGAAGCGCCAGTGCAGGTCCGGCGGCAGGGCCGCAAGAGCCTTGATCAGGTCGCCGAAGCCTTTCTTCGCCACGGCCCTGCCGATCGAGACGATGCGCAGCGGATCCTGCGGATCGGAGCCGTCCCGCGCGGGGCGGCTCTCGGGCGGAGCGGGAAAGCGGGAGAGGTCGAGCCCGTGATAGACGAGGGAGACCTTCTGCGGATCGGACAGGGCCTGGAGATGGGACGCGCCGTGCGCCGTGCAGGTCACGCCCCACAGGGCCTCGGCCATCTTCTCGCGCTTCTCCCAATCCGGCGTCGTCCAGATGTCCTTGGCATGGGCCGAGAAAGTCCAGGTCCGGCCCGTCAGGAGCGCTGCGTAGCGCACGACGGAGGCGGGCGTGTGCAGGTAGTGGACGTGGAGATGTCCTACATCCGGTGGCATTTCCCGCGCCATCACGAAGGCTTGGCCGAGGCGTCGGACCCGGTTGACTGTGAAGTCGCGCTTCAGGTCGCGCCAGAAAGCCCGGATCGTGGGACCGAACCCTTTCTGCCGCAGGCTCCAGGCGGCTCCCCGGAGCACGCGCAGGGGTTCCTCGTAGAGGTATTCCGGCAAATAGGTGACCGGCGCCTTGATGGCCTTGTGCATGGGATGCACGGCCCGCTCGGTCGGGTGGCGAAGGGACCAGATCGCGAGCTCCAGGCCGCGCTCCTGGAGGGCCAGGATCTCCTGCGCGATGAAGGTCTCCGAAAGGCGTGGATAGCCTTTCACGACGACGGCGATCCGTCGGGCTGTCTTCGAAGGAAGCATGCGTGTTCTTACTCGGCCGCCTGATGGTAGGCAGGGGCGAAGGGGGCCCTGGTTTCTGTGAGAGCCTTAAGCCGCTCCTGCACCCGGTCAAGGCCGTCGAGAAGACCCGGGATGAACACTTCGGAGGGACGCGGCTGCGAGGACAGGTTTCGCAGGGCTGCCGCCATCCGCTCCGGCGTGCGCGGCTCCTTATAGTCGCTCAGCATGCTCACCAGGCCGAGCCGCTCGGCCTCGACCGCGCGGATGTACTGCTCCAGCCGCGGGCGGGTGCGCGGCACGATCAGGGTGCGCTTGTCGAAGGAGAGTGCCTCGCAGAAGGTGTTGTAGCCGCCCATGGCCACCATGGCGTCGGCCCTCTTCATGAGCCGTTCGATCTTGTTGTCGAAGGACATCGCGTCGAGCTTGGGTTGCCTGGCGATGCGCTCCATGAAGGAGCGCCGCTTGTCCCGGTCGATGAAGGGGCCGAAGAGGATGAGGGCCGGCTGTTCGAGCGTCTCATCCGCCTCATAGGCCGAGATCACCCAGTCGATCAGGTCGTCCCCGTCGCCGCCCCCGCCCGTGGTCACCAGGATGAAGGGCTGCTTGGTGATCTTCGGGTATTTCGTCAGGGACGGGGTCGGCGGCACCTCCCGGCGCAGATAGCCGGTATAGGTGATGCGCCGCTCCACCTCGGCGGGCAGGTCGAGGGCCTTGAGGGGCTGGTAGACGTCCTTGAGGCCGTAGACCCAGATCTCGTCATAGTAGCGGGTCAGGGCTTCGGTCGCGCCTTTGCGCTCCCATTCCGGGACGAGCAGGGCGGGCTCGTCCATCACGTCGCGGATGCCGAGGACGAGTCGGCAGCCCGTGGCCTGGAGATAGTCGAGGGCAGGCACGACCTCGCCGCGAAAGCCGGTCGGCTCCTTGTCGACGATGAAGACATCGGGCCGGAACGCCCTGGCGGCCTGGAGGATGAGCGCCTGGCGCAGGCCCACCGCCTCATCCAGGCTGACGTTGAGGTTGAGACAGCGATAATCCCCGTCGGGCAACTTGGTGACGCCGGGGATCCGGATGTAGTCGACGCCGCTCTCGAACTCGAAATTACCGATGACCGGGGAGCCCGAGATGATGACCACGGAGGCGCCGGGCCGATCTTCGACGATCGCATTGGCGATCGCCCGGGAGCGGCGCAGATGCCCGAGCCCGAACGTATCGTGGCTGTAGATGAGAACCCTTGCGCCCTGAAGGGGCGCGGACAAGGGCAATCCCTTGTCTGCCTTGGGGTTCGTGACCGCGTTTGCCATGCAGGCGTCCCTTGGTGGGAGAGGTAAAGTTGGCTGCCGTATCGTAATTTGACGTTAGGACAGCTATCTCTACCCTTGCAATAGCCCCTCTCGTCAAACTATGGCGGTGCCCCAGTTCGGAAAGAGGGGGGACGTAAAGCACATGAATGTGATGTCGTTGCGCTGATGGAGAAGAGCCTTTTCCGGTACATCTGGACTCATTCGAGGCGCGACCAGCTGATCGTCTGCGCGGTGGTCCTTGCGTCCCTGCCTTTTTACTTCATGTCTCTCGATCTGCCCCGCCAGATCGTGAACCAGGCGATCCAGGGCGAGGCGTTCCGGGAGGGCAACCCGACGGCGCCCTTTCTTCACCTCACATACGACTGGCCGGTCTGGCTGGGCGGCGGCACCCTGGAAATCTTCGAAGGCTTTCAGGTCACCCGTATCGGCCTGCTCATGGGCCTGTCGCTGCTTTTTCTCTTCTTCGTCGTCGTCAACGGGGCGTTCAAGTACTGGATCAACGTCGAGAAAGGCATTCTCGGAGAGCGGATGCTCAGGCGCATGCGCTTCGACCTTTTCTCCATGGTCCTGCGCTTCACCCCGGAGGCTCTGCGCACTGTCAAGTCCTCCGAGACGGCAACCATCATCAAGGATGAGGTCGAACCCATCGGCGGGTTCATCGGCGATGCCTTCATCACGCCGATCTTCCTCGGCACGCAGGCGATTACGGCCCTTCTCTTCATCATGGTGCAGAACGTCTGGCTCGGTCTGATCGCCCTGGCCGTGATCGCGATACAGTTCATCATCATTCCCAGGCTGCGGCGCGAATTGCTGCGCCTCGGAAGGCAGCGCCAGCTGGCCTCACGCCAGTTGGCCGGGCGCATCGCCGAAGTCCTCGACGGGATCGAAGTGGTCCATGTCCACAATGCCTACAACTGGGAGCGGGCCGAGATCGGCCATCGCCTTTTCGATCTCTTCACGGTCCGGCTGAAGATCTACAACCGAAAATTCTTCGTCAAATCCCTCAACAATTTCCTGGCGCAGCTTACCCCGTTCTTCTTCTACGCCGTCGGCGGTTACTTTGCCCTGCGCGGCACGCTCGATATCGGTCAGCTCGTCGCCGTGATCGCCGCCTATCGCGAATTGCCGCCTCCCTTGAAGGAGCTCATCGACTGGGATCAGCAGCGCCTCGACGTCCAGGTGAAGTACGATCAGGTCACGCAGCATTTCGCCGAGGAGCGGCTCGGCCCCATGGTCGAGGCGCGCCAGGACGAGGAGGAGGACACGCCTCTCGTCGGACCTCTGGTGGGCGAGGGGATCCGCGTCGCCGGGCCTCATGGCGACATGATCATCGAGGGAGGGGCTTTCGCCGTCGATCTGCCCGCCAGCGTCGCCCTGATCTCCAACGGGGGGACGGCGGCCAGCATGATGGCCCGCATTGTCGCACGGCGGACGACGGAGTTCAGCGGCCAGCTCCGCATCGGCGACAGGGACCTGCTGCAGCTTCCCCATGCCGTGGCCGGGCGCAGGATCGCCTATGCGGGCGTCGATCCCATCCTCTTTCCCGGGAGTATCCGCGACAACCTGATCTATGGCCTGAGGTCCAAGCCTCTCGGCAAGGTCGTGGAGAGCAAACGCGATATGGACCGCAGGATCGCCGAGGCGCTGCGGACGGGAAATCCGCTCGAGAGCATTTCCGATCAATGGGTGGACTACAAGCGCATCGGCGCCAAGGACGAGAACGATCTCGACCGTATCCTCATCGACCTTCTGGAGAGGATCGGCATGGGGGACACGATCTATCTGCTCGGACTGGCGGGCTGGATCGATCCCGCGCGCGACAGCGCCCTGGCCGGGCGCCTGGTGGAAGCCCGGCAGCGCCTGCGCGAGACGTTTCGGTCGAACGGCATGTCCGATCTCGTCGAGCCGTTCGATCCCGAGCGCTACAACAGCCAGGCCACTATCGCCGAGAACCTGCTCTTCGGCGTGCCGATCTCCGACGAGTTCAAGGGACGTCAACTGGCCGAGAATGCGCAGTTCCGCAGTGCCATCCGCCGTGCCGGGCTCACGGACGGTCTGGTGCGGATGGGACTTCAGATCGCGGAGACGATGACCGAAATCTTCGAAGGCCTGCCGCCTGGGCATTCCCTCTTCGAGCAGTTCTCCTTCATCGGCGCGGAAGAACTGCCGGAATACCAGAAGATCCTGCGGCGTTACGCGCGTGGCGAGGGGCACTTGCGGCGTGAGGACCGCACGCGCCTCCTGGCCTTGCCGCTCGCCTATGTCGAAGCGCGGCATCGACTGGGCCTGCTCGACGACGGCATGACGGACCGGATCGTGGGGGCGCGGGGGCTCGTCCGCGAGGTTCTCGAGAAAGCCGACCCCGAGGGCGTCGAATTCTACGATCCGGAAAAGATCTGTGCGGCGGCGCCCTTGAGGGACAATCTCCTGTTCGGGCGCGTCAGCTATCAGGTGGCCAATGCGAGGGCGCGGGTCGCTCAGGCGGTCGCGACGGTCATCCGGGAACTCGACCTGCTGGAGGACGTGCAGCGCATCGGTCTCGATTACGACGTCGGGACGGCGGGCCGGCTCCTGTCGCCGCAGGAGCGGGCGAGCGTCAATCTCGTGCGTTGCCTGGTCAAGCGGCCGGACATTCTGGTCGTGGACGGAGCGCTCGCTCCCTTCGACGAGGCGAGGGGGCAGCAGCTGATGCAATTGCTGCTTCAGTTTTTCCAACAACAAAGCCTGTTCATGGTACTTCCGAATGATCGACAGGCAGGTGCCTTCGATGTTCAGATGCGCTTCCGCGATGGACAGATCATCATCGACAACACGGCCCATCCGCCGCTCGGGCGTGCCAAGCCCGGGCCGGAAGCCGAAAGAATAACAGGAGAGGTGGCATGACCCTTGAGACGGAGGTTCAGTCCTTGCGACAGGTCCCCATGTTCAGGGACGTGGATCCGGCCCGTCTGAAGCTGCTCGCCTTCACGAGCGAGCGGGTGCAGTTCGCCGGTGGGCAGCGCTTCTTCTCGCAGGGAGACCCCTCCGACGCCGCCTATGTGATCCTCGATGGGCGGGCGAGCGTCCTCCTCCATACCCCCGGCGGGGACATCCAGGTGGCCGAGCTGGGCAGCAGCGCTCTCGTCGGGGAGATGGGCATTCTCTCGGACACGCCCCGCTCCGCGACGATCATGGCCACGGAGCCGACCACGGCCCTGCGGATCGACAAGCGGGTCTTTCTCGAGCTCCTGGCGCAATTTCCCCAGATGTCCCTGGCGATCATGCGGGAATTGGCCAAACGCCTCGAGCGGACGAATGCGCAGCTCGTCGCACAATCCTCGGCGTGAAATGCAGTAAAAAACGCGGTTATCCGGGGGAAAAAGGCGGTAGCGCCGTTAAAAATGTGCCTTTTATGGCCAAGCTGACCGATTGTCGACACATCTTCCCGTCAACCCTTGTCTCAGAATGACACAAGGGAAGGCCCGTCCGTCAGGTTCGGGCCGTGCGGGATAAGTGACGATGAGTAACGCGAGAAACCTGCTCTGCGCAGTTCCGCAACCTGTTGCGAACACGCGCAAAACCGGAAGCCGCCGCCCTCTCCGCCTTGCCCTGACCGCGGGCCTGGTCATCGGACTTCAGGGAATCGCAGCCGGGCCGGCTGCCGTGGCCACCCTCCCGAGCGCCCTGATGGCGAGACCCCTGGCCGCTCCTCCGCTGCGGCAGGACATCGCCGGCTCCCTGGCGACCGCTTCCGTCGGTTTCACCCCGGCCCTGGCGAAGAACCCGGAACTTTTCCGTGAAATCCTGGACGGCGCCTTCATCCGTACGAAGCCCCAGCCCGCCAAGCCGGCACACCAGGAGGTGCTGGACGAGGCCGCCGGAGACCCGGACGAGCTGATCCCCTTCAATGGACGCAATGTGCCGCGCTGGCTGGTGCATTCCATCCTCAAGGCCGCTCATGTGACGGGCGTCGACCCGGTCTACATGATGACCCTGGCCGATGTGGAATCGAGCCTTTCGCCCGAGGCCAGGGCGCCGACCTCCTCCGCCGAAGGGCTGTTCCAGTTCATCGACCGGACCTGGCTCGAGATCGTCCAGCTCCACGCCGCGGATTACGGTTTCACGGCAGCGGCCGAGGCCATCAGGATCGTCGACGGCGATCCCGTGGTGAGCGACAAGGACCGGGCCTGGATCATGAACCTGCGCACGGATCCCTATTTCTCGGCCCTCATGGCCGGGGAACTGATCAAGGACGTGGAGCGGGCGCTCCAGGCGCAGGGAGAGCGGGAGCTCGCCGAGGCCGAACTCTACCTCGCGCATTTCCTGGGCGCATCCGCCGCCGTGCGCTTCCTCGAGGTCCTGGATCAGGACCCGAACATGAAGGCCTCCAAGCTCTTCCCGAAGGCGGCCCGCGCCAATGCGGGGCTCTTCATGGAAGGCAAGGGCCGCAAGCGCCGTCCCGTGAGTGTCGCTGAGCTCTACAACAAGATCGACTCCAAGATCGTCCGCCGCCTCGACCGCTACGAGGGCATCGGGCCCTATCTCGCCGAGATCGCCCGTCAGGCCGAGAGGACGGCCGAGGCCAGCGCTCTGGTGCAGTGATCAGGCCGAAGGTCAGAACGCCTTGAAGGTGATGATCGTGTGCGTGTCGGCGATGTCGGGGATGACCTGCACGTTCTCGGCGATGAAATGCCCGATATCGACCCCGTCATCCACGTGAAACTTGGCCAGGATGTCGTAGTTGCCCGCCGTCGAGTAGATCTCGGATGCGATTTCCCGGTCCGCGAGAGCGTTTGCGACGGCATAGGTTTTGCCGAGCTTGCATTTGATCTCGACAAAGAAGGTCTGCATGGATCGCTCCAAGGGCTATTTCAAGGTGGCTGTCTCGCGGTGGATCTATCTCATGGCACCCGGCGGAGCGGCGCGCAAGCCGCTCCGCGCGGGAGTTCAGGCGCGCCCGATGCTGAGGTATGTGAAGCCGTGGCGTTTCATGTCGTCGGGGCGGTAGACGTTGCGCAGGTCGACCACCACCGGGGCGTTCAGCGCCGCCTTCAGGCGCGGCAGGTCGAGCGCCCGGAACAGGTCCCATTCCGTCACCAGCACCAGGGCATCCGCCCCGCGGGCGCAGTCATAGGGGTCCCGGGCGTAGTCCACGTCCGTCAGCACCGCGCGCGCCGCCGCCATCCCCTCCGGGTCGAAGGCCCGGATCCGCGCCCCCGCATCCTGCAGCGCCGCGATCACGTCGATTGAAGGCGCGTCGCGCATGTCGTCGGTGTTCGGCTTGAAGGTCAGCCCCAGAACCGCCACGGTCTTGCCCCGCACCGAGCCGCCGCAGGCCGCAATCACCTTGCGTCCCATCGCCCGCTTGCGCTGGCTGTTGACCGCCGCCACCGTCTCCACGATCCGCATCGGCGCCCCGTGATCCTGCGCGGTCTTGATCAGCGCGAGCGTATCCTTCGGAAAGCACGAGCCGCCATAGCCCGGACCGGCATGCAGGAACTTCGCCCCGATGCGGTTGTCGAGCCCGATGCCGCGCGCCACGTCCTGCACGTTGGCGCCCACCTGCTCGCACAGGTCCGCGATCTCGTTGATGAAGGTGATCTTGGTGGCCAGAAAGGCGTTGGCCGCGTATTTCGTCAGCTCCGCCGTGCGCCGCGACATCGCCAGCACCGGCGCCTGGTTCAGGTAGAGCGGGCGGTAGAGATCGCTCATCACCGCCTTGGCGCGCTCGTCCTCGGTGCCGATGACGATGCGGTCCGGGCGCTTGAAGTCGGCGATCGCCGCGCCCTCGCGCAGGAATTCCGGGTTCGAGACCACGGCCACCTCCGCGTCGGGGCGGGCCTCCCGGATGATCCGCTCGACCTCGTCGCCGGTGCCCACCGGCACGGTCGACTTGGTCACCACCACCGTATAGCCCTCGATCGCCGCCGCGATGTCGCGGGCGGCCTGGTAGACGTAGGAGAGGTCGGCATGGCCGTCGCCGCGCCGCGAGGGGGTGCCCACCGCGATGAACACCGCCTCGGCCGCCCGGACCGCCGGCGCTAGTTCCGTGGTGAAGCTCAGCCGGCCCTCCCGCACGTTCTTGGCGACAAGCTCGGCCAGACCGGGCTCGAAGATCGGGATCTCGCCCCGGTTGAGCGCCGCGATCTTGGACGGGTCCTTGTCGACGCAGCATACCTCGTGCCCGAAATCCGCAAAGCACGCCCCGGACACAAGCCCTACATAGCCCGAGCCAATCATCGCTACCCGCATCAGGGGCTCCCCTTTTGTTCGGATCCTGGGTTTAGGGGGAGCCGAGCCGCATCGCAAGCCATGGCGAGAGGTGTTTTCGGGTTGCATTTTCTGCGTTTTGCAACAATGCCCCCTTTGACATTGGGATGGAGTGCCTCCACAACACCGCCGCTTTTCAAACGGGGCATTGATGGACAATCCTTTCCTTGTCGAGGTCATGCGCGGAAATCTGGTCGAGTCGCGCCACCGGGGCAGCATCTCGGTGGTCGACGCGGAGGGCGCCACGGTTCTATCGATCGGAGACGTGGATCGGCGCGTTTTTCCGCGCTCCGCCGTCAAGGCCCTCCAGGCCATGCCGCTGGTCGAGAGCGGAATCGCGGACAAATACGGCCTGACCGATGAGGAGATCGCGCTCGCCTGCGCCTCGCATTCGGGAGAGCCGGAGCATGTGGCCGTAGCCCAGGCCATGCTCGCCAAGGCCGGTCAGGATGTCGGCTGCCTCGAATGCGGCGTGCACTGGCCGATGGGCGAATCGGCGAACCGCGCCCTGGCTGCGTCGGGAAAGACCCCGAGCGCCCTCCACAACAACTGCTCGGGCAAGCACGCGGGCTTCATCTGCCTCGCCTGCGGCCAGGGCCAGAGCCCCAAGGGC
This sequence comes from Microvirga flocculans ATCC BAA-817, assembly GCF_000518665.1. GTDB lineage: Bacteria > Pseudomonadota > Alphaproteobacteria > Rhizobiales > Beijerinckiaceae > Microvirga > Microvirga flocculans. The sequence goes on along the minus strand of NZ_JAEA01000015.1, from coordinate 24,127 downwards.
TATGTGGGGGCGGATCATCCGGTGCAGCGCATGGTGCGCGAGACCCTCGAAGAGATCACCGGAGCCTGCCACTCCATCGACAAGAGCGGCATCGACGGCTGCTCCATTCCGACTTACGCGGTCAAGCTTCCGTCGCTCGCCTTCGGCTTCGCCCGCTTCGGCACCGGGATCGGCCTGCCGGGCGACGGGAAGGCCGCGGCTGCGCGCATTCGCAAGGCCGTTGCGCGCCATCCCTTCATGGTCGCCGGCACCGGCCGGTTCGATACGAATCTGATGGGCTATCTCGGCGAGCGCGCCTTCGTGAAGGTGGGCGCGGAGGGCGTCTATTGCGCTTCCTTCCCCGAACTCGGCTATGGGGTCGCCCTGAAGGCTGACGACGGCAATGCCCGTGCGGCCGAGGCCATGATGGCCGGGCTCGTCCTGCGGTTCCTCGACCTGAGCCATGACGAGCGCAAGGCCGTCGAGGCCCTGGCCCAGCCCGTTTTCAAGAACTGGAACGGGATCGAGGTGGGGCAGATCCGCCTGACCCCGGAGATTGCCGGGGGCGCCTGAAACGGCTTTACCGCAGCGGGGTCATCTGCTGCCGGGCCTGGATGAGATCGCCGGGCTTCAGCCCATGGGCGCCGTGGAACGGCCGGTCGAGCACGCCGACCATGTAGATGACGAGGCCGATATAGGTCATCAGCACGCCGCCGAGGATCAGGTGGGTGGTTCTTCGCAGGTCGAAGAGCCACAGGATGAGGACGTTGAGGGCTGCGCCGACGAGGACGATGGACCATATCACCCGCGGCACACGGGTCCCGGCGGCCTGGAGGCGCAGGCGCCGCTGTTCGATGAATTCGTCGAATGTCTGAAGCGCCGCGCTATGGATCGGGCTTTCGCCCGCATTCGGATCGGGCCTGAAACCCAGGAGCTCGCGGCTCAGCCGGTCGACGAGCTGGGCGCCCCGCATCGAGATCCGGCCGTCCCGCTGAAACGCCCAGCCCGGCCCGGTCTCTTCGTCAAGGTATTGGCGGAGCAGATACGAAAGAGATGTACGGGCAGGCTCCGGATAGCCGCTGAAGATGCGATAGAGGGCGACCGCGCTCGAGGCTTCGCGACCGACCGCGTCCTGGGCCCTGTTGTAGTTCTCGAACACCGCAATGGAGAGAAGGGCCAGCAGGACGCCGTAATAGAGCGAATAGACGTTCAGGAGCAGGCCGACCACGGGGTTCGGATCTCTCTCCCCGCGCAGCAGGCGCCCGACGGCAGGCTGCAGCAGGAGCGAGCCGATCAGGGTCGGCACCACGAAGATCAGGCAGACGATCACGGCGCCCAGCAGAAGGGGCTGTTGATGCAGTCTGTCGATCACGGCGCGATCCGTTCGTTCCGGAGAGCTGGAGCGTCTTTCCGGATTGAAGCGGTTTTCGTGGCCGGGATCAGGTGCAATTCCGGATAGGCCGCCGGTCCTGCCCGTCAAATCCCCAGGAGCCTCACGATCTCGCTGGCCCCGGCATTCGGCGCGAGGGTGCCCTCGGCGATGGCCTTCTCGATTTCCGGGACACGTTGACGCAGGGCGGGGTCGTGGGTGAGCCGCTCATGCAGGCGCTCGTGGACGAGGGCCCACATCCATTTCGTGTCCTGCGCCCGCCGCTTGGCGGCAAGCTCTCCCGTCGCTTCCAGGCGCTTGCGGTGGTCGAGCACCTTGGTCCAGAGCTCGTCCAGCCCCTGGCCGGTCAGGCCTGAGATCGTCAGCACGGGCGGCGTCCAGGTCGGCGAGGCGGGCGCCAGGATGTGCAGGGCCGCCTTGTATTCCGCCGCGGCGGCCTTGGCCTTCGTCCCCGCATCGTCCGCCTTGTTGACGGCGATCAGGTCGGCAAGCTCGAGAATGCCCTTCTTGATGCCCTGCAGCTCGTCGCCCGCGCCCGGCAGCATGAGGACGAGGAAGAAGTCGGTGAGGTCCGCGACCGCCGTTTCCGATTGCCCGACGCCGACCGTCTCCACCAGGATGACGTCGAAACCGGCGGCCTCGCAGAGCAGCATCGTCTCGCGGGTTTTCGCGGCGACGCCGCCGAGGGTCCCGGAGGAGGGCGACGGGCGGATGAAGGCGTTGGCATCGGTCGCGAGACGCGCCATCCGCGTCTTGTCGCCGAGAATCGCGCCGCCGGTGCGGGTGGAGGAGGGGTCTACCGCGAGCACCGCCACCTTGTGCCCCTTCTCGGTGAGCATGGAGCCCAGGGTGTCGATGGTGGTGGACTTGCCCACGCCTGGAACGCCGGTGATGCCGATGCGCACCGCATGGCCGGTGCGGGACATGAGCGCCTGGAGGAGGACGCGCGCCGCCTCGCGGTGATCGGGCCGTCGCGATTCCATGAGCGTGATGGCGCGCGCCAGCGCGGCGCGATCGCCCGATGCAACCATCTCCGCCGTCACGGCCGTTTTTGCAGAGCCCCCGATCATGGGACAGGTTTAGCGCATCCGGCCTCGGCTTTCACCACGTGATCGCGTCCACGCCGATTCGTCCCCAGGCAGGAATTTTCAAGGCAGGGCGGCGGATGTCGATTCCCGCCACGAGGCCCATGAAGTCGATCTCGATGCCTTCCACCCAGCCGAGTGCGAGACCGGCATAGCCGCCCAGCGAAATCTGGATGCCGGTGCGGCTCGGGGTAAAGCCCACGATCTCCCGCCAGGGCTGCCAGTCCTTGCCGAGAGCCGTGGGCGGAAGGGCCGCGCCGAGTTCGGGAACGGAGCGCATCACATGGGCCACGAAGGTGTTGGAGTTCGGGCCGGGCCATGCGTTGTAGGCCCCAAGGGTCTGGTAGGGATAGCTCGCCACCGCCTGCCGGATCTGCGGAATCAGCCGCTCCGCCTCCGCGCCTTCGATCACGACGACGGGCTGCGGCGCATTGCCGAACCAGCGCCCGTCCGGCGCCCAGCCGTTGGTCCGCACCGGGCTGCCCCAGCCGACCTTGTCGTAGCGCGTGTACCGGCTCGCGCCGGCCTCCTTCACGACGATCCAGGTGTGGTGGGCGAAGATGCCGCGCCAGCGGCCGACCCGCGCCGCATAGACCGCCACCATGGCCTGGGGCGCTTCGGAGGCCGCGGGCAGGAGTTCGGCGCTCGACCAGTCGGCGGCGCGCCAGCTCGGCGCGACATCGTCGCGCATGGCCCACCAGAGGGCATGGGATCCCAGGGGGAGGAGAAAAAGGCCGAGAATGACGAGAAGGATGCGGGCGAAGGCGGCGAGCATGAAGGCAAGGTACGGGCCGCTTCCCCGGCCATCAAGGCGGCCCACCGGCCTCCTCGTTCACCATTGCTTTACCTTGCTGCTTCTCGGACACCGCCAAGGCCAAGACTTGCCTTGCGCATGCCATGATCGAGGCGAAAAGAGCGGGGTCATCCTTCTTTCGTCCGTTCCTCGAATCTCCGGCCTCATGATCCCCACCGTTTCCCGCCTTGCCGCTGTCTGCCTTGCGAGCCTCGCCCTGTCCGGCTGCCTGGGAGAGGATTCGGCGCTCGTCAGCCCCGCCTCGTCGCGCGTCGGCCTGGAGCGTGATCCGAAGCTTCTCGTGGCGACCACGCGCCTGCCGGTCGGCGACCCGCCGGCGAAGCCCTGGTTCAGCAGCGAGCGGTCCCCGGACCTGATCTTCGCGGAGGCGCGCCTCACGCCGCCGTCCGATTCCCTCCTCGGGCGGGTCACGGCGGGGGGCTGGAGCATCGCGAAGGTCGAGAACATGGAGCGCGGCAACGCGGCCCAGGCCTTCGCCCAGGCGGCCTTCGGCCGCAACCTGCTGCTCTATATCCACGGCTATCGCGAAAGCTTCGAGACGGCGGCCACCTCGACCATCGATCTCTCGGAAGGCATCAGGTTTCCCGGCGTGACGGGCCTCTTCACCTGGCCCTCCGCCGCCTCGACCTTCAGCTACGTGGCCGACCGCGAAAGCGCCATGTGGTCGCGCGATGCGCTGGAGGACCTGCTGACCGCCATCGCCAGGACGCCGAGCGGCGGACGCATCCACATCGTGGCCCACAGCATGGGAACGCTTCTCACGCTCGAAACCCTGCGCATGCTGCGCGCCTCCGGCGGCGAGAGCGCCATGGAGCGCATCGGCGCAGTGGTGCTGGCGGCGCCCGACATCGACATCGATCTTTTCGCGCGGGGCCTGGAGCGCCTGGGGCCGGATGCGAAGAAGATCACGGTCATCAGCTCCACCAACGACCGCGCGCTCGCCGTGTCGAGCCGCCTCGCGGGCGGCATCGTTCGCGCGGGCGCGGCCGATCGCGAGCGGCTGGAATCCCTGGGCGTGCGCGTGGCCGATGCCTCGGAATTCGGCGGCGGCATCATCAACCACGATCTCTTCCTGACGAACAAGGAAGTGCAGCAGGTGATCAAGCGCGCGATCGAGCGGGCACAGGGTTAGAGCCCTCGCCCGATATCGCGCGCTGCTCGCTCAAGGGCTGCGGTTCACCCTGCCTGGTCAGCTTCGGACGTTTGTCTGTGCCTGCCGCGCGAGCCATGCATCGTGCAGCCACATCTCGGTTCCGCGCCGGCCCGATGACGAATGGAACTGCTGCCATCGGGAGCCGCATGCCCTGCAAGCGTTCAGCGTTCACTGCGCCGTATAGCCGCCGTCGATCACGAGCTCTGCGCCCGTGACGAATTTCGACTCGTCCGAGGCGAGATAGAGAACGCCGTAGGCGATATCGTCCGGCTGTCCCACATGCCCGAGCGGGTGGAGAGCGCCTGTGGCCTTGCGGCCTTCTTCCACGTCGCCGTGCTCCGCCAGATAGTGCTCCACCATGGGCGTCCAGATATAGCCGGGATGGATGGAGTTCACCCGGATGTTCCATCCTTGCTTCGCGCAGTGGAGCGCCACCGACTTGGTGTAGAGCCGCACGCCTCCCTTCGATGCGCAATAGGCGCCGATGTCGGGAATGCCGATCTGACCGGCAATGGAGGAGAGGTTGATGATCGAACCTCCCGACGGCTGCTTCTGCCGCATGGCGGGAATGGCGTGCTTCGTGCCGAGGAAGACGCCGTCGAGATTGATGCTCATCAGCCTGCGCCATCGCTCCAGCGTCTCTTCCTCGGGGACGCAGGAATGCACGACACCGGCATTGTTGACCAGAATGTCGAGCCGCCCGAAGCGGGAGAGCGTCTTCTTCATGACCTGCTCCCACGCTGCTTCCTGGGCGACGTCGTGATGAAGGTAGAGCGCCTCTCCGCCCCCATCCCGGATCTTCTTCGCGACAGCTTCGCCTTCCACATCCCTGATATCGGTAACGACGACCTTCGCACCCTCCCGGGCCAGCATCGCTGCCGAGGCCTCACCGAGGCCCAGCGCGGCCCCGGTCACGATGGCAACCTTGTCTTGCACACGACCCATGGCGAACCTCCTTCAAGGTGCCCCCAGCATCGTTGCCCCTGTTCTGGTTGTCAGGTTCTTGCGTCGCGCGGATATCACCCCGCCGCCATTTTCGTTTTGTATCCGAGTTTTGCGTTGAGTTCGGCGATGAGGTTTTCGGCGGCGTCGGCGATGACGGTGCCGGGGGGGAAGATGGCGGAGGCTCCGGCCTTGGTGAGCGCCTCGAAGTCCTGGGGCGGGATCACGCCGCCGACCACGATCATGATGTCCGCGCGGCCGAGCTTTTCCAGCTCCGCCTTCAGCTCCGGCACCAGGGTCAGGTGGCCCGCCGCGAGCGAGGACACGCCGACGATGTGCACGTCGTTCTCGATCGCCTGGCGCGCGGCCTCCGCCGGGGTCGCGAAGAGCGGGCCGATATCCACGTCGAAGCCGAGATCGGCAAACGCCGAGGCGATCACCTTCTGGCCGCGGTCGTGCCCGTCCTGGCCCATCTTGGCGACCAGGATGCGCGGGCGGCGCCCGTCGTCATGCTCGAACTGCTCCACCAGGCGGCGGACCTTCTCCACGGCTGGCGAGCCCATGCCGACCTCCCGCTTGTAGACCCCCGAGATCGCCTTGATCTCGGCGCGATGCCGGCCCCAGACCTTTTCCAGCGCCTCCGAGATCTCGCCCACCGTCGCCTTGGCGCGCGCCGCCTGCACCGCCAGGGCGAGCAGGTTGCCCTCGCCGGAAGCCGCGACCTGCGACAGGGCGGTGAGCGCCGCATCCACATCGGCCTGGTTGCGCTCGGCCTTGAGCCGCCTGAGCTTCTCGATCTGGCTGACGCGCACGGCGGCGTTGTCGACCTTGAGGATCTCGATGGACGCCTCGTCCGTCGGCTTGAAGCAGTTCACGCCGACGATCCTCTGCTGGCCGGAATCGATGCGCGCCTGGGTGCGGGCGGCGGCCTCCTCGATCTTCAGCTTCGGAATGCCCGCCTCGATGGCCTTGGCCATGCCGCCGAGTTCCTCGACCTCCTGGATGTGGGCCCACGCCTTCTGCGCCAGCTCGCAGGTCAGGCGCTCCACGTAATAGGAGCCGCCCCACGGATCGATGATGCGCGTGGTGCCGCTTTCCTGCTGCAGGAAGAGCTGTGTGTTGCGGGCGATGCGCGCCGAGAAGTCGGTGGGCAGCGCCAGCGCCTCGTCGAGGGCGTTGGTGTGCAGCGACTGGGTGTGGCCTTGCGTGGCCGCCATCGCCTCGACGCAGGTGCGCACCACATTGTTGAACACGTCCTGCGCGGTGAGCGACCAGCCGGAGGTCTGGGAATGGGTGCGCAGGGGCAGCGACTTCTCGCTCTGCGGGTTGAACCCCTTCACGAGCTTCGCCCAGAGGAGGCGCGCGGCGCGCATCTTGGCGACTTCCATGTAGAAGTTCATGCCGATGGCCCAGAAGAAGGACAGGCGCGGCGCGAACCGGTCGATGGTCAGCCCCGCCGCGAGGCCGGCGCGGATGTACTCGACGCCGTCGGCGAGCGTGTAGGCGAGCTCGAGGTCCTGCGTCGCGCCCGCCTCCTGCATGTGGTAGCCGGAGATCGAGATCGAGTTGAACTTCGGCATGTGGGCCGAGGTATAGGCGAAGATGTCCGAGATGATGCGCATCGACCCCTTGGGCGGGTAGATGTAGGTGTTGCGCACCATGAATTCCTTGAGGATGTCGTTCTGGATCGTGCCGGCGAGCTTCTCCGGCGGCACGCCCTGCTCCTCGGCGGCGACGATGTAGAGCGCGAGGATCGGCAGCACCGCGCCGTTCATGGTCATCGACACGCTCATCTGGTCGAGCGGGATGCCGGCGAACAGGGTGCGCATGTCGTAGATGGAGTCGATGGCGACTCCCGCCATGCCCACGTCGCCCGCCACGCGCGGATGATCCGAGTCATAGCCGCGATGGGTGGCGAGGTCGAAGGCGACCGAGAGGCCCTTCTGGCCGGCTGCCAGGTTGCGGCGGTAGAAGGCGTTGGAATCCTCCGCCGTGGAGAAGCCGGCATATTGGCGCACGGTCCAGGGCTGGTTGACGTACATGGTCGGGTAGGGACCGCGCAGGTAAGGCGCGAGACCCGGATACGTGTCGAGGAAGTCGAGCCCGGCGCGATCCTCGGGACCGTAGACGTTCTTTACCGCGATGCCCTCCGGCGTCAGCCAGGGCTCGGCCTTGGCCGGTGCGGCGGCCAGGGGGGCGTCGGCGAAAGCGATGCGGGCGAAATCCGGAATGCTGGTCATGGCAGAGACGGCCCTTGCCGGTGAAGCGGATCGAGGAGGGTCAAGTGTAGGCCAGGCGCCCGGGCGAGGCTATCGGCGCGGCGCGGGCGCGGCCTGGATTCGGGCGCGTCAGGCATCGGCCGTCCCGAGCGCTTGCGTCAGGACCTGGAGCGTGTCGCAGCCCGCAAAGACGAAGGCGGAAACCCCGGCTGCGGCGAGCGCCGCCTCCAGCTCGCCCGGGCGGCCCGCCAGATAGACGGCGTCGCATCCCGCCGCGCGCAGGGCCTGCGCCGCCTCGACGGCGTGCGACGCATAGATCTCGTCGCTCGAGCAGAGGCAGGCGAGCCGGGCCTTGCTACCGCGCCAGGCCGCGGCGAGCTGATCCATTCCCGAGAAGCCGTCGGTCATGATGGCCTCGAGGCCGCCGGCCTCGAACAGGTTCTTGGCGAAGGTGGCCCGCGCCGTGAAAGCGGCGACCGGCCCGAGATTGGCCAGGAACACCTTGGGGCGCTCCCCGGTCCTGGCCAGGATGGCGTCGGAGCGGTCGCGCAGGCGCTCGAAGGGCTCGGCGGTGCGGGTCGAGGGCAGGGGGGCGACGGCCACGGGGGCGGCGCCCGCGGCGGTGCCGGCCAGGTGGGCGAGGCCTGCGCCTTCGCCTGCCCGCGCGACGAGGGCCGAGAAGGCGGTCTCGGCCGGGGCCGCCAGGGCGGGAGCCGGAGACGGGGCCGGGTTCTGCTGCGTCGAGTTCTCCTGCGCCGCGGGCATCGGCATCAGCACGGCGACTGCGGCCTCGCCGAGGTTCGGGAATTCGCTCGTGCCGGTGATCGGCTCCTTGCGGGTGGCGACGGCCTTGTCGCGCTGCGCGCGCACGGTGGCGATGCGGGCCTGGAGCTGGCCGGCCTGCAGGCTCTCCAGGAGGCCGCCCTCGCGCTCGATCTCCTGGAACAGGGCCCAGGCCTTCTCGCACAGGGCCTCGGTGAGCGCCTCGAAGCCGCCCGCGCCGGCGGCCGGATCGGCGACGCGGGCGAGGTTCGCCTCGTCGAGCAGGATCAGCTGCGTGTTGCGCGCGACCCTGCGGGCGAAGGCGTCGGGCAGCCCCAGGGCCGTGGTGAAGGGCAGCACCGTGAGCGCATCCGCCCCGCCGATCCCGGCGGAGAAGGCCGCCACCGTGGTGCGCAGCATGTTCACCCACGGGTCGCGCCGCGTGGTCATGCGCCAGGCGGTCTCCGCATGCAGGCGGATCGGCTGCGGCTCCAGGCCGCAGGCCTGCTCGACCCGCGCCCAGAGGCGGCGCAGCGCCCGGAACTTGGCCACGGTGAAGAATTCGTCCGCATCGGCCACGAGCAGGAAGGCGAGCGCCCGCCGGGCGGCATCAAGGGTATGGCCGCCCGCTGCGAGGGCGCGCAGATAACTCACGCCCGTCGCCAGCACGGCGGCGAGCTCCTGCGCCTCGCTGGCGCCGGCCTCGTGATGGACGCGCCCGTCGGCCAGGAAGGCCCGGCCGGCGAAGCCCCGGGCCGTCAGGTGGCCGAGCGTGTCGGCCATGCGGCCCGCCACCGCGTCCCAGGAGGCCGACATCCTGCCCTGGGCCGCCAGGGCGCCGAGCGGGTCGAGGCCGAGATCGAGGGAGAGATCGGAAAGCGTGTGGCCGCGGCGCTTGGCCAGCGCCAGGAGCAGGGCCGCCATCGGGCGGCCGTGCCCGCCCGCATCGAGGCGCAGGTGGATGAGGTCGAGCATGACGCCGTCAAGCGCCCGGTCGAGATCCGCCAGGCTGTCGATCGCGACGCCGAAGCCGCGGGCGGCCGGGGCCGTGCGGGTGACGAGGGTCAGCGCATCCGCGCCGCCCTCGAGATCAAGCAGGGCGAGCTCGTTGGCCTTGGCCGGATCGGGATGGTCGACCCGCTGCGCCACGCGCCAGCGCCCGGCCTGCGCCCGGTCGACCCGCGGCGCTCCTTCGGCCTTCGGGTAGAGCGGCTGGATCGCGATCCCGTCAGCGCTGCGCGAGACCAGCCTTCGCTCGAAATCCGCCCCCTTCAGAACCCCCTCCACCAGCGCAAGCCAGCGCTCGCGCGTCGCTGGGGGGAAATCAGAGGCAAAAGAAAGGTCGTCCATGGCGGTCCTCATCCGGAGGAGGGGCTCGATTTGCGGCGCACAATACCGGGCTCGGATGGCAGTGGAAATGCCCAAATGGACGAGGATCGACGAAGGTTGGGATGGAATTATGTCAGCAGGTCCCAGGCTGCCCCGAGACCTGCTTTCGCCATGTCCAGGCCGGGAACGCCCGGCTATGAACGGAGTCCTTAAACGAACTGCGACAGGCCGGGGATGGAGCCGACGATGGGTCCCATCACGTCCTCGCCGGCCTTCTCGCGGCCATAGGCGAAGAGTTCCTTGCCCAAGGGCTGCATCTGGCCCATGGAAACGCCCGCGCCCATGAGCTGGCCGCCGAGCGCCATCACGCCGCCGCCCATGGCGCCCACCATGCCCATGAGGCCGCCACCGCCGCCGGACTTGGACTGGTCGATGGCGTCCTGCGCGCCCGGCAGGGCGGCAATGAGCTGGCTGACCTCGTTCTGCGGCCCTTCCTTCTGGAGATAGGCGAGGATGATGCCGATAGCTTTGCGGGCTGTCGCCTGATCGAGGCCCGTCTTCTGCGTCACGCGGGCAATGAGCTCTTCCATCTGATTCTCCTGAAGCTGGAACGGGACCGATAGTTCACATATGAACCGTTAAATCAAGAAACCCGAGAGTGGAAACTCGCCATGAGGCCTTTAAGATCCTATCTCGATTCTGGAGGGATACGATGCTCGAGGGCGGCAAGATCTTCATCGGCAAAAGCACCAAGCCTGAATATCTGGATCTGAGGCTGGCCAACCGGCATGGGCTCGTGACCGGAGCCACCGGCACCGGCAAGACCGTTTCCCTCCAGGTGCTGGCCGAAGGGTTTTCCAGCGCGGGCGTTCCCGTCTTCGCCGCCGACATCAAGGGCGATCTCTCCGGCATCGCGGCCCCCGGCAACGGCAAGGAGCCGCTGGTCAGGCGCGCGAAGGAAATCGGCATCGACTACGCGCCCGACGAGTTTCCCGTGGTGTTCTGGGATCTCTTCGGCGAGCAGGGACACCGGGTGCGGGCGACGATCTCCGAGATGGGGCCGCTGCTGCTCTCGCGCCTGCTCGATCTGAACGACACGCAGGAGGGCGTGCTCAACATCGCCTTCCGCGTCGCCGACGAGCAGGGCCTCCTGCTTCTCGACCTGAAGGACCTGCGCGCGCTGCTTCAGCTCATCGCCGACAATGCGAGCGAGCTGACGACCACCTACGGCAATATCTCGAAGGCCACTGTCGGCACGATCCAGCGCCAGCTTCTGGTGCTCGAGAACCAGCAGGGCGACCAGTTCCTCGGGGAGCCCGCCCTCGACATCAAGGACCTGATGCGCACGGATCGCGACGGACGCGGCGTCGTGAACATCCTGGCGGCGGACAAGCTGATGAACAATCCGCGCCTCTACGCCACCTTCCTGCTCTGGCTCATGTCCGAGCTGTTCGAGGAGCTGCCGGAGGTGGGCGACCTCGACCAGCCGAAGATGGTCTTCTTCTTCGACGAGGCGCATCTTCTTTTCGCCGACGCGCCGAAAGCCCTCATCGAGACGGTGGAGCGCGTGGTGCGGCTCATCCGCTCCAAGGGTGTCGGCGTGTACTTCATCACGCAGAACCCGGTCGATATTCCCGAGACCGTCCTGGCGCAGCTCGGCAACCGGATCCAGCATGCGCTGCGGGCCTATACCCCGCGCGAGCAGAAGGCGGTGCGCGTGGCGGCCCAGACCTTCCGGCAGAACCCCGCCTTCGATACGGAGAAAGCCATTACCGAGCTCGGCGTCGGCGAGGCTCTCGTGTCGACTCTGGAAGGCAAGGGCGCGCCCTCCATGGTGGAGCGCACGCTCATCGCTCCGCCGATGGCCCAGGTCGGCCCCATCGACGCCGAGGAGCGGCGGCGGATCATGGCTTCGAGCCCCATGAAGGGGAAATACGATCAGCCCATCGATCCGGAATCCGCCTACGAGATGCTCGCCAAGCGCGCCGAGCAGGCCGCCGCCGAGGCCAAGGCGGCTGAGGAAGGCGGCGGCATCCTCGACATGCTGGGCGGCCTCTTCGGCGCCGGTTCGCAGCGCAAGGGCACAATGACGGTCGGGCAGAAGGTCGTTCGCGAAGTGACGCGCACCGTGGTCAACCAGACGGTCGGCAACATCGCCGCGGAGATCGGCAAATCCATCGGCGGCCGCCAGGGCGGCTCCATCGGCCGCGCCATCGTTCGCGGGACCCTGGGCGGCCTGCTCCGGCGATAGGACAAAAATATCACATCGGTTCTCAATATCGGGTTGCGAGGACTGCCCGATATTGAACGGTCGCTACGTAATTCTGTAGTGTTCGAGGGCTCCATGAAGGAGTGTTGCGAACGCCGCCGATGTGATGTCTATCGGATTCACCATTCCTGCCCTTTCCGCCGGCTGGGCCGGACGCCATCCCCGCTGGGTGGCGGCGTCGCTTTCCATCATCGCCCTGTGCTGCGGCCTGGCCCTCTGGGCCGGGGGCCGGGAGGGGGAGGGCGACCGCGCCGAGATTTATGCCGAGCGGCGCCTTCAGACGATCAACACCCAGCTCGACGAGGCGCGCAAGGGCTTCATCTTCATGGCAGGGGACTCGCATGCGGAACTCATGAACGCCGCCTACCGGCTCTGCGGCCGGGAGGTCGTGAACGGCGGCGTCTCCGGTGCGAGGGCGGAGCTCTATGAGGACGTGGCGCGGCGGCTCGAATTCGCGGCGCATCCCGAAATCGTCGTTCTGACCATCGGCACCGGCGATGTCAGCCACAGCAAGGATCCCCTGTCGCCTCGGACGATGAGCGCGTTCGAGCGGAGCGTCGCGCGCACCGTTGCGCTCTTCGGCAAGGTGGCGAAGCGGGTAGTGGTCACGGCCCTGCCGCCGATCGGCCCCAGCCTCGGCGAGAGCTTCGAGATCCCGGCGGTCGCGGCCTATTCCGAGCGCCTCCGCGCTCTCTGCGCCAAGGAGGGCTGCGAATTCGTGGACCCCTTCATGACGTTTCGTGAGGAGGACGGAGCCACCGCGCAGCCCGGCGCCACCCGTGACGGCCTGCACATGAGCTCGTATCGTGTCGTCCAGACGCGGCTCGCGGCGCTCATCTGCCCGAACGGCTCGCTTTAGAGCCGATTTCCACTCCAGCGAAAAGCGACGCCTCCGGGAACCGCCCGGCGGGGCTTGCCAAGAAGGGGGATCGGGAGCATGGAATCCTCCCTTCCAGAAGCGAGTTGTTCCCGTCATGTCTCATCTCGACCAAGTTCTCCAGCGCATCGATGCCGATCTCGATTCCTCCCTGGAGCGGCTGTTCCAGTGGATCAGGATCCCCTCCATCTCGACCGATCCGGCCTACAAGGACCATTGCCGCGCGGCCGGCCAGTGGCTCGTCGATGAGCTGAAGAGCATCGGGGTCGACGCGTCCCTCCGCGAGACGGGCGGGCATCCCGCCGTCGTCGCGCATGCCAAGGGCGATGCGAAGCCGCATGTGCTGTTCTACGGGCATTACGACGTGCAGCCGGTCGATCCCCTCGATCTGTGGGAGCGTCCTCCCTTCGAGCCGCGCCTGGTGACCCTGCCCGACGGCCGCAAGGCCATCAGCGCCCGCGGCTCCTCGGACGACAAGGGCCAAGTGATGACCTTCGTCGAGGCGTGCCGCGCCTGGAAGGCCGTGACCGGCTCGCTGCCGATCAACATCACCTTCCTCGTCGAAGGCGCGGAGGAGGACGGCTCGAAGTTCCTCCCCGAATTCATCGAGGCCAACAAGGACGAACTGAAGGCCGACGTGGCCCTCGTCTGCGATACGGGCATGTGGGACCAGGACACGCCCGCCATCACCTCCTCCTTGCGCGGCATGGTCTATGAGGAAGTGATCGTGCGCTGCGCCGATCGCGACCTGCATTCGGGTTCCTTCGGCGGCGCTGCGCGCAATCCGATCCACGTGCTGTCGAAGATCATCGCGGCGATCCACGACGACAACGGCCGCATCACGATCCCCGGCTTCTATGAAGGCGTGCACGAGACGCCCACCCAGGTGCTGGAGCAGTGGAAGGGCCTGAACCTCACGGAGGAGGAATTCCTCGGCCAGGTGGGCCTGAAGCATTCCGCCGGCGAGAAGGGCCGCATGCTCATCGAGCAGATCCAGTCGCGCCCGACCTGCGACGTGAACGGCATCATCGGCGGCTACACGGGCGAGGGCACCAAGACCGTGATCGCAGCGGAGGCGCGCTGCAAGATCTCGTTCCGCCTCGTGGGCGATCAGGATCCGGCGCGGATCTCGGAGAACTTCCAGACCTTCGTGCGCGAGCGCATTCCCGCCGACTGCTCCGTGGAGTTCATCAGGCACAAGGGCTCGCGCGCGCTCGCTCTCCCGCACGACTTCCCGGCGATCACGGCGGCGAAGTCCGCGCTGCACGACGAGTGGAAGAAGGACCCGATCGTCATCGGCATGGGCGGATCGATTCCCGTCGGCGGCGACTTCAAGCGCACCCTCGGCCTCGACACGCTCTTCGTCGGCTTCGGTCTCGATGACGATCGTATCCACTCGCCGAACGAGAAGTACGATCTCAAGAGCTTCCACAAGGGCACCCGCTCCTGGGCGCGCATCCTCGCGGCTCTGGCGAAGTAGGCGGACACGGGCCTTTCATGTTGCGTCATGCCCGGGCTTGTCCCGGGCATTTGCTTTTCGTGTAAGTCCTCTGAGAGGTCCGGAGCGGAAATGCTCCGGACCTCATCGTTACACCAGGGTGCGGGAGAATTCCCGGACCTTCCTCGCCGCTTCATCGATGAACTGGGTCGAACGGGCTATTTCGTCCGTGCTGCTGCTGATCGCTGCGACGCCTTCCGCGGCCGCCTGCATGTTGGCGGACATCTTCTGCGTAACGGCGGCCTGCTGTTCCACGGCCGCTGCGATGGCGGCGGAAATCTCGTTGATCCTCGTGATCGTTGCAGCGATGTTCTCGATGGCGCCTGCAGCCTCCTGCGTCATGGTCTGTGAGCCGAGAATCTGATTGCCGATCTCCTCGGTGGCTCTTGCCGTCTGCATGGCGAGCGTCTTCACTTCGGACGCGACGACCGCGAAGCCGCGTCCTGCCGGGCCTGCGCGTGCCGCCTCGATGGTGGCGTTCAGCGCGAGAAGGTTGGTCTGTCCGGCTACCCTGTCGATGAGGGCAACGATCTCTCCGATCTTCTGTGACGCGGATACGAGGCCCTCGACGATGGCGTTGGTCTGCTGTGCCTGAGCGACGGCTTCCATGGAGACCTTCAGGGCCTGGCTGACCTGCAGGCTGATTTCGTTGATCGATGTGGCGAGCTCTTCCGCTCCGGAGGCGACGGCCTGCACCTTGGCCGAGACTTCATTCGATGCGGTTGCCGCGCTCAGCGCCTGCGAGGACGCCTCTGAAACGGAGGCGCTGATTCCGCCGAGGTCGGAATCGATATCCCTCTGAAGGACTTCGCGCCTCGTCCGCTCCTGGACCTGGAGCGTAATGTCGGTGGCGAACTTGACCACCTTGAACAGCCTGCCGTTCATGTCGAAGATCGGGTTGTAGGATGCCTGGAGCCACACGTCCCGACCGTTCTTGCCGACCCGCCGGTATTCTCCCGCCTGATACTCGCCCCGTGCGAGAGCTTCCCAGAAGGCGCGGTATTCTGCGCTGTCGCGATAGCTGGGCTCGACGAACAGGCTGTGGTGCCGCCCCTGAATTTCGTCCAGATCGTAGCCGACGGCCTTGAGGAAATTGTCGTTGGCCTTGGCGATGACGCCGTCCAGGCCGAACTCGATGACGGCCTGGGATTTGTGGATCGCCTGAATCTGCCCTTCGTAGTCGGCGTTCTGCAGCTTCTGGGCCGTGACATCGCTGGCGAATTTGATGACCTTGATGGGCTTTCCGTGACGCCCGAGGACTGGGTTGTACGATGCCTGGAGCCAGATTTCCCGGCCTCCTTTTGCGAACCGCCGAAACTCGCCGCTCCGATGGGCGCCTCCGGCGAGCGAAGCCCAGAACGTCTTGTACGCGTTGCTGCTTCGATCGCCGGGTTCGAGGAAGATGCTGTGATGCCTGCCCTGGATTTCCTTGAGTTCGTAGCCGACGGTTCTCAGGAAGTTGTCGTTGGCCGTCAGGATATTGCCGTCGAGGTCGAACTCGATGATGGCCTGGGAACGGTCGAGCGCATCGAGCTTGGCGCGCGCCTCGGAATAGATGAACAGTCTCACGGTTTGCCCCCGGATTGTATTTTGGATCACTTAATTCGTTTTCAGGCCTCCCTTGGATCAGTGGCACGGCGTCCTTTGGTTAACGAAGGTTGCCTGCGGGCATGGCCGCGGCGGGAAGTCTACGCGCCGAGGACCGTCAGGTCGGCAACGACGGCTTCAGGCGGCAGGTCCGCATACTCGTCGGGCATTCCGAACCGGTTGACCCAGACCGCACGAAATCCAAAAGCGGCGGCGCCTGCGACGTCCCAGCGGTTCGACGAGGCGAAGACGATGTCGCTGGCATGGAGGGAGAGGGCATGGAGCACGAGTTCATATGCCCGAGGGCTCGTCTTGAATACCTGAACGGTATCGACGGAGAGAACGATGTCGAGATCGCCGGCAAGGCCTGCCGACGTGACGGCATCGTTCAGCATGCCCGGATCGCCGTTCGACAGGATGCCCGTGCGCAGGCCCCGTGCCCGCAGCGCGCTCAGGGTCTCGCGAACCTCCGGATAGGGATCGAGGCGGCGATAGGCTTCCAGCAACGGCCGTCGCAGCGCGGGGTCGATACTTGGGAACCGGGCAAGGGCATGGTCCAGCGCCTTCTCCGTCAAGGACCAGAAAGGCTCGTAGCGGCCGGCGAGGGACAGCACCCAGGAATATTCGAGCTGTTTTGCGCGCCACAGGTCGGAGAACCGCGCCGCATCCGGCCCGACCTGGACCATGTGGCGGCCCACCGCCGCATGCACGTCGAACAATGTTCCGTAAGCGTCGAAGATGACCGCGCGGGTCCCGGCTGGAATGATCGATGAACTGGCCATGTGCGGAGCTTCCGATTCAGTGACGGCGGCGATAATGCGGCAAATGATCAGTCCTCGTCATCGGATCCATCACAAGACTTTATGTGCGGGCCCGAGGTCGGGAGATTGACGGTTGCAGGCGTAAGGAGTTCGATAGGGCAGACACTCTGACCCATAAGGATTGAGACAAGTGGCTTGGTATTCGCAGACCTGGAACTGGTACAACGGTGCGTGGCATGAGGGCAATCCCGCCCTCATCGGGCCGCGTTCGCATGTGTCGTGGCTCGGCTCGTCCGTCTTCGACGGCGCGCGGGTGTTCGAAGGCGTCGCCCCCGATCTCGACCGGCATTGCGAGCGGATCAACCGTTCTGCGCTCACCATCGGCCTCAAGCCAACCATGGAAGCCCAGGCTATCATGGATCTCGTGCGCGAAGGCGTGAAGAAATTCGCTCCGGGCACGGCGCTCTACGTGAAGCCGATGTACTGGGGCGAGGCCGAGGGCCTTGCCACCATCGCGCCGGATCCGGAATCGACCCAGTTCTGCCTGTCCCTGTTCGAGGCTCCGATGCCCGTGCCGGGGGGCTTCTCCGTCATGAAGTCGAGCTTCCGGCGCCCGACGCTGGAATCCATGCCCACCGATGCGAAGGCGGGCGCGCTCTACCCCAACAACGCCCGCGTGATCCGCGAGGCGCGGGAGAAGGGCTTCGACAACGCGCTCGTCTGCGATGCGCTCGGCAACGTTGCCGAGACCGGCACGTCCAACATCTTCATGGCCAAGGGCGGCGTCGTCTACACGCCTTATCCGAACGGCACGTTCTTGAACGGCATCACCCGCCAGCGCGTGATCCAGCTTCTGCGCGACGACGGCGTCGAGGTCGTCGAGAGCACCCTGCGCTACGAGGATTTTGCCGGCGCGGACGAGATCTTCGGTTCAGGCAATTATTCCAAGGTGATGCCGGTGCTGCGGATCGACAGCCGCGATCTCCAGCCCGGTCCTTTCTACCGCCGCGCTCGCGAGCTCTACTGGGCCTTCGCCCACGACAAGGGACTCGGCAAGGCGGCCTGAGACATCGGTTCGCAAAGAGCGACGATCCCGGGTTCGCAAGAGCGGAACCCGGGATTCATCAATACTGAATTTTCAAGATAAGCCGCCGTTCCCGCTCCCGATCAGCGCCGCGACAGCCTGATCCCGAGAGCCTTCATCCCCACCAGAAGCGCGCCGCCATAGATCAGGGCTCCCGCCATCCCGAGAATGGCGAGCAGGGATTCGTTGCGCCACGCGGGCAGGCGGGACGTCCATTCCGCGAGAGGAAGGGGCGCGAGCCAGGCGAAGGCCGCGAGCAGGAGGCCCGCGACGCCCACGGCGGCGGCGGTCCTTCCCAGGGAGCCGCTGGGGACCATCCAGCCGCGGCGCATGGCGAGGAAGACGAGCAGGGCGAGATTGACCCAGATGCCGATGGCGGTGGCGAGCGCAAGTCCCACGACTCCATAGGGGCCCGTGAGCACGATCTTCAGCGCCACATTGATCGCCACGGCCGCGAGAGAAGCGATCAGCGGCGTCACCGTGTCGGAGCGGGCATAGAAGCTTGCCACGGCGGAGCGGATGAGCAGGGCGGCGGGCAGGCCGATGGCATAGGCTGCGAGCACCGCGCCGGAGCGTTCGGCGGCGGCTGCGTCGAAGGCTCCCCGCTGGAACAGGGCCGCCATGATGAGATCGGGCAGGGTGATGAAGGCCACGATGAAGGGAGCGGCGAGGGCCAGGGTCAGGCCCACCGCCCGGTTCTGGGCGCCGTGGGCGCCCGTCACGTCGCCCGCGGCGATGCGGCGGCTCATCTCGGGCAGGAGCACGGTGCCCGCCGCGATGCCGATCACGCCAAGCGGAAGCTGGTAGATGCGATCCGCATAATAGAGCGAGGCCACGGCGCCGGTCGGCAGGAAGGAGGCGATGATCGTGTCGGCGAACATGGCAAGCTGCACGCCCGCCGAGCCGATCACGGCCGGACCCAGGACCTTGAAGAAGTGCTTCATGGCCCCATCGAAGCGCGGCGCCTCGATCCTCGGCGCGACGCCCAGGCGCTTGGCCGAGATCCAGACCAGCAGCAATTCGAGCACGCCCGCGGCCGTCACGCCCCAGGCGGCGGCATAGCCCGCATTCGGGAACAGGAAGGCCACGGCGAGCGCCGCCACGATGGAGACGTTGAGCAGCACGGGCGCGGCCGCGGCCGCCGCAAAGCGCTCATGGGCGTTGAGGATCGCGGAGAGGATCGTCACCAGGGTGACGAAGAGGAGATAGGGAAAGGTGATGCGGGTCAGCGTCACCGCCAAGTCGAATTTCTGTGGATCCTCGGAGAAGCCGGGCGCAAGCAGCGTCACCACCGCCGGCATGGCGACGAGCGCGAGCGCCAGAAGCGCGATCTGCACGATCAGCATCAGGGTGCTGATGCGGCTTGCGAAGGAACGGGCAGGGGCGGCGCCCTCTTTTTCGAGAACGCTCGCATAGGTGGGCAGGAATGCGCTGTTGAACGCGCCCTCGCTGAAGATGGCGCGGAAATGGTTGGGAATGCGCGAGGCGACCACGAAGGCGTCGGCGATGGGGCCCACGCCCATCACCGCCGCGATGACCACGTCCCGGATGAATCCGGTGAGGCGCGAAACCAGCGTCCAGCCGCCGACGGAGAGGATCTTCTTGAACATCGGTCAGGTCCGGCGCATGCGGTCGTTGTCGGGAATGAGGCTATCCGAGACTTCCGCCGCACCGCCGATCCGCTCGGCCACCACGTAGAGCGGCCTCCGCTTCACCTCGGCGAAGATGCGGCCGACATATTCGCCGACAATGCCAAGCGACATGAGTTGGATGCCGGAGAAGAACATGATGGAGACGATCAGGCTCGGGAAACCGGGCAGGTCGGTGCCGAACAGCAGCGTCCGGACCAGGAAGAACAGGGCCGTGGCGATGGCGAGAAAGGAGATGACGAAGCCGATATAGGTCCAGATCCGCAGCGGCGCGGTCGAGAAGGCGGCCATGCCGTCGAAGGCGAAGCGGAAGAGCTTTCTGAAGCTCCATTTGGTGGTGCCGAAGCGGCGTTCCTCCACCACGAAGGGAACCCCGGTGGCCTTGAATCCGATCCAGGCATAAAGGCCCTTCGAGAAGCGCGCCTTCTCGCCGAGCGTCCGCAGGACCTCGACCCCCTTGCGGTCGATGAGCCGGAAATCGCCCGCGCCTTCGGGCAGGCTGATCTCTCCGAAGCGGGCGAAGAGTTTGTAGAAGAGCTGGGCGAAGCCGCGCTTGACGCGGGTTTCGTCGGCCCGGTCCGTGCGCTGGCCATAGACCATGAGGTAGCCCTCCCGCCAGCGTTCCACGAAGGTCTCGATCATCTCCGGCGGGTGCTGGAGATCGGCGTCCATGATCACGACCGCATCGCCGCGAGCATGGTCGAGCCCCGCTGCGATGGCGATCTCCTTGCCGAAATTGCGGCTGAAGGAGACGGCGCCGATCCGCGGCTCACGCAGGCCGATCTCCCGGATGCGCTCCAGGCTGTCGTCCCGGCTGCCGTCGTCGACGAAGATCACCTCCCAGAGGGCAGTGATCCGGTCGAGGATCGGCAGGAGGCGCTCGCACAGGGGCGCGATGTTCGCGCTTTCGTTGTGAACCGGGATGATGACGCTGAGCTTGGGCGACGCCACGGAGAGACCCTTCGATTGTCGGGCCGCATCAAGAGCCGAGTTTGCAGCTCAGCTCAAGAGCATTAGGGTGCGGCAAAGCCGATTTCGGGAATATTGATGGGCCAATTCCGTAACGTCATATTGTGTGCCGACGATTTCGGTCTCGCCGATGGGGTGAGCCGGGGCATCGTGGAGCTGGCCGAGATGGGCCGCCTGTCGGCAACCGGTGCGATGACAAACATGCCGGGCTGGCGTCGCGCGGCCCCAAACTTGCGGCCTCTCAAGAGCCGGATCGGGATCGGGCTTCACCTCAACCTGACGACGGGCTCTCCTCTAGGCCCCATGCCGGGTCTTGCTCCCTCGGGCACGTTCCCACCGCTGAAGGAGCTGCTGGCGAAGGCGGTTCGGCGTCGGCTCGATCCGGCCGAGATCGCCCGGCAGATCGCACGCCAGCTCGACGCCTTCGTGGAGGCTCACGGCGCGGACCCGGATTTCGTCGACGGTCACCAGCATGTCCACGTCCTGCCCGTCGTCGGGCCTGTCCTGATCGAGGTCCTGAAGGAGCGGGGCTATGCAGGCCGTCTCTGGCTGAGAGACCCTTCCGACAGCCCCGCTTCGATCCTGCGCCGTTCCGTCGGGCGCAACAAAGCCCTCATCGTGAAATCCCTGAGCCGGGGCTTCGCCGGGCGCGCCCATGCGGCGGGCTTCCGCACGAACAAGGGGTTTTCGGGTTTCGCCCCGTTCGACCTCTCCGTGCCTGCGGGCCGGATCTTCGAGGAGGCCTTCTCGCATCTGGGGCCGGTCCCTCTCGTCATGTGCCACCCGGGCTACGTGGACGACGAGCTGCGCGGTCTCGACCCGGCTGTCGAGAGCCGCGAGGACGAGCTGAAATATCTGAAATCGGACGCCTTCGGCGAGTTCCTGAAGGAGAGGGGATTGAGGCTCGCGAGCACCATCGCCTAAAAGCCGGGCTCTTTACACCGGGACGGCAAGAGGAACGGTCCGCAAAACAAAACGGGCCTCCGAAGAGGCCCGTATGACGCGGCGTTATCGTGCCGCTTATTTCATCGCGGTCTCGAACATTTCCTCGACATGTTCCCAGTTCACGAGGTTCTCGAGGAAGGCCTTGAGGTAGTCGGGACGGCGGTTGCGGTAATCGATGTAGTAGGAATGCTCCCACACGTCGCAGCCGAGGATCGGCTGGGCGCCGTGCACGAGCGGGTTCTCGCCGTTCGGGGTCTTCATGATCGTGATCTTGCCGTCCTTGACCGCAAGCCAAGCCCAGCCCGAGCCGAACTGACCGACACCGGCCTGGATGAAGTCTTCCTTCATCTTCTCGACCGAGCCGAGATCCTCGACGATCTTCTTCTCGAGCTTGCCGGGCAGGGCGCCGCCGCCGTTCGGTTTCATCCACTTCCAGAAGTGGATGTGGTTGTAATGCTGGCCGGCATTGTTGAAGAGGGCCTGATTCTTGCCGTAGGAGCCTTTTACGACCTCCTCGACGCTCTTGCCCTCGAATTCGGTGCCTTTCAGCAGGTTGTTGCCGGTGTTGACATAGGCAGCGTGGTGCTTGTCGTGGTGAAACTCCAGGGTTTCCCGGGACATGTAGGGCTGCAGGGCATCATAGGCATAAGGCAGTTCGGGCAGGGTGAACGACATATCGGCGTCTCCTTTGGATTGAGCGACCTGACGCGTTAGTTAAAGCGCGGCAGGCATCATAGCAACGGCCCAGCTCCGGACTTTTTTCTGCCCAAGCTTCCCTCCCGGTTGTCTTTTGCCTATAGAGGCATAGCTTTGGCTCGAAAGGTAACAGTTTGCGTATGATGGAGACAGCATGATCATCGCTCTTCAGGCCCTCGCTTCGGCGATGATCTTCGGCGGTTTGCTGCTTGCCTTCTTCGGATGGGATATTGTTCTGGTCGAGCGCGGCTGGACCATGGTGATCGCGGGCAGCATCTTCGCAGCCGGCGGCGCGGTCCTGCTCGGCATTTCGGCCGCGGTTTCCAGGCTGGCACGGATCGAAGGCCACCTGTCCCAGCTTCAGGATGGCCTCCCCGAGGACGAGTTCGTCGAAATGTCGAAAACCTCCAAAGGCCTTTCCATCGGGGCTCTCCTGGGCGGTCTGGTGGGGGGCAAGGCGGCTGCGGATGCCGCTGGGGCAGAGCCTGCCGACGAGACGCAGCCCTCCCTGCCGCTGTTCGAGGACGAGGAGCGGCGCGACCGCGAGGAGGATCGGGTGACCGCCGCCGAGTGGCCGAAGGAGAAGGATCTCGCCGCCCCCGTCATCCCGTTCCCGCCCAGGACGACGACGCCTTCTTCCGGGGAGGAGGAGCCGGACATGAAAGTGCCGGATTTCCTGCTGGCCGAGCGTCTTGGCGACGCCGACCGGGATCTGCGCGTCACAGAGCTGGATATCGCCATCTACGAGTCCGGGCCGGAGGATCGCGACCTGGAGGAGCAGGGCCGTGACGAGCGCGATCGTCGCTTCGAGTCCTCTTCTGAGATTGCGTCCGAAGCCGAGCCCGAGGCACAGGCCGACACCGACATCGAGGCCGTTGTCGAAGAGACCGAGCGGGAGACCGCTTCCGAGGAAGCGGCCGTTTCTGACGAAGCGCGTTCGAATACCGTCGTCGGCACGTATAATTCCGGGGAGAACAAATACGTCATGTTCTCGGACGGCTCGATCGAGGCGCAGACCCCGAGCGGCGTGTTCCACTTCAAATCGCTGGACGAGCTGAAGGAATTCATCGCCGCAGGAGGCGAGGAAAGCGCGTCGTCTACTTGAAGAGGGGAGCGAGCGCCCGGAAATCCTCCGTCGCCGCTTGCCACATCCATTCGAAGGCGACCATTTCCGTCGTGACCCAGTGACAATCCGCATGGAGCAGCCGCGAGCGGGCGGCGCTCACGCTGTGTGGCGAACGGCTCGAAACCGCATCGCCGACCGCAAAGACCTCGAGGCCGGCCCCTTTGAATTCCAGGGCGCTCTGCAGGACGCAGATATGCGCCTCCGCGCCGCAGACGACGAGCTGGTGTCGTCCTTTGCCGCGCAGCGAGGCGATCCGCTCCGCAATCTGTGGATCGCGCGCGGCCGAGAAAGTCGTCTTGGGCAAGGTCACCGCATCGGCGGGCAGAGCGCCTTCGATTTCCGGAACGGTTGAACCAAGCCCTTTGGGATATTGCTCCGTCACCGTGACGGGAATGCGAAGCCGTTGGGCCGCTTGAAGCAGGATGCTCGCGTTCAGGATCAGTCTGCCGCCTTCGTGGATGACGGGCATCAGGCGGGCCTGGATGTCGACGACCAGAAGGTGCGAGCGTTCCGCATTCAGCAACATGGCGGTGCCTACTTTTCCGCGTTGAAGATCGGTATTTCGCCTGGCAAGGGCATCGTCATGGTGAAGCGAAGCCCTTCCTCAGGGAAGTTCATGGCGACGTCGGCCTGGAGCTGTGTTGCGAGGACGCGCTGGAGGAGCCTTGAGCCGAAGCCCTGGCGGGTGGGCGGGCTGACCCTTGGCCCGCCCTTCTCGGTCCAGGCGAAATGCAGCAGCGGGCGCTCCGCGCCGGGCTCGATGCGCCAGCGCACCTCGACCTGCCCGCCGAAGGTGGACAGGGCGCCGTGCTTGGCGGCGTTGGTGGTCAGCTCGTGGATGGCCATGCCGATCGGCACCGCCGCCTCGGAGGGCAGCTCCACATGCGGGCCGTCGATGACGATGCGGTTGCGGGCCTCGTCCTCGTAGGGCCCGAGTTCGGTCTGGATGAGATCGGACAGGGCGGCCTTCTGCCAGAGGTCCTCGGTGAGCAG
>NZ_JAEA01000014.1 GCF_000518665.1 Microvirga flocculans ATCC BAA-817 | reverse complement strand
AAGAGCCTGGTGCGCTCGTGCTGCGGGTTCCTGAAGAACTCGTCAGGGGTGTTCATCTCCACGATCTGCCCGTAATCCATGAAGATCACCCGGTCGGCCACCTGCCGCGCAAAGCCCATCTCGTGGGTCACGCACAGCATGGTCATGCCCTCCTCGGCCAAGCCCACCATGGTGTCGAGCACCTCCTTGACCATCTCCGGGTCGAGCGCCGAGGTCGGCTCGTCGAACAGCATGATCTTCGGGCTCATGCACAGCGAGCGGGCAATCGCCACGCGCTGCTGCTGGCCGCCGGAGAGCTGGCCCGGATACTTGTTCGCCTGCTCGGGGATCTTGACCCGGGTCAGGTAATGCATGGCGATCTCCTCCGCCTCCTTCCTGGGCATCTTCTTCACCCAGATCGGAGCCAGCGTGCAGTTCTCCAGGATCGTCAGGTGCGGGAAGAGGTTGAAGTGCTGGAACACCATGCCGACGTCGCGGCGCACCTCGTCGATGCGCTTGAGATCGTTGGTCAGCTCCGTGCCGTCGACGATGATGCGGCCCTTCTGGTGCTCCTCGAGCCGGTTGATGCACCGGATCATCGTGGACTTGCCGGAGCCCGACGGACCGCAGATCACGATGCGCTCGCCGCGGCGCACAGTCAGGTTGATGTCCCGCAGAACATGAAACTCGCCGTACCACTTGTGCACGTCGATCATCTGGATGGCGGGCTGGGCCTGGGAATCGGCCGTCGTGGGAGGAATGTGCTGAGCTGACATTGTCGTTGCCATGAATGCTTACCGTTTCTGACCAGCCGCAAGGCGCCGCTCGACCCCGAGCGAGTACCGCGACATGCCAAAGCAGAAGATGAAGTAGAACAGGGCCGCAAACGCATAGCCCGTGATGCCGATCGTGGGGGCGGCCCAGTTCGGGTCGATGCGCGAGGCCTCGATGGTCTTCACGAGATCGAAGATGCCGACGATGGCGACCAGCGAGGTATCCTTGAACAGGCCGATGAAGGTGTTCACGATGCCGGGGATCACGATCCGCAGAGCCTGCGGCAGGATGATGAGGGACATCATCTGCGGGTAGTTGAGGCCCAGGGACATCGCGCCCTCGTACTGGCCCTTCGGCATGGCCTGAAGGCCGCCGCGCACCACCTCGGCCATGTAGGCGGAGGCGAAAAGAGCGGTGCCGATGAGCGGACGCAGCAGGCGGTCGACCGTCATGTCGCCGGGCAGGAAGAGCGGCAGCATCGTGTTCGCCATGATCAGCACCGTGATGAGCGGAACGCCGCGCACGAACTCGATGAAGACCACCGAGGCGAGCCGCACGAGCGGCAGCTTCGAGCGCCGCCCGAGGGCCAGCACGATGCCGAAAGGCAGCGACACCACGATGCCGACCGTCGCCACCAGCAGAGTGACCAGGATGCCGCCCCACAGGGAGGTCGGCACATGGGCGAGGCCAAAATCGAAATCGACCAGGGCGAGCGTGATGCCGATGACCGCCACGATTCCGCCGCCCACAAGGAGTGCCGGACGCATCGACGTCTTCAGCACAGCCGCTACGAAGGCGAAGAGCGCGATCAGCAATGCGCCGAAGATCGCGAATCCGAGCCAGAAGCGGCCGCCGAAATCGGCGTTGCCGCCCGTGAGCAGGATGTAGGCGGCGACGGGGAACACCCAGAAGAAATAGACGGCTCCCAGATCGCGCCGCGGCGCCTTGAGCCACAGAAGCCAGACGACGCCCAGGGCGAGAAGGGCGAAGAAGATGTTCACCCGCCAGCGCTCCGATATCGTGTAGGAGCCGTAGACGAAGTAGTTGATCTTGTCCCTGATGAAGGCCCAGCAGGCTCCGCTCTCACTGCCGCCCGCATCGGCGCGGCAGGCGGCGCGGTCGGTCCCCGTCCAGACCGCATCGATGAACAGGAATTTCACCAGGGGCGGAACGCTGACATAAAGGAGGTAGAAGACGGCCAGCGTGAGGATCGTGTTGAAGGGGCCGGAGAACAGGTTCTCCCTGATCCAGGCGATGGGTCCGCGCGCAAGGTTGGGAGGAGGCAGCGCCTCCACCTGCTTGGCGCGGACAAAGCGCGGAATATCGACGGTGGCGTTCATGGAGATCTCCTACCGTTCGACGATCGCCACACGGCGATTGTAGATGTTCATGACGAACGAGGTCACGAGACTGATCGTCAGATACACGCCCATGGTGATGACGACGACCTCGATGGCCTGGCCCGTCTGGTTGAGCACGGTTCCCATGAAGACCTGCACCAGATCCGGATAACCGATGGCCACGGCGAGCGACGAGTTCTTCGTCAGGTTCAGATACTGGCTCGTGAGCGGCGGAATGATGACGCGCATGGCCTGCGGGATCACGACAAGCCGGAGGGTCTGGCCCGGCGTGAGCCCGAGGGAGCTCGCAGCCTCGGTCTGCCCCTTCGAGACAGCGAGGATGCCGGCGCGCACGACCTCGGCGATGAACGCGGCGGTGTAGGTCACGAGGCCGAGGAGCAACGCCACGAATTCCGGCAGGATCTGCATCCCGCCCGTGAGATTGAAGGTGCCCTTGCGCGGCAGCTCGAAGCTGACGGGGTTGGCGCCCGCCAGGGCCAGCAGGACCCAGGTCAGGACCGGCAGCCCGAGGACCAGGGCAAGCGTGACCTTGCCGACCGGATATTGCCGCCCGGTCTGCTCCTGCTGCTTCCTCGCCCACCGTCGATATACGAAGGTGCCGACGAGCCCGACGGCCAAGACCGCGATGAGGACCCACGCATCCGACGCGTAGATCGGCCGCGCCATGAAAAGGCCGCGCGAGTTCAGGTAGAAGCCCGCGCCCATCTCGAGGGAGTTGCGCGGCTGCGGCAGGGCTCCGAGGACCGCAATGTACCAGAACAGCAGCTGGACCAGCAGGGGGATATTGCGCAGGACCTCGACATAAACCATGGCGACCTTGGCCACCATCCAGTTCCTGGACAGGCGGGCGATGCCGATGAGGAAGCCGAGAATGGTCGTAAAGACGATGCCGATGGCCGAGACGATCAGGGTATTCAGGAGACCGACGAGGAAGGCGTCGCCATAGCTTCCGCCCGCCGCGCTGAACTGAACCAGCGTCTGGCTGATGTCGAATCCGGCCGTGTTGCTGAGAAATCCGAAGCCAGAGGCGATCTTGGCGCGCTGCAGGTTCTCGATGGCATTGGTCGCAGCGACATAGAACAGGAAGACGATCGCGGCGACGAGCACGACCTGATAGAAAATTCCACGAACCTTCGGATCGTACAGAAAAGATTTCTTAGGAGGCGATGTCTGGCTGGCAATGGTCTGCACTGAGTTCATCCTCTGACGGCTTTTATATTTTATGCCCGGCCGTCCTCCCTGTTCATGCTCTTAGCGATCCCATGAACGGGCGGCTTTTTTGTTCTTCTTCTTTTGATGAGGGCGCCCGGATGTTCCGGGCGCCCCTGATAGCGGAACGCTTAGCGGACCGGAATGCCGTACTGCAATCCGCCCTTCGTCCAGAGCGCGTTCTGGCCGCGCTTGATCTTCAGGCGCGAACCTTCGCCCACGTTCTTCTCGAAGACCTCGCCGTAGTTGCCCACGTGCTTGATGATGCGGACAGCCCAGTCGTTCGTCAGGCCGGTCGCCTCGCCGAACTTGCCTTCCGTGCCGAGAAGACGCTTGATCTCCGGGTTGTCGGAGTTCTTCATCTGCTCGACATTGGCCTTGGTCACGCCGAGTTCTTCGGCGTTGAGCATGGCCATGTGCGTCCAGCGGACGATATCGCCCCACTGGTTGTCGCCGTGACGGACGGCCGGGCCGAGCGGCTCCTTGGAGATGATCTCGGGCAGAACGATGTGATCGTCCGGAGCCGAGGCGCGCAGACGCTCGGAATAGAGGCCCGAAGCGTCCGTGGT
Organism: Microvirga flocculans ATCC BAA-817; assembly: GCF_000518665.1. Classification (GTDB taxonomy): domain Bacteria; phylum Pseudomonadota; class Alphaproteobacteria; order Rhizobiales; family Beijerinckiaceae; genus Microvirga; species Microvirga flocculans. Next base: position 92,346 of record NZ_JAEA01000014.1, on the reverse strand, counting down.
GAAGGCGTCGCAACGGCCGGCATCATAGGCCTTGAACGTCTCGTCCGAGGTCGCGAAGGCCACCACTTCGTACTTCATGTTGTTGGCACGGAAGTAGTCGGCGAGGTTGAGCTCGGTGGTGGTGCCCTGCTGGGTGCAGATCGAGGCGCCGTTCAGCTCCTTGGCGGAGGAAACGCCGAGCTTCTTGCGGACCATGAAGCCCTGGCCGTCGTAGTAGTTGATGGCCGGGAAGTCGAGGCCGAGCTGCGTGTCGCGCGACATCGTCATGGTGGAATTACGGGACAGCACGTCCACCTCACCCGACTGGAGCGCGGTAAAGCGGTCCTTGGCGGCGAGCGGGATGAAGCGAACCTTGGTCGGATCGTCGAAGATCGCGGCTGCGATGGCGCGGCAGAGGTCGACGTCGAGGCCGGTCCAGTTGCCCTGGGCGTCAGGCTGGCCGAAGCCGGCAAGACCCGTGTTCGAGCCGCAGGTCAGAAAGCCCTTCTGCTTCACGCTGGCAAGCGTCGCCTGGGCCGAAGCGCCCGTGGCGAACAGGCTGGCAGTCAGACCGAAGGCAATCGATACGAGAGCCTTTTTCATGTTGCTATGTTCTCCCACTGTACGAAGACCCGCCGGATTCTGGTTGTACCCCCCAGACGAGCCCCGGTTAGACCGTTCCGCACCGCCTCGAGTGAGACGGTATCGCATCCATCAAATTCAATGATTGATCACCGGTCAAGTCTTGATGGAAGGCAATTCCTGCCCGTCTTGACGCCAGCGGCCGAGCGGTTTCAGATCGGGGCCCTCCTCATCAAGCCCTTGTAGCGATGTCAAAACTCCCCCCAAAGCCCCAAAACGTCTCCGAACGTACCCGCCTCGTCCATGCCGGCCGCGAGCCCTTCGAGCAGCATGGCTTCGTGAACACGCCGATCTATCGCGGCTCCACGGTGCTCTACCCCTCGACCGACGACCTGATGCACCGGCGCGGGCGCTATACCTATGGAACCAAAGGCACTCCGACCACCAACTCCCTCGAAACCGCATGGACGGAACTGAGCGGGGCCGCGGGAACGGTCCTGGCCCCGTCGGGGCTCGCGGCGGTCACGCTGGCCCTCATGTCCTGCCTCAAGAGCGGGGACCATCTTCTGGTGACGGACTCCGTCTACCTGCCCACACGGCAGTTCTGTAACGGCATCCTCAAGAAATTTGGTGTGGAAACCACCTATTACGACCCGCATGTCGGCGCGGGCATCGAAGCCCTGATGCGCCCGAACACGGCCGCCGTGTTCACCGAGGCGCCGGGCTCACAGTCCTTCGAGATGCAGGACATCCCGGCCATCGCCGAGGTGGCGCACCGTTATGGCGCGGTCGTGCTCATGGACAATACCTGGGCGACTCCCCTGCTCTTCCCCCCTCATGAGCGGGGCGTGGACATCGCCATCGAGGCGGGAACCAAATATCTGAGCGGCAACTCGGACCTGCTCCTGGGCATGGTCTCGGCCAACGAGCGCTGTTTCAAGCAGCTGCGCGAGACCTACGATGCCTTTGCCATGTGCCCTGGCCCGGAGGACGTCTTCCTGGGCTTGAGGGGCCTGCGCACCATGGCGCTGCGCCTCCGGGAGCATGAACGGCAGGCGCTCGACATGGCCCGCTGGCTCGAAGCCCGCCCCGAAGTTGCCAAGGTGCTTCACCCGGCGCTCGAGAGCGATCCGGGTCATGCGATCTGGAAGCGGGACTTCAAAGGCTCTTCCGGCCTGTTCTCGATCATTCTGAAACCCTGCTCCGACCGGGCCCTGGCGGCCATGCTCGACGGGCTCGCCCTCTTCGGCATGGGCTATTCCTGGGGCGGGTTCGAGAGCCTCGTGATTCCCTTCAACTGCGCCACCTACCGCACGGCCACCAAGTGGGAGCCGGGCGGTCATGCCTTGCGCTTCCATATCGGGCTGGAGGATCTGGACGATCTGAAGCGGGACCTCGACGCCGGTTTTGCCCGGCTGCGGGAAGCGGACGCCAAGGCCGCCTGACATCGTTTCCTGGCTTCGGCGGAGACTACCCTGCCGAAGCCTCGACCTCGGAGCCGGAGGCCACCATGCCCCCGGCCTTCTTCTTGGCCTTCGAGATGAGCATCAAGTTGCGGATGTAGATGAAGATCGACAGGGCCTGAGGCAGGATGATGACGATATCGCGCCGGGCAAAGCCATAGATCATGGTCATGATGCCTCCTGCGATGGACAGAAACCAGAAGCCCATCGGAATCACGCTCTTTTCCGCCTTTTCGCTCGCGATCCACTGCACGAGGAAGCGCGCCCCGAACACGAACTGGGCGAGCACGCCGAAGGCGGCCCACAGATCGAACCGGGCAACGACCAGATCGTAGAAATAGAGTCCCAGATCGTGGGAAAGACGCATCAACATCAGACGATTTCCTGAGCCATGGGAACGCGGCGGCGGCGGCGGATCAACCACCAGACTCCGGCTAAATCAAGGATGCCGACCCACAGGCGGTCGAACATCCCGTAATTGGAGCGGCCCGCATGGCGGGGCCGGTCGACCACGTCCACATGGGCGATCCGGTAGCCCTCGCGCTTTACGAGGGCCGGCATGAAGCGGTGCAGGGCATCGAAATAAGGCAGGCGCAGGTAGACGTCCCGTCGGAAAACCTTGAGCCCGCACCCCGTGTCCCGCGTTCCGTCCTTCAGGATCCGCCCGCGCACATTGTTGGCGATGCGGGACTGCCACTTCTTGTAGGTGCCGTCCTTGCGGCCCACCCGCTGCCCGGCGACCAGGGCAACCGCCGGATCGTCCAGAGCCGCCACCATCTGCGGGATGAAGGCCGGGTCGTTCTGGCCATCCCCGTCGAGGGTCGCCACGATGGGGCCGCGGGCGGCCTGCACCCCCGTCCGGACGGCTGCGCTCTGGCCGCAGCTCGCTTCGTGCCGCACGAGACGCAGCCAGGGCCGGGTCGCGCGGGCGCTCAGAACCTGCTGCGCGGTGTCGTCGGTCGAGCCGTCGTCAACATAGATCACCTCGAACGGGGCCAGCGGCGCGCAGGACCGCTCGATTTCCTCGACCAGGGGGAGGATGTTGAGAGCTTCGTTCTTGACTGGCACCACGACGCTGATGCGCGGGCTCGGCGAAAGGTTCGTCATCCATCCAGGGCCAATGCTGGCCACCCCTCAAAGCAAGTTTTGCAGCCTCTAAAGCATCGGACCCGAAAGTGGAATTCCTTTCGAGGCCGGCCTTAGCCTTCCGACGGCCGGAATACCACGCTTCGGCGACACCGGGCCTATTGAAGCACGCCCCTTAAGAGCCCACCGCATAGACCGCGATATCGACCCGCTTTCCGCTGTTGATATTGAACCCGTTGATCCGGGTCGTGAGTTCCGGCTCCTGCTTCAGGCGCTCGTTTTCGGCCCGGAAATCCCCCTCGAAGCGCTTGTCGACGAAGACCACCCGGCAACCGCCCCGGCGCAGGAAGGCCGCGGCCTCGGCCCCGGTATCCACCATGTCGAGCGTGGTGCCGACCAGGAACACGAGACTGGGCTCGCGGTAGCCCAGGGTGGCGACCTGCGGGTTTTCGCAGGACACGTTGCGGGCGGCTTCCGCCAGACGGTCCGAGATCTTGAGGGAGCGCAGGTCGAGCTGTGCGAAGCCGAAGACGCCGATGGCGAGGAAGGCCGAGGCGACGAAGCTCGCCCACAGGGTGGGGACCATCCGGTTCTTCGCGAAGAGCCACCAGGCCCAGAGGGACAGGAGCGAGGCTGCGAGGAGGGCCGGCAGCGCCCTGAAAGGCGGCAATCCGTCGAAGGACCAAGCGACCGCCGACAGGCCGACGGTGAGGCCCACGGGAATGAACGGGATCAAAATAGTCGCCAGCTTGGCCGCCGGCCGGTGCGGCCCTACGAAATGCCGCGAGATGGCCATGACCGTGACGATCGCGACCGCGGGCAGAAGCGGCAGGGTGTAATGCGGCAGCTTCGTCGGCACGGCCTCGAAGACGATCCAGGACGGCACGATCCAGGCAAGGGCGAAGGCCACCGGCTCCTCGCGGCGGTGCTTCCAGGCGAAGGGCACCGCAATGGCCGCCAGGATGGCGCCGGGCCAGAACGTGGCGAAGAAGGAGAGCAGATAGAAACCGGGCGGGGCCCAATGATATTTCTGCGCCGTCCCGACCTTGCCGAGCATGTCCTGCCCCACCGAGGCCGCGAAGAAGGCGCCGCCGCTCTTGATGGCGATGGCGATGAACCAGGGCAGGACGACGGCGAGCGTGAAGACCAGGCCGAGCCAGGGCCGCAAGCTCAGGAGCCAGCGGGCCGAGCGCTCCTTGTAGGACAGGATGGCAGCCGCGAACCCGGCGAACATCAGGACCAGGGGGCCCTTGATGAGAATTCCCAAGGCAAAGCCGGTCCAGAAGATCAGCAGCGCCCGCCGGGGCAGGGTTCCGGCGCCCCGGCTCAGGTAAGCCCGCGCGAGCCCGCCCATGACCGCGACGGAACAGGCCGTCAGCATGGCGTCGGTCTTGGCAAGCCGCGCCTCCACCATGAGGATCACGCAGGTGGCCATCAGGGCGGCGGTCAGGAACGCCCCTCGCCTGCCGAAAAAGGCCAGCGCCGCCCAATAGGTCAGCAGGACGGCGGCGATAGCGCCGAACAGGGAAGGTATCCTGTACAGCGCGATGGTCGTCCGCGCCTCCGGCACGCCGAAGGCCTGCCCCATGGCGACGCTGGCACTCTGCATCCAGTAGATGCCGACCGGCTTCTTGTGCCGGGCCTCGTCCTGGAACCGGATATCCACGAAATCGCCCGTCTCCAGCATCTGCTTGGAAGCTTGAGCGTAGCGCGGCTCGTCCCGGTCCATGGGCTGGAGCGTGGTGAAGCCCGGCAGAAAGCAGACCAGGGAAAGCAGCACGAGAACGGCGCAGATGCGGGCATGGCTCCGCTCGACGACGCTCGTCAGCCGGTCAATGGAAAAGTGGCGAAAGGACACCCGATGCTGCGGGATAGAGCCGTCCATCAATCACTCCGGGGCGGGAAAGCCGTCGTGCCGGCAGGATTCTCCCAAAGGCACAGGTCGATCAAGCGGGCTCATGTCCCCCAATCCCGGCGGGAAGTCAAATTGACGGAAGGTAGCGGCACGCCCCGAGGAACAGGCATGATCGCGCCGGCATTGCCTGAATGATCGGCTCGAAGTCTGGAGGAAAAGCCATGAACAGGTCCGCCCGCTGGTGCGGTGTCGCCCTTCTGCTGCTGTCGGCGGCTCCGGCTGCGGCCCTTGACCGCCCCGTGGTCTGGCGGGACGAGGAGACGGGCTGCGCCTACCTGCTCACTCCACAGGGCGGCATCGCGCACCGCCATCGCCGGGACGGAGCCATCGATTGCCCGGATGTCGCGGCGAGCACGGGGGTGATGGAGAACATGGCACGGGAATTTTCCCGCGGCCTGGAAGCCCTCCGGCGCGAGATGGAACGCCTTCGCGATCGCTATGAGAACCGTCTCTGAGCCTTTTGCCGCGGTTCGACGGGCCCCGGCGGCCCGCCCCTCTCCGGGCGGACCATGATCCGGGACCGGCATTCCTATCGGAACCAGCCGAAATAGAGAGCCCAGAGGCTCGGCGAGCGGATTCCGCGCACGCGGCGAGCCGCCTCATCGGCGCGCATGGCTTCACCGCCATGGCAGGAGCACAGGACGATATGCGCGTCGTGCTCGGAGATCTGGAAGAAATCGACTGCGTCTCCGAATGTGTCGCTGCGTAGCCCTGCCCGGCGGAGGACCGGGTCCGCATAAGCCACCGTGAGGGCGGATCCATCCGCTCGCAGGGCGAGGCGCTGGGCCCTGGGCTTCCATTCGATTTCATCGAGGGTTTTCAGTTCCCGGTCGGGTGCCCGCTCGAGAAGTTCGATCCAGCGGTCGAGGCGCTCCCTTTTCGACAGGACCGGCGCCTTGACGTCATCGGGAACCTGCAGATCGGCGACATGGCTGAGTTCGGACAGAGGCCTGTGTTCCATGCTCCCCTCCTTGGCGGAAGAGCGGTTTCGAGCCCACCAGCTGGAGGCTCAACCGTGATGCCCGCGCAAAAGTTCGCGAGCGTGCCGTCCGGGAGTGCTGATATTTTGAGCAGGCCGCCGCGGCATCAAAGCGCCTTCAGCATATGAATGACGGCCGGAGCGCCCAGGGACACGCCCGACAGGAACAGCAGGACGAACACGACCCGGCGCATCGTGGCCGGGGAGATTGGAGGCGGCCAGCGGCGGGCGGCATGGGTCGCGCCGATGACCACAGGAATGGCGAGGAGGCCCGTCAGCGTCGACAGGGACGGGAGGTTGCCGGAGAAGGTCACGAGGCTGGTTCGGAAGACGGCGTTGAGCGCGAAGATCGACACCAGGGTTTCGCGCACCATCACCTGCGGCATGGGCTGCCGGTAGAAGTGATAGACGAGCGGCGGCCCAGCGGTCGAGAAGAGCCCGCCCATGAATCCGCCGATCGTGCCGAAGAAGAGGAACGAACCGTCGCTCGATCTCCTGGCGAGCGGTTCGGGCTTCAGGGCGAGCTGCAGGCTCGAGGCGATGATGACGAGCCCGAGGATCAGGCGAAGAAGATCCGCGCGCGTGCCATAGAGCCATTCCAGCATGCCGTAGCCGACGAAGATCATGGGAAGGCTCGTCAGCATCACGAGGCGGAACTGCCGCCAGGCGACCTCGCGCCAGCCTTTCAGGAGCATCTGGGAGGCATTGACGAAGGTGAGCACGCTCACGATCATCGCGGCGTCGGGGAGCGAGAGCACGCCGGTAAGACCGACGCCGCCCATGGTGATCAGCCCGAAGGCGAAACCCGTGAGGGTCTGGATATAGGCGGCGGCTCCCGTGAGCGCCAGAAACCCGATCAGTTCGACAAGCGACATGCCCCAGAACAACCCCTTAGGCAGCCGCCCATGCCTCATCCGGAGCCGCCGCCGTCAGGCTGCAGGATTCAGAAGCGGGAAGAGCGATGCGTCTGCTCGTGGTGATGGAGCGGACGCATAGAGCATCGGATCCGAAAGGGGAATGGCTTTCGGACCCGATGCTCGATTTTCGGAAGGCAAGCGGCGCGGCGGAACCGTCAGGCGGTCGCCGAGTGGTCGTGGTCGGTTCTGGTCGTGCCCATCAGCTCAGCGAGGCGGTTGCGGGCGCGGTTCACGCGGCTCTTGATCGTTCCGACCTTGACGCCCAAAGCCTCCGCGGCATCCTCGTAGGACATGCCCTCGGCGCCGATCAGGATGATCGCCTCGCGCTGCTCCTGCGGCAGCTTGTCGAGGGCGCTGGAAAGATCCTGAAGCGCCAGCTTGTCCTCCTGGTCGGGGATTGCGACCATGCTGGCGGCATGCGTCCCATCGCCGTCCTCGACCTCGCGGCTGGTCTTCCGGTGCGTGGAGTAGAAGCCGTTGCGCAGGATCGTGAAGAGCCAGGCCTGCAGGTTCGTGCCGGCCTCAAAAGTATCCTGCTTGGTGAGCGCCTTGAGCACCGTATCCTGAACGAGGTCCTCTGCCTGGTCGACCTTTCCGGTCAGCGAGAGGGCGAAGGCGCGCAGGTTCGGCAGCGCTTCCATCACGCCGTTGACGAACTCCTGGTCGACCGGCTCCGTATGGGCACGGATGACCTGGGCCACGCGCTCGGCAAGGCGTGCGAGATCGCGCGGGAGCTTATCCTGGGCGGGATCGCCATAGAGGGCACGCAACTGCTTTCCGAGATGCAGCCTTACGGCGGCGCTCAGCGCAGCTGCCGAATGAGGAGCTTCGGAATGGGGCAACTCGGAGTGGTTCTTGGATTTCTCGGACATGCCGGATTATGTGGGGCGGACCTGCGGCATTTAAATATCCGGGCGACATATCGACCAAGAGTTTTTTCCGAGATGCTTTCATGGCCGAGCCTGCCGCAGGACGATGCGGCGGCGACGGGACTGAGCTATAGCCTCAAAAAGTCATGGCGAAACCATGGCGAACGATCGGGAGCGTAAGGGTGGCTCACTATCTCGGCATCGATGTCGGCACTTCGGCGGTGAAGGCCATTCTCGTGGACGAGGGGCAAAGGACCGTCGCGGAAGCAGCCATTCCTCTCGAGGTGTCACGTCCGCATGCGCTGTGGTCGGAGCAAGACCCCGAGGCTTGGTGGCAAGCGGTGCAGGCGGCCATGGCCCGGCTCCATGCCGAGGCCCCTGCCGCCCTCGCCGACGTGCGCGGCCTCGGCCTTGCGGGACAGATGCACGGCGCAGTGCTGCTCGACGGGACCGGCCGCCCTCTCCGCCCCGCCATTCTCTGGAACGACGGGCGCTCCTTCCGCGAGGCGCGCGACCTCGGCGAAAGGCATCCCGAACTCTCCCGCGCCGCGGGCGTGATCCCGATGCCCGGCTTCACGGCGCCGAAGCTCCTCTGGCTCGCCCGGAATGAGCCGGAAACATTTCGCGCCGTCCGCAAGGTCCTTCTGCCGAAGGACTATATCCGCCTAAAGCTGACCGGGTCCATGGTGACGGACCTGTCCGATGCGGCGGGCACATGGTGGCTAGACGAAGCCCGCCGCGACTGGTCCGATGCGGCTCTTTCCGCTACGGGTCTGACCCGCGATCACATGGCGCGCCTCGTGGAAGGCTCGCAGGCTTCTGGGACGCTCCTAGCCGGGATCGCCCGAAGATGGGGCATGCGCGGCGATGTCCCCGTCGCAGGCGGCGCAGGCGACGCCGCGGCCGGTGCGGTAGGCCTGGGCGCCATCGCGGATGGAGCGGCCTTCATATCGCTCGGCACATCCGGGCAACTTTTCGCGACCACACGGGAATTCAGCCCGGCCCCGGAATCCCTGGTCCATTCCTTCTGTCACGCGCTGCCTGGGCGGTGGTTCCAGATGGCGGCGATGCTGAATGGAGCGAGCTGCCTGGCCTGGGCGGCCCATCTCCTGAAGCGCGACATCGGCGCGTTGCTGCAGGACGTCGAGGCTGGCTTTCGCGAGCCGTCCCGCCTTCTCTTCCTGCCCTATCTCGCCGGAGAGCGGACGCCTCACAACGACCCTCATGCGCGCGGCGTGTTCTTCGGCCTGTCGCCCGAAACCCGTCAGACGGATCTGGTACAGGCGGTTCTCGAAGGTGTCGCCTTCAGTTTCGCCGATGCCAAGGAGTGTCTGTCTCGGGCCGGTACGCCCCTTGCCGCTGCGGGCATGATCGGCGGCGGCTCGCGCAGCGCGCTCTGGGCGAGAATCTTCGCAAGCGTGCTGAATGTTCCCCTGGCTCGCTACGAAGGCGGCGACAAGGGGCCTGCCTTCGGCGCGTCGCGGCTGGCGCGGCTGGCGGTCACGGGAGAATCGCCGGAGGCCGTTTGCCTGCCTCCCGGTGTTCTGGAGACGGTTGAGCCTGAGCCGTCTCTCGTGGAGCTCTACGCCCCAAGGATTGAATCCTTCCGCAGCCTGTACCGGGCCATCAAGCCGGAATTCGCGCGCCTTGCGATGGAATGACGTCGATGGCTCACGCCGAGGAAACGCCGAAGCCTCTTGGATAAAGCCTCTTGGATTCCGGGCCGTCCCGTGCTGCTTAAGCACGATCCCTTCTTCGTATCGCGATAGGACCGCGTCAGGAGCTTTCCTATGATCTTGGTGACGGGTGAAGCCCTGATCGATCTGTTCATCGGGACCGCTGTGCCGGCAGGCTTTCCCGCCGAGGCCGTGGCTGGCGGCTCGCCCTTCAACGTCGCCATCGGGATCGGGCATCTCGGTCGGTCCGCGGCCTTCCTGTCCACCCTGTCGGAGGATGTCTTCGGCGAGTTTCTGGCCAGGAAGCTCGCCGAGGCCGGCGTCAGCTCGTCCTATATCCAACGCTGTCCGAACGTCACGACGCTCAGCGTCGTTGCGACAGGTTCCTCAGGACAGCCGAACTACTCCTTCTACGCCCCGAACAGCGCGGACCGCGCCCTCACGCCGGAAGCCTTGCCCGCCGCTTTGCCTGCGGATGTGAAGGCCATCGCCGCAGGCTCCTATGCGCTCGGCGTCGAGCCCATCGCGACCGCCATCGAAACCCTTCTGCGACGGGAGGCGGGATCGCGCGTCATCTCGCTCGATCCCAATGTCAGGCCGCGCGTGGTCGGGGATCTCGGAGCCTACCGGGAACGGTTCGAGCGCCTGCTGGCCCATGCCGACATCGTGAAGGCGAGCGACGAGGACATCGCGCTGCTCTATTCCACGCAGGATCTCGAAGCGGTGGCCCGAGACTGGCTCCGGCGCGGCCCGAAGCTCGTCATTGTCACGCGCGGCGAGAAGGGCCTGCTCGCTCTCTTCGGGGACAAGGTGGTGGAGCGAGCCTCTCCGAGGGTCGATGTGATCGATACCGTCGGCGCGGGCGATACCTTCCACGCCGCCCTCCTCTCCTGGCTCGATGCCAAGGATTGGCTCACGCCTCGGGGCATTGCGGGACTGAGCGGGGCTCAGGTCACGGCAGCCCTCGATTTCTCGGCGGCGGCCGCCGCCATCGTCTGCACGCGGCGCGGCGCCAACCCGCCTTCCTGGGCGGAGGTCGAGCGCTTCATGGCCGCACGCTCCTGATCGCGAGGGACAATTCCATGACGCAAGCCCAGCCCATCCTCCCTCCACTCGGCATGTCCTGGCGCTCCAACCGTTTTCATCGGCAATGGCTGTTCGAACAGGCAAGCCGCCTGTTCGACTTCTTTCAATACGCCGCCATCAACCCGGCAGGAGGCTTCTTCGATCTCGACGATGAGGGGCGCCCCCTCGATGTCGTCAATCCCGTCCGTCAGATTCACTGCACCACGCGTATGGTGCATTGCTTCGCCATCGGCATCCTGCTCGGGCGGCCCGGCTGCGACGCGGTCGTGGATCACGGCATGAGCTATCTCTGGAACGCCCATCGGGATGCGCTGAACGGCGGCTATGTCTGGTCGCTGGACGACGATGGCCCCAAGGACGACACCAAGCAGGCCTATGGCCATGCCTTCGTGCTGCTCGCCGCTTCGAGCGCGAAGGTGGTGGGGCACCCTCTGGCGGACCGCATGCTGCAGGATGTCACGCAGGTTCTGGAGGAGCGCTTCTGGGAGGAGCGGCACGGAGCAGTGACGGAGGAATTCTCCCGCGACTGGCAGCCCTTGAGCCAATATCGCGGCCAGAACTCCAACATGCACCTGACGGAGGCCCTGATGGCCGCCTTCGAGGCGACGGGCGAACGCGCCTATCTCGACAAGGCCGAGCGCATCGCTGGCCTCATCATCGGCCGCCATGCCGCGTCTCTCGGGTATCGGGTCGCCGAGCACTTCGATGCCGACTGGAGCCTCGACAGGGACTATCGCGGCCATGACATGTTTCGCCCTTTCGGCACGACGCCGGGTCACTGGCTGGAATGGGCGAGGCTCTTGCTCCAGCTCTGGGTTCTCGGCGGACGCCGTCACGCGTGGATACCCGAGGCCGCCCGCGCGTTGTTCCGGCAAGCCGTCGCGCTGGGGTGGGACAGGGACAAGGGCGGGTTCTTCTACGCTCTCGACTGGAACGACGAGCCGAGGCTGCCGCAGAAGCTCTGGTGGCCCTGCGCGGAGGCCATCGGCGCGGCGGCCTTCCTGAGCGAGCACTGCCCGAGCGATATGCACGAACAATGGTATCGCACTTTCTGGGGCTTCGCCGACCGTTACCTGATCGACCGGCACAACGGAGGATGGCGGCCGGAACTCACCGCAGACCTGAAGCCCGGAGCGACCTTGTTCTCCGGCAAGCCCGATCTCTATCACGCGCTGCAAGCCTGCCTGATCCCGCTCTTCCCGGCGACCGGCAGCCTGACCAGGGTCATCCCGGAATCGCTTGCTCAGGACTGAGCGAGGTGGCGCTCCAGCGCATCCCTCAGGGGCATTCCGGACTGCGCTCCGGCTGTGAGGCAGGATAGGGACGCTGCGGCGCAGGCCCAATTCATGGCGCTGGCGATCTCCATTCCCTCGGCAAGGCCGCTGGCGAAGACGCCCACGAAAGTGTCTCCTGCACCCGTCGTATCGACCGGCGCAATCGGGCGGGCGGAGGCATGGATCTGCCTCCCGTCGCGGGAGACGGCATAAGCGCCCTGCGCCCCGGCCGTGACGATGCAGGTCGGCCCGAAGTCGCGGGCAAGGGCGGCCGCCGCCGTGAGATAGTCGCTTCCGGTCGATAGGCCCGCGATCTCGGCAATCGCCAGCGCCTCGTGCTCGTTCACGACGAGCATGTCCGTGACCTCCAGGAGTTCGGCCATGCCCGAACGGTCCTTGACCGGCGGAACCGGCGCGAAGTTCCAGATGACCTTCACCCCCGCCCGGCGCGCCCTTGCCGCGACCTCGAAATTCTCGGACAGGGACACTTCCATCTGAAGAACCAGCACGCGGGCCTTGGACAAAAGGCTGTCCGGCAGGTCGGCGGAACGAAGCGCCATGTTGGCGCCGCTCGCGACGGTGATGGCGTTCTCTCCCAACGCGTCGACCGTGATGAACGCGCAGCCGGTCGGCTCATCCGTGACCCGGACGGCCCGGATATCGACGCCGTTCTCCTCCAGGTTCCTCAGGCACGCGTTTCCGAAAGGGTCGTGGCCGACGGCACCGGCCATGGCGACGCGCACCGACCCGCCCCGGCAGGTACGCGCGGCGGCGACCGCCTGGTTGGCCCCCTTGCCGCCGAAGAAGCTGTCCGCCCGGCGCGACAGAACGGTTTCGCCCGGCCTGGCGATCCGCTGGACCCGTGCGACGAGATCCATGTTGATGGAACCGAAAATGACGATCATGCCGCCCTGCCCTTTATGGAGGCGCATTCCTTACCATTCGTCATCCGAACTTGGCGAGATCTCATGAGATCACCGCTCCCCCGCCAGGGCCGCTTGAATTGCTCTCGCATGGTGGGACAGTCCATTTCGAGGTTCGGCGCCGTCCTGAAGGCGAACCCGATCCGGCTCACCGCGCCATGGTTCAAAAAAAACCATCCACAGCTTAATTCCCCCTGCACCTCCTGAAGGGATCATGCCCGGGAACCAAGCAGAGTGCCTCAACATTTGACTCGCAGGCAGGCGTAGCAGCGGTAAACTGTCATGAGAATCAAAGATAGTTTACCTCGCGTAGGTAGCAGAACAGGCTTTGATGGGCAGGCAGGCTGATCCTCTTTCTCTGGATCGCGGAAATTCACCGCCCGCAGCCACTCGCTCTCGCATCCCCGTGTCGATCGCAAGTTTCCACCCCAGACGCCTCTGCGCGGCCCCTGGGTAGTACCTCTGCGCAGTTTCGAAACCCGGAGTTGGTCATTGAGCAAGCATCATGAGAAGCAGAGACGCAAGACCCGCCGCTCCCTTGAAACAGCGCAGGTCTTCGACCTCACCGGATCCAAGTTCCAGGCCGAGCGCAACCCTCCGCCGATCAAGCCCCTCAATGCAACGCAGGACGATTATCTCGACGCCTTGAAACGCAACCCACAGATCGTGGTGCTCGGCCCCGCGGGCACCGGCAAGACCTGGATCGCGGCGACCTACGCCGCCGACCTTTTCCGCCAGAGGCGCATCCGCAAGATCATTCTCACCCGACCCAACGTCCCAAGCGGCCGCTCGCTCGGCTTTTTCCCGGGCAGTCTCGAGGAAAAGTTCGGACCTTGGGCCGCCCCGGTCATCGAGGCCATCAAGGAGCGCATCGGCACGGCTGCCTACGACATCGCGGTCAAGAACGGCGATATCGAGATGGTTCCCTTCGAGGTCATGCGCGGACGGTCCTGGCGCGATGCCTTCATTCTTCTGGACGAGGCGCAAAACGCGACTCCGGCCGAAATGAAAACCTTCCTCACCCGGATCGGAGAGGATTGCACGGTGGTGATCAATGGGGATGTGAGCCAGTGCGACCTGCGCGAGACATCGGGTCTTCGCACGGTCATCCACCTGATCAAGTCTCAGATGCTGCCCGTTCCGATCATCGAGTTCACGCTCAACGACATCGTGCGGTCGGGCTTGTGCGAGATGTGGGTGCGCGCATTCGAGGAGGTCCACTGCTGACGCAGTGGACCCGGATCGTTTTCATCAGTGAAGGAAGCTAAGAGCCTCAGGCCAGCTCGATGGCGCCGACTTCGGGACCCTTGCGGCCATCGACGATGGCGACGCGGACGGCCTGACCCTGATCGAGCTGGCCGAGGCCGGCGCGCTCGACGACGGAAATGTGCAGGAAAAGGTCCTTGCTCTCACCCTCGACGGACACGAAGCCGTAGCCCTTCACGGGGTCGAACCACTTCACGGTGGCGGGCACCTCCGGCGGACCGCTGACCGGCCGGGGACCGGCCGGACCCGTCGGGCGGGCCGGACGAACCGGACGTGGGGCGCGCGGCGGCTCCGGTTCGGCGGTGCTGGCGTCAACGCTGACGATTTCCTGCACCTGCGGCCCTTTCTGGCCCGCACCGACCCGGATGACCAGGGTCGTGCCGGATTCGAGGGCGGAATAGCCCGCAGCCTCGACCTGCCGGATATGCAGGAACGCCTCGCCGGAACCGTCGGTCATTTCGACGAATCCGAAACCCTTCTCGGGATTGAACCACTTCACCCGTGCCTCGGTCTCGGGTCCCGAGGCCGGGTAGGAAGTCTGCCGCATGGGCCGTTCATAAGATGTTGGCGGAGCGAAATCGCCCCAGTGATCTTCGGGTTGACCGCCAAATTGACGTCGGCGATCACGGTGATCATTTCCCCGGCCCATCAGGACTGCCTTCTAAAGTCTCAAGTTTCGTAAACGCCATAGGCGTAGCGCCCTCAACCATTGAGAGCAAGACGATAACTACTCATACCTAAACATTTCACGCAAGGTCCCAAAACGGCGGCTAATACGGATTGTGCAGTCCAATTCCCCGTTTTCTGCCCATCCATCATTGCATCTAGGACATAATGACTATCGATTGACGTCCGCAACATTCACCCAGGGCATGGATTACGGTGTCATTCGCACTGCACGGAGAATGATAGGCCCCATGGGCGGATGCCCTGATCGAAAGGCCGCGGCACGGACGACCCCGCCTCGGACGGACACGGTCTGTGCATTCCGGCCCCTTGCCTGATATAGCCTTGGCGGCTGATGGGATGCGAGGGCGGCCCTTATGGAACTTGGCGTTTATACTTTCGGCGAGCTGACCAGGGATCCCGCCACCGGGTATATGCTCTCTCCCGCCCAGCGCCTGCGCGACCTCCTTGAAGAAGTCGAGCTGGCCGATCAGGTCGGCCTCGACGTTTTCGGCCTGGGCGAGCACCACAGGCCCGATTACGTGGTCTCCGCGCCGGCCGTCGTTCTCGCGGCTGCCGCGGAGCGGACGAAACGGATCCGCCTGACGAGCGCCGTGACGGTGCTCAGCTCGGACGATCCGGTGCGTGTGTTTCAGTCATTCGCGACCCTCGACCTCCTATCCGCCGGACGCGCGGAAATCATGGCCGGACGCGGCTCTTTCATCGAATCCTTCCCGCTTTTCGGCTACGATCTTGAGGATTACGACACGCTCTTTGCCGAAAAGCTCGATCTCCTCCTGAAGATCCGGAACCAGGAGCGTGTCACGTGGTCGGGACGGCATCGGGCCGGGCTGACGGACCAACCGGTCTATCCCCGCCCGGTCCAGGACCCTATCCCGGTCTGGATCGCGGTCGGCGGAACGCCTCAGTCGGTGGCGCGCGCAGGCGCGCTGGGACTGCCGCTGGCGCTTGCGATCATCGGCGGGCAACCGGAGCGTTTCGTTCCGCTCGTGTCGCTTTACCGAGAGGCGGCAAGACGCGCCGGGCGCGATCCGTCAACGCTCAAGGTCGGCATCAACACCCACGCTTATATCGCCGACGAGTCCCAACAGGCGGCGGACGAGTTCTTTCCCGCCTATGCCCAGGTGATGACCCAGCTCGGGCGCGAACGGGGGTGGCCGCCCACCACCCGACCGCAATTCGACGCCATGCGCGAGCCCCGTGGAGCGCTGGCCGTGGGCAGCCCGCAGGAAGTGATCGACAAGATCTTGTTCCAGCACGAACTTTTCCGTCATGATCGCTATCTGGCGCAGTTCAGCGTCGGCACCATGCCGCACCGGCAGATCATGCGTTCCATCGAGCTCATGGGCACCAAAGTCGCTCCGGTCGTTCGGGCGGAGATCGCACGCAAGAACGCCGTCGCGCCTGCGTAAAGGGGCGGGCCTTTACTTCGATTCGTCTGGGGGGCTACGATAAGCTGTTTTTTTATAACCTAGGATAGTGAATCGGGCTGGGAACTTCGCTTAGACTGGGCAAAGCCGATTCGAAAAACGACGTTCGCAAGGCGCTATATGACGCGCCTTCCCGATTGGAGGGGCTATGCTTGAAGGTCAGAGAAAGCGAGTCCTGATCGTCGAAGACGAGGCCATGATCTCGATGCTCATCGAGGACATGGTTCTCGATTTCGGATGCGAAATCGTTGGCCCCGCTGCGCGGCTGGACCATGCCCTGACTCTCGCCCTGCAGGCGGAAATCGATGTTGGACTTCTCGATATCAATGTCGATGGATCGGTCGTCTTTCCGGTCGCCGATGTCCTGCGGTTCCGCGGCATTCCCTTCATCTTCTCGACGGGCTACGATTTCCGCGCCCTCCCCGAACGCTTTCGCGGATGCCCGACTCTCTCGAAGCCGTTTTCCTACGATCACTTCGCTCAAACGCTCCGCAAATCCCTCGCCGGGACCTCAGATACATCCGAAGTCGTCTGAAGCATCGGCTCCGAAGAAAGGCCTCTTTCGGATTCCTCTTGCGACGTGTCTTTCACGGTGACGCGAAGGATCGCGCTAGGCGATTCCATCTCGACAAAAGGCGCACTCATCCGATATCCGCCTGAATCGGCAAACGCCGTCGGCAAGCCGTTACAGGCTTGGGATGAATCTCATCACGAAACTGGGGAATCGATCGCGCGATCTGGAGAAGGTCGTGCCGTGTCCCATTTAGAACTCCGACGACCTTGCCCATGACACGGCAGTACGGCCCAGAATGCCCGGGAGCGACTTGAGATTATGAATGCCAAAACGCCAGATGGCCCGTTTCGCATCGGACGATCGGAAACCGGCCTTGGCCTGTTCGCGACGGATGCGATCGAAAAAGGAACCTTCATCATCGAGTATGTCGGCCCTCGGATCACGAACGAGGAGGTTCAACGGCGCCGGAACACGCGGTACCTCTTCGAGATCAACGACCGCTGGACCATCGACGGTTCGCCGCGATGGAACACGGCGCGCTACATCAATCATTCCTGCCGCCCGAATGCCGAGGCGACCGTCTCCAGGGGCAGAATTCGCATCAAGGCCATCAAGCGGATCAAACCCGGCGACGAGATCACCTATAACTACGGCAAGAATTATTTCGAGACCTTCATCAAGCCGTTCGGTTGCCGGTGCCGGTCCTGCTTGCGCAAGCGCGCGAAGGCGGAAAGCCTTTGAGGGGTCAATCCGGCCTGAACTCAGCAACGGTCCGTTTCGCGCCCGTCTCATAGAGCTTTGTCAGGTTCGCTGTGACGGCTGTGGTGAAGCGCGGATCCTGAGGCAGATCATCGCCGAAGATTTCACGCACCGCGAAAAGTTCACGAGCGAGGCGCTCGGCAGAACCCTCGGAGCGCTCGGCCAGCTCCCGCAGACGAGGCGCCATGGGATCGCGCACGTCGATGGGCGCCCCCTTCTCGTCGACGCCGGTGACATAGCGCATCCAGGCAGCCACCCCCAGCGATAGCCGCCCGATGGGTGCGTTCACGAGAAGACGGTCGCGAACGGTCCCGAGCAGGCGCTGGGGCAACTTCTGCGATCCATCCATGGCGATCTGCCATGTGCGGTGCTTGAGGGCCGGGTTCTTGAATCGCTCGATCAGCGCGCGCTTGTATGATGACAGATCCGCCCCCGGCGGCATGTGGAGCGTGGGAGCGACCTCATCGTCCATGAGCCCCTGGATCAGGCGGACGAAGGACGGATCGCCCATGGCGTCCGCGACGGTTTCATAGCCGGAAAGATAGCCGAGATAGGCCAGTGTCGAATGGCTCCCGTTCAGGAGCCTGAGCTTCATGTGCTCATAGGGCTCGACATTGCCGACAAACTCCGCCCCCGCCTTTTCCCAGGGCGGGCGGCCCAGCGGAAAATGGTCCTCGATCACCCATTGGGTGAAAGGTTCGGTCACGACCGGCCAGGCATCCTGGACGCCGAGGGCCTGTCCGATCCGCTCGCGATCCTGATCGCTCGTCGCCGGCACGATCCTGTCGACCATGGTCGAAGGACAGGATACCTGCTCGGCCACGAAGCGGCCGAGCTCGGGATCGACCAGCTCGGCCATACGGGTGAGGACCCGGTTCACCGTGCGCCCATTGGAGGGGAGATTGTCACAGGAGAGAACCGTGAAGGGTGGGTCCCCGGCCGCGCGGCGGCGGCGCAGCGCCTCGATGATGAAGCCCGGCGCCGACCGTGGGATTTTCAGATAGGTGAGATCGTGCACGATGTCCGGATGCTTCTCGTTCAGGGCCCCGGTCGCCGGATCGTGGCAATAACCCTTCTCCGTCACCGTCAGCGTGACGATGCGTGTGGCGGGGTTGGTCATCACGTCGAGGAGGCTGTCGCTCGCTCGCGGAGCGACAATGACGCGGCGGATCGCCCCGATCACCCGGAGCGCCTCCCCCTCCTGCGAGCGCACCGACAGGGTGTAGAGGCCCTGCTGCGGATCGAGGGCCTCGAAGGTGTCCGGGCTGCGCAGGCTCGCCGCGACGATGCCCCATCGCGGATCAGCTGCCAGCACATCGTCGGTGTAAACAGCCTGGTGGGCCCGGTGGAACGCTCCGACGCCGAGATGTACGATCCCCGTCGAAACCGCACTCCTGTCGTAGTCCGGCCGCCGGATTCCGGCGGGAAGGCTGGAGAGCGCGGCCTCGTTCAAACGCTTTCTCATCGGATCCTCAATGGGCCGGTTGCTGCTTGGCGCGGGTGACGATCTGGGTCGGGTTGACGAAGCGCAGGGCGATGATGAGCCAGACCAGGGTCGTGACCATGTAGATCACGGCCATGGCGTCGATGGACTGGACGGCGCGCACGCCCGCGGCGAACACGGCGTAATAGAGCGCCACCACGAGGGTCTGGCTGGTGGGCCCGGCCACGAGGAAGGTGAGCTCGAACATGGCGATGGTGCGCACGAGCACGAGCAGCAGCGCCGCCAGGATCCCCGGCATGAGCAGGGGCAAGAGCACGTGGACGAAAAGCTTAAAGGTGTTGGCCCCGAACACCCGGGCGGCCGCCTCGATCTTCGGATCGATCTGCTCGATGAACGGGATCATGACCAGGATCACGAAGGGCACGGTGGGCACGAGGTTGGCCGCAACCACGCCCCAGAAGGTACCGGCGAGCCCTGTCTGGTAAAGCACCGTCGCCAGCGGAATGCCGAAAGTCATCGACGGGATCATGAGCGGCAACAGGAAAAGCAGGACAAGGAGCTTCTTGCCCGGAAAGTCGCGGCGGGCCAGCGCGTAGGCGGCGGTGACGCCCAGCACGCCGGAAATGAAGACGACGGCCCCGATCACCTGAAACGTGACCATCAGGACATCCCAGAGCTGGAACTCGCTCCAGGCGGAGGAATACCAGCGGGTGGTCCAGCCCGCAGGCAGCCACGTGCCGAGCCAGCGGGTGGCGAAGGAACTCGTCACCACGGTTGCGATCATCGCCAGAAGATTGACGACGAAAAAGCCGACGGTGGCCCAGACGGCTGCAGCCCATAGCTTGGCGCCAAGCGTCGTATCGCGGATCATCGCTTCACCCTTTCGCGCCGGAGGCCGGACCGCGGTAGAACAACCCGCGCGAGGCGAGAACCGCGACGACGATGGCGAGCTGGACGACACCCATGATCATCGCAATCGCCGCGCCCATGGAATAATCGTATTCCTCGAAGGCGGCCTGCGCCGCCGCAATGGAGATCACGCGGGTAGGGCCGGCCGGCTCGCCGAGAAGCACAGCGGACGGGAACACCGAAAAGGCCTGCACGAAGGAAAGGCAGAAGGTGATCGCCAGACCCGGCATCAGCAGCGGCAGATAGACATGCCGAAAGCGCTGCCATGCGCTGGCGCCGAGGGTCGCCGCCGCCTGCTCCAGGGCCGGATCGATGCCGGTCACGTAAGAGAGGGTCAGAAGAAAGGTGAAGGGAAAGCCCGTGATCAAGAGCGAGGCGAACACGCCCCAGTAGTTATGGACGAGCTTCAAGGGCTGGGAGATCAGGCCGAGCGTCATCAGGGTGCGGTTGAACCATCCCTGAGGGCCGAGATAATTCAACAATCCTTCCGCCACCAGCACCGTACCGAGGGTGATCGGCAGGACGAGGATCGTGGTCAGAAGGCGCTGATGGCGCATGAGCCGCACGCGAAAAGCGATCGGAATCGCCAGAAGAAGATTGAGCAGCGTGACGGGGATCGCCAGCCAGAGCGTCTTCGCGATGGTCTCGTAGAGAAAAGGATCCGAGAAGAAGCGCCTGTAGTTGGAGAGCCACTCGCCGCCCCCTTTCGGCTCGAAGGAGAGAACGAAGCCGAAGGCGAAGGGATAGACGAACAGCAGCAGGCTGAAGACGGCCGCGGGAACGACGAGCAGGGTGACGGCGTCGAAGCCCTTGGCCGCCAGACGCTGGCGCAGGCTGGGGCCCTGTTCGACGGCGGGGGCGTGGGCGAGGACATCCATCAATGTCTCCCCTGAACGGGCTCAGCGAAAACGAGCACGCGCTCGTCATCCGCCTGCAGGTGCACCGTCGAGCCCGGCTCGACCTGCTGATGGGACCGGAACACGAAATCCAGGCCGCCGGCCGAATGGGCGGTTCCGACGAATTCCCGCCCGCGATATTCGATGGTGTCGACCGTCGCGGCGATGGCGTTCCGTCCCCCATCGCCCACGACGAGATCGTCCGGACGGATCGCGGCATAGGCCACGGCCCCGGGCGTTACCCGCTCCTGAACGATGCCGCTGATCCGCGCTCCCTCCACGTCGAGCACCGCGCGGCTTCCTTCGACTGCCACGACCTGCCCTTTCAGCTTGTTGCGGAAGCCCATGAAATCAGCCACGTCGAAATGGGCCGGCGTCTCATAAAGCTCCTTCGGCGAGCCGACCTGCCTGACGGCACCGTCGCGCAGGACGACGATCCGGTCCGCGAGCGACAGGGCTTCGTCCTGATCATGGGTCACATAGATGGTGGTGGCCCCGAGCTCATTGTGAATGCGCCGGATTTCGGCGCGCATTTCCAGACGCAGCTTGGCATCGAGATTGGAGAGCGGCTCGTCCATGAGCACCAGCGGAGGCTCGATGACGATGGCGCGGGCAATGGCCACGCGCTGCTGCTGGCCGCCGGAGAGCTGCCCCGGCAACTTGTGCTCCTGCCCCTGGAGACGGACGAGGCTCAGCGCCTCGTCGACCTTGCGGTCGATCTCGGCCCTGGGCCTGCCGCGCATCTTCAGGCCGAAGCCGATGTTCTGGCGCACGTTGAGATGGGGAAAGAGCGCGTAGTTCTGGAACACCATGCCGAACCCGCGCTCCTCGGGACGCAGCGTATCGACCCGGCTCTTGTCGAGCCAGATCGCTCCGCCCGTCACAGGCAGAAGACCCGCGATGCAGTTCAACGTCGTCGACTTCCCGCAACCGGAAGGGCCGAGCAAGGCAATGAACTCGCCCCGCCGGATCGTGAGGGAAACGTCGCGCAGGGCGTTGAGCGCCCCGAAGTCGCGGCTGACGCGGTCGAGCCGGACTTCATCGAATTGGGAAAGGGCTATGGTCATCGCGGGTCCTTGGGTCTCGACTTACTTGCGCTTGGCTCCGCCGACCTGCTCGTCCCACATGCGGAATGCGACGACCATCTGCTCGGGCTGCAGGGGCACTTCGATCGGGTTCTCGGCGATCCACTTCTCGTATTCGGGACGGCCGAACTCCTTGATGGCGGCCTGACTTTCCGAGGGCGCCATGTCGAGGGTCACACCCTTCACGGCCGGGCCGGGATAGAAATAACCCTCATCGTAGGTATAGGCCTGTTGCTCCTTGGTGAGCAGGAAGTTCATGAGATCGAGAAGAACCGCGACCTTCTCCTCGGGAAGTCCCTTGGGGATGCACATGTAATGAGCGTCCGCCACCCAGTGGAAGCCTTTGAGCGCCGCCACCTTCGCCTCCTTCGGCACCACGCCGAGCACGCGGGGATTGATGTCCCAGCCGGTGGTGGAGACGGTCATGTCGCGGGAACCTTCTCCGAGCTCCTTCATCACTGCGCCGGTGCCGGAGGGATAATACTCGATGTTCTGCCCCAGCTCCTTCAGATACGCCCAGGTCTTGTCCCAGCCTTTGGCGGGATCCTGCGGATTGCTGTCGCCCAGGATGTAGGGGAGGCCCATGATGAAGGTGCGCCCGGGGCCGGAATTGGCCGGGCGGGCATAAAGGAAGCGGCCCGGATTGGCCTTGGTGTAGGCAAGCAGTTCCTCCGCCGTGGTCGGCACGGTCTTCACTTTGTCGGGCATGTATTCCAGCAGCGGGCCCGAAGGATAATAGGTGACGACGACGCCCTGCCCCTTGGCGAGCGCCTGCATCTTCGCTGCGGCCGGCAGATAGATGTCGTCGAGTTTCGGCAGGCTCCCCGCATGACCGGGAATCAGGTCGACCCAGAGTTTCTGCTCGATACCGGCGGACAGCGCGTCGGTGCCTGTCAGCACGAGGTCGATGTCCACCCGCCCGGCATCCTGCTGCGCCTTGATCTTTCCGGCGAGTTCCGGAGCCGTGGCCTTGGTGAAGGCGATGCGCGAAACGACGTTCGGTTTCGCCTTGCGGTAGTTCTCGATGGCTTTCTGCGTCAGCGCCAGATTGCCGGCCACATCGATGATATTGAGGGTGACGGGGCTCGTCGGCAGCTTGGCTTGCGCGAAGCTCGCGCCTCCGAAGGCTGCAACGCCCGCGGCGCCCGCAGCGCCGCCTACGAAGGTCCGTCTGGTGATCAAGGTCCTCATGGTCTTCCTCCCGTTTCTGTGCGACACGGCTCTTGAGCGGCCATGTCCCGTCTCACAGCTTGTAAGCCTCCTTCGCGAGGCGATAGGCGAGATCGTAGGCCACCTCGTGCGCCTCATCCTCGTCGAGGCGATGGGTTGCCACGAGCCCTGCGAGAAAGGCGCAATCGACGCGACGGGCCATGTCATGCCGCGCCGGGATCGACAGGTAAGCCCGCGTATCGTCGTTGAAGCCGACCGTGTTGTAGAACCCTGCGGTTTCCGTCGTGAGTTCGCGGAAACGCCGCATGCCCTCGGGGGCATCGAAGAACCACCAGGCCGGACCGAGCTTCAGCGCCGGGTAATGGCCCGCGAGGGGCGCCAGCTCCCGCGAATAGCTCGTCTCGTCCAAGGTGAAGAGGATAAGCGTGAAGTTGCGCTCGTTGCCGAACCTGTCGAGCAGGGGCTTGAGCGCCCGGACGTAATCAGTCCGCGACGGGATGTCGGCGCCCATGTCGCGGCCGAAGCGGCCAAAAAGCGCCGCGTTATGATTGCGGGAGGAGCCGGGATGGATCTGCATGACCATGCCGTCCTCCAGGCTCATGGCCGCCATTTCGGTCAACATCTGGGCCCGGAACAGCTCGGCATCCTCAGGCGTCGCGTGACGCGTGGAGACACGCCGGAACAAAGCCTCGGCATCCGCCCGCGAAAGATCCGCCGTCTGCGCCGTGGGATGGCCGTGATCGGTCGCGGTGGCTCCGAACTCGCGAAAGAACGCCCGCCGTTTGCGATGCGCCTCCAGATAACCGTTCCAGCTGAACGTATCGCAGCCCGTGATCTCCCCGAAGCGGGCGAGATTCTGCCGGAAGCCCTCGAAGTCCGGATCGACGACGGGATCCGGCCGATAGGCCGTGACCACCCTGCCCCTCCATCCCGATTGCCGGATCGCCTCGTGATGTTTCAAGGGATCGAGCGGGCTCTCCGTCGTCGCGATGGCCTCGATGCGGAAGCGCTCGAACAGCGCCCTCGGGCGGAATTCCGGCTGGCGCAGGGCCTCGGCGATCCGGTCATAATAGAAATCGGCATTGGCAGCGGAAAGACGTTCGGCAAAACCGAAGAGGGTTGCGAAAGTGTGATCCAGCCATGCGCGCGTCGGCGTGCCCCGGAACAGATGGTAATGCGCAGCAAAGCGCCGCCAGATCGTCCGCGGGTCGCGCTCGACGGCACTGCCGTCCTTCGTCGGAATGCCGAGCTCCTCGAGCCGAACGCCCTGGCTGTAGAGCATGCGGAAGATATAGTGATCGGGGATGACGAACAGCGCCGCAGGATCAGGGAAAGCTTCATTCTCGGCATACCAGCGTGGATCCGTGTGGCCGTGCGGCGAGATGATCGGCAGATCCCGGATCTCCGCATAAAGCCGACGCGCAACCTCGCGGGTCGCGGGCTCTGCAGGAAATAGCCGGTCCGGGTGGATCAGCATGGCGCTCTCCCTCGGCCCTTCGTCCTGCTTGTCTGCATGTTTGAAGAGCCTCATTGCCTGAAGCTTAAAACGATCTCCAATGCTTTGCAATGGTCTACTAGTATGGTAGTGTGCCACTTATGAATGAACCCGCCCCTCTTGCGAAGCTCGACATCGCCCGTGAGCCGATGGCCCGCCAGGTCGCCCGCGCCCTGCGGCAAGCCATCGTCAGCATGAAGATTTCACCCGGTGAGATGCTGTCCGAGCAGGATCTCGCCCAGAAGTTCGGTGTAAGCCGCTCCCCCGTGCGCGAAGCCCTGATCAAGTTGAGCGAGGCCGGGCTCGTCCGTGTCCTGCCGCAGCGGGGCACCCAGGTCGTCAAGATTTCGAAGGCCGCCGTGGAGGATGCACGCTTCATTCGGCAGGCCGTGGAATGCGCCGTCGTCCGAGAAGTGGCGCTAAAAGCCACTCCCGCCATCCTGGCCGAGTTGAACGCAAGCCTGACCCGCCAGCGCCGCGCCCAGCGCGGCACCTCGTCCGACGATTTCCTGGCGCTCGACGAAGAGTTTCACCGCCTTCTGGCCGAGGCGGCCGGGCGCCCTGTCGCCTGGCGCATGATCGAGGACGTGAAGCCCCAGATGGACAGGGTGAGATATCTCGACGTCAAACAGGCCACACCGCGCCATACCATCGTGGCGCAGCATGCGATGATCGTCGAGGCCATCAAGGCGGCCGATCCTGTTGCGGCGGAACGGGCGATGCACGAGCACCTGAGCGAGATCCTGCGATCCCTACCGGAGTTGGCCGCAAGATACCCGGATCTGTTCGAGCCTGAGGATGCCGCGCTTGCGGAGGCAATCAGCGCGTGACGTCCACAAAAGACCCATTCCAGCGGGCACGTCCGATTGTGTCCCTTCTCGAGAGGCAACGTCATGGAACAGACTTGGCGCTGGTTCGGCCCTGAAGATGTGATCGAGCTGCCCCATATCCGCCAGACGGGGGCAACGGGAATCGTGACCGCGCTGCACCAGATTCCCTATGGTGTCGTCTGGAGCGTCGAGGAGATCGAGAAGCGCAAGGCGCTCATCGCCGCCGACGCATCTCTCGGCCTGCGCTGGAGCGTGGTCGAAAGCCTGCCCGTTCACGAGAGCATCAAGATCGGCGAAGGCGACCTGACGCCCCTGTTCGACAATTACCGCCAGTGCCTGCGCAATCTAGGGCGCTGCGGGATCACGACCGTCTGCTATAACTTCATGCCCGTGGTCGACTGGACGCGTACGGAACTCGCCCATCCTCTTCCGGGCGGTGGGACGGCGCTGCGCTTCAATCTGCACGAATTCGCGGCTTTCGATTGCCACATGCTGGAGCGCCCGGGGGCGGAAGCGGACTATTCAGACGACATTCTGCGCCGCGCCAGGGAATGGCATGTCCGCTCGTCCGAGGCGGATCGGCGCACGCTTCTTTCGAACATCATGGCGGGCCTGCCCGGCGCCTATGATCGCTACGACATCCCAGGCCTGCGCGTCATGCTCGACCGGTATCGGGACATCGACGCGGCGGCCCTGCGCGCCAACCTGGCCCGTTTCCTGCGCGAGGTAATCCCGGCGGCGGAAGAGGCCGGAATCCGGATGTGCATTCATCCCGACGATCCGCCACGTCCGCTCATGGGCCTGCCGCGCATCGTCTCGAATGCGGACGACATCGCCTTCATCCTCGACGCCGTGGCCTCTTCCGCCAACGGCCTCACCCTCTGCAGCGGTTCCTTGGGCGCCAATCCCGCCAATGACGTTCCCGCCATCGCGCAACGCTTCGCGAAGCGGATCTGGTTCGCCCACCTGCGCAACGTCGCCAAGGAGCCGGACGGATCCTTCATGGAGGCGGACCATCTGGGCGGCGACA
The DNA here is from genome assembly GCF_000518665.1 of Microvirga flocculans ATCC BAA-817. Classification (GTDB taxonomy): domain Bacteria; phylum Pseudomonadota; class Alphaproteobacteria; order Rhizobiales; family Beijerinckiaceae; genus Microvirga; species Microvirga flocculans. The sequence goes on along the minus strand of NZ_JAEA01000014.1, from coordinate 66,082 downwards.
CGGATATGGTCGCCCTGGTCACGGCGCTGCTGGAAGAACAGAAGCGCAGGAAGGATGCCGGCGAGCCGCACTGGCGCATTCCGATGCGACCCGATCACGGCCACGAGCTTCTCGACGATGTCGGCAAGCCTACGCATCCCGGCTATCCGGCCATCGGCCGTCTCAAGGGGCTGGCCGAACTGCGTGGCGTCATGAAGGCCGTTTCGGCTCTGCGCAATCTTCCGCTCTGATATCGCAGCTTCACCCGAGCAGATTCTTCACGGTTCGCAGGAATATCCGCGTTCCTATACCGATGAGTTCGTCCGGAAAATCATAGTCTGGGTTGTGCAGGCTCGGATGTTTCTCGCCGGCCCCGAGGAAGAACATGGCGGCAGTAGCCTTTTCGCCGAAGCGTCCGAAATCCTCCGAGGCCCGCATCGGCAGATTGCCCCGATCATAGGCAATTCCCTCGGCCTCCAGAGCCCGGCGCAGATGTGCGACCGCTTCAGGCGCATTCTCGCAGTGCCGGAAGATGTCGTCATAGGTGATCTCGACATCGAGACCTTTCTCGCCTGAAACGCTTCGCACGAGTTTTTCTGCGCTCGAACACAATTCGTCCATGCGGTGATCGGTGAGCGTCCGCAGGGTCGCCCAGATCTCGGCTCGACCGGGAGCGACGCCGAAGGCCGGTTCGCCGATCCTGGCATGGGTGACCGTCACCATCGCGAAGCTCTCTTCCAGAGGGCCGCCGCTTCCGAGAGCCGTCAGCTTCGGCATCAACGCGGCGACGGCATCGACCGGAGAGAGGCCGAATTCGGGCATCGAAGCGTGTGCGGTCTTGCCGCTGAGCACGATGCGCATGCCGCGAGAGGCGCAGTTGACCGGCCCCTCCTTCAGCGCAACCTTGCCGAGCGGGAGCCCTGGAAGATTATGCAGGGCGAAAGCGAAATCGGGCTGGACCTCCAGAAAGCGCGGATCGGCGATGACGGCGGCGGCACCGGATCCGTCCTCCTCCGCAGGCTGGAACAGCAGAACGACCCGACCGATCCGGGGGCGCTCCCTGCCGAGAGCGCGCGCCAAGCCCGCCAGCACGGCCATGTGCCCGTCATGGCCGCACAGATGCCCCTTGCCGGGAATGCGGGACCGATGCGCGATCTCTGAGGTCTCCTCGATCGGCAGGCCATCCAGCTCGGCGCGGAACATGAGCGTGGGACCCGGCTCGCGGCCCTCGTAGATGGCGGCGAGCCCGTGGCCGCCCAAACCGGCGATGAGGCGGTCGGCCCCCGTCTCGCTCAGAAACGCCTCCACCTCCTTGGCCGTCCCGGCTTCCTCGCGCGACAACTCGGGCATGCCGTGGAGCTTGCGCCGGAAGGCTACCAGATCGACCAAGTCCCGATCGGTCAGAATCATTTTTTCCCCCACGCAAGCGTTTTTCGAGAGAAAGGAAAGCCGGACCCGTTGCGCTTCAGCCCCATTGTTATGGCTGCGGAATTTCGCATATTCAACCGTCGGCCTCGCAACTCTGCACCAAAGTGAATTCCCCTTTCAAAGCCTTTGCTCTAGGGTCCCCCTCCATTCGCTGTGCGATGCTTCAAGGCTGCCCGTTTCATGAACCTTTTCGTCTTCGGTCTGGGCTATACCGCCCAGCAGTTCATTGCACTCTACCGCCATCGTTTCACGGAGATCGGCGGCACGGTTCGCTCCGCGGAGAAGGCGCAGGCTCTCGCCTCTACTGGCATAAAGGCCTATCACTTCGATGGTTCGGACTTCGATCCCGGCATCGTGGACCGGCTGTCCCAGGCCGACGCCCTCCTGGTCTCCGTTCCGCCCAAGGGTGAAACGGACCCGGTGCTGGAGCAGTTTTCTAAAGTTATTGCCTCGGCGCCCCGCTTGCGCTGGGTCGGATATCTGTCGACGGTCGGCGTTTATGGCAATGCCGATGGCGCCTGGGTGGATGAGACGACCCCGCCCAACCCGGCAACGCTCCGCTCGCGCCAGCGCATCGCCGCAGAACGCCAATGGCTCGCCATCGGCGAGAATGCTCCCTTCTCCGTGCAGATTTTCAGGCTCGCGGGCATCTATGGCCCCGGCCGCAATGCCCTTCTGAAGATCGTGGACGGCACCGCTCAACGCATCGTCAAGCCCGGCCAGGTGTTCAACCGGATCCACACGGAGGACGTCGCCCAGGTTCTCATGGCCTCCGTCGCCCACCCGAACCGCAATGCCATATATAACGTCACCGATGACGAGCCGGGACCGCCGCAGGACGTGATCGCCTATGCGGCCCAACTGCTCGGGCGTGAGCCGCCACCGGAAGTGCCCTTCGATCAGGCGGATCAGAGCCCGATGGCGCGCTCCTTCTACGAAGACAACAAGCGCGTCCGGAACGAACGGATCAAGAAGGAGCTCGGCATCGCGCTCCGCCATCCGACCTACCGCGACGGCCTCCGCGCGCTCATCAATTCAGGCGAAGGGCGGTAATCCGGGAGACTTTCCCTCCCTCACGGGAGAAGGAGACCCCGGCAGCACGCCTACCGCTGCGTAAATTCCATGCACGGCAGAGGCCATTTCGGGGAGCAGAGCTTCAATTCGAGGCTCCGGCCTGCCGATCGAAGAGGCATTGTCGACTAACGAACCATCACCGAACCAGTTGCAAATTGGTTCATGCCTGAGCTAGCCTTGTTGCGCTGGAGACTCGAATTGCGCAACAGGAAATCGCGATTGGGGGATCCGTCGTAATATTGCTTCGCACAAAACTGGACCTTCATGTCCGACCCGGATCCTTCAACGGACAGCTCGAACTTTGCCCTCGGGCGGCTGAGAGCTCTCCTCGACGACAGCGCCTTCGACGGAGAGCGCCTCCCATCCGAGCGGGTGCTGGCGACCCGGCTCGGCATCGGGCGACGCGCTCTGCGTCGGGCGCTCGAGGTGCTGGAAGCCGAAGGCCGGATCTGGCGGCATCAGGGCAAGGGCACCTTCCTTGGGCCCCGCCCGGCCCAGGCGCAGACCAACTTGGAGGAGCTGACGAAGCGCACCCATCCGCTCGAAGTGATGGATGTGCGCCTCGAGATCGAACCCGCCCTCGCCCGGCTGGCGGCCATGCGGGCGACGAACGGCGACATCGAGCGTCTCATGCGCCTCGCCGACAGGACCGCGACCTCGTACGACGCGGACGGCCGCGAACTCTGGGACAGCGCCCTGCATCGCACCATCGCGGAGGCGGCGGGCAATTCTCTTCTCCTCGCCATTTTCGACATGGTCGACCGGATCCGCCAGGACACGACATGGCAGCTCTTGCGGGAGCGCGCGCGCTCCAGCGAGCGCCAGAAGATCTATGTGGAGCAGCACCGCCGCGTGATCGCGGCCATCGCCCAGCGGGAAGCCAGCGCGGCGGAACATGCGATGCGCGAGCACCTGGAACTCGTGCGGGAGGGCCTCCTGAAGGTCATGACGCGCCCCCTGCCCGACCGGACCGATGAACAGATACAGGCAGACCCCGTGCCCCAGAACAACAAGGATAGACTTCGCCATGGGACATGAAGCGGTGCGACAACCGATCACGGAAGCCCATACGCCACAGACGATTGCAACATCCGCTCAGCCTCTGCTGAACGTCCAGGGGCTGTCCGTGCGCTTCGATGGCGCTCCGAAGGGCGTGAACGTCGTCGACGACGTCTCGTTCTCGGTGAGCAAGGGCAAGACGCTTTGCATCGTCGGCGAGTCGGGCTGCGGCAAGAGCGTGACGTCTCTGGCCCTCATGGGGCTCCTGCCCACCCCGCCGGCGCGGATCGTCGGCGGCTCCGCCATGTTCGATGGGCAGGATCTGCTGACGCTCACCGAGCGCGAGCGGGCGGATCTGCGCGGCGACCGGATGGCCATGATCTTCCAGGAGCCCATGACCTCTCTGAATCCCGCCTTCACCATCGGCGACCAGATCGCGGAAGGAATCGTCCGGCACCGCAGGGTCTCCAAGGCCGAGGCCATGGAGCGGGCGCTGGACATGCTCAAGAAAGTGCGCATTCCCGCGCCCGAGAAGCGCCTGCGCGCCTATCCGCACGAGATGTCCGGCGGCATGCGCCAGCGCGTCATGATCGCCATGGCGCTCGCCAACGATCCGCAGCTCCTCATCGCCGACGAGCCCACCACGGCGCTAGACGTGACGATCCAGGCGCAGATCCTCACCCTCATCCGCCGTCTGCAGGAGGAAACCGGCACGGCCATGATCCTCATCACGCATGACCTCGGCGTGGTGGCGGAAGTCGCCGACGAGGTGGCCGTGATGTATGCGGGCCGCGTGGTCGAGAGCGGGCCTGTCGAGGCCATCTTCGAGGATCCTCAGCATCCCTACACCATCGGCCTCATGGGCTCCGTGCCGTCCCTCGGCCGGCGCCAGGGACGTCTCGCCACCATCCGCGGCACGGTGCCTCCTGCCGAGTTGATGCCCAAGGGCTGCCGCTTCACGCCGCGCTGCCCCTTCGCCGACACCCGCTGCGCGAACGATCCTCCGCCGCTCGCCGAGATCAAGCCCGGACACCGGGCGCGCTGCTGGTACGCCCCTCTCGAAATTCACCGCGGAGCCGCCTCATGAGCGTGATGCCCTCTTCCGACATCATCCTCGAAGGCGTCGGACTCAAGAAACATTTCGGAAGCGGCGGCCTTCTCTCCTCGCCGACGGTGGTGCGTGCCGTCGACGGGGTGTCCCTCGGCGTCCGGCGCGGAGAGACCTTTGCCATCGTGGGTGAATCCGGCTGCGGAAAATCCACTCTCGGCCGTCTCCTCCTGCGGCTCATCGAGCCGAGCGACGGCGACGTGCGCTATGAGGGCCGCTCGATCCTGAAACTCAACAAGAGCGAACTGCGCCGCCTGCGCCGCGACCTGCAGATCATCTTTCAGGACCCCTTCGCCTCGCTCAACCCGCGCATGAATGTGGGCGACATCATCGCCGAGCCGATCTGGCTGCACGACCTGGCGAGCGGCCGGGAGAAGCGCGAACGCGTGGCGGATCTCATGCGCACCGTCGGCCTTCTTCCGACCCATGCGGACCGCTACCCGCACGAGTTCTCCGGCGGCCAGCGCCAGCGCATCGGCATTGCCCGTGCGCTCGCAGGCGACCCGAAGCTGATCGTGGGCGACGAGCCTGTCTCGGCCCTGGACGTGTCGATCCAGGCGCAGATCATCAACCTCCTCGAGGATCTGAAAGACCGGTTCGGCCTCACGCTCGTTATCGTGGCCCACGACCTTGCCGTGATCCGGCATATGAGCGATCGGGTCGCCGTGATGTATCTCGGCGAGATCGTGGAACTGTCCGAAACGGACGCGCTCTTCGACAACCCTCTGCATCCCTACACGCAGGCGCTGCTGGCGGCGATCCCGATTCCGAGTCCCGCGAACCGGCAGCCGAAGGCCCTGCTGCAGGGCGACGTGCCGAGCCCCGCGGCTCCCCCTTCGGGCTGCCGCTTCCACACCCGCTGCCCCCATGCGCGCACCCTTTGCAAGGAGCAGCACCCCGCTCTCGAAACAGCGCCCGATGGGCGGCAGGTCGCCTGCCATTTCTGGCGTGAAATCCAGGGTGCCGGCGCTGGCTCCATCAGCGCTCCGCCCCCGAGCGCCGCGCTCGCCAAGCGCCTGGCGCTCTACCGAACTTGGCGCGAACGGCAGGATAAGCCCGTCGCGACGAGCCCCTGAACCCAGAGGACAGCATCCAGAGGAACCTTGGAGACAATCGAATGAAGAAAAGACTGCTGATGGCTTTGGCGGCCGGGCTCCTTGCGAGCACCGCCGCGTCCGCGCAGACCCTGCGCATCGGCCTGAACGAAGATCCGGACGTGCTCGATCCGCACCGCGCCCGCACCTTCGTCGGACGCATCGTGTTCACGTCGCTCTGCAACAAGCTCGTGGACATCACGCCCGACCTGAAGTTCACGCCGGAACTCGCCACGGAATGGCAATGGAGCGATGACGGCAAGTCGCTAACCTTCAAGCTGCGCCCCGGCGTGAAATTCCATGACGGAGAGCCGTTGAACGCGGCCGCCGTGAAGGCAAATCTCGACCGCGCCCGCACCCTGCCGGACTCGCTGCGCAAGAGCGAGCTGACGTCTGTCGACAATGTCGAGGCCGTCGACGATCTGACCGTGAAGGTGAACCTTTCTCGTCCGGACGCGACCCTGATCTCGCAGCTGTCCGACCGCGCGGGCATGATCCTGTCGCCGAAGGCCTTCGCCTCCGCAGATTTCGGCCAGAAGCCGGTTTGCTCGGGACCTTACAAGTTCGTCGAGCGCGTGCAGAACGACCGCATCGTTCTGGAGAAGTTCGCGGATTACTGGGATGCCAAGAACTACAACTTCGAGCGCATCGTATTCCAGCCGATTCCGGACACCACCGTGCGCCTCGCCAATCTCCGCTCCGGCAATCTCGACCTGATCGAGCGCCTCGCGCCGAGCGACGTTCCGGCCGCCAAGGGCGATTCCAACCTGGTCTTCGCTCCGGTCTCGGGCATCGGTTATCAGGGCCTGACCATCAACACCAACAACGGCGAGCGGGCCAAGTCTCCGCTGGGCCAGGACAAGCGGGTGCGTCAGGCGCTCGAGCTCTCCATCGACCGCAACGTGATCAACGAGGTGGTGGGCGCCGGCATCTATCCTCCGGCAGGTCAGCCGTTCCCGCAGGCGAGCCCCTACAACAACCCGAAATTCGCCGCCAAGGGCCGCGACGTGGCCAAAGCGAAGCAGCTCCTGAAGGAAGCGGGCGTGGACCGGGTGAAATTCGAGCTCACCTTCGGCACCAGCACCACGACGCAGCAGATCGCCGAAATCATCCAGGCCATGGCGGCCGAAACCGGTTTCGACATCACGCTGCGCCCGACCGAGTTCGCCGCCATGCAGAAGGAAGCCCAGGCCGGCAACTTCGACGTGAACGTGATCGGCTGGTCCGGCCGCGTCGATCCCGACGGCAACATCCATCCCTTCGTGACCTGCAAGGGAGCCCTGAACGACGGCCGCTACTGCAACGCCGAAGTCGACAAGCTCCTGAACGAGGCCCGCAGCATCAATGACGATGCCAAGCGCAAGCAGCTCTACGATGCGGCCCAGGAAATCCTGACCCAGGACCTGCCGATCATCTACACCTACTATCAGCCCTGGCCCTTCGTTCATTCGAAGAAGGTCCAGAACTTCAAGCCTTACCCGGACGGCATGATCCGCCTGAAGGGCGTGAAGTTCGCCTCCTGATAGCCTGACCAAGCCCGTGCCCGGTCGACAGAACCGGGCACGCTCCCTCTGTTTTCTGAAGCGGGTTCCACGAGCTGATGCTGCGCTACATCGGACGACGAATACTGATCGCCATCCCGACATTGATCATCGTGTCGGTCCTGGTCTTCGCCCTGCAGAAGCTCCTGCCCGGCGACCCGGTCCTGACCATGGCGGGCGAGGAGCGCGATCCCCAGGTGCTCGCCTATCTGCGCGAGAAGTATCGCCTGGACGATCCCATCCCCGTCCAGTACTTCGCCTGGATCAGCTCGGCCCTGACCGGAAATCTCGGGATCTCCCTACGCACAGATATTCCGGTGCTCGACCTGATCATGAGCAAGCTCCCCGTGACCATCGAGCTGGCGATCATGGCCATGATCGTGGCGCTGGCCATCGGCATTCCCACCGGCATCATCTCCGCGGTGAAGAAGGGAACGACAGTCGATTACACAGCCAACGTGATCGCTCTCTCGGGCCTGTCGATCCCGAATTTCTGGCTCGGCATCATGCTCATCATGCTGATCTCCGTTCGCTGGAAGCTCCTGCCCGCCTCCGGCTACGTCCCTCCCACCGAGGACTTGTGGCTCAACATCAAGACCATGCTCATGCCGGCCTTCGTGCTCGGCACGGGCCTGGCCGCAAGCCTCATGCGCCATACCCGCAGCGCCATGCTCGGCGTGATGCGCTCCGACTACATCCGCACGGCCCGCGCGAAGGGCCTTCTGTCCCGGAAGGTCATTCTCAAGCATGCCCTGCGCAATGCGCTCGTGCCCATCGTGACCCTTTCCACCCTGCTCTTCGGCGAGCTGCTCGCCGGTGCCGTGCTCACGGAACAGATCTTCACCATTCCGGGCTTCGGAAAGCTCATCGTCGATGCGGTCTTCAACCGTGACTACGCCGTGGTGCAAGGCGTCGTGCTCTGCACGGCAGTCGGCTTCATCTTCATGAACCTGCTGGCCGATGTCCTTTACGTTCTCGTCAATCCCCGCCTGAGGCACGCTGCATGACCGCCACAGCCGTTGTCGCCTATGAGGTCGCCCTGCCGAAGAAGCGCAGCCGCGTCCTTGCGAAGTTCCTGAAGAACAAGAGCGCCGTTCTCGGCGGCGCCATCGTCCTGTTCTTCGTCCTGGCAGCCATCATCGGGCCCTATCTCGCGCCCTTCGATCCGGTCAAGCCGAGCTTCACGAGCATCCGCAAGCCTCCATCCGAACTGTTCTGGTTCGGCACGGACGAACTCGGGCGCGACCTTCTCTCCCGGATGCTCTGGGGCGCACGCGCCTCCATCATGGCGGGCGTGGTCTCCGTGTTCATCGCCATCGTACTCGGCGTCCCCTTCGGCCTCGTGGCAGGCTATTTCGGCGGCTGGATCGATGCGGCGATCTCCCGCGCCACGGATGCCATGCTGGCCATCCCGTTCCTCATCTTCGCCATCGCCCTGGCCGCCTTCCTCGGCCCGAGCCTGACCAACGCGATGATCGCCATCGGTCTCTCGGCCATGCCGATCTTCATTCGCCTCACCCGCGGACAGGTGCTGACGGTCAAGGCGGAGGATTACGTGGAGGGCGCGCGCGCCATCGGCCTTCCCGATTTCTGGATCCTGGTGCGCTACGTTCTGCCGAACGTGCTGCCGCCGATCCTGGTCCAGGGCACGCTCACCATCGCAACCGCCATCATCGCGGAGGCGAGCCTCTCCTTCCTGGGACTGGGCCAGCAGCCGCCGAACCCTTCCTGGGGCTCCATGCTCAACACGGCCAAGAACTTCATGGATCAGGCTCCCTGGATGTCGATCTTCCCGGGCACGGCCATCTTCCTGATCGTGCTGGGCTTCAACCTTCTCGGCGATGGCCTGCGCGACGCGCTCGATCCCCGCGAACAGTAAGAATGACGCCAACTTCGGATAAGAAATGATGTTTACGACACGGCCTGAGATCCTCGGCACCTTCGGCATCGTCACCTCGACTCACTGGCTCGCCTCGGCCGCGGGCATGTCGATGCTCGAAAAGGGCGGCAACGCCTTCGATGCCTGCGTCGCCTCGGCCTTCGTGCTGCAGGTGGTCGAGCCGCATCTGGTAGGCCCTTCGGGCGAGGTCCCCGCCGTCTTCTATTCGGCCAGGACCAAAAAGGTCGAAGTGCTGTGCGGCCAGGGCACGGCGCCGCAGGGCGCGACCATCGCACATTACAGGGGCGAGGGGCTCAAGCTGATCCCCGGCAACGGCATGCTCGCCACCGTCGTGCCCGGCGCGTTCGACGCCTGGATGCTGCTGCTGCGCGATCACGGGCTTCTCTCGCTCAGGGACGTGCTGGAGCCCGCCATCTATTATGCCGAGCAAGGCCATCCGCTCCTGCCGCGCGTGGCGGATACGATCAAGGGCCTGAAGGAGTTCTTCGAAACAGAATGGCCAACCTCCGCGGCGGTCTATCTGCCGGGCGGAGAGGTTCCAAAGCCCCGTCAGCTGTTTCGCAACCCGCAGCTCGCGGATACCTGGAAGCGCATCATCCGCGAGGCCGAGGCCAAGGGCAGCGACCGCGAGGCCCAGATCGAGGCTGCGCGTCATGCCTTCTACAAGGGCTTCGTGGCCGAGGCCATCGATGCCTTCGTGCGCAAGACGGAGGTGATGGACCAGAGCGGCTCGCGCCATCGTGGAGTGCTGACGGCCGACGACATGGCGAAGTGGCAGGCCTCCTACGACACGCCCCAGACCTACGAGTATCACAACTTCCGGGTCAACAAGATCAGGCCCTGGGGCCAGGGTCCGGTCTTCCTGCAGACCCTGGCGCTGCTGAAAGGCTTCGATCTCGCCGCCATGGGCCCGACCAGCGCCGCGTTCGTGCACACGGTCGTCGAAGCCATGAAGCTCGCCTTCGCGGACCGCGAGGCCTATTACGGCGATCCGAACTTCATCGACGTTCCGATCGAGACCCTGCTGTCGGACGCCTACAACGATGAGCGCCGCAAGCTGATCGCCGACAAGGCTTCGCTGGAGCTTCGCCCCGGCCGCGTCGAGGGCTACGAGGATCAGGTCGAGCGCACCCTGAAGGCGCTACGCGACCTCTCCACCACGGACCGCAAGGTGTCCGGCGGCGAGCCGACGCTCCAGTCCATGCGCTCGGCGCGCCGTGGCGATACGGTGCATATCGACGTGGTGGACCGCTTCGGCAACATGATCGCGGCCATGCCTTCGGGCGGCTGGCTGCAATCCTCGCCCGTCATTCCCGAGCTCGGCTTCATGCTCAATTCCCGGGCGCAGATGTTCTGGCTCGAAGAGAACCTGCCCGCGAGCCTCGCGCCGGGCAAGCGCCCGCGCACCACGCTCACCCCGACCCTCGCGGAAAAGGACGGCGAGCCCTACATGGTCTTCGGCTCGCCCGGCGGCGACCAGCAGGAGCAGTGGCAGCTGCTTCTCTTCCTGCGCCATGCCCATCACGGGCTGAACCTGCAGGAGGCCATCGACCTGCCCATGTCGCACACGGCGCATTTCCCCTCATCCTTCTATCCGCGTGAGCAGAAGCCCGGCCACCTCATGGCCGAGGAAACCTACGGAGCCGAAGTCCTCGACGATCTCCGCGCCCGCGGCCATGACGTCGAGGTCGCGCCCGCCTGGACCGTCGGACGTCTCGTTGCGGCAAGCCGCGACAAGGACGGGCTGCTGCACGGGGCCGCGACGCCGCGCCTCATGCAGGCCTATGCGGTCGGCCGCTGAGGAGTAGGCCATGACCTGGTCGATCATCGCGAAGGACCCCGAGACCGGCGCCTTCGGGGTTGCCGTCACCACCAAGTTCTTCGCCGTGGGAGCGCTCTGCCCCCATGGCGCGGCGCGGATCGGCGCGCTCGCCACGCAGGCGCTCGTCAACCCGCTTTATGGCACGGACGGCATTCGCCTTCTTGCCGAGGGCCGCAGCGCCCATGAGATCGTGACCATGCTCACGGCGGGCGATCCCGGGCGGGAAACGCGCCAGCTTCACGTGATCGACCGGGAGGGTCGCACTGCGGCCCATACGGGGAAGGATTGCATCGACTGGTGCGGTCATCTCAGCGACGAGGGCGTCTCGGTCGCGGGCAACATGCTCGCCGGCCCTGCCGTGATCGAGGCCACCCTCGACACCTATAAGCGGCGCATGGACCTGCCCTTCGCGGACCGCCTGCTGGCGGCCCTCGATGCCGGACAGGCGGAGGGCGGCGACAAGCGGGGCAAGCAATCGGCCGCGCTCAAGATCTGGCGCGACGAGCCCTACCCGGTCCTCGACCTGCGCGTCGACGATCATCCGGAGCCCTTGGACGAGCTGCGCCGGCTTTACGGCGTCGCCCATGAGCGCTTCCTCGCCTTCATGGACGCCATGGCGACCCGCGCCAATCCCGGCGGCATCACGGACCGTTCCTGGATCGACCAGCGAGCCCGGGAATACCAGGCGCGGCTCGGGAAGAGCCTCTCCTCCTCCTGAGGCGCCAGCAATACTATCACTTGCCGCAGGACCCAAAAGATCCTACGGCAGATGTGCTTTTCAGCAATGGACCTTGCGATGTTCGGCATCCCTCTCTTCGATTTGGCATGGCTCGTGGCCGCACTCCTGGCAGCCGGTGCCGTTACGGGCCTGCTCGCGGGCGTCTTCGGCGTGGGCGGCGGCGCGGTTGCCGTACCGATCCTCTATGAGCTCTTCCGCATTCTGGAGGTGCCGGAGGAAGTCCGCATGCCGCTCTGCGTCGGCACGTCGCTTGCCATCATCATCCCCACCTCCATCCGCTCCTTCAACGCTCACAGGGCCAAGGGCGCGGTGGATATGACGATCCTGCGTGTCTGGGCCGTGCCGGTGGTGCTGGGCGTCGTCGTGGGCAGCATCATCGCCCGCTATGCGCCGGCCGACCTGTTCAAGGCCGTGTTCGTGGTCGTCGCCGGCATCTCGGCGATCCGCCTGCTCTTCGGCAAGGATACCTGGCGTTTCGGCCTCGATATGCCGGCCAAGCCGATCATGGTTGTCTATGGCTGGGTCATCGGCATTCTCTCCGCGCTCATGGGCATCGGCGGCGGCCAGCTCTCGAACCTGTTCATGACCTTCTACAACCGCCCGATCCATCAGGCGGTGGCGACCTCCTCGGGACTCGGCATTCTCATCTCGATCCCCGGCGCGATCGGGTACGTCTATGCCGGCTGGCCGCACATGGCCGATTATCCAAACGTCATCGCCTTCCAGCCGCCGCTGGCGCTGGGCTATGTCTCGCTCCTCGGCTTCCTGCTCTTCATCCCCACCAGCGCGTGGATGGCGCCGATCGGCGCGCGCCTGGCCCACCGCCTGTCCAAGCGCAGGCTCGAAGTCGCCTTCGGCCTCTTCCTTCTCATCATCTGCGCCCGTTTCGCGGTAAGCCTCCTCACTTAAGCCATGGATGAGCTCCAATCTTCGCCGGATTGGAGCTCCCCATGTCGGGATCGAGCGCAGGACATCTCCATGCCTATCTCGCCGGCAGCGGGCGGGACGGACAAGGACGTCTTGCCGCCGACGTGCTGGCCTTTTCCGACGAGGAACTGGAAGCGGTTCACGACTATATCCAGTGGCTGTTTCCCCTGACCACCCGCAGCGCCGCGCAGCCTCACGCGCCCGTCCTCACGCAAGGCGAGATCGACGCCATCAGGGCCGATCCGCGCGCTGCCGAAACCTTGAGGAAGGCCGAGGAGCGCATACGCCGCTTCTATCGGAATACGGCCTGGTGGCTCACACCGTACGATCACAACCATCTGCGGATCACGCGCATTCTGCACAGCCTGAAGCTGCTCGCCGCCCCGGAAGACGCCCAGCGATTTTACCGTGCAATCCTCCAGCTCCATGAGGAGGCCGGAAGCCCGGTGAATCGGCGCAGCCTGCGCTTCTGGGCGCAAGCCGCAGGCGAAGCCACGCCATAAAGAGAAACGGGGGCCAATAGCCCCCGCCTCATTATGCGTACTTCGTCTGAAGATAGGCCAGGTAAGGCGCCGGATCGAGCCGCCGGCCCGTCTCGCGCTCCAAGAGCTCGTCGCGCGTGTAGCGGCGGCCATGCTGCCAGATCCTCGCGCGCAGCTCTTCCGCCAGAGCGCCATACTCGCCCGCCTCAATGGCAGCGTCGAGCGACGGGTTCTGCTGGCGAAGGGTCTCCATCACCTGAGCCCCCATGACATTGCCGACGGTATAGGTCGGGAAGGAACCGATATAGCCCGTGGACCAGTGCACGTCCTGCAACACGCCCTTGGCGTCGTTCGGAACCGTCAGCCCGAGATCGCGCTTGATCGCCGCGTTCCAGGCATCGGGAAGGTCCGAAACGGGCAGCGATCCGTCCATCAATGCGCATTCGATATCCGTGCGCAGCATGATGTGGAAATCATAGGTCAGCTCATCGGCCTCGACGCGGATGAATCCGGGCTCGACCCGCGTGACGGCGCGATAGAACTCCTCCGCAGTCACATCGCCGAGCTGTTCCGGAAAATGCCGCTGCAGCTCTGGGAAGTTCCGCTGCCAGAAGGTGCGGCTGCGGACGATGTGGTTTTCCCAAAGCCGCGACTGGGATTCGTGTGCGCCGAAGCTCGTGCCGCTGACCGCATAGAGTCCCACGAGATCGGTCGCGAGCGTCGTGCGGACATAGGCCGGATCGGCGCCCTGCTCATAGAGCGCATGGCCGGTTTCGTGAGCCGTCCCGAAGATGGAGGCCGGGAGATAGTTCCGGGTATAGCGGGTGGTGATGCGCACGTCGTTGCGCGTGAAGGACACCTCGAACGGATGCACGGTGGTGTCGAGACGCCCGCGCCGGAAATCGTAGCCGAGCTTTTCGGCCAGGGTCAGGCCGAAAGCGCGCTGCCCTTCCTCCGGATAATCGCGGAACAGGAAGTCCGAACGGGGCTGAGGCCGCGACCGGGCAGCGTCGAGGATCGGCAGCAGCCCGGCCCGGAGCTTCGCGAACAGGGCCTTGAGGCTCGCGGCCGTTTCGCCCGGCTCGTAGATCGATACCATGGCGTCATAGGGATGCTCGCTCCAGCCGATGCAATCGGCATAGGCGCGGGAGAGCTCGACCGTCTTGGCGAGATGCGGAGCGAAGATCGAAAAATCGCTCTTCGACCGCCCCTCGATCCACGCGGCCTGCGCCACCGTGCGAAGAGCCGCCCGTTCCTGGATCAGCGATGCGGGAACGCTGCGGTGATGCTCCAGCGCATGGCGCGTCTGCCGGACCATGCGTTTCTCGGCGGCATCCTCAGGCAAGCCCTCGACGGCCCTCTCCGCCTGCTCCAGCGCCTTCTCGGTTTCGGGCGCAAGCAGCAGATCGCGGGCGATCCGGGTCAGGGTTGCAATCTGCTGGCCCCGGGTCTCCGCACCGCCTGACGGCATCATCGTGCGGGAATCCCACGTCAGCAGGGAGGTCGCGTTCAGCACGTCGTTGACGGCGGCGATGCGCTCGTGGAGCGCCGCTAGGGAGGCTTGCTGGGACATTATGCTCACGTCTCTGAATTAATCCGTTCCACCGGAGTTGAGATGGCAGGCGGAGAAGCGCCCCGGACCGATGGCAGCCAACGGCGGGGCCTCCCGCTTGCAGCGCGGACCGGCGAAGGGGCAGCGGGGATGGAAGTGGCATCCGCTCGGCGGATTGAGCGGCGAGGGAATTTCACCGGCGATGGGATGAAAGCTCTTCTTGCCGACACCGATCCGCGGCACGCTCTCGAAGAGCGCACGGGTATAGGGATGGTTCGGCTGGGCGTAGAGTTCCGCCGTCGGCGCCAGTTCCACAATGCGGCCGAGATACATGATCGCGACCCGGTCCGACACATGGCGCACCACGCCGAGATCGTGGCTGATGAAGATGCCCGTCAGGTCGAGATCCTGGCGCAGATCCATGAACAGGTTGAGCACCTGAGCCTGGATCGACACGTCCAGGGAGGCCACCGGCTCGTCGAGAACGAGCAGGTCCGGCTTCATGGCGAGCGCCCGCGCGATGGCGATGCGTTGGCGCTGCCCGCCCGAGAACTGATGCGGAAAGCGCCTGCGATAGCTGGGGTCGAGCCCCACACGTCCGAGCAGGTCGGCTACATAGGCATCCGCGTCGCGCGCCTTGACGATGTTATGCGCCACGGGGCCTTCCGCCACCGTATCGCCGATGCGCATGCGCGGATTGAGGCTCGCGAACGGATCCTGATGGATCATCTGAACCTGTGTCGTCAGCTTCTGCGTGCGGCGGCCCTGCTCCTTGGCGACGGGCGCGTTGCGGAACAGGATCTTTCCATCGCTCGGCGTATAGATGCCGGCGATGATACGCCCGAGGGTGGACTTGCCGCATCCGGACTCGCCGACAAGGCCGACAACCTCACCCTTGGCGACGGAGAGGCTGACATCCGACACGGCGCGCACAACCTCCATCTTCTGGCCTGCGCCAAGAAGACCGGCAATGCGCTCTCCCAGGTTGGGACGCTTTACGAAGCGCTTCGATACGTGGTCGATGTCGAGGATGGCGGCTGACATGAAACGGGCTCGATCGGATAATGACAAAGGGCGGTGCGTCCGTCTTCGAACTGCCGGACAGGCGGTGTAGTCGTGCAGGCGGGACCTGCCTTGGCGCAGCGGGGCGCAAAGGCGCAGCCCGGCGGCAGGTTCGCCAGAGAAGGCGTCGAACCGGGAACCTGCGGAAGCTTCGTTCCGGGCTCGTGCTCCGCCGGAACGGAGGCAAGAAGCCCCGCAGTATAAGGATGACGCGGCGCGGCGATGACATCGGCGGCCGGACCGCTCTCGACCACGCGTCCAGCGTACATGACGCAGATATCGTCCGCGAGGCTCGACACCACGGCCAGATCGTGCGTCACCCACACGAAAGCCGTTCCGGTTTCGTCCGCGAGACGACGAACCTCGGCGAGGATCTGTCCCTGGATCGACACGTCGAGCGCCGTCGTCGGCTCGTCGGCGATGATGACCGCAGGGTTGTGCAACAGGGCAATGGCAATCGCCACGCGCTGGCGCATGCCGCCGGACAGCTGATGAGGATACGCCTCCAGCCGTTCCTCAGGGCTCGGTATGCCGACCTTGGCCAGCGCATCGCGGGCCCTGTCACGGGCAACCTTCCCGGAGACCCTGTCATGCGCCCGCACGGCCGCGATCATCTGCGTGCCGATCTTGAGAACCGGGTTGAGTGTCATCATCGGGTCCTGGAAGACCATGGCGATCTGGGCTCCCCGGACCTTGCGCATGGCTTCACCCTTGAGACGGGTGAGATCCTTGCCGTTCAGGAGAACCTCGCCGCCGGCCACGCGGCCGGGCGGCTCGATCAGGCCGAGGATCGAGTAGCCCGTCACGCTCTTTCCGGAGCCGGACTCGCCCACAAGACCGAGGATGCGGCCACGGCCCACCTCGAAGCTGACACCGTCCACGGCCTTGAGGATACCGGCACGGGTCTGGAACTGCGTCTGAAGATCCTTGACGCGGAGAACGGGTTCACTCATCGGCTGCGCCTCGGATTCAGAACGTTGCGAACCTGGTCGCCAACCAGATTGATGGCGACGACGGTCAGCATCAGGGCGATGCCAGGGTAGATCGAGATCCAGTAACGGCCCGACAGCAGGAACTGGAAGCCATTGGAAATCAGCGAGCCGAGCGAGGGCTGCGTGAGGGGAAGACCCAGGCCGAGGAAGGATAACGTCGCCTCGAGGGCGATGGAGTTGGCCACCTGCACGGTCGCCACGACGATCAGCGGCGGCAACGCATTGGGAAGAAGATGCCGGAACAGCACGTGGCGGGCCGGGAGCGGCGTCGAAAGCGCCGCCTCGATGTAATCCTTGCGCCGCTCCGCGCTGGCCGCGCCATGGGTGGTGCGCGCGAAATAAGCATATTGCGCGGCGACCAGAGCAGCGACGAGCTGCATCAGCCCCTGCCCCAGCATGGCGACGAGCACCAGCGCCAACAGGATTGCAGGCAACGAGAGCTGCAGGTCGATGACGCGCATGATCAACGCTTCGACGCGCCCCCCGTAATAGGCGGCGATGAGGCCGACCGTCGTGCCGAGGACCAGGGCCAGGCTGCCGGCCATGACGCCGACGATCAGGCTCGTGCGCAATCCGTAGAGGATCGCGGAGAAGATATCGCGCCCGGCGGCATCGGTGCCGAGCCAGTGCACATAGCCGCCGGAGCCGATTTCGCCGGGCTCCAGGCGGGCATCGAACAGATCGAGCGCTTCCTGGTTGTAGGGATCCTGCGGCGCCACGAAGGGCGCGAGGACCGCCATGAGAACGATGGCGACCACCACGATTAGAGCGGCGATGGCGACAGGGCTCTGGCGGAAATCGGACCAGAAATTGGCAAGACGGGTCCAGCCGGTTTCCGCCGGCAAGGTCAGGGCGGGAGACTGGCTCATGACGCGGCCTTCACGCGAATGCGGGGATCGAGCTGGCCATAAACCAGATCGACGACGAGATTGATCAGAACGAAGAGGAACACTACGAGAATGAGATAGGCGACCATCACGGGACGATCGAGCACGGTGATCGAGTCGATGATGAGCTTGCCCATGCCGGGCCAGTTGAACACCGTCTCCGTCACCACGGCGAAGGCGAGCGTCGAGCCGAGCTCGAGACCGAAGACCGTCACGATGGGAATGGAGATGTTCTTGAGCACATGAAGGCCGACGACCTTCGCCTCCGATAGACCCTGAGCGCGGGCGAAACGTACGAAGTCCGAGCTCATCACCTCGACGGTGCCCGCCCGCGTGAGGCGGATGAGGAGACCGAGCTTGAAGAGAGCGAGGTTGAAGGCCGGTAGGATGATGTAGCTCCACCCCTCGAGCGACGTGATCGACAAGTTCATCCCGAGCACTTCGGTGGTCGGCCCTCGTCCGCCCGAAGGGAGCCAGCCGAGCTCGACCGCGAAGGTCATGATCAGCAGAAGACCCACCCAGAAGCTCGGGACGCTGAAGCCGAGAACCGAAAACGCCATGATGGCCTTGGCCGAAAGGGATTCCGGCTTGTAGCCCGCCCAGAGGCCCAGCGGGATGCCGAGACAGGTGGCGATGAGCATGGCCGTGAGCGCCAGCTCCAGCGTTGCCGGGAAGCGCGACCAGATCAGGCTGAGCACAGGCAAGCGGTAAATGAAGGATTCGCCGAGATCCCCGTGCAGCATGTTGTTCATGAACACGAAGTATTGCTCGAACAATGGGCGGTCGAGCCCGTAGCGCTGGATCAAGGCCTCGCGCAGGGCCTGATCGGAACCTGGATCGATCATCACGTCGATCGGATTGCCGATGGCGTAGACGCCCAGGAAAACGATGATCGACATTGCGATCACCACCATGAGCGCCTGCAGGACACGCTGGATAATAAAACCGATCATGCTGTCTCTTGCAGGGTGTTCAGAACCGGAGGGCCGGGCACGTCAGCCATGCCCTCCAGCTGTGCTTCCATCAAAAATTCGGAGGGAAAACGCTCTCCCTCCGAACGGACCGGCCGGATTGCTCCGGCCGGATGTTTTTTTGGATCAGCTCTTCGGCTTGATCTCGTAGGCCAGGGTCTCCTGGTCGACGCGCGCCGGGATCGTGAGCATGCCTTTCTTGGCAGCCCACACCGTCTGGAGCTGAACCGTCGGGATCAGCGCGCGGTCGTTCATGGAGATCTCCGTCACCTTCTCGAAGAGGGCGCGACGCTTGGCGTCGTCCATGGTGCGGCTTCCCTCCTGGAGAAGCTTGTCCACCTCCGGATTGGAGTAGCCCTGCTTGTTGAAGGCGCCGAGGCCGATCGCCGGATCCGCCGTGTGCACCAGGGACCCGTAGGTGTAGCTCGCTTCGCCCGTCAGCGTGCCCCAGCCGCTCATCCACAGGGAGAACTCGCCCTTCTGCTGAGCGGGGAAGAACACGGTGCCGTTGAGCGCATTCGCGTTCACCTTCAAGCCCGCGCGCGCCCACATCTGCGAGAGAGCCTCGCACACGGCCGCATCGCCCGGCAGGCGGTTGTTCGTGCAGTGGAAGTCGAGCTCGAAACCCTTCGGGTAGCCGGCATCCGCGAGAAGCTGCTTGGCCTTCGCCACGTCATAGGGGCGCTCCGGCAGGCTCTTGCTGCCGCCGAAGAAATTCGAGGGCATCAGCTGGTTGGCAGGACGGCCCAAACCTTCCAGCACGACGCGCACGAGCGTCTTGCGGTCGATGGCGAGATCGAGGGCCTCGCGCACCTTGGGATCGCGCAGCGGGTTAGCATCGATCTCCTTGCCGTCGACCTTCGCCTTCTTCGGAAGCGTCTCCTTCACGTTGGGCGTGAGGTTCAGGAAGTATACCGAATCGGCGACGAAGGTATCGACCGACTTATCCTTCTGCATCGCGGCATAATCGGTGGCCGGCACGTAGTTCACGAGATCGACCTGACCGGACTTGAGGGCCGCCATGCGCGCCGGGTCGCTCGGGATTTCCTTGCGGATGACCTTCGCCCACGGCTGCTTGCCGCCCCAGTAGTTATCGTTGCGCTCGAGAACCAGATCACCCTTCGGCTCCCAGGAGACGAACTTGTAGGGACCGGTACCGATGGCTGCCTTGCCGGAGTTGAACTGCTCGTTGCGGGCTTCCATGCCGATGTTCTTCGACACGACGAAGAGGCGGATGAAGTCGTTCGGCAGCGTCGGCGCAGGCTTCTTCGTCTTCACGTGCAAGGTGTACTTGTCGGCGACGCTCGTCGATTCGACCTGCTTCGTGTAGATCGTCATGCTCATGGGGCCGGTCACGACCGGAATGCGGTCGATGGAGAACTTCACGTCCTCGGCCGTGAGCTCGGACCCGTCGTGGAATTTCACGCCCTCGCGAATCTTGAACTCCCAGGTCGTGTCGTCGATCGGCTTCCACGATGTCGCGAGACCGGGCTTCAGGCCCAGGTTCTCGTCGGACATGACGAGCGTATCGAAGATATGCCGCAGGGCCTCAGCCTGGCTGCCCAAGGTCGACCAGTGAGGATCGATCGAGTCGGGGCCTGCACGCAGACCCATGGTCAGGGTCTGGGCGGAGACGCTGCCGCCGAGAATGGTTCCAAGAACGAGAGCCGCTGCCAGCGCACCGCCAAGCTTGAAATTTTGTGTCACTTCACTTCCCCTCTTGCTAAGACCCTGGCTTTTCGTCCAAGGTGTTCTTATCGATTAGAACGGTAGGTCACTCGGTTCCGAAAAGTCAACAGCGTCGTGCCTAAACCTCAATCATCTTCTGACGCTTCCGAAGGCATCCGTTATAATGAAACGGAACAGACGCCCGAGGAACGTATCCTTGCCAACCTCGCGGGAGCGCTCGACCGTTCGCTGCCGGTACCGCTCGGCATCCAACTGCGCGGCCTGATCGAGTTCGGCATCGCGCTGGGTGAACTGCCGACCGGCCAGCGTCTGCCGTCCGTGCGCGAATTGGCGGAACGCGCCGGCGTCGCGCACATGACCGTCGCGACCGTGTACCGCGAGTTGCGTGAGGCCGGTCTTCTCGAGGCAAAGCCCGGCGCAGGCACTTATGTGGGGGATGGGCACAATAGCGACGGCCTGCGCTCCCGTGCCGTCCGCAAGCTCCAGCGCCGCATCGAGGCCCTGTTCAACGAAGCCGAACAGCTTGGCCTGGCGCCCTCGGTCGTCTCGTCGCTTGTGAACGCCCGCGCCGCGCGCGGCCCTACACCTTCGCGCCCCCTGCGGCTCGTCATGGTCGGCAACTTCGTTGAAACGACCCAGCAATATGCAAACCGGATTCAGGACTATCTCGGCCCCGACGACACCATCGTCGTGACGACCGTGGATTCACTGCATGCGGGAGAAACCTTCCCCCTGCCCTGCGATATCTGCGTGACGCTGGCGCATCGCCGCGGCGAGGTGGAACATCTCGTGCCCAGCGGCATCCCGGTCGTCGGCATGAGCTTCATACCCGCGGAGGAGACACGGGCGCAGCTGGCGATGATCGATCCGATGGCGCGCATCGGAATCGTCTCGATCTTTCCCGAATTCACCGCGCTGATGAAACCCGGCGTCCTGCGATTCGCGCCGCATGTTTCGGATGTGGATGTGCGCCTGATCACGGCGCCCGATCTCAAGGCCTTTCTCTCCGAGGTCGACGTGGCGGTCTATGCCAGCGGCGCGGAGGCGACCGTGCGCAAGCTGCTGCCGCCGGACCGTCAGGCCATGGAGTTCCGTTACGTGCCGGATCCGCATGCGATCCGCGCCACTCTGCTCCCCATCATCGAGCGCCTGCGCTCGTCCATCGCTTCGCAAGAGGAAGAAGCTTCATGAAAATCTGTGAGATGAACTGGCTTCAGGTCGAGGAATACCTGAAAACGGATGATCGCGCCGTCGTTCCGCTGGGCTGCACCGAGCAGCATGCCTATTTGAGCCTGTCGGTGGACAGCATCCTTGCCGAGCGCGTCGCCCTGGAAGCGGCGGCGCCCACAGGCGTTCCTGTTTTCCCCGTTCAGGCCTACGGCATCACGCCCTATTTCATGGCGTATCCCGGCACGGTCTCGCTGAAGGCCGACACCTACCTGCGCATCATCACGGACATTCTCGACTCGCTCAAGCGGACGGGCTTCCGCCGTATCCTGTTCGTCAATGGCCATGGCGGAAACACGCCCGGCCAGACGGCGGCCATCGAATGGATGGGGCAGAACCCCGATTGCCGCGTGCGCTTCCACAACTGGTGGAACGCTCCGCGCACCTTCGAGAAGGTGAAGGAGATCGACCCCGTCGCGTCGCATGCCTCCTGGATGGAGAACTTTCCGTGGACGCGCCTGCCCGGCATCGAGCAGCCGACCCATCAGAAGCCCATGGTCGATCTCGAGCGCATGCGCACCTTCGACCCGGAAGGCGTTCGCGAAATTCTGCAGGAAGGCAACTTCGGGGGCTATTTCCAGCGCTCTGACGATGAAATGAACGCCATCTGGTCGGTCGCCATCGACGAAACCCGCGCCCTGATCGAGAAATGGTAATGAACGAGAACACGATTCTGATCTGGGGCGCCGGCGCGATAGGCGGAACCCTGGGCGCCTATTTCGCCCGCGCCGGCGAGGATGTCCTGCTCGTCGACATCGTCGAGCCGCATGTGGAAGCCATGAACCGGGAGGGCCTTTCGATCGAAGGCCCTGTCGAAACCTTCCGGCAATCCGTGCGGGCCGCTCTTCCCTCCGAGGTGAAGGGAGAGTTCAAGCGCATCATCCTGGCCGTGAAGGCGCATCATACCCGTGAAGCTGTGCGGGCTTTGAAGCCGCACCTCGCGGCGGACGGCACCGTGCTGTCCGCTCAGAACGGCCTCAACGAGATCGCCATCGCCGAAGAGGTCGGTGCGGAACGCACCGTCGGCTGTTTCGTCAATTTCGGGGCCGACTGGCTTGAGCCCGGCCGCATTCTCTTTGGCAACCGCGCTGCGGTGGCTGTCGGCGCGCTCGACGGCAAGGCGACGGATGCCGTGCGCGACTATCATCGCCTGCTCTCGATCTTCGAGCCGAAAGCGGTGCTGACGGACAATATCTGGGGCTATCTCTGGGGGAAGCTGGGATACGGTTCCCTGCTTTTCGCAACGGCGCTGACGAATGCGTCGATGTCGGAGAACCTCGCCTCCGAGCGCCATTTTCCGGTCTATCGCCGCCTCGGCCAGGAGGTCATGGCAGTGGCCAAGGCCCGCGGCGTGAAGCCTTTGGGCTTCAACGGTTTCAATCCCGACGCCTTCATGCCGGGAGCGGACGAGGACGCCGCGCGGCGCTCCGTGGCCGACATGGCGGAGTTCAATCGGCACACCGCCAAGACCCATTCGGGAATCTGGCGCGATCTCGCCGTGCGCAAGCGCAAGACCGAGGTCGATGCCCAGATCGCCATCATCGCGACGCTCGGGCAGGAATCCGGCGTTCCGACCCCTGCCATCCGCAAGCTCGTCGGCCTGATCCATGACATCGAGGATGGGCGGCGCGAGCAATCCTGGTCCACTCTCGACGAAATGCTCACCCTATGAATCTCGATTTCTCCAATCGCCGCGTGGCCGTCACGGGCGCCGCGCAAGGCATAGGACGCGGGATCGTCCAGTCCCTGGCCGCCGAAGGCGCCCGGGTGTGGGCTCTCGATCTCGACGAGGCTGGCCTGCGCATGGCTGCCGAGGCGGGGGCCGTTGCCACGCGAGCTCTCGATCTGTCAGATCGCGCCGCCGTCTCCCGCGTCTTTGCCGAAATGGCGGAGACGCTCGACGGCATCGACATTCTCGTCAACTGCGCCGGCGGCGTCCGCGGGCAGGTGGCGAGGCCCATCGAGGAAGTCAGCGAGCAGGATTGGCTCGTTCTGTTCGAAGCCAATGTGCATGGCGCGTTCTGGTGCTCGCAGGCCGCAGCGCCGCACATGAAGCGCCAGAAGTTCGGCCGCATCGTCAACATCTCGTCCGGCGCGGGCCTGCGCCCGAGCCTCACCGGGATTCAGGCCTATACGGCGTCCAAGCACGCGCTCGTCGGCCTGACCAAGCAGCTCAGTTTCGAACTCGGCCCCTTCGGCATCACCGTGAACAGCGTCGCTCCCGGCTTCGTGCTTTCCAACCCCGCAACCCAGCGTCAGTGGGAAAGCTACGGTCCCGAAGGGCAGGCCCGCCTGCTCGAGAGCATCCATACGCATCGCCTGGGCTATCCGCAGGATATCGCGAATGCCGTGATGTTCCTGGCATCCGACGCGGCTGCTTGGATCTCCGGGCAGATCATATCCGTCGATGGCGGGCGTTCCTGACGCTCACCATCCGGATCGTTTCACAAAAGGATTTGAGCACCATGGACGATATGAGCACCCAGCCCTGGGCCTGGGACGAGCAGACCTGGCGCAGCAAGGTGGAGCATGTGCGCGCCGGGCGCTCCATGAAGCCGGCGAAATGGAAGAACGGCGCACGCTGCGCGGTTGCCCTCTCCTTCGATTCTGACCACGAAACCAACGAGTTGCGCGATGGCGGCAAGTCCATCGGGCGGATGTCCCAGGGCCAGTACGGCAACCGTCAGGGCGTGCCGCGCATTCTCGACGCCCTGGCGAAGTACGGCGCGAAAGCGACCTTCTTCGTGCCTGCCGTCGCCGCGCTCCTCTATGAGGACGAGCAGCGCCGCGTCGTGGCGGAGGGCCACGAGATCGGCATTCACGGATGGATCCACGAGCTGAACAGCCAGCTGCCCTACGAAATCGAGCGGGATCTCATGTTCCGCGCCGCCGACACGCTCGAACGGATCACCGGTGTCCGCCCGGTGGGCCTGCGCACCCCATCCTGGGATTTCAGCCCGAGCACGCTTCGCATCGAGCGCGAGCTCGGCCTGCTCTACGATTCCTCGCTCATGGCCGACGACGACCCCTACGAGCTGCTCGAACGGGGCGAACCGACGGGGATCGTGGAGCTTCCCGTGGAGTGGATTCGCGACGATGCCGTGTATTTCAATATGCACAGGTTTACGGGCCTTCGTCCCCATACACCTCCCGCTGCAGTCTATGATATCTTCTACCGGGAATTCGAACGGGCCTATGAGGAAGGCGGCCTGTTCCTGCTGACCATGCATCCGCACGTGACCGGTTACCGGTCGCGCATCTGGATCCTGGAGAAGCTCCTGGAGGAGATCGCCAGGCGCCCGGATGTCTGGGTAGCGACCCATGCCGAGATCGCAGCCTTCGTCAAAGCGGAGTGCCCCTGATGACACGCCCTGCCCGCGCCCGGACCTTCGGCCTTGCCTGTGGCCAGCTCCCTACCGGAGAACTCAACAGCCTTGCGGACGTGCCGGGCGTGCGGATCGGGCACCACACGCGGATCGAGGGCGAAATCCGCACTGGCGTGACGGCCATCGTTCCTCACGGAGGCAATCTTTATCGCAAGAAGCTCGTGGCAGCCGTCGATGTGCTCAACGGGTTCGGCAAGAGCGCCGGGCTCGTGCAGGTGGAAGAGCTCGGCACCATCGAGACGCCGATCCTTCTCACCAATACCCTTTCGGTCGGCACCTGCTGCACCGCCCTTGTGCGCCATGCCATCGAGCACAATCCGGACATCGGGCGCAGGACCGCGACGGTGAACCCGGTCGTCTTCGAGTGCAACGACGGCTATCTCAACGACATCCAAGCCCTCGCCGTTACGGAAGACGATGCCCGTGCGGCCCTCGACAATGCCTCGACACAGGTGCAGGTCGGCTCCGTCGGCGCAGGTTGCGGCATGAGCACCTTCGGCTTCAAGGGCGGCATCGGAACGTCCTCGCGCCGCATCACGTTCGATGGCACGGGCTATCACTTCGGGGTGCTCGTCCTGTCGAATTTCGGCCGGGCCGGCGACCTTCGCCTCCCCGATGGAAGGGTTGTCGCGCCGCCTAAGGCTCCGGCCGATCAGAAGGCTCCCGAAAAGGGCTCGATCATCATCATCGCAGCGACCGACATTCCGCTCAGCGACCGCCAGCTCAAGCGCGTGATCCGCCGCTCCGGCGTCGGACTGGCGCGGCTCGGATCTTTCTGGGGCCACGGCAGCGGCGACATCGCGCTGGGCTTCACCACCGCCAACATGCTCTCGCACGACGAGACATCCGCCCTGGTCGATCTGCGCATTCTCAACGAGGAGCGCATCGACCTGCTTTTCGAGGCCATGGCCGATGCCACGCAGGAGGCCGTTCTCGACGCACTCGTCGCGGCGGGCTCCATGACCGGACGGTCCGGCCATTACCGGCCTGCCCTTGTCGATGTCCTCTAATTCCTCTCATCGGAACGCCTGAAATCATGACCAGCAGCACCTCATCCAAGAATGACTTCGCCCTTGCCATCCATGGCGGCGCGGGAACGATCCTGCGCAGCCAGATGACGCCCGAACGGGAGGCCGCCTATCATGCGGGCCTGCGCCGAGCCCTCGATGCGGGACGCTTCGTTCTCGCCGATGGCGGCACGGCGCTCGATGCGGTGACATCAGCGGTCATGGCGCTGGAGGACGAGCCTCTCTTCAATGCCGGACGCGGCGCGGTCTATACCAGCGCGGGCAAGCAGGAGATGGATGCGGCCGTCATGGACGGCCGCGATCACGCCGCCGGAGCCGTCGCCGGCATCTGCGGCCCGCGCAATCCGGTTCTCGCCGCGCGGGCTGTCATGGAGCATTCCGGCCACGTCCTCCTCATAGGCGAAAGCGCCATAGAGTTCTGCCGTCATCATGGCCTCTCCTTCGAGGAGCCTGCCTATTTCTACACCGAGCAGCGCTGGAACGCCCTCCAGGAGACCCTCGCCATGCGCCGGAGCGGCGCGGAGGATCAGGACGAGTCGCGCAAGCACGGCACCGTCGGCGCGGTGGCCCGCGACCGGCACGGCAACCTCGCTGCCGCAACCTCCACCGGCGGCATGACGGCCAAAAGCCCGGGCCGGGTCGGCGACAGCCCCGTGATCGGCGCAGGCACCTGGGCCGACAACGAAACCTGCGCCGTCTCTGCGACCGGCCATGGCGAAATCTTCATCCGTTACGCCGCAGCGCACGAGATCGCATCCCGCATGCGCTATGCCGGGCAATCGCTCGAAGAGGCATCGCACGCGGTCGTGATCGACACGCTCGCTCCGGCAGGCGGCTCGGGCGGCATCATCGCCGTAGACCGTGCCGGAAACGTATCCCTGCCCTTCAACTGTTCCGGCATGTATCGCGGCGTCGTTAAGGGCGACGGCAAGCTTCTCACGGCGATCTACGACGAGCCGCTGATCGAGTATTCGAAAGCCTGAAGCAACGGCGGGAAGCAGGCATTGCCACGTCCCGATTTGCGCCTGTCCCGCCCTGGCGGCTAAGATGGAAGATCTTTCCGGTGAGGGCCTGCGTCGCTGCGGCCAGGCCTTCGCTCGTCATGCCATCACGAAAGGAGTCCCTCGGCCATGAGCCTTGAATCCGTTCGCGCCTTTCTGGCCCGGAATGCACCGGATCTCGAGATAATCGAAATGGAGACGAGCACCGCAACCGTCGCCCAGGCGGCTGAAGCGCATGGCGTGGGTCCTGAGAGGATCGCCAAGACTCTCTCCCTGCGGGTCGGAGATAAAAGCTTCCTCGTCGTCGCCAGCGGGACTGCACGGTTGGACAACCGCAAGGTCAAGGCGACCTTCGGCGGTAAGGCTTCCATGCTGGACGCGGAACAGGTTCAAGCCCTGACCGGGCATCCGGTAGGCGGCGTTTGCCCTTTCGGCTTGGCGACGCCCCTTCCGGTCTATTGCGACATATCCCTGAAGGCCTTCGACGAGGTCGTTCCGGCCGCGGGCTCCATCCACGCGGCCGTGCGCATCAATCCGCAGCGCATGGCGGACCTCGTCGGAGCGGAGTGGGTGGATGTCTGCCAGTAACGCATGGATGGCCACGAGCCACTGTGCAGCGGGACCGACGGCTTGAGAAGCGTCCCGTCAGCGCCCTGAAGAGACCTTCGGCCCAATGAAGACCTTCCAGTAAAGCAGCGCGAACCCTGCAAAGGCGCCGGCCCATGCGCCGCCCGCCACATGCAGGAGGGCGCCGCTCCAATCGGGGTGGATCGCCGCGCAGACCCGAGCGAGAGCGGCGGCGATGAGCAACAGGTAGAGCCCCTGGGTCGCCACGCTCGCGACAAGCGCCCTTCCCGTATGCCCGAGACTGGCCCTGGACATGACGGCCAGGGTCATGATTCCCATGGCTCCCCCTGTCCAGGCATGGATGCCCGCCGCAGCCGGCAGAACTCCCAAAGCCGCCAGCCCCAGGAGAACGAAGCCGAGCGGCACGAAGGCATAGCCGACATGCAGTATGAGAACGAGCCGGTCGCGCCATGTGCGCTCGCCCGCCCACCGCGCCAGCCGTACGGCCTGAAGGAGGCCAGCGGCGATCAGCGCCGCGCCGGTGACGGGCCGATCGGGAAAAGCGATCCAAGCCAAAAGAGCGAGTCCTGCGCCGGTCATCGAGGCGATATCGAAGGCCCCGAACGCTGCCGGCAGGCGACCGGGATTTTCCCTGGCGAGCCAGTTGCGCGTGAAGCTCGGCACGATGCGCCCCCCGATCAGCATGATCAGCATCATGACGGAAGCAATCCCGAACCGGATGCCATAATCGGCGCCCCCGAAGACATGCGCCTCGACATGAAAGATGAGATTTCCCGCTACGAGGATCGCGAGCGCAATCAGTACCTTGAGATTGCGCCAGTTCCTTCCTTTCACGATCTCCCGGCCGATGGCGGCTGCGACGAGAACCAGGAACGCATTGTCGATGATGGCGGCAGGCCCCCAGCCGATCCAGGACGACAGGGTCACGGCGAAGCGACCCGTGGCCCAGACCAGGACGAGAATGAGCAATGGCCGCCCCTGAAGCGGCATGCGCCCGGTCCAGTTCGGAACCGCCGTCAGCAGGAAACCCGTGATCACGGCGGCGAGATAGCCGTAGAGCATCTCGTGAATGTGCCAGTCCCGGGGCGCGAAGACGCTCGCCAGCTCGAGCTCGCCATGGAAAACCGGCAACCATGCGAGGATCGCCGCGCCCGCGTAGAGCGAGCCGAAAAGGAAGAACGGGCGGAAGCCATAGGACAGGAGAGCGGGTCCATTGTAATCCCGCAAGCGAGGGATCGGAGCCATCATCGGCCTCCATCGACTGGTATGAAGACGTCTTGCGCTGACACGACTTTTCCCGTCTCGACATCGGTGGCCGTGAAGGTGACAGCTTGCCTCTCATCGATGGGGGCCGTGACGAGCACGCGCAACTCACGGGTCGCATCCGAGGCAACGCCGACCGGGCCCTCCTCGCCGACGATCTCGACGAGCCCCTGCAATCCCGTCACGTCCAGGCGGAACGAGCGTTCCTGGCCCGCCTTGTTGTAGAGGCGCACCGCGTAACCGTTTCGGGTCTGGCCGTCCGACAATCTCACGGCCACCGGGTTGCGATCGTGAATGACCGTGATCTTGGCGTCGCCGCGCAGGGCAAGGCTCACGCCCATCAGTCCCGTCAGCGTCACGACGGCAAGTCCGAGACCGACGGTCTTCGGCCTGATCACGCGGCGCCGGGGAGCCTCGTTGCGGCGTCCCCGCTCGATATTCGCCCAGGCCTCGTAATCGATCAGGCCGCGAGGGCGGGACAGCTTCGTCATCACGCTGTCGCAGGCATCCACGCACAATCCGCAGTTGATGCACGCGAAGTTGGGTCCCTCGCGAATGTCGATTCCGATCGGGCAGACATTCACGCATTGCATGCAATCGACGCAGTCGCCCGCAGGAGCACCGCTCGCTTTCAACTCGGCAGCCTTCTTGGCCGAGCCGCGCGGTTCGCCCCGATAGTCGCGGTAATTGACCGTGAGCGCCTCCGGATCCCAGATCGCCCCTTGGAGCCGCGGCCACGGGCACATCCACGTGCACACCTGCTCGCGCGCGAACCCGGCCAGGGTATAGGTCGTGCCGGTCAGGATGGCGACCCAGGCATAGGCGACGGCGGAGGCCCGGCCCAAGGCGAGATCGGCGAGCAGGGTCGGAGCATCCGTGAAATAAAGAACGAAAGCGCCTCCCGTTCCCATGGCGATGAGAAGCCAGGTCGCATGCTTGAGCCCGATCTCGCATGCGCGCCTCGGCGTCAGCGCGGCTCCCTGTTTCTTCAGGCGCTCCCTGCGGTCGCCCTCGATCCAGCGCTCGACCAGAAGGAACAGATCCGTCCAGACGGTCTGGGGGCAGAAATAGCCGCACCAGACGCGCCCCGCGACCGCATTGAGCCAGATAAGGACCAGTGTGGCGAGGATCAGCAGGCCCGTGAGGTAATAGACCTCCTGTGGCCATATCTCGATGAAGAAGACGTAGAGGCGTCCACGCTCGACATCGAGGAGCACCGCCTGGTCCGGCTGGCTCGGCCCACGGTCCCACCGAATGAAGGGCAGGATGTAATAGAGCGCCAAGCAAGCGATCAGCGCTGCCCATTTCAGCCGTCGATAACGGCCCGAGACGGATTGTGGGACAACCTTTTCGGCGATCACGCCGCGCTTCGGCTTGCGCAGGTGAGCCCGTTCCGGTTTGAAGCTGATATCGAGCGTAGCCATGACATTTCAAAATGGTCGGAATGGGTAGCGCCGCCGCGTCTAAACGCGGCGGGCGGGGTCACGTGGAAGCCGTAACTTCGCTGCCGTCTTGGTGGCGGCAAGCCTGTCGAACAGGCCTGCAAAGATCTGCTTGGCCTTGCCGGGATGGGTTGCAGCCTTGGCCTGATCGACGTTCGTCGGCTCGACGACGACCATGCCCACCATGCCCATTCCGTAATGCGGCTTGCACTTGTAGCCATAGACGCCCGGCTGGTCGAAGGTGACCGCAAGCTCCTCGTTCATCTTACCGATGAAAGGCTTGCCACCCTCAGGGATCATTCCCTCGACGCTCTCGACATTGTGCCCCTTGTCCGCGGCTACGAACTTGACCGTGTCTCCAGGGTTGAGTTTCACGAAGGCCGGCTCGAACACCATCACACC
This sequence comes from Microvirga flocculans ATCC BAA-817, assembly GCF_000518665.1. Classification (GTDB taxonomy): domain Bacteria; phylum Pseudomonadota; class Alphaproteobacteria; order Rhizobiales; family Beijerinckiaceae; genus Microvirga; species Microvirga flocculans. Next base: position 35,499 of record NZ_JAEA01000014.1, on the reverse strand, counting down.
CTCGGCGCCCTTGTTGAGCATCCTCACCTCGACCTCGGCGGCGCTGGCGGCTCCAACGGCCCCAAAAGCAACCGCGAGAACGCCGAGAACAATAACCTTCCGCATGATCTTTCTCCTCATTCCGGATGCGATATCCGTGAGCCGCCCGGCTCTTGAGGAGATGTCATAGGCCCATTCGCGAGCGGATATTTGCGCTGCAACAAACAAGGCGCACATTGCCGGCCTCTCAGGTATATTCCTAAGGGCAATCCCTTAATCCGGCCTAGAAGCAAGGCTGGAGAACCTTTTGAGATAGCTCAATTCCCCTTGAACCCGAGCATGATAGAGCCTTTCAAAAGGCTACGCCGAAAAATGGATTTCGCACCTTCGATCGGTGCGGCCTTCATGGATCTCAAGATGTCCAAGCGAGTTTCCCAGACACACCTTCGATGAACCGGAGCCAGTCCCATGCCGAGCCTGGACAAGTCCCTGGTTGCTGACCTGCCCATGTTCGCGGGCCTCGGCGATGACGATGTGGGTGCGATCCTGAAGGAAGCGCAATCCATCCGCTACCCGAAGGGAGCGAGCGTCTTCCAGCAGGATGAGGACGCCCATTCCTTTTTCGTCCTGCTCCATGGCCATCTGCGCGTGATGAAGGTCACGCCCGATGGACAACAGGTCGTGGTTCGCTTCGTGACCCCCGGCGAAATCTTCGGGATTGCCATGGCGATGGGACGGACGACCTATCCGGCGTCAGCTCTCGCCGTGGTCGACAGCGTCGCCCTCGTCTGGCCTTCCCCTGCCTGGCCCCGCCTCGTCGCCAAGCATCCGTCCCTTGCCGTCAATGCGATCCAAACCGTAGGCAGCCGCCTCCAGGAGGCGCATACCCGCGTGATCGAGATGTCGACCGAACAGGTCGAGCGACGGATCGCCCATGCGCTGTTGCGGCTGGCCCAGCAGGCGGGCCGGAAGGGCGAGGACGGAATCCAGATCGACTTTCCAATCTCACGGCAGGATGTCGCCGAGATGACGGGAACCACCCTTCACACGGTCAGCCGTATCCTGAGCGCATGGGAGGATCAGGGCCTCGTCGACAGCGGACGCCAGAGAATATCGATCAGGAATCCTCACAAGCTCTTTCTGCTTGCAGAGCCTCCGGCAGGCTGAATTCCTTTCTCTCTTCTGCTCAGCAGATCGCCGTTGCGCCGGGCTGGCCTTCGCCTGATGAAGGGGCTTTCTGCCCGATCATGGCGTTCAGCTCCGCTAGGAAACCCGTCTGGTTCACGTTATGCTCGCGGCAAGCATCGGCCACGGTATGAAAGCATGTGATCGGGCACCCGACACAATGCATCTTGTGATTCAGAAAGACCCGGATCGTCGCGGGCCAGCGTCTCATGACATCATCGACAAGCTGGGTGGCCTCCACAGGCATCGCACCCTCCATCCTTCGTTCAACGTAGAAATAATCATGCCATCTGCACGATAATGGTCTTTGCGCCACGTCAATCAAGATGGGATCTGTCATCCATTGCCTTGGCCAGGAAACGAATGACCGGTCATGATCGTGATCCTCTCCATTTTCTGGAACCGATGACTGTCGGCCTCCGTATTTCTCCTTACCCATATCCGTCGTTCTCTTTGCGCCGCGACAAATAAGCCTGCCGGCAATCGCCTTACAAAGTCTTCATCCGATGACGGACTGAAACGATCCGCCAGGCGGTCCCATACAGGAGACGACGATGAAGACCATGACGATCTCGGGACGCCGGCCGCTGCTTGCGACGGCTGCTGTTCTTGCCCTTGGTGCGGCAGCCCTGCTCGCCCAGCCTCTGCCCGCCCATGCCGGCGACAAGCTCGCGGCTGCGACACCTCACATGCACATGAGCACGGATGTCAGTGGCGCGGCTGCTGCTCCCGTCAACATTGTGCGCCTTCCGACCGACCTCCCCGGCCCCATCGGCAAGCGCGGACCTCAGCGGATGAAGGTCGATCTGAACACGACCGAAGTCACGGGCGAACTCGCCGATGGCACGACCTATCACTACTGGACTTTCAACAACAAGGTTCCAGGTCCGTTCGTCCGCGTGAAGGTCGGCGACACCGTCGAGGTCAAGCTCAAGAACGACGACGGAAGCCTCATGATGCACAATGTCGACTTCCATGCCGTCACGGGCCCCGGCGGTGGCGCAAGGGCCACGGAAGCGGCTCCTGGCGAGACGCGAGGTTTCGAATTCAAGGCGATGAATCCCGGCCTCTATGTGTATCACTGCGCAACGCCCACGGTGGCCCAGCACATCGCCAACGGCATGTACGGCCTGATCCTGGTGGAACCTGAAGAGGGTTTGCCGAAGGTCGATCATGAATTCTACGTGATGCAGGGTGAGCTTTATACGGAGCAGCCCTACGGCACGAAAGGACATGCGGAGGAGAGCATCGACAAGCTCTTGAGCGAACGGCCCGAGTACTTCATCTTCAACGGCAGCACCGACGCTCTGAAGAAGAACCCGCTCAAGGCGAAAGTCGGCGAGAGCGTGCGGATCTATTTCGGTGTAGGCGGGCCGAACTATACATCGTCCTTCCATGTGATCGGCGAGATCTTCGACAAAGCCTATCCGCTGGCCTCGCTCAGCTCGCCCCTGAAAGATGTCCAGACGATCACGACCCCTCCCGGAGGCGCCAGCGTGGTCGACTTCAAGGTCGAGGTTCCCGGCAACTATATCCTCGTCGACCATGCCCTGAGCCGTGTCGAGCGTGGACTGGCGGGTGTCCTTCAGGTCGAAGGGCCGGAGAACGAGGCCATCTTCAAGGATTACGATCCGCAGAAATCGGCTGAATCGACCGGCGGTCACTGATAGCCGCAGAACGGATGGGTTGATCCGCTAACCCGGGCGCAAGCCCGGGTTGTCGCATTCGATTAGGCGAAAAGCGAGAGAACGACATCAGGGCTTGATCGCCTCGTACATCTTCTGCGCCTCCTCACGCTGCCGCTGCAGCTCGGGCAGGACTTGAGCGGCGAACGCCTTGACCTCCTCATTCGGGCCCAGGCTTGCCGCTCGGTAGACGGTCAGTTCCTGATCGAGAGCCTGAATCTGAACCTCCGCGTAGCGCCGGCTCAAGGCGAGGAAGTCGAGAGGTTCCAGGTTTTCGAGGATGATCTGATGTTCGAATTCCTTCATGGAGGGCACCGGCATGTTCCGCTCACCTGCGAAGGTTTCGAGCCGCTTCAGGAGACCGGCACGGAAGTCGGCGGCGGCAGCCGCGTAGCTCTTGACCTCGGGCCTCGTCTCGCGGCCGGCCGCCAGCTTGGCAGCACTTTCCTGAAATGAGGAGGAGCTATGGGCCAGCCGGATGAATTCCATCGGCTCGATGGAACGGGGCTGTGTCGCATTGCCGCTCGTTGCCTGCCCCTGAGCCCAGGCGTGGGGAGCAGGCCATGGGAGCAACCATCCAATAAGGAATGCCGTTGCCAGCGATTTGAAGGCATTCATGATCTTACTGCCATCCCGGAACGCCCGACATGTCAGGCAGGCGATGCGCGATGCCCTTGTGACAGTCGATGCAGGTTCTCTCACCGCTAAAGAGGAAGCGCTCATGCGCCGAGGCCGCGCGCGGGTTCTGCTTCGTCAGATCCATGGATTCGGAGCTGTGACAGTTGCGGCACTCGAGCGAATCGTTCGCCTTCATGCGCGCCCACTCGCGTTCGGCCAGATGCTTACGCATGGCCAGGAACTTCTCCCGCGTATTGATCGAGCCGAAGATATGGCCCCAGACCTCCTTCGAGGCCTGCATCTTGCGGGCGATCTTGTTCGTCCATTGGTGGGGAACATGGCAATCCGGGCATGTGGCGCGCACGCCGGACCGGTTCGTGAAGTGAATGGTTCCTTTCAGCTCCTCGAATACGTTGGCCTCCATCTCGTGGCAGCTCGTGCAGAATGTCTCCGTGTTCGTGGCCTCCAGGGCCGTGTTGAACGCGCCCCAAAAGGCGACGCCGGCCACGAATCCTCCAAGGGTGAGAAAAGCCAGGCTCAGATAGAGGGGCGGGCCGAGCGCCGTCTTGACCCAGGCATTTCCCCGAAACCAGCCCCATGCACGTGCGATTCCGGCCGCCATCAGTTTCGCCCTCGTGCTGGCTGCCGCTCAGGCTCGGTCAGAGCATCCATATCGGCAAAGGTATTCTCGACGAGAGGCTTCGCCGTTGTCTGCGGCACGTGGCAGGACACGCACAGATAGCGCCTGGGAGACAACCCGCCGAGGGTGTTGCCTGCCCTGTCCTGGTAATGCGTCACGCTGATCATCGGAGCCTGACTCTGCTCCGTGAATTTGCGTGCGTGACAGGACATGCACTTGTTCGCATTCAGGTCGACGGCGTAGCCTTCGATGGCATGCGGGATCACGGGTGGCTGATCCGGGTAGTTGCGCATCACGCGCAGATCGTCCGTGACCTGCCGCTGCATCGGAGGGGCCGGAATTTCTTTGGAGAAGGGATCAGGACCTCGCAGGCGCGGCGCATCCTGCGCCAGGATCGCCCCAGCCGCCAGGCAGGGCCCAAAGGCGAGCAAGGCGGCGAAGATACTGCGCCTCATGGCTGTTCTCCCGCATCCGCCATGGCTGCCGCGACGACCTTGACCGCGCATTTCTTGAAGTCCGTCTGCTTCGAGATCGGATCCGTCGCGTCGAGCGTGACCTTGTTGATCAGCTGGCTGGCATCGAAGAAGGGCACGAAGATCAGCCCCGGCGGAACGCGGTTGCGTCCGCGAGTCTCTACACGGCTGCGGATTTCCCCGCGTCGCGAAACCACCCTCACCTCCTGCCCTCTCCTGAGATGCCGCTTGGCCGCGTCATCGGGATGCATGAAGACCACCGCGCCGGGAAAGGCCTTGTAGAGTTCGGGAACGCGCAAGGTCATGGAGCCCGAGTGCCAATGCTCGAGAACCCTGCCCGTCACGAGCCAGAGATCGTATTCCGCATCGGGAGATTCGGCGGGCGGTTCGTAGGGCGCGCCCATGATATTGGCCTTCTTGTCCGGATTACCGTAGAACTGCACCCCGCTGCCTTTCTCGACATAGGGGTCGTAGCCTTCCCGATAGCGCCAGCGCGTCTCCTGACCGTTCACCACGGGCCAGCGGAGACCACGCGCCTCGTGATACATGTCGAAGGGCGCATAATCGTGACCGTGACCGCGCCCGAAGCCGGCATATTCCTCGAACAGCCCCTTCTGGACATAGAAGCCGAACGCCTTGGATTCATGATTTTCGTAAGCCGGATCAAGCTCTGACAAAGGAAACCTGTCGACGGCGCCGTTCTTGAAGAGAACATCGAACAGGTTCTTTCCCTTGTAATCCGGATTGGCGTCGAGGATCTGCGCCGGCCACACCTCGTCGGTGGTGAATCGCTTCGAGAATTCCATCAGCTGCCAGAGGTCCGAGCGGGCTTCGCCCGGTGCATTGACGAGCTGATGCCAGAAATGCGTGCGCCTCTCCGCATTGCCGTAGGAACCTTCCTTTTCAACCCACATGGCGGCCGGCAGGATCAGGTCCGCCGCCATGGCGGTCACGGTTGGATAGGCATCCGACACCACCACGAAATTCGCGGGATTGCGGTAGCCGGGATAGGTCTCGTTGTTCGTGTTCGGCGCCGTCTGGAGATTGTTGTTGACCATGATCCAGTAGGCGTTGAGCTTGCCGTCCTTGAGCATGCGGTCCTGCTGCACGGCATGATAGCCGACCTTGTCGGGCAGGAGGCCGTGAGGAAGCTTCCAGATCTCTTCCGCATGCTTGCGGTGCTCGGGATTGGTGACCTGCATGTCGGCCGGCAGGCGATGGCTGAACGTGCCGACCTCGCGGGCCGTTCCGCAGGCCGAGGGCTGCCCCGTCAGCGAGAACGGGGAATTGCCGGGCTCTGCGATCTTTCCCGTGAGCAGGTGCAGGTTATAGACCATGTGGTTCGCCCAGACGCCGCGGACATGCTGGTTGAATCCCATGGTCCAGAGCGACATCACCTTGGTCTTCGGGTCAGCATAGAGCCGCGCCAGAGCCTCGAGCCGCTCCTTTGGGATGCCCGACAGGTCCGAAGCTTTCTCGACCGTGTATTCGCTCATGAGCTTCGCATAATCCTCGAAGCTCGCCGCCTGGGAGACCTGCGCATCGTTGGCATGCTGCGCCCGCTGCTCCAGGACATGCTCGGGCCGCAGGCCGTAGCCGATATCGGTATTCGCCAGCCGGAAGTTGCAATGTTTCTCCACGAAATCGCGGTTAACGGCACCGTTCCGGATGATGTAGTTCGCGATGTAATTGAGAATCGCCAAGTCGGATCCGGGCTTGAAGATCAAGGTCATGTCGGACAGATCGGTCGTCCGGTGCTCATAGGTGGAGAGCGTTGCGATCTTTACATGCGGGTGGCTCAGTCGGCGGTCGGTCACGCGCGTCCAGAGGATCGGGTGCATCTCGGCCATGTTCGAGCCCCAGAGCACGAAGGCGTCCGCGTTCTCGAAATCGTCGTAGCATCCCATCGGCTCGTCCATGCCGAAGGTGCGGATGAAGGTCACGGCAGCGGATGCCATGCAATGGCGGGCATTCGGGTCGAGATTATTGGAGCGGAACCCCGCCCGCATCAGCTTGGATGCGGCGTAGCCCTCCCACATCGTCCATTGGCCGGAACCGAACATGCCGACGGCCTCCGGTCCCCTCTCCTTGAGCACCCGCTTCCACTGGCTGGCCATCTCGTCGAAGGCGCGTTCCCAGGAAACGGGCTGGAATTCGCCGTCCTTGGCGAATTGACCGTTCTTCATGCGCATGAGCGGTTGGGTAAGCCGGTCGCTGCCATACATGATCTTCGACAGGAAGTAGCCCTTCACGCAGTTGAGGCCGCGATTGACCTCCGCCTGCATATCGCCATGCGTAGCGACGACACGGCCATCCTTTACCGCAACCATCACGCCGCAGCCCGTGCCGCAGAAGCGGCAGGGCGCTTTCGACCATTGGAGATGGAGATCCTCGCCCGTCGCGATGTTCTGCGCCTTTGCGGGAAGAGCGACGTTCGCCGCCGCTGCTGCCGCAGCGGCCGCCTGTGCCTTGAGAAGCGCGCGGCGCGTAAGATCCATCGTTCTACTCCAGCTCTGGAACGGGCTCGAAATGATGAAAGACAAGAGTCGCGGCCAGGACTCCGTCGAGCAACTGGATGGCATTGACGCGCTCGACGACCTGGTTCTCCGTTTCCGTTTCAAGGGTGACGATCAGCTTACCCGCCTCTTCGCCACCATGGACCTCCGCGCCCTCGATCGCACCGATGCCGTCGACGACGGAGGCCACCCGATCCGGCCGGCTGTGAACCACGAGGCTGGAGATGTGACATTCACGGCTCATGGGCGACCTCTCGTGCACAGAGCTGAATGGCATCGGCCGGGCATGCCTGAACGCAGTCTCCGCAGCCGGTGCAAGTATCCATGACGATGCTGGGGCGAGCGCCTCCGAAAGCAAGATCGAAGCAGATGGCAGCGGGGGTACAGGCATCGCGGCAACTCATGCAGGCGATGCCTTGGAAAGCGAGACAGGACGCGCCGATAACGGCATTGAGGGAGGTGTCGGCGCTCCGTTCCCGGGCGAATGGGCCGAGCAGTAAGCCTCGACGCTTCCGATCTACAACCTCCGCCATAGACCGCGCCTCAAACCGGGCCTGGGGGGCCGGTAAACAGGTAATACATCCAGATGATGAAGCCCCAGCCCGCGACGACGCCGACAGCAATGAAGGGCCAGATCAGGACGGCAAGAATGAGAAAAGTGAAAACCTCACGTTTCTTTCTGCCGTGTTCTATTGTTTCCGAGCGCATGATTGGGACGTTCAGAAGAGAGGCCACGGGTAAATGGCAACGCTTCAATCTGGCGGAAGTTCCGTCCCGATGTGAAAAGAATCTGCGGGCAGTGCGTCGGCTAGGTCTGCTAGTCGCCAAACAGATCCCGCGGCCCGGCCTTGCAGCGGTAGCCGACGAAGCATTGGGGCGTATCGAGGCTTGGAACGAAGGCCGTCTGGGTATATTCGCCAACCAGACAGAACGAGCCGTCACGGACGAACCTGTCATACGTATATCCGCCCGTCCCGAGCACAACGGCACCGCGCGACATCACCAGCTGGCGGCTGGCGCTACAGGTCATGGCCACGGTAGAGGGGCGCGATTGTGCCTGGGCGTCAGACGCAAAGGCCGCCACAGCCAACAGGATCAAGGCTCGCTTCAAGTCGCCCTCCTCTATTCTCCTCAAGTCTCCTCAAGGGCGATGAACCGCCCTAGGCGCCGGTTGCCGGGCGTAACGGTCCTTCGCATCGAAAAGCCTCCTGCTTTTTGCCGGGCCGTCGATGGCTTTCAGGCATAGCGTCGTCATGATCGTGGGCCGGTAATAGAGCGCAGATCGAACCCAAGCGCATGATGCACTAACCTCGGATCTCGCGCCTGGCTCATCGACTGACGGCAGACCAAGCATCTTCGCTCAGGCGCCCAGCATCAGTATTCACAGACCTGAACCCGACGGATGTAAATCCGGCCATCCCGTCCGACGATGCGGCGACGCACCCAGTAGCAATCCTCGTAAGAGGCGGTGCCGTAATAATTGGGATAGTCGTAGTAGCCGTAGGAATAGGGATAGGCGAGCGTTCCCAAGGCAAGGCCAGCCGCCAGGGCCGTCCCGTAGCCGTAATATGGATAACCCCAGCCGTAATAGCCGCCGTAATAAGGATATCGCCAACCGCGTCCGTAATACCCGCGATAATAGGGGCGGTAGGCTCCGTAGACGCGGCCGTAATAGGGAGTGCGAACGCCATAATAGGGAGTGCGGACGCCGTAGCCTCCGAAGCCGGGACGGAAGACCGCGTTAGGGCGATAGAAGCCGCCGGAGACGCCGGGACGGGCGATGGCCGCCGCACGGAACCCTCCCATGCCGGGCCCCGCGAATCCACCTCTCATCCCGCCGCCCATCATGCCACCGCCCATCATCGGCGGTCGTATCATGCCGCCACCGCCGAACCCGCCGCCGCGAAAGCTCGGTGCGCCACCCCGGAAGCCTCCGCCGTGCTGGGCCGAGGCCCCGTCAGGAACAAGAAATGCACCTGTGGCAATAATGCCCAATGCAACGATAAGCTTGTTCATCGCCGTTCTCCTGGATTGGCGGAAGATGAATCCATGGGCCCCTGACCGAGAATATGCGCGCCGTGCTCTCCCTCCACTTCATGAAGGTAGTTGGCGGGCAGAGACTTGATGACAAGGGGACGGTCTTCCGTTCAGATGGACGATACAGTTGCGGGAGTTGCGACAATGGCGCGAATGGGATTGACGCCTGCTTGAACGCTTTAATTCCCCCTGCGGCCACGCTGTGGAATGTCATGTTTTCTCCGGTCCGGGCATAGGTCATGCTCAGGATCGGGAAGACAGCTTGAACACATGCAACCATCGTTCATCCAGCTTTCCCTGCCAGTCTAACTCCCCTTGCAATCCGCGCTTGATCGGCGATGACAATCTCTTGACATTTTGGGCCAGGGGCATGCGCGAGACCGCGGCATCCAGCAGCACTCTCTTCTCGCAATGGCAACTCATCCGAATGGGCATGGCGGCTGCCGCCGTGAACGCCCCAATCTGTCAAGAACATGTCTCAAACGATCAAGCGTCAGGCTGGACGCGCGATAGAGTAGCTTAACCGTTCATCTGCATGTCCTGCAGGGTCTGTCGGAAGAATGTTGTCTCGCAGAATTCAGGGAATGAGGTCTTGACGATGGCGAACATCAATCATGGCGGGATGCATCGGCCAAGTGGGCGAATGGGATCGATATGCCTTGTCGCTCTCATTCTAAGCTTGACCGGCGCGCAAGCCGCCGAGCAGGCACACACGACCTACCAGGGAGCCTGGCTGGCTCAGGGATCCTCCTGCGCTGACGTTTACTCGTCAGGAGGAAAAGGCGTCTCCTTCAAGCAGCCGATCGACATCTTTGCTCCGGCCTTCATCATCTCGGGAAACCGCCTGAGAACCCCTGCGGCATCCTGCCGGGTCAGGTCCATCAAGCCAGCGGGGGACCGCCACCTCATGACCCTGGACTGCACGAACACAATATCGTCGAGCGACGTGACGGTCCTTATGTCTACAGCTCCCGACGGATCGCTCGTCCGGTATTTCAACGCCGAGGATACGATCGGCAGCCGGTATCAGCGCTGCTCGCCCTGAGACGAAGCGCCTCGTCAACATGGCACTCCATGATGTCTGGTTAAGGGGTTACGACGCTGGCAGCGGAGTTCCCCAGCTCCTGGACATGATCGCCGAAGGTTTGCCGCGTCTGCGGATCGACGACGGCGACGGGAGCCGAAACCGCAAGGCCTGCGGCCGTCCCGACCGCGGCAGCGGCTCCGGCTGTCACCTGGATGATGCGATCGCCCAGCCCCATCCGGGAATCCGTCACCGTCTGCCCCTCGGCCAGGCGCTTCCCGATAAGCTGAACGACCTCCGGGCTCTCGGCGAACTTGCCGTGATTGAGCGCGTCGCCCGCCTGGAGCTTGGTCAGGTCGAGGACGGTGACATTCGCCTGTTCGAGCTGCGTCCGGTACGGCTCCTGATCGGGATTGATCGCGCCCAGGCGCGCTGCGCTGCCCCAGACACGCCGGGAAAGAGCCAAGGCCCGATCATCCTGCGAGACGAAAAGAGTGAATGAAGGGCGGCTCCCCTTCGACCCCATATCGGCAATTGCCTCCCGCGCGAGATCGACATCGACATCCGGTGCCGCCAGCAGCACGTTGCGGATCTTGGACGCGACCCGCCCGTCACGGATCGCCATCTGACGCAGGGTCTCGAGCGCGAGCGAGTTCCCCATGGAATGGGCCAGGATCGATATTTCGCCGACAGAAGGATCGCTTGAGATCGCCTTTAGCAGGTTCTCGAGGGCGTTGCGGGAATATGCTGTGCTCTCCCGGTCATAACCATAGGCCAGGACACTGCCGCGGGAGGGCCAGGTAAAGAGGATCGGCACGACGGGAGCCTGGGAATCGTGTACGATCTGCGCGAAGCGGAAAACCGCATCTTCGAAGCGGTTGTTGAATCCGTGAATGAAAACCAGGACCTGCCGCTTCGGCGTTTTTCGCAAAGTGCGATGGAACCAGGCGAGTGCCTGCGCGCGATCGATCACATCGGCCTTGAGCGTGACGAAATCCTTAGCCGGGTTGCCCGGCACCTTGCTGGGCCATTGCACCTCCCCGACCTGCCGGGCCGAAGCAGGCGGAATCGAAACCGTGATATTGGCAAAGGCGGCCCCTGGCCCCCGATCCCCCGAGAACATTTGCACGGGATCGACCTTTTTGCGCGTGGTGGCCACCAGCATATCCACCTGGCTCGTCCCGGGAACAGGCTCGTCCACGGGAACCAGCACGCCCTGCAAAGTTGAACAGGCTCCGACGGACAAAGCCAGGGAAACGGTCAGGGCGACTCGAAGGAGCCACCCCCGCGCCGGTCTCATCCAGGAAAGGGTATGGGCGATACGCACGGAACCTCCCTTGGAACCGAACCTCTCTTTGGCCCAACCATAACGGTTCCGAAGGCCGACTGCCAGCGCGAGCGCAAGCCAGACCGTTCGACGATACCGGTGCGGACACAATGAAACGGTCAGCCTCGGTACCGTCAAGTCTAGCAGGATCAACGAACTCCAGGCACAGCAACGTCGCCCGCGCATGCAACGGGCACGCGGGTCTTGGACTGCCTGTCATAAATTGTTCGGCATGGAACGCCGTTGATCATTCGGATTTCATGAGGTGCCGCGTAGGGGAAAAGGGATCCGGGCGTGCCTGCAATGGGAACGCCGCCTCGGGTAGCGGGACCTGTGCTGCCAGTCGTACCGACATCCACCCTCCGGACCGGAACCCCACCCGCACACTGGACCGGGACCCGGATTCTCATCTGCCGGTCATACACCGTCCTGCATGGAACCCCATTGATGATCTGGACTTCGTGAGGCGCCGCAAATGGAAAGAGAGAGCCCGGCGTTCCCTGAACGGGATTGGGCTGTTGAGCTTGGGTGGCTCCGAGCCCAGTGAACACAATGAAGCCCGCCGTCGAAATGATCATTAGCGTTCTCATGGATCCCTCCTCATCAACATCCCAGATGTATCCAACTACCCATCGCTCTTGCTAAGAGTGATAGAGATATCTCCGATTGCCTGGGAGACATTGACACCTGAATCTCCATCAACGGGTATGATAGTGTAGCGCCACCCAATGGTCGTGCTTGACCGAAAGTGACAACGCTTTGACAATTTGGCCCTTATGATCTCATGCGCTCTTTTCCGCCCCGTTGACGCGTACCGGACAAGCGCCAATTTACTAGATACGATGGTTGCGCAATGAATTTCAGGTGTCGCCCTGAGGGGATCTCATGACGCTTTTCCAGGACCGCGAACGGGCATTCGAGCAGATGTTCGCACATGACGAAGAAGCCCGCTTCAGGGCTTTGGCAAGACGCAATAAGCTCCTTGGACAATGGGCCGCCGCGCAGCTTGGCCTCAAGGGTGATAAATCGGATTTTTATATTGCTGAGATCAGCGGGAGTCTTGTGGCTCACGTGATCGATGAAAGCCTTACCCTAAAGATCCAAGCCGATTTTGCCGCGAAAGGAATCGACCTGTCGGACGAGCAGATTCGAGAGAAGATGGCCGAACTGATGGCCATCGCCATCAGGCAGGTCCGTTCAAGCGAATGGTGATTGCTTCGGCGTAGATGACGCATCTTTGTGCCACTCTTCCGGCTAGGCGTCAGTCGCCCGAATGCTTTCCTCTATCGATGGACTTCGTGTAGATAGTCATGAGCTTGCTCATTTCGGTATTGTAATCCCGCAGGGTTTCTTCCACCCATCGCGAGTGAAGACTTGAGGCATCCGAAAAGTTCTTGCAGCCCAGCATCTGACGGAACGTCTCGGCATCCTTCTCGAGACGCTTCGAGACAAAGCCAATCATCTCGCGATTGCACTCTGTCGTCGCGAAAAACCACGCCTCCGCGGCCTTAGACAGATTGCGGGCGTTATCCCCCAACAAAGCGGTTTCCTGAGTGCTGCGCACTGCGCCGGACACTGCCGAGCTCTTGGGCATCGTGGCCATGGTTCATCCTCCTTGACACATCTTTCAGAATGAAAGCGTCACTGTTAATTGGTCGAGGTGGCTAATGGCGAAGTTTACTGCACGTACTGCCTTACTGTGCCGCATGGACTTTCAGCCGCAGAGTCTCCTCGTCGAGGCAGTCCCGGGGGCGTTTTCCGACGAAGGGGCCCGATGACCATACCACCGAACATCGGTGGCGCAGCATGACCGCACGTGCCTCTTCTGAAACTAGAACGCGTTCCGGAGAGATCGGTTCGAGCAGAATGCTGGACAAATGACATCTCTCCAATCGCGATTGAAGGGAGCGTAAGTTTGTCCACTACGTGAATACCTCAGCAGCCGTTGCAGATACTGCGCAGCGTGCGGTTCATCCGGCGATCCCACTCGCGCACCTTTCGGTCAGCCTCTGCCCTGCTCCTGTCAGCGTCCGTTTGCTGACTCTCCTGTTTCTGCATAGCAGATGGAATTGGCTGCCGGCGCTTTGTCAAGCCAAGCTGAGAGCTTGGATCTTGAGCCAGGATAACGCCTGCTAGGAAGAAAGCGGATATTGCGATGTCAACGCGCAATCCAGATGAAAAGGGCATGTAAGCCATTGCAAATATCCCTTTACTCTGCCTTCACATTCTGCCGCGTCCTTTTTCTCTCATGCCACCCGCATCGCGGCTGCTTGAGCTGTTGGGCGATTTCATTGACCTTTTGGGACAATCATGTGGAGTAAGCTGATTTAGCGCGGGAGAATCCTTCCGGGACTTTAAGGCGAACCGTCCTGTTTCCGGCCCAGGCGAGGAAGACGCATTGGCCGCAACCCTGGCGTCTTGCGAAGACGCGAATGACTCATGCGCCATGCCGAGGGGGTTTGTCCTGACCAGCGCCGGAACGCTCGCGTGAAAGCGCTCAGCTCGGAATACTTGAGGACGGCGGCGACTTGATTGAGCTCCATGTCCGTGTTTTCGAGCAGGTCACATGCGATCTCGAAACGGATCTCATTGGCAACCTGTCGGAATGCCAGACCTTCGGCACGCAAATGGCGATGCAAGGTTCGTCGGTTGATCGAGAACAGGCGCGCAATCTCAGCAGCCGAGCAGGAATCCTTGAGCAGCTCGATCCGGAGAACGCGGCGAAGATCCTTTGTAAGCGGGCTGGCACCGCGATCAGTCGGTTGAGGCCCGTCTTCCCGGCGGACGGACGGCATCTCCATGACTCCCTCCCCCTTCCCGGCAGCGTTGAGCTGCCGGACAGGCTTCATCATAGTCGGCCCCGGCCGGTGTGCTTGACCGGTTGAGACTTTCTCTTGACATTTGGGTTCTTCGGAAGGTTCCTGCGCCTAAACTACTCGGGCTGGACCCCCTTAACGAGTTTGAGCGCCTGCTGGGCCGCCGCCGGCTCGCTCTCGTCATGACCGGTAACCTGCACGGTCGGAAAGGCGAACTTGATCCCGTTCTCGTCGAAGGCCTTCTTGAGCATCGCATAAGCCTTCCGCCGAATGACGAATTGCTCTCCCGGACGGGTCATCATCTTCATGCGCAGTTGAATGGCGAAGTCGCCGAACTGCTCGACCCCCTGCATCTTGAGCGGTTCGAGAAGGTTCGGCGCAACGTCCGGATCGGCGGCGAGTTCCTTTCCCACCTGCTTGATGATCTTCTTCGCCTTGTCGAGATCCGTATCGTAGGTCACGTTGATGGTCATCTTGTCGATGACCCAGTCACGGCTCATGTTCTGGACAGCCCCGAGCTGCCCATATGGCACCGTGTAGATCGGGCCACGATGATGCCGGAGCTTCACGGATCGAAAGCCGAGCTTCTCGACAGTGCCCTTGTAGCTGCCGCTCTGAATATACTCACCCACCCGGAATGCATCGTCGAGCAGGTAGAAGACCCCGCTGATGACGTCCTTCACCAGCGTCTGCGAACCGAAACCTACAGCAACGCCCACGATTCCCGCGCCTGCGATCAGGGGCGCAATCTCGACACCCAGGGAGGAAAGCGTCATCAGCAACGCGACGGCTGCCAGAACGATGAACGCGATCATGCGAAAGATCGGCAGCAGGGTACGCAGGCGTGCTTGCCGAAGGGCCTCTTCCGTGCCGGGAGGAGCGGCAATCTGCATGCGTGCAAGCCTGCCGTCGATCTGTGTCTTCACGATCTGCCAGATCAGGTCTGCGACTAGCAGGATCACGACACTGCTGAGCGCACCGCGAAGCAGGCGCGTGGCGGCCGTATCCCGGCTTGTCAGTTCAACAAGATCGATTTGCCAGACACGCGCGAGGAACAGAGCGGCACCGACGATCAGGAGCGCACGCACGGCCCGATCGACATAGAGCGCTCCCATCTCAGGCTCGAGGGCAGCCTCACTGTCTTGCTCGGGACGCAGCAGATGATGCGCAGCCGCGCGTGTCACAGTCACGGCCTTCGGCAGCAGGATCGCGATGGCAAACAGCCAGAACAGCCCGTTCATGCCAGCAACCCACAATCCCCACAGCATGACCAGATAGAGCGACAAAAGCCATGTGCCAAGGACGTGATGCCGGCCGGGAGGCTGCGATGCGTCAACAGCTTCCGTGCGCGCCCGAGGGGAACGCCATACGGCCTCGATGGCTATGACGAGAAGACCGATGCCGAGGATATAGGCCACGAGCCTCAAGCTGCTCGGTGAAAATCCAAGCGTGTGCAGGCTCTCGACGCTGGCCCAGCCGACGATGAACCAGCCGACGAAGAGAGCCATGCGTCGGTGCCAGAACGCAGCGGCCTCATCCGTAAGAGGAATGACGCGGAAAAAGCCGTCTCCTGCACGAGAGGGGCTTCGGGGTGCAAGCAGAATCCGGCCAGCCAGAAGAACGAGCCGCAACAGAAGAGCGGCGGAGAGGTAGGCAAGTACGATCTTCCTCAACAGCGGAGGCCAGTCGAAGATCAGAAAGGCCCCGATGCTTCCGAGCGCAAAGATTGCCACATGGGCCAGGCCGAAACCCAGCCGCATGCCGATCGTGCGCAGACGGTCGCGCATCGAACCGGCTGGATGCGAAAAAGCCCGTTCGTAGGCTGCTGATGTAGCCCTGCGAAAAACCCATTCCAGCCCAGCGCCTAGTCCGGCAAAGCCGAGAACGAGCCAAAGAATATCGTAAAGCGGCCGGCTTTGAAGTTCCGCCGACAGGAGATCGGCCGCCTGGCGAGCCTCGCCAGGCAACCGGGGAACAGCGCCTACGAGGGAAATCAGGTGCTCCCGGATCGCTGAGACGCGTCCTGCCATCATCTCGGAGGCCTCGGTCTGCGGCGCGGCCTCGACAGGTGCCGGTTGCGCCTGCCGCTGACGGTCGATCCAGTCCCGCACGGCCGGATCCTGGAGCAGCCGCAGCAATTGCTCGACCTGCGGCGGTGGCGAGGCAGGGGCCGAAGGCGACTGCGCGCAGGCGGGACTGATGCCAACCTGAACCAGGATCAGGAGCATCACCCCCCAAAGGGCGTTCACCCATGTCGTCCGCGTCTCTGCCGTCACAACCGCTCCGGCCTCCATCGGCATTCCAGCCAGGGTAATTATGGGCAGCATTGGTCAATCTGCCCAGAGGGATTCTCAACCTGCCGACAATCGGGATCGATACAATGAGGGGCTTCCCCCTCCGGACAGCCCCTTCAGCATCAATGTTGCATAACGTGAACCGCCCCCTTGTCCTAAACGGCTTTGCTCCTTCTTCCGGCTTTCACTCGTGGCGGCCTTCGCGCCAGGCCGTCGGGGTCTGCCCTGACCACCGCCGGAAAGCACGGGTGAAGGCGCTCGCCTCCGAATAGCCGAGCGCCGCCGCGATCTGCGTCAAAGACACTTCCGTGTCCTCGAGCAACTGACGAGCTATCTCGAAACGGGTTTCATTCGCGATCACCCGATACCCCACCCCGCTGCCTTTCAGTCGGCGGCTCAGGGTCCGCCGATGCATCGCCAGGAGGTCGGCGATGTCCTCGGCGGAACAGCGCCTGCTCATCAGACGTGTGCGAAGGATCCTCCGAATGTCGTCCGTGAACTCGGATCCGGCCAATCGCTTGAGATGTCCGATCCGTTCCTCCAGAACGCTGCGCAACAGGGCATCCGCACCGGCGATGCGGCGGCTCAGGTCGGATTCAGGAAAGACAAGCGTCGCACTTTCCTGGTTGAACCGGACCGGAGCGTGGAAGAAGCGCCGGTATGGCTCGCAATCCGCAGGGGCCGTGCGCGGCAGAAGTACCTCCGCAGGATTCCATTCGCTTCCGCAGAGCGCGCGCAGGGCATTGACCGCCACGGCAAGGGCGCCGTCCGAAATCTGCTCCGCGCTTTCGACATCGGGCTGGTAGACGGAATACGTGAGCAATGCCGAACCATGGTACATCGTCAGCGCCGGAACCGCTCCCCGATCCTGAATGCTCAGGCTCGACACCAGGCTGTGCAAGGCATCGCCCACGGTCTCGGAATGCAGCATCAAGCGGCCGATTATTCCGAGAGACAGAATGGTCGCGCGCTGCCCGACGAGAAACCCGAAATAGGAACAGCCCGTGCGGGCTACGCTCAACGTGAGCAGTTGCCCCAAGGCGGTATGGGGGATGATGTTGGAATCGTCCTCGAACAAGCTTGGATCGAGGCCCGCCTCCCGGATGAGCGGTATGGGATCGATGCCAAAGCTGCGGAGGCAAGGCAGGATTTCCTTCGCGACGCCGAGATGGATATAGCCGGGAGGAAGTGTCCGTCCCACTTCCATCATGTTATGGAGCCATGAGTTCGAACTCTGTTGACCGCTCCCCCCGAGCTGAGACTGAACGATATCGAACATCGCCACGGGCTGCCTCGCAACATTCATGAACGGAATCTTGTCGCGGGGATATGATTGTCACACTGGGAAGGCCGTAACTTGACTTTCGTCAATCAACACGACCTGTTCCGGCTCCCGGTCATCGGGAATGATCCATTTGGCCCCTTGCCTCGCCGACCGTCTTCGGAAGATCGCCTATCGGCAGCCTTGTGAAGGGCAACGGACGCTCAACGGGACAGCATGTCGCGGAAAAGCCGCATGATGTTGAACGCTGTGAGCAGTCCGAGCGTACAGATGGCCACGCCCAGGACCTCCGAAGAGGTTGGCCACTCGCCGAGCAGGGGAATGGCGAGCAGGAGCGCTCCTGAAGGAACCAGGGACGGAAAAAGCGAGGCCTCCGGCGCTCCCAGGTGCGAGATGGCCTTGGCAATGGCGATGGGGCCCAGGCACCCGCCCAAAATCCCCTGAAAGAAGACCTGGCTGAGCCAGGCGCCGGACGTTGCGGAGCCGCCGGTGTGCAAGGTCAGGAAGAACGGAAGGAAGGCGAGCGTGGACAGGATCGAGACATGACCGATGCCGACGACGGGATCGACCTTCCAGCGCCCGATGAGATAAGTGAAGATGCCCCAGAGCGTCCCGGCTGCGGCGAAGCACAGGTCCCCCAGCCATATGCGGGCTGAGGATTGAGGCTCCTGCCCATCCTGGCCCGCGGCGATCACGACCAGGCCTGCGATGAGAACGGCCATTCCCAGAAGCCGGAAGACAGGCGGAGCCTTGTGGTCGATGATCCATGCGAGGCCGGTAGCGCTCACCATCGTCGCGCCCGCGGTCAGCACAACCGCGTGCGACAGGGGCGCCAGTCCGAAAGCCGTGTTGATCAGGAGGCCGAACAGCGGTCCTGCCAAGGCGAGGAGCACCAGGAGGCGCCCCCATCCCAGTTTATGCTCATTGCGGCGGGACAGAACGAACGGAACCAACACGAGGGCCGCGATGCCAAAGCGAACCATGGACATGTCCATGGCGGAAAGCCCATCCATTCGCCCGAGCCGCGAACCGACATTGTACCCCGCCCAGGCCAATGCGGCGGTCAATCCCCACATGATCCCAGTGGTAACGGCTTTCCAGTTCTTCGTCCGGTCATCGCTCGCTCTGGCAAGGGACATGCATGGAACCTTCGCGCACGAGCGCTCGCTTATTCAGACTGTGGGAGGACACGGGACGATCATTCACCGTGTCCGGTTTCTTTCAGGACCAACTCGTCGACTTGGAAAGATCCGACGAGTCCGATTTCAGGATGCTCCGGGGAAACACTCCGAAATGCCGCATCGTGCGCTTTCTCCGGCAGCCAGATTTCCATTACGGCATCGATGATCTGATTGCCTGCCGGCACGGCCGGGTCCACGGAGAAACTCTTATCGACGACAGGATTGATGCGAAGCGCTACGCTATCGCAGCAAAGGGCGAGATCGGCGAAGAGATTTTCCGCCGTTTCCTGCAACGCCATTTCCGGCCCGGAAAGAAGGTGAATAAACTTCACCGGCAGCCGATCCGCACGACCGTGGAGCCGTGTTTCCCCTTCCTTCTGAATCAGGATCGTCACGTTGCTGAGGAAGCCGCGAATATCCTCGATGCAGGCGCGCTGTTCGTCGGATTCCATGGCGACACGCATGGACTCGGCATCGTCGAACCAGAGCTGCGAGATGCCGTCGATCCTGTGCAGCTTGTCACCCTGCGAAGCCGGCAGGCGTGCGACGATGCGGTTCTGCCGATAGGCCCTCATAGCCTCGACACGCAAGGCAAGCGGACCGTGCACATGACGCCAGTGCTCGGAGAAAGCGGCGGAATCGACACCGTCGCGATTGCGGATGAGGCCGCTGCGGATAATCACGTACAGTCGCCCCGATCATCTGCCCTGCCGGGCAATATGAAAGGGGGAGGCTCTGCACCTCCCCTCTCCTACGGCTTCGGTGCTCAGCCCTGGAGGGCAGCCCACATCTCGCGGTCGCGCTCGGCGGTCCAGATCACCGGGTTGTCGATGCCGGAGGCTTCGTCGAAGGCGCGGGAGACGTTGAACGGCAGGCAGTGCTCGTAGATCGCGAAGTTCCCGAATTTCGGGTCCATCACTTCGCGCGTCGCGGCGAAGGTCTCCTTCAGCGAACGCCCCCGGGCCACCGAGATTTCGGCCGCGCTGTAAAGGGTCGTAACGAAGTCCCGCGTCATCGCCACCGCCTCGCGCACCTGGCTCTGCCCTTGCAGCGCATCACCGCGCCCCGGTGCAATCGCCTTGGGCTGGAAGTCGAGAATGGCGTCGAGGGTCTGGGGCCACTCGCGCAGATGCGCGTCACCGCAATAGCAGGCCGAGTGGTACTCGACGAGGTCGCCGGTGAACATCACCTCGGCATCCGGAACCCAGGCCACGATGTCGCCCGCCGTGTGTCCGGCGCCGAGATGGAACAGCTTGACTTCGCGCTTGCCGAGGAACACCGACATGCCGCTCTCGAAGGTCATCGTCGGCCATGTGAGGCCCTCCGGGATGCTGCTCTCGCCCTTGAACAGGCGCGGAAAGCGGCCGATCTCGGATGCCTTGTCCTGCTCTCCGCGCTCGACGATGAGGTCATAGGTGGCATTTGAGGCGATGATCCCTTGCGCCTTGTAAGCCGAGGCGCCGAGCACGCGCACGGCATGATAGTGCGAGAGGACGACATACTTGATCGGCTTGTCGGTGACCTTGCGCACGCGGGCGATCACGTCCTCGGCCATCATCGGCGTGGCCTGGGCATCGATGACCATGCAGCCGTCATCGCCGACGATGATGCCGGAATTGGGATCGCCCTCGGCGGTATAGGCGTAAAGGTCCGGCCCGATCTCGGTGAACGACACCGTCTTGTCGGACATATCCCCCGTCGAGGCAAAGGACTTGCTGCTCATCTTCCGTTTCTCCCGCTATCGACCGGCGCCCGCGAGGCGTCCGGCACTGTTGTCCATCGACTGAAGTTTTTCCATTAACGGCGCACGCTTCGCGAGCCATGGTCCATGCTGAGTAGGCCAGCCCTCGAATCGGAGATCGTGCCCGAGGGCGTGAGCTGCATGGTGAGCCCAATAGGGATCATAGAGCGCCTGACGGCCGACGGCGATCAGGTCCGCCCTGCCCTCCTGCAGGATGGCTTCCGCCTGAGGGCCGTCGAGAATGACGCCGACCGCCTGGGTCATGACGTCCGCTTCACGACGGATGCGTTCCGAGAACGGAACCTGGAAGCCGAGTCCCCGCGGAACGTTCATGTTGCGCGTCTCATCGGACAATCCTCCCGACGAGCAATCGAACACGTCCACGCCGATGGCCTTGAGTTCGCGCGCCAGCACGACGGAATCGTCGAGCCCCCACCCGTCCTCTGTGCCGTCCACGGCGGAGATGCGTACGAAGAGCGGCTTCTCCTGAGGCCAGCGCGCCCGGACATCGCGGGCGACTTCCAGAGCGAGCCGCATGCGATTTTCCCGCGAGCCGCCATATTCATCGTCACGACGGTTAGAATGCGGGGACAGGAAGGATGCGATGAGATAGCCATGGCCGAAATGTAGTTCGACTACATCGAACCCTGCCCGATCGGCCCGCTCCGTCGCGGCAACGAACATCTGTCGGATCTCGGCTATTCCGTCGGGCGTCAGCGCCTCGGGCACAGACCATTCCGGCCCCGCCGCCACGGCGCTCGGACCAACCCGCCGCCATGGTTCGCCCGTCGCGTGCAATTGCTCCATGGTCAGCGCCCGTCCGCCTTCCCACAGGGCCTGCGATCCGGCCTTGCGGCCCGCATGGGCAAGCTGAACACCGATGGCCGCCCCGTTCTCATGAACGAAGTCGACGATGGCCTTGAACGGAGCCACCTGCTCGTCGGACCAGAGTCCCACGTCCCGCACGCCGATCCGTGCACCCGGGTCCACGGCCGTGCTCTCGACGAAGATCAATCCGGCCCCGCCGAGGGCGAACTTGCTCAAATGGACCAGGTGCCACGCACCCGGGCGGCCCCGCCCTTCCGCCGAATGCTGGCACATGGGAGAGATGACCACGCGGTTCTTCAGTTCGAGCCCCCGGATTTGCAGGGGCTCGAACAAACGGGGCCGATGCGATGCCGTCATCGTTGTCTCCCGATTGGTCGTGACCGTTCGCAATCCATGGCGAAGTTAAGCCGCTGGGCGGTTCGCGACGGAACCGCTTTCATCGGACACGCCCGCCAGATGACGGCCAGCGATGTAGCCGAACGTCATGGCAGGGCCGAGCGTGATGCCGCCGCCGGGATAGTTGCCGCCCATGATGCTCGCCATGTCATTGCCGGCCGCATAGAGCCCCGGAATGACTTGACCGTTCTCATCGATGACCCGTGCATTCGGGTCGGTCCGCAGACCTGCGAAGGTGCCGAGATCGCCAGGCACCACCTTGACGGCGTAGAAGGGGCCGCGCTCGATGGGGCCGACGCAAGGGTTAGGCTTGTGGTCCGGATCGCCGAGATAGCGGTTATAGGCGGTGCTGCCGCGCTTGAACTGCGGATCTTCGCCCTTGCGCGCATCGCGGTTGAAGGTTTCCACCGTCTGCTCGAAGGCGGCCGGATCGATTCCTGCCTTCTGCGCAAGCTCACGCAGGGTGCGCCCTTTAAGCAGGTATCCGTTCTGCAGATAAGGCGTGAGCGGCACCGGAAACGGCTTCACGAAGCCGAGGCCGTAGCGGCGGATTGTCGGATGGTCGACGATCAGCCAGGCTGCCTTTTCAGCATCGTTCCCGCAGGCGCTGACCATCGCCTGAATGAAATCGTGATAGGAGTTGGACTCGTTGGTGAAGCGCTTGCCGTTGCGTGTGACGGCGATGACGCCGGGCTTGCCGCGATCGATGAAGTGCGGGAAGGGACCCGACGTGCCGTCGCGGCGCGGAACCAGCGAGACCGGGACCCAGGCCGCCGCGTTCGGCAGTCCCTCGACCGCACGCCCGCCGACTTTCTCGCCGAGCCGAATGCCGTCGCCCGTGTTTCCGGGAGGGGCCGGGGACCAGTGCTCCTGGCCGGTGGGCGCATGCGGGAAGAGTTCCTTGCGACGCAGAACGTCCTGCGGGAAGCCGCCGGCGGCGAGCACGACACCGCGGCGTGTGCGGACCTCGGTGATGCCGTCCTTGGTCTGCACCAGGGCGCCCTTGACCGCCCCGTTCTCCACGATCAGGTCCTTCACGGGCGAGGACGTCCAGATCGGGATTTTCTGATCGAGGGCGGATTTCGCAAGCCTGCCGATGAGGGCATTGCCGTTGGTCAGACGCATCGCGCGTCCATGCGTGACGAGATCGCGCCCGTACTTCGCCAGCAACACGCCCACATAGGCCGCCGACTTGATGGAACGGGTCACATTGAAGAAGTGCAGGAGCTCCTTGCCGGAGCCGATCATCATGCCGAGAAAGGTGATCTCCTGCAGCGGCGGACGCAGGCGCGCAATATCCTTGCCGAGCTTTCGGCCGTCATAGGGCGTCGCCACGACGGAACGGCCGCCGGGCATGCCGCCAGGGGCATCGGGGTGGTAATCCGAGAAGGCCGGCCCGAGGGTGAATTCCATCTCCGTATTCTTCTCGAAGAACTCGACCATCTTCGGCCCGTTCTCAAGGAACGCATCCACACGGCCCGCATCGAAGTGATTGCCCGCCTCGTGCTGGAGATAGGTGCGGGCGGCTTCCTTGGAATCCTTGAAGCCTTCCTTCTGGGCCAGCGGATTGCAGGGGATCCACATCCATCCGCCGGAGCGCGCGGTCGTTCCGCCGAAGACGGGCTCCTTCTCCGTCACGATGACGTCGAGCCCGTGATGGCGAGCCGTCAGCGCGGTCGCGAACCCGCCCGCTCCAGACCCCACGACAAGGACATCGCATGTGACAGTTTTCGTTGGCTTCATGGCGTTCCTCGCATCTCGAACCGGCCTTCAAGCGCGCCGGGAGGACTTTTGATTCAACATTTGCGAATGCGTTCGTTAATTTGTTTTAGACGAACGCATTCGTCTATTCAAGATACTTTGGCAGCTTTGCGCTTCCGGTTCCCCTGCACTCTCCTAGGGCAGGACCTCATGCGTCTCGACGAGAAACGTCGTGATTTCAGCAATGAAACTGAGAGCATGGGTCTGCGAGACATCCGCCGCCGGAGAGCGGAAGGCGGCCTCGATATCGGCAACGGAGCGGAACCACATCTCCACCATGCCGTCGATGGGAAGAGCCTCGTAGGATGCGGGCTGCCCGAGGCCTGCACTTCGCCCGGTAACGAGGTTCTGCGTGTAGCCCATGAGGTTCGGAAACTTGCCGACGGCTTCGGCGTGGAAACCCCACCATTCTTCCTTGAACTGCTCGGGCGTCAGACCCGCCTTTCGCGTCAGGATCGACATGCGCTTCACGAGAAGGCCGGCCGCGGGATCGACAGGCACCACGACGTTCTGGACCGCCGTGATCAAACCCGTCTGGCCGACGAAGAGATGGTGGTCGCGGGCAACCTCCATGTACTCCTCGGACGACAGGGCTCTGTTCATGTCCTCATCGCTGTCGAACCACAGTTCCGAAATGCCATCGATGGACCAGGATCCGCGGGCGTGATCGATCGCGAGCTGCCGGGTGTCGACGACATGGTTCTGGTGATACCGCCGCAGGCCCGGCAGGCGCGCCGCCAGCGGACCATGCACCTCGCGCCAGTGCCGCCTGAAATCGGCCTGACTCACCTCAGGCCTGCGCGTGAGAAGCCCCATACGAACGATCATCGCAGCCTCCTCAAACAGCCAGGTAGCCGCCGTCGACGACGAGGGTGGTTCCGGTCACATAGCTCGACATGTCGGATGCAAGGAACACGGTGGGGCCGATCAGCTCCTCCGGCTCGCCGAAGCGCCCGAGCGGAATGCGTGCGAGGAAGCGCTCGGCGCGCTCGGGATTGGTGCGCGTGGCTTCCGTCATCGGCGTGTTGAGCGTACCGGGCGCGATGGCATTCACGCGCACGCCGTCCTTGGCCAGCTCCTGCGCCAGGTTCTGGGTGAGCATGCGCACGGCCGCCTTCGAGGTCGAGTAGCTGATCGAGGTCGACGTCGAGACGAAGGATGCAATAGAGGCCATGTTGACAACCGCTCCCTTCGTGGCTCTCAAAGCCGGGACGAAAGCGAGCGTCACATTCAGCGTGCCGTTGAGATTGACCTGCATCGCCGCATCCCAGGAGCGCATCACATCCGGGCTGTCGATGGTGTTGCGCGGGCATATGCCGGCATTGTTCACCAGAACCGAAACCTGGCCGATGGATGCCTCCACATCACGCGCCAGGGCGCGGCATGCCTCCGCATCGGCGACGTCGAGCGGGTAGGACCACGCCTCTCCGCCTTCGTCCACGATTCCTTTGGCCGTCCGCGCGGCAGCCTCGCCATTCAGGTCGGTCGCAATGACCCGCGCCCCTTCCTTCGCGAGGCCTCGTGCAATGGCGGCACCGTTGCCCTGACCGGCACCCGTGACAAGCGCAATACGCCCTTTGAGCAGCATCCGTTTCGGCTCCCTGACCTGATGAGAAGACCGCCCCTTCTGACATCGTGGGGGCTAAGGCAAGATAAGCATATGACGAACGCGTTCGCAAATGGCGAATAGTCGTAACCGCAAAAATTCATTCCATCCACGACGCGAAAACGCACGCTTCGCAGTTCGCAAAACGCGCGCCTAAAGACCGGCGGATTGATCGCTGTCGTCTGGAAACGCTATGCGCGGCGGCGGCGCTTCACGGGCGCCTCGGCTCTCGCAACCTGCACGGTTTCTTCCTGCTCGGTCTCGTCCGTGGCATGGGGCGCATAGCCAAGCTGTGCCGACAATTTATGCGTGAAGGCCAGAAGCGCTTTCGTATGGGAGCTGGCGGGACCGACATCGAGAACGCCCTTCGGGCCGATGATCGTAATGGCGAGCTGCATCTGCCCGCTGTAGTCGAACACCGGCGCGGCGATGGCATTGATCCCCGTGACGGGCCTGCCCTCCGTAGGCGCGTAACCAAAGCTTCGGGCGGTCGCGACTTCAGCTTCGAGTTCCTTGCGCGACGTGGCCGTGCCGATGCCCTGGATACGGGCGCCCTTGCGCAGCTCTTCATTGAGCTGGGTCGCGATGACTTTCGGCGGCATGAAGGCTGCAAAAACTTTGCCGGTCGCCGTTCCGGTGATGGAGAAGACCGTTCCGGTGCGCACGTTCACGTGCACCTGATCGCTGCCCTCCTGCACCTGAACGATGGTGGGACCATGCGTACCCCAGACGGCAATGGTGACCATGAGGCCAACCTCTTCCGCGAAGTCGACGATAGCATGTCCCGCGAGACGCAGAGGATCGAAGCTGCGCAGCCGGGCGATTCCGAGCTGGAGGGCGAAGGGGCCGAGCTGATAGCGCCCGCTCGCGGCATCCTGCTCGACGAGTTCGAGCTTGCGGAAGCTCACGAGGTAAGCGTGAGCCTGAGCGGGCGCGACATCGGCCATGGTCGCAAGTTCGCGCAGCATCAAGGGTTTTCCTGCCTTGACCAGCGCCGAGAGGATCCGCCCTCCGACCTCGACCGATTGTACGCCGCGTCCGTCTATGCTCATAACCTACCCAGTCTCATCGATGGCCCGGCTCATCCGGCTCCGTGCGAACCCCCGAGATACGCCGCGCGGACCTTGGGGTCGTGCAGGAGCTGCTGCCCGGTTCCGGACAACGTTACACTCCCTGTTTCCAGGACATAAGCCCGGTCCGCAATGGCAAGGGCCATATTGGCCATCTGTTCCACAAGGAGAATGGTGATCCCGGACCGCCGCAGGGACACGATGATCTCGAAGATTTCCTGAATGATCTTCGGCGCGAGACCGAGGGAGGGCTCGTCGAGGAGGAGCAGCCGCGGCTTGCCCATCAAGGCTCGCGCGATCGCCAGCATCTGCTGCTCGCCGCCGGAGAGGGTCACGGCGAGCTGATCGCGCCGCTCCCGCAGGCGGGGGAACAGCTTGAACTGCTCCTCCACCTCGGCATCGAGCGCATCGTTGGGCAGGTGCCGGAAATAGGCGCCCAAAGTCAGGTTGTCGTACACGGTCTGGTCGGGGAAGACCTGCCGTCCCTCGGGCGACAGGGCGATGCCCCGCGCGACCCGCCTGTGGGGCGCAACCCGGGAAATCTCCTCACCGTCGAAGACGATCTGGCCCGAGCCTACCGGCATCAGTCCGGCAATGCCCTTGAGCAGCGTGCTCTTGCCGGCTCCATTGCCGCCGACGATGGCGACCACTTCGCCGGCCGCGACTTCGATGGAAGCCTTGCGGACCGCCGCAATCGGCCCATAGGCGAGATCTACGTCCTTCAGAGTCAACATGCGCATCCCCCTGCCTTAGGCTGCCTCGATGGAGGTGCCGAGATAGGCCTCCATCACCCGCGGATCCTCCTGAATCTTGCCGGGCGTGCCCTCGGCGATCTTCTGGCCGTAATCGAGAACGATCACATGATCGGAGATCGTCATGACGAGATCCATGTGATGTTCGATCAGAAGGATCGTGATTCCTTCGTTGCGGATTCGCACCAGAAGCTGTCCGAGCTCCGCCGTCTCCTGCGGATTCAAGCCGGCCGCAGGCTCGTCGAGGAGCAGCAGCAGCGGCTCCGATGCCAGCGCACGGGCAAGCTCGACGCGCCTCTGGAGACCGTAGGCAAGGCTTCCGGCCGGGGCGTCGGCATATTGAGAGAGCCCCGTGAAGGCGAGAATGTCGTTGACCTTCCCGAGCGCCTTCGCCTCTTCCCGGCGCGCCTTGGGAAGTCCGAGGAGCGAGGCGACGAAACCGTTCTGCATCCGGGAGTGCTGTCCGAGCAGCACGTTCTCACGCACGGACAGATCCTTGAACAGTCTGAGGTTCTGGAAGGTGCGCGCGACACCGTGATCGCAGATGCCGTGCACGGTCTGCTGGGTGATCTCCCTACCCAGGAACGTCACCGTTCCGCGATCCGGCCGGATGATGCCGGTCAGCATGTTGATGAACGTGCTCTTTCCGGCGCCGTTCGGCCCGATCAGCGCATGGATGTGTCCCTCCGTCAGGGCGACGGACACATCCTTGGCGGGCACGACGCCGCCGAAGGCCTTGTTGAGGCTGTCGGCCTTCAGCAGGCTGCCCGCAGCGCCGGGCTCGACCGACCGGGTCGGCAGCTTCGGCGCGATGCGGGCCGGCTCCGCTCCGGCGCTCGACCGCATGCCGAGGCCGAGTTTACGGAACAGTGAGCCGAAGACACCGGCGAGCCCCTTCGGCATGGCATAGAGCGCGAACAGCAGCAGCGCACCGTTGACGAAATGCTCGATCCAGGTCCAGCGCGCCACGAGCGCTCCGATGATGACGAGCGTCACGGAACCGAGCAGAGGCCCGTAGAGCGATCCGCTGCCGCCGAACAGCACGAGGAGCAGGATGAAGATCGACAGGTGGAAGTTGATGAAATCGGAATTGATGTACTGGTTCTGCTGCGCCACCAGCGCGCCCGCAAGGCCGCAGGTCACGGCGGCGATCACGAAGGCGAGAACCTTGTAGCGGTACACGGCGACGCCCACGGCGCCGGCCGCAACCTCATCGGCCTGCAGCGAGAGGAAAGCGCGGCCGAACCGGCCCTGCAGCAGGTTGCGCAGGAGAAGATGGGCGACGAGGCAGAGCCCCAGGCCGAACCACACCCATTGCAGCATCGTGAACGGGACGCCGCCCAACGTGAGCGGCTGGATCGCGTAGATTCCCATCGCGCCGCCGAACACCTCGGAGCCTTCGGTCACGAGCTTCTCGATGACGACGCCGAAAGCCAGGGTCACCATGGCGAGGCTTGGCCCCTTCACGCGCAGCGAAGGCATCGCAATAAGGATACCGAAGAATGCCGACACGCCGCAGGCCAGAAGAAGCGCCAGCCAGGGGCCGACCTCATAACGCGTGGTCAGCAGGGCGACCGCATAGGCGCCCGCCGCGAACAGCCCGGCCTGTCCGAGCGACTTCTGCCCCGCGAAGCCGAGGAGCACGTTCATGCCTGCCGCGCACAGGAAATACACGCAGATCATGAACAGGGTGCGCAGATAGAACTCGTTCTCGATGAACGAGGCCGCCGCCGCGATGACGGCTACAAGAGCGACGGATCCAATCAGATGGCGCATGCGAATTAAACCTTGTCGACAGCGGTCCGGCCGAAGAGGCCCGCCGGGCGGAACGCCAGAACCAGAATGATCAGGCCGAACACCACGATCTCGCGCCATTGCGCCTGCCAGAGGCCGACGGCGGATTCCAGAACGCCCAGGATGAAGCCGCCATAAATGCAGCCGCGCGGATTGCTGAGGCCGCCGATGATGGCGCCCGAGAAGGCCTTGAGGGCAAAGCCCATACCCATGAACAGGGAGGCGGAGGCAATGGGAGCGATCAGGACGCCTGCGACGCCGGCAAGGCCGCTCGACAGCGCGAATGCGCCGATCATCACCAGGGTCACGTTGATGCCCATGAGGCTGGCCGTCTGGGGCGAATGCGCCACCGCCATCATGGCCTTGCCGATGCGCGAGCGGCGCATGACCAAGTCGAGGGCGACCATGATCAGGATGGCGCAGGCCAGCACCAGAAGCTCCTGCGGGCGCACGCCGGCCCCTGCGATGCGCAACACGTCGTCGCCTAAAGGCGACGGCACCATGACGGGAGCAGGCCCCCAGACCGCGAGACCGAGGCTCTGGAGCATCACGCCGAAGCCGAGGGTGCTCATGACCCAGTTCATGCCGCCCTTGCCGGCAAACGGCCGGACGGCGAGCAGGAAGATGAGAATTCCCATGAAGCCGGCCACGACTCCGGCCCCGATGACGGCGGCCGAGTAGCGCCAGGCGGAAGCCGCCTCGCCGGGGACGGCCGTAACCGTGCTCGTCAGGCCGGACAGCAGAAGGAGCATCGTCACGCCGACGAAGGCACCGAAGGAGATGAACTCGCCCTGAGCGAAGTTCAGCGTCTTCGTGGTGGTGAAGGTGATGCTGAAACCAAGCGCGATCAGGGCATAGACGCCGCCGACGGCAAGGCCGCTGAGGAGGGTCTGGATATAGACGTCCATAAGGGCTCCCACGGTGCAGAATGCGAGACCTGCCGGTCCGGTCGGGAACCGGCAGGTCGTGTCATGAGGATGTTACTGCGCGAAGTCGGAAGGCTGGAGGGTCTTCACCACATCGTCGCTGTAGGTGACCAGCTTGCCGTCCTTCCAGTGCGTCCAGCGATAGTCGGCGGCGGTCAGCGCCTCGTGCTCGGTGGCGGAGAACGGCTTGTTGTAGGTCTTCATGATGCCCTCGACCGGAGCCTGGAGGCTCTCGAGTGCCTCGCGCATCTTCGGACCTTCCGTGCTGCCGGCCTGCTTGATCGCGGCAGCCGTGATCATGAGCGCATCATAGCAATGCGCCGCGAAGCTGAAGGCACTCTTGGAGGCCATTTTCGGAGCGAGGCGGTCGTAGAGCTGCTGCTGCTTGGGCGTGCGATCCTCGGTGATGGTGCGCATGAAGATCGGCTTCTCGGCCAGCGTCTTGCCTGCCGTGTCGAAGAAGCTCGCATTGTCGGACGACCAGGAGGTCAGGGTCACGGGGAAGTAGTTGATCTTCTCCATGCTGCGCACGAGCTGGCCGATCGGCGTGCCCTGCGCCCAGACGAGAACCGTATCGACGCCCGCAGCCTTCATCTTGTTGAGCTGAGAGGTCATGTCGGTGTCGTTGACGCCGAACTTCTCGATCGCCACGGGCTTCAGTCCCTTCGCCTCGGCGAGTTCCTGCAGATCCTTCAGGCCGCCCTGGCCGTAGCCGGTGGTCTCGACGAGGAAACCGACATTCTTGGTGGCGGGGTTCTTCTTCGCATAGGCGATGAGGCCGGCGACCTGCGCCCGGTCCACCATGGAGACGCGGTACATGTAGTTCTCGGCGCCGGGGCTAGCAGGCTTGGTGATATCGGTCGCCGAACCGATGCAGCCGATGGAGGGATTCTTCTTCTGGTTGGGAATGTGCTTCCAGGCGAGCGCGTTGCCGGAATTGGTCGGGCCGAGCACGGCGACGACCTTCTCATTGTCGATGAGGTCGCTCATGTTCTGGATCGACTTCGGCGGCTGCGAAAGGTCGTCACGCACCACGAGCGCCAGCTTGCGTCCGAGAATGCCGCCGGCAGCGTTGATGTCGTCGATGGCGGCCTGGATGCCGAGCACGCCGGCCTGCCCGCTCTGCGCGGAGGGCGAAGCCGAAAGATCGCCGTTGAACCCGATCTTGATCTCTTGGGCGTAGGCCGCCGACGAAAGGGCGAGCGCACTGCCGAGAAGAGCTGCTTTCAGAGCTGTGTAGTGTGGCGTCATGGTGTTCCTTCCCTCACAGGGTACGTTTCGGCTGCGGGTGCGACGCCCAATGCGTGCAACCCGCCCGGAGCTTTGGGCGGGCAGCGCCCGCCGCTGTTTGAAGGTCGAAGGGATGGAAGAAGAGCGCCGGTTGTCATTGGCGCGCGCAAGCCGGTTCTTTCCCGGCGTTGCCGGGTTCGGCTTTCGGACGTCCCTTCCCTTCCGCATTTCGTATGGTTCGCTCTCTTAACAGAGCTTGCTGATATTCGTACCCAATAGCGAACGCGTTTGCAATAGACGAATGCAATGACTTTCGTAGCGGTGAGGGCCGCGCCGGGCTTTCGCAGGAGATATCCGGCTGGACCGCCTAAAGCGAAAGCGGCCGCTCACATTGCGAGCGGCCGCCTCGAAGGTTGGAATGACAGCCCCATATCGGGGCCTGTCGCGTGGCCTCACTCCGCATCCGGCTGGGCGGACGGGTGAGCTTTCTTGAAAGCCTCGTGCTCTCCGGCCAGCGCCTCGACGCGAAGGATGCGCGGGAAAGCGTCCAGAGGAACGGCAAACCGCCGCGCCGCGTAAAGCTGCGGCAGAAGATAGACATCGGCCAGCGACGGTTCGGGGCCGAAGCAAAAGCCCTCGTCCCCGATGAGCGCCTCAGCCGCTGCAAGCCCCTGCCCCACCCATGTGGCGATCCAATCGGCCACCTCCGGCTCGGAGCGTCCGAATATTGTCCTGAGATGGTTCAACGGGCCGACATTGTGCAGCGGATGAATGTCGCATCCGATGATCGACGCCACGGCCCTGACCTTGGTCCTTGCCACCGGATCGACAGGAAGAAGCGCAGGCTCGGGATAAACCTCCTCGAGATATTCCAGGATCGCCGGAGACTGGATGAGGACGGTGCCGTCGTCGAGTTCGAGCGCAGGCACGCGTCCCTGAGGGTTGATGGCCCGGTAGGCGGGAGCCTTCTGCTCCCCGCCGTTACGGACCAGATGCACGAAAGCCTGCTCCGCCTCGACATTCTTCAAGGCGAGAGCGATGCGCACGCGGTAGGAGGAGGTGGACCTCCAATACGTATAGAGCTTCATGCCCCTGTTCCTCACCCGGCCGGCAGGATCCGGGCGCGGCACTCGCCGAATCCGATGGGGGCGAAGCCTTCCCGGCGGCCGCGCGCCCGCATGATGACTTCGTCGCCGTCCTCGAGGAAGCGACGCTCCTCACCGGATGCGAGCACGATCGGATTCTTCCCGCCCTCGGTCGCCTCGAGGATGCTGCCGCAGCTCGTCAGATCCGGCCCCGAGATCGTTCCCGAACCCAGCAGGTCGCCCGGCTGGAGATTGCAGCCGTTGCTGGTGTGGTGCGCGATCATCTGGGCCACGGTCCAGTACATGTGCCGGGCATGGGACAGGCCGAGCCTGTGGGGCGCCAACCCCTTGGCCCGCAGGCCGGAGGTCATCAGCAGCACCTCGATTTCGATATCGAGGGCCCCTTCCTTCTGGTCGGCGGCATCGGTGAGGTAGGGCAGCGGCGCGGGATCGCCTTCCGGGCGACCCGGCTGAGCCATCCGGAACGGCGCGAGGGCCTCGGGCGTGATCACCCACGCGGAAATCGTGCTGGCGAAGTTCTTCGCCAGGAACGGACCGAGCGGCTGATATTCCCAGGCCTGGATATCGCGGGCCGACCAGTCGTTGAGCAGGCAGAAGCCGCCCACATGGTCTGCCGCCTCGCCGATGTCGATGGGCTCGCCCTGCGCATTGCCGGTGCCGATCCAGACGCCGAGCTCCAGCTCGTAGTCGAGCCGTTGGCACGGCCCGAAGACCGGGCCAGCCGCATCCGGCGGCTTCGTCTGACCGCGCGGACGCCGCACCGGGGTTCCCGTCACATTGATGGACGATGCGCGGCCATGATAGCCGATGGGAACATGCTTGTAGTTCGGCATCAGCGGATTGTCGGGCCGGAACAGCTTGCCGACGCTGGTGGCGTGATGAATCCCGACATAGAAATCGGTGTAGTCGCCGATACGTGCCGGCAGGTGCAACGTACAGGCCTCGACCGCGTGCAGGCATGCCTCCACCTTGGCCTGGTCGGGACTGCCTTTCGCCAGCAGCTCGGACAATCTCAGCCTCAGGGCCTGCCGCGGTCCGGCGCCGAGCGCGAGGAAGGCGTTCAGCGTCGCCCCGGAGGCAGCCTCGGCAGCCTTGGCCGCCTCACCCGCGAAAAGGCCGGCAGCGAGAGCCGCCGACAGATCGAGAATCCGGTCGCCGATCGCGACGCCGCCCCGCGCCCCGCCGTTGCGAGGGCTGAACACGCCGAAAGGGAGATTCTGAATGGGGAAATCGGCATGACCGTTGGCCGACTGCACCCAACTCTCGAGCTTCGGGTCGTGGGTTTGATCTAGTTGAGCCATCGCGACTTTTTATCTCTTATTTGGGTTGAAGTGTTTTTTGAGTTTGTGTCCGTATGCGGCGTAGTCTTTCTGCAGGGCGTCGGTCGCGGCGGCGAAGGCGGTGACCTTCTGCGGAAAGCGCGTCTCGAACATGAAGGCCAGCGTGCCCTCGAGCTTGTGCGGCTTGAGCTCCACATGGCTCGCCTTCTCGAACGCATCCACGTCCGGCCCGTGCGGCAGCATCGTGTTGTGCAGCGACATGCCCCCGGGCACGAACCCGCCCCCGGTCTTGGCGTCGTACACCCCGTAGATCAGCCCCATGAACTCGCTCATCACGTTCATGTGGTACCACGGCGGACGGAACGTGTTCTCCGCCACCAGCCAGCGGTCGGGGAAGATCACGAAGTCGATATTGGCCGTGCCGGGCGTCTCCGACGGCGAGGTCAGCACCGTGAAGATCGACGGATCCGCATGGTCGTACAGGATCGGACCCACCGGCGAGTAGCGCCGCAGGTCGTACTTGTAGGGCGCGTAATTGCCGTGCCAGGCCACCACGTCGAGCGGCGAATGCCCGATCTCCGCCACCCACAGCACCCCGCCCCACTTCACGTACATCTTCGACGGCGCGTCCTTGTCCTCATAGGCCGCCACCGGGGTCAGGAAGTCGCGCGGATTGGCCAGGCAATTGGCCCCGATCGGCCCGCGCTCCGGCAGCGTGAAGGCGCCGCCGTAGTTCTCGCACAGATAGCCCCGCGCCGGCCCGTCGACGAGTTCGACCCGGATCTTCACCCCGCGCGGGATCACCGCGATCTCGCCCGGCTCGATGTCGATGATGCCGAACTCGGTCCACAGCCGCAAAGCGCCCTGCTGCGGCACGAACAGCAGCTCGCCGTCGGCATTGTAGAAATACTCGTCCGCCATCGAGCGGGTGATGAGATAGACATGCGCGCCCATGCCGGCCTGGGAGCCGGCATCGCCCGCCGTGGTCATGGTGCGCACGCCCTCGAGGAACGACACCGGCGCGGCCGGCAGCGGGATCGGGTCCCAGCGCATCGGCGCGATCGGCAGCTCGACCTCGGCCGCCGGCGCGGTGCGCCACAGGCCGATCTCGGCCTTGGTGAACTGGCCCCAATGGGTCACCGTCGGGCGGATGCGGTAGAGCCAGGAGCGCTCGTTGGTGGTGCGCGGCGCGGTGAACGGCGAGCCGGAGAGCTGCTCGGCATACAGGCCGTAGGCGCATTGCTGCGGCGAGTTGCGCCCGATCGGCAGCGCGCCGGGCAGGGCCTCGGTCTCGAAGCCGTTGCCGAAGCCGGACATGTAGCCGGGCTGGAGCGCGCTCTCGAGGGGCGCGGCGGCCTGCGGCCGGGATGGGTTCTGGACGTTCATGGACCTGACCTCCTCGGATCGGGGCTGGGAGCGCGACGGGGGCCGTGGGCCGCCGCCGAAAACGGGGGAGCCGCGGTTGCGCCCGCGGCCCGCAATGGTTACAGACGTAACCGTCGATTTTGTAACTAACAAGCGCATGACCGAGCTCGCCCTCGAACGCTTCCTGCCCTACCGGCTCAACCGCCTCGCGGCGGCGGTGTCGCAGGAGTTCCGCGCCGTCTACGGCCCGCATCACGACCTGACGATCCCGGAATGGCGGGTGCTGGCGACGCTCGGCCAGGCCGAGGCCCTCGGCGCCACGGCGATCGGGCGGCATTCGGCGATGCACAAGACCAAGGTCAGCCGGGCGGTGCGGGCGCTCGAGGAGCGGCGCTGGCTCGCCCGCCGCGAAAGCCCCGCCGACCGGCGCGAGGAGATCCTCAGCCTCACCCCCGCAGGCCGGCGCGCCTACCGCGCCATCGTCCCCAAGGCGCTCGCCTTCGAACGCCGCATCCTCAACGCCCTCGGCCCAGACGCAAAAAACCTCCTCACCGCAATCGCAAAACTCGAAAATATCTTCGAAGAAA
>NZ_JAEA01000013.1 GCF_000518665.1 Microvirga flocculans ATCC BAA-817 | reverse complement strand
GCACCAGCGTGTCCTCGACGGCTGGCGGCGGCACCGCCATCGGCAATCTGACCTTCACGGATCCGGATGCCGGCGCCACCGGCACGTTTACGATCCTCAACGATCCCAGTGGCTATTTCCAGGTAGTTGTGATCAATGGGAATCCGCAGTTGCAGGTGCGCGACGGTGCGACCCTGGCGGCGGGGACCTACGCCGTGACCCTGCGTGTAACGGATCAGGGCGGCCTGACCTACGATAAGCAGTTCACCATCAATGTCGTAAATGGAAATGTTGACCCTAAAATCGTAGGAGCATCCGACCCTCTAGTTAAAACGACATCTGATAGAGCGGATATTCAGGCATTCAAAAATCTGACGATTCAGGACTCCGGAACTCTTAGAGTCGTTGTGAGCATGGATAACGCGTCGAAAGGTAAGTTTTCCGGCGACGGCGGTATTTATGATAAGGACGCTGGTACCTTTACTATCGAAGGCAGTGCACAATTCGTGACTGCTGCCCTTCAGGCATTGAGATTCGACGCAAGGGACAAGGCCACAGGATCAGCCGCTGAGGTGACGAATTTCACGATCACTGTAACCGACAGCGAAGGTGCAGTCGCATCCAATAGTAATATCAGTGTCAGCGCAACGGCACCGGATGCTCCTCCCGCGAACCGGGCTCCCACTGGTTTGGCGCCGTCGAACGTCACTCTGCAGGAGCTGACTAAGAACGGAACGCCCATAGCAACGCTCTCGGCGTCGGATGCCGATGGCGATAAACTCACCTACAAGATCATCCTGGCCAATGGCGTTGCAGCCGATACGGATGGTTACTTTACGGTCAGTGGCAATCAGCTTCTTGTCGCCAACGGCGTGATGTTCGACGCCGAGCAGGCCCTGTTGCGGCAGGTTACGATTGAGGTGAGCGACGGTAGAGGTGGAGTTGCGCGGCAGACGTTTACCTTCAACATCTCCGACAAAAGCCCTGAGACAATGGTGGCTTCCGACGCCAGCCCGTTCAATGACATCATCAAGGGTAGCAAGACCGGCAAGTTCAAGGATACGTTTTACGGAGGGGCCGGCGATGACAAGCTCTGGGGCGGTTATGGCAACGACACCCTGTGGGGCGGCTCCGGAAAGGATACGTTCGTTTTCGACGCTAAGCTTGGAACGGCCAAGACCGACCGCTCGGTGAACTTCGATACGATCAAGGATTATAGCGTCAAAGACGACTCGATCTGGCTCGAGAACTCATTGTTCAAGGGCAACAAGACGCTGTATGCCAAGATCAAGAAGGGCACCGAGAATAAGCCGGTGAAGCTGGACAAGAAGTTCTTCACAATCGGCGACAAGGCGAAGGAAAAGGACGACTACTTCGTGTACGACTCGAAGAAGCGCGTTCTTTACTACGATGCCGACGGCTCCGGCTCCAAGGAGGCGATCGAGCTGGCCACGTTCACCAAGAACAAGTACCTGAAGAACTTTCAGTACTCGGAACTCTTCTTCATCTAAACTCGAGACTTGATCTCGCGAGAAACCCTGCGCCGGCCCTCAAAGGCCGGCGCAGGCTTTTGAGGTCACGCCGTAACGGCGTGTGGGGATGCTCCGCTTATCAATAAGCGAAGCATTCTTTTCCATGTGCCGTGATGCCATGGCCGGCTTCCTTGAAAGAGGCGCAAACGTAAGCCCACTGCCGTTTGGAAGTGCTTCTCGCTTCTCACAATCTGCATGCGCTTGAGACCGTAACGATCCGCCCCGCCGAGAGGTGATCGACTGACCTTAAGTCTCTGAGGTATTGACCCAAAAAGCAGTTTGCACTTTGAGGATCAATGCGCCTTTTCGTGCCTGCGCATGGTGCGGGCGGGCAGAAAACTTGTTCTATGAAAAGAAGAACCGGGCATCATTTTTCCAAGTCGCCTGTTGGTTCGACGCAATGCGGCAGAAGGAGGAGCGTACCATGAAAATTCATGCGCAAAAAAGCCCGTTTCGGCTTGAGCCGAAACGGGCCTGAAAAGGTGAGGGGCAGGCTGCCTCAGATCAGGATGAAGTCTGAGGCTGCAAGCTTGAGGTTCTTGTCGATGGTCGCAAACTTGATCTTCGCGGCCTCCGCACCTGAACCGTCGGCGTCGTAATAGAGGATGCCCGCCTTCTTGTCGTAAATGATCCGGTCGCTGGAATCCTTGGCATTCGTGCCGACGCAGAAGTCCACTGAGCTGAGCTTGCTGCCACTCAGAGCGGAGAAGATGTCCTTCCGAAGCGCAATGCTGTCGTCCTTCGTCGAGAAGCCAAAGATCTTGTCGATGTTGGACGAGGACAGGGCCTTGTCGAAGACGAAGGTGTCCTTCCCTGCGCCGCCATTCAGAACGTCCTTGCCCAGGCCACCCGACAGCCGGTCGTTTCCGGCGCCGCCGAACAAGTTGTCGTTGCCCGCTCCCCCGGTCAGAAGGTCATTGCCGGCATCGCCGTTGAGTTTATCGTTGCCCGCATGCCCATCGATGATATCGTTCCCGCCAAGCCCGTTCAGGGTGTTCTTGCCGGAATGGCCTAAGAGCACATTGGCTTTGTTCGTTCCGGTGAGCTTGATCGTCTTGCTGGCGCTAAGCTCTTCGTCGGCGGCGAGGCCTTCGAACTTGTCCTTTGCGGACAAGGTCGTGTTCTTCGAAACGACCCGGCTGTCGAGGCCGCCTGAATCGATGATGATGTCGACCTTGTCGCGGAATTTGTAAACGTCGTTACCCTTGCCACCTTTTAGGATGTTCGGACCTTCGCCGCCGCCGCCTATCAGAGTATCGTTGCCGTCGCCGCCGTCGAGCACATCGATTCCGTTGCCTCCGTCTAGGTAATCGTCACCTGCATTTCCGTAGAGCAGATCGCGGCCATTGCCAGAGGTCACACGCTCTCCCGCTGAGCTACCGAAGAGCCGGTCATCGAGAGCCAGCGTTTTATCGGTGTTCAACTCTACAAGGATCGTCTGGTTGTCTCGGCCCCAGTTTACAAAAACCGTCTTTGAAAGGTCGAGGTCGACAGGTTCCGAGGCGCTACTGAACTGAATTGTATCAATACCAGCGGTAGATCCGACTACCTGCGATACGCCGAAGAAACTGTTGGCATTATAGCTGAGTGTTGTCGCCAAATTTGAGGGCGCAAATGTCAGAACGTCAATTGCATTGAGGGAATTGAAATGTGCAGAGCTGAAAAGCTGGAGAACATCCAATTGGTTCTCACCGCCGGCACCGACATTATTAGTTCCTGAGATGTCAGCGTTGAATACACCTCCATACACGATAAATGTGTCATTGCCCCCCATTCCATAGACGATGTTCTCTACATCAGGAACAGTGGCAGGAATAATGAATTCTTCATTGTCATCGGTACCAACTGTGATTGCCATTGTACCCCCACGTTCGCCTCTCAAAGGCGTACTTAAATAATATATCGTTTCTAATCTTGGCTGAATGGGAACCGAGAATCAATGGTCACACGTCAATCAGTTGATGGGTTCATCAGGTTTTTAAGAGGCTTTAGACGCAGGATAAGCGTCCGTGGCTGTTCCTAGTACCGGATTAGTGCCAGCCTTGGTTCCAAGCATCATCCCAAATGAAATTTTAATGAGGCCCTTTCGAAGCCTCCTTCAGCAAAACCGTTCCAGCCGAATGATCCGGCAGGGCTCGCCGGCCACGGCCTCTGGGGCGTGGGGAGGGCGGACGAGAAGGGCATCCGAGCGTTCGAGGATGCTCAGCATGGATGAATCCTGCAGGAGATGCGGCGTAGCGACCGGGACCATCAGGCGCTCGGAGTTCCGGCCGATACGGAACGGCACGTCCTGGAAGGTGAGGGAGGCGCGCATGTAATCCTGGCGCTCCCCATTGGGAGGCAGGTCGGCGCCCAGGATCGCGTCTTCCGCCGGATCTTCCGCGGCTTGCTGATCGCCCAGAAGGGCGCGGATCGCAGGTATGAGGAACAGCACGGCGCAGACGAGGGAGGATACGGGATTGCCCGGGAGGCCCAGGAGAAGGGTCGATCCGAGACGCCCATGCATCAGAGGCTTGCCCGGCCGCAGCGCGACCCGCCAGAAGCCGAGATC
The DNA here is from genome assembly GCF_000518665.1 of Microvirga flocculans ATCC BAA-817. Taxonomy (GTDB): domain Bacteria; phylum Pseudomonadota; class Alphaproteobacteria; order Rhizobiales; family Beijerinckiaceae; genus Microvirga; species Microvirga flocculans. The sequence continues at coordinate 102,264 of NZ_JAEA01000013.1, read as the reverse complement.
CATGCCCTGGTGGCTCAGGGCCTTCTGAACCAGGTCGTGCTCGCCGACCGATGCCCCGCCCAGGGTCACGAGGATATCGGCGCGTGCGCTCCGGGCCGCCTGGATGCGCTCTTCGAGCGATTCAAGGCTGTCCCGGGCGATGCCGAGATCGATGGCTTCCGCACCGGCCTTTTCTGCCATCAGCATCGTGGCCGGGAGGCTGGAGGCCGTGATCTGATCGGGGCCGGCGGATTCGCCCGCACGCACCAGCTCGTTGCCCGTGGCAAGGATGGCGACACGAGGCTTGCGGTGGACGGGGAGCGTTCCGTGCCCCATGGCTGCGGCAAGAGCGATGTGGCGGGAATCGAGACGCAGGCCCGCCTGCAGAAGAATCTCGCCCGTCTTGAAGTCGAGACCTGCTGCGCGGATGTGGCGGTTGGGATGAGGGGCTTCCTTCACCGTAACGCGGTCGCCGTCACGCGCCGTATCCTCCTGAAGCACCACCGCGTCGGCCCCGTCGGGAACGGGAGCGCCGGTAAAGATCCGCACGGCCTCCATGGTTCCGACCGTGCCCGTGAAGCGTGTTCCAGCGGCGCTGGTGCCGATCACGTGGAGGGATGCGGGAATGCGGGCGCAATCGGTGCTGCGAACGGCATAGCCGTCCATAGCGGAGGCCGGAAAGGGCGGCTGATCGCGCAGGGCGCCGATATCTTCGGCGAGGGTTCGGCCCGCACAGGCGGCGAGGGGCACGCGTTCGGCTTCAACCGGCTTCTCGACGTTCGCCAGAATGCGGGACAGGGCATCCTCGACCGAAATCAGGCTCATGGCGCCTCGTAATCTCCCGAGCGGCCGCCGCTTTTGCGCCGCAGGCGGATGTTCTCGATCCGCATGCCCTTATCTGCGGCCTTCACCATATCGTAGATCGTCAGGCATGCGATGGAAACGGCGGTCAGCGCCTCCATCTCGACACCGGTCTGGCCCGATACCTTCACCTCGGCGCTCACGCGCACGCCCGGCAAGGTGTCGTCGAGGATGCAATCTACCTTCACCTTGGAGATAAGAAGGGGGTGGCAGAGCGGGATGAGCTCGTGCGTCCGTTTCGAGGCCATGATGCCGGCGAGCCTAGCCGTTCCGAGGACATCGCCTTTCTTGGCGTCCCCCTGGCGGATCAGCTCGACCGTTTCCGGCAGCATTACGACGCAGCCCTCGGCTATCGCGGTGCGGCTCGTGACATCCTTGTCCGAGACGTCGACCATGTTGGCCTTGCCCGCCGCGTCGAGATGTGTGAGCCCCGTCATGCGGCGTCACCGAAGAGAAGCTTGCGGGTGGCGGCTGCCACATCCGCTTGCCGCATCAGGCTTTCGCCCACGAGGAAGGTACGGATATTCACCTTCGACAGACGCTCGATGTCCGCGAGCGTGAAGATGCCGCTCTCGCCGACGACGATGCGGTCGGGAGGGATCAGGGGGGCCAGCGCCTCGCTCACCCCGAGCGACACCTCGAAGGTGCGGAGATTCCGGTTGTTGATGCCCACCAGCTTGGTGCCGAGGGGCAGGGCGCGCTCCAGCTCCGCCCGGTCGTGCACTTCGACCAGGACATCCATGCCGAGATCGTGGGCGGTCTCGATGAGGGCGCGCGCCTGATCGTCCGTGACGCTCGCCATGATCACCAGGATGCAGTCGGCACCCCAGGCGCGGGCCTCATAGACCTGATAGGGCTCGAACAGGAAGTCCTTGCGCAGGGCGGGGAGGCCGGATGCCTCACGGGCCTGCGCGAGATATTCAGGCCTGCCTTGGAAGGAGGGCTCGTCCGTCAGGACGGAGAGGCATGTCGCGCCGCCTTCGGCATAGGCGCTGGCCAGGCTCGGCGGATCGAAATCGGCGCGGATCAGGCCCTTGGACGGGCTCGCCTTCTTCACCTCGGCGATAAGCGCAGGCCGGTTCCCGGCGAGATGGCGCTCAATGGCACTTGCGAAGCCTCGGGGCGGCGAGGCCGCGCGGGCCCGGCGCTCGATCTCGGCCTGGGGAACGGCGGCCTTCGCGGCGGCGATCTCCTGGCGCTTATAGGCTTCGATCCGGCTGAGGACGTCGCTCATGACCCTTATCGCTCACCGGTTCGAGGTTGTGACGAGGCGTTCGAGGGTCGCCTTGGATGCGCCGCTGTCGAGAGCCCGGGACGCGCGCTCGAGGCCGTCGCGCAGGTTCGCGGCCTCGTCGGCGATCACCAGAGCGGCGGCCGCGTTGAGCAGGGCCACATCGCGATAGGGCGTACGGGCTCCGTCGAGGACGGCGCGCAGCTGGGCTGCGTTGTGCTCCGGATCGCCGCCTCTCAGGTCGTCCAGACTTGCGGTCGGAAGGCCTACATCCTCAGGGGTCACGGTGAAGCGCCGGATGGCCCCGTTCTCCAGGGCGGCTACGAAGGTCGGGCCGGTGGTCGTCATCTCGTCGAGACCGTCAGAGCCGTGGACGGTCCAGACCTTCGTCGAACCAAGCTCCTTCAGAACCTGAGTCAGAGGATCGAGCCAAGCCTCTGAAAAAACGCCTAAAAGCTGCCGCTTGGCTCCGGCCGGATTGGCGAGGGGGCCGAGCAGGTTGAAAATCGTGCGTGTTCCAAGCTCCACCCGGACCGGCGCCACATGGCGCATGGCGGCATGGTGGAACTGCGCGAACATGAAGCAGAGATTCGTCTCCGCGAGGCAACGGGCCAGGCCTTCCGCATCGAGCCCCAGCTTCAGCCCCAGGGCCGACAGCACGTCGGCCGTGCCGGACTTGGAAGAAGCCGCCCGGTTGCCGTGCTTGGCGACCGGAACGCCGCAGGAAGCGACGATGATCGAGGCAAGCGTCGAGATATTGTAGCTGCCCTTGTGGTCGCCGCCGGTGCCGACGATGTCGATCGCGTTCTCGGGGGCGCTGACCCGCAGCATGCGGCCGCGCATCGCCGTCACCGCGCCGACGATCTCGTCGAGGGCCTCGCCGCGCACGCGCAGCGCCATGAGGAAGGCGCCCGCCTGGGCGTGGGTCACTTCTCCGGAGAGCAGGTCGTCGAAGGCATCCCGCGCCTCGTCGCGCGTCAGGGATGCGCCCGTGGCAACCTTGGCGAGGTAGGATTTGAAGGATTCCATCGGTTCAGTGTCCTGCTTGTGCGGCCGGGCCGCCGGTCGCGCGGTGCCTGGCATTCCAGTCCGCTGCGAGTTCGAAGAAGTTGCGCATGATCGTCACCCCGTGCTCCGACAGGATGCTCTCGGGGTGGAACTGCACGCCGTGGATCGGCAGGGACCGGTGGGACAGGCCCATCACGAGTCCGTCGGCGGTCTCCGCCGTGACAAGGAGGTCCTGGGGGCAGGTCTCGCGATCCACGATCAGGGAGTGGTAGCGTGTGGCCTTGAAGGGGCCGTTGATGCCCCGAAACACCGCCTGCCCGCTATGCTCGACCTCGGATACCTTGCCGTGCATCGGCAAGGGAGCGCGGCAAACGGTTCCACCGAAGACCTGGCCGATGGTCTGCAGGCCGAGGCAGACCCCGAAGGTCGGGATCGTGGGCGAGACGCGCTTCACGAGATCGAGGCAGATCCCGGCCTCGTTCGGCGTGCAGGGCCCCGGAGAGAGCACGATGGCGTCGGGCCGGGAGGCAAGCACCTCGTCGATGGTGACGGCATCGTTGCGCACCACATCCACCGAGGTGGCGAGGGGGCCGAGCAGATGCACCAGATTCCAGGTGAAGCTGTCGTAATTGTCGATGACGAGAACGCGGGTCATGGCGCGCCGACGTTCGCGTAACGAACGGCCCCGGTCAAGGGAAGCACGGACACGAAGGCATTGTCGTTCATTGGCCGACCCTCGCTAGGCTCGCGAAACGCACGGCCTCCTCGGCGGCGCGGAACAGCGCCTTCGACTTGTTGATGCATTCCTGCTGCTCCGAGGCCGGATCGGAATCGTAAACGATGCCTGCGCCCGCCTGGACGGCCATGCGCCCGTCCTTCACCACGGCGGTGCGGAGCACGATGCAGGTGTCCATTTCCCCATTGGCGCCGAAATAGCCGATGCATCCGGCATAGGGCCCGCGCTTGTCCTTCTCCAGCTCGTCGATGATCTGCATGGCGCGCACCTTGGGCGCGCCTGAAACCGTCCCGGCCGGAAAGCCCGCGATGAGCGCATCGAGCGCGTCGAAGCTCGGATCGAGCCGCCCTTCCACGTTCGAGACGATGTGCATCACCTGGCTGTAATACTCGAGGAAGAAGGAATCCGTGACCTCCACGGAGCCCATCTCCGCCACCCGGCCGACATCGTTGCGGCCGAGATCGAGGAGCATGAGATGTTCCGCCCGCTCCTTGGGGTCGGCCAGCAGGCTCTCCGCATGGGCCCGGTCCTCGGCCGCCGTTGCGCCGCGCGGGCGGGTGCCTGCGATGGGACGGATCGTGACCTTGCCGTCACGCACCCGCACCAGGATTTCGGGAGACGAGCAGACGATCTGGAAGTCCTCGAAATCGAGATAGCAGAGAAACGGCGCCGGATTGACCCGTCTCAGGGAGCGGTAGAGGGCAAAGGCCGGCAGCGGGAAGGCGGCCTCGAAGCGTTGGGACAGGACGACCTGGAAGATATCGCCGGCGCGGATGTAGTCCTTCGCCTTGGTCACCATGGCCTCGAACTCTTCCGGCGATGTGTTCGACACCGGGGGAGAGAAATGGATCTGGCTCGGATCGCTCCGGTCGTCCATCGGCAGCGGGCGTTCGAGGGCGGCCGTCACCCCGTCGAGGCGTGAAAGGGCCGTTTCATAGGCGGCCTTGGCCGACAGGCCAGGCTGGGGCCGCATGGGCGTGATAAGGGAAATCTCGTCCTTGACCGCATCGAACACCACCATGACGGTGGGCCGGATGAGAACCGCGTCGGGAACTTTCAGGACATCGGGATTGGGCTCGGGCAGGCGCTCCATGAGCCGGACCATGTCGTAGCCCAGATAGCCGAAAAGCCCGGCCGCCATGGGCGGCAGGTCGTCGAAGAGCGGCAGGGCGCTTTCCTTGATAAGCGCGCGCAGGCTCTCCAGGGGAGGGCGCTCGTCAACCTGGAACTCCTGCATCCGGCTCAGGGCGTGGCGGTCGATGGAAGCCACGCCGTCCTGGCATCGCCAGACAAGGTCCGGATCGAGCCCGATCATGGAGAAGCGGCCACGGGTCGAGCCGCCTTCGACGGATTCCAAGAGAAAGGCGGAACCCTTCCGGTCGTTGCGCAGCTTCAGGAACGCCGCGACAGGCGTCAGGAGGTCTCCAACGAGCGTCGCGCGCAGGACACCGGCCTCGCCAGCCTCATAAGTCTGGGCGAACGTGTCGAAATCGGGCGTGATCGTCATGGCTTACAGTTCGCTGCCTGTTGCCCGGCGAAGCGCCTGCTGGTTGATGGTCACGCCGAGATCCTGGCGAACCTGGGCGATGTATTCGCCGATAAGGTCGTCGCCCAAACCGCTCCGGAGCTGGTTCTCGGCGTTCTGTGCCTGCGGCGTGGTGGTGACCAGGGGCGGCACCGTGGCGGAAGTCACCTTGAAGACGGCCCGGTTCTCAGCTCCGCTCGCTGCATGGCCGGCCTTGCCGACCGGCACGGCGAAAATGCGGTTCACGGTCTCGGCGGCCAGATCGTCCTTCGCTGCGTTGCGGGCGAGGTCGGTGGCGGTCTTCACCGGAGCGCCGGCCTCCTGGGCCACGGTCTCGATGGCTTCGCCCTTCTCAAGGCGCTCCGCCAGCTGGCGGGCCTTCTCGGACAGGCGCTGGGCGACCTGATCGTCGCGCCACTGGGCGACCACCTGCTCGCGGACCTCGTCGAGGTTCTTTTCGCGGGAGGCCTCGATGCCGGTCACGTCGTACCAGACATAGCCCGTGGCGGTGCGGAGGGGTTCGTTGTCGACGCCAATATCGGACGCGAAGGCAGCCTTCACCACGGCATCCCTGGCAGGCAGGGCGACCGCAGTGCCGGCCTTGTCGAGGCCGTTGGCATCCACCGCCGGGACCTGGGCCAGGGGGAGGCCCTTTTCCTTGGCGATGTCGGCCAGGGGTTTGGCGCCTGCGCGCAGGTCCTCGATCTCGTCGTGAATCTTCTCGATCTGTCCCTGGGCGCGCTCGACCGCGATCTCCTGGCGAAGTTCGGCGGCCACCTCCTCGAAAGGCTTCACGGCCTCCGGTTGGATCTGCGTGACGCGCACGAGCACCGGGCCGAAGCGGCCGGCAATGGGAGCGCTAACGGAATCCTGGGCCAGGCCGAAGGCCGCCTCGGCCACGGCCTGATCGAGCATTTCGGCCTTGGTGAAGGTGCCGAGCTCCATATCCTGCGGGGAGACGTTGCGCTCCGTCGCGATGGCGTCGAAGGTCGCGCCGTCCTTGATCTTGGCGGCTGCGGCCTCGGCTTCCGCCTGGGAGGGGAAGGAGATCTGCTGGATCGTGCGGCGCTCGGGCGAGCCGTATTTCGCTTTCTGCTGCTCGTAGCGCTGGCGGGCGTCCGCGTCGGAGACGGCTTCCGGCTTGGCGAGGGCCGCCGCGTCGAGCGCCAGGGCCGATACCGCCCGGTATTCGGGAGCGCGGAAAACGCTGCGGCGGTCGTTGAAGAAGCTCTGAAGCTGCTCGTCGGTGGGGGCGGGAACCTCGCCGGCCATGGCGGGGGTCAGCATGAGATAGGAGGCCGCACGGCGCTCGCTGGAATAACGGTGCAGGGCTTCCCGGGCGACCAGAGGCACATTGATGTCTCCGGCCAGGGCCTCGGCCAGGTGAAGGCGCGTCATGGCGGCGCGCTGTTCCTGCACGAAACCGGCCTCGGACAGGCCCGCATTGCGCAGGGCCTGGTCGAAGAGGGCGCGGTTGAACTGGCCGTCGCTTCCCTTGAAGGCCGGGTTGCTCATGATCGACGCCGCGACGAGCTGGTTCGAAACCGAGAGCCCCATCCGCTTCGCCTGCTCGGCCATGACGGCCTCGGTCACGAGATTGTCGACCACCTGCCGGTCGAGGCCGAAGGCGCGGGCCTGCTCGGGGCTGATCACGGTCCGGAACTGGCGGCCCAGCCGCTGAAGCTCGTTGGTATAGGCGGCGCGCACCTGATCGACGGTGATCGTGGTGCCGCCGACCTCCGCCACCGCCGAAGCAGGGGTTGCACGGAAGATGTCGCCGATGCCCCAGATGGCGAAGCTGACGATCAAGGCGCCGAAAAAGAGGGTGGCGATGGCTTTGCCGACTACGGTCTGCCCAGCCTTGCGCATATTCCGAAGCATCGTGAACCCGTTTCCAAAAACTCGTTAAACTTGCCGATAAACGATCAGCGCCTCTCCGAAAAGGGCAAGTCTGGTTGAAAGAGGGCGCAAGCCTCTGCTAGTGCCAACTTATCAAGCGTGACAGGAGTGCCGTAGATGAGCGTCGATAGGCCGCGCCCGCTGGTTGCGGGCAACTGGAAGATGAACGGGTTGAAGACCTCGGCCAGGGTTCTGGAGGAGATCCACGCCGGCTACACGCCGGGCCTGAAGGCCAAGGTGGAGCTCGCCGTCTGCCCGCCGGCGACGCTGATCGCCTCGTTTGCCCGGCTTTCCGTCGGCTCCCGTGTCGCCATCGGAGGCCAGGACTGCCACGCCAATGAATCGGGGGCCTATACGGGCGACCTGTCGGCCGAGATGCTGGCCGATGCCGGCGCAACCTATGTGATCGTCGGCCATTCCGAGCGCCGCCAGTACCACAAGGAAAAGGATGGGGATGTCTGCGCCAAGGCCGCTGCGGCTCACCGGGCAGGCCTCACGGCCATCGTCTGTGTGGGCGAGACCCGCGAGGAACGCGAATCCGGAAAGACGCTCGCCGTGGTCAAGAAGCAGCTGCGAGGCTCCATTCCGGTCGATTCGAACAGCCACAACCTCGTCGTCGCCTATGAGCCGGTCTGGGCCATCGGCACCGGCCTGACCCCGACCGTCGCCGATGTGGCGGAGGTCCATGCGCTCATCCGGGACGAGCTGCGCCGTCTCGTCGGCAAGGCCGAAGCAGCCCGGGTGCGCATTCTCTATGGCGGCTCCGTCAAGCCTTCGAACGCCGCCGAACTGATGGCCGTGGCCAATGTCGACGGCGCCCTCGTGGGGGGCGCGAGCCTGGTGTCGGCCGATTTCCTGGCGATCGCGGGCGCCTATCTGGGGTAAGTGCGAAAAGGCGGCTTGCGGGTCTTTGATCCTGCGCCCACCTATGCTACAGGCCGCCGCAACGAACGGATTGCGAGCGGCTGACGCCTTGTGCGCAGCCGCTTGAGGTTTTTGAAAACGATGCAAACAGTTCTCATCATCATCCACCTGATCATCGTGCTCGCCCTGATCGGCGTGGTTCTCCTGCAGCGCTCCGAGGGCGGCGGCATGGGGCTCGGCGGCGGAGGCGGCGGCGTGTCCGGCTTCATGACCGGGCGCGGGCAGGCCAATGCGCTCACCCGTGCGACGGCGATCCTGGCGGCTCTCTTCTTCGTAACCAGCATCGCGCTGACCGTCATGGCGACCTCGAGCAGGGCTCCGCGCTCGATCCTGGACGGCGCCGCTCCCGCGGCCCCGGCGGGTCAGCAGGCTCCGGCCGGCGGGCAGGGCGGTGGCAACGTGCTCGAACAGCTCCAGCGCCTCCAGGGCGACCAGCCGGCGGCTCCGGCGCCCGCAGCGCCTCAGCAGTAAGCGAACCAGGGCCGGACCTTCCGGCCCTCTCTTTTTGTAGGATGGGTCTCGGGTTGCGCGGTTCGCCATTGCGAATCGGCGCCCGATGTTTATGGATAGGGGTCCATGACGCGGTACGTATTCATCACCGGCGGCGTGGTGTCTTCGCTCGGCAAAGGGCTGGCTTCAGCGGCCCTGGGAGCGCTTCTCCAAGCACGCGGTTACAAGGTCCGGCTTCGCAAGCTCGATCCTTATCTCAACGTCGATCCGGGGACGATGAGTCCCTACCAGCACGGCGAGGTCTTCGTGACCGACGATGGTGCTGAGACCGATCTGGATCTCGGCCATTACGAGCGCTTCACCGGGGTTCCGGCCACCAAGGCCGACAACATCACCACCGGGCGCATCTATCTCGACATCATCACCAAGGAGCGGCGGGGCGACTATCTGGGCGCCACGATCCAGGTGATTCCCCACGTGACCAATGCCATCAAGGACTTCGTGCTCACGGGCAACGAGGGCTTCGATTTCGTGTTGGTCGAGATCGGCGGAACGGTGGGCGACATCGAGGGCCTGCCGTTCTTCGAGGCCATCCGCCAGCTCGGCAACGAGCTGGAGCGGGGGCAGGCGATCTATGTCCATCTGACCCTCCTGCCGTTCATCCCTTCCGCCGGCGAGCTCAAGACGAAGCCGACCCAGCACTCCGTCGCGGAGCTGCGCTCCATCGGCATCCAGCCCGATATCCTTCTCTGCCGCACCGATCGCGAGATCCCGAAGGAGGAGCGGCGCAAGCTCGCCCTGTTCTGCAATGTGCGCGAGACCGCCGTCATCGAGGCCCGGGACGCCCGCTCCATCTACGACGTGCCGCTGGCCTACCACGAGGCCGGGCTCGACAGCGAGGTTCTGGCGGCCTTCGGCCTGGACGCGGCCAAGACTCCGGACCTGTCCCGTTGGACCAGGATTTCCGAGCGCGTTCACAACCCGGAGGGCGAAGTCACCATCGCCGTGGTCGGCAAGTACACGGGCCTGAAGGATGCCTACAAATCGCTCATCGAGGCGCTTCACCACGGCGGCATCGCCAATCAGGTGAAGGTGAACCTGGAGTGGATCGAAAGCGAGATCTTCGAACATGAGGATCCCGCCCCGTTCCTCGAGGGCATTCACGGCATCATGGTGCCCGGCGGCTTCGGCCAGCGCGGCGCCGAGGGCAAGATCCGGGCGGCCCGCTTCGCCCGCGAGCGCAAGGTGCCGTATTTCGGGATCTGCTTCGGCATGCAGATGGCCGTTATCGAGGCGGCTCGCTCGCTCGCCGGGATCGAGGGGGCCAGCTCCACCGAGTTCGGCCCGACCTCCGAGCCGGTCGTGGGCCTCATGACCGAGTGGCTGCGCGGCAACGAACTCGAAAAGCGCGCCTCCGGCGGCGACCTCGGCGGAACGATGCGGCTGGGCGCCTATCAGGCCTCGCTCAAGCCTGGCAGCAAGGTGGCGGACATCTACGGCACTACGGAGATCTCCGAGCGGCATAGGCACCGGTACGAAGTGAACATGTCCTACCGGGATCGGCTCGAGGCGAAGGGCCTGCGTTTCTCGGGTGTCTCGCCTGACGGGATTTTGCCCGAGATCGTCGAATACGAGGACCATCCCTGGTTCATCGGCGTGCAGTATCACCCCGAGCTGAAGTCGCGTCCGTTCGAGCCGCATCCGCTCTTCAAGAGCTTCATTCACGCCGCCGTGGAGCAAAGCCGGCTCGTTTGATGTTAACCTGAGCCGTCGCGCCCGGAGTCCCTTCGGGCGCGAGACACAGGAAAGAGCACCATGTCCCGCCGGATCGACCATCTCGTTGTTGCCGTTCAAGACCTCGACCAGGCCGGAAGCTTCTATCAGCGCCTCGGTTTCCAGGTCGGAGGGCGCAATCGCCATCCCTGGGGCACCGAGAACCGGATCGTTCAGTTTCCTGGTTCCTTCATCGAGCTGATCGCCTTAGGCGAGGGGGCAGCCATCGCGCCTCACCAGGCGAGCGCCTTCAGCTTCGGCGCATTCGTACGGGATTATCTGCGGGATCGGGAAGGGCTGGCGATGCTCGTTCTCGACAGCCAGGACGCCAAGGCCGATGCGGCCCTCTTCGCCGAAAAGGGCATAGGTGCCTTCGAGCCGTTTCACTTCGAGCGAACCGGACGCCGTCCCGACGGAAGCGAGACGAAGGTCGCCTTCACCCTGGCCTTCGCATCGCTCGTGCAGGCGTCCAAGGCAGGCTTCTTCGTCTGCCAGCAGCATTATCCGGAGAATTTCTGGAACCCGGCGTTTCAGGTCCACGACAATCAGGCCACCCGGATCTCATCCGTGACCTTGTCCGCCCCGGAGCCGGAAAATCTCCGCGCCTTCCTGACGGCCTTCACGGGCCTTCAGCCCGTCAGCCCGGATGGCGACGACCTGTCCTTCCGCCTGAACGAGAGCCATCTCGATGTGCTCACGCCGGACGATGCGGCGGAGAGCTACGGTTCCATCGAGGCCGAGCTGGATCAGCCATCCTTCGTTGCCTTCGCGGTTCGCGTCGAGGATATCCCGGGGCAAGCCAAGCGGCTCGATTCGGCGGGGATCGCGTACCAGCACATCGGCAGCAGGCTCATCGTGCCGGCCAGCGCGGGCTTCGGCGTCGCCATCGCATTCGAGCCAACGCAATATTAACCACGATCCCTTAAGCGATTGAGACTGTGAATCGTTTAGGGGGGGCTGAACGTGGCTAATTCCTTGGCGGGCTTGCCCGACTTCCTGATCTTCTTTGCGCTCGCCATCGTGCTGGTGGGCCTCTATCTGGCCATTTACACGCTGGCGACCATGCACAACGAATTCGCCCTGATCCGTGAGAACGTGATCTCGGCGTCCACGTCCCTGGGGTTCAGCCTCGTGGGCTTCGCTCTTCCTCTCGCCAGCGCCATCGTTCACGCACAGACCATCGTCGACTGCCTGGTCTGGGGGCTGGTCGCCCTGGCAGTGCAGATTCTCGTCTATTGGCTTGTGCGGATCGTGATGCCGAATCTCTCGCAACGCATCGCGAGCGGCGAGATGGCCGCTGCCTTGTTTCTCGGCGCGGCGTCGCTTTCCGCCGGCATCATCAATGCCGCGGCAATGACGTTCTGAGAGCCCACAGGGAGCCTCGCGGTTTTTGCGCGGGGCTCTTCTTGTCAGGAAGACGTTCCGACCATCCTGGCAAATTGCACGGCTTCCGTACGCAGGTTAGGCGGCACAAGCATCGGATTATTGTGGCGCATGGCGTAGAGAAAGGCGATCCGCTCGATCGCCCGCAGGTAGATGTCCGGAAGCTCGGTCTCGCCCCATTCAAAGGCCTGGTAGTCGCGCAAGCTGATATCGATCTCGTGGGCCATGCGGCTTTGGCTGAAGCCGAGGGCCGTGCGAATGGCCAGCAATTCCTGCGCTTTCTCGTGTATGGACATCGGCCTGCCCTCCTGCGGTCCTCAATGTGCCCTAACCCGGCTTAGTCCGAGCTTCAGGAAAACGTTCTTAATGCTTGAGCTTGCAGCAGTTTACTGCAGCAATTACCAAAGGTAATCACGCCTTTCGGCGAAGGGACAGAAGGGCCTCATGGCGTGGTTAAGAGCTCCTCCTTGAGGACCAGGAGCGCCGTGACCCGAGCTGGACAAGACACATCGCCGCTTTGCCTTTCGGCCGAAAACGGCTAGTGACGGCGCATGACCGATACCCAAAAGCCCCAAACCGTCGTCGAGGTCGGCTCTGTCCGCTTCGGCAATCACCTGCCGCTCAGCATCATTGCGGGCCCCTGTGCCATGGAAAGCCGCGACCACGCGTTCGAAATGGCGGCCGCCCTTCAGGAAATCACGAGCAAGCTCGGTTTAGGGCTCGTCTACAAGTCGTCCTTCGACAAGGCGAACCGCACCTCGATCAACAGCGCGCGGGGCATCGGCCTCGACAAGGCTCTCAGCATTTTCGCGGAGGTGAAGGAAAGGTTCGGCCTGCCCGTGATCACCGACGTGCATGAGAACGACCAATGCGCTCCCGTGGGCGAGGTGGTCGACGTTCTCCAGATCCCGGCCTTCCTTTGCCGCCAGACCGATCTTCTGATCGCCGCCGCCAGGACGGGCCGGGCGGTGAACGTGAAGAAGGGCCAGTTCCTGGCTCCGTGGGACATGGCGAATGTCGCCGAGAAGGTCAGGGCCGCGGGCAACCCGAACGTGATGCTCACCGAGCGCGGCGCGTCCTTCGGCTACAACACCCTCGTCTCCGACATGCGCGGCCTGCCCATCATGGCCGAGACCGGCGCTCCGGTGATTTTCGACGCCACCCATTCCGTCCAGCAGCCGGGCGGCAAGGGCGCGACCTCCGGCGGCCAGCGCGAGTTCGTGCCGGTGCTTGCCCGAGCAGCGGTGGCGGTCGGCGTTGCGGGCGTCTTCATCGAGACCCATCAGGACCCGGACAAGGCTCCCTCGGACGGCCCCAACATGGTGCCGCTGAGAGAGCTGGAAGGCCTTCTCGCCCAACTGAAGGCTTTCGACGCGCTGGCCAAGGGCAGGGCGGCGTAGCTGGGGCTCGACTGCCTTATGACATGACAGAGAAGCAGATGTGCATTGCTGCATCTCCCCTTGCGACGAGGCCGTGATATGGAACGATGAGGCTCCATCTCGCGGCCTTCTTTCTTAGAGCGTCATGTCCTCCCGTAATCTCATCCTGATCCTCGCCGTCAGCGGGTTCGCCAGCACTTTCTCCGCCCGCGCGGTCGAGCCCATGGTCGGGGTGATCGCCCGGGACCTGAGCTCCACGCCTCAGACAATCGCGCTGCTCTCGGCGGCCTTTGCTCTGCCTTACGCCTTCATCCAGCCGATCCTCGGCCCCATCGGCGATGCGCTGGGCAAGGAACGCGTCATGAAGGTGGCGCTCGCCTTGCTGTTCCTGGCGCTGGCGGGATCGTTCTTCGCGCCCAATGCCGAAACGCTTTTCGCTCTGCGCATCCTCGCCGGCACCGCTGCAGGCGGAGCCGTGCCGCTTTCCATCGCTCTCATCGGCGACCGGGTGGAAATGGCCCAGCGCCAGGTGGCGCTGAGCCGCTACCTCGTGGCCGTCATCGTCGGCCAACTCGCGGGATCGTCGCTCGCCGGGTTATTGGCCGAGTGGATCGGCTGGCGCGGCGTGTTCGGTCTCTCCACGGCCATGATGGCCTGCGCCCTGGCCGCCACGGTCGTCGGCTTTCGCGGGGCCTTGCCCGGCGGCAAGTTCGAGCCGCGCACGGCGATCCTGCGCTACAAGGACATTCTCTCCAATCCCCGAGCCTTGTTCCTCTTCGGCTCGGTGTTCGTGGAGGCCATGGCGATCTTTGCCGTCTTCCCCTATATCGCGCCGCTCCTCGAGGAGCGCGGCGGGGGCGGGGCGGCGGAGGCCGGGTTCGCCATCGGCGGCTTTGCCATCGGCGGCCTCGTCTATTCCGCCCTCGTGACCTGGATGCTGAGATATCTCGGCATCGGCCGCATCCTGCTCGGCGGCGGGCTCTTTGCGGCGGCGGCTCTGGTCGCCCTGGGATTCGCCGGAGACTGGAAGCTGGATTTCCTGGCCCTGCTGTTTCTGGGCCTCGGCTTCTACATGATGCACAATACCTTCCAGGCCCAGGTAACGGAGCTGGCACCGGGAGCGCGCGCGTCCGCCGTCGCGCTCCATGCCTTCTCGTTCTTCTGCGGCCAAGCGCTGGGCGTCGTGTTGATGGGCTTCGGCCTGCGCCATGTCGGGCTTGCGGCCTCAATGGGCGCAGCCGCCGTCGTCATTCTCGGCGTAGGCCTGATGGCCTCGATGATCCTGAGGCGGCCTGCCCCTCAGCGTGCCCGATAAGGCGCGACGCCCTGGTCGGGCAGCCAGAGGTTCTTCGGCAATTCCCCGGTTTGCCAGAACACGTCGATGGGGATGCCGCCGCGCGGATACCAATAGCCGCCGATGCGCAGGTAGCGGGGCTCCAGGAGATCGGCGAGGCGCTTGCCGATGGCGACCGTGCAATCCTCGTGGAAGGCGCCGTGGTTGCGGAAGCTGTGCATGTAGAGCTTGAGCGACTTCGACTCGACGAGCCACTGGCCCGGCACGTAGTCGATCACGAGGATCGCGAAGTCCGGCTGGCCGGTCACCGGGCAAAGCGAGGTGAATTCCGGGACCGTGAAGCGCGCCAAATAGTCGGTGTCCGGGTGCGGGTTCGGGACCCGGTCGAGCTTTGCGGCCTCCGGCGAGGCGGGAAGGGCGCTGGCCTGGCCGAGCTGAAGGGTGGTTTCCGTCATGCGATTTCGCCTTGGATCGTTGAGGTGGAGGCTTTCGCCGTCCTTGCTCACATGGCCATTTCGGTCAATAAGCCAATCCATGACTTGAGGCCGCACCCGTTTCAAGGGCGCGCCGGCCGCACTTCAGCCCGCAGGAGCCTGCTTTATGACCGCGATCATCGACGTCTACGCCCGCCAGATCCTCGATAGCCGAGGCAACCCCACCGTCGAGGTGGATGTCACTCTCGAAGACGGCTCGATGGGCCGTGCCGCCGTCCCTTCCGGCGCGTCCACCGGCGCTCACGAGGCAGTGGAACTCCGTGACGGCGATAAGTCCAAGTATCTCGGCAAGGGCGTGCTGAAGGCGGTGGACGCCGTGAACAACGAGATCCTCGACGCCATCGGCGGCCTGGACGCCGAGGAGCAGGTGCTCATCGACGAGACCATGATCGAGCTCGACGGCACCCCGAACAAGTCGCGTCTCGGCGCCAATGCCATCCTCGGCGTCTCGCTCGCGGTCGCCAAGGCCGCCGCCGAGGCCTCGACCCTGCCGCTCTACCGCTACGTGGGCGGCACGCAGGCCCGCGTCCTGCCGGTTCCGATGATGAACATCATCAACGGCGGCGCGCATGCGGACAATCCCATCGACTTCCAGGAATTCATGATCATGCCGGTCGGCGCGCCGACCCTGGCGGAGGCCGTGCGCATGGGCGCCGAGGTGTTCCACACCTTGAAGAAGGCCCTCAAGGACGCCGGCCACAACACGAACGTGGGCGACGAGGGCGGCTTCGCCCCGAACCTTCCTTCCGCCGAGGCGGCCCTCGACTTCATCATGAAGTCCATCGAGCAGGCAGGCTACAAGCCGGGGCAGGACATGGTGATCGGCCTCGACTGCGCCGCCACCGAGTTCTTCAAGGATGGGGCCTATCATTATGAGGGGACGGGCCAGAAGCTCTCGCCCCAGCAGCAGGCCGAGTACCTTGCTAAGCTCGTTTCCGCCTATCCCATCGCCACCATCGAGGACGGCATGTCGGAAGACGACTGGGAGGGCTGGAAGGCCGTCACCGACCTCATCGGCAAGAAGTGCCAGCTCGTGGGCGACGATCTCTTCGTCACCAACGTGACCCGTCTCTCGCAGGGCATCAAGAAGGGCGTCGCCAACTCGCTCCTCGTGAAGGTGAACCAGATCGGCTCCCTTACCGAGACGCTCGCCGCCGTCGATATGGCTCATCGGGCCGGCTACACCGCCGTCATGTCGCACCGTTCGGGCGAGACGGAGGACTCGACCATCGCCGATCTCGCCGTCGCCACCAATTGCGGGCAGATCAAGACCGGCTCGCTCGCCCGCTCGGACCGGCTGGCCAAGTACAACCAGCTCATCCGCATCGAGGAGGAGCTAGGCTCCCAGGCCCGCTATGCCGGCCGCGCTGCGCTGAAGGCGTTAGCGTAACAAAATAACTCAATCTCGGTTGATGGAAGAGGGCCGCTTCATGCGGCCCTTTTCTGTTTTTGGGCCCTCTGGAACCGATCCGCATATTCTCCTATCTGGCCGGCATAAAGATACGGCGGGTAACGGGAAGCTTTCAGGTTGGTCCTTCTAACGCCTCTTTAACCATGCTCGTGTACAAGCCTACCTATGGTGATCCGCAGACGATTGAGACGATTCTTGATCCCGCTGATGCTTTACGGCGTCTCGGCGGCGGTTGCTGCATACTTCCTGCACCATGCCCATAACGGCGCGCGCGGAATCGAGGCCCAGCAGAAATACGAGGCTCAGGTGGCCGAGCTGTCCCAGGAACTCGACGGGCTGAAGACCCAACGGACCGAATGGGAGCGCCGCATCGCGCTGCTTCGGAGCGACCAGATCGACCGCGACCTGCTCGAGGAGAGAGCGCGCATCATGCTGGGGCGCGTGCACCCGAACGACCTCGTGATCATCACGGGACCGAATTGAGGATAGTCCGAAAGTTCTGCTTAACTGTAATCGAGTTAATTAAAATTATATAATAAAAATCAAAAGCTTGCGCGATTCATTGTGCAGCGCAAAAGCGCATTTTGCCCTCTCGATTTCCCTTTTCGACTGCGCTACAACTTTCGTCGAGGAAACCCTTCGGAGGACCCGATGGCTGTTGCTGCCCGCAAGGCGGGCCGTGCCGGTGCCGGCTCGGCTAACAAGACCACTTCCACTAAAGGCTCCGCACGTGGAGCTGTTCCCAACATCCCCCAATTCGATAAGAGCCAGGATCTCTCCTCCTACGAGGACATGCTCCTGATCCGGCGCTTCGAGGAGAAGTCCGGCCAGATGTACGGCATGGGCCTCATCGGCGGCTTCTGCCACCTCTATATCGGCCAGGAGGCCGTCGTCGTCGGCATGCAGATGGCGACGAAAGAGGGCGACCAGGTGATCACCGGCTATCGCGATCACGGTCACATGCTGGCCTGCGGCATGGATGCGAAAGGCGTCATGGCCGAGTTGACGGGACGCCGCGGCGGCCTGTCCAAGGGCAAGGGCGGCTCCATGCACATGTTCTCCAAGGAGAAGCATTTCTATGGCGGCCACGGCATCGTCGGCGCGCAGGTGTCGCTCGGCACCGGCATCGCCTTCGCGAACCGCTATCGCGAGAACGGCAATGTGTGCCTGACCTATTTTGGCGACGGCGCGGCCAACCAGGGCCAGGTCTACGAGAGCTTTAACATGGCGCAGCTCTGGAAGCTGCCCGTTGTCTACGTGATCGAGAACAACCGTTACGCCATGGGCACGGCGGTGACCCGCGCTTCCGCGCAGACCGACTTCTCGAAGCGCGGCGTGTCCTTCGGGATTCCGGGCGAGCAGGTGGACGGCATGGATGTCCGTGCGGTCTATGCCGCCGGCCAGCGCGCCATCGAGCATGCCCGCTCCGGCAAGGGGCCGTACATTCTCGAGATGCAGACCTATCGTTATCGCGGCCATTCCATGTCCGACCCGGCGAAGTACCGCACGAAGGACGAAGTGACCCGCATGCGCGAGGAGCACGATCCCATCGAGCAGGTGCGCCGCCGTCTGCTCGAGAGCTGGAAGCTGTCGGAGGACGAGCTGAAGGCCATCGACAGCAAGGTGCGCGAGATCGTCAACGAGGCGGCCGAGTTCGCCACGCACGATCCGGAGCCCGATCCGTCCGAGCTCTACACGGATATTCTCCTTTAATCGGCGCGTTCTTCGCGCCGCTCCCGAAAATCTCGCCGCAGCGACAATCACAACAGGTCTTCAATGGCGATCGATATTCTCATGCCTGCCCTTTCACCCACCATGGAACAGGGCAAACTGGCCAAGTGGCTGAAAAAAGAAGGCGACAAGGTCAAGCCCGGCGACGTGCTGGCCGAAATCGAGACCGACAAGGCGACCATGGAGGTCGAGGCGGTGGATGAAGGCGTCCTCGCCAAGATCCTGGTTTCCGACGGCACGGACAACGTGGCAGTCAATACCCCCATCGCGGTCCTCGCGAGCGAAGGCGAGGACGTGTCCGCCGTCGCTTCGAAGCCGGCCGCCGCTCCCGCACCGTCCGGGCAGCCTGCGCCCGTGCCCGACATGCAGGCGGAAGGCATGACGGACCGTTCAGCGCCCGTGGCTCGCCAAGGTCAGGACGTCTCGGCGCCTGCGGCTCCTGCCGTGATCACGGGCGCTGCCGCTTACAGCGCCTCCGCCGAGATTCCCGAGGGCACCGAACTGGTCACCATGACCGTCCGCGAGGCTCTTCGCGATGCGATGGCCGAGGAAATGCGCAAGGACGAAAGCGTCTTCGTCATGGGCGAAGAGGTGGCCGAGTACCAGGGCGCCTACAAGGTTACCCAGGGCCTGCTCCAGGAGTTCGGGGCGAAGCGCGTGATCGATACGCCGATCACAGAGCATGGCTTCGCCGGCGTCGGCGTGGGCGCGGCCTTCACGGGCCTGCGCCCTATCGTCGAGTTCATGACCTTCAACTTCGCCATGCAGGCGATCGACCAGATCATCAACTCGGCGGCCAAGACCCTCTACATGTCCGGCGGCCAGCTCGGATGCCCCATCGTGTTCCGCGGACCCAACGGTGCGGCGGCCCGCGTGGCCGCGCAGCACAGCCAGGATTTCGCGGCGTGGTATTCCGCCATTCCCGGCCTCAAGGTGGTTGCGCCCTACACCGCGGCCGACGCGAAAGGCCTGCTCAAGAGCGCCATCCGCGATCCGAACCCGGTGATCTTCCTGGAGAACGAGATTCTCTACGGCCAGTCCTTCCCGGTGCCGAAGCTCGACGACTTCACGGTTCCGATCGGCAAGGCCCGCATCCACCGCGAGGGCAAGGACGTCACCATCGTCTCCTTCGGCATCGGCATGACCTATGCCCTGAAGGCTGCCGACGAGCTGGCGAAGGAAGGCATCGAGGCCGAGGTGGTTGACCTTCGCACCATTCGCCCCATGGACACCGACACCATCGTGGCGTCCGTCATGAAGACGGGCCGCTGCGTGACGGTGGAGGAGGGCTTCCCGCAATCCGGCGTCGGCGCGGAGATCGTGGCCCGCATCATGGAGAACGCGTTCGATTATCTCGACGCTCCCGTGATCCGCATCACCGGCAAGGACGTGCCGATGCCCTACGCGGCCAACCTCGAAAAGCTGGCGCTCCCGTCGGTGGCCGAAGTCGTGCAGGCGGCGAAGGCCGTTTGCTATCGGTGACGTCATGACAGAGCGGAAATTCGAAGCCCTCAACGTTCCGCCCGATGCGCTCGAAAAGGGCGGCATCGAGATCTTGAGGGCTTCGGTGGTCGATGGCGCGGTGAGCATCGCGCTGCGCCGCGCCTTCGACGATCCGTTCACCTGGGGCGTGCTCCTGGTGGATCTCGCCCGTCACGCCGCGCGGGTCTACGCCATGGAAACGGACCTCTCCGAGGAGGAAGCCCTGGCGGAGATCACGGCCGGCATCCATGCCGAGCTGGACGATCCCACCGATCCCGGATCCACGCAGGCCATCAACTAACCTTTCCTTCAGGATTCCAAACGCCATGCCCATTAACATCCTGATGCCCGCCCTCTCGCCCACCATGGAAAAGGGCAACCTTGCCAAGTGGCTGAAAAAAGAGGGCGATACGGTGAAGTCCGGAGACGTGATCGCCGAGATCGAGACCGACAAGGCCACCATGGAAGTGGAGGCGGTGGATGAAGGCATCCTCGCCAAGATCGTGGTGCCGGAAGGCACCGCCGATGTGCCCGTAAACCAGGTGATCGCCCTCATCGCGGGCGAGGGCGAGGACCCGAAGAGCATATCCGCTCCCGTCGCTGGCGGCACGCCCGCGCCGAAGGCGGAACCCGCACCAGCTCCAAAGGCCGAGGCTCCTGCGCCGGCTCCCGCTCCTCAGGCCGCTCCTGCCGCACCCTCGGCAATGCCCGTCGAGGCAAAGCCGGTGCAGGCCGGTCAGCGCGTCTTCGCCTCGCCGCTTGCCAAGCGCATCGCGAAGGACGCCGGCATCGACATTGCCGCGGTCCAGGGCTCAGGCCCCCATGGCCGCATCGTCGAAAAGGACGTGCGCGCGGCTCTGGCCGGAGGCGGTGCGAAGCCCGCCGCCGCTCCAGCGGCCAAGCCTGTTGCCGCCGCCGCACCGCAGCTTGCCCCGAGCATGGGCGCCGATCAGGTCAAGGCCATGTTCGAGGCGGGCACCTACGAAGAGGTGCCGCTCGACGGCATGCGCAAGACCATCGCCAAGCGCCTCGTCGAGTCGAAACAGACGGTGCCGCACTTCTACCTGTCGCTCGATTGCGAGCTCGACGCGCTTCTGGCCATGCGCGAGCAGATCAATGCCGCAGCACCCAAGGACAAGGACGGCAAGCCGTCCTACAAGCTCTCGGTCAACGACTTCATCATCAAGGCCATGGCCATCGCGCTCCAGCGCGTGCCGAACGCCAATGCCGTGTGGGCCGAGGACCGCATCCTGAAGATGAAGCATTCGGACGTGGGCGTGGCTGTCGCCATCGAAGGTGGCCTGTTCACGCCGGTTGTGCGCAAGGCCGAAACCAAGACGCTCACCGCGATCTCGGCGGAAGTGAAGGACATGGCAGGCCGTGCCCGCAACCGCCGCCTGAAGCCCGAAGAATATACCGGCGGCTCCACGGCGGTCTCGAACCTCGGCATGTACGGCATCAAGGACTTCCAGGCCGTCATCAACCCGCCCCACGGCACCATCCTCGCCGTCGGCGCGGGCGAGCAGCGTGTCGTGGTGAAGAACAACGCTCCCGCCATCGTGCAGGCCATGACCGTGACGCTCTCCTGCGATCACCGCGTGGTCGACGGCGCGCTCGGCGCGGAACTGCTCTCGGCCTTCAAGCAGCTCATTGAGAACCCGATGGGGATGCTTGTTTGAGGCCAGCCTCAACCTTTCCCTCCCCCTTGCGGGGAGGGGTAGGTTTGTGGGCATGACGCATGCTTCCTATCGGACCGATGAGGATTTGCATGAGTGAGGGCAAGACAGATCATAGTGATCGGCCAGCAGGCAGTTGGGTGAGAAAAATTCGAGCTGTCGTGATGCTCGTTGGTTTTGCGTGGGTTCCAGGCTTAATGATCTATGGAATGTTCAAGGAAACTGACCATGGACGGGACTTCACGTTCATGATGATCGGCATCATGTTCATGCTCAGCATGATGGCAGCTCCGGTTCTCATCTGCTCTGTCCTGCTCCCTACCCACAAAGCAAGACTTCTAGCCATCCCGCTTCTTCTGGTCGCTTGCGTTTTATTCCTGACGGTACGCACCTCTTCAAACATCAATTATCCGAGCTTTAGCGGGTTTGTGCCATGGGTGCTCACAGGCACAGCCATTCTTCTAGTCCTGCCCGAACTTCCCTTTGTGAGTAGACTCTACAGCCGGTTCTTCGGCTTATTTCACACTAGATCGCCTTGAGAGAGCGAGACACCATGGCAAACCAATACGACATCATCGTCATCGGCGGCGGGCCGGGGGGGTATGTGGCCGCGATCCGCGCGGCGCAGCTCGGGTTCAAGACCGCGGTCGTGGAGCGTGAGCATCTGGGCGGCATCTGCCTCAACTGGGGCTGCATTCCCACGAAAGCGTTGCTGCGCTCGGCGGAGATCTACCACTACATGGAGCACGCCAAGGATTACGGCCTGTCCGCCGAGAAGATCGGGTTCGATCCGGCGGCCATCGTCAATCGCTCGCGTGGCGTGTCGGGCCGTCTCAACGGCGGCGTCGGCGGCCTGCTCAAGAAGAACAAGGTCGATGTGATCTGGGGCGAGGCGACGATCTCCAAGCCCGGCGAGGTGGTGGTGACGGCGACGAAGAAGCCCGCCATGCAGCCCCAGGTTCCGCCGCCGAGGGGCATCCTCGAGCCCGGCACGCACCAGGCCAAGCACATCATCGTGGCCACGGGCGCGCGTCCGCGCGTCCTGCCCGGCATCGAGCCGGACGGAAAACTGATCTGGACTTACTTTGAAGCCATGGTCCCGCAGACCATGCCGAAATCGCTGCTCGTCATGGGCTCGGGCGCCATCGGCATGGAATTCGCGTCCTTCTACCGCACCCTCGGCGCGGAAGTGACCGTGGTCGAGGTAATGCCGCAGATCCTCCCCGTCGAAGATGCGGAGATTGCGACGCTCGCCCGCAAGCGCTTCGAGAAGCAGGGGATGAAGATCCTCACCGGTGCGAAAGTCACCAAAGTGGAGAAAGGCGCGAATTCCATCACTGCCACCATCGACGACGGCAAGGGTGGCACACAGACGATTACGGCTGAGCGGATGATCTCGGCGGTCGGTGTCGTCGGCAACATCGAGAACCTGGGCCTCGAAAAGCTCGGCGTGAAGATCGAGCGCGGTGTCATCGTCACGGACGGCCTCGGCCGCACCAATGTGCCCGGCATTTACGCCATCGGCGACGTGGTGGGCGCGCCCATGCTGGCGCACAAGGCCGAGCATGAGGGCGTAATTTGCGTCGAGACCATCAAGGGCCTCAACACCCACGCGATGGAAAAGACCAAGATCCCCGGCTGCACCTATTGCAACCCGCAGATCGCGTCCGTCGGCCTCACCGAAGCCAAGGCGAAGGAGCAGGGCTACGACATCCGCGTCGGCCGCTTCCCGTTCGTCGGCAACGGCAAGGCCATCGCGCTCGGCGAGCCGGAAGGCCTCGTGAAGACGATCTTCGACAAGAAGACCGGGCAGCTCCTCGGCGCGCATATGATCGGCGCGGAAGTGACCGAACTCATCCAGGGCTTCGTGATCGCCATGAACCTGGAGACCACCGAAGAAGAGCTGATCCACGCAGTCTTCCCGCATCCGACCCTCTCGGAGACCATGCATGAGAGCGTCATGGATGCCTATGGACGCGTGATCCACATCTGAGCGCATCCATTTGATCGTCCAGCCAGTCCTTCGCGAGAAGGGCTGGCTTTCTCATGCTAAGACTCCGCGCGGCGATCTCAGCGACCGGCCGGAGGCAGGCTAATCGACAACTCCCAGGAGCTTGCGCGCTTCGGTGCTCTCAGTGAGGCGTTGGCCCAAATAGCGGGCGCCATCCTCGGTGAGATGGCCTCCATCGAACGAGATCAGCTTGCCGTCCCGTGTGAACGGACGACACTTGGTGCTGCTTCCACAGAGAAGCTCGGAAATATCGAGGAAGTCCTGCCCGAGCGTCTTCTTCATCAGGTCGTTCGTTCTGACATGCGCGCGGCGCATGTTCGACTCGAGCTTGATGCGCTCCTTTTCCGGCATGGAGACGAGCTGTCGCAGATTGACCCTGCCCAGGTCCTTTCGTCCCACGACGATCACTTTCTTGCCGAAATCCCTCTCCAGGTTCCGCTTGCTTTCAGGCAGCAGCAGCGCCTGCCATTCTCTCCAGCTCCCGATCACCCAGATCGCATCGGCCTCTTTCATCCGTTCGCGAAGCTGGTCATTGGCATATCCGTCCTGCGTCCTGCAGAAGGCGCGCTCCTTCGGATCGATCTTGGGCAGCAGATCGATGGTAAGGTAAAGGTTCCCACAGCTAGCACTGATGCCATAGGTCGAGAATTGAAGGCTTCTGTTCAAGCCGGCCTCATGCACGGCGTTGAGGAAGTCGGCGGAATAGCTGTCTCCGATGACGAGAACCTTGCGCCCACCTTTTGGATCGAACGGCTTGAGTAGCCGCTCGTTGAAACGGGCCCAGACGTAATCTTCGCGCTGATCCATCGGAAGGGTAAGGGATGCGTCTTTTGGGGAGTACCTTCCTGCAAAACCTTCGGTCGCATGCCCGACCCAGCCGAACAGGCCGAGAAGAGCGCTCCCCGCGAGCGAAAAGGCGAAGATCTGCCTGCGGCTCACCATGTTCCGGTCCCGGAAGGGCCGCTCCAAGTAGCGCCAGCTCAAAGTGGCGAGCACTCCTGCAAGGCCTGCCAGCATCAGCAGCTCATACCAAGTGATGTCTGGGTCGATATAGCGCCCCAGAGCAAAGAGCGGCTGGTGCCACAGGTAGAAGCTGTAGCTGATCAAGCCGATCCCGACCGGTACTTTCCACCCCAGGACGCGCCCGACCCACGTTTCTTGCGACGCGCAGAGGATGATGAGCCCAGCGCCTAATGTCGGAAGAAGCGCGTAGACGCCGGGAAAAGGCGTGGTCTCGTCGAAGAAGACGATCGCAGCGACGATCAGGGCGAGGCCTAAAAGACCTCCGGCCTCGTTGATGGCTCTCGTTGCAGCTTCCGACCGACCCCAGGCGATCTGGCGGCCGTAGACGTAAAGGCTGATCAGGGCGCCGATCAGCAGTTCCCAGCCGCGCGTCTGGAGCAGATAAAAGGTCTTGACGGGATTCTTGAGCGAACCGGTCTGTGCGGCAACGAAACTGGCGACGCAGAGAAGGGAGAGCCCGATCATGGCCCAGCGTCTGCCCTTGCGCAGAAGCAACAGCAGAAGCAGGGGGAAAATCAGGTAATACTGCTCTTCGACGGCCAAGCTCCATGTATGCAGGAGCGGCTTCAGCTCGGTGACCGTGTCGAAGTAGCCGCTCTCCTTCCAGAACAGGATATTCGAGGAAAAGAAGGACACGAAGGCGACGCTCTGCGCAAAATCCTTCATATCGCCCGGGAGCATCCACAGCCAGGCAAAGGGAATGGTCGCGATAATGACGAGAAAAAGGGCCGGCAGGATGCGCCGGGCGCGGCGCTCATAGAAACGCAGGAAACTGAATCCGCCAGCGAGTTTCTCGCCGAGGATGATCGATGTGATCAGGTATCCGCTGATGACGAAAAAGACGTCGACCCCGACGAACCCGCCGCCGAAGCCTTTAAAGCCCGCGTGAAAGAAGACGACCGACAGAACGGCAATCGCCCGCAAGCCATCGATCTCGCGCCTGTACTGCACCGCTGATTCGTCCCCGCATTCCTTACGCTAAGTCAATATGAAACAAGGGCTCAAGTGTACAGGGTGACGTAACGACCGGTCTGAGGCGATTTGACATCAAGGAATCAAGGACGGCAGTTTGCCTTTTTCATGAGCGGGGAGGGTGCGATGGCGGATCGGAACGAGGTGCACAAGGGCGAGTGCCGGTGCGGGCAGGTCCGGTTCCTAGTCGAGGGGCCGCCCGTCATGACGATGGCGTGCCACTGCACGGGCTGTCAGCGCATGACCGCCAGCGCCTTTTCCTTGAGCGCTTTTTATCCGAGCGCGGCTTTCCGGGTTCTCCAGGGCGAGCCGGTCATCGGCGGCCTGCATGGTCCGACCCGGCACTTTTTCTGCCCTCATTGCATGAGCTGGCTCTTTACCCGGCCCGAGGGTCTGGACGACTTCGTCAATGTCCGCACCACGATGCTCGACGATGCCGGGCGCTTCGTGCCGTTTATCGAAACCTTCACCAGCGAGGCGCTGCCCTGGGCCAAGACTCCGGCCATCCACAGCTTCGAGAAGTTTCCCCCGATGGAGAGGTATCCCGAACTGGTAGAGGATTTCGCGAGGCACCGGGCCTGAGCGCGCACCCCTGCATTTTCGTCGGGAGGGGCCCGGAGATCGAGAACCGAGACGTCACCGGCCCCGGAATATTTGTTTCGGGGGCCGGTGGTTCGGTCGAAGGGCGATCTTGTCAGACGGTCTCTGCAGCCGTCGAAGCCGGCTCCCCGACCTGAAGCACGGTCAGGCGCTTCAATTCCCCCGTCCGTGTGGTCCAGTCGATGGATTGCCCTAGCGGAAGGCCGATGAGGGCGGTTCCGATCGGCGTAAGCACCGAAATCTTGCCCTGCGATATGTCCGCCTCATGCGGATAGACGAGGGTGACCGTCTGAACGCGCCCGGTCATGTCGTCCCGGAACTCGACCTGGGAACCCATCGAAACGATGTTGGTCCGCTGCTGCCCCTTCGGGAGGACCTGGGCCCGGTCCAGTTCGTTGGCAAGCTCTGCTGCCACCTCGGGCATCGTGTGCTGCGCAGCCTCGGCGAGAACCGAAAGCTTCTCGTAATCGATGGACGTCAGCGTTATCCGCGGCTTGGATGAGTCGGCTGTCTTCTTGGCCATGTCATGTCTCCTGTTCGTTGAGTGTTGCGGCATCTCAGGCCGCAGTCGGTCCGGGATCGTCGTCGGTGGAAGGCCGCAGGCCGGCAGGTTGAGCCGTAAGCCGGCTACGCGGCCGCAGCGGGACGATCTTTCCGTCGTGTCGACCCACGCTCGAAAGGCGGGGCTCCATGGGTCTGTCGAAGCGCTTGCTCATGCCCTCGTCCTGCCTTTTCAGGGCACGGTCGATGGCAAGCGCCGTTCCGAGAACCTGCGCCAGGAACTCGGAGGAAGGGGCCTGCGGATCGGGGCTTGCCTGCTCTGCAGGCAAGACGCCCGGCCGATGGGCCGAACGGGCATGGCGCTGTTCCGACGGGCGGAACACAAGGTGGAGCAAATTCCGAAGCATGTCGCCGCACCGGATGAGCTGTCATCCGGCCTCACAAGATGTCCGACTATGGGTTCTGGTATCTTGGAGCGCCCCGAGCTCGGGGTGCGGACGCACGTTGAGCCCGGGGCTACTTGCCCGCGATGAGGTTGCCTGCCCGATGCAGGCCGCGACGGTTTTGTGCGAAGCTCAACATGATGAAACGAGGCTCCTACACCTTGCCTGTTTTGTCAAATGACCCGGAAGCGGGCGCGGTCGAGCAGGCTGTGCGGGAACCGAACCGCGAAAGGCAGCCCCGCCATCAGAGCATTTGCGATTGGGCTCCGAACGTCTTAAATCAGGCGCTCAACAGGAAGGGGCAGGGCCCCTTTGCCCAAAAGGTTCAAGCTTCATGGCCGTCGTTCTCGACCTTCTGAACAAGGATCAGCGTCCCCGTCATCCGGAAAAGGCGCACCGGCCGGATCAGCCTGTTCAGCAGCGTAAGCCCGAATGGATCCGCGTGAAGGCCCCGGGCTCGCCCAAATGGGCCGAGACCAACCGGATCGTGCGCGAGAACAAGCTCGTGACCGTCTGCGAGGAGGCGGGCTGCCCCAATATCGGCGAGTGCTGGGAAAAGAAGCACGCCACCTTCATGATCATGGGCGACACCTGCACCCGCGCCTGCGCCTTCTGCAACGTGAAGACCGGCCTGCCCGAGGCTCTCGATCCGCACGAGCCGGAGAATGTGGCCAAAGCCGTTGAGAAGCTCGGTCTCGAGCACGTGGTCATCACTTCGGTGGATCGTGACGACCTGGCCGATGGCGGCGCGCAGCACTTCGCCGACGTGATCCAGGCCATCCGTGCGCGTTCTCCGAAGACGACCATCGAAATTCTCACCCCGGACTTCCTGAGGAAGCCCGGCGCGCTCGAGGTCGTGGTGGCGGCCAAGCCCGACGTGTTCAACCACAATCTTGAGACTGTGCCGTCGAAATACCTGAAAGTCCGCCCCGGCGCGCGCTATTTCCACTCTATCCGCCTGCTCCAGCAGGTGAAGGAGCTCGATCCGACCATCTTCACCAAGTCCGGCATCATGGTGGGCCTTGGCGAGGAGCGGAATGAGGTTCTCCAGCTCATGGACGACCTGCGCTCGGCGGACGTGGATTTCATGACCATCGGCCAATACCTCCAGCCGACGAAGAAGCATCATCCCGTGATCCGCTTCGTGACGCCGGACGAGTTCAAGGCCTTTGAGACGACCGCCTATGCCAAGGGATTCCTTCTCGTCTCCTCGACCCCGCTGACGCGCTCCTCGCATCATGCGGGCGAAGACTTTGCCAAGCTGAAGGCGGCCCGTCTGGCGAAGCTCGCCTGAGGCTCCGGTTCAGGGCATGCAGCGCATTCTGGTCATCGGCAGCCCAGGCGCGGGCAAGAGCACTCTGGCGAGCCGCATCGCCGGGCGGCTCGACCTGCCGCTGATCCATCTCGACCGGGAATATTTCGGCCCCGGCTGGACCATGCCGACCAAGCCGGAATGGCGGGAACGGGTGGCGACGCTCGCCGCTCGGCCGTCCTGGGTCATGGACGGGAATTACGCCAGCACCTTCGACATTCGCGTGCCGAGAGCGACGGCCATCGTCTGGCTCGATCTGCCCCGCTGGCGCTGCGCTGCCGGGGTGCTCTGGCGGGTGGCGGAGAATTATGGCCGCGCCCGGGCGGACCTCGGCCCCGATTGCGTCGAGCGCTTCGACTGGTCGTTCATGCGCTGGATCTGGGACTATCCCCGCAGGATGCGGCCGAAGACGGCCCGCATGCTGGAACGTCTGCGTTCCGACCAGCGGGTCTATGTCCTGAAGTCCCGTTCCGAGATCCCGGCCCTGGAGGCCGAGCTCACGACCCTTAGAAAGGCCGCTTGAGCATGCCGACCTTTCGCACCTCCCGGATCGTCAAGCATACGCCGGCCCAGATGTTCGCTCTTGTGGCCGATGTCGAGAGCTATCCGGAGTTCCTGCCCCTCTGCGAGGATCTGCGGATCGTCCGCCGGGTTCAGAGCGGGGAGGGCGTCGAAACCCTCGTGGCCACCATGTCCGTGGGCTACAAGGCGATCAGGGAAAGCTTTACGACGCGGGTGACGCTGGACGATCCCCGGCTGAGGATCAACGTCGAATACGTGGACGGGCCGTTCAAGTATCTCGAAAACCGCTGGACCTTCCGCGAGGCGCCCGCCGGCAGCGAGGTGGAGTTCTACATCAATTACGAATTCAAGAGCTTCGCCCTCGGTGTCCTGATGGGCAGCGTCTTCGACAAGGCCTTCCGCAAGTTCACCGAGGCCTTCGAGGAGCGGGCCGACCGGATCTACGGTGCGGCCTCCCAGGCCCGCCTCTGATCAACGGATCGCCTGCTCCAGAAGCGCCAGGGCCTCCTCCACCGCCTTGCGGCGCACGGTCGCCCGCCCCAGGTCGCCAAAGCGGCGTTCGAGATGGACCGTCGGCGCGCCCTTCCTCGCCAGGCCGAAATGGACGAGGCCGACGGGCTTCGTCGCGTTTCCGCCGGTCGGGCCCGCGACTCCCGTAATGCCCACCGCCACATCCGCCTGCGAATGGGCCAGCGCCCCCTCGGCCATGGCGCGCGCGACAGGCTCGCTTACCGCCCCATGGGCCGCGATCAGGTCGGCGGGGACGCCGATCAGCTCCGTCTTGGCCTCGTTGGAATAGGTCACGAAGCCCCGTTCGACGACGGCGGAGGAGCCGGAGATTTCGGTCAGCAGGGCTGCCACCAGCCCCCCCGTGCAGGATTCCGCCGTGGCGATTTTCAGGCCTTTCCGCCTGTAGGCATCGAGAAGCGCCGCGGCGCGGCCTTGCAGATCGGCGATCATGGATGGGTCTCCGGCAGCCTGACAGTCGCGGCCGCCTGCGCGGCAAGGCCTTCGCTCCGCCCCGTGAAACCCAGCTTCTCGGTCGTGGTCGCCTTGAGCGAGACCTGATCCAGGCGCAGGCCTGCGATCTCGGCGATGCGCCGGCGCATGGCGTCCCGGTGCGGTCCGAGGCGCGGCTTCTCGCAGAGCAGGGTGGCGTCGAGATGATCGACGATGCCGCCGCGCTCCCGCACCAGATTGACGGCGTGAGCCAGGAACCGGTCGGATGACGCGCCGCGCCATTGCGGGTCGCTCGGCGGGAAGTGGGTGCCGATATCGCCGTCGGCGAGAGCGCCCAGGACCGCATCGGTGAGGGCATGAAGGATGACGTCCCCATCGGAATGGGCGATGGCGCCTCGGTCGTGGGGGACCTTGATCCCGCCGAGCCAGACATGGTCCCCTTCGCCGAAGGCATGGACATCGAAGCCGGTGCCCAACCGGGTCACGTAAGACATTGTATCGCCTCTCAAGCGCCGCTCGGCTTCCTGGAAATCGGCCGGATGGGTGAGTTTCACATTGCCGGGGTCGCCGTCGAACACATGGACCGGCAGACCTGCCCATTCCGCCAGGGCTCCATCGTCGGTAAAGGCGTGAAGCCCGGCGGCCGCAGCCTCACGATGGGCCTTCAGGAGCGGAGGAAAACGGAAGGCCTGCGGGGTCTGAACCGCCCTCAAGCGAGCCCGGTCCGGCGTCGAGACCACCTCCGACCGCTCACCGACAATCTTGATCGTGTCGGTGACGGGCGTTCCAGGAACGGCGGCGTCCCAGCGCTGGGCTGCATCCACGGCCCGGTCGATGAGCTGCGGTCGGATGAAGGGGCGGGCGGCGTCATGGATAAGCACGATCTGCGGAGCCGAAGCCGTTAGGGCCTCGAGCCCGTTCCGAACGGAATCCTGCCGCGTTTCCCCGCCATCCACGCAAGGCAGAAGGGCCGCCGAAGAGAGATGCAAGCCTCCGGTTGCCGCCTTGTAGAGTTCGCGGTCATCCGGGTGAATCACCACGATCGTCTGGTCGATCCTCGGATGGTCCAGGAAGGCGGAGAGGGTGCGCGCCAGAACGGGTTGCCCCTGGAGCATCCGGTACTGCTTCGGAAGCCCTTCGCCGGCTCGCGAACCACGTCCTGCTGCAACGATAAGGGCGGCGACTGACATTCAGGGAAACTCTCCGTTGCTAGCGCTGTCGCTGTCCTAAGCGCGACACCGGAATAAGGCAAATCCACTGCAGGAAGGACTTGCACCGCACTGCAAAATGGCTATTGATTAGGCACAATGGATAGTGATCAAAAAATAGGCTGTGGCGGCTTCAGCGTCGGCTCGGTTGCGGTCGGGTCCGCAGCCGTTCTAGCGCCTCTCTCCGGCGTCACGGACGTCGCCTTCCGGCGCATCGCCAAGCGCCTGGGGGCCGGACTCGTCGTTTCGGAAATGGTCGCCTCCGACGAGCTCGTTCAGGGCTCGGAAGAAGCGCAATTGCGCGCGGAAGGGACCGGAATCGAGCCGCATGTGGTTCAGCTGGCGGGTTGCGAGCCTCGCTGGATGGCGGAGGCCGCCCGGGTCGCCGAGGGGGCCGGGGCGCGCATCATCGACATCAACATGGGCTGTCCGGCCAAGCGGGTGATCGGCGGCTATGCGGGATCCGCCCTCATGCGCGACCTGGACCATGCCGCCCGGCTGATCGAGGCGACTGTCCAGGCGGCCACGGTTCCCGTGACGGTCAAGATGCGCCTGGGCTGGGATCATGGCACGATCAATGCGCCGGAACTCGCCCGCAGGGCGGAGGCTCTCGGCGTGAAGGCGGTGACGGTGCATGGCCGCACCCGGCAGCAATTCTACAAGGGCAGGGCCGATTGGGGCGCCATCGCTCCGGTCGTGGAGGCCGTCCGCATTCCCGTGATCGCCAATGGCGATATCGGATCGCTGGAGGAGGCCAGGGCCTGCCTTTCCCGGTCGGGCGCGACGGCGGTCATGATCGGACGCTCCGCCATGGGGCGCCCCTGGCTCGTCGGCCAGATCGGCGCGGCCCTGGAGGGGCGGGTCCTTCCCGATCCATCCCCGGACGAGAAGGCGGCCGTCGCCATCGAGCACTACGAGGGCCTTCTTGCCCTCTATGGCGAGAAGACCGGCATCCGCCATGCCCGCAAGCATCTCGCCGCCTATGCGGATGCAGCCGCCGCGTCCGGCTTTCAGGTCGCGCCGGGCGCGCGCATGGAACTCGTCACATCCGAGGAGCCCCGAACCGTGATCACGCTGTTGCGCTCCCTCTACGACCGCCAGGAGCGGGAAGCGGCATGACGGCCATGACCGTGAACGACCAGATCATGAATGCCTTGCCGATTCCGGTTCTCACCGTGGGGCCGGAGCATCGGATCGTTCATGCCAATGCGGCCGCCGAGGCCTTCTTCGAGATGAGCCTGCGCATGATGCAGCGCCAGAAGCTCAGCGACTTCCTGCCCTTCGGCTCGCCCGTTCTGGCGCTCGTCGACGACGTTCGCCAGCGGGGCTCCAGCGTCAGCGAGCACCGGGTGGATATCGGCAGCCCGCGTCTCGGCGCGGAGCGTATCGTGGATGTCTCGGCATGCCCCCTGGGCGATGACAGCGACGATGTCGTCATCATGCTTCAGGAGCGGACGATTGCCGACAAGATGAACCGGCAGCTCACCCATCGCGGGGCCGCCCGGTCCATCACCGCGCTCGGCGCGCTGCTGGCGCACGAGATCAAGAATCCGCTCTCGGGGATCCGGGGCGCCGCCCAGCTCCTCGAGCAATCGGCCAGCGAGGACGACCGCCTGCTGACCCGCCTCATCTGCGACGAGACCGACCGTATCGTGAAGCTCGTCGAGCGGATGGAGCTTTTCGGCGAGGAGCGTCCGGTGGAGCGGGGCCCGGTCAATATTCACGGCGTTCTCGACCACGTGAAGCGGCTCGCCCAGTCGGGCTTCGCCCGCCATATCCGCTTCGTCGAGAATTACGACCCGTCGCTTCCTCCGGTTCTCGGCAGCAGGGATCAGCTGATCCAGGTGATCCTGAACTTGGTCAAGAATGCTGCAGAGGCCATCGGGATCGATGCGCCGGATGGCGAGATCATCCTGTCGACGGCGTTCCGCACGGGCGTGCGGCTCCAGGTTCCGGGCTCCCAGGAGCGGGTCAGCCTGCCGATCGAATTGAGCGTCATCGACAACGGTCCCGGCATTCCGTCCGAGCTGATGAGCGATCTCTTCGATCCCTTCGTCACAACGAAGGTCCAGGGCAGCGGCCTCGGCCTGGCGCTCGTTGCGAAGATCGTGGGCGACCACGGCGGCATCGTGGAATGCGAGCCGGCGCCTCGTCGCACCGCCTTTCGAATTCTCCTGCCGATGCACCGCGCCGATGACGGTCGCGGGGCCGATCTATGAGGCTAAAAAATGCCGAGCGGACAGATTCTTCTTGCCGATGACGATGCCGCCATCCGGACCGTCCTGAACCAGGCCCTGTCGCGGGCAGGATACGAGGTCCGGTCGACGAGCAACGCCGCAACCCTTTGGCGCTGGGTCTCGCAAGGGGAAGGCGACCTCGTCATCACCGATGTGATGATGCCTGACGAGAACGCCTTCGATCTCCTCCCTCGCATCAAGAAGATGCGGCCCGAGCTTCCGATCATCGTCATGAGCGCTCAGAACACGTTCATGACGGCGATCAAGGCCTCCGAGCGTGGCGCCTACGAGTATCTGCCGAAGCCCTTCGACCTGAAGGAACTCGTGGCCGTCGTCGGCCGCGCGCTCTCCCGTCCGCGAAACGTTCCCTCCGGCGCCAGTCCCGCGCAGGAGAACGAGGATATCCCCCTCGTCGGGCGTTCGCACGCGATGCAGGAAATCTACCGGGCGCTCGCCCGCCTGATGCCCACCGACCTGACGGTCATGATCACGGGCGAGTCCGGAACCGGCAAGGAACTGGTCGCGAAGGCGCTTCATGATTACGGCAAGCGCCGTCAGGGGCCGTTCGTGGCCGTGAACATGGCGGCCATTCCGCGGGAGCTTATCGAGTCCGAACTCTTCGGACACGAGAAGGGCGCCTTCACGGGGGCGACCGCGCGCAATACCGGCCGCTTCGAGCAGGCCGAAGGCGGAACCCTGTTTCTCGATGAGATCGGCGATATGCCCATGGAGGCGCAGACCCGCCTGCTGCGTGTCCTCCAGCAGGGCGAGTACACGACGGTCGGCGGCCGGGTGCCGATCAAGACCAATGTCCGCATCGTGGCCGCGACCAACAAGGATCTGCGCGTCCTGATCCAGCAGGGGCTTTTCCGCGAGGACCTTTATTTCCGGCTCAACGTGGTTCCTCTGCGCCTGCCGCCCCTGCGCGAGCGGGTGGAGGATATCCCCGATCTCGTACGCCACTTCTTCCTCCTGGTGGAGAAGGAGGGGCTCGCCCGCAAGCAGCTCGACGTGGAGGCCATGGACCGCCTGAAGCGCTACCGCTGGCCGGGCAATGTGCGCGAGCTGGAAAACCTCGTGCGGCGTCTGGCGGCCCTCTATCCCCAGGATACGATCACGGGCGCCATCATCGACGCCGAACTCGATTCCCAGCCCCTCCTGCCGCCGCAGCCGGTTGGCAAGGCCTCGCAGACGGGCCAGACGCAAGCCTCCGAAGGGCTGTCGGATGCGGTCGAACGCCACCTGAACGAGTATTTTTCCGGTTTCCGGGACACGCTCCCGCCTCCCGGGCTCTATCACCGCGTCCTGCGGGAAATCGAGGGCCCTCTGATCGGGGCGGCCCTGGCCGCCACCCGGGGCAACCAGATCCGGGCGGCGGAGCTGCTCGGGGTGAACCGCAATACCTTGCGCAAGAAGGTGCGGGACCTGGAGCTCATGGTGGTCCGCTCGAACCGGAGCTAGCCGATCATACGACCGCTCCGGGCAGTGCTCTCGTCCTCGGCCGGGGCGTGAGGGGCTGTAATAATTTGACCACAGTGTTGTGTTGGTGCATCACCCCATGACAGGGGGGCCGTTCAAAGGCTCCTATCTTGCGGGGCCTCAGTCTTGAACGACCAGGACACTATTGCACAACGTCAGGCGGCGGAGCCGTCCCAGAGCGGCCTCGGCTGGCTGGGCTACGGGGCCGTGCTCTCGGCCCTGGCGTCGGCCCTCGCCACTTTCCTGATTCTCTCGGGCGCCACGCCGCTGCTGCCCACCCACAACGTGGTCGTGTGGGTGTTCATGCTGAACGGCGTGCTGATCGCCCTGCTGATCGGAATCGTCGCATGGCAGGCCCGAAAGCTGGTGCGCGAGCGCAGGGCAGGGGCTGCGGCGGCGGGCCTTCACGTGCGGATCGTCGGGTTGTTCAGCCTGGTCGCGGTTCTGCCGGCCATCCTGGTCGCAGCCGTGGCGACGGTGACCCTCGAACGCGGTCTCGACCCCTGGTTCACGGGTGCGCTCAAGGACCTCATGACCAATACGGTCTCCATTGCCCGCTCCTATCGGGAGCTGCAATGCCGCACGCTTGCCCGTGAAACCCAGCTGATGGCGGCGGACCTCAACCGCGCCAAGGTTCTCTACGATGCCGACCGCAATCTCTTCCGGGAATTCCTGAACTCCCGCGCGACCTTCCTCGGCTTCCCCCTCACCATGATCCTGGAGCCCGACGGCACGGTGGTCGAGCGTTTCGAGGCCAAGAAGCTCGAAGGCGTCCCCATGCCGTCGCAGGCGGATCTGGAGGACGCGAGCAACAAGGAGGCTCTTTGCCTGTTCCAGAGGTCGGGCAACATCTTCCGCTCCGCCCTGAAGCTCGATGCCCATGGAGGGCGTGTGCTCTACGTGGCCCGCGAGGTGGATCCGCGCGCCATCGAGTTTCCCCAGGTCGCTGAGGCGGGCGTGGCCTTCTATGAGGCTCTCGACCAGAAGAAGGCCGGCATCCAGATCGCCTTCGCCTCCATGTTCACGCTGATCGCGCTGATCGTCCTCCTGTCGGCGGTCTGGTTCGGCCTGAACTTCGCAAACCGCCTCGTCGCGCCCATCCGCCGCCTGATCCACGCGACCGACCAGGTCGCCACTGGCAATTTCTACGTCCAGGTGCCCGTGAAGCGGGGCGAGGGGGATCTCGGCCACCTGGGCGAGACCTTCAACAAGATGACCTCGGAGCTGCGGCGGCAGCATGACGGCCTGACCGCCGCCAGCGACCTGATCGACCGCCGCCGGCGCTTCACGGAGGCGGTCCTGGCTGGCGTCTCCGCCGGGGTGATCGGCGTCAATGCGCGGGGGCTCATCACCATCGTGAATCCCTCGACCGAGGCCCTGCTCGGCACCTCCCGCGAGGATCTCCTGGGCAAGCCCATCGCAATGGTCCTGCCGGAGGTGGCGCCGCTCGTCGAAGAGATGAGCCAGGGCCGTCAGCGCCTGATGCAGGAGCAGATCCACATCGCCCGCAAGGGCAAGGAGCGGACGATCAATGTGCGCGTGACGAGCGAGCAGACCCGCAGCGAGAAGCGTGATCTCGTCATCACCCTCGACGACATCACGGACCTCGTGCTGGCGCAGCGCACCTCCGCCTGGGCGGACGTGGCGCGCCGCATCGCCCACGAGATCAAGAATCCCCTGACTCCGATCCAGCTTTCGGCCGAGCGCATCCGCCGCAAGTACGGCAAGGTGATCACGACGGACCGCGAGGTGTTCGATCAGTGCACGGACACGATCGTCCGCCAGGTCGACGACATCAAGCGCATGGTCGATGAATTCTCGTCCTTCGCCCGCATGCCGAAGCCGACCATCGGCAACGAGGATCTCGCCGAAACGATCCGGCAGGTGATCTTCATGATGAAGATCGCGCATCCCGAGATCGAGTTCGTGGATCAGGTTCCGCCAGGGCCGCTGGTCGCGTCTTTCGACCGGCGGCTCGTTTCCCAGGCTCTCACCAACATCGTCAAGAACGCGACGGAGGCCATTACCGCCGTTCCCGAAACCGAGCGAGGCCAAGGGCGGATCGCCGTCCTGCTCGACAACACGCATCCGGACTACCTGATCATCGCCGTCACAGACAACGGCAAGGGCTTCCCGGTCGAGGGCCGCCAGCGCCTTCTGGAGCCCTACATGACGACCCGCGACGGTGGGACCGGCCTGGGGCTTCCGATCGTCGCGAAGATTCTGGAAGACCATGGGGGCGGGATGGAACTCGCCGACAATCCCGCCGGCCGGGGCGGTCAGGTCCGCATGTGGATCCCCAAGACGAAACACGCTGAATCGGAAGAACCATCGGCCGCTTCCGGCCGAAACGAGACCCGCAGGACAAGCCTATGAGTGCTGATATTCTCGTCGTCGACGACGAAGTCGATATTCGTGAGCTGGTAGCCGGCATCCTTGAAGATGAGGGGCACCGAACCCGGACGGCCGGAACGTCGGACGAGGCCTTGGCGGCCATCGAGACGCGGCGTCCGCACCTCGTCTTTCTCGATATCTGGCTGCAGGGAAGCCGGTTGGACGGCCTCCAGGTCCTGGAGATCATCAAGTCCCAGCACCCGGATCTGCCGGTGGTGATGATCTCCGGCCATGGCAATATCGAAACCGCCGTTTCTGCCATCAAGGCCGGTGCCTACGACTTCATCGAGAAGCCGTTCAAGGCGGATCGCCTCGTGCTTGTAGCCGAGCGAGCGCTCGAAGCGTCCCGCCTGAAGCGGGAGGTGCGCGACCTGCGCTCCCGCTCCGTTCAGGCGAGCCGCATCGCAGGCAAGTCCATCGTCATCAACCAGCTGCGGCAGGCCGTCGAACGCGCCGCGCCCACCAACGCCCGCATTCTGATCACGGGCGCGCCCGGTTCCGGCAAGGAGCTGACGGCCCGGACCATTCACAGCCATTCCACCCGCGCCAACGGCCCCTTCGTGGTTCTTTCGGCGGCGACGATCACGCCCGAGACCATGGAAGTCGAGCTTTTCGGGGCCGAAGGAGGCGAGGGCGGTGGGCGCCGCGTCGGCGCTCTCGAGGAGGCCCATGGCGGCACTCTCTACATCGACGAGATCGCGGACATGCCGCGCGAGACGCAGAACCGTATCCTGCGCGTTCTCGTCGACCAGAACTTCCAGCGCGTCGGCGGAACGACCCGGGTCCATGTCGATGTCCGCATCGTGTCCTCCTCCAGCCGCGACCTGCCCGCGGAGATTGCCGCGGGCCGCTTCCGGGAGGATCTGTTCCACCGGCTCGGCGTCATTCCGATCCGGGTGCCCTCGCTCGCCGAGCGGCGCGAGGATGTGCCCGAACTGATCGAGTTCTTCATGGAGCAGATCTCGTCCACGACGGGCCTGCCCAAGCGGCGGATCGCCGAGGACGCCATGGCGGTGCTGCAATCCCATGACTGGCCCGGCAACGTTCGCCAGCTGCGGAACAATGTCGAGCGGCTCATGATTCTCAGCTCCGGCGATCCCGATTCCGAGATCACGGCCGATATGCTGCCCTCGGAGATCGGCGCGCTCGTGCCGAGCACGCCGGGCGGGGCGGGCGGCGAGAAGCTCATGAGCCTGCCCCTGCGTGAGGCACGTGAGATCTTCGAACGCGAGTATCTGCTGGCCCAGATCGCCCGCTTCAGCGGAAACATCTCGCGGACGGCGGAGTTTATCGGGATGGAGCGCTCCGCTCTCCACCGGAAGCTGAAGTCCTTGGGGATCGGCAGCTAAGCGTTCTAGAGTAACAGCAGGTTGTATTTCTCCTGTCATGGGTTGGAAATGCAACCTGTCATCCACGGGAAAATATGCTCCGAGGGGGTAGAACCGTTTCGTCCCCCTTGCCGAACGCTGCCGTTCGCCCTGTAATAAGACGGCCGGTCACCGACCGCACGAAAGCGGACAACCATATTCAGGCGGCCCAATAGCCAAGACCGGCGGCCATGGGCTGGCGAGGCAACTTCAATGGCGGGCGATCGCGCGCAGAATCTTCAGGACACTTTTCTGAATTATGTCCGGAAGCAGAAAATCCCCCTGACGATCTTTCTCGTGAACGGGGTCAAGCTTCAGGGTGTGGTCACGTGGTTCGACAATTTCTGCGTCCTTCTGCGCAGGGATGGTCATTCCCAGCTGGTTTACAAACACGCCATTTCCACCATCATGCCAGGACAGCCCGTCCAGTTGTTCGACCAGATCGACGAGGCTGGCGAGAAGGCTTGAGGTGACGGAACCGCGGAGCCCCGGGGAAGAACGTCTCGTTCAGCTTGCCGAACCTGAAAAAGAGGTTGCGGCAGGGACCAGGACCCTCGTCGTCGGGCCTTATCTGACGCGCAGGCGGCGCTCATCGGCCGATGGGGGCGAGGGAAGCAATCCTCGCCCGCCCGAGGCTCGTCTCGATGAGATCACGGGCCTTGCCCTGGCGATCGACCTGTCCATCGTCCAGTCTCTGATCGCCCCTCTGAGCTCGCCCCGTCCGGCGACCTATATCGGCAGCGGCAAGGTCGAGGAGCTGGCGGGACTGATCCGCGCCGAGGAGATCGGCCTTGTCGTGATGGATTGCGCCCTCAGCCCCGTGCAGCAGCGCAATCTGGAGAAGGCCTGGGGCGCGAAGGTCATCGACCGCACGGGCCTCATTCTCGAAATTTTCGGTCGCCGGGCCCGCACCAAGGAAGGTACGCTTCAGGTCGAGCTCGCGCATTTGTCCTACCAGAAGGGACGCCTGGTTCGGTCCTGGACGCACCTCGAGCGCCAGCGTGGCGGCTTCGGCTTTCTCGGCGGTCCGGGCGAAACGCAGATCGAGGCCGACAGGCGCATGATCCAGGAACGGATGAACCGGATCGAGCGGGACCTGGAAGGCGTCGTCAAGACCCGTTCCCTGCACAGAACGAGCCGCAGGCGGGTTCCGTACCCGATCATCGCTCTCGTCGGCTATACCAATGCCGGCAAGTCCACCCTGTTCAACCGCATGACTCGGGCTGACGTCCTGGCCGAGAACATGCTGTTCGCCACCCTCGACCCCACTTCGCGCGCCATCGAGCTGCCCCATGGCGAGAAGGCCATCCTCTCGGATACGGTCGGCTTCATCTCGGATCTCCCGACGATGCTCGTAGCGGCCTTCCGGGCCACCCTGGAGGATGTGGTCGAGGCCGACATCCTGCTCCATGTGCGCGACGTCTCCCATGGTGAGACCGAGGCACAGGCCGAAGATGTCGCCGTTGTCCTGCGCGAACTTGGCATCGACCCCGAGGATACGCGGCGGATCGTCGAGGTCTGGAACAAGGCCGATCTTCTTTCCCCTGACGACCGGGAGAGGCTTTCCACCGCCTCGTACCGGACCGTCCCGGAGCGGCGGCCAATCCTGATCTCGGCGCTCACCGGCGATGGAATTCCGGAGCTGCTCTCCACCATCGAGCAGCACTTGGCCATGGGGCGTTCGACCTATGAGGTGGACGTCGCGCCGGAAGACGGGCAGGGGCTGGCCTGGCTCCATGAAAACACCGAAATCCTGGGACGCCGGACGCAGGAGAACGGGCATACGATCCTTCGGGTGCGCCTGGTGCCCGGCAAGGAACCGCGCTTCCTGAACCGTTTCCCCGAAGCACGGGTCCTATGAGGACGGGCCGGGCTCACGCTCGGCCATTTTCGCAGCCACCCAGAGCTGCTCCATCTCGTCCAGGGTAGCGTCGTCCAGGCTCCTGCCTTGCCTGGCGAGCGTCTCCTCGACGGATTTGAAGCGCCGTTCGAATTTTGCGTTCGTGCGGCGCAGGGCCTGCTCCGGATCGATGTTGAAATGGCGGGCGAGATTGGTGACGGAAAAGAGAAGGTCGCCGATCTCATCCTCGATCCGATCTCTGCTGCCGGTTGCGGATGCCTCTTTAACTTCCTCCAATTCCTCATGGATTTTATCGATGACCTGGGCGGAATCGGGCCAGTCGAAGCCGACCTTGGCGGCCTTGGCCGTCAGCTTGTGGGCGCGGGGCAGGGCGGGCATGGCGGTCGGAATCCCGCCGAGGAATCCGGCCTCGTGTGCCTCCGGCGGCAGGCCCATTTCCGCGCGCGCGGTTCGACGTTCCTCCTTTTCCTCCCGCTTGATCGAATCCCAGAGACTCTTCACCTCTTCGGGAGACAGGTCCTTGAGGTTCCCGAAGACATGGGGATGACGGCGGATGAGCTTTTTCGTGATCGCCTCCACGACATCGCCGAAGGCGAAGGCGCCCTGCTCCTCGGCCATCC
Organism: Microvirga flocculans ATCC BAA-817; assembly: GCF_000518665.1. GTDB lineage: Bacteria > Pseudomonadota > Alphaproteobacteria > Rhizobiales > Beijerinckiaceae > Microvirga > Microvirga flocculans. The sequence goes on along the minus strand of NZ_JAEA01000013.1, from coordinate 61,518 downwards.
GGGCATGGAAAACCACCTGGAGCAGCAGATCGCCGAGCTCGTCGCGGAGATCGGCCAGATCGCCGCGCTCGATGGCATCCACGACCTCATAGGCTTCCTCGATCGTATAAGGTCCGATCGATGCGAAGTTCTGCTCCAGATCCCAGGGGCAGCCGGTTCCGGGCGTGCGCAAGGCCGCCATGATTTCGAGGAGCCGGGTGATGTCTGAGGAAGGCTTCATGATGAAATCCCAAGTCGCTCTATGTCTGTCTCATAGCCTGAGGACAAAAGGCGGGGCTAGCTGGATTTGCGCCATCTCCTTGGGTTAGCGATGGTCGCGAAGGATTATCCATCAAAGTTGAGGCAAGGCTTATGAAGGCACGGGTCAGACTGGTCGACAGCATGATGTTCGTAGGCGAATCCGGCAGCGGCCACGCCGTCGTCATGGATGGAGCGCCAGAATATGGCGGGCGCAATCTCGGCATCCGTCCCATGGAGATGCTGCTCATCGGTCTCGGGGGCTGCACGGCCTTCGACGTGGTCCAGATCCTCCGCAAGGGACGCGAGAAGATCACGGATTGCGATGTGGAGGTCACGGGTGAGCGCGCCGAGACCGATCCCAAGGTCTTCACGAAGATCCACATCGAATACCGGGTCAAGGGCAGGGATCTGGCGCCCACCAAGGTGGAGCGGGCCATCCAGCTGTCCAAGGAAAAGTACTGCTCGGCCTCGATCATGCTGGGCGCCGTGGCTGAGATCACGCATTCCTGGACGGCGATCGATGAGGCCCAGGACACGGAAGCCGCTTCCTAGCTTCGCTTCAGCAAAGCCTGATCGAGATTTCAGCGTGGCCGGCCCGGCGTCCAGGGCGACTGGCCCGCTCAGGCCTATGCCGGCCAGGCTTATACGGTTGGGAAAAACGGGGCTGGAAGCTGTGAGCGCGACATTGGGCTGGATGCAGTCGCACTCGACGAACCCAGGTGCAGCTTCCTCCGTTGTCATACCGACAGGTGGCCGCGGGAACATTCGCGTGGGCGATGTGCTCTCGACTCCTGATGCGCGCCCACGAGCTGTCACCCGACACTCTCGCAGACCTGAGCGCCATTGCTTCGCTCTGTCCAATGCTGCGACAGGCCTTAAATTAGATTGCCGTTCATAACAGCTTCTCAGTGACAAGAAGTACAGCTCAAGCAGAGCATTACACGTCGCAAGAGCCTCGAAACGATGATGGCCTCCGATCGTGGCTCTCGATGGCTGCGTTAAAGGCGTACCTCTTCAGATGAGTTCCACGCTTCCTCTGCCATAAGCTATGATCGGCAAGTCTTGGTCAGCAGGACTGCTCTCATTATTCAGCGGCGTTTGAGCTTGAGTAAACAAGCATTTCAGCATCCGAATATGAAACAGGAAGACGTGTGTTGAACTTTCAAGCCGCCATGAAAGAGGAGAGTTTCGACTGTCTGACGGAACAGATAAATGAAACTCCTGAAAGGCGTCGCCTGGCGGTCATCGTTACTGAGTTCCCGAAGACGACCGAGACATTCATCATGCGGGATGTCGTTTCCTTTCATCAAAAAGGCTACGATATCAGAATATATCACCTCACACATTATAACCGGCACGAAGTCGTGCACGACTTCGCAAAGCAGACTCTCGGCTGGTCGAGAGATTTTGCATACCTTGCCTCCGCGGATGTGCTGAGTGCGTTCTTCCGCGTGCTTTTCAGGAAGCCGAGAGCTTTAGCAGAAATCATTCGGGACATCGTTTTTGGCAGCTTTTCGAACCCTGTGATGATGCTGAAGTCCATTTTCATTTTGCCAAAATCGCTTCGAATATCAGAAGATATCCTTGAATGGGGTGCCGATCATGTCCACGCAGCATATGCTGGGCATCCTGCGACATGTGCCTGGATCGTTCGTCGGGTGGCAGGCGTGCCTTTCAGCGTCAGTTGCCATGCCCATGATATTTTTGAGACGCGCGCTCTTCTGCGAACCAAGCTTCCGGAAGCTGAGTTCGTGCGCACGATCAGCGAGTACAATCGAAAATATATCCTTCAGCATGTTCCATCTCTTGCGAACAAGCCTCCTGTCGTCATCCATGTCGGCGCCTTCCTTGATGGATTGACGCCGCACCCAACGGCAACCTCCGCTCAATGGCGGGTGCTTTACGTCGGATCTTTGGAATCGCGCAAAGGAGTCGACCTTCTGCTGCGCGCACTCGCCTTGGCCGCGTTGGGTGATTGGCATTTAGACATTCTGGGAGATGGTCCGGAACGTAAGCGCCTGGAGAATCTTGCCGGGACACTTGGCCTCAAGGAGCGAGTAACGTTCAAAGGGGCACAGTCTAATGAAAGCGTCGCAGACGCCATGTCTCGATGCTCCGTCATGGTCGTTCCCAGCAGGATCGGACCGAGAAATCAAACAGAAGGTCTGCCGACAGTAATCGTCGAAGCTCTTGCTCATGAGAGGCCCGTGATCGCGACCCGACTGACGGGGATACCTGAGATCATTATTGACGGTGTCACCGGGTGGTTGTTCGAGGTCGACGACGTAAACGGTCTCGTTCGTGCGCTGGAGGATGTTCGCAAGCATCCGCAGGAAGCAAGATGCAGGGCCTCGCAGGGGCGAAACCTTGTCGTAAGCCAGTTTGATCAGGCTCAGAATGCAGAAGCGCTCCTATCGCTCATAGCTTCTTCGATCGATGAGAAACGACGGAGAAGGCCATGAACGGTCTCGACCTTGCAGGAATATTCTACAAGGACGACGAGGCTGAAATGGTGCCTTCTCGCTCCATGAATGTTGTCCTCATCATCGATGATCTTGCGATTGGCGGAGCTCAAAGAGTCTTCGAAGTACAACTCCGAACAATGCTGAATGGTCCATACTCGATCCGCGTCATCAATCTATCCGGACCCACTGCTGCATCTGAAAGGATAAGAGCGCTCGGAATTGACGTGGTCGATGTGCAGCAAAGAAAACTCTTTGATCTGTCGTCATGGAAGAGGCTGAGATCTCTTATCCAAGACTGGCGGCCCCAAATCGTTCATGCCCATCTAAACCATGCGACAATAACGGGCGCATTGCTGTCAAGGCTATCTGGTGCGCGTTTTGTCGTAACGCTGCATAGTCAAGGTCCTAAAGCGAAGGAATGGCGGACTTATGTAAAGAACGCGTTGGAACGAGCAGTCTTATGCTATGGTTCGGACCACATTGTGGCTTGTGGGCCGCGTGTAGCGAGAATGCAACGCAAGCGTGTCGGTCACACACCGATGAGTGTGATCCAGAACCGCATTGAGCCTCCTCCGCCATTGCCCCGGGAAGAGCGATATCAAGTGCGGTCTTCTTTTGGCTATGATTCTGAAGATCTCGTCGTGATATCGGTTGGAAGGCTGATCGTAGGGAAGGGCTTCGACATCCTTATCAAAGCATTTCGGGGTGTCGTTCATCGGTACCCGAAGGCTAAGCTTATAATCGTTGGTGGAGGAAACGAACATAATCATCTTCTCCAGGTCATCCACGACGAGCGGCTTGGAGCGCATGTCCAGCTGACAGGTTCTCGCTCCGATGTGGGGCGACTGATGGCAGCCTCGGATATATTCGTTCTTCCTTCTCTCTGGGAGGGACTTCCAATGACCTTGCTTGAGGCAATGGCCGCTGGATTGCCTGTCATAGCAACGGACGTCGGAGATATTTCGACGGTGATAGGGGACGGTGCCGGGATTATCGTGAAACCGGGCGACGAGCAAACTCTCGCGCAAGCTCTGTGCGAACTCTTAAGAGAGCCAGAAATACGTATTTGCATGTCAGAGAAAAGTAAAAGCGCGGTGAGAGAATACATCGACCTCGATGCATTCTCCAATGAGTTGCGAGCTGTCTATTTTGAAGACGCCGATGGAAGCACAACTCATGACTTCAGATAGCGCGCCCCCGATCGAAAGAAAAACAATTCTCATGATCGCGACCCGGGATTTGCGTGGCCGGATGACAGGGCGTAAGGCGGTCCTTCGCACGACTTCCGATAGCTTAGTCGGCTTGGGTCATCGTGTTCTTGTCGCGCATTTCGGAGACGCTCAACATAATATCCGCGATGAAGAAGCGAACCTAAATTCTCGAATTCAATACTTCAGTTTGATGGGGCCTCGCCCTTGGGAGCTTGTGCGTCAATTCGTTCTTGAGTTCCTGCCGGGGCGAAAGTCTCTGAACGAATGCCTCTATGCAAGCAAGAGAGCCGAGAAGGCCTTACGTAGAATTGTTCATGCTGAGAATGTCGAGATCGTTATCACGGACATGATACGAACCGTTGGCTATGGTGAGCTCCTGAACCTGCCATGGATAGCTGACCTCGATGATCTTCTTTCCCTGCGATACAGACGGATCGCTAAAGAGCGTCGAGGTCTCGATGGGCTTCTCGGCTATCATAAGGCTCCCGTCCTGCGTGCTCTGAGTTGGTTCATTCGCCCGGCAGCACGCATTATCCTGGATAAGGAAGCGACGATTCTTGAGCGGCGTGAAATCACCGTCGCTCGACAGGCAAACGTAACCTTAACGGTGAGCTCAGCAGAAGCCATGGCTCTTTCAAAGGCTTCGCTTCGGCCAGTCTCAGCGACGCCGTTCTGTGTGCAAGGTCCCGATCATATTGCGCCTCTCAAGACTCGGGTTCGACACTTGGTCTTCCTCGGAGGCATGAGCTATCAGCCTAATCGCAATGCCGTCCAGATGTTCGATAAACAGATATTAGGACAGCTTCGATCTTCAGGCATTCATGACATCACCTTGGATGTGATCGGCGAAGGCGAGGAGAGTATAAGGCGTGAATTCTCCCCCAACGTTCGCTTTGTGGGCTACGTCGAAGACTTGGATCACGAGTTGCAGAAATACAAAGCAATGCTGGTTCCAGAATTGCTGCAAGGCGGCATCAAGACAAAGATTGTGCATGCTGCGCTGAATGGCGTCGTCGTGCTTGCTCACGACTCGGCGATAGAAGGAATGGGTTTGGAGCGCGATATCAATGTCCTCACATGGTATTCCCCACAGGAACTTGCCGCGCTTCTCAGGCGGATCCAGGGTACCGACTCAACACTGGATAGAATTGCGGAAAACGCCTTGCGCTGGGCAACGGTTACATTCGGCGTGAAACAGGCAGAGGCCAAGTGGAAAGCACATCTGGAATCCTTGAATGAGTCTTGTCCAAAGACGTCAAAAGGAATCGAGATGAAAGCGACCGAGCTATCAAGAGCCTCTTAAATGCGTCCTTAAAACCCACGAACCAGGCCTCCGTAATGAGATTGTCTTGCGATCCATTTTTATAAGTCGAGGATGAGCGATGGCCATGCACCGGATGAAGAACCGACTGAACACATCGACAATGATATGGACCGCTGTCTTAGCAACTTTCGTCACGTGCACTCAAAGCAGTCTTGCCGCCGAGTATCGCCTTGCCTCTGGCGATACCATCGAGCTTGCGATCGCTAGCACAACGCAATCCCAGCAAAGAGCCGTGCTCGGCCTGGATGGCACGGTGTCGCTTCCTGTCTTGGGTGAGATCAAGGCAGCAGGGCTGACACTTTCAGAGCTTCGCTCCAAAGTCAAAGCGGAGATTCCGAAAAGAATGATCCGCCAGAGAACCGCAGAAGGTCGCGAATTGATTTTCACGCTTCTGCCGGATGAAGTTACCGTCAATATAGCCGAGTATCGGCCCATATATATCAGTGGTGACGTATCGAGAGCCGGCGAACAAGCGTTCCGTCCAGGGATGACGGTACGCCATGCACTTGCAGTCGCAGGCGGATACGATGCGATGCGTATCAGGCTTGAAAATCCATTGACACAGATGATGGACTGGAAAAGCGAGTATGAAGCGCTCCAGGCGCAGCATGCACAGGTCTTGCTGCAGATCAAACGGCTAAAGACAGAACTGGGGGAGGATTCCGAAACCAGCAAAAACGAACTCGAGAGAATAGGAATTTCCGAGGATCTTTTGGCTCAGATATCCGCGGTCGAGGATGATCGATATAACAACAGAACGGAAAGCCTCAAGAAGGAGACCGACTATATCAGGCGTAGGATCGTTCAGTCCGACACGCAGATCGGGATTCTGTCAGAGCAGCAGCAAAAAGAGAAGGAGGCCATGCAAAGTGATCTCGATGACTTGAAAAGCCTGAAAGAGTTTCATGATCGTGGAACCGTTCCAATTACTCGCGTGATGGATGCAAAACGAGCAAGTCTCGTGTCCGCATCGCGACTTCTTCAGACAATGGCGCAACTGGAGCAATCGCGTAAGGATCGTGAAGAGGTTGCGCGAAGCTTGGATAAAGTCGGGGAAGAGAGACGAGATAATCTTCTGCAGGAGCTCCAGAATGCAACAATCCAGTTATCTTCGATTCGCCCGCGCTTGACTGCGCTTCAACAAAAGCTCTTGGCGTTTAGCGGAAATTCTCGGCTGCAATCGTCGCGCGATTTCAGCAATCGCCCCGAAATTTTCATTACGAGAAAAGTGACCGATCGCTACGAGCGGATCACATCCAATGAGGATACTGAGCTGATGCCTGGCGATGTTATCGAAATTGCATTGCGAATGGATTGACTATGAACGCGTTCCATTTTTGCATGGGAGCATAAGTCTTCTCGTATAAACTGCTTTTTACTCACGGAAAACCGGATTTGCGATGTCGAGAAATGCTCTTCTCATGTAAGCGTGCTTTTTTAAAAAACGTGAATTACCTGAGTTCTGTTTCATACATCATACATCGCGATCATGCATATTGCGTCACAGACATAATAATTGAACGATTTTTTGTTGAAATGAACTGTTAAGCACATACGCGTGTCAACTCGCTCACCAATTGAACGAACATCAGTGGAACAAACCAATACATTCGCAACCTCGCTCTTCGGTAAGCATCCTGAAGAAGCTGATGAGCCGGGTTCAAGACATTCTTGATCGTTGGATGCTTTTTGACGAATGAGAAGAGATTGCGTTTCAAGCCGAGCATTTGGCTGGAGAGTCTATTCGTTACCACGATCCCTTCTTGCAATGGGACGGTTCGGTTTGAAATTCGCATCTTATAGTCATTATCTCCTCTTCCGAAGTCGATCGTGCTGATGCCGAATTTGGGAGCCTGCGCCATCATTTCCAGTAGCAGCAGGATGCCGGGAGAGTAGCGGTGAAAGTCAGGATCGTAAGTTGGGAACCAGTAGTGCCAGACATTGCCTGAGCGCATACCAAAATGCGCTGCGATAGGTCGTCCTCCGGCACGTAGCACTGATAGAATACCGGAGAACTCCACAGTGTGATGAGTAGCAATCTCTTTGAGCAACGCACGGGCCCAAGGCTTGGCAAAGAGATCGGGCTGTTTCATCCGGCGATACTGGGCTGACTTCCATGTCATGCAAAGTTCGAGCATGGATTGGTCAGTCATATCCAAATCGACGTCTACTGGCCCAAAATCACGTTCAAGCCGCCGTCTCTTTCGCCGATGGTCCGCATGCAATGCTGTAGATCCAGGAAGATCACCAGGCGTGAGATCGACAACAGGAGATCCGGTCTCGATCATCTGCCAGGAAGAAAACATGGTTTGCTCTGCCGGAACATGATCAAACCGCCAGCTCGTTAAGCCGCAAGCCCTCAACAGCGTCGCTGGGTCCAGCCTATAGTCGGGTGCAGCTATCAAGCCGTGATAATCAGATACGGCTCCTCCAACCGGCCGTCCCATGCCGAAGAAGTTGCGCTGATAAGGAAAGAAGACCGCTCCGTCATCAACGACGGCAACATAGACGTCGTCTCGGATGCTGGCGACAGCTTGCGTAAACTCCGGACGGAAGAAGGGACTGAACAGGCCAGGATTATGCTGTTGAATGCGAGCCCATGAGAGAACCTGCTCTTGGGAGAGGTTGGTTGCGGAAACAACGCTGATTTCCATCGACAATCTCGATCGCTAATTTCAACCCTTATTTGAGAATGTAGTTCCCGTATGTGTGACAGGAAACAGCGCAAAATAGGTAAGCTAAATCTCAATGTCTTCGCATACCCTGTGTTTTTATTTGCAAGCCGACTTTCTAAGCGAAGTCTAATACGAATAAGATTTGAGTGCGCGATCATCTAGAACAAAAGAGCTTTATGCGTTGCAATTTCTAGATCTGCAATCAGATATGCCAAAAAGGGGTCAATTCTTCATACGATTTTATGGGACAGAACAACAGAAATTTTCATAGAATCATTTAAAGCTAAGCAAGTCATGAATTTAAATGAATGATTTCATTTCTTGATGACAGCGGAGAACGGATGGTGATCGCTAGAAGCCCTCACTGTCAGATGCTTTTGAAACAATTTGGACATGCCGTGACCGAGATGGGTGCAGGCATCCTGCATAAAAGCCATTCCACCGGCCATCGTAGCCGGATAATGCCGGAGAACGACCCTGTGAGTCTTCTCGGCTGCCCATGTATCGTGCCAAGGTTCCGCCGTTCCCAGAAAATGATGCCCAAGAAGACCGTTCGCTTGTCCGCTTTTGAGAGCTTCATGGCTCAACAGCAATCCGGGTGAGTATTTGGCAAAAGTTTCATCATATCCGATCTTAAGCTCCCATGACTTCTTGCCCCATATCACATCGATGCGGACGGCTGCCGTTGCATCGCCGATTGTCATGAAGCCGAAGCGAAGGGCTCCTTCACCAGCCATTTGAGCGCAGTAGGTCCTAAAAAAGGAAGCTCGCTTATGATCATGACGAAGGCCAGTCGCAGCCTTTCCCTTCCAACCTGAGGACTCGACCCGCAAGAATTCGTCGAACATTCTGGGAAAGTCGTTGGGATCTGGATGGAGGATGCTAAACCGAACAAGCCCGTGCTTTTCAGCTGCCCTTCGCTTACGCCTTAAGGTAGTGCGGCGACTTTGGGACATGCGCTGCTCAACATCGCGCCCTGGATCATCGAATGGAACGAACGAGTCCTTGCAGCAGCTTGCTGTTACTAAGTTTAGCCCAAACCCTGGAGCGGAATCGAAGCATTCAACTTCCTCGCACTCAGCCGGAACACCACGAAGGATGAAAGGGTAGTGCAGATTACGCAAGGCTTTAAATAACAGTTTGCGATAATGACAGCTTCGGGCGATCAAGCCCTGAGGCTCCGAAAGATCGCGATCCAGGCATTCCAGGCGATGCGTAAGACCGTAATTCTGAAGAATGAGGGGGGCAGCCGCTTGAAGAGCGCCTGCCTCCCTGATGGTGACAAGATAAAGCCGTTCTCTGCTGTAAGTTCGAGCAGCCGAGATAATCCATTCAAATTGGGCCATAGGCCAAGGGATATCGCGTGCAAGCGCATGCCATTCCTTCTCAATGGCTTCAAGCCTGGACAGATCGTCGATCACCTCGACTGCAGTCATAGGGACATCTGGACATAAAACGTTATCATCGCGAGGATAGCGACTGTCCTTAGAAAATGAGAAAATCCTTATGGGTCATTGCAAGGTTTTTCGAAACCTTCGCTATCGCGTGCTGGGAGGCATCGCCTGTCCCATCGGGATCATAATAAAGATAGCCAGTTTTCTTATTATAGATGATGCGATCATCCGCATCATGAGCTTCTGACCCGTTCCAAAAGGCTTTTGACTTAAGCGTCCCCTTGGGCCCTGCTTTGGTGAATATGGAACGGGCCAAATAGACGCTGTCATCTTTCACGGAAAAATCGGTAATTCTATCAATGTTTGCCTTGATGGGGGAGACTTCAAAAGCAAACCTATCTTGGCCACTCCCTCCAGTGAGAGTATCCTTGCCGAATTGACCTACTAGATAATCGTTGCCCGAACCTCCGACTAACCTGTCGTCCCCACGCCCCCCCAGCAATCGGTCGTTGTTATTCCCGCCGCTCAGATAATCGTTGCCTCCATAACCTTTTAGTTGATCGCGTCCTGCGCCGCCAAGAAGAATATCACTTCCTGCATTGCCGAGAAGTGCATCATTTCCATTGCCTCCATTGAGGGTCACTGCGCCATACTTAAAGCGTGTGGAAGTCATGTCGATTAGATCGTTCCCGTCACCGCCGTTGATTTGCTTGACGTTGATGAGACGTTTATCTTCCAGGCCTCTAATATCAAGGAAGACAACATCGGCATCTGATGTTCCAAAAATAGTATAAACATCAAGGCCATCACCCCAGACAGCAAAATTCATAATACCGGTTACTTGTCCCCCTGCTTTTTCCGTTGGCCGATCCCCCGGACTGCCGAGATCGCCCCAAGGGCTCGAACCGAGTGTGCCAATCCATTGAAGATACTGCATGGTGCCACCTCAATATGGGCCGAATGTCTATCCGGCTGAAGTATAAACGCTGATGCACGATCTTGAGCAAAGGCGAAGGCCCAGCCTAAGAGATGCAACATAAGAATTTATATTGACGAAATCCGGTGAGAAAAAAATATCTCTTAATAGGGTACTATCCCTACCTCAATATAGTGCTTGGCCTGTACCACTATCGGTAAATTCACAAAGCATGGAGCATTTATTGGATATACCCCTTGTCAGAAAGGCGCATCTGAGCAACGCGTTAAGCTCGTAAGAACTGTTGTTCTTCGATGCTGTATTCCGAGCCTGCATCAGGCCGCGTTCTTTCATGAAACTGGATCTAGAAAAACAAGATCGCGCCTAACAGCCGAAAATTTCTCAGTCTTCCTGACGATGCTCTTTTAGGGAGGTGGGATCAAAAGCATGCGACGGCGCTTTGAAAATAAAATAGCGAGTGCGCTGAGGAATGCACTCGCACATATGAATGTGCTCGAAACGGCGAAATCCTATCGCGCTTCTAGCCAGCGCTTAGCGAGCGATGGATTGCGGGTATCCTAGCGCTTTAGAACGCATAGCTAGGAGCTATATGAGGATAGGATTGGTGAAAAACGGATATCGAGCGTTGCCATATTGAGGTCACATTCGAGCGTATACATCAATGCACATTGAAGTAATAAGAAGATTTACTCAATAGTCATTAGGGGCAAGACATGAAGATAGACTCTCGGGCCGTTAGCGCCCCCTTTGAATTTCCACTGTCTTCTTTAGAAAATTATCATCTTATTTTGCTGGTTGAATCTCGTTTCGGGATTGCGATTCTGGAGAAATAATTCTCTCTCAGGATATTTTTTCTTAGTCTCTTATATGAACTAGCTATTCAGTGTGTCGCTTTGAGAGGCTAGCGGAATTATTGCATAATCGTGATCGTTGATAATTATTAGATTCAATTCATGTCGTTTTTATTTTGTATGAGAAAAATATTTCATGCAGTGATTATGAAATTTATTTTACAGATTTTGTAGCGTAAATCGTTGAAAAACCTTTCAAAACAATTCCAGAACAAGGGGCAGTTAATGAAAGCATTGATAAACATTTTCGTCCTCCGTTGAGAGCGATCAACGCACTGCGAAAAGCCAGTTTTCCTAATTTCGGAAGGCAAACGCAGTCGTATCTCACCATCCAATTTTCGAAACCTTTGAGCGATTGAAAAACGAGAAAGCACATGGCGATTTTTTATGTCTCGACCACCGGTAGCGATTCCAATGCCGGTACGTCTACCAGTCCGGTGAAAACCATCACGAAGGCGGCGCAGCTCGCCCAGCCTGGTGACACGGTATTGGTGCATGGTGGTGTTTACAACGGCACCGTCAATATCAGTAAGAATGGCACGGCATCTGCTCCGATCACCTTCAAGCCTGTTTCGGGTGAGCATGTGATCATCGATGGCAGCCAGACCGCATCCGGCTCCAACCTTGTCACGATCACCGGCGATTACGTGACGTTCCAGGGTTTTGAAGTGCGCAACGCGAAGCGCGCCGGCATCACCCTCTGGGATACGCATGACACCAAAGTCCTGGACAACAATGTTCACGACAGCTTCCGGGCTGCCATTTGGGCTGGCGGATCTGCGGTCGGAAATTCCTATAACAACCTGATCGAAGGCAACGAGGTTTGGCACAACGTTCTTGAGAACAGCAGCCGTACCTGGTCCGGCGGTTGGGCCCAGGGCATCAGCTTGGACAAGTCGGACGGCAGCATCATCCGCAACAACAATGTCTACGACAATTACGGTGAAGGCATTGGCGCCATGTTCACCAAAGGCGCAAAGATCAGCGGCAACACCGTTTATGACAGCTACAGCGTCGGTATCTACCTCGACAACGCTCAAGACGCCGTCGTGCAGTACAATATGGTGTCTCACACTTACGACACCAACTTTTACCGTAACGGGAAGCCTGCCACAGGCATTGAGATTGCCAACGAATTCGGTGATCGGCAGTTGCCGTCTTCCGGACTTGTCATCACCAACAACGTCCTGGGCGGCGTTGGAACCGTTCACTACAGCACCTATGGTGCCAATACCGGCCTGATTAATTCCACGATCGCGCCTAACACGGTGTCCAGTAATCCTGTCACCAGGCCGACAACGTCAACGCCCACGCCCACTCCGACGCCGGACGCGCAGGACCATCCCGTGACCGCCATGGACGACGGCTACGCCGCGACGGAGGACACGGTGCTGACGGTGAGCGCCTCCAAGGGCGTGCTCGCCAACGACGTCGCCGCCGATGGCGGCAAGGCCGCTGTCGCCGGCACCTTCGCCACCGCCCAGGGCGGCAGCGTGAAGCTTAGTGCCGACGGCTCCTTCGTCTACACCCCCAAGAGCAACTTCTTCGGCTCGGACAGCTTCACCTACACCGTCAAGGACGCCGACGGCGATTCCGATACCGGTGTCGTGACTTTCCAGGTTGCGGACGTGGCTGAAACGGGCACCACGACGCCGCCCTCGACCTCAGGACGTCCTGCGACCACCAAGACGGTGACCGGCACGAGCGCGGCCAACAGCCTGACTGGCAGTTCCGGCAACGACCTGATCGACGCCAAGAGCGGCAACGACAAGATCTGGGGCAAGGGCGGCAGCGACGTGCTGATCGGCGGTGCGGGCAAGGATGCCTTCACCTTCGACACCAAGTTGGGCTTCTCGAATGTGGATTTCATCGTCGACTTCAACCCGGCCGACGACACGATCCGTCTCAACGACTCGGTCTTCACCAAGCTCAAGTGGGGCAGCCTCGCGGCGAGCGCCTTCGTCACCGGCACCAAGGCTTTGGATGCCAACGACCGCATCATCTACGACAGCAAGTCGGGCGCCCTGTATTACGATGCCGACGGCACGGGCTCGACGGCGGCGGTGAAGTTCGCCGTGATCGAGAACCATGCCAAGCTCACGGCAGCCGACTTCCTCGTCATCTGATCGCGAGCGCACGTAAGAGCAGACAAGCGGCCCCGGCAACCCGGGGCCGCTTTTTTTTAAACAATACCCAGCCAACAGGAAGCAATGTCTCGACAGTGACGGACGAGGCCTCTCAGCTCTTTCGAGCGATCGCCTCTAAAGCCAAAGACATTTATGCTATCCTTTATGAGGACGAGGGTCTGCGCAGCTCTGTAGCAGGATGAGCGAAGGGAAAGGCATTGGCGAACTTGCCATGTTGATTCGCTTCAACATTGAAGGGGCACGTTATGAGCATTCGATCGGTTTCCCGGTGGCTTGCCTGGCTTCTTGTCTTTTCCATCGCCATCTTCACTCTCGCGCCTATCGAATTCAGGCCGGTTACAGCGGCACCTGCGGATTGGGAGCGGTTTGCCGCCTTTCTGGTCATAGGCGGGCTCTTTTGCATAGGTTACCCCCAGCATCGCCTGCAGAGTGCCGTGCTCCTGCTGGGAGTGGCTATGGTGTTGGAAGGTCTCCAGTATCTAACCCCAGGACGGCATGGCCGTGTCCCCGATGGCCTCATCAAGGCTGTCGGGGCGCTCCTCGGTATCGCTCTCGGCGCAGGAATCGAACTTGCAACAAAGCGGCTGATGGATCCGCACGGGTTCTTAGCAAAGTTACGTGCAGGACAGGAAGAACCTTGATATCGAAAAGTTCTCGTCAAGTGACTCAAACCTGGAAGGTGCGGGATGGCAATCAGCATCCGTCGCGCAGAAAGAGCCGATGTGCAGGCCATCGCTCGACTGCATTACCGCATATGGCGCGAAACCTATCGTAGTCTCGCTCCGGAGGAAGCCTACAATGTGCTGACGGAAGCGGTACGTCTGTCACGCTGGCAGGACATTCTCGTCCCTGAGAAGCACAACCTGACGATATTGCTTGCCGAAGCGAATGGACAATTGGCAGGTTTCGGTGTTGCCGGGGCGCCGTCCCACGATATTTTTAAGGATCGATCCGAGGTGAAGTTCCTCTATGTCGACGGCGCGTTCAAGCGAATGGGGATCGGACGAAAATTACTGACGACGCTAGCACGTTCCATCATGAACTCTGGTTCAACCGGACTGGGTATAGGCGTTGTCCTCGGAAACGATCCGGCATTGCATTCTATGAATTCGTGAACGGGCGCAGAATAGGGTGCTATACCGATCCAGGTCCCGTATGGCGCTCAGAGAATTTCGCTTATGTCTGGGACGACTTGTCGGGGCTAACGGCTCCGGCGCGAACCGAAGGGCACAATTCCCGCTGAAAAACATAGGCGGAGAGCCGTTGTCATCCGGTTCTCCGCCTGATTTCGAGTGAAGATGCCCATATCTCTCCGATCCGGGCATATTTTTTCTTTAAGAAATCAGTCAAGGCTTTCTGTTCCAATCCGGCTCAGCGAAACCCGCCTCCTATGAGCATTCATCGTCTCCCCAGTTCTCTGACGTCTCTCAGAGTGCTTCTCGCCATCGCCGAGCATGGCACGGCCTCAGGGGCGGCAGAAGCTGTCAACCTGACTCAGAGCGCGGTCAGCAAGCACCTGCGGGCACTGGAGGAGACGCTCGGCGCAGCGCTATTCACACGCGGAAACCGCGGCCTGACCCAGACCGAGGCCGGAAGGATTTACATCAGGCACGCCCGTCTCGCTCTTGCGGAGCTCGAAAGCGCAGGCGCGCAGATTTCTGCGTTGAAGGAATCGCCTTGGTCGGTTCGCCTCCATGTGCTTCCGATCGTTGGAGACCGATGGCTCGTGCCGCGCTTTTCCAGGTTTACGGAACTTCACCCTGGCATCGACGTCCAGTTCACGAGTTTCGTGACCGCCGACACCACCGAGGCAACCGACGGCATTTTCCGCTTCGGGGAGGGGTATTGGCCAGGATACAGGGCTGACTATCTCTTCGGACGGAATGTCGCCCTCGTGGGCGCGCCCTCGCTTCTCTCGCGGCTGGGAGGCATTCAGACGGCGCAGGATGTGAGACGATATACAGTGCTGGATCATTTCCAGACCCCGTTGCGATGGAGCGAGTTTGCCGCCGCGCATGGCCTCGACGACCTGACCCCGTTCCGCACGGTGCGGTTCGGTTTCTACTCTCTGGTCATCAGGGCCGCGATCTCCGGGCAGGGACTTGCTCTCGTTCCTCGGCGGCTTGTTCAGGAAGAACTCGAGACCGGGCGTCTTTTGAACCCGGCAGGTCTTGGTTTCAAAAGCCGCCATGCCTACTGGTTCACGACCCCCGAGGATTGGCCGATGCGTGCGGGGCTGCAGGTCTTCCACAGATGGCTCCTGGCGGAGATCCGTTCAGCCTGACGTCGTATTTTGCGGCAAGTGTCTGGAGGCAAAATCTGAATCGTTGCGGTACAGTCAAAAGCCGCCGTTGCCGTAAAGTAACACAAGCTAAATCGCGCGCTGATCTTAGCCTTTCTGCCTGGACGCAGGTGAATCTTTTCTTAGTGTGGCTCCCGACGACGAAGGGCCGATGCGATGGCCCGATGCTGATGGGGGCAACCAGGATGACTTCCGCGAAACGATATCGCGCGCCAGCGCAACAAACCGGTCCGGTTCGCAGACAGATCGTCCGGCTCTCTCTCCTGGCCGGCACCGCTTTGGCCTCTCTTTGCTGGAGCGCGGCGAGCGTCGCGGCGAACGAGGTTCCGACATTCGTGAGCAGCCGCTTCGGCTTTTCCGGTCATCAATTTCCGTGGCAGCCGACATCGAAGGTTCTCGCCAGCGATGTCTCGACGAGGGCAGGATCCCTCACACCAGCCTCAAGCACATCCTTCGCCGAGACGGATGAATACCGTCGCTCCTGGTTTCTGGACGGCATCCATGCCTCCGACGCATTTGCCATGGGCTATACGGGCAAGGGAATCACCGTGGCCGTTGTCGATTCCGGCATCGATTTCGAGCACCCGGAATTCGCAGGCCGCATCTCCCCGCTTTCATACTCCTATGCCGTCGGAACGGATCCTCATGACCTGAGCGACACGGGCCCCGATGGGAAGGTCATCAGCCACGGCACTCATGTTTCGGGCATTATCGGGGCCGCCCATGACGGCAAGGGCATCATGGGCGTCGCGCCGGACTCGACGCTCATGGTCCTGAGAACCAACTACGTTCTGAATGCGTGGGGCAAGTATCCGCCCAATCTCGGGCTGATCCATGCCGCCCGAAACGGGGCTCAGGTCGTCAACGGCAGTTATGGCCCCAATGCTTTTCCTCCAAAGCAGATCACGAACGATCGGGGCCAGCGGGTCGATAATCCCAACTGGGTGGTTTGGCCCAACCAGATCGTCGATCTGCGCGGTCTCGAAGCCGAATACAACGCGGTTAAGACGGCCGCGAAGCATGACGTGGTCATGGTATTCGCAGCAGGAAACGAATACGAGGAGCAGCCTATCGGTGCATCGCATCCTTCCGGCATCTCGATGTTTCCCTACATCCGGCCGGAAAATCACAGGAAGGGCATATACAGCTTCCTCTTGGATGCCTCGGATTACACGAACCCGAAAACCTACAAGCTCGCCGACATGAACGATCCCGATCTCGATGAGGTCGACATGTCGGACCTGTACGGCACGCTCATTGCGGTTGTCGCAACGAACAATAGAGGGAAGATCGCCAGCTACAGCAACCGGTGTGGCGTCACCGCCCTCTGGTGCATCGCGGCGCCCGGCGGGGACCGTCCGAGCACGGGTCAGTCTCCGGAGGAGGCGCTGATATTGTCGACCGTGCCTTACAGCGACTATGGCCTCAAGGCCGGTACATCCATGGCCGCCCCTGTCGTCTCGGGAGGCGCTGCTATCCTTCGGCAGGCCTTCCCCTATATGACGGCTCGCCAGATCATCGAAGTGATCCTGACCACGGCCACTCCCATGGGCTCGCCGGAGATCTATGGCCGCGGCATGTTCAATCTCGGGCGAGCCGTAAGGGGACCTTACGAGCTCGGCGCGGAAGGCTTCGCTCAGGTGTTCGATGTGAACACCAAGGGCCATGACTCCACTTGGTCCAACGACATCCGCGGTACGGGCCGCCTGATCAAGCGGGGGGCGGGCAATCTCCTCCTGACGGGCGAGAATACCTATGCGGGCGGAACCGATGTGCTGGGCGGCATCCTCACCCTCAACGGGTCCGTGAGGTCGCGTCTGGCGGTTCACGCCAACGCTGCCCTTCGAGGGTTCGGTCGGATCGACGCTCCCTTATCGGTGGCCGGCGTCATCGAACCTGGCGGCGTCTCGGAGAACTCGATCGGCACCCTTACGGTGAAGGGCGATGTCGATCTGCGAAAGGGATCGACCTATCGCGTCGATGCGAATGGGAAAGGGCAGCATGACAAGCTGGATGTCTCGGGCCGGACCCTCCTCGCGGGTGGAGCCTTGGAACTATCCCTCATGGATCGCTCCGCCCCCGTCAACAAACGCATGACCATTCTCTCGTCCGACGGAGGCGCTCTGGGACGGTTCGGCGCCTTCCGCACGAATAGCGTATCCGCCTATCTCGTTCCGGAGATCGCGTATTGGGGCGATGAGCTGTCGGTGCTGTTCCGCTATAACGGCAGATCCGTGGCGGATGCAGCCCAGACCGCCAACCAGGCTTCCGTCGCATTTGCCGCCGAACGGTCCGGGATCGGACATTCGGTCTACGATGCGCTGCTCCAGAACAGCCTCGCGTCCACGCCCGGAGCCTTGGACATGCTGTCGGGCGATGCTCATGCTTCCGTCGTGACGAGTGCTTACGGGGATGCCGAACTTGTCAGCAGCGCGCTGCTGGCCCGTTTGCGCCAGCCCCTGTCGGCAACTCCGGCGAACACCGTTCAAGTGGCGCATGCTGTCGACGGGCCTGCCCGGCAACTCGATGTCATCCAATATCCGACTCTCGATTCCCGGGTCTTCTCCCTTTGGGGAGAAGGGTTCGGCTCATGGAGCAGGATCCGTTCTGACAGCAACGCCGGATCGTTGAGCGCCTCAAGAGGAGGCTTCATTCTGGGCGCGGATGCGACCCTCGAGCAGGGCTACAGGATCGGTGTCGCAGGCGGCTTCACGAGCACTGATATCGACGTGGATTCCCGGCTGTCTTCCGGCTCCAACGCAAGCGTCTTCGGCGCGCTTTATGGCTCCGCCCGCTGGGGGGCAGTCAATGTCCGCCTCGGCACATCCTATGCCGGGCACGATATCGACATGTCCCGCCGGATCACCTTTGTCGGCTTTCAGGATCAGGCGACGTCATCCTATGACGGCTCGACCCTGCAGGCGTTCGGAGAGATCGGTTATCGCCTCGGTGTGGGGAACATCCATCTCGAGCCCTTCGTCGGCGCCGCCGTCATGCGTGTTCACACGGACGCATTTGCCGAGAACGGCGGAATTGCGGCCCTGAACGGTCTTGCTCGGGATTATGGCTTGGCCACAACGACGCTCGGTCTTCGCGCAGAGTCGCAGGTCGTCGAGAACGTACCGCTGTTCCTGCGTGGATTGCTCGGCTGGCGTCATGCTTATGGCGATTTTGCGCCAGCGGCGCTGATGACCTTTGCCGCTGGCACGGCGGCGTTCTCGGTAGCCGGCGTGCCGGTGGACCGGGATGCGCTGGTGGCGGAAGCTGGACTCGATTGGCATGTGAACCCGGCGATCAGCCTAGGCGTGGCCTATGAGGGCCAGATCGGCAAGCGCGCACAGGACCACGCACTCAAGGCAAACTTCGTCTGGCGGTTTTGAGATCTTTGCTCGCCAAGGAGGGCAGGGCGTATTCTCGTCCTGACCTCGAACAGGCAGGGAAAGCGGCCTCGCCATTTTCATTCTGCAACTTGTCAGGACATCGACGCGACCAGATCCAGCATCACCTCCGTTGCCCCACCGCCGATCGACAGGACGCGGGCGTCGCGGGCCATGCGCTCGATCGGGCTCTCCCGCATGAAGCCCATGCCTCCGTGAAACTGCACGCAGGCATACATGACTTCGTTGACGAGCTCCCCGCAGAAGGCCTTCACCATGGAAACCTCGCGCGTGCAATCCTCGCCGGCCGCCATGCGCCATGCGGTGGCATAGACGAACTGGCGTGCAGCCTCCACCTTCGTCGACAACATAGCGAGGCGTTGCCGGATCGCTTGCATGTCCCATAGGACACCCCCGAAAGCGCGACGGGTCTTCACCCAGTCTAGCGTCATCTCGATGGCCGCCTGGGCCGCTCCTATCGCCATGGCGCCCAGGACGAGGCGCTCGTTGTCGAAGTTGCGCATGATCGAGTAGAAGCCTTGACCTTCCATGCCGAGGATGTTCTCGGCTGGGATACGGCAGCCGTCGAAGACAAGTTCCGCCGTATCGGAAGAACGCCAGCCGTGCTTGTCGAGCGCACGGGCAACGCTGAAGCCAGGCGTGCCCTTCTCGACGAGAAACATCGAGATCCCACGGCTTCCGGCCGACGGATCGGTCTTGGCGGCCACGCAGAAGAGGTCTGCATGGACGCCGTTCGTGATGAAAACCTTCGCGCCGTCGATAATGTAGGCATCCCCGTTCCGGCGTGCCCGGGTACGGATGCTCTTCACGTCGGAGCCAGCATCGGGCTCTGTAACGGCAACCGCGGTGATGACCTCGCCTGCGACGATGCCCGGCATCCAGCGCGCCCGCTGTGCCCGGGTTCCATCGTGGAAGATATGAACCGAGGCCATGTCGGTATGCACCAACGTCGCGATGGCGACGCCGCCATAGCTTGAACGTCCGAGCTCTTCCGCGAAGACTGCGGACGCGACAGCGTCCATTGCAGATCCGCCATATTCGGCCGGATAGCGGATTCCCAGAAAGCCGAGTTCGCCCATGCGACGCAGGACAGGGCGGGGAATGAATCCGTCCTCCTCCCAGCGATCCGCCTGCGGTTTGATCTCCTCATCGACGAAGCGGCGCACCTGGTGCCTCAGAAGCTCATAATCTCCTCTTTCCCAGGGTAATCCTTGTCCTCGTGCCTGCACTGCCGCTCCATCCATGATCCCCACCTGCTCTATCGCCCGACACAAACGCCCATCGCCGTCAATTACTTGCGAACCCGCGTCATTCCTTTGCGAATGTTTCTCTTGTAAGATATGGTTCGACGCGGCCCCCGGGTCCGCAGCCTACGCTAGAGCTCGATTTCCTCCCGTGGTCCCTGAGACTGGGACGCAGTGTTCGCTTCCGCCATCCAGAGCATGCCATCGATCACTTCCGCCAGTCCGGCCACTGTCGGACGCTCGAAGAGGTTGCGCAGCTGCACATCTACGCCGAAGATATCGCGCAGACGCGATACGGCCCGCATCACCAGCAGAGAGTGTCCGCCCAGCTCGAAGAAGTTGTCGTTGCGTCCGATGGAATCCACTTTCAGGAGATCGCACCACAGGGCGGCGAGTGTTTTCTCAGTTTCCGTGGACGGTGCAATGAAGTTGTGCGCGGATTGGATATTGTCCGTCGTCGGCTCGGGAAGGGCGGCGCGATCAATCTTCCCATTCGTGGTAAGCGGCATCCGCTCGAGGCGGATGAAGTGTGTCGGAATCATCGCCTCAGGCAGTTCTTCCGCGAGATGGGCGCGCAGCTCCGCCACATCCACGTTCTTTGAAGAGACGTAATAGGCCGCAAGACGTGCGATGCCATTCTCGGCTGCGGCCGGTTCGATGTAGCCGATCTGGGCCATGACATCCTGGATGCGGTGCACATCGAGTTCATCGTTCAGCTCGTCGATGGCTTCGTCACGTGTTTTCTGCCCTAGCCGCACGTCCCAGCTGTAGGGCAGGGCATAGTTGTGATAGCCTCTCTGCTTCTTGTGGATGTAGATCCCGACATCGTTGATGAGGCAGTTTGTGGATCGCCCGGTGTCAGACGGTCGGTTCCATCCCACCTGTGTCTTGAGGAATTGGAGCATATCCTCAAGAGGAACGCTCCAGTAGCGATAGAAATCGATGAATTTTACTTCCTCGAACAGCGAGTCGCTGCGGAAAACATCGACATCGAGGTAACGGGAAACAGCGTCTTCGCGACGGTGATACTCTTTGCGAGCTTCGATGACGAGCGCATCCAGACGGGCCGGGTCATAATCGTCCCGCTTGAAGACTTCTTCGGTCAGACGCGTTTCGAAGAACTGTCCCCGCGACAAGCCTGTCACGATGTACTGGATCCCCCTCTCGCGGGCAAGGTTCGTGGCCAGAGTATAGATCGTCTTGAAACAACCGTTGCAGACATTCGCAAAGCGCTTGAGGCTGTCGACGAAGATCTCGTTCATGTGGGGGGTGCTTCCCCAGTGAAGATCCACGCCGAGCGTATTCACGAGCCGCCTGATATTCGTCTTGGCCTCTTCCGAGATGAACCCGTTGTCCAGGGTAAAGACGAGCGGCTTGACCCCCATCGCTGCGAGCTTGCACAGCATGAAGCTGCTGTCCTTGCCGCCGCTCAGAAGGACGATGCAATCATAGGGCCCTTTCCGGTTCGCCTGCATCTCGGCGATGAGAGCCTCCAGATCTTCAGGAGTCTTGAAGTAGGTCTGGGCCTTATCGACATAGGTGTCGAACGCACGGCACAGGTTGCAGATACCGGCCTCGTCAAATGTCGTGCCGGGCATGTTCGACTCGAGGCCGCAGCGTTCGCAATATCGTACTTCCGTCCGATGAGGTTTCGCCAGAACGGTGACGGCAGCGACCGCGCATTCGTGGATGTCCGGATGTTTCAGGAGGCGGGCTTCGATCTCGCCCAGTTCCACCCGGGTTCCTCCAACCTTGACCTGGTGGTCGGCCCGTCCCAGGAAATCCATGCGCCCTTCGGAGTTCCAGCGGGCCAGATCGCCTGTCTTGTAGACACGCAGTTTCGAAGCCGGATCCCGAGGATCGGCAATCGTCAAGAACCGCTCGTCGGTCAGATCGGGGCGGTTGAAATAGCCTCTTGCGAGGCCATCTCCGGCGATGAACATCTCGCCGATGATGCCAGGAGGGACCGGCCGATACCGCTCGTCGAGGACATAGATCCCGGAATTTGCCGCCGGAATGCCGATGGGAACGGACGGGGATTGATCCCGGTGGATGTCGAACCGATGAATCATGCAGCCCACCGTCGCTTCGGTAGGGCCATACTCGTTGTAGATCTCAATCGGGTGGGCAATCGCTTTGGTGATGTCTCGCGCGATTTCTGTCTTGAATTCTTCTCCCCCGACGATGAACTTGCGCAATCGTGTGTGCCGAAGGTCGCGGTCACGGATTATCGCGAGGTGCGACGGCGTCAGCTTCATGATGTCGACGGCATTGTCGTCGATGACCTTGAGCACGACCATGCTCTCCAGACCGGGATCGCCACGATACACCACGATGCGACCGCCCGTGATGAGCGGCGTAAAGAGCGTCGTGACGGTCAGGTCGAAGGCCAGTGAGGAAAACAGGGGCCATGAGAGGCTTTCGCCGGATGCATACACCCTCGCGGACCACCAGATATAGTTCACCAGGCTTCTATGTTCGATCATGACGCCTTTGGGGGTGCCCGTCGAACCGGAAGTGTAGATGATATAGGCGAGCCCATCTGGAACGGCGGCAGATGGAACATCGGTTTCGGGTTGAGACGAGATCGCCTCGAAGCCGGCATCAAGCACGACCACATTGGCGTGCTCGCGCGAGACGGCGGACCGGAGGCGTTCATGTGCGATCACGACCGGAAGCGCACCGCCAGCCCCACTGGCAATGTCCGTCAGGATCGTTGTGAGACGCCCCTTCGGCGTTGCCGCATCCACCGGGACATAAGCCGCGCCAGATTTCATGATGCCCAGGATCGCAACGACAACCTCGATGGAATGCTCCATGAAGACGACGACAATCTGTCCCGGCCCGACGCCCAGAGAGCGCAAGTGAGCGGCCATGCGGTTCGAGAGCGCATTCAAGTGTTTGTAGCTGAGACTTGAAGTCTCGAAGCGGATTGCTTCGCTATCGGGAACACGCTCCGCTTGTTCGTGGAAAAGGTCGATGATCGTCTTGTCCGATGGATAGGGAGCCTCTGTGGCATTGTAATCGACAACCAGGGACTGACGCTCTTGTTCGCTCAGAGTTGGGAGCGCGACACTTTCTGTTAAAGAAGGCTGGAAAACGTTCATGAGATAGGCTCTCCATCGAAAACATGAGGATCATTTCATTAAGTTCATTCACCTTCGCCAGATTGCTTCACGATACAGCTCTGCGATGGCCGGCGCGTTCGGATCCTCGAGCATGAGAGGGCCGTAACAGTCATCGGGGCCGTAATAGACCTCGGCACGGGGCATCGTTCGAAGCCAGCGGAGCGGCTCGGATCCTTCATTGACCCAAGCCTTGTTCGGAATGAACATGCAGACGCGGCCCGCATATGGAGTGGGAGTATATCGCTTTATCGCCCTGATCGCCGAGGCTTTCAGACGCGCTCTGCGCGCCAGCACCGGGTCATCTTCGGCCGTCTCCTGGCTTTGATGCAGATCGGCGACAAATGCGCGAAGACGCTCATTGAGATCATGGAGACGGTCGACGAGATAGCGGCGGCGCGCATCCAGGGATGGTAGTTTTGCTATCTCACGCATATGGCGACTGATCGAACCGGCTCGCGGCTTGGCATGAAGGAGCAGTAACCGGTGAAATTTCTGATACGTGATGGGATGGAAAGGACCGAAGAGAGCCACGCACGTGATCTCCGCTCCGCGTTGCTCCAGGATCTTGGCCAGTTCGATGGCCGTCGCAGCGCCGGAGCAATAGCCGGCGATGATGTACGGTCCGCTGGGTTGGAATTCGAGGATCTGGCCGGCAAAGTACTCAGCAATGTCTTCGACGCGCTCCAGGGGCTTGCTCTTCCCATCCAGGCCGGGAGGCTGCAATGCGTAGAACGGTTGATCGTCACCCAGCTGCTTTGAAAAATCGGAGAAGGAAAAGGGGACTCCGACATGCCCGGGCACGGCATAGATAGGCGTTTTCGTACCATTGGACTGGAGCGGCACGATAGCAGGCTGTTGTCGGGTCGCCGCAGCGGCCATGTTGAGGAACCCGATGATCTCATCTTTTCGGTCGCGCAACTGGTCTCGGAATTCCGCCGTCAGCGCGCCTGCCGGCGCATTGCACCGCAGGCGGCTACCTTCCACCCAGACCTTGATATCCTTGCTGGCAAGCCCCGCGAGAATCTCAGGGATCTTCAACGTGTCCGACTTCATGGAACCGCTCCGATCACTTTTGTCATGGTTGACGATGAACCCGGTGCGGATACACGCTCATCGTCTTCTTCATGCTCATGGCAAGTATCGGGGACTGGAGAGCGCTGTTTGTTCGGCCGCAACCCATGGAAGGTGAGGGCGGCTGGAACAAGGTCATCGAGACCGGACGAGAGGGAGTTGAATTTCTTGTTCATCATAGCGCTTTGCAAACGAAGGAACGCATCGCAGACAGATCAATTCAGGACTGCCACGGTCCCGATATACCCTGGCTTCGGCACGAAGGAATGAACTGTCCAATCCTGCTCATCCGCAGAAAAAGAACACCCCAAGCCGCATCCCAAGGCCTTGGCGAGAGCTTCCAACCGGGTCCATCGACGGAGGAAGCCCTCCGGCTTGTCCTCTGCATCGAGGGCGCGATAGGATTCATATTCGGGAACGGAAAAGCAGAGCGCCGCGATATCGTCGGCTTCAGGCACGGGGCGCACCGCCTCGATATCCACGCCGACCTCGTGTTTGACTGAGAGGGCGATGACGGCGAGATCCTCGGATCGGGAGGCCCCGAAATGCAATTCGCGACCGGGCATGCGCCGCGAGAGGCGAGGCTTGCCTTGCGGGCCGTATTCCAATTCGACCTCGGACGGCGCGATTCCTATCCTGGAGGCGAGGAGATGGCGCAACTGGGCGCGTGCCATGATGAACCTGCGGCGATCCCGCTCCAAGGTGAGATTCCGGGAACGTCGACGTTCGTCCTCGGACAGGCAGGCGGAGATGTCTTCAATGCGGCTGGGCTGCGCATCGAGTCCGAAGGCCAGGACCTCCCAACCGTCATTCTCGAGAACCGGCCTCATGGTCCCGGACTCCAGCTCAGAAACCAAAGCCATACATGGATCCCGTCTGTTGAGGCGCCAGTGTGCGCAAGTTCAATTATCCTCTCAGGAACGGCATAACCATTCACGCAGCGTTCTTTGATGAAACATTCAAGATATTGGCGAAGCAAGCATCGCTTTCAGGTTCTTTCGATGTATGATTGTCTACATCGAAAGAACCAGATTTAAGACGGCATAAGCTACGCTATAGCTCTTGGGAGCAGCTTGAATGGCGGCAATGCGCGGATTAGCCTTTGAGCGGCTTCGTCATTGTCTATTTTGATCGGAAACTACCCTGTGCCGCCAGGATGAAGCGCAGGCGAACGCTTTAGCGCGCTGTCCGGCGGCGGCGCTGATGTTCGCTTTTCTCAGTGCCCCATCCGGACACCAATGAAGCACGGTCTTCTCCTGAGCGGAAAGTGCATGAGCATCTCGAATTCTTCGGATTCGAGAATGTCTGTGGCGTGGATCCGATACCGGCGGATGCGCCGATAACAAAGAACCGACCCGGCCGTTCGGGATTCTTGAAGTTCAAAGGCCCCTAAGCGTCTGGAAAAGTCGTGATTATCCGCTCTTTACGAGCATGATCTTATGGTTGAACTATTCGCAGCCTGACAGCGTATCTTGCCCGGTCGGAACGGCACCGGAGTGCCGGTGAAGAAGCCTGGAACGCCGGGCGGGGCGCTCCAGGCCGCAGGATCAGTTGTTCGGCGGAAGGATCACGGTATCGACGACATGGATGACGCCGTTCGAGGCCGTGATATCGGCCTGCGTAACGTTGGCGTCGTTGATCATGACG
This sequence comes from Microvirga flocculans ATCC BAA-817, assembly GCF_000518665.1. GTDB lineage: Bacteria > Pseudomonadota > Alphaproteobacteria > Rhizobiales > Beijerinckiaceae > Microvirga > Microvirga flocculans. The sequence goes on along the minus strand of NZ_JAEA01000013.1, from coordinate 35,484 downwards.
CCGGAGCCTTTCACACTGACGTTCAGCATCTTCCCGTTCACCGTCTTCGCTTCCTTGAGCTTGGTGACGTCGGCCGCCGTCACACGTCCCGGGACGACGTGGTAGGTCAGGATGGCGGTGAGCTTGTCCTTGTTCTCAGGCTTCAGCAGGTTCTCGACCGTTCCGGCGGGCAGCTTAGCGAAGGCCGCATCGGTGGGGGCAAAGACCGTGAAGGGGCCAGGGCCCTTGAGGGTGGAGACAAGACCTGCTTCCTTCAATGCACTCGCGAGGGTCTTGAACTGGCCAGCTGCGGCGGCCGTTTCAACGATGTCCTGATCGGCTGCGCGAACGCTTGCGGCGCTGGCCACGATGCCGAGGGCTGCAACCGCTGCGATCGCCAAATTCCTGATGTTGAATTGCATCGTTCATGCTCCTTGCACGGGGTGTATCGGTCGCCGCAGGCGACCGTCGAGAACCATCATGCTGGCCTCTGGAGATCTACTATGATGAAAACTCATTTTCATCACACTCACTTTGTCGTGACATGAACATTGATTTTCTCTATAGTAAAACATCTGCCGACTTAATTGAGTCAGGGGAAAACCGAGGCGTGAAATGCTGTCAGAGACGCTTGCTGCTGGGCTGGGGCAATACGAGATAGGCGCCAAGATTCGGGCATTGCGGCAACAGAAGAAGCTCGGGCTCGTGCAACTCGGCGAGCACACCGGCTTGTCGCCTGCGATGCTCTCCAAGATCGAGCGCGGACAGCTGATCCCGACCCTGCCGACCCTGCTGCGCATTGCCCTGGTGTTCGGCGTCGGGCTAGATCATTTCTTCGCCGAGACGCCTGACCGGCCCAAGATCGCGGTTGTCCGTAAGTCGGAGCGGCTGCGTCTGCCAGACCGACCGGGGGAGGGCGAGCCATCCTATTTCTTCGAGAGCCTCGACTTTCCCGTCACCGACCGCAAGCTGCAGGCGTTCTACGCGGAGTTTCCTGCCTCGTCGAAGGAGTCGAAGCCGCACCAGCATAGTGGCGCTGAACTGATCTACGTGCTCAAGGGACAGCTCGCCCTCAGCATCGCCGGTACCGAATTTGCGCTCGACGAGGGCGATGCGATCTATTTCGACTCCGGAGCACCGCACAGCTACCGCTGCGGTAAATCCACGCCCTGCTCAGCCATCGTCGTGACGGCACCGTGAGGAACAGATTTCCGCATTGCGTCGCAACTGCCGCCTTGCCGTGCATAGTCACGAGGGCCTTTAGCCGCGACAGGGTCATGCCGCGCACCTCAGATCGTCCAACTCCTCCCATGCGATCCCGGACCGATAGCGTGCGGCAATCCGGCCATTTTCGAGGATGAGGAGATGAAGCCAGCCGTTGTCGAAGAGCTCCCTGACAGCGGCGTGACGGAGCAGGATTTCGGCGACGGCCTCGCGCGGCGCCTCGATCAGAACCGACAGGCGCAAGGGCTCGTGCACCAGGCGCTCTCCGTCATGGATCGTTTGCCAGGGCAGGCCGGGCCTGAGCATGCCGCCATTGCCCTGCACCACGCCGATGCCGCCGACCACGTTGTGGATCAGCTTGTTGCCCCCGCCGAAAGCTGCCGGTGCCAATGACGAGCCGTAGTACTGCAGGCTGATCCAACTTGCGACCACGACAGGAGCCGTGAGGATGAGCTCCAGCGTCGCAAAGCCCTTGTCGCCCTTCCAGTCGTAGTTATGGAGGAAGGCGCGCCCCTGCAGATCGAGTCCGGTCGTGACCGCACGCGGCGCGGCGATGAAGGACGCGCAGCCGGCGAGCCCCCATTCGGGGCGAATTTCCGCCCAGTTCGTCGCCCGCGCCGGCACCTTTTCGGCCGTTGCGCCTGGAAGCCGCAACGCGCGTTCAATCCGCGTGAGCTTCGTCGCCCGTGAGAGCCACTCCTGCGCCTGCGCGATATCGGCTCCATGTTCCGGCATCGGCTCGTCGAGATAGAGCGTCACCTCGTCGGTCGTCGTTTCGTGGAGACCGGCGACGAAGATGGTGTCCTCCGCAAGCGCGATGCCGTGGGCCGGAAGGCCGGCGCGCGTCTCGGGATCATTGAGGAGCTGCGCAAGCACGCGGGCGGAGATCTCGCCGGTCTGGCCGCCGCAGGCGCCGCAATGATAGGCGCTTCGGTGTGGGTTGTTGTTGGCCCGCGCCCCATGGCCGATGAGAAGAACGAGTCGCGCATGACCCTTCATGAGGCTCATCGCCTTCAGCACGGCGGCGGCGGTGGCAGACTTCGTCTCCGCCGACAGACCGCCCTCGATCCGCGGCTTCGGCTCGGGAGCAGACTTGTTCGATGCGAGGCCGAGGGCATCGCGGACGAGCTTCCAGCAATAAGCAAGCCCTGCCGCTTCAACGAAGGCGAAGGACGACACAGCAGCCTGGCGGAACCGGCCCCAGGCCCGCTTCGAGCGGGCGGCGATGCGCACCGCTTGCTCGGCATCCGGCTCGACATGGCTGCATGTGAACAGGCGGGGGGTGAGCAGAACGGGCAAATGCGCCTGCACCTCGTCGGTCCCGTGGGAGCGATGGGCGAGCGGCAGGCCGAAGAACCCGGCGAAACCGATCGTCTCGATCGATTGGTCGAGGCTTTCGAGCGCCCGCTGGTAGACCTCGGAGCGGACATCGATGCAGAACGCGGCCTGGAGAGCCGGCCGGCCGGCAGACGCCTTCGGGCCCGTCAGCAGACTGCCCAGGCGGCGCTGGTGGGCGCGCTCGGCCGCCTCCTGCAGGACCGCGTCCACCACCTGATCGGCGGAGGCCTCGATCGGAGCCGCGTGGGCGGCGACCGTTTGCGCCCAGGCGACGGCGATCCCCGGCGCGTAGGCCAGCAGCGCCTCCTCCCAGATCAGGCGGATCGCGAGGAGATCGGTGATGGTCTCGTCCGACCCCTTGCCGAGTTCCGCCTGCCAAAGCAGCCAGCGGGCGTGCTGGGCCCAGCCGCCGAGGTCCACCAGCAACCGATGGAAGGCGGTTTCGGCTGCCGCCTCGCTGAGGCCCAGCCGCTGCGCTGCCCGCAGAATGGCGCGCTCGGGCGTGTCGGGCGCCGCAGCGACATGGGCGCAGAAGCCGGCAAGGCCGGCGATTTCGGGCGTCAGGTCATGCGTCGCCCACTCTCGCCAGGCGGCATAGGCCTTCTGGCCCGGATTGGGCGACCATAGGGCCTGTCCACGGTCGAAATGGCCGGCCGCCCAGAGGCCGAATGAACGCATGATCACAGCCGACCAGTCGATACCCGACGCCGCGGCGGCAAGGTGCGCGACGGTCGGCAACGCGCACGGCTCAGGGCCCTCCTGATCGAGCAATGCCTTTAGGCTGGCAAGATCGGTCGGCTTCCTCGACGAAGAGGATGCGGCGAGCGCAGCGCTTAGATCGGCTTCGCCGATCGCGCCTGCCTTCAGCAGGGCGGCATACTCGGCCCGCGGCCGGGTCAGCCGGATGCCGGCGACGCGGGCCAGCCTCGCCGAGGCGGTCGCGAGATCTTCCCCTGTCTGGCCGAGGAAGGGGTTGACCGCTACGGTCGACGTAAGGGGAAAAGCCGGCGGGATCGCGCGCGCGGCCGCCTCCGCAGCCTTGAGCAGCCCCAAGGCCTGGCTCGGGGCGATGTGTGTGTGCTTTTCGAACATTTGAGCCACCGGATGTCAGAGGGGTTTCGCAGCCCGGAAGCCGCCTATGAGGCGATCCAGAACGGCGTTGAGGTAAAGGCCGTTGGCCAGGTGGACGCGCAGCCCTGCCGCCGCCGGGTGATGCGCCCAGAGCGGGAACAGCGCCTGGGCCACCGCCACCAGCCCGAAGGACAGGAGGGCCAGGACGATGAGCGCCCATTCGAGCGGGCCAGGGATCGGCGCGGCCGGAAGCGACGGACCCCATGTGGCATCGGCGAGCAGGTGGAAGCTGAAATAGGCCAAAGCTGCGGCGGCGGCAGTCGCCGTGGTGCGTTTCGTCAGTGTGCTGGGGGCGGCATCGGCAAGGCCCTGCGCGACCAGATAGGCAACGCCGAAGACGAGGATCGCCCCTAGGGCGAGCGTCTGAGGCGACTTCGGTTCGATGAACCATCCGAACATCGCAGCAATTGCCCCGTACAGAGCGATGGCGATCAGGAAGGCGCGTGCGACGGCGCCAAGGCCTGGCACAGCCACCGGGCCAGGCCGGCGGATGCCTGCGACGGCTTCGATGGCGCCGCCGGATGCGAGGAAGGCATGCGCCTTGTAAAGCGAATGGGCGACGATGTGCAGCAGCGCGAGCGACCACAGCCCGAGGCCGCATTGCAGCAGCATGAACCCCATCTGCGCTACGGTCGACCAGGCGAGCGCGGTCTTGACCGCGCTTTGCGTCAGCATCACCGTCGCGCCGAAAAGTGCCGTGAATCCGCCGAGCATGACGAGCGCTGCCATCGCGCCGGGACTCGCCTGCACGAGATCGGCCAGCCGGATCATCAGGAAGCCGCCGGCGTTAATGATGCCGGCATGCAGAAGGGCCGAAACGGGTGTCGGCGCCTCCATCACCTCGGTGAGCCATCCGTGCAGCGGGAAGGAAGCGGTCTTCAGGGCGGCCGCGACAACCAGCAGGGCCACGGCCGCATGGCCGGCCGCCGGCAGCCCCCCGGCAGCCGCCGCTTTCAACCCAGCGAGGTCGGCCGTGCCGAATATCGCCCAGAGGAGCAGGCCTGCGGCAAGGAGCGCGACATCGCCCAATGTCCAGACGAAGGTGAACTTGGCGGCGGCCCGCCGAGCTTCCGCGCGCTCGCGATAGAACAGCAAGAGTTGCCGCAGACCGAGCCCGACCGCCACGAACGCGGCGAGGAGAACAAGGAGGCTGCCCGCCTGCACGAGGAGGAGGACGGCGGCAAGGGTGGCGAGCATCAGCCCATGGAACGCCCCTTCGCGGGCATCTCCGTCGAGATAGCTGCGCGAATACCTGATGACCACCCAGCCGACGAAAGCCACCAGCGCCATCATCGTGGCACTCATCGTGTCGAGCCGTGCCGACAGCAGCCACGGGCCTTCGCCAATGCCAGCAGTGACCGGGCCGACCACGACGAACTGGGCGATGCCGGCTATGGCGGCAACGAGAGCCGCCAGGGCCGCCATCTCGGCGAGGAGCGGCAGACGACCGGGGCGGCGCCCTGGATGGGCAAGCGCGAGCGTGGATACCAACGCAAGGATGACGGGGCCTGCGAGGCCTATCGGAATGCCGAACAACATCGGGTGAGCTCCGGAGCATGTGACGCTGCCCCGGAGATAGAACTTGCTTACATTCTATAAAAATACATATTTTACATAATTTCATTCTATTATATAGAACACATTGATGCTCAATCTTCACCACCTCCGTCTTTTTCGCGCGGTTGCCGTCGAGGGAACTTTGACGGGTGCGGCCAGACGCCTGAACCTGTCGCAATCGGCCCTTTCCACCCAGATCCGGACGCTCGAGGAGACGCTCGGCCACGATCTCTTCGAACGGCGCGGGCGCGGTCTGATCCTCACCGAAGCCGGACGGATTGCTCTCGATCACGCAGAAGCCATTTTCCGGACAGCCGAAGACCTGACGGCAACCCTCAAGGATGTCGGTCGGTCCCGGCGGGCCTTGCGCGTGGGCGCCCTGGCAACGTTGTCGAGAAATTTTCAGATTCAGTTTCTGGAGCCGGTCATCGGCCGACCGGATGTCGAGCTGGTGCTCAGCTCCGGTTCCCAGGCCGAACTGCTCAGGGGCCTTGAAGCCCTCTCTCTCGACGTCGTGCTGACGAACCTCCCGCCCGCACGCGACAGCGCGAGTCCCTGGCTCGTCCACCGCCTCGCGGAGCAGCCGGTCAGCCTGATCGGAACGCGGGAGCGCGTGGGCAGCCGCAGGCGTCCGCTTGCCGAGTTGATGCAGACGGAGCCGCTCATCCTGCCTGCGGCGAATACAGCCCTAAGGGCGTCATTCGACGCGTTGACGACCCGACTCGGCATTTCGCCCGTCATTGCCGCCGAGGCTGACGACATGGCGATGCTGCGACTTCTGACGCGCCGGGACGCGGGTCTCGCCGTCATTCCGCCGATTGTCGTGCGCGACGAACTGGACTCCGGCGTGCTCACGGAAGCCGCCGCGCTCGACGGGTTGCACGAGACCTTCCTGGCGGTCACGCTGGCGCGACGATTTCCAAATGGGCTGCTTACAGAAGTGCTCAGAACACACGTCGGCGCCTGATCGCCTAATTCCCTTGATGCGCGTCTGTCGCAGCAGCGCTGTCGATACGCGCTCGCAAAGCCCGTTGCGCATCCTCTCCCAAAGGGAAGTTCCACATCAAGGCGATGGCGACCGCCTTGGCCGGGATGGGAAACCAGGCATAGAGAACGGACAACGTCTCGAGAGCGCTCTCGGGTATGGCTTGTCCGCCCGAGGTGTCGAAGCCGGACCAGGCAAGGATCGGAAAGACGACTCCGACTCCCAGGGCGAGCGACAGTTTGGTCGCCAAACCCCAAGCGGCGAAATACAATCCCGAGCGCTGATCTCCGGATTGTGCGGTATCGTAATCGATAGCATCGGCCTGTATGGCCGGCGGCAGAGCAACATCGAAGCCGAGAAGAAACCCCGTCACCGCGCAAACGATCGCGAACGGAACAGTGTCGCCTGCACCAAGGAATCCCGAGAAGGCGAACACGATGCTCGCGATGGTCATCGCCGCGCACCAGGTCCGGTGCTTTCCTGTTTTCCCCGCGAGCCAAACGGCCAGAGGCACACCAAGGATTCCACACAGGAAATAGAGAAGGAGCAACGGACCGCGAAGTTCGGCTGCGCCAAGTCTCTCCGAGACAAAATAAAGGAATAGCGTTGCCGGTACTGCGTTGGCAAAGCTGTTGAACAGGAATGCAAGAAGGAGACGGATGAAGGGCTTATTTCGTCCCAAGAAGCGAAGGCTGCTCGTCAAGCTCAACCGGGTCGTCGAGCGATTGACCGGCTCCGGTACGGTCGTGACGGTCAGCACGCCGGTCAAAGGCAAAAGCACGATTGTCAGAACGGCAATTGCGGCCAGGCCATGAAAACCATCTGTCTTGTCGAGCCCCACAGCGAAGGGCAAGACAACCGCGATCACCGTTCCGACAAGGGTTGCTCCTTCACGGAATGCCGAAACCAGCGAACGCCCTCGATAGTCAGTCCGCAGTTCTGCGCCCCAGGCCGTATAAGGGAGCAGCATTCCTGTGTAGCCGAGCGAAAGAAACGTTCCCCAAAAGGCAAGATAGCCGATGCCGGCATCTGGCGGCGGCCAGAAGACCATGAAGGCGGAAACGGCCACAACCGGCAGAAACACCAGGAAGAACGTGCGTCGACGACCTGACTTTACGAAGACGCGATCGCTGAGCCAGCCCAGGAGCGGATCGCTTGCCGCATCGATCAACCGAATGAGCAGAAGAACCGTTCCGACGATTGCGATGGGAAGACCGACATTCTGCACATAAAAGGTCGGAACGATGACATAGAGGGGCAAGGCCAGCGCCGCCAGCGGGACGGCTGGCAGCGCATAGCACAGGAGCTGCATGGTCTGCCCGGAGAGGCGGCTTTTAGAGTCTGTCATCGAGCCGCTGCCACGACACCGGACGTTTTGCGGCGCCAAAAGTCGTAACCTGAATCAAACCGATGCTCCTCGAGCCGTAGCGACTTTTTCTGCCGGAACGCATCACCCGCGAACCGTTCACGTCATCTCTTTTGAGACAGTTCGTCCCGATCAAGACCTGAGGCTCGACGGATGGACGCCACCTCGTTATGGGCGACGGAACTCAACCCGCGACGTTGCCACGGGAAACCCATACTTGGTCACAAGTGCCGTATTCAGCACCGTTCCGTCGTCCTGCAACGTCATGGTGTCATAGAAGCGTACGCGGTTGCTTTTGTTTTTGGCGTCGAGGTCCACGAGATAGTTGAAGTGGGCCGTATTGCCGCTGATCGTCACTGTCGTTTCGCCGATCACGTCCTCGCGTTTCCCAATGTACGTGTCTTTTGCGATCTTCTCGAAACGCCACGTCTTTCGATCGCGTTCTCCATCGTCGAACACGAAGTCCTCCACCAGCGTCAGGGTCTTACCGTTCCACTTGCCTCGGAGACTGACGGTGAATGAGCGTTTGAAGCCATTGATGGCGCTGAAGCTGCCAACGGCCGAGGTCTTGCCGACGAAGTAGCGCTCCAATGAGAATTCGCCCGCAACAGCCGATGACACCCCAAGCATCGCCCACACGACCAAGCCCAACAGGCCAAATTGTCCGATCCGGATCATGAGCCCCATTCCTCAAGAACTGACAGCCGAGCACTACTACGTCTCAAGGATGGGCTTGGATCATTCGGAGGGCAGTTACTCGGATTGCTCTGTGTCAGTCCGCGCGGGTCTCAGGCCTTCATCCTGGATCCGGGGCGCTTGCCGCCTGCCTCCGCCTTTTGAGCCGAACTCTCTTCGAGGGTAGGATACACGCCCGCCAGCACCTGATCGAAATGCCGGCGCAGGGCATCGTTGCAGCCGCATGACAAGGCTTCCAACCGGTCCAGATCGCGCACCCGAACCCCACCTCTGCGCGTCTCCAGCAGATGCCGGCGCTTCAGGGTCTGGATGACCCGGCTGACATAGCTCCGGCCGACGCCCATCATGGCGGCCAATTGCTCCTGGGTCAGAGGGACGTCATGATCCCCGGTCCGATCGATGGCCGCCAGCAGCCATTTCACCGTTCTCTGCTCGATCGTGTGGACCGCATTGCACGCCACCGACTGAAACACCTGTGCCAGCATGCAATCCGCATAGCGGGCAAACAGGTGCCGCAGGCTCGGCGATCTGGTTTCAAATTCTTCCAGATCGGCGGTGGAGAGGCGCAGGAATGGACCCGGGAACTGGACTTCGGAGCGGGCAAAGGCCGGAAGGCGTCCCTGGCTCACGATCCCGCCAACCGCTCCCTCTCGCCCGATCAGGGCCGTCTCAACGGTGAGGCCATCCTCGAGCTCAACCACGAACGAGACCAGACTGGGCCCGCAGGGAAAGTAAACGAACCTGACCTCGTCCCCGGGCTGGTAGAGCCTGGCTCCGGCGTCGCCTTCCCATTCTTGAAGCGAAGGCGCCACGATTGCCAGGTCTTCAGGCTTGAGAGCGCTCAGGAGATTGTTGCTGGCAATGCGTTCCCTGAGGCGCGGCGAGATGATTGTGGGCTGCATCGGGCGATTTTCCCTCCTTATGCCCCATCCAACGCCTCAGGGCAGCTTACGTTCATTTGTGAACGTAACCGCGTTCAAGTGTTCACATGTGGACAGACAGGCTCGCCGTTCCTGACTACAAGGTCACACACATTCCCCTACATGAGGGATACACCAGATCCATGGCCTGGGCGTCGGCGCCGGTCATGCGATGAGAGTTGAGCGCCGACGCCGGCTCATCCGAAACCGCTTAGCTTTTGAGACCTTGCATGACGATTCCGTCGCATACCGACGCCGCACCGGTCCCGACCGGCGTTCCCGGCCTCGATGGCATCCTGGCCGGCGGCTACGCCGCCAACCGTGCTCACCTGATCGAAGGGCGGCCGGGCTCCGGCAAGACGACCCTGGGGATGCAATTTCTCCTCGATGGCGCGAAGCAGGGGGAGCGTTGCCTCTACATTACCTTGTCCGAGAGCAGGCGAGAGCTTCTGTCCGTAGCGTCACGCCACGGTTGGTCTCTCGACGGTGTCGAGATTTTCGAGCTGGTGCCGCCGGAACTGAGCCTAGACCCGCACCAGCAGCAGAGCCTTGTCCACTCTTCCGATCTGGAACTCGGAGAGACGGTCCGCATGGCGCTGGCGGAGATCGAGCGGGTCAGGCCAAGCCGGGTCGTGTTCGACTCGCTCTCGGAAATCCGGCTTCTGTCCCAAGGCTCGCTGCGCTACCGGCGGCAGGTTCTGGCCTTGAAGAGCTACTTTCTGCTCAACGACGCGACCGTCCTGATGCTCGACGACCTGACCTCAGAGCAGGATGACCTCAATCTGCACTCGATCAGTCATGCGGTCATCCGTCTCGAGCAGGTCGTTCCAGCCTACGGGGCGGAGCGGCGCCGTCTCACGGTGACGAAGATGCGAGGCACGGCATTCCGGGGCGGGTATCACGATTTCGTTATCCAGCGCGGCGGCCTTCGGATCTTCCCCCGCCTGGTGGCGGCCGATCATCACAGCTCCTTCGCCTTCGAGGCGATACCGAGCGGCATCGACGAACTCGACACCATCCTTGGCGGAGGCTTGAGCCGCGGGACGAGCACCCTTGTCGTCGGCCCTTCGGGCGCGGGCAAGTCCACATTGGCCCTCGGCTATCTCTGGGCCGCCCTCGAACGGGGCGAACCCGGCCTGATGATCAGCTTCGACGAGACCACCGGTATTCTCATGCAGAGGGCGAAGGGCGTCGGCTTCGACCTGATGCCTCATGTGGAAGCCGGGCGGCTGCACATCGAGCAGATCGACCCGGCGGACGTCTCACCCGGTGAATTCGCAGGACGGGTTCGGGACGCCGTCGAGCAGGGTGAGGCGAAGGTCGTCCTGATCGACAGCTTGACCGGCTACCTGAACGCCATGCCGGAGCAGCCCTTCATCGTGCTCCAGATGCACGAGCTGCTCACCTATCTGAACCAGCAAGGCGTGGTGACGATCCTGATCCTGGCGCAGCACGGGATGGTCGGCCCAATGATCTCACCGATCGACCTGACCTATCTGAGCGATGCCGTGGTGCTGCTGCGCTTCTTTGAGGCCGACGGGCGTATCCGGCGCGCCTTGTCGGTGGTGAAGCGGCGCACCGGTGCGCATGAGGACACGATCCGCGAGTTCCGGATCGATAGCCAGGGGTTGCGCGTTGGTCCGCCGCTGGAGCAATTCCGGGGCGTGTTGACGGGCGTGCCAACCTTCGGCGGCCAACGCGCCTCGCTTCTTGGGGAGCGTGAGACCGATAATGATTCAGGCCGATGAGGTATCCGTGCTGATCCTCACCCCGCAAGGGCGAGACGGCACGGTGGCAACGGCCATTCTTGGCGAAGTCGGGATCAAGGCTAAGATTTGCCCCAGTTTCGAGACGCTTGTACCGGAACTGGACGGATCGGCTTGCGCGGTCATCACGGAGGAGGCCCTTCTGAGCGCCGATCGGCGGGATCTCGCCGATTGGGTCAGGTTGCAGCCGCCTTGGTCCGACTTCCCCTTCATCCTGCTGACCCATCGGGGTGGCTCACCGGCCGAACACCTGACTGGGCTGCTCGGGAATGTGACGGTGTTGGAGCGTCCATTTCATCCGGCCGTCCTGGTGAGTGCCGTACGCTCGGCTCTGCGGGCGCGTCAGCGGCAGAGGGAAGTCGAGGCCCATCTCGGCGAGCGGCAGCGAACGCATGAGCGCCAGGCTCTGCTCATCCGCGAACTACACCACCGGGTTAAGAATACGCTTGCAACCGTACAGGGACTGCTCGGGGCTACGGCGCGCTCGACGCGCTCCGTCGAAGAATTCTACAGCTCCTTCGCGGACCGGATCGTTTCCCTGTCGAATACGCACAATCTCCTCACGGAGGATTACTGGCAGACGGCACCCCTGATCGAGATGTTCAGGAACGAGCTGGCTCATTATGACGACGGCGCACAACGGCGGATCACTCTTGACGGGCCGCCCGTCGAGCTTTCTGCCGATCTCGCCGTGCCGATCGGCATGGCCGTGCATGAGCTGACGACGAACGCCGCCAAGCACGGAGCGCTCTCGGTTCCAGGTGGGCAGATCACCGTGGTCTGGAGGGTTCAGGAGCTGGAGGCCGAGCGTCGTCTTTCCATCAAGTGGGTGGAACGTGGTGGGCCGCCGGTGGCGCAACCCAGTCGAAAAGGCTTCGGCTCCACGTTGCTCCATCGGGTGCTGACCCATCAGTGCCGCGCAGCGATCGACATCGCCTATGACCGCGAGGGATTGTCCTGCCGCATGGATATTCCCCTCGTCGAGGGGCGTCTTGTTCCGGAATATTGACGATTGAGGCACCTCCCTGGAAGCGGTTGATTGCACCTTGCTCGCCGGGATTGATTCCTGGCTGCCAATTTGTGCCCGGTTGCTCGGCAAAAAGCGCGGCAATGGTCTGATACATGCTGGCCTGCCTCCATTTGCGGATTAGCGATGGAGGTTCATTCGGAGACAGCGCGGTCAGTAGCGTGCCGGTACAATGTTCGTCGCGGGCAGCCCGTCTTTGGCTCCCTTCGTCCTCGGCTCGGGCTTGGGTATCCTCGGCAGATCGATCCTGACCTTCTCATAGGGGATCTGGCTGAGCATGTGTGCGATCAGGTTGAGTCGCGCCCGGCGCTTGTCATCGGATGGAACGATGTACCAGGGAGCGACCGGGGTGTCGGTGCCGCGCAGCATGTCCTGATAGGCGAGAGTGTAATCCCACCAGCGCCGTACCGACTCGGTATCCATGGGGCTGAGTTTCCAGTGCTTGACCGGATCGTCGATCCGGTCGGCGAACCGGCGGCGCTGTTCGTCCTGGCTGACATCGAGGAAATACTTGAGCAGGATAATGCCATTCTCGACGATCTCCTGCTCGAATGGCGGCACGAGGCGCATGAAGCGCTCGTAATCGTCATCGGTACAGAACCCCATCACCCGCTCGACACCGGCTCGGTTGTACCAGGATCTGTCGAACAGCACGACTTCTCCGGCAGACGGAAAATGAGCTATGTACCGCTGGATGTAGAGCTGACTCTTCTCGCGTTCAGTCGGCGCAGGAAGGGCGATGTGCCGGAATACGCGTGGGCTGACCCGCTGGGTGATCCGGCTGATCACGCCTCCTTTTCCGGCCGTGTCGCGACCCTCGAACACCACGACGATTCTCGCGCCTGTAGCCTTGACCCAGGTTTGCAGGTGCACCAGTTCGACCTGGAGCTTTCGAAGTTCGCTTTCGAAGTCCTTCCGTTTCATGGGCGCAGGCCGCTTGTCAGCCTCAGCCGCGACCTGCTTTCTTTTCATGACGTCTTGCTTGCTCATTTCAGACTCCTTCGGAATGGCTTCCGCGGTTGGGACAGACTGCTGTTCGAGACTTCCCGCGTGTCGGCCATATCTGACGCTCGCGACCGAGGAGATCGCTGACACCGCAGGGCCAAGACGAGCGATCCGATCAGTTAGAAGAGACCGTTAGGAGGCTCATCGCCCATCGCGCATGACGCGGATCACGTCCACGAGCTGGCCCGTAACGGGTGGCAAACATCACCTCAACTAGCGCGACGTTGACGAGTGGGCCAATCGGCCGGTCTAGGCTCAATCATGTCACTGTCTGTCCTATACAAGCGTGACCATCATGCGCTGAAAGCCCGCTCCCGCTTGATGATTTGGGACAGGTTTTTGACCGGATGGGACAGAGAGACGAACGAGGGACGAAAGAATCGTCAGTCACGCGAGGATAACGAGGTGCCGCCGAGCCAGATCAGGCAGGACACGTTGGGCTACCCCAGGGCAAGCGCCTTCGCCTGCACGGTCCGAAACGGGTGGAGCCGTACACTTCCGCTTGGCGTGACTGCCACCTCCATGTTCGGACATGCCTGCGTCCAAAGCAGAGCCGGCCATGAACTGACCCTTCCACAAGGGTGTCCCAAACTGTCAACATGATGGCTCAACGGGTCAAGCATCGAAGCGGAGAAGGACCATACTTGCTTTGAAAGCAAGACGGGCATGGCTTGAACCTCGCCCCCGCGAGTCCGTGAGACATCCGGCGGCATCTCGGAGGCTCTTCAAGACATCCATGCCGGAACCGTAACGTGGAGGCCGTCATGACCGTTGCTGGTCCAGCTCAGAATCTCTCTCAGCACGGCCGGCGGCACGACAAGTATGAACGGCTCGTCGCGGCCGCCCAGTCTCTGCCGAAGTTGAAAGTTGCCGTGGCGCACCCGTGCGATGAGGCGTCGCTGGGTGCCGTGATCGAGGCAACCGAACTCGGCCTGATCGATCCAATCCTGGTCGGGCCTCCAATCAAGATCAAGGCTGCCGCGGAGAAGCTGGGCAAGGATATCTCACAGATGCGTATCGCTGAGGCCTCTCACAGCCATGCATCGGCGGAGGAAGCCGTCAATCTTGTGCGATCCGGCCAAGCCGAGGCCCTGATGAAAGGCAGCCTGCACACGGATGAGCTCATGGGCGCTGTGGTCCGCCGCGAGGGTGGTCTGCGCACGGCTCGCCGGATCAGCCACTGCTTCGTGATGGATGTCCCCGGTCATGAGACGCCGCTCATCATTACCGACGCGGCGGTGAACATCGCGCCCACGTTGGAGGATAAGGTCCACATCGTCCAGAACGCCATCGATCTTGCACGAGCCATGAGGGTCGATCCGGTGCGGGTCGCGATCCTTTCAGCCATGGAAACGGTCAACCCGAAGGTCCCCTCGACCATCGAGGCCGCGGCGTTGTGCAAAATGGCAGACCGAGGGCAGATCACCGGCGGGATCGTGGATGGTCCTCTTGCGCTCGACAATGCGATCGACCTCGGCGCGGCGAAGATCAAGAAGATCCAGTCGCCCGTTGCCGGGCAGGCGAACGTGCTCGTCGTCCCAGATCTTGAGGCGGGCAACATGCTCGCCAAGAGCCTGACCTTCCTGGCCGATGCCGATGCCGCCGGCATCGTGCTCGGGGCCCGCGTGCCGATCATCCTCACCAGCCGGGCCGACTCGACCGTCACGCGGCTCGCCTCCTGCGCCGTGGCTTCGCTCGTGGCCGACGCGCAGCGCAGGCAACTCACCGTCCAGGAGGTCTGAGTCATGATCCCCGTCCTCATCGTCCTCAACGCGGGCTCGTCGAGCGTCAAGTTCCAAGTCTATGACATGCCCGACGGAACGGAGCCGCGGCTCGTCTGGAAGGGCTTTTATGAAGGCTTAGGAGGCGCGGCGCACTTCGTCGTGAGGCATGCCGGAGGAGTAGACCTCGACGAGAAGTCGTGGGCTCCAGGAGAGGAGTTCGGGCATGAAGATGCACTGATGCACCTCGTGTCATGGCTGCGGCAGCATCAGGAGGGACGCAGTCTCGCGGCTATCGGGCACCGGGTCGTTCACGGCGGCGAGGCCTACTCCTCCCCGGTTCTCGTCGACGAAGCCGTGATTCAGAAGCTTGAAACGCTGGTGCCGCTCGCACCCTTGCACCAGCCCCACAACCTAGAGCCGATCAAAATCGTGCGCCGACGCCTGTCAGGAATGCCGCAGGTCGCCTGCTTCGACACCGCGTTCCACCAGACGCAGTCGGACATTGCAAGCCTGTTTGCTCTGCCTCGTGAGATGCGCGAACGCGGCGTGCGGCGCTACGGCTTCCATGGGCTGTCCTACAACTACATTGCGTCCGTGCTGCGGGACTACGATCCACACCTCGCCGAGGGTCGGGTCATCGCCGCTCACCTTGGAAATGGCGCGAGCCTGTGTGCTCTCGACAATGGGGCGAGCATCGCCACGACGATGGGCTTTTCAGCCCTCGATGGTCTTCCGATGGGCACCCGCTGCGGCGCCGTCGATGCGGGGGTGGTCTTTTACATGCTCCGGGAAATGAAGCTCAGTCCAGAGGAGGCCGAGCGCGTGCTCTACACCAAGTCCGGTCTTCTCGGTGTGTCCGGCCTTTCGAATGACATGCGTGTGCTGCGGGCCAATGCCGCGGCTAATGCCGACGCCAGGCGTGCCATCGATCTCTTCGTCTACCGCATCACGCGCGAGATCGGTTCGCTAGTGGCGGCGCTTGGTGGGATAGACGGGCTCGTCTTCACCGGCGGCATCGGCGAAAACGACGTGGCAACCCGATCCGAGGTGATCGCCAGGCTTGCATGGGCAGGCTTCACGCTCGACGAAGCTGCCAACCGCGCCGGCGGACCTCGGATCTCCTCCGGACCCGGCCCCACGGCGTGGGTCATTCCCACTAATGAAGAACTCGTGATCGCCCGACAATCGTGCAGCGCGCTCGGCGCGAGGCAGGCCAAACTCGCATCCTGAAGACGGAGATTGATGCCATGGACAGCGTGAAGACGAAATCGGACGAGGATAAGGTCAGCCAGGAACTCGGCGACGAGACGTTCATGTCTGCTGCCGACCTGCGGAAATACATGACCGATATGCAGATGGCGAAAGCCATGAAGTCGGTCGATGGAATGGACAAGGCCGGCAAGGCCCGCGAGGAACTGATCAAGCGGCTGGCCGAGCCCATCGACATGACGCCCGAGCGTCTGAAGGACGTTCTGCAACCGCTGAAGTCGAAGCTGAAGGCTGCGGCGGAGCGCGGCCAGACCGAGTTGATGGTCATGCGGTTCCCCAATGCGCTTTGCACTGATCACGGTCGCGCGATCAACAACTCGGATCCGGATTGGCCTGAGACCCTTACCGGTCGCCCGCGCCAAGCCTACGAATTGTGGCGTGATCAGCTCAGGTCAGCCGGCTTCAGATTGAGCGCGCTGATCATTGAGTGGCCGGGCGGATTGCCGGGCGATGTCGGCTTCTTCCTCAAGTGGGGCGAAGCCAAAAAATGACAGCCTTCGGGTATACACCTCCATTGGATGACAGCGATGCACAAAGCTGAGCCTAGAATTGAGAAGAATGACGCTCCCGTTCCGGCAGGAGTGCCGGAACTCGCCCGTACGCAGGCAAAGTTCGCTGAAGTCTACCAGGAACGATGCTCAACTGCGATCCAGCGCTACTTGGACGCTGTGAAGGCCGCGAGTGACCCGTTGAACCACAGAAAGGACCATCAGACGACGCCCCTGGAGTTCTGGAGGGATGCT
This sequence comes from Microvirga flocculans ATCC BAA-817, assembly GCF_000518665.1. Classification (GTDB taxonomy): domain Bacteria; phylum Pseudomonadota; class Alphaproteobacteria; order Rhizobiales; family Beijerinckiaceae; genus Microvirga; species Microvirga flocculans. The sequence continues at coordinate 18,754 of NZ_JAEA01000013.1, read as the reverse complement.
GGCGCCTACTGGCTGGACTTCACCCAGCGCTCCGTCCTGTTCTGGGACACGCTGCGCCAGCGAGGCAACAACTGGGTCGAGCACGAGAAGGCCGGCAAGCCACCGCTGCTGGATTTCGAGTGGGAGACCATTGCGGATGCCCGCACCTTTGAGCATCCGGTGAACTATGCCCTCGTGCGCATCCTTCCGCCGGAGGGCACGAAGACGGATCCTGAGCGGCGCCCCTTCGTCATCATCGATCCACGCGCCGGTCACGGGCCCGGCATCGGTGGCTTCAAGCAGGACTCCCAGGTCGGCGTCGCACTCAAGGCGGGGCATCCGGTCTATTTCGTGATCTTCTTCCCTGAGCCGATTCCCGGACAGACCCTCGCGGACGTCTCGCGTGCCGAGGCCGAGTTTCTCCGCATCGTCGGCGAGCGTCATTCGAGAACCCAGAAACCCGTTATTGTCGGCAACTGTCAGGGTGGTTGGGCCTCCATGCTCGTCGGCGCCATCGAGCCAGACCTTGTAGGGCCTCTCGTCATCAATGGGGCGCCGATGTCGTACTGGGCCGGGAACGACGGCGAAAACCCGATGCGCTATGCCGGCGGCATCCTCGGTGGAACTTGGCCAGCGCTTATGGCCAGCGATCTTGGCGCTGGCACGTTCGACGGCGCTTACCTCGTCGACAACTTCGAGTATCTCAACCCAGCCAACACATACTTCGACAAGTACTACACGCTCTTCTCCAAGATCGACACCGAGCCGGAGCGCTTCCTTGAGTTCGAGCGTTGGTGGGGCGGCTTCTTCCTGATGGGCCGGCAGGAAATCAAATGGATCGTCGAGAACTTGTTCGTCGGCAACAATCTGGCTGCAGGCGACGCCGAATGGTCGGAGGGCCGCGCCTTCGACCTGCGCGCAATCAAGTCTCCGATTATCCTGTTCGCATCCCTTGGTGACAACATCACGCCGCCGCAACAGGCGTTCAACTGGGTGGCCGATCTCTACCCGACCACCGAGGCCCTCAAGGCAAACGGGCAGGTCATCGTGGGCCTGATGCACAAGAGCGTCGGACATCTCGGAATTTTCGTTTCCGGCGCTGTCGCCAAACGCGAGCATACGCAGATTGTCGACCTGATTGAGTACATCGAGCATCTGCCGCCTGGGCTCTATGCCATGGAGGTCGAGGAGCAGAGAACCAACGGAAACGTACGCTATGATGTGATGCTGACTGAGCGGCGGGTCGAGGATCTGCACGTCCTCCAGAAATACGGGCGCAAGGATGAGATCCCGTTTCAAGCCGTTGAGACAGTCTCCGAGACGCTTGCATCCGCTTACGAGACCCTCGCGCATCCGTTCATAGCGGCAATGGTCTCGCCCGCTGCCGCAAAAGCTGCAAGAGCTTTGAATCCCCAGCGCGCGCAACGCTGGGCCATCTCGGACCTCAATCCCTTCCTGTGGCCGCTCAAGGGGATGGCCGACATGGCGAGGGCGAATCGGGCTCCCCGCGACAACGACGGCGCAACGGCCATGATGGAACGCTGGACGGCGGCCATGACCTCCGCTTCGTTGGATCTGTATCGCGACCTGCGCGATGCCTCTGTCGAGAATGCGTTCTTCCGCACCTACAGTCCGGTCAGCCTCGGCATGGCTGTGGAGGACAAGGAAGGCGCTACAGATGAACCCGCCGACGTGCGGAATTCTCCCCTCGTCAAGGAGGCGCTGAGGCATATCAAGGAGGGTGACGGAACGAAGGCCATGGTTCGCACGGCGTTGCTGCTGATGAAGGCAGGCACTGGCCGGCGGCGGCTCTCGACCATGAAACGGGCCCGCGAACTCGTCAGTCGGGACCTCGGCATTCTCGACATGCCGGCAGAGGCCGCTCGCGAGATCATCCGCGATCAGTCGTTCATCGTCGATTTCGAGCCGGTGAAGGCGCTTGTAGCTCTTCCCAAGCTCCTGCGAACCTCCGCCGACCGGCGCAGGCTGCTTGATATGCTCGACCACTTGGAGGGCCGGATCGAGGCCAATCCCAAGCAGCTTGCCGTGATGGACGAGATTAGGCGTCTTCTCGCCGAAGACGAGACTGCAGACAAAACGAATGTCGATCCGATTACGGTGACGCTCGTGGAGCGTGAGGTGGAAAACCGTCCCGGAAGGGTGGCCAAGCATGGATCTGCACGTCACGCACGCGACAACCGGCGCACGAGGGCAAGATCATGAGCGATCAACCGACGGAATTCCTCAAAGCAGCCATCCAATCGAAGATCCTAAGAGGAAAACGGGCTCTCATCCTTGGCATCGCCAACGAGCATTCGATTGCCTATGGGTGCGCCAGGGTCTTCCGCCAGCTCGGAGCAGACCTTGTCGTTACTTACCTCAACGAAAAGGCCCGGCCCTATGTCGAGCCACTCGCCAATGAGCTTGGAGCCTCGATCTTCGCACCATGCGACGTGGGGCTGGACGGCGAGCTCGAAGCGGTCTTCTCGCAGATCCGCGAGAGCTGGGGCAGCCTCGACATCGCGCTCCATTCCATCGCGTTCGCGCCGAAGCAGGACCTGCAAGGGCGTCTCATCGACAGCTCCTCTGAAGGGTTCAAGGTGGCGATGGACATCTCGTGCCACTCGTTCATCCGCATGGCGCGGCTCGCCGAACCTCTGATGCCCGAAGGCGGGACGCTCCTGGCGATGAGCTATCACGGTGCCAACAAGGTGGTTCCGAACTACAACCTTATGGGCCCCGTGAAGGCGGCATTGGAAAGCGCCGTCCGCTACCTCGCTTACGAATTAGGCGACAAACATATCCGGGTGCACGCCGTTTCGCCGGGCCCTTTGAAGACCCGGGCGGCCTCCGGTCTTACGGACTTTGACGTCCTTCTTACCGAGGCCATCGAACGGGCCCCCATCGGCGAGCTGGTCGACATCGACGATGTGGGTCTCACGGCCGCTTATCTGACGACGCCGTTCGCCCGCCGGCTCACCGGGACGACTACCTATGTCGACGGCGGGCTCAGCATCATGGCTTGAGAAGCCTTCATACGGGAGCATCTACGGAGAGGAAAGAGCCGTGCGTTCAGTGGATTCACGCGACGCAATAAAAAGTCGGCAACGGACGGATTCTCCCGAGGCATCGTACGTGGAGAAGGCGCTCGGGCTCGTGCTTCTTCTGATGCTGGCCGTCGGCTGCATCTATGTCTTGACGCCGTTCCTCAACGCCATCTTTCTCGCCGTCACTCTGTGCGTGTCCACGTGGTCCCTGTTTCAGAAGGCCGATAAGCGGCTGGGCCGGCGACCGACCGCCGCGGCTCTGCTCATGACATTGATGACCGCTGGTCTGCTCGTGCTCCCGCTGCTGGCCTTGGGCGCAAATCTGGCGGATGATGTCGCCCGGCTCGCCGCGGTCATCCGATCCACCGTCGATCAGGGGCTGCCGCCGCCCGCTTGGCTGGGACGCGTGCCCTTGGTCGGCCAAGAGGCGCAACGGGTCTGGCTCGAGGCGTCGCAACAGGGCCATGGGCTCGGGCCGGCACTGGCACCCTACGTGGGGCCGGTACGGGAATGGGCTCTCCGCCAGGGCGGGACGCTCCTTTCCGGGACGCTTCAGGTCGCCTTCGCCATCATGTTGGCCTTTTTCCTTTACCGCGACGGCGCCTACGTGGAGCGGCGGCTCGAATGGGCGATGGCACGTCTGGGCGGCTGGCGGGCCCGGCACGTGCTCAAGGCGGCGGGAGCCACGATCAAGAGCGTGGTCAACGGGGTCCTCGGCACCGCGCTGGTCCAGGGCATCCTGCTCGGTTTCAGCTTCTGGCTGGCAGGCGTTCCCGGCGCCATCGTGCTTGGCGCCCTGGGTGTGATCCTGACCCTCGTGCCCATGGGGCTCCTATTGCTCTGGCTGCCGGCGGGCCTGTGGCTGATGTCCGGCGGTCATACGGGCTGGGCCGTGTTCGTGATGGTGTGGAACGGGCTTTTCGTTGGGAACCTCGACAACGTCCTGCGACCGTACCTGATCAGCCGCGGCATTCGAATGCCGATGGTCCTGATCTTGCTCGGCGTGCTCGGCGGCCTCCTGACCTTCGGAATCATTGGCGTCTTCCTTGGCCCAGTCCTGCTCGCGGTCGCCTACACCCTGTTCCAGGACTGGGGTCGCGCCGGCGATACCGCACGATGAGGAGCGCGCGATGAGAACGATCGACCTGCAGGATGCTGTTTCGATGATCCCGGCCGGAGCCACCCTGATGGTCGGCGGATTCATGGGCGTCGGGACGCCGGAGCCGCTGGTCGACGAGCTCGTGCGGCAGCAGAAAGGTGATTTGACGGTCATCGCCAACGACACCGCAGCACCGGGCACCGGCATTGGCAAGCTGATCACGGCCAAACTCCTGCGACGGGTGATCGTGAGCCACATCGGTCTCAATCCCGAGACGCAGCAGCAGATGCTCGCGGGCAGTTTACAGGTGGATCTCGTTCCACAAGGCACGCTCGCCGAGCGCATTCGCGCTGGAGGCTTCGGCCTTGGTGGCATTCTGACTGCGACCGGCATCGGCACGGTCGCTGAGGAGGGCAAGCAGAAGATTGCGGTCGATGGCCGCGACTATCTGTTGGAGCCCGCGCTGCGGGCCGACTTCGCGCTCGTCCATGCCTTTATCGCCGATTACCTGGGCAATCTTTCTTACGTCCTCACGGCGCGTAACTTCAATCCGCTGATGGCTATGGCTGCGGACATCGTCATTGTTCAGGCGGAGAACATCGTGCCTATCGGGGTGGTCTCGCCGGACCATGTCATGACTCCGGCTCCAGTCGTCGATTACCTCATTGCGAAAGGCTGACGCCATGGATGCGCAATCCCTCATTGCCAAACGGATCGCGCAGGAGCTGCGGAACGGAATGCTGGTCAATCTCGGCATCGGCGTTCCGACGCTCGTTGCCAATTTCGTTCCCAAGAACACTCACGTCTTCTTCCAGTCGGAGAACGGCCTCATCGGCACAGGCCCCGTGCCTGAGCCCGGCATGGCACTCCCGTGGTTGACCGACGCCGGCGGAAAACCTGTCACCGCTCTGCCTGGCGCGTCCACCTTCGACAGCGCGATGTCCTTCGGCCTGATCCGGGGCGGACATCTCGACCTGACGGTGCTCGGCGGTCTGCAGGTCGACCAGCACGGACGCCTCGCCAATTGGATGGTGCCAGGCAAGATGGTGCCTGGCATGGGCGGCGCCATGGACCTTGTAGCCGGGGCAAAGCGCGTTATCGTGGCCATGCACCACACTGCGAAGGGCCGTTCGAAGATCGTCCGAGAATGCTCGTTGCCGCTCACGTCGGACCGGCCGGTGGATCTTGTCGTCACGGAACTCGCGGTGATCGGCTTCCCGGATGGCAGGGCCACACTTCTGGAGACACAGAATGGCGTCACGGTCGAGGAGGTCGTCGCCGCGACGGAGGCCGAACTCACGATATCCCCTGAACTGTCCAAGTCAATAACCTCGATGGCTGCGTCCGGAGCCGTCGAAACACCGTCCACGGGAGAGGCCATATGACCGCATCGCTCAACGCTGCCGCACCCCACAATCTGCCGATCTTTATCCCCGCACCTGGCGGGACCGATGTTCTTATGGTGATCATGGCGGTGTTTCTGGTGCTCTCCGTGCTGGCGGTCGGGTTGCTATTCCTGCGGTTGCATACGCTGCCCGAGCGGATCGCCCATAGGGGCCACAAGCTCCAGTTCGAAATCGTCGCTGTGCTGGGCCTTCTGGCTCTGTTCACCCACATGCATATCTTCTGGGTGATCGGGCTGCTGCTCGCGCTGATCGATATCCCTGACTTTGGAGGCACGCTCAACAGGATGGCCGGATCTCTTGAGAGGATCGCCGGCGTCCCGCCAGGCAAGGGTGCAGACGAGGCCCCGGACGACAGCATTGCCTCCGTCTCGCGGGGCGAGGGCACCGTCGAAGTGCCCAAGACCATCGCCTTGCCCCGCACAGCGAAGGAGCAGTCCCATGCTTGAGCTTTTACTCTGCTCGATGCTGACGATCCTGCCGGACTATCTCTACCGCCGTTATGGCCAGGGCAAGCGGCTTGGCAAGGAGATTACGCTCTACTCAGTGTGGTTCGAATTGAGGTGGGGAATCGTCTTATGCCTGATGCTCACCATCGGGCTGATCACGACCGTCTTCTACAACCACCCGGCGACAACGAACGCCACGGCGTTCTTCCGCACCATCCCGATCCTGCCCGAGACCAACGGGCGTGTGGCTGAAATCTACGTCGACGGCGTGAGCGGCCCGGTCAAACAGGGTGCACCGATCTTCCGTCTGGACAGCTCGAAACAGGAGGCGGCTGCTGAGACGGCCCGTCGCAAGATTGCCGAGACCGACGCCGCCATGGTGGTCGCTCAGGCTGACATCCAGGCGGCCGAGGGAAAGCTCCAGGAAGCCAGGAGCGCCTATCAGCAGGCTGTCGATGAGCTTGAGACCAAGCAGGAGATCTATCGGCGCAACCCGGGCGCCGTGGCCACGCGGGATATCGAACGGCTGCAGGTTGCCGTGCAGGGCCGCCAAGGCAGCATCGACGCGGCCACCGCCGCTAAACAGCAGGCCGAGGCGCAACTCTCCACGTTTCTCCCTGCTCAGAAGGCCAGCGCCGAGGCCGAGCTGTCTCAGGCCGAGGTGGATCTGTCGAAGACCGTCATCCGTGCCGGTGTGAGCGGTCGGGTTGAGCAGTTCACGCTGCGAGTGGGCGACATCGTCAACCCGCTCATGCGTCCGGCGGGGGTCCTGATTCCGGAGGGTGCCGGGCAGGGCCGCCTGCAGGCCGGTTTCGGGCAAGTCGAAGCCCAGGTCATGAAAGTCGGCATGGTGGCCGAGGCCGCCTGCGCGTCGAAGCCCTGGACGGTGATCCCGATGGTTGTCACCGGTGTGCAGGATTTTATCGCAGCGGGCCAGTTCCGCAGCGGCGAACAGTTGGTCGACCCGCAGCAGGTGACGCGGCCGGGAACCATCTTTGTTTTCCTTGAACCCCTCTACGAGGGCGGGTTCGAAGGCGTCACCCCTGGCAGCAGCTGCATCGTCAATGCCTATACCAGCAATCACGAAGAAATCATTGCCCCCGAGACCAGCACGATGCGGCGGGTCGTTCTCCATGTGGTGGACGGTGTTGGTCTCGTGCATGCCATGATCCTGCGCATCCAGGCGCTGCTATACCCGATCCAGACGCTCGTGCTCGGTGGCGGACACTGACATCAACAGCAGGGAGGAATGCTATGGCCGCTATCCTATTCGAGCTGATTTCGCCGGAGCGGATCTTGTTCTCCGGTGAGGTGCGGGCGGTGATGCTCCCTGCAACCGAGGGCGACATGACGGTCATGCCCGGGCATGTGCCGACCATGGTGATGCTTAACCCAGGCATCGTTGCGATCACTGACGTTCAGGGACACGGGCACCGCGCTTTTGTCCGTGGCGGGTTCGCCCAGATCACTGGCGACAGCGTCACACTTTTGGTCGAGCGAGCTCTGCCTCCTGAAGAGCTCACCCGCGAGAGCCTCAACGAGGAGATCCTCCGCCTGGAAACCATGCGCGAGGGCATGCGCGACGACAAAGCCCGCAGGGAGGCGGATTTTGCCCTCAGTCGCCTGGAGCAAGTGAGAACAACCCTCTCATTCTGAGAAATGATCTAAACCAGCGAGGATGAAACATGGCCACGGCAGCGAAAAGAACAATGTCTGACACATTGCGCAGCGCACAGGAAATTGCCCTGTTGAGTGGTAACAATCAGGCGCAGGCAAAGGCCACTGAAACCTGGTTTACGGCAACCGCCGAATGTCAACGCGAGATGATCGGCTTCGTCTCAATGCGCCTTTAGAAGGACGCCGCGACAACCCGCGAGATCATGGGTTGCAAGAACATCGCGGACATCGCGGCAATCCAGTCACGCTGGATGGAGGAAACCCTGCGCGACTACAATGCTGAGATGGGCAAACTGATGACCATCTGCACGAAGTCCTTGAATGGCGGAGCCGGCCTCAAGGAATGATCGCTTTTAGACCCTATCGCCTTCAGGACGGATTCTATCCGCGTCAGGTGTAGGATGCCCGTTCATATAGCTCATACCCGATTACTTGGGACTGGAAGCGGATCTGGGTCACGGCGGACGCCAACAAGAGCCGTCAGAGGCGGCCTGTAGGGCGTCCAGGGACAAACGGCTAGGAACAGAAAGACTGCTGCCAGCATCGGCCCGGGATTAATAGAGCAGAACGAGAGCGATAGCGGCGGCCGGGACTGCAACATAATTGACAAGACAGGCCTTTTCGATCAACCGCAAATCGCGAATTGCGGAGTAATATCGGCGAGCTTTGCGCCGTTCCCGGTCGCGAACATCAGCTCGCTCAAGGCGATCGCAACAGGAACACCGATCGTTGCATCCAGGGGCATCCGGAATCCCTCCGGCACCGGGTCTTTTCCCTCTCAGAGAGCCATCATGGCGACGATGACAGGCCCCCACGCCGTCAGGAGTATGTTTCCGATAGCGTAGGGGACCGTGTAGCCGAGCGCCGGGATGCTGCTTTGCGCCTCGTCCTGAACGGTGCGCAGAGCTGCCGTAATGGTGCCGGCACCGGCACATGCGCCGAGAACGATGAGTGGGTTCATCTTCAGGATATAACGACCAAAAAGGATGCCGAGGGTGTGGGGCAGCAGGGCCGATACGAGGCCGACGAGGGCGAGGCTCAACCCTGTTCTCTGCAAACCTGAAATGAAGCTGGGGCCTGCGCTCAAACCCACGATACCAATAAACATGCAAAGCCCGACCGTGTCGAAGATCCAGATGGCAGGCTCGGGAATGCGGCCGAAGATTGGATAGACCGAGCGGAGCCAGCCGAACACGAGGCCCATGATCAAGGCGCCGCCGCTAGCGGTGAGCGTAAGAGGGACGCCCCAGACGACAACCGAGTAAATGCCGATCAGGCCGCCGAGGAAGATGCCGATTCCGACGAAGATCATATCGGTTGCCGAGGTATGCCTGTCGGGATAGCCCAGCTCCTTCGCTGCACGTTCGACCTCGGGCAGGGGGCCGATCAGGCGCATCACGTCGCCCCGGTCGATCAGGCTGTCTGGTGAAATCGGCATCTCGACACCGGATCGTGTGAACTTGGAGAGATAGACACCGCGCGAATATTCGCGGCGCGCCAGGTCACCCAGCGTCTTGCCATCCAGATTGCGATTGGTAACGACTACGTCCAGGGCCTCGACGGGAATGTCGAGCAAAGCCATGTCGCTGACCTCGGGGCCGATGACATCTCCACGTAGGGCATGAATTTCCTGTCTGCCGATGATGGCAATCACATCGCCTTCGCAGATGACGAGATCCGGAGCGGATTCTAGGATCTCATCGCCGCGACGAACGCGAAGGATAAAGACGCGAGCCTCTTTAGGAAGCTTTTCGATTTCGGAAATCGTCTTGTCGAAGAGTTGCGGGTTGGCCACCCGATAGGCGCGAATGTCGTAAGAGCGGGCCGCTGACATAACGCCTTCCGCAGTTTCGCTGACTGTGCCGGATTCGGCTCGCATCCGCTCTGCTTCCTTCTTGAGGCTGATCCCCATGAGCTTGGGGCCGATGGTCGGGATGTACCAGACGAGCGCAGCCGTTCCGACAAGGTAGGTCACGGCATAGGCAACGGGGATGTTGTTGACGAGAGCGGTCCGCTCTGCTTCCGGCAACGAAAGACGCTGGATGGCTTCGCCGGCAGTGCCGATGACAGTCGATTCCGAGAAGGCACCGGCCAGCAATCCCGCTGCGGTGCCGACGTCATAGCCCAGGAGCCTCGACAGCAGGAAGGCTGTCAGCAGGCAGGAAACGCACACGACGACAGTCAACGCCATCTGTGGGATCGCGTCGCTCTTCAGTCCGCGAAAGAATTGCGGCCCGACCTTGTAGCCTGTCGTGAAGAGAAAGAGATCGAAGAAGATCGTCTTCACGAGCGGGGAAACCTTGATGTCGAGCTGGCCAATGAGAACGCCGGCCAGGAGACAACCGACAACAATCCCGAGGCTGAAGCTGCCGAACTTCAATCGGCCGATCAGAAAGCCCACGGCAATCGTCAGGAAGATCGCGAGTTCCGGATTGTTGCGAAGAGCTGAAACGATATATTCCATGTTCTCCTCCCGGATACCCGATGTTTCTCGCGGTCCTTGGCCTTTGTCTTCCTTTCGAGTGCGATGGCTTCACTACTGCGCGAGCACCATGGCGAAGTACCCGAAGACGGTCAGCAGCACGCCCGAGACGGCATAGGCCACAGGGAAGCCGATCCAGGGCACGTTGCTCTGGATTTCCACCGCGGCCTCGCGGCATGGTCCCGAGTGGCTGCGAGCGCCTGCGACGCCGCCCATGAGTACGGCGGGATTCATCTTGAAGATATAGTACCCGATCATCCACACGATAACGGGTGGGATCGAACAGGCGACGAAGCCGACGATGAAAATCTTGAGGGCGATTGTGCCGGTCAGCTGCGTCAGCAGTGAGTTGCCCGCATTGATGCCGACGATAGCGACGAAGACCACAAGTCCGAGGTCTTCCAGAATGTTGCGCGCCGCGTTCGGCGTGTTGCCGAAGAACCGCAGGCGGGAGGCGATGGAGGACACGATCACACCCGACACCAGCAATCCGCCCGCATTGCCGAGGCCGACGGAAGCGCCGAAGGCCGGAAACTGGATCGCGCCGATCAGGAACCCAAGGATCATGCCGATGGCCAGGGTCAGGAGATCGGTTGCCGTGCTCGGCCTGACGACGCGTCCGAACATCGCTCCGACACGGGATACGGCATCCTTCAGGCCGACGACCGTCACCACGTCCATTCGTTGCAGCTTGGTGTCCTTGCCGATGGGAATGGGCACGCCGGACCGTTCGAGTTTTGTCACCTGCACCTGATTGGCATCCGGAAGTTCCCGCAATTCCTTATGGGTCAGCTTCAGAATTTTCGCGTTTGTGACGAGAATGTCGGCAGTATCGAGCGGAATGTCCAAAGCCGTACGGTCCGAGACCTCTGGGCCGATAAGCCCCATCTTCTCGGTCATGACTTCGCGCCGTCCGCCAAGGGCAATCACATCGCCGAGTTTGAGGGCGAGGGCGTCGGTCACGTGCTGCGGCGTACCGTCTCGCACGACGTTGACAACGCGGTATTCCGGGTTCTGGGACAGAAGCGTTCCGACCGTCGCGCCATCCCAAACTTTGTTATCGAGCCGATAGGCGCGGATCGCACCGGGGGTCCATCCTGTGAGAGGAGGCGTGTCACCACTGGCGACGCCATGCTCGACCTCATACTGGCGGGCCGCTGCTTTCGCATCCACACCCCACCAGGCCGGCAGGTATTTCGTAATCAGGATGATGCCGACCGTGCCCCAGATATAGGTGATGCCATAGGCAAGCGCAATCATCGAGGTGGCCTGTTCGGGTGTCGTGCCTGCGGGCAAGGTTACCACACCGGCATTGATTGCCTCTTCCGCAGAGCCGATGGCAGCCGACATGGTCTGGGAGCCAGCCAGCATGCCGCCGGCCGCCCCGGGCGGCAGGTCGAACAGCCTGGCCCCTGCGACCACAAGCCCAAGACCGAGGATGCAACTGACGAAGGCGAGCAGGGTGAACTTCAATCCATCGCGTCCAAGACTGTTCATGAAGGATGGCCCGACGCGCAGGCCCACGCCGTACATGAACAGGTAGTAGAACATGGACTTGGTGAAGTTATCGAGTGCGAGCGTCACGCCATAGGACGAGGCCCATACGGAGAGGCCACATCCAACGATGATCGCCGCAGCCACCATGCCAAGACCATATCCGCCGATGCTCTGCCGACCGATCCAGACGGCGAGCCCGACGGTGAGAAAGAGCAAGATGTAAGGGTTGGATGCAAGAAAATGAAAGAAGCTCGACATGACGCATCATCCTACTTTTCGCTGCCCGCTTGCCTAATGCCTAGCTTGCCTTGCCGCGGAGCTTGTCGGCGCGCAGAAGCTTGAGCCCCTTCGCAGATTCGTAGCCGTGGATTTCCTTCACATCGAGCTTGCGCATGAAGTCGATTGTCTCAAAGGTGATGACCTGTCCAGGCACCATGATCGGAAAACCCGGCGGGTAGGGGATCACGAAATTGGCTGAGACAAGCTCAGGCCCTTCTTTCAGACGCTTGTCGACCTCTGGGCTGGACAGCGGAAGGTATTCGCAGTCCTCTTCCACATAGGCCCCGAAGAAGGCAGTCCGGATGTCCCCCTCGACGGTCCTCTTGCCGGCGTCGTTGCGGAAGGCTTCGTGGAAGCAGCTGAAGTTTGGAAGGTCGGGCACATCCTCCATCAGCGACTTGACGCGAGCATTGAAACTCGTCTGAACGGTCTCGCCGCCGGCTTGAAGCCGATCCTCGATTTCGCGGGAGATCTCAACGAGAACGCGAACGAGATGAGCGACGTCGCTGCGCGTATTGTTGATATTGGACTGCAGCAGAACCGAGTTGCGCGAAGTCTTGTTCAATTGAATGTTGAACTTGCTCGCCAGGAGCCCCTTGAACTGGGTGCCGTCGAAACCTGCCGTGCCGCACACCAGTGTCATGCGCGTCGGGTCGAGGTAGAATTCGTCCTGGCGCATGGCCTTGACGATATCGCCCCAGTTCGTTCCGGGCTTGAGAAAATCAACGAATCCGGATGACCGATATTCATCCGGGATCATCTCGTCGGCACCGAGGATCCGGAAGTACTTCGAGATGAGGGGGTGCTTATTGACGGCTTCGCGGATCTTGAGGGCGATGGAGATTGCATTCATCACCAGTCCGTATCCCTCCAGCTCCATCTGGCGACGCGCCACATCGAGGCTTGCGATCAGTTGCTGATTGGGGCTCGTCGATGCATGCGTGAAGACCGCTTCATGGAACTGGCTCTCCACATGGGCGAAGTCCACGTCGTGGACGAGGACCATCGAGCCCTGCCTGATAGCCGACATCGACTTATGCGTAGAGTTCGTCTGATAGACCCGCAATCGTATCTTCCGTGGATCAGGGACAAGACGGGTCTTGAGCAGAACATCTTCTGAAGGGCTCTTGCCGATCTCTGCCTGCTGCCGCTCGTAGGAATGGATGGCTTCGGGGCTTCGCATCCATTCTTCGAGGACGTGAGCCGCGCCCATGGCCGTGCGCGGACGCAAGAAGGGTGACCAGTGCGCGAAACCAGACCAGGCCTCGTCCCACAGAAAGATCAGGTCAGGCTTGATGGCGAGGCATTCCTCCATGACCCGGCGGGTGTTGTACATGTGACCATCGAAGGTGCAGTTCGTCAGATCGAGCAGACGGAGCTTATCGAGCCTCCCTTCCGCCTTGAGGTCGAGCATGGCCTTCTTGATCGCTTGAAGCGGGACCGCGCCGTACATCGAGTACCGGGTCAACGGAAATGCCTCCACATAGAGAGGCTGCCCGCCGCTGAGCACCATGCCGTAATGATGCGATTTATGGCAGTTGCGGTCGACGATAGCGATGTCGCCAGGTTTCATCAGCGCCTGCACAACCATCTTGTTGCTGGTGGAAGTACCATTTGTGACGAAGAAGACGCGCTGCGCTCCAAAAGCGCGGGCGGCATATTCCTGCGCCTTCTTGATATTCCCTGTCGGTTCCAGGAGGCTGTCGAGGCCGCCGGTCGTGGCGCTGCTCTCCGCTAGGAAGAGATTGATTCCGTAGAATTCGCCCATGTCGCGGATCCATTCCGACTTGAAGACGGACTTGCCGCGAGCGATAGGCAAAGCATGGAAAGTTCCGATAGGACGCTGAGCATATTTCTTTAGATTGTCGAAGAACGGGGTCTCGTAGCGCGCTGCAATCCCCTCCAGAATGGAGAGGTGCAGTTCCAACGGCTCTTCGACTGCGTAGAAGATGCGGCGAATGCAATCAGCCTTCGGATCACCCGCGATAGCTTCGACATTACGATCCGATAGCAGATAGATATCGAGTTCCGGCCTGATGGTTTTCAGAATCCTTGCGAGATCAATGCCCGATCCTTCGTCGCTCCGATAATGGAGGATTGGATCGAGGAGTTCGCGCAAGACCGGCGCGTCATGGCGAGATCGATATGTCATGTCGTCAGTGGTGACGACAGCGGCGATTCTTGGATTTACGATGGCGGCGCAGAAGGCATCCTCAAAAGAGCTGACGAAGACGGGTTCATAGATGAACTCGTCTTCGCGGCGTCGCATATGTCGGATCTCATCACAAAGAGCGGGCCAACGTTCTTGTGGTTGTGCCGTGACGAACAATGTTTCGAAGGAGGGACGTTTGTGCTCGCCAAAGCCAAAGGCGTTCGGCAATAATTCCGCAAAATCTGTTTCACCGGCACCGGATTCATCTGTTGATTCCGTAAGGTCACGATTCATCAACACCGCTTCGGATATGCGCCGTATGAGCCCATGCGTTCCTTTCACATCATCGTTCTTCATATGCTCATGCAACAGCCTCATGATCTTAGGGCCAGGGCTTGCATGAAATTCTTCCAAAACCGCAAGGTCAGCGAGAGCCGCCTTCAACTCCTCAGGACAGCTTTTGCCGGCCTGCCAACGAGACGCAATGTTCTCCACGTTCCTCCAGCTATCCGCCCTCCCAGCATGGAGAATGAAGAATGCGTCAATGCGCTCGTGGGCTGTTTTTGACATCGCCAACCTCCCCATCCTGACCCGGATACGGGGGCAGGATGTTCTGTGCAATGCTACGCAGCGAGAGTTTTGGCGCTTGATCGGTTAGGACATTAGCTTGACTTTTTGGGACAAAGGATGCGGCTTATAAAGGGAATAGTCCCAAATAGTTACGCTTGATGTACGAGTTAACTTTGAAACATATGCGCGGTCCTGCGTATCATTCTGCAGCAAGGTCAGCCAAGCTCTATGCGTAGAGTATAAGGGCGTCTCTATTAGAAGTCCTGCTGAACACCCAGACGTGTTTCTCTCTGACGTCCCGAGCCCGTTCAGCCTGTCTCAGTGTTGTAGGACATACCGTCATATCCTACCCGCGTTCAGAGCGACCAATAGGCGGTTCGTGAGCCCACGCTATCGAAAGGGCCAAAATGGCTCAAAGGCTTGAATGGCTTATGAGCCATCTTCGACGCCACCTACCTGGTCCGCGCTGAAACTCCAAGACTCAGCTTTCTCCGACGAGGGCCTTAGCGATATGAAGGATATCGCTTGGTCGTCCGTCGCAAAATGCCAAGCGATTGTCCCAGACGATCAAGCACACCCACTGAAAAGGATCAAAAGTCTAGCCTGTGCCGACCCATATCGTGCACCCATCGAAGAGGGCGGATCATGATGAGCAAGCTTTTCTTGGCACCTTACGCTCCAACGATGAGTGCTCTTGTTCCTGACGACATCGACGCTCGATTGGGATTATCGCCCGGCCTAACGGACCAAGATATGGGACTGGGATCGGCAGCGGGTCCGAGTGAGGGTGAGTTCTGATGCACAAGATCATCACACTCGCATTCGTCCCGGTCATCGCAACAATGCCGGCACTCGCTGCTCCGGGCGTGACGACCGTCAGCGTCAATTTCCGCTCAGGGCCCGGAACAAACTTCTCCTCGATTCGGACGCTCCCGGCCAACACAGCTGTCGACATTGGCGATTGTCAGGAATCCGGCAGTTGGTGCGCCGTCACCTTGAAAGGGCAGCGTGGTTTCGTCAGCGGACGTTATCTGGAGGAAAGCAAGGATCCGGAGGGATGGCCTCGTAGCTATGAGGTCGGCCAGGGGCGGATGGTGCTCTTCCAGCCGCAAGTCACCGAGTGGACCGACTTCACGACCATTGAGGCTCTGGTGGCGGCCGAGTATGTGAAGGCACCCAACGCCAATCCGGTCTTCGGCGTCATCGGGCTTAAAGGAGCGACCTCTCACGACGAGGATGCCGGCGAGATCGTCATCAGCGATCTGACCGTCACTCAACTCAACTTCTCCGGACTTGATCGCGCCGACCTGACGGCGCTCTCGGTCGAAGTCGGCAAGATCCTGCCGACGGGCCCCATTACGGTCTCGGAGACACGGGTGACGGCGAGTCTTGCCGAGCAGAAGCGCATGACGGACGTGACGGGCCTCAAGGCGGATCCGCCGCGGATCCTCACGTCGAATACACCGTCGATCCTGGTTCAGAGCGACGGTGAGGCCGCCTTCGCACCCGTGAAGGGCAAGACGGGTCTGTCCTTCGTGGTCAACACGAACTGGGATCTGTTCCGGATTGACGAGGGTGGCGCTCTCTACCTGCGCGATGACACCCACTGGCTGACCGCCGCCTCAATCAATGGTCCATGGGCTCCTGTCAGCGAACTCCCTGCGCTGCTGACCGACCTGCCCGATGACAGCAACTGGGCCGATGCGCGTGGTGCCATTCCGCCGGAGCCGTATCAAGACGGCAACGTACCTAAAGTGGTCACCACCGATACACCGGCCGAGATGATCCTGTTCAATGGTGCGCCCAAGCTCGAGAATGTGCCGAAGACCTCGCTGCAATGGGCCTCCAATACCGAGTCGGACGTCTTCTTCGATAAGAGCGGGAAGCAGTGGTACGTGCTCCTGTCGGGCCGCTGGTTCCGGGCCGCGACCCTGGACGGGCCATGGGCGTTCGCGACCCTCGACCTTCCGGCCGACTTCCGCAACCTTCCCGAGGATGCACCGTACTACGCAGTGCGGGCGTCGGTGCCCGGAACGTCGGAAGCCGCCGAGGCACGTTTGAAAGCCAGCATTCCCACGACCGCCCGTGTCGAGGCAGGCTCGATCACGCCGACGGTGGCTTATGCGGGCGACGCCCAGTTCGCGCCCATCGAGACAACGGATCTGTCCCACGCGACCAACACCACCGACACAGTGATCCAGGTCGGGCAGCGATACTTTCTGCTTCAGGACGGAGTTTGGTTCGCGTCTGACAATCCGAATGGCCCCTGGCAACTCGCCCGCGAGGTTCCAGACGCCATCTACGCGATTCCGCCATCCTCACCGGTCTACAACGCTACCTACGTTCGCGTGTATGGGACGGAGCCCGATGCAGTCTGGTACGGCTACACCATGGGTTATCTCTCCGGCTTCCTGGCCTGGGGCACCTATGTCTACGGCACGGGCTGGGCGTATCCGCCGTACTGGTACAGCTGGCCCGGCTATGCTTACCCGATCTACTACCCGCGACCGGCTACGTGGGGGATCGGCGCTTACTACAATCCGATTCGCGGGATGTACGGCCGCTATGGCTACGCGTACGGGCCGTATCGCGGCATTGCCGGAGCACGGACTTGGAATCCGGCGACAGGCGCTTATGGCCGCGCGGGTGCTGCTTGGGGGCCGCGGGGATCCGCCGGTTTCGTCGGTGCCTACAATCCGCGCACGGATGCAGGCGGCTACTTTGCGGGTGGGCGCAACGTATACGGGGCGTGGAAGTCCGCCGGGGTCAAGCGAGGGGCCGAATGGGCGCGGGTGACGGCGCGGGATACCACCACGGGCGGCTCGGCGCTGCGCTGGAATACCTCGAATGGTCAGGGCTTCATCCGCGAGGGCCGGCGCGGCGACATTTACGCGGGCCGCGACGGCAACGTCTACCGCAACACAGGTGAAGGCTGGCAGCGCTTTGACGGCGGCTGGCAGGATGTGGCACAGCCGAAAAGCGGCGCGCTTCTCGGCCGCGGCGAAGGACGAGAGGGCCTCTCGCCGGAAGGCCGTGAGCGACTGCAAGAGCGGAGTGCGGGACGGCTTGGTGAAATCGCGGGAGCGGGCGCCGCCGGTGCGGCGGGTGCGGCTCTCGGTCAGCGGCTGGCAGGCGAGGGCGGGCAGACCCGCCGGGACCTCACCGGTGGCGGCGCAGGGCGGGAGCGGACGGCGCAACGCCCGCCCGGAGATCGTCAGGCGCAACGACCCACGCCCACGCAACAGCGCCCTTCGGTTCCATCCCGGTCGCCGGGGCAGGAACGGGCCATAGCCCAACAGCGACCAGCTCAACAACGCCCGGCGACGAAGGAGCGTCAGGTGGCGCAGCCGCGCCCGACGGCATCGCGCCCGGCCGGCGGCCAGCCGCTGCCCTCGAACCTGATGCGGGACGTCGAGGCACGGAACCTTGGAAACCAACGGCAGATCGCAAGTCGACAGTTGGCTGGACCCACGTCACCGCAGTTCTCGCGCCACCAGTCATCGTTCTCAGCGCAGCGCAGCGTCAGGCCGCCGGCAGGCTTTGGAGGGGGAGGAGGATCTCGTGGCGGCGGGTTCGGAGGCCGCGGAGGAGGACGCCGCTAGACACCGCATCTGAGCGATCATCCCCTTACTGATCAGGAGATGATCGGACGGTTCCGCCCCCGGTTCGCGCATCCAATCAGCGCTTCCAAGGTTTGGCGTCGATCGTCCAGTGATATCTCTCAGCCGATTTCGCAGCGCCGGTCGACGCGACTGACCGGAGCGCTCATGCATCAGCCAACCTCTTGAGGCCAGTGGCCCGTTCCGCCGGGGCTTCCTGCTCCCGTGTCCGATGCGGCCTTTGTCTTTGGCGTCCTGATCTGCGTCTTGCGGCCTCGGTTTTTCTCTTGCGTGGCGGGATTGATTCTTGCGGGCGCAGGGCAGGGACGGCGTGTGGAGTTTTGTTGGGGCGTGCTCCAAATGCCAAAAGCCCTCCGCGCGGGTCGCGCTGGAGGGCTTTTTTGTGTTGGTTGCGGGGACAGGATTTGAACCTGTGACCTTCAGGTTATGAGCCTGACGAGCTACCGGGCTGCTCCACCCCGCGTCATGGTGTGTGAGCCGTTTGCGGCTCAAACGCGAAC
>NZ_JAEA01000012.1 GCF_000518665.1 Microvirga flocculans ATCC BAA-817 | reverse complement strand
ATCTTCGAGACCTATGTGGAGACCCAGCTGGCTCCGACCCTGTCGCACGGCGACGTCGTGATCCTCGACAATCTTCCGGCACACAAGAGTGCGAAAGCCGAGATGGCCGTCCGGGCCCGTGGCGCGTGGCTCCTGTTTCTGCCGCCCTACAGTCCGGACTTGAATCCGATTGAGCAGGTCTTCTCGCAGATCAAAGCGCACTTGCGCAAAGCCGAAGCCCGAACCATCGAGGCACTCTGGCGCGCCATCGGCGACATCTGCGATCTCGTGAAGCCTGAGGCGTGCCGCAACTACTTTACCGCCGCCGGATATGGATTCGTTTGAATGACCGCCGCTCTAGATCAGGCGACCATCTGCGAGCGCTGCGCCCATCCGGTCACGGAGTGCTCCACGGAGGCCGTGAGCGCATACATGGCGACGCCGAGGACCGCGAGCACCAAGAGGGCGGCCCAGACGAGAGGCACCTCGAAAGCGGCGGAGGCGCGGGTCAGCAGATTGCCGATGCCCACATTCGACGCGTTCTGCTCGCCGATGACGGAGCCCACATAGGCCAGCGTGATCGCCACTTTCAGGCTTCCGAAGAAATAGGGCATGGCGCGGGGCACGCCCACCTTGAACACGATGTCGCGCTTCGAGGCGCCGAGGGCGCGCAGCACGTCCTCCATCTCGGGCTCCACCGTTGCGATGCCGGTGGCGACGTTCACCACGATGGGAAAGAACGAGATCAGGAACGCCGTCATCACCGGCGGCACCCAGCCGACGCCGAACCAGAACACGAGGATCGGCACCACGGCGACCTTCGGGATCGCGTTGAAGCCCACGAGCAGCGGATAGGTGCCCGCATTGATGAGGCGCGATGAACCCAGAACCATCCCGAGCAGGAGGCCGAAACCGACCGCGAGGCTGAAACCCGACAGCGTCATCCAGAGGGTGTGCATGGCGTGGAATGTGAGCTGGCTGCGGTATTCCCACACGGCCTGGAGGATCGTGGAGGGCGCGGGCAGAATGAAGCTCGAAATGTTCAGGACGAGGCAGAGGATCTCCCACAGGATGAAGAAGCCGAGGGTGAAGATGAAGGGGGCCATGACAAGCTGGTTCCTGGTCTTCATGTCGCCTCACACCGCCTGGCGCGCCTGCGCGATATGCCCGCGCAACTCGTGGACGAGCGCCGCGAATTCGGGCGTGTAGGTGATGTCGAGATCGCGCGGTCGCGGGAACCCCACTTCTCGCTCGGCGACGATGCGCCCGGGGCGCGCGCTCATGCAGAAGATGCGGTCGGCGAGGAACGCCGCCTCGCGCAGGTCGTGCGTGACGAGAACGATCGTGACCTTCTGCGCCGCATGCAGGTCGCGCATCACGCACCACAATTCCTCGCGGGTGAAACTGTCGAGGGCGCCGAAGGGCTCGTCGAGCATGAGGAGCTTGGGCTCGTGGATGAGCGCGCGGCACAGGGAGACGCGCTGCTGCATGCCACCGGAAAGCTGCCAGGGAAACCTGTGCCCCTGGCCCTTCAACCCCACCTGAGCGAGCAGGCCTTCGGCCTTGGCCACGTACTCCGCCTTGTGCCGGCGCAGCCGCGAGCGATGAGGTTCGACGATTTCGAGGGGCAGGAGAATGTTGTCGAGGGTAGTGCGCCAGGGCAGCATGGTCGGGTTCTGGAAGGCCATGCCCGCGAGCTTCACAGGGGCTGCGACCTTCCTGCCGCCGACGATGACCTTTCCCTCGACGGGAAACTGCAATCCGGTGGCGAGCTTCATGAGGGTGGACTTGCCGCAGCCGGAGGGCCCGACGATGGCGGCGAACTCGCCCTCGTTCACCTTCAGGGTCAGGCTCCTGACGGCCGGGAGGCTGTCCTCGGCCCGGGCATAAACGTGAGTCACGTCGTGAAGTTCGACGAAGGGTTCCATGCCATAAAGCGCCATGAGCAAGAAAAAACCCGACTGCATCGACAGCCGGGCTCGAAGGATCAGTTCACCTTCCGCTGGTCGGCGGCGGGGAGGAACTCCTCCGTGAACACCGCCTCAACCTCGGGCTTGGCCTTGTAGGTGAAGGTCAGCCCGATCTGGTCGAGCGCCCTGGCGAAGCGGGCCTTGTCGATGCCGCCGAAGCCGTTCTCCTTGACCCAGGGCGTGATCATGTTCTGCTCCAGCACCATCCTGAGACGTTCGAGCTCCACGTCCTTCTTCGCCACGTCATTGCGCTTGATCACCGCATCGACCGCGCTCGACGGGTCCTTCACCGCATCCTGCACACCTTTCATGAGGGCCCGCAGGAAACCCTTCACGGCCTCCGGCTTCTCCTGCGCGAATTTCTGCGAGACCAGGATCGTGTTGCCGTAAAGCTCCACCCCGTAATCGCTCATGGGCAGGACGACGATATCGTCCGCCGGAACGCCGCGGGACTTGAGGTTGATGTAGGAGGACATGGCGAAGCCGAAGACCGCATCGACCTCGCCCTGCGCCAGCATGGGCTCGCGCACGGGGAAGCCCACGTTCTCGAACTTCATGCTCGAATCGTCGATCTTGTTGACGGCCTTGAAGATCGGCCATTGCGCATAGGCCCCGTCGGCGGCGGGCGCGCCGAACTTCTTGCCCTGGAGGCTCGCCACATCCTTGCCGATGCCCCGGCTCTTGCGGCCGATGATGGCGAAGGGCGGGCGGTCATAGATCACCATCACGGCCTTGATGTCGGCGCCGGGATTTTCATCCCGGAAGCGCACGAGGGAGTTCACGTCGCCGAAGCCCATGTCGTAGGTGCCCGAGGCCACCCGGGAAATAGGCTCGCGGGACCCTGCGGCCGGGTCGATCGTGACATCGAGCCCCTCGGCCTTGAAGTAGCCCTTGTCGAGCGCCACCGCGAAGGGCGCAGCCGGACCTTCCCAGCGCCAGTCCAGGGAGAACCGCACCGGGGTCTGCGCCTGGGCGGCGGCGGCGCCGAGGAGCACGGCCGCGCCCGCCAGCATTCCCTTGAGCCACCGCGCCTTTGTCGAACGATCCGCGAACATCGCCGTTACCTCTGATTCTTATCGTCTCAAGCCTCGTGGCGCCGTTTTCGGCCACCTGCCCTGTTCTTAGACCATGCAAGCAGATCGGTGCGGGGGGTCAAGTCTCTTGCCTCGGCATTCCTGCCGCCCGAACCGGCATCTGACGAAAAGGTGAGCAGAAGATTCCGGATCCGCGCCCCCTTGACGGCTGGGCGCCCCCTCCCCACCTCTGGTTTCGTCGGTGACCGGGCCCCTCTGGCGGACGAGAAAGCGTCCGTGATGTCGGAACCGACGTCGGTTCAACCAACGGGTTCGGTCATCATGTTCGAGATCCTGCTCATCAGCTGGCTCGGCAAGCCCCTGTGGATGTGGCTTGCCTTCCTCCTCATCGTCGTCGCTCTCCTCGTCCTCGATCTCGGCGTGCTTCATCGCAAGCACCGGGAGATCGGCGTGCGCGAGAGCCTTTTCATGAGCGCCTTCTACATTGCGCTCGGCCTCGCCTTCGGCGGCTTCGTCTGGTGGTATCTGGGACCTGAGCCCGGCATGAACTACCTGACGGGCTTTGCCGTCGAGAAGGCCCTGGCGATGGACAACGTGTTCGTCATCGCCATGATCTTCGGCTTCTTTGCCGTACCGCGCCTCTATCAGCACCGGGTGCTGTTCTGGGGCATTCTCGGCGTCATCGTGCTGCGCGCGATCATGATCGGCTTCGGCGCTGCCGTGATCTCCCAGTTCTCCTGGGTTCTCTATCTCTTCGCCGTGTTCCTGATCGCCACGGGCGTGAAGATGCTCGTCTTCTCCGACAAGGAGTACGACATCGCCAAGAACCCGGTGATCGGCCTCATGCGCCGTCACTTCAACGTCACCGACGAGCATCACGGCGAGCGCTTCTTCGTGAAGAAGGAGCACCCGAAGACCGGGAAGCCCGTGTGGTTCATGACCCCGCTCTTCATGGCGCTGGTGCTCGTGGAAATCGCCGACGTGATCTTCGCGGTGGACTCGGTGCCCGCGATCTTCGCCATCACGACGGATCCGTTCATCGTCTACACGTCGAACATCTTCGCCATTCTCGGCCTGCGCGCGCTCTACTTCGCGCTTGCCGCCATGGTGCACCGCTTCCACTACCTGAAATATGCGCTGGCCTTCGTGCTGATCTTCATCGGCTCCAAGATCTTCGCGGCCGACATGCTGGACCTTGCCAAGATTCCGCCGGCCATCTCTCTGGCCGTAACCTTCGGCATCCTGGCGACTGGCGTCCTCTGGAGCCTCTGGAAGACGCGGGGCGAAGAGCCCGAGGCGAAACAGGTGACCGGCTGATGACTGAGCGGGAGGGCCTCAAAGCCCTCCCGTCTCCGTTAAACCGGAAGCATCCCGTCGCTCTTCACTTCCTCCATCACCGCATAGGTGCGGGTCTCCTTCACGCCCGGAAGGGCGAGGAGGATCTCGCCCAGAAAGTGCCGGTAGGCCGCCATGTCGGCGACGCGGGTCTTGACCAGGTAATCGAAGCCGCCCGCCACCATGTGGCACTCCAGGACCTCGGGCGCGCGCCTCACGGCGGCGGCGAATTTCTCGAAGACGTCCGGCGTGGTCTTGTCGAGGGACACCTCCACGAAGACCAGAAGCTCGAGGCCGAGCCGGTGCGGATCGAGCCGGGCGCCGTAGCCTGCGATATAGCCGTCCCGCTGCAGGCGCTTCACCCGCTCGCCGGTGGAGGTCGGCGACAGCCCGACCTTCTCGGCCAGGTCCACATTGGCGATGCGGCCATCGGCCTGGAGGTGCTTGAGGATCTTGCGATCGATCCGGTCCAAATCCGACATTTTCATGGCTCCAGATAGTATTTCCCGTTCTTCCTACGGCAAATCGGCTGATTTTGCCATCGAAGCACGGCTTTCCCCCGCCTATATTCCGGGAAACATCCAGAGGAAACGACGATGAGCCCTGCCCCCGGCACCGCCCTGCCCTTCAACCCTCCCTTTGCGGAAGACGACGAGGCCATCGCGGCCCGGCTTCTTGCCGGTTCCCGGCTCCCGCCGGAACGTGAGGCCCGTGTGGATGAACAGGCCACCCGCCTGATCGAGGCGATCCGCGCCAAGGGCGGGGGCCTGGGCGGCGTCGAGGAGATGCTGCGGGAATACGCCCTGTCCACCAAGGAGGGCCTCGCCCTTATGGTCCTGGCCGAGGCCCTGCTGCGCGTGCCGGATGCCGCCACGGCGGACAAGCTCATCGAGGACAAGCTCGGCAGCGCCGATTTCGCGAGCCATGAGGCGAAGTCCGACGCCTTTCTCGTCTCTGCCTCGGCCTGGGCGCTCGGTATCACCGCGCGCGTCATCCAGCCCGGCGAGACGCCCGAAGGGATTCTCGGCCAGCTGACGAAGCGTCTCGGCCTTCCCGCCGTGCGCGCGGCCACCCGCCAGGCCATGCGCGTGATGGGCAACCACTTCGTTCTCGGCCAGACGATCGAGGAGGCCTTGAAGCGCGCCACCTCCTCCAAGGGCCGCGTGTACCGCTATTCCTTCGACATGCTGGGCGAAGGCGCCCGCACGGCCGACGATGCGCGCCGCTATTTTGAATCCTATTCCTCCGCCATCGACGCCATCGGACGCTCGGCGGGCAACGAGCCCCTGCCGAACCGTCCCGGCATTTCGGTGAAACTCTCGGCACTCCATCCGCGCTACGAGGCCACGAGCCGCGAGCGCGTGATGCGCGAACTCGTGCCCCTCGTGATCGCCCTGGCGCAAAAAGCGAAATCCTACGATCTCAACTTCACCGTCGACGCGGAAGAGGCCGACCGGCTCGAACTCTCCCTCGAGGTGATCGAAGCCGTGATCGCCGATCCGTCTCTCGCCGGTTGGAAAGGCTTCGGTCTCGCGATCCAGGCCTATCAGAAGCGCGCCGGTTCTGTGATCGACGCCATCGCGGCGATGGCCGAGAAGTACGACCGCCAGATGATGGTGCGCCTCGTGAAGGGCGCCTATTGGGACACGGAGGTGAAGCGCGCGCAGGAGCGCGGGCTCGACGATTATCCGGTCTTCACCCGCAAGGCGATGACGGACCTGCACTACATGGCCTGCGCCGAGAAGATGCTTTCCCTTCGCCCGCGCATCTATCCGCAATTCGCCACCCACAACGCGCTCACCGTCGCCTCGATCATCGAGCGCGCGGGCGGCACGGAGGGCTACGAGTTCCAGCGCCTGCACGGCATGGGCGAGGCGCTCTATGCGCGTCTGCTCGAGGACAAGCCCGGCCTCGCCTGCCGCGCCTATGCGCCGGTGGGCGGCCACCGCGATCTGCTGGCCTATCTCGTGCGCCGCCTCCTGGAAAACGGCGCGAATTCCTCCTTCGTCTCCGTGGCGGCGGACCCGGACGTGCCCGTGCGCGATCTCCTGAAGCGTCCCGCCGACATCATCGTCTCCGCCGACAAGGCGCGCCATCCCAGGCTTCCGCTGCCGCGCCGTCTATACGGCCCCGACCGCGACAATTCGAAGGGCGTCGAGTTCGGGCATCGCGCCTCCCTCGAAGCCCTGCTCGCCGAGATCGCGAGGGGTGCGCAGCAGAGCTTCAAGGCCGAGCCGCTGATCGACGGCAAGGCCGCCTCGGGCATGCCGCGTCCTGTGATCAGCCCCATCGACGGCAGCACGCAGGCGGGCCAGGTGACGGAAGCGTCCCCGGAGGTCGCGGACCGCGCCATGGCCGCTGCGCGCATGGGCTTTGCACGCTGGAGCCGGACGGATGCAGACGCGCGCGCCAAGGCGCTTCTGCGCGCCGCCGATCTTCTCGAGGAGCGGCGCGGGGCGCTTTTGCACCTGCTGCAGGTGGAAGCCGGCAAGACCCTCGACGATGCGCTCTCCGAAGTGCGCGAGGCCGTCGACTTCCTGCGCTATTACGCCGTTCAGGGCCGCTCTCTCTTCGGGGCGGGCGAGGCGATGCCGGGGCCGACCGGGGAGAGCAACGTGCTGAGCCTACGCGGACGCGGGGTCTTCGTGGCGATCTCGCCGTGGAATTTCCCGCTCGCCATCTTCCTCGGCCAGGTGAGCGCCGCGCTGATGGCGGGCAACGCCGTGGTCGCGAAGCCCGCCGAGCAGACGCCGCTGATCGCGGATCTCGCCGTGCGCATCCTTCACGAAGCGGGAGTGCCGAAGACGACGTTGCATCTCGTGCCCGGCGACGGGCGCATCGGCGCGCGCCTCGTCGAGCAAAGGGACGTGGCGGGCGTGGTATTCACGGGTTCGACGGAAGTGGCGCGGATCATCAACCGCACGCTCGCGAACAAGGATGCGGCCATCGTGCCGCTGATCGCGGAGACGGGCGGCATCAACGCGATGATCGTCGATGCGACCGCCCTGCCCGAGCAGGTCGCGGACGACGTGGTGACCTCGGCCTTCCGCTCCGCGGGTCAGCGCTGCTCGGCGCTTCGGCTCCTCTGCGTGCAGGAGGATGTGGCCGACCGCATGATCGAGATGATCGCGGGCAATGCGCGCGAGCTGAAGATCGGCGACCCGCGCGACGTCTCGACCCATGTCGGGCCGGTGATCGACCGCGAGGCGAAGGACAAGCTGGATGCGCATATCGCCGCGACGGCGCGCTCCGCGAAGGTGCATTATGCGGGGCAAGCGCCTGCTGCGGGCACCTATGTGGCTCCACACATCTTCGAACTCGGCAAGCCACAGGATCTCGCGCAGGAGGTCTTCGGCCCCGTGCTGCACGTGGTGCGCTACAGGGCGGATCGTCTTGCGGAGGTGATCCAGGCCATCGAGGGCACGGGCTACGGCCTGACCCTGGGCGTGCATTCGCGCATCGACGCCACGGTGGAGCGCGTGGTCGAGGCGCTGTCGGTGGGCAACGTCTATGTGAACCGCAACATGATCGGCGCGGTGGTCGGCGTGCAGCCCTTCGGCGGCCACGGCCTTTCCGGCACGGGCCCGAAGGCGGGCGGCCCGCACTACCTCCTGCGCTTCGCCACCGAGCAGACGGTGACGATCAACACCGCGGCCGCAGGCGGCAATGCCAACCTGATCGCGATGGGGGAATGAGGGCCAAGCACTCTCATCCTTCCCAACACCGATATGACATCATCACCGGCCTCGTGCCGGTGATTTCGTTTTAAACCTTCCTCAGACCCATCCTGAGAGGCTGGCTCATAAAGCGCGGGCGACGCTCCTCCCCGCGAGCGCCGGGCTTGCCTGAGACTTGTCTTCGTCAGGTGCAACGCGGGCTCTCCTCCCCCTTGTGGGGAGGAGGTGGAGGTGGGGTGTGAGCGATAGCCTATAAAGGTCTGGCGACGGCACCCCCACCCTGTCCCTCCCCACAAGGGGGAGGCAAAGAAATGCCATGCCTTTACGGGCCAGACTCTCAGGATGAGGGCAGGATGAGGACCGTTCGTTGGATGCGACACCAGCCGGAAACCTTCTCACATGACTGAGAACGGTTCATTCTGGCATGAATGGAAAGCTCTGCGCCTTCTCCCACGGTCCGCCGCGATACCACCATAGATCCAGACCGATCCCGCTGACCTGGAACGGTTGAAAGCCGTCGCTCAGCTCTTCCAGGAGCGCCCTCGCCGCGCTCGGATCGACCTTGTTCTGGATCGTCACATGAGGCCGGTGCCTCTGCCGGTCCTGGGGCGTGAGCCAGGGATGCCATTGCCGGAAGAGATCGCCGCGCAAGGCATCGAGCTCGGGCGAGCACAGCGCATAGGCTACGCCCCGCCCCAGGGAGCGCAAACCCGAAACCGCCAGAGAGAAGGCGCCTTGTTCCGACATGCGATCTTCGAGATCGCGCGCGATGGCGGTCAGGTTTTCGCCCGGCAGGTGATGGAACAGCGTGAGATGCGCCGGAATGAAATTCCGCTCGGGCGGAAAGTAGCGCTGCCGCTGCGCCTCGAAGAAGGCGAAGGAGCGCTCGTCGAACCGGAGCGTGAGAATGAGCGGTGCAGCCGGGTCCATGCCAAAAAAAACCCGGCGCGGGGCCGGGTGTTTCGATTCAGTAGTTGAGCGCCGCCTTGGCTTCGCGCAGCTGGGCGAGAGTCGCCTCCGCCGCGTGCTTGGCGGCCGGGTCCGTGGTGGAATCCCACAGCATCTCGGCCTGGAGGATTTCCTTATCCAGAACCTCCTGCGTCAGCTCCTCGGCAGGAAGAGCGCGCTCGGCCAGAACCGTCAGTCCGTTCTGGTTGATGTCGGCAAAGCCGCCGCGCACCAGAACCCGCTTCCCGTTGCCCGATCCGTTCCCAATGATGAGGAACCCGGTCTTGAGCGTCGTCATCATGGGCGCGTGGCCGGGAAGAACCGTCATGTCGCCTTCGCTGGCGGGCAGGACGACGGCATCGACCGCATCTGAGAAGAGCACACGCTCGGGAGAGACGAGTTCGAAATTGAAGGTAGCCATTTCAAGCCCCCCTGCTCGCTGGCGAGATTGTCAGGATGACATCATCGCGTGTGTTTTCCGGTGTGATAATGATGCTCTTCTGTAGCAAATCCGCCAGCCACTGCAAAAAGGTGTTTAATCGCTCAAACACCTCATGGCTCTTGATGTCTCTAGGGTCGAAGTCGAGTTCGATCTCGTCCTCTCCGAAGAAATGGCAGTTCAGCCGAAGAGCATCTTTATCGATGCTCAGGAGAGCCGGTCCTTCTTTGCTCCGTGCCTCTAAGAATGTCAGAGGCAAAGGCTGAAGCTCGCCCTCCCAGGTATAGGAGTAGGTCCATTCTGAGTGGGAGAGCGCTTCGAGAAAAAGCTTCCAATCTTTAGGACCTGTATCGAGAACATAGACATCTCGAAGACTGCCGTCGCAGTAGAGAATCTGCTCAGAGATCTCCTGCCACGACGGCATAACTTTCAAGCTCAGGCAGCTTCGGCCGCGAGGCGCTGGGCCTTCTCGACGGCTTCCTCGATGGTGCCGACCATGTAGAAGGCAGCCTCGGGGAGGTGATCGTAGTCGCCGTTCACGAGACCCTTGAAGCCCTTGATGGTGTCTTCAAGCGCGACGAGCTTGCCGGGCGAGCCGGTGAACACTTCCGCCACGTGGAACGGCTGGCTGAGGAAGCGCTCGATCTTGCGGGCGCGGGCGACGGTGAGCTTGTCCTCTTCGGAGAGCTCGTCCATGCCCAGGATCGCGATGATGTCCTGGAGCGCCTTGTAGCGCTGCAGCACCTGCTGGACCTGACGGGCGACATTGTAGTGCTCCTCGCCGACGATGGCGGCGGAGAGCATGCGCGAGGTCGAGTCGAGCGGGTCCACGGCCGGGTAGATGCCCTTCTCGGCGATCGAGCGCGACAACACGGTCGTGGCGTCGAGGTGGGCGAAGGACGTGGCCGGGGCCGGGTCGGTCAGGTCGTCGGCGGGCACGTAGATGGCCTGCACCGAGGTGATCGAGCCCTTGGTGGTGGTGGTGATGCGCTCCTGCAGGGCGCCCATGTCGGTGGCGAGCGTCGGCTGATAGCCCACGGCCGAGGGGATGCGGCCGAGAAGCGCCGACACCTCGGAGCCCGCCTGGGTGAAGCGGAAGATGTTGTCCACGAAGAACAGCACGTCCTGGCCCTGGTCGCGGAAGTGCTCGGCGACGGTGAGGCCGGTGAGCGCGACGCGGGCGCGGGCGCCCGGGGGCTCGTTCATCTGGCCGTACACGAGGGCGCACTTGGAACCGGCGGCCGAGCCGTTGTTCTCGGCCGGGTTCACGTTCACGCGGGACTCGATCATCTCGTGATAGAGGTCGTTGCCCTCGCGGGTGCGCTCGCCGACGCCGGCGAACACGGAATAGCCGCCGTGCGCCTTCGCGACGTTGTTGATGAGCTCCATGATCAGCACGGTCTTGCCGACGCCCGCGCCGCCGAAGAGGCCGATCTTGCCGCCCTTGGCGTAGGGGGCGAGGAGGTCGACGACCTTGATGCCCGTGACGAGAATCTGGCCCTCGGTGGACTGCTCGGCGTAAGAAGGAGCCGGCTGGTGGATGGCGCGCTGGGCTTCGCCGGTGATGGGGCCGGCTTCGTCCACGGGCTCGCCGATGACGTTCATGATGCGGCCGAGCGTGGCGGCGCCGACCGGCACCGAGATCGGAGCGCCCGTATCGGTGACTTCCTGGCCGCGCACCAGACCCTCGGAGGTGTCCATGGCGATGCAGCGCACGGTGTTCTCGCCGAGCTGCTGAGCCACCTCGAGCACCAGGCGGTTGCCCTGGTTGGTGGTCTCGAGAGCGTTGAGGATCTCCGGCAGGTGGCCGTCGAACTGCACGTCGACGACGGCGCCGATGACCTGCGTGATGTGACCGGCCTTCTTGCCGGCAGTAGCGGTTTTAGCCATGTGAGGCTCCTCTCGGATTCGTCAGAGCGCCTCGGCGCCCGAAATGATTTCGATCAGTTCCTTGGTGATCATCGCCTGACGCGACCTGTTGTAGGTCATCGTCTGCTTCTTGATCATCTCGCCCGCGTTGCGGGTCGCATTGTCCATGGCGCTCATGCGGGCGCCCTGTTCGGATGCGGCATTCTCCAGAAGCGCGCGGAAGATCTGCACGGTGAGGTTCCGTGGCAGAAGCGTCGCCAGGATCTCGCCTTCCTCGGGCTCGTACTCGTAGACCGCTTCCGACGGGGTGCCGGCGGCCTCGATCTGGGCCGGGATGATCTGCTGCGCCGTCGGGATCTGCGCGATCACCGAGCGGAAGCGCGAATAGAACAGGGTCGCAACGTCGAACTCGCCCGCCTCGAAGCGGCCGAGAATCTTCTGAGCGATCATGTCCGCCTGTTCGAAGCCGATCTGACGCACCGCCCGCAGGTCGACGAACTCGATGATCTGCTCGGCGAACTGGCGACGAAGGATGTCGTAGCCCTTCTTGCCGACGCAGATGATCTTGACCGTCTTGCCCTCGGCGAGAAGCCGGTTGGCGTGCTCGCGGGTCAGGCGCGCGATCGAGGAGTTGAACGCGCCGCACAGGCCGCGCTCGGCGGTGCAGACGATCAGGAGATGGATCCGATCCGCGCCGGTTCCGGCGAGCAGGCGCGGCGTCTCAGGCCCGACGGTGATGCCGGACGCGAGATTGCCGAGCACCGTCGCCATGCGCTCCGCGTAAGGACGCGCGGCCTCCGCCGCGGTCTGCGCGCGGCGCAGCTTCGCGGCGGCCACCATCTGCATGGCCTTGGTGATCTTCTGCGTCGCCTTGACCGAGGCGATGCGGTTTCGAAGGTCTTTCAAGCTCGGCATCGAGCGGCCCTACCCTCTCCGGAGTTCCGGCTGGACGTTACGAGAACGACTTGGCGAAGGTCTGGACAACGTCCTTGAGCTTCGCCTCGGTGTCGCTCGACAGGTCCTTGGAAGCGCGGATCGCCTCAAGGATATCGGCGTGCTTGCCGCGCAGGGTGGCCAGCAGGCCATCCTCGAAGGCGCGCACGCGGTTGAGCGGCAGGCTGTCGAGATAGCCGTTCACGCCGGCATAGATCACGGCGACCTGCTCTTCCATCTTCAGCGGCGAGAACTGCGGCTGCTTCAGGAGTTCGGTCAGGCGCGAGCCGCGGTTCAGCAGGCGCTGCGTGGTGGCGTCGAGGTCGGAGCCGAACTGGGCGAAGGCCGCCATTTCGCGGTACTGCGCCAGCTCGCCCTTGATCTTGCCCGCGACCTTCTTCATCGCCTTCGTCTGGGCCGAGGAGCCCACGCGCGACACGGAGAGGCCGACGTTCACCGCCGGGCGGATGCCCTGGTAGAACAGATCCGTCTCGAGGAAGATCTGGCCGTCGGTGATGGAGATCACGTTGGTCGGGATGTAGGCCGACACGTCGTTCGCCTGCGTCTCGATGACCGGCAGAGCGGTGAGCGAGCCCGCGCCGTTGGCGTCGTTGAGCTTCGCAGCGCGCTCCAGGAGGCGGGAGTGCAGGTAGAACACGTCGCCCGGATAAGCCTCGCGGCCCGGCGGGCGGCGCAGCAGCAGCGACATCTGGCGGTAGGCGACGGCCTGCTTGGACAGGTCGTCGTACACGATCACGGCATGCATGCCGTTGTCGCGGAAGAACTCGCCCATGGCGCAGCCGGCGAAGGGCGCCAGGAACTGCATGGGGGCCGGATCGGACGCGGTCGCGGCGACGACGATGGAGTATTCCAGCGCGCCGTTGTCCTCGAGAGCCTTCACGAACTGGGCGACGGTGGAGCGCTTCTGGCCGACGGCGACGTAGACGCAGTACAGCTTCTGCGACTCGTCGTTGCCCTGGTTCAGAGGCTTCTGGTTCAGGATCGTGTCGAGGGCGATCGCGGTCTTGCCGGTCTGGCGGTCGCCGATGATCAGCTCGCGCTGGCCGCGGCCGACCGGGATGAGGGCGTCGATGGCCTTGAGGCCCGTCGCCATGGGCTCGTGCACCGACTTGCGCGGAATGATGCCGGGGGCCTTCACGTCCACGCGGCGGCGCTCGGTCGACTGGATCGGGCCCTTGCCGTCGATGGGATTGCCGAGCGCGTCGACGACGCGGCCGAGGAGGCCCTTGCCGACCGGCACGTCCACGATGGCGCCCGTGCGCTTAACGGTCTGGCCTTCGGCGATCTCGCGGTCGGAGCCGAAGATCACGACGCCGACGTTGTCGGTCTCGAGGTTGAGGGCCATGCCGCGCACGCCGCTCTCGAATTCGACCATCTCACCGGCCTGAACCTTGTCGAGGCCATAGCAACGGGCGATACCGTCACCGACGGACAGGACCTGACCGACTTCGGTGACTTCAGCCTCGGTACCGAAGTTCTTGATCTGCTCTTTGAGGATCGCGGAGATCTCAGCGGCTCGAATGTCCATCAGCGGACCTCTTTCATCGCTAGACGAATGGAATTGAGTTTGGTGCGCACCGAAGCGTCCACCATGCGGGAGCCCATCTTCACGATGAGGCCGCCGATGAGGCTCGGGTCGATTTTGACGTCGACGGAGACGTCAGCCTTGGCGACGTCGCGCAGCGCCGCCTTGATTTCGTTCAGCACGGCGTCGGACGGCGCCTCGGCCAGGACCACCTGCGCCCGAACGATGCCCTTCGCGTCGGACACTAGGTTCTGGAAGGCGCGGATCATGTCCGGCAGGGCGAAGAGCCGGCGCTTGGAGGCCACGAGGCGGATGAAATTGCCCGCAAGCCCAGCAATGCCGGCCTTGTCGAGAATCGCACCCACGGCGCGCGACTGCTCGTCAGCCGTGAAAATGGGGTTGGAGATGAGGCGCTGCAGATCCTCGCTGCCGCGGATCAGCTGGTCGAAGCGGTCGAGATCGCCGGCGACGGCGTCCACCGCATTCGCTTCCCGGGCGAGTTCGAACAGCGCCGAAGCATAGCGCAACGCTACGCCCGACAGGAGGGGTCCTTCTTGGGAACCGCTTTGCGCCACGTAACCGTCTCTCTCGTATCGTAACGGGCCTCGGACCGGGAAGCCTGCAAATGGCCCTCGGGAAACCCGTCAGGTGTGGAAATGAGCCCGGGGCGGAAGCCTGCTCCGCCCTCGGCGAGGGTGCACTATCATGGGTTTTTCGCAGGCGCAAGGCGAGCTAGGCCCTGTCTTGCCTGGAAAAACCGGCCGCGGGGCCGAGGGGGAGTCTAAAGTTCCAGGACGGCGACTTCGCAGTTGGCCAGGAACCGGCCCGTGAGCCTGCTGAAGAAGGTGCCGTGGCCCACCACCGCGATCATTCTCTCGGGCCTTGCGGCGAGCCAATCGCGGAAGCGCTCGACTCGCTCCTCGAACACATGGGCGGGCTCGATGATGAAGCCCTTTTCGTTGACCTCACCTTCGTTGTGCCACCAGATCTCCTGCAGGTGCCCGAAGGAGAGATGGGGAAAGTCCCGGGCCAGGTGCGGAACGGCCCGCCCCACGTCGCAACTGCTCTCCAGATGCTCGCGATGGAGGCACTCGACCAGGACCGAGGGCGTGGCCGGGTGATCGCCGAACAGGCCCATGGTGGTCTGGATCGCCCGGGTCAGCGGCGAGGTCACGACCAGTTCATAGGAATACTGGCGCAGCTCGGGCGCCCGCTCGGCCACCTGGCGACGCCCCAATTCCGTCAGGGGCGCATCGAAATGCAGCGGATCCTCGCCGGTCTCGGCGAAATGGGCATTGAAGGTCGATTGGCCGTGGCGGATGCAATGGACTATCTTGGTCATGGTGCCTTGTCTTCGTGGGAACTCTGCTTGATCACAAAAAGCTCTGCGGGTCCACGTCGATGGACACGCGGGTGCTGCCGCGGATCTTCGGGCAGCGGGCCATCCAGCCGCGCAGATAGGCCTGCAGATCGACCTCGCGCTCCGTCTTGACCAGGAGCCGGAAGCGGTAGCGGCCCCGGATCAGGACGAGCGGCGCCTCGGCGGGCCCCAGCACCGTGACGCCGGGCGGAGGCTCGGCCACGAGAGCCATGGCGCGGGCGTGGGCCTCCGCCGCCTCCCGCTCGACGGCCGAGACGATGAGGGAGGCGAGACGCCCGAAGGGAGGCAGGCCCGCCATTTCGCGTACCCGCGTCTCCTCCGCATAGAAGCGCTCCGCATCGCCCGAGACCAGGGCGCCGATGACCGGATGGTCCGGCTGCCAGGTCTGGACCAGGGCCCGGCCGGGCTTTTCGCCGCGCCCGGCGCGGCCGGTGACCTGCTGGAGCATCTGGAAGGTGCGCTCGGCGGCGCGGGGATCGCCCGAGGTGAGGCCGATATCCGCATCGAGCACGCCGACCAGGGTCATGAGCGGGAAATTGTGCCCCTTGGCCACGAGCTGGGTGCCGATGACGATGTCGCACTCCCCCGCCGCGACGGCGGCGAGTTCCGCCCGCAGCCTTTCCGTGCCGCCGGGAAAATCCGAGGAGAGCACGATGCAGCGCTTGTCCGGAAAGAGCTCCGAAGCCTCCTCCGCAATCCGCTCGACGCCGGGGCCGCAGGGCACGAGCGAATCGATGCTGCCGCATTCGACGCAGGCATGAGGAATGCGCTCCACATGGCCGCAATGGTGGCACACGAGGGAACGGCGGAAACGGTGCTCCACCAGCCAGGAGGAGCAGTTCGGGCATTCGTAGCGGTGGGCGCAGGCCCGGCACAGGGTCAGCGGCGCATAGCCGCGCCGGTTGAGGAAGAGCAGCGCCTGCTCGCCCCTCGCCACCGTCTGCTCGACGGCCGTAACGAGGGTCGGCGAGAGCCATCGGCCCTTCGGGATCGCCTCCTTGCGCAGGTCCACGGACCGGATCTGCGGCATGGAGCGGCTGCCGAATCGTTCGGGCAGGCGCACATGGCGGTAGCGCCCGCGCTCCACGTTGACCCGGCTTTCGATGGAGGGCGTGGCGGAGGCCAGCACCACCGGCGCCTGTTCGATTTTGCCCCGCACCACAGCCATGTCGCGGGCGTGGTAGTGAACCCCATCCTCCTGCTTGTAGGCGGTCTCGTGCTCCTCATCGACCACGATGAGGCCGAGATCGGCGTAAGGCAGGAACAGGGCCGAGCGGGCGCCCGCCACCACCTTCACCTCGCCTGAGGCGATGCCCGTGTAAAGCCGCTCGCGCCGGCGGCCGGTGACGCCGGAATGCCAAGTGGCGGGTTTCACGCCGAAGCGGGCCGCGAACCGGTCGAGGAACTGGGCCGTGAGCGCGATTTCCGGCATGAGGATCAAGGCCTGCCGCCCGGCGCGCACGGCCTCGGCGACCGCCTCGAAATAGACTTCCGTCTTGCCGGAGCCCGTGACGCCCTCGAGCAGGATCACCGGAGGGGACTTCTCTCCCATGGCCGCCACCAGCTCCTCGGCCGCCTCGCGCTGCCCGTCCGAAAGGGCCACGTGGCCGAAACCGGGATCGGGCGGCTCGGCCACGGGTTCCGGCAGCAGGGCCACCGTTTCGAGCGTGCCTTCGTCGATCAGGCCGTCGATCACCCCGTTGCTGACGCCCGCCGCATGCGCCAGCTCGCTCTTGAGCCGGACCGTTCCGTCCTGGGCGATCTCGATCGCCTTCTGCCGCGCGGGCGTCATGCGCCTCGGCAAGGCCCCCGCCATCCTCACGCCGACGCGGGCGACTTCCGGCCGGTCCGCATCCGGGATCTTGAGGCTCATGGCGAGGGCCGAGCCCTTGGGGGCCAGGGTGTACCAGGCGACCCAATCCAGGAACTTCCGCATCGTCGGGGAAAGACGCGGCGCATCGATGACGCCGGTCACCTTCTTGAGGTTGCCGCCCTGCCCCTCCCGCAGGGACCAGACGACGCCCGCCACCTCGCGATTGGCGAGCGGCACCTGCACCACGTCCCCCTCCTCGAGGCCGAGGCCGTCCGGCACGGCATAGGAATAGGCCGTGTCCAGCGCCAGCGGAATGAGGACATCGGCGATGCGGCTTGTCATTCGGAGGAGGTTAACCTGTCCCTGTCAATGATACTGCCCTTGCATAAATGGGACTCATGTCAAGCAGCGTCACGCAAAAGACTCTCGATCTCGTCCTTCCCGGCGCCGAGGACACGCGCCGGGAGGCGATGGCGTGGCTTGCCGCGCTCGCCAAGGAACGGCGGCTGTCCCCCAAGACGGTCGAGGCCTATGCGCGCGACCTGCGGCAGTTCCTCGCCTTTCTGACGGGCCATCTCGGCGAGCCGCCCGGCATCAAGGGCGTGCTGGGCCTGAAGCCCATGGATATCCGTGCCTTCCTCGCAGCCCGGCGCATGGATGCGGTGGGAAGCCGCTCGCTGATGCGCCAGCTCGCGGCCCTGCGCTCCTTCGCCCGCCATCTGGAGCGGGAGGGTCACGGCACGGCCTCGGCTTTCGCAGCGATTCGCACGCCGAAGGTGGAGAAGAACCTGCCCCGCCCCCTCTCCGCCTCCTCGGCCGTGGCCGTGACGGACGCGGAAACGCGGGCGGGAGACGACCGCAAGCCCTGGATCCTGGCGCGTGACGCGGCCGTGCTCTCGCTGCTCTACGGGGCGGGCCTGCGCATTTCCGAGGCGCTCGGCCTGCAGCGCCGCGACGCCCCCGTCAACGGTCTCGACACCGTCACCGTGACCGGCAAAGGCGGCAAGATGCGCAGCGTGCCGGTGATTCCGGCCATCCAGCGGGCGGTGGAGGCGTATCTGGCGCTCTGCCCTTATGCGATTCCCCCGGAGGGGCCGCTCTTCGTCGGCGCGCGCGGCGGGCCGCTCTCGCCCCGGATCATCCAGCTCGCCGTGGAGGAGCTGCGCGGAGCCCTGGGCCTGCCCGACAGCGCCACGCCCCATGCCCTGCGCCATTCCTTCGCGACCCACCTGCTGGCCAGGGGCGGCGATCTGCGCGGCATCCAGGAGCTTCTCGGCCATGCCTCGCTCTCGACCACCCAGCTCTACACGAAGGTGGACGCGGCCCGGCTGATGGATGCGTTCAACGCGGCGCATCCGAGAGCAAGAATGCGGTGAGCCCTCCACGTCATGCCGGGCTGCGCACCCGACCCACGCAATGACGCACTCTATTCCGCCGCCACCACGGCCTCGGCCAGCAATTGCCGCGCGGCGGGGCCGATGTCGCCGGACGTCCAATGCGGGCGGCAGACGGAGACGTAGCGGCCCTCGCCGCCGATCTCGATGACGGGACCCGAGCGGACGGCCTCGCCGTTACGGTCGTATTTCAGGATCATCGTGGCCTTGCGGCCGCAATGGCAGAGCTGCTTGATCTCCTGGAAATCCTGGGCCAGGGCCATCATGGCGATGATCGCATCGCTGAACAGGGTGCCGTAGACGTTGTTCTTCAGCCCGTAAGCCATGACGGGCACGTTCAGCTCGTCGACGATCCAGGCGAGCTGGCGGACCTGATCGGCGGTCATGAACTGAACCTCGTCGATCAGGACAACGGTGACGGGCTTCTTCGCGTGCTCGGCCGCCACGATGGCGCCGATGTCGTCGCTCTTCCTCAAGGGGATCGCATCGGCCTCGAGGCCGATGCGCGACTTCACCTTGCCGACGCCGAAACGGTCGTCGATCAGGCTCGTGAACAGCAGCACATGGCCGCCGTTCTCGATGTAGTTGTAACGAACCTGCAGGAGATGCGTGGTCTTTCCTGCATTCATCACCGAGTAGATGAAGTGAAGCTTTGCCATGAATCCATATTACATATGGATGGCGCGCTTCTCCACCGCGAGGGCGGCTTCCTTCACAGCTTCCGCGAGGGTCGGATGCGCATGGCAGGTGCGGGCGATGTCCTCGGAGGACGCGCCGAACTCCATGGCGATCGCCGCCTCATGGATGAGGTTGCCGGCTTCCGGGCCGATGATGTGGACGCCGAGCACCTTGTCGGTTGAGGCATCGGCCAGGATCTTCACGAAGCCGTCCGTGGTGCGGTTCACCTTGGCGCGGCCATTGGCGGTGAAGGGGAACTTGCCGGCATTGTAGGCGATGCCCGCAGCCTTCAGTTCCTCCTCGGTCTTGCCGACGGAGGCGACCTCCGGGAAGGTGTAGACCACGCCGGGGATCACGTCGTAGTTCACGTGGCCCGCCTTGCCGGTGATGATTTCCGCAACGGCAACGCCCTCATCCTCAGCCTTGTGGGCGAGCATG
Source organism: Microvirga flocculans ATCC BAA-817 (assembly GCF_000518665.1). Taxonomy (GTDB): domain Bacteria; phylum Pseudomonadota; class Alphaproteobacteria; order Rhizobiales; family Beijerinckiaceae; genus Microvirga; species Microvirga flocculans. The sequence goes on along the minus strand of NZ_JAEA01000012.1, from coordinate 168,101 downwards.
GGGCCCGCGATCACGTCGCCGATGGCGTAGATGCCCGCGACATTGGTGGCGAAATGCGCATCCGTCTGGACGCGGCCGCGATTGTCGAGCTGGACGCCCACCTGGTCGAGGCCGAGGCCCTGGGTGTAGGGCACGCGGCCCACGGCAACCAGCACCACGTCGGCCTCGATGGTCTCAGGATTGCCGCCGGCGGCGGGCTCCACGGTCAGGGTCGCGCCCTTGCCCGTGTTCTTCACGCCGGTCACCTTCGCGCCGAGCTTGAACTGGAAGCCCTGCTTCGTGAGGATGCGCTGGAAGTTCTTGGCGACCTCGCCGTCCATGCCGGGGAGGATGCGGTCGAGATATTCCACCACCGTGACCTCGGAGCCGAGGCGGCGCCACACGGAGCCGAGCTCCAGGCCGATCACGCCCGCGCCGATGACTACAAGGCGCTTCGGAACGCTCTCGAGCTCCAGCGCGCCGGTGGAGGACACCACTACCTTCTCGTCGATCTCGATGCCCGGCAGGCGGGTGACGTCCGAGCCCGTGGCGATGACGATGTTCTTCGTCTCGAGCACCTGCTTGGAGCCGTCTTCCGCCGTCACCTCGACCTTGCCGGGAGCGAGGATGCGGCCGGCACCGTGGAAGGCGTCGATCTTGTTCTTCTTGAGCAGGAACTCGACACCCTTGGTGTTGCCGTCGACGCCTTCCTGCTTGAAGGCCTGCATCTTCTTCAGGTCGAGCTTCGGCGCGCTGATGCCGATGCCGAGATGCTCGAAGTGATCCTTCGCATCCTCGAACATGTGCGAGGCGTGCAGCAGGGCCTTCGAGGGAATGCAGCCCACGTTGAGGCACGTGCCCCCATGGGTCTTGCGCTTTTCGACGACGGCGGTCTTCAGGCCGAGCTGCGCGGCGCGGATGGCGCCCACGTAGCCGCCGGGGCCGGTGCCGATGACGATGAGATCGTAGGACATGGGTTGTCTCCACTGAAAGTCATGCCCGGAGGCGATCCGGGCATCCACGGCTTTGCATCTGTGTCGTGGATGGCCAGGGCGAGCCCGGCCATGACGCCGAAAGGGTGATCGTTCTTAGAGGTCGAGCACGAGACGCGCCGGATCCTCGAGGGCCTCCTTGACGCGCACGAGGAAGGTCACGGCCTCTTTGCCGTCGACGATCCGGTGATCGTAGGAGAGCGCGAGATACATCATCGGGCGGATAACGACCTGGCCGTTGCGGACCACCGGACGGTCCTCGATGCGGTGCATGCCGAGAATGCCCGATTGCGGCGCGTTGAGGATCGGCGTCGACATGAGCGAGCCGTAGATGCCGCCGTTGGTGATGGTGAAGGTGCCGCCCTGCATCTCCTCGATCCCGAGCTTGCCGTCACGGGCGCGGCGGCCGAAATCGGCGATGGTCTTCTCGATGCCGGCAACCGAGAGCAGGTCGGCGTCGCGCACGACCGGAACCACGAGGCCCTTCTCGGTGCCGACCGCGATGCCGATGTGGTAGTAGTTCTTGTAGACGAGATCTGTGCCGTCGATCTCGGCGTTGACCGCCGGAATCTCCTTGAGAGCCTGGATCACCGCCTTGGTGAAGAAGCCCATGAAGCCGAGCTTAGTGCCGTGCTTCTTCTCGAAGATGTCCTTGTACTGGCTGCGCAGGGACATCACGGCGCTCATGTCCACGTCGTTGAACGTGGTGAGCATGGCGGCGGTGTTCTGCGCGTCCTTCAGGCGGCGCGCGATGGTCTGGCGCAGCTTCGTCATCTTCACGCGCTCTTCGCGCTCGGCATCGACCGGAGCGGAGGGCGCGCGCACGGATACCGGAGCGGAGGGCGCGGGAACGGCAGCGCCGCCGGTGGCAATGGCGGCGAGCATGTCGCCCTTCGTCACGCGGCCGTCCTTGCCGGTGCCGGGCACAGCGGCCGGGCTCACGCCGCTCTCGGCCGCAAGGCGGGCGACGGCGGGGCCGTGATCCTTCGCGGCGCCGGGAGCCGCCGGAGCGGGAGCGGCCGGAGCCGGAGCAGCCTTCGGAGCCTCGGCCTTGGGGGCCGCGGCAGAAGCGGCCGCAGCGCCGCCTTCGACGACGGAGCCGAGCACCGCGCCGGGGGTGACCGTCTCGCCGTCCTTGGCGATGATCTCGCCCAGCGTGCCGCTGACGGGAGCATTCACCTCGAGGGTGACCTTGTCGGTCTCGAGCTCGAGCACGGGCTCATCGGCCTTCACCGGATCGCCGGGCTTCTTGAACCAGCGGCCGATGGTGGCTTCGGAGACGGATTCGCCAAGGGTGGGTACGCGGATTTCGGTTGCCATGGTCGTCTTTTAGTCTCTGCGGGGCCCGGACGAGCCCCTTGGAAAAGGGATGGGCTCCTGCGGCGTTCAGGCCGCAAAAGCCTCGTCGAGGAAAGCCTGGAGCTGGGCCACATGCTTGGACATGAGGCCGGTGGCGGTGGCGGCGGAGGCGGGACGGCCCACATAGCGCGGGCGCTCCACCTTGGAGCCGGCCGTCTTGAGCACCCATTCGAGATAGGGCTCGACGAAGGTCCAGGAACCCATGTTCTTGGGCTCTTCCTGGCACCACACCACGTCGGCCTTCTTGAAGCGGGAGAGCTCGGCGGCCAGCGACTTCGCCGGGAACGGATAGAGCTGCTCGACGCGCAGAAGATAGACATCGTCGATGCCCCGCTTCTCGCGCTCCTCCAGCAGGTCGTAATAGACCTTGCCGGTGCAGATCACGACGCGCCGGATCTTGTCGTCCTTCACGAGCTTGATGCCGTCGCGGCCGGTCTGCGCATCGTCCTGCAGCACGCGGTGGAAATGCGTGCCTTCCGAGATCGAGGCGAGCGTCGAGGTGCAGCGCTTGTGGCGCAGCAGGCTCTTCGGCGTCATCAGCACCAGCGGCTTGCGGAAGTCGCGCTTGAGCTGGCGGCGCAGGATGTGGAAGTAGTTCGACGGCGTGGAGCAATAGGCGACCTGCATGTTGTCCTCGGCGCACATCTGGAGGAAGCGCTCCAGACGGGCGGAGGAGTGCTCCGGTCCCTGGCCCTCGTAGCCGTGCGGCAGGAGGCAGACGAGACCGGACATGCGCAGCCACTTGCGCTCACCGCTCGAGATGAACTGGTCGAACACCACCTGCGCGCCGTTGGCGAAGTCGCCGAACTGGGCTTCCCACATGGTGAGCGCGTTCGGCTCGGAGAGGGTGTAGCCGTATTCGAAGCCGAGCACCGCCTCTTCCGAGAGCATCGAGTTGATGACCTCGTAGCGGGCTTGGGTTTCGGAGATGTGGTTGAGGTTCGTGTAGCGCTCCTCGTTCTCCTGGTCGGTGAGCACCGAATGGCGCTGCGAGAAGGTGCCGCGCTCGCAATCCTGGCCGGAGAGGCGCACGCGATGGCCTTCGACGAGGAGCGAGCCGAAGGCGAGCGCCTCGGCCATGGCCCAGTCGAGGCCCTCGCCGGTCTCCATCATCTTCTTGCGGTTGTCGAGGAAGCGCTGGATCGTGCGGTGGACGTGGAAGCCCTCCGGAACCGAGGTCAGTGCGTTGCCGATCTTCTGAAGGGTCTCGACCGACACGCCCGTCTGCCCGCGGCGCGGATCGTCCTGATCCTCGCGCACCGCCTTCAGGCCCGACCAGCGGCCGTCAAGCCAGTCGGCCTTGTTGGGCTTGTAGTTCGACGCGATGTCGAACTCGGCGTCGAGCTTCGAGCGCCAGGAGTTCTTCATCTCCTCGAACTCCGCCTCGGTGACGACGCCCTCGGCGATGAGCTTCTTGGAGTAGATCTCGGTGATCGACGGATGCGACCGGATCTTGCGGTACATGAGCGGCTGGGTGAAGGCCGGCTCGTCGCCCTCGTTGTGGCCGAAGCGGCGGTAGCAGAACATGTCTACCACGACGGGCTTCTGGAAGCGCTGGCGGTATTCGGTCGCGACCTTCGCGGCGAAGACCACGGCCTCCGGATCGTCGCCGTTCACGTGGAAGATCGGCGCCTCGACCATCTTCGCCACATCGGACGGATAGGGCGAGGAGCGCGAGAAGCGCGGATCGGTGGTGAAGCCGATCTGGTTGTTGATGATGAAGTGGATCGAGCCGCCGGTGCGGTGACCGCGCAGGCCCGAAAGCCCGAGGCATTCCGCCACCACGCCCTGGCCCGCGAAGGCCGCGTCGCCGTGGATCAGGAGCGGCATGACCGCCGTGCGGTTGTCAGCCGAGCAACCGTGCTGGTCCTGCTTGGCGCGCACCTTGCCGAGCACCACCGGATCGACGATCTCCAGGTGCGAGGGGTTGGCGGTGAGCGACAGGTGGACGTTGTTGCCGTCGAAGGAGCGGTCGGAGGATGCGCCGAGGTGGTACTTCACGTCGCCGGAGCCTTCCACGTCGTCGGGGGCGAAGGAGCCGCCCTTGAACTCGTGGAAGAGCGCCCGGTGCGGCTTGCCCATCACCTGCGTCAGCACGTTGAGGCGGCCGCGATGGGCCATGCCGAGGACGATCTCCTTGCAGCCGAGATTGCCGCCGCGCTTGATGATCTGCTCCAGCGCCGGAATGAGCGATTCGCCGCCGTCGAGGCCGAAACGCTTGGTGCCGGTGTACTTGAGGTCGAGGAACTTCTCGAAGCCTTCGGCCTCCACGAGCTTGTTGAGGATGGCGCGCTTGCCCTCCTTCGTGAAGGTGATCTCCTTGTCCGGCCCCTCGATGCGCTCCTGCAGCCACGCCTTCTCCACGGGGTCGGAGATGTGCATGAACTCGACGCCGAGGGTCTGGCAATAGGTGCGCTCGAGAATGGCGACGATCTCGCGGATCGTGCCGAATTCGAGGCCGAGCACGTTGTCGAGGAAGATCTTGCGGTCCCAGTCGGCCTCAGTGAAGCCGTAATGGGAGGGATGCAGCTCCTCGTCGCTCGGGCGCGGGTTGATGCCGAGCGGGTCGAGCTTCGCATGAAGATGGCCGCGCACGCGATAGGCGCGGATGAGCATGATCGCGCGAACGGAATCGCGGGTGGATTGCAGCACCTGCTCGGGGCTGATCTCGGCGCCCTTGGCTTGCGCCTTCGCCTTGATCTTGTCGCCGACGGCCTTCTCGACCTGGGACCAGTTGCCGTCGAGGGCGGAAATCAGTTCGCCATTGGCGGCAATCGGCCAGTTCGGCTTCTCCCAGGACGGCCCCGTGGCCGCTTTCTCGACAGCCTGCTTGTCGTCCTTCAGCGCGCCGAAGAAGGCCTGCCATTCGGCATCGACCGAGTTCGGATCCTTCTCATAGCGGGCTTGAAGCTCCTCGATATAGGGCGCGTTCGCCCCATAGAGGAAAGCGGTGTTCAGGAAGTTTTCGTTGGCGTCTTGACGTGCCATGGCAATCTGCAATCCAAAAGCTGTTTGGCCGCCCCGACACCGGAGCGGCCTTTTCTCTCTTTACTGACCCTTGAGAACCTCGACGAGGGTCTTGCCGAGACGTGCCGGGGATGGCGACACGCGGATGCCCGCGGCCTCCATGGCGGCGATCTTGTCTTCCGCGCCGCCCTTGCCGCCGGAGATGATCGCGCCGGCATGGCCCATGCGGCGTCCGGGAGGAGCCGTGCGGCCGGCGATGAAGCCGACCATCGGCTTCTTGCGGCCCTTCTTGGCTTCGCGGGCGATGAACTCGGCCGCCTCTTCCTCTGCCGAACCGCCGATCTCGCCGATCATGATGATCGACTGGGTCTTGGGGTCGGAGAGGAACATGTCGAGCATCTCGATATATTCGGTGCCCTTCACCGGGTCGCCGCCGATACCGACCGCCGTCGTCTGGCCGAGGCCTTCGTTGGTGGTCTGGAACACGGCCTCGTAGGTGAGCGTGCCGGAGCGCGACACGATGCCGACCGAGCCGGGCTTGAAGATGTTCGCCGGCATGATGCCGATCTTCGACTCGCCCGCCGTCACAATGCCGGGGCAGTTGGGGCCGATGAGGCGCGACTTGGAGCCTTCGAGCGCGCGCTTCACGCGCACCATGTCGAGGACCGGGATGCCTTCCGTGATGCAGACGATGAGCGGGATCTCCGCGTCGATCGCCTCGAGGATGGCATCGGCCGCGCCCGGCGGCGGAACATAGACGACCGAGGCGTCGGCGCCGGTCTTCTCGCGCGCTTCCTTGACCGTGTCGAACACGGGCAGGTTCAGGTGCGTGGAGCCGCCCTTGCCGGGCGAGGTGCCGCCGACCATCTTGGTGCCGTAGGCGATGGCCTGCTCGGAGTGGAAGGTCCCGTTCTTGCCGGTGAAGCCCTGGCAGATGACCTTGGTGTTCTTGTCTATGAGAATGGACATTTTTTGCGCCTTAGGGATTTCTATGCCTCGGGCTTGCACGCTTTGTATCGAACTTTCTTCCAGTCCGACCAAGCATAAGCCTCTCCATCTGTCGGGATTTGTTGCTGTTCAGCTCTGGCAGGAGACCATTCAATATGCATCCAATCAAATGAATCATTATCGAGACGCCTGCCAAGCACTCCCCTCCAGACACAAAGCTCAGGCCGCACTAGCTTCTTGATTTCGAAGAAGTCTTTCGCATCCTGTTGGCTTGAAAACCTCGCCTCGTGGGCGGCGTTTCGTACCGGCTCGGTATCCCAGCATACGAAATGCGGGAATTCGAGGTCAGTCGTGCTAGGGGTGAATGCTTGCTCGGCTTTCATCAAACGCCCCGAACTGCGTTCACGATCTTCTGGGCGGCGTCGTCGAGGTCGTCCGCCGGGATCACGTTGAGGCCGGATTCGCGGATGATCTTCTTGCCCTCTTCGACGTTGGTACCCTCGAGGCGCACCACCAGCGGAACCTGGAGGCCCACCGCCTTCACGGCCGCGAGCACGCCGCGCGCGATGACGTCACACTTCATGATGCCGCCGAAGATGTTGACGAGGATGCCCTTCACGTTCGGGTCGGCGGTGATGATCTTGAACGCCGCCGTCACCTTTTCCTCGGACGCGCCGCCGCCGACATCGAGGAAGTTCGCCGGCTCCTCGCCGTAGAGCTTGATGATGTCGAGGGTCGCCATGGCGAGGCCCGCGCCGTTGACCATGCAGCCGATGGTGCCGTCCAGCGCGATATAGGCGAGGTCGTATTTCGAGGCCTCGATCTCCTTCTCGTCCTCTTCCGTGATGTCGCGCAGTTCGACGATCTCAGGGTGACGGTAGAGCGCGTTGGAGTCGAAGGAGATCTTCGCATCCAGGCACTTGAGGTGCCCGTCCTTTGTGACGATGAGCGGGTTGATCTCCAGCATGCTCATGTCCTTGGCCGTGAAGGCGGCGTAGAGCTTGGCGGTGAGGTCTTCGGCCTCCTTGGCAAGCGGGCCCTTGAGGCCGAGCGCCTGGGCGACCTTGCGGCCGTGGAAGGCCTGGACGCCCGTGGCCGGATCGACCGAGAAGGTCAGGATCTTCTCAGGGGTGTCGTGGGCGACCTGCTCGATGTCCATGCCGCCTTCCGTCGAGACGACGAAGGCCACGCGGCCGGTCTCGCGGTCGACGAGCATGGAGAGGTAGAATTCCTTCTCGATGTCCGAGCCGTCCTCGATGTAGAGGCGGTTGACCTGCTTGCCGGCCTCGCCCGTCTGGATCGTGACGAGGGTGTTGCCGAGCATCTGCTTGGCGAATTCCTTCACCTCGTCCACGGACTTGGCGAGGCGCACGCCGCCCTTCTCGCCGGCGGCGGCTTCCTTGAACTTGCCCTTGCCGCGGCCGCCCGCGTGGATCTGGGACTTCACGACCCAGAGTGGACCGCCGAGTTCCTTGGCGGCGGCTTCCGCCTCGTCGGCGGAGAAGATGGCCTTGCCGCGGGAGACCGGCAGCCCGAACTCCTTCAGAATGGCTTTGCCTTGATATTCATGGATGTTCATTCGTTTGTCTCCGCGGCTGCGGTTGAAGGCGTGAAGGCCGGGACGGAGCCCGGCCATGACGTCCTGAGGTTATTTTAGGCGAGAGCCGGGTTGATCTGCTTGCAGGCGTCCACGAGACCCTGCACGGATGCGACCGATTTGTCGAACATGGCCTTCTCCTCGGCCGAGAACGACACTTCGACGATGCGCTCCACGCCCTTCTCGCCGATCACGATCGGAACGCCGACGAACATGTCCTTCACGCCGTACTGGCCGTTGAGGTAGGCGGCGCAGGGCAGGACGCGCTTCTTGTCCTTCAGGTAGCTCTCCGCCATCGCGATGGCGGAAGCGGCCGGCGCGTAGAAGGCGGAGCCGGTCTTGAGCAGGTTGACGATCTCGCCGCCGCCCTTGCGGGTGCGCTCGACCATGGTGTCGAGCTTCTCCTGGGAAGTCCAGCCCATCTTCACGAGGTCGGGCAGCGGGATACCGGCGACGGTGGAGTAGCGCACGAGGGGCACCATGTCGTCGCCGTGGCCGCCGAGCACGAAGGCGGTCACGTCCTCGACGGACACGTTGAACTCCTCGGCGAGGAAGTGGCGGAAGCGGGCGCTGTCGAGAACGCCGGCCATGCCCACGATCTTGTTGGCAGGAAGGCCCGAGAACTTCTGGAGCGCCCAGACCATGGCGTCGAGCGGGTTGGTGATGCAGATGACGAAGGCGTTCGGGGCATATTGCTTGATGCCGCCGCCGACCGCTTCCATGACCTTCAAGTTGATGCCGATCAGGTCGTCGCGGCTCATGCCGGGCTTGCGCGGCACGCCGGCGGTCACGATGATCACATCGGCGCCTTCGATGGCGGCGTAGTCGTTGGCGCCCTTGTACTTGGCGTCGAACCCGTCGACCGGCGCGGATTCCGCGATATCGAGACCTTTGCCCTGGGGAATGCCTTCCGCGATGTCGAAGAGCACGACGTCGCCGAGTTCCTTCAAGCCGACGAGATGGGCGAGCGTTCCGCCGATCTGGCCTGCACCGATGAGCGCGATCTTTTTCCGGGCCATGGTCTGTCCTTGGGTTTTGCTGAGGCGAAGAGCCTTCTTGAGGTCGGCGCTGTTTGACACGAGAGATGGCCCGTCATCAAGCGAACAAAAGGTTAAAGATCAAGGCTTTGCGCTTTCGCGGCCTGGCGCTCAAGCTTAACCGTTGGAAAATACTTTTGCATTACAGGCGCTTGGACCGGCCGAGAGGCAGAGGATTTTCCTGTTACATTTTTTGAAATTTGTAACTAACGCTACACGCTTCCATTGGCCAGAGCCCTCAAGACTACGCGGATCATCGTGGCGAGGCGCTGGTCGAGGATGTCCTGCGGAACGTCCGCGTCCAGGCGGACGGTCAGGGGGTTGATGAAGCGGTAGACCGCGTCGCTGATGAAGGCGTGGGCCTTCTCCCGGTCCCGGGGGTCGAACTTGCCCGTGACGATGCCCTCGTCCAGGACCCGCTCGATGAGCTGGCGCATCCGCGCCCGGTGCTTGCGGACAAGGGAGCGCGAAGTTTCGGTGGCGGTGCAATAGACATCGAAGAGGTGCCGGTCCTGCTTCAGCAGGTCCCGGTGGGCGCGCGCCCAGGCCTGGATCAGGCGTTCGAGCTTGTCGTCGGCGGGGTCGGGGGAATCCGCGATCTCGGCGATGATGGCTTCCATCTGCCGCAGCCATTGGCCGGCCACTGCGTCGATGAGGGCGCCCTTGTTGGCGAAGTAGCGGTAGACATTGGCATGGGTCATGCCGGCGGCATCGGCGATGCCGACCACGGTCACGTGGCGGGGGCCGTGGCGGCGCAGCTGATCGGCCGCGATGTTCAGGAGCTGCACGTCCACCGGCACCGTATGGCGCACATTCTTCATGACTTCGGCCCGGCTACGGGAGGATCGGGACCGGCTCGGCCCGACCGCATTCCAGGATTGAGGCGATCGCCGTATCGATACCATCGGGACGCCGGCGGCGCCAGGATCAAGCCAGCTTGACGCGGCCCTCCTGCATCGCGCCTACTGGCGCATCGGTCCGCCGGCGGATTGGCCATCCCGGGATCGATCCGACGTTCCGTCCCTGCCGAGAGCAACCGCCGAGAGGTCCACGTGGCGAAATCTCCGCCCAAGCACCCGGGGAGCAAGCACCCAAGCTCGTCGCGGCATCGCAGGTCCCTGGCCAACCTGCTCGGCCCTGGCCTGATCACGGGCGCGGCGGATGACGATCCCAGCGGAATCGCGACCTATTCCCAGGCCGGGGCCCAGACGGGGTTCGGCCTCTTGTGGACGGTGTTCCTGACCACACCCTTCATGGTGGCGATCCAGACCGTCAGCGCCCGGATCGGCGCGATCACGGGGCGGGGGATTGTCGCCAATGCGTGGGCGATCTATCCGCGCCCTTTCGTGCTGGCGCTGGTCGCCCTGCTATGCGCGGCCAACATCGTCAATCTCGCGGCGGACTTGGCCGCCATGGGAGAAGCCCTGCGGATGCTCGCCGGCGGTCCGGCTCATGTCTATGCCGCCGCCTTCGGCCTGCTCTGCCTCGTGCTCCAGGTCTTTATCTCGTATCGCCGCTACGCGCCCTACCTCAAGAGCCTGACCTTGGTTCTCTTCGCCTATGTGGCGGCGGCCTTCAGCGTTCATGTGCCCTGGGCGGAGGTCTTTGCCGCGACCTTCCTGCCGCGATTCTCGTCGAACGCCGATTACTGGTTTCTCGTGGTCGCCATCCTGGGCACCACCATCAGCCCCTACCTGTTCTTCTGGCAGGCGGCCGAGGAGGTGGAGGAGGAGAAGCTCGGGCATCTCCACAGCTTCTCGCGCTCGCCGGAGCGGGCCAAGGCGCGGCTCTGGGAGATCGGCGTCGATACCTGGATCGGGATGGTCTTCTCCAACCTCGTCGCCTTCTTCATCATCGTCACGACCGCCGCCACCCTGCACAAGAGCGGCGTCACGGATATCCAGACCGCGTCGGAAGCGGCCGAGGCCCTGCGGCCCATCGCGGGCCCCTTCACCTTCGCCGTTTTCGCCATGGGGATCATCGGCACTGGCCTGCTCGCCGTGCCGGTGCTCGCGGGCTCCGCGGCTTACGCGGTGGCGGATGCGTTCGGCTGGCGCAACAGCCTGGAGCTCACCGTGGTCGAAGCGCGCGGCTTCTACCTGATCCTCGGCGGCGCGACATCCCTGGGGATCCTGCTCGCCCTGTCCGGCATCGACCCGATCAAGCTGCTTCTCTGGAGCGCCGTCTTCAACGGCATCGCGGCGGCCCCCATCATGGGCATGATGATGGGCATCGTCACCAGCAGGCGGGTACTGGGCGACTATACGGTGCGGACCTGGCTCGCCTGGGCCGGTTGGGGCGCGACGGGGCTCATGGGCCTCGCCGTCATCGCTCTTCTTGCGAGCCTGTTCCTCGGCTGAGAAGAAAGCATCGGATTCGATCCCAAAAGTGCAAGTCCACTTTCTCGTCCGATGCTTGAGCCGCCTCAGGTCTCGGCGAGCCCCGTCGTGCTGCCGGAGGCTTCCGAATCCGACCGGCCATGCGGCAGGGCGAGATATTCCTCGGAGCGCATCTCGATCAGGCGCGAGACGGTGCGGTCGAACTCGAAGGCCTCGCGGCCCGTATCGGCATGATAAAGCGCGTGCACTTCGCTCTCGGCGGAGGCCAGAAGCTTCACATGGGCGTCGTAGAGGGCATCGACCAGCATGATGAAGCGCTTCGCCTCGTTGCGGCGCTCGAAGGTCATCTTCGGGATGTTCTCGAGGATGATTGTATGGAACTCCTCGGCCACGGCGAGGTAATCGGCGGCTCCGAGCGGCTTGGAGCAGAGATCCGCGAAGGAGAGGCGGGCCACCCCGCCCGCCGCCTGCGGCACCTCCACCGGATGGCCCTTGACGGTCAGGGTCACGGGGTTGCCGTGATCCCGGCCCGTAAGGCTCCTGAAGGCGCGGCTCAAGGCAAGATGGGCGTGGTTGTCCGCCGGGGTGTAGAAAACCGGGCTGCCCGCGAGCTTCTCCAGCCGGAAATCCGTGCGGGACTCGAGCTTCACCACCGCCATCCGCTCCTGCAGGAGCCCGATGAAGGGCAGGAAGAGCGACCGGTTTAGGCCGCCCTCGTAGAGCCGTTCCGGCTCCACGTTGGAGGTCGCCACCACCACGACCCCATGGGCGAAGAGGGCCGTGAACAGCCGCCCCAGGATCATGGCGTCGGCGATGTCGGTGACGGTGAACTCGTCGAAGCAGAGCACCCAGGCTTCCTGCGCCAGCGCCTCCGCCACGGGCGCGATGGGATCGTCGCCCGCGACCTTCCCGCTCTTCAGCTTCTGCCGGTACTCGTGGATCCGCTCGTGCACATCGGCCATGAAGGCGTGAAAATGGACCCGGCGCTTGCGCCGCACGGTCAGCGCCTCGAAGAAGAGGTCCATCAGCATGGTCTTGCCGCGCCCGACCGAGCCCCAGACATAGAGCCCCTGCGGCGGCGCGGCGCTCTTTTTGCCGAAGAGCCAGCCGAGCGCGCTGGGCTTGCGGGCGAGCCGGTGATTGGCGAGGCTTTCGGCCAGCGCCTCGAGCCGCCGGAGCAGCGCCACCTGCGCGGGATCGCGCTCGATGGCGCCCGACGTGACCAGGGCGTTGTACCGGGCCGTGATGGAGAGAGGCGAGGAAAAGGAGGTGTCGTTCACGGGATGATCGATACGCCTCTCGTGCCTTCAGCGCAAACGGCTTGCGCCTGAATGGACTGCCGCGCTCTTCGGAACTCAGCGCGAGAGCGACAGGGGAGCGCCGGACTTGGCGATCACGCCGCTGAGCGATGAGGACGAGCCGCGCAGGCGCGCGGCGACGGCGCCGCCGGTCTGGTAGAGATAGACCTCGCCGTCGCGGTAATCCCAGGCATTGACCTTGGACAGGTCCTTGTTGGCGCAAGCGGTGGCCGAGGCCCGGTAGAGGTCGAGGGCCGGGCTGCTGGAGAGCTGGATGCGGCAGCTGCCGCCGGAGGTCTGGGCGTTCCAGTTGCCGACGATGGCGGTGCGGCTGGAGGGCACCGCAACCGGCGCGGGCGCAGGCGCGGCCACGGTCGGCGGCGGAGGCGCGGGCGGCAGGCCCGCGATGTCCGTGCCTCCGGCCGGAGGTTCCGTCAGGTTGGGAGCGACGGGAGCACCGGCGACGGGCGGCAGCGGGCTGGCCTCGATGGGGCCGGACGGCACCGCCTCGACAGGGGGAGCCTCGGTGATGGGGGCCGCCGCCGCGCTCCGGACCGGAGCGCCGCCGAGGCGGGTCGAGGAGCACGCGCCGAGGGCGAGCGCGGAAGAGATCACAGCAATCGTGAGCCAGAGGGGCTTCGTCATCGTCGTCCTCGCATGCAGGCCGTCCACCCGGACGGGTCCCGATTCAACCCAGGCTACAGGAAGGAATATGAACCCAGGCCAACTTTATTCTGGCTTCGACATATGGGATCGCGGCCCACAAAAAAAGGCGCACGAGGCGCCTTTTGGGGATGTGTTGCGAAGACGCCTCAAACGGCGCGCGCGACCATCATCTTCTTGATCTCGGCAATGGCCTTCGCCGGATTCAGGCCCTTGGGGCAGGTGTTCGCGCAGTTCATGATCGTGTGGCAGCGATAGAGCCGGAACGGATCATGCAGGTTGTCCAGGCGCTCGCCCGTGTTCTCGTCGCGGCTGTCGATGAGCCAGCGATAGGCCTGGAGCAGGGCCGCGGGGCCCAAGAACCGGTCGCCGTTCCACCAGTAGCTCGGGCAGGAGGTGGTGCAGCAGGCGCAGAGAATGCACTCGTAGAGCCCGTCGAGCTTGGAGCGGTCCTCCGGCGTCTGGCGCCACTCGGTCTCCGGCTCCGCCGTCTCCGTCTGCAGCCAGGGCTCGATGGAGGCGTGCTGGGCGAAGAAGCTCGTGAGGTCCGGCACCAGATCCTTCAACACCGGCATGTGCGGCAGCGGATAGATCTTGATCGCGCCGTCGCCGCAATCGTCGATGCCGAGCGTGCAGGCCAGCGTGTTGCCGCCCATGATGTTCATGGCGCAGGAGCCGCAGATGCCCTCGCGGCAGGAGCGGCGGAAGGTCAGCGTCGAGTCGACGTTGTTCTTGATCCACAGAAGCGCATCGAGAACCATCGGGCCGCAATCGTCGCGATCGACATAGTAGGTGTCGATGCGCGGATTGGCGCCATCGTCCGGGTTCCAGCGGTAGATGCGGAATTCCTGGACGTTCGTGGCGCCGGCCGGCTTCGGCCAGGACTTGCCTTCGGTATACTGGGAGTTCTTGGGAAGAGTGAACTGAGCCATCGTTGCTGTCTTCCTTAGTACACGCGAGCCTTGGGCTCGATGTACTGAATGTCGTTCGACATGGTGTAGGTGTGCACCGGGCGGTAATCGAGGGTCACCTTGTGGGAGGTGTCGTCGAGCCAGGCCAGGGTGTGCTTCATCCAGTTCTTGTCGTCGCGCTCGGCGAAGTCCTCGCGGGCGTGGGCGCCGCGGGATTCCTGACGGTTCGCCGCGCCTTCCATGGTAACGACCGCCTGTCCGATGAGGTTGTCGAACTCCAGCGTCTCGAGAAGGTCGGTGTTCCAGATGAGCGAACGGTCGGTGACCTTGATGTCGGCGGCCGCGTTCCACACGTCGTGGATCAGCTTCTTGCCCTCTTCCAGCACCTCGCCGGTGCGGAACACCGCGCAGTTGTTCTGCATGGTCTTCTGCATCTGGAGGCGCAGCTCGGCGGTCGGGGTCGAGCCGTTGGCGTAGCGGAACTTGTCGAGGCGCGAGAGCGCGAGCTCGTCGGCATTCTTCGGCAGGTCCGCATGGCGCGCGTTGGGCTCCAGAATTTCGGCGCAGCGCAGGCCCGCCGCGCGACCGAACACCACGAGGTCGATGAGCGAGTTGGAGCCCAGGCGGTTCGCGCCGTGCACGGACACGCAGGCCGCTTCGCCGAGCGCCATCAGGCCCGGCACCACCGTGTCCGGGTTGCCGTTCTTAAGCGTCAGCACTTCGCCGTGATAGTTCGTCGGGATGCCGCCCATGTTGTAATGCACGGTCGGCAGGACCGGGATCGGCTCCTTCGTCACATCGACGCCCGCGAAGATCTTCGCGCTTTCCGAGATGCCGGGCAGGCGCTCGTGCAGGATCTTCGGGTCGAGATGGTCGAGGTGGAGATAGATGTGGTCCTTGTTCTTGCCCACGCCGCGCCCGGCGCGGATCTCCATGGTCATCGCGCGGGAGACCACGTCACGGGAGGCGAGGTCCTTGGCGGAGGGCGCATAGCGCTCCATGAAGCGCTCGCCTTCCGAATTCGTGAGATAGCCGCCCTCGCCGCGCGCGCCCTCGGTGATGAGGCAGCCCGCGCCGTAGATGCCGGTCGGGTGGAACTGCACGAACTCCATGTCCTGCAGCGGCAGGCCGGCGCGCAGCACCATGGCGTTGCCGTCGCCCGTGCAGGTATGGGCGGAGGTGGCCGAGAAATACGCGCGTCCGTAACCGCCCGTGGCGAGGATCGTCATATGGGCGCGGAAGCGGTGGATCTCGCCGGTCGACTGGTTGAGCGCGACGACGCCGATGCAGCGGCCCTCGTCGTTCATCATCAGGTCGAGGGCGAAATACTCGATGAAGAAGTTCGTCTGGTTGCGCACCGCCTGGCCGTAGAGCGTGTGCAGGATCGCATGGCCCGTGCGGTCGGCGGCGGCGCAGGTGCGCTGCGCGGTGCCCTTGCCGTATTCGGTGGTCATGCCGCCGAAGGGGCGCTGGTAGATCTTGCCTTCCGCCGTGCGGGAGAAGGGAACGCCCCAGTGCTCCAGCTCGTAGACGGCGGCGGGAGCGTTGCGGCACAGATACTCGATAGCGTCCTGGTCGCCGAGCCAGTCAGACCCCTTCACGGTGTCGTACATGTGCCAGCGCCAGTCGTCCGGCCCCATGTTGCCGAGCGAGGCGGAAATGCCGCCCTGCGCCGCGACCGTGTGCGAGCGGGTGGGGAACACCTTGGTGATGCAGGCGGTGCGCAGGCCCGCCTGGGAGCAGCCGACGGTGGCGCGCAGGCCCGCGCCGCCCGCGCCCACGACCACCACGTCGAAGGTGTGGTCGACGATCGTGTAGGCCTTGCCGTTGATGGCTGCGCCGTTCGTTGCTTGAGCCATGTGTTGAGTTCCTTAAACCAGGATGCGGCCGAGGCTGACCTTGAGGATGGCGTAGAGGCAGGCGACCGCGATGACCGCCGCATAAAAATTGTTCGCAATCACGGCGACGACGCGCAGGCCCTTGTCGTGAACATAGTCCTCGATCACGATCTGCATGCCGAGGCGCATGTGGTTGGTGACCGAGACGACCGCGAGGATCAGGAGGATCGCGACGAGCGGATGCGAGACGATGGCGATGGCGTCCTGGTAGGAGGAGCCGGCGAGCGCCGCCACGACGATCACGAAGGCGATGACGAGCGGGATGTTCGCCACCGCGGTGACGCGGTGGAGCCACCAATGCTCGACGCCGTGCCCGGCGGCGCCGAGGCCCTTCACGCGGGCGAGCGGGGTGCGCATGGAAACGCGGGTATCAGCCCTGTTGTCGGCCATGGGTCCGGTCTCCTTTAGAAAGCGACGAAGGCGACGACCCAGATCGCGAGGGTGAGCGCGACCGAGCCGATGAGGGTGAGGCGGGCCATGCCGATCCGCTGGGCGGCCTCCATGCCGTAGCCGAAATCCCACACGAGGTGGCGCACGCCGCCGAGCATGTGGTGCATGAGGATCCAGGTGTAGCCGAAGAGGATGAGGGTGCCGAGGGGCGAGCCGAAGAACCACTGCACGGCGTCGAAGGCCCCGGGACCGGCGGCGAGGCAAACGAGCCAGATCGCGAAGAGCGCGATGCCGCCGTAAAGCGCGATGCCGGTCAGGCGGTGGGCGACGGACATCGCCATCGTCCAGCTCCACCGGTAAATCTGAAGATGCGGGGACAGGGGCCTGGGGGCCACTTTCGCCTCAGCCATGGTGTTCACTCCTGGTCGGCGACGGTCGTCGCGCGTAGTTTGGAACGGTTCGTATCGGATGCGCGGCAACACCGCAATGCGCCTTCCGCCCAATCGGGTGACAGAGGGCCACACTTCGTCAGCGGCGAAGATGCTTCAGGCTCGCATACCGCGCAATTTTTAATTATTCTTATCTCCCTTCGCGAATGACGAAGGAAACCTATGCAATTCGATCTGACGGACCTGAGCCTCTTCCGGCATGTGGTCGAGGCGGGAAGCATCACCCACGGGGCCGAGCGGGCCCATCTGGCCCTGGCGGCCGCGAGCACCCGCATCCGCAACATGGAAAAGTCCCTCGGGGCTCCCCTTCTCCTGCGCACCCGGGCGGGCGTGACCCCGACGCCTGCCGGGCGGACCCTGCTACAGCATGCCCGCGCCCTGCTGGCCCAGGCCGAGCGCCTGCGGGAGGATCTCGGCTCCTACACGGGCGGGCTGACAGGCCAGATCCGGATTCTCTCCAACACCAATGCGCTCACCGAGTTCCTGCCGGAGGCCCTGGGCACGTTCCTCGCCGGGCACCCCCAGGTGTCCATCGACCTGGAGGAGCGCCTGAGCGACGAGATCGTGGGGCTCATCGCGGAGGGGGTCGGGGATATCGGCATCGTGGCGGGCACGGTCGAGACCGGGCAGCTCGAAACCTACCCGTTCCGCAGCGACCGCTTCGTCCTGGCGGTGCCGAAGGGCCATCCCCTCGCCTCCCGCCCCAGCATCCCCTTCGCCGAGGTGCTGGAGCACGATTTCGTGGGCCTCGACCGGGCGAGCGCCCTCCAGCGCTTCCTCTCGGCCAAGGCCAGCCGGACCGGCAAGCCCCTGCGCCTGCGGGTGCAGCTCAGGAGCTTCGACGCCGTCTGCCGCATGGTCGAGGCGGGCGTGGGCGTCGGCATCGTGCCCGAGACCACGGCCCGCCGCGCCACCCGCACCACGGCCATCCAGACCGTCGCCCTGGAAGATCCCTGGGCCGCCCGCGACCTCACATTGTGCATCCGCTCGCTCAAGGACTTGCCCCCCTCGGCGCGGCAGCTCGTGGAGCACTTGCGCAAGGGGTGAGGGGTTGAGAACTCACCCACGCTCAAGGGAGCCTAATGCGCGGGCCGCACGTTCTGGTTCATGCGGAACAGGTTCTCCGGATCGTAACGCCGCTTGATCTCGGCCAGGCGGCAATAATTCCCTCCATAGGCGGTTTCGACGCGGTCCGACTCGTCGCCCGGCATGAAGTTGACGTAAGCGGTCGGAGCGGCGTGAGGCTTGCCCGCCTCGAAGATCCCACGCGCCCAGGCGATGCAGGCCTTGTCCATCGCCGGATCGCGCCAGCGCGCGTGCACGTTCATCACGAAATGCGAATTTCGTTGCGGAAATGCCGTCGCCTCCGCTGGGACCCGTCCGGCGGCGCCGCCCACATGGCCGATGAAGATCTCGCATTCCGGGCCCGGCAATGCGCGGATCGCATCGGTCAGAAGGTCGATGGTCGCATCGGAGAGCTCGATGAAATCGAGGCTCTTCCAGTAATTGCGGGCACCGGGGGTCAGCAGCGGATCGAAGGCCTGCTGCCAGCCGGCGAAAAGATGCGGAGCGACCACATCGGCGATCGGCCTGCCGATGGCGCGCAGCCCGGCCGTCGCTTTCTCGCCTGCGGCGAGATCGCCGCAATAGCACATGGCGAGGATCACCACGTTCCTGCCATGCCATTCCGGAGGGAGGAACGGCAGCGGCGGCGCCTGGCGCATCACGGCCCAGCACGTCAGCTCGTCGGGCGCGGCCTCCAGGGCATCGCGGTATTGGGCCAGAACCGTTTTCGCATCGTCGAACGGATGCACCACCAGGCCCGACATCACCTGTGGGCCGAGTTCGTGGAGCTTGAACTCGAAGCAGGTGACGATGCCGAAGTTCCCGCCGCCGCCGCGCAGGGCCCAGAAGAGATCCGGGTTCTCGGTCGCGCTGGCGCGCACCATCTGGCCGTCCGCCATCACGACGTCGGCCGCCACCAAGTTGTCGATGGTGAGGCCGAACTTGCGCGTGATCCAGCCGAACCCGCCGCCGAGCGTCAACCCGGCGATGCCCGTGGTGGAATTGATGCCCGTCGGCAGCGCGAGGCCGAAGGCCTGCGTTTCCTTGTCCACATCGGCCAGCGACGCGCCCGGCTCGACCCAGACCCGCTTCGCCTTGGCATCCACGCGCACCGATTTCATCGGCGACAGATCGATCATCAGGCCGCCGTTGCAAACGGCGTTGCCGGCGATGTTGTGCCCGCCGCCACGGACCGAGACGAGCAATCGGTTGTCGCGCGCAAACTGCACCGCATGAATGACATCCGCAGCTCCCGCGCATTGCACGATCAGGGCGGGCTTGCGGTCGATCATCGCATTCCAGATTCCGCGCACGCCGTCATAGGAGGGGTGGTGCGCATCGAGCACGGGGCCGCGCTGCTGCGCCGCCAGCGCCTCGATCGCAGCGGCGCTGACCGTCGTCATTTCCGATTGCAGATTCATGAGGCTCATGTCGTTCATGGTTCGCTCCTCTCAAGGGTGAACCGTCGCCCCACAGCCAACATTTTGCGCCCGCCATCCAGACGGCGCAAGGCATTCGTTCGGATCCTGCGGGATTTTCCGGCAGGGCTGCGCAGCTTCGACGCCGTCCGACGCGTGATCGAGGCGAACCGCACGCACCATGGCCATTCATGGCGTCGACCCGAAGGAGGGCCGCCCCCTCGGCACGACAGCTCATGGAGTATGTGCGGAAGGACGGCTCAAGCCCCCTTCCGACGAAGCGGGGATCAGGCGGGAACCAACCCGGATTGTCCACTCAGCTGATAGGCCAAGCGCTGCCTGAGTTCCTGCTGCTTGCTGCGAACCATGCCAGGGATCAGGAAGAGATCGATGAACAGCCAGACGAAGCCGATCAGAACAAAGAACGACAGGATCTGAAGGATCGCCGTGCCGGGTCGCCCGAGATAGAAGCGATGGGCCGAGAAAATGCCAAGGAAGAACCAGAACAGATAGGCCACGACAATGCTTGGCCCCTCGTTCGTGACACGGGTCTCGATGAGAAGATGTTGCTCTGTCGTCAGTGTCATGCGCGCCCCCGCTTTTATATCGATCATCAGTGTCAGACTTTGCGGTATCCGTCGAGGATATCTGTCAGACGAATGTGAATCCTTTCACGAGGCACTCGCAAAATCCACCTGAGGCATCGTCAGCCCGCGCCGGAGGCAGGCCGCTTCCAGGGTGTTGCGCAGGAGGCAGGCGATGGTCATGGGGCCGACGCCGCCCGGCACCGGGGTGATGGCGGAGGCGACCTTCACGGCCTCCGCATAGGCCACGTCGCCGACCACCCGGGTCTTGCCCTCGCCCGCGGCGGGGTTCGGCACCCGGTTGATGCCCACGTCGATCACGATGGCGCCGGGCTTGATCCAGTCGCCGCGCACCATTTCGGGCCGTCCGACGGCGGCGACGAGCAGGTCCGCGTTACGGCACACAGCCGGAAGGTCGCGGGTCCTGGAATGGGCGACCGTCACCGTGCAGCTCTGGGCGATGAGGAGCTGCGCCATGGGCTTGCCGACGATGTTGGAGCGCCCGACCACCACGGCGTTGAGCCCCGACAGATCCCGGCGCACCGATTGCGCGAGCAGCAGGCAGCCGAGCGGCGTGCAGGAAACGAGGCCCGGCACGCCGGTCATCAGCCGGCCGGCATTGATCGGGTGGAAGCCGTCCACGTCCTTGGCCGGATCGATGGCCTCGATCACCTTCTGCGCATCGATCTGCTTCGGCAGCGGCAGCTGCACGAGGATGCCGTCCACCGCCGGATCGGCGTTGAGCGTCGCGACGAGGGCCAGCAGCTCCGCCTCGCTGGTGGAGGCCGGAAGCGTATGCTCGAAGGAGCGCATGCCGACCTCGACGGTCTGGCGGGCCTTGTTCTTCACGTAGAGCTGGCTGGCCGGGTCCTCGCCGACGATCACCACGGCGAGCCCCGGCGTCACGCCCTGCCCCGCGAGCGTCCCGACCGCCGCGGCGATGCGGGCGCGCAGGCCCTGGGCATAGGCTTTTCCGTCGATGATCGTGGCGGTCATGGGTCGTCTCGTCCTGTCAAAGCGGCGAGAGCGGCGGCGAGCGGGCCGCCTTCGCCTGAGATCAGAAAGGTTTTCAGCCGGGCCGTGGCGCCCGCCTCCAGGCTCACCGCCGAGGCGGGAACCTTGAGGGCCTTGGCGAGAAGGCGCCTCACGCCCTCGTTCGCCGCCCCGTCCTCGGGCACGGCCCTGACCCGGACCTTGAGGACGGGCTTGCCGTCGGAGAGGGTCTCGACCCCGTCGACCGCATCGCGCCCGCCCCGGGGGGTCACGCGGACCCGGACCTCGAGGCCGTCGGGGCGGATGCGCCAGGGCATGGCCAGGCCTCCTCAGAAGGCAATCGGCATGAGATAGTCGACGATCAGGTTCTGGATGAAAATGATCAGCAGAATCAGGATGATGGGCGAGATGTCGACCCCGCCGAGATTGGGCAGGATGTTCCGGATCGGCCGCAGGGCCGGCTCGGTCACAGCATCCAGGAAGTTCCAGATCGAGCGGACGACATCGTTGCGGGTGTTGACCACGTTGAAGGCCACCAGCCAGCTCAGGATCGCGGAGGCGATGATCAGGTAGGTATAGAGCTGCAGGGCCAGCAGAATGACATTGAGGAGCGCGCGCATGGGAGACCTGTCAGGGATCGGCGTTGCTCATGTAGCGTTTGAAGCGCGGCCGAACAACCCATCCCGCCCCTTTGAGGCCTCCCGCCTTGCGGAAGCCCCTCACGCCGATTGACAGACCGAAGCGAGGAAGCCTAAAACGAGCCCCGCTTGGTCGTGATACAGACCGGGGCTGTAGCTCAGATGGGAGAGCGCTGCAATCGCACTGCAGAGGTCAGGGGTTCGAATCCCCTCAGCTCCACCAAGCCCTTGGCAGAACTTTCGGTCCTTCGCTTTCCTCTCCCCAAACTCAAGACAGGCATGAAGCCTCCGCTGGGCGGCTTACCTTGCCTCACAGGGTGAATTTTTCACGAAGTCTTCGAGCAAGGTGGCTCCCAGAGAGGGCCTCGAACCCCCACGCCTTGCGGCGGCGCGTCAACAGCACGCTGCGTCTTCCAATTCCGCCATCTGGGAATACCCGAAAGTATCGGACCGATCCTTGAAGCAGCTCTTCACCGGATACAGGCTGCAGGCCATCATCGGCGAATAACCATCCTCGCTTTTCGCAGATGAACGCAATTCGAAAGGATATTACCAAACAACTGAGCTTCGTTTGATTGAAATAACCTTCTTCATTCCGTCCTTATCGCGCACAATCATTATCAATTTCAGGCTCATTTTTGCAATGCAGCAAAACATGCTCTTGGGTATTACCTCTCTGCGGAAGGCCGTGCTCCGACGATATGCTGCACAACACCGAGTGCCCCTTCCTGATTACTTCACGAATAGGCCCTCGCGGCCGGCGAGGGCCGAAGCAAGGGCCGGGAACGTGATCATGTGCTGAAGAGGATGCGGGAACGGCTCCCCCATTCCGTCCGTTCCTTCGCCGCAGGAAACGGGCCGTCGAGCCCCGGGAGTCGAAGCCATGGACGAGAATACCCGCCGGCCCGAGAGCGGTGCATCGCAGGACCAGAGACCGCGTTTCGGAACCGTCGATCCGGCAACCGGACAAGACGGCCGCGTTTACGAAGGCCATAGCCTCGACGAGGCCCTGGCCATGACGCGGGAGGCGCGCCACGCCTTCGAAGCCTGGCGGCAGACGTCCTTCGCGCACCGGGCGGGCCTCATGAGGAAGGCCGCCACCGTGTTGCGCCGCCGACAAGCGGAATTCGCCGACATCATGACCGCGGAAATGGGCAAGCTCCGCAAGGAAGGCCTGGCCGAGATCGAGAAATGCGCCTTCAACTGCGACCACTTCGCGGAGAACGCAGAACGCTACCTCGCCGCGGAGCCTGTGGATCTCGGCGGCCCCAGGGCCTTCGTCACCTACAATCCGCTCGGCGTCGTGCTCGCCGTCATGCCGTGGAACTTCCCGTTCTGGCAGGTGTTCCGCTTCGCCGCGCCCGCTCTCATGGCGGGCAATGCGGCCGTGCTCAAGCATGCGAGCAACGTTCCGGGCTGCGCGCTTGCCATCGAGAGCGTGTTTCGCGAGGCGGGGTTTCCGGCGGGCCTTTTCCGCACGCTGCTGGTCCCGAGCCGGGATGTGCGCGCCCTGATCGAAGCGCCCTCCATCGCCGCCGTGACCCTCACGGGCAGCGTAGGAGCCGGGCGCGAGGTGGCGAGCGCTGCCGGCGGAGCGCTGAAGAAGAGCGTGCTCGAACTCGGCGGCTCCGACGCCTATCTCGTTCTCGAGGATGCCGATATCGACCGGGCGGCCCGCGTCTGCGCCGCCGCGCGCATGGTCAATGGCGGGCAGAGCTGCATCGCGGGCAAGCGTTTCATCGTGCTCAAGGAGGTGCGCGCGGCGTTCGAGCGCGCCTTCGTGGAGGCCATGAGGGCCTATCCGATGGGCGATCCCCGCGACGAAGCGACGAAGCTCGGGCCGCTGCAGAGCGTGAAGGCGCGCGACGCGATCCACGTTCAGGTTCAGAAAAGCATCGATCGCGGCGCCCGTCTTCTCCTCGGCGGCGAGGTGCCCGACCGGCCGGGCGCCTGGTATCCGGCAACCGTGCTGACGGATGTGCGGCCCGGCATGCCCGCCTATGACGAGGAGGTCTTCGGCCCCGTGGCGGCGATCATCGAAGCCGCCGACGAGGCGCAGGCCATCCGCATCGCCAACGCCTCGCCCTTCGGCCTGGGCTCAGGCGTTCTCACAAGGGACCTGGACCGCGGCGAGCGTATCGCCGCCGGCGCGCTCGAATCCGGCATGAGCTTCGTGAATGCGAATGTGCGCTCCGATCCGCGCATGCCGTTCGGAGGCGTGAAGGAATCGGGCTATGGCCGCGAATGCTCCTATTTCGGCATCCGCGAATTCACCAACATCAAGAGCGTGGTGGTGGAGCGTTGAGGCGCGAAGGAAAGAGCGCAAAGAAAAAGCCTGAACGGAGGACCCGACAGGCTGTCTGAGTTTACCAGAGGGAACGAAGGCATTCGGAGAATCAACGGCGCAAACGCCCACGAGTTCCCGGAAGGGCAGGCCCCGGAATGGCCCGCGCGGCGCGCCGGATACCGGCCGCTATGCGGCCTCGATGTCGTTCTGCTCGACGACGCGTTCGATCATTTCCGCGTCGTTCCTGATGCAATAGAGAGGCATTCCGCCCGCCGTCGACGGAAGCAGGCGCAGAATCCTGAAGCGGTCGTGCGGAAGCTTCTGTGAAACGCTCCGGGGCTGAACGACCTGGCCGACCTTGAACATGTGCTTCATCCTGATCGTCTCCGTTTGGCGTCCCGATCAGATCGGGCCGCGTGGGATGTCGTGCCAGTAATCGCGCAGCTCCTGCTCGCGACTGCGTTCGGGCCAGACCCGATCGTCGCCGTAGAAGGCGGGCGCACCGACGACCTGCGCCTCCGTGATATCGGTGCGATAGCCTTCGAGCTCCGTGTCGTAGGACAGCTTGTCCCACGGGATCGTGTGATGGTGCACGCCTACCCCTAAGAACCCGCCGAAGGTCACGTCGACATAGAGCACGCGCCCGCTCGCCTTCTCGATCAGAAGCCGCTTGATGGTGCCGATCTGCGTTCCCTGCGGGTCGTAGACGGCCGTGCCCTCGACGCGGTCGCTCTCGATCACGGGATGCGTCGAAGCCGGGCGGTTGACGGGCCCCCAGAGATAGAAGCCGTTTTCGAGAATTCCGGCGGCGACGATCGCGCGGCTGATATCGAGCGTCCATTCCTCGTCGGGGCCGATCTGCTGCAAGGGGGTCCAGGGCCCCTGATCCGCGGGCAATGCCTCTCCGGCGGGGCTCTCGGCGAACCCGCGCAGGCCGGGAATGCTCGTCGACTGGAACACGTAATAGGTTCTCATGCGCGCCTCCCTCACAGGATCAATTGCGTCGCATTCATGGACCGGGTGATCATTGTAAACCTCAATGTCCCGGCCTCAAACCGGTTCCTGCATGGCAAACCGCAAAACCGGAGTGTCGCGCCCGACAAATACCGGGTCCACTTTTGAGGCGCGATGCGCTAGGCTGGTGCCAGAAGATGGGGTGTCGGACCGCGAGGAAAGGGCCGGTGATCGCAGACCTGACCATGTCTCTGCTCGTCGTCCTTGCCGGCGCCGTCGGGATGCTCCTCCTGCTCCTGACCTGGTTCGGCGGACGGACCATCACGCCGGAGATCGAGGACGAACTCGACCCGATCCTTGGAGCCCGCGACCCGATCGCGATTTACGAGTCGCACGGGCCGTACATTTCCATGCCCGACCACCTCACGACCAGCGAACAGATGGTCGATTGGATGACCAAGGAACTGCCGAAGCTGACGGCGGAGATCGCCAATCCTCGGCATTGATACAATGTCGGGGCAAAAAAGCGGATGCCGGATCGTCAAGGAAACATCAGGGCGGATGCGAACACGCTTGCCGTGTAGGCCAGCGCAAGCAGCAGCGGCGAGAGGATGGCCGCAGCCGCAAGCAGAAAGACCGAAAGGCTGACACTTCGCATGGCGTTGCTCCCTTTGAAGATGCATGAAGCCTAACCGGAACCTGGGCCATAGCATGGCGCAAGCGGGGCCAAATCGGAGACGCCCGTGCCGGAGCGCGATCCGACTTCGCTTGTTTGAAATCTCCTGACGCCTTGAATGTTCCCTATGGCCGCGGCCTCGGGCGCGTCGCGATGAAGAGCGCGACGCTGCCCATGATCGCAGCGAGCAGCATGGGCACGACGCGGCTTTCGGAGAGCCACAGGATCAGCCCATAGGATGATGCCAGCATGGTCAGCGCCCAGACCTTGGCGCGAAAGGGAATGGCCCGCTGATCGCGCCATGTGGTGAGCAGGGTACCGAACCGGGGATGGCTGTAAAGTTTGTGCGCCAGATCGGGATTGGAACGCGCGAAGCACCAGACGGCCAGCAGAACGAAGGGCGTCGTCGGCAGAACCGGCAGGAAGATTCCGACGATGCCGAGCCCCAGGCTCGCATAGCCGCAGCACAGATAGACGAGGCGCATCATCCCGGTTCTCGCAGGCTTCGGCACGGATGAGACATAACGCTAGTCCCGCGCTTTCGTGCCTGCCCGCTCATCGTCCCTGCGCCAGCATCGCCTCGACGCCCGCCGCGATGTCCAGAAGCCGCCTGTCCTGCCCGTGGCGCGCCACCAGCATGAAGCCCACGGGGCGCTCGCATCCGGGAATCGGCAGCGAGATGGCGGTGAGATCGAACTGATTGCCGAACATCGTGTTGCGCAGGATATGCCAATCCGTCCGGTGATAGAGCTTCTCGTCCGCCTCCAGCGGCGCGATCGGCGGGGCGGAGATGGCGGTGGTCGGCAGGGCCAGCACGTCGATGGCCGACAGGCGCTCGTCCATGGCGGCGGCGAGCGCGCGCCGGTCGCGGAGCATGCGGATGTAGACGGGAGCCGGAACGGCGCCGCTGCGGGCGATGGAAGGCCCCACGAGCGGGTCGATCTCCGCCTCCTTCGCCGTCAGCCAATCCGCATGGATCTCCGCCGCCTCGATGGAGGCGATGGACGCGGCGCGCGTGGTCTGCGCCATGGCCTCGAGCAGATCGTCGATGTCGTGTTCCGACAGGCGCGCGCCCGCCTGCGACAGGCGGCTCACGGTCGCCTCGAAGGCCTGGGCCACCATCGGCTCGGTGTCGGAGAACAGGCGTCCGCGCGGCAAGCCGATCCGCAAGCCCGCCAGCGGACAGGGCTGGACGGGGCGCGGCTCCTCGCCCGCCATGATGGCGTCCGCATCGGCACAGTCCTGGACGCTCTTCGCAAGCGGTCCCACGGAATCGAGGCTGGGCGAGAGCGGGAATACGCCCTCCAGCGGGATGCGGCGGGCGGTGGGCTTGAAGCCAACGACGCCGTTGAAGGCCGCCGGAATGCGCACCGAGCCGCCCGTATCGCTGCCGATGGAAATCTCGCTCGTTCCCTCGGCCACGGAAACGCCGGCCCCCGACGAGGAGCCGCCGGGAACCCGCAGCGGATCGGCCGCATTGCCGGGCGTGCCGTAATGCGGGTTGAGGCCGATCCCCGAATAGGCGAACTCGACCATGTTGGTTTTGCCCAGGATCACCGCCCCCGCCTGGCGCAACCGGCGGACGATGGCGGCGTCCCGCGCCGCGGGCGGCCTGTCGCGCAGGGCGACGGAGCCCGCCAGGGTGGTTTCTCCCGCCACGTCGAAGAGATCCTTGATCGAGACGATCGCGCCGTCGAGCGGGCCCAAGGAGACGCCTGCGCGCTTGCGCGCGTCGGCGGCGTCCGCCGCGGCGCGGGCCGCATCTTCGTAAAGGCGCAGGAACACGCGCTCCTCGGCGGCGCGCCTTTCCAGGCGCGCGAGGATGGTTTCGAGCTTGTCTCGGATCGTCGTCATGAAACACCGAATGGAAGGCGGGACAGGAAGGTTAGCACCCGAGCGGGCGCCCGCTGTCAAGACGGCTGGGACGTCGCCGCCCCAGCCGGACGGCCCAGCCGCCGGGCCACGGCGCGCTCCACCGCTGCCAATCCGCCGTGAATGAGAACCGCCAGCAGCGCGACCACCAATCCGCCCTGGAGGATGAAGGCGACGTTGTTGGATTGCAGGCCGGCGATGATGACCTCGCCCAGCCCCTTGGCCGCCACCGTCGAGCCGATGGTGGCGGTGCCGAGGCTGATGATGACCGAGAGCCGGATGCCCGCGAGGATCACCGGCAGCGCGAGAGGCAGCTCCACCTGGATCAGGCGCTGGCGGGCATTCATGCCCATGCCCTTGGCAGCCTCCAGCGTCTGCGGCTCCACATCCGCCAATCCGGTGAGGGTGTTCTCGAAGATCGGCAGGAGGCCGTAGAGAAAGAGCGCGATGAAGGTGGGCTTCTCGCCGAATCCGACGAGCGGCACCGCAATCGCCAGCACCGCGACGGGCGGAAAGGTCTGGCCGATATTCACGAGGCTGCGCGACAGCGGCAGGAACTCCTGCCCGAAGGGACGCGTGACGAAGACGCCGAGCGTCACGGCCAGAACGGAACTCGCGAGAGTCGCGAGAAACACCGTGCGCAGATGCGACAGGGTGAGCGCGAGGAGACTGCCCTGATCGTAGATCGCCGACGCGTTGTTCGCGGTGAGCGGCTCGAATGCGAAGGCAAAGAGCTGCGGCCGCGCAACGAACGCCACGAGCAGGAGAAGAGCCGCCGCGCGAAGAAGGACCGCTTGCGCTCTCATGGGTCAGCGCGACCGTGCCGGAGGATGCGGTCCACGCTGATGCGTCCGACCGGCGCGCCGGACGAATCGGTGACGGGCAGCGCCTGCCTGCCGAGCCAGATCAGCTGCGAGAGCGCATCGCGCAGGCTGGCGGAAAGCGGAACCGGCTGCCCTTCGGCGCTTCCGGGCTCGAGGGCGTCCTGAACCGTCGTCAGCGACAGGAGACGGAACGGGCGCTCCGTCGTGCCCACGAGCTCCTCGACGAAGGCTTCCGCAGGATGCGTCAGGATATCGGCCGGAGAGGCATATTGCAGGAGCCGCGCCCGGTCCATGACGGCGATGCGGTCGCCGAGATGAAACGCCTCGTTCATGTCGTGGGTCACGAGCATGATGGTGGTGCCGAGGCGCTTCTGGATCGCGCGCAGGTCGTCCTGCGCCTTGCCGCGGATCACCGGATCGAGCGCGCCGAAGGGCTCGTCCATCAGAAGAACGGCGGGCTTGGCCGCAAGGGCGCGGGCGACGCCTACCCGCTGCTGCTGGCCGCCGGACAGCTGGTGCGGAAATTTCGTCGCGAACTCCGCCGCATCGAGCTGGAAGAGGTCGAGCAGCTCCTCGACGCGCGCCGCGATGCGCCGCCTGTCCCAGCCGAGCAGGCGCGGCACCGTGGCGATGTTCTGCGCGACCGTGCGATGCGGAAAGAGTCCGTATCCCTGGATCACGTAGCCGATGCGGTGGCGCAGCTCGTCCTCCGGAATCGTCATCGTGTCCTTGCCGTCGATGAGGACGCGGCCCGCGCTCGGTTCCACGAGGCGGTTGATCATGCGCAGCAGGGTCGACTTGCCCGCTCCCGAGGTGCCGACCACGACCGCGACCGTGCCCTCCTCCACGCGGAAGGACACGTCGTCGACGACCGTGGTTGCGCCGTAGCGCTTGGTGAGATGCTCAATGTCGATCATGCGCACCCCGCTGTGTCAGATCGATGATCGCATCGAGGACGATGGCCGCGGCGAAGGACAGGGCCACCGTGGGAATCGCGCCGAGCAGCACGAGGTCGATGGCCGTCTGCCCGATGCCCTGGAAGACGAAGGTGCCGAATCCCCCTCCCCCGATCAGCGCGGCGATGGTGGCGAGGCCCAGATTCTGCACCAGCGCGATGCGGATTCCCGCGAGAATGACCGGAAAGGCGAGCGGCAGCTCGACCTGCACCAGGCGCTGCCGCCGCGAGAGACCCATGCCGCGCGCCGCATCGATGACGGCTGCGGGCACCTGATCGAGACCCGTCACCGTGTTGGCGACGACCGGCAGCAGGGAATAGAGAAAGAGCGCGATGAAGGCGGGCGCCGCGCCGATGCCGTGTATGCCGAGGGCCGCCGCGAGCGGCACCTGAGCGGCGAGGAATCCGAGAGGCGCGATCAGGATGCCGAAGAGCGCGATGCTGGGGATCGTCTGCACGATGGTGAGCCCCTGAAGGACCGCAATCCGCATGGCGCGGATGCGATGGCCCAGGATGCCGAGCGGCAACCCGACGAGGCAGGCCGCCGCCATGGAGCCGAGGGCGAGCCAGAGATGCCGGCGCGCCTCGCGCCAGAAGCTGTCCGCGCGGTTCGCATATTCCTTGAGGAGGGACAGATCGTCCCAAGCGCCCGATGCCAGCAGCAGTGCGACCGCTCCCGCCGCCACGGCCAGCGCGAGCAACCTCGCCCAGGGCCCGAGGCGCAGGCGGGCCAGCGCATCGGCCGCGAGCAGCGCGAAGGCCAGCGCAAGCAGCCAGAACCCGGTCGAGGGCGAGACGCGCGCGAAGGCATTGCCGTCCGGCGTGACGAAGCTCGCGGACCACCCGGCGGCGGGAAGGATCGCGGCCAGGCCGAGAGCGGCCGCCCCCAGACGCACCAGCGGCTTGCGGACGAAGGCCGCGCAGAAGGCGATGGCCAGCACCACGGCGATGACGGCGACGGCGGGCTTCGAGGGAAGCGCATCGGCCAGCATGCGCCCTTCGCCCGCGACGATGCGATTGGCCCGGTACGTGATGAAGGGGGCCGCCAGCAGCGCGACGCCGATCAGGAGGGCGAGCACGCTTCCGAGCCGATCGAGGGAGGGGATGGAGCGCAAGGAGGTCATGCCGGAGGCGGTCGTTCGGGAAGAGATCGTGTTCACGCGGCGTCCGGCCCTTGTCGATCCCCGCCCGTTCGCCGGATCGGGGCGTCACATCACTTCAGGAAGCCCTTGGACTTCAGGTAATCCGTCGCCACGGCCTTCGCAGGCTCGCCGCCCACCTGGACGCGGGCGTTCAGCTCCTGGAGCGTGGCGAGATCGAGAGAGGCGAAGACGGGTTTCAGGATCTCGGCGATCTTGGGATTCTCCTTGAGAACGGCCTCGCGAACGATGGGCGCGGGAGCATAGACGGGCTGCACGGCCTTGTCGTCCGCCATGACCACGAGGCCCGAGGGCGCGATGCCGCCGTCGGTGCCGTAGACCATGGCGGCATTGGCGCCGTTCGTCTGCTCGGCCGCCGCCTTGATGGTCGCCGCCGTGTCGCCGCCGGAGAGCACGATGAGCTGTTCGGGCTTCATCTTGAAATCGTATGTCTTCTGGAAGGCTGGCAGGGCCGCTTCCGAGTTCACGAACTCGGCGGAGGCCGCGAGCACGACCTTGCCGCCCTTGGCGACCCATTGGCCGAAATCGGACATGGTCTTCAGCTTGTTCGCCTCGGCCACATCCTTGCGCAGGGCGATGGCCCAGGTGTTGTTGGCGGGCGCGGGATCGAGCCAGACGATCTTGTTGGCGTCGTAATCGAGCGTCTTGGCCGCCGCGTATCCCTTCGCCGCATCCTTCCAGAGAGGATCGTCCGCCTTGTTGAAGAAGAAGCCCGCATTGCCGGTATATTCGGGATAGATGTCGATCTCGCCCGCCGTGATCGCCTTGCGGACCACGGGCGTGGCTCCGAGCTGGATCCGGTCCTGCGTCTTGATGCCGTTGGCGTTGAGCGTGAGCAGGATGATGTTGCCGAGGACCGACCCTTCGGTATCGATCTTGGAGGAGACGACCACGTCGGCGCTGGCGGCGTTCATGGCCGCGAAGCCGAGGGCAAAGGCGAAGGCGAGCGGCTTGAGGACGGTCTTCATGGAAATCCCCTTGTGAAATCCTGCCTCGCTGCATCTAGAGCGCTTTTCGGCGAAGTGGATCCGGTTCGCCGTTCAAAAATGCGGCACATGACAAAGACGACAGCTGCGGGATTGAGGCAGAGGGGCACGGACGAAGACGTGAGCGGACGAGACAGAAAACCCGCCGGAGGACGAAGCCTCCGGCGGGTAACGCCCCTCAAGCGCGGTTGGTGGCCTCTCAGGCGCTCAGGGTCGTCGGAGGTTCCTGGGCGATGGTGAAACGGATCTGCGCCTGCGGCCGGTGATCCTCGGAGAGGGAACGCCAGGTGCGCTCGGCCTCCGTGCGGCTCTCGAAGGGACCCACGACGCGTTCCGTGCCCTGGATCATGGTTTCGCAGTCGCAGGAGGTGTACTCGCCGCCAACCACCCAGAAACGTGACTTTTGCATGGCCGTTCTCCGTTCTCCGATCGGGACCCCGCCGCCTTCCTTCGCGCGCAGAGCCTCATCATAAAGTTTACATCCGTTGACAAGGTGCCCCTCCGACCCACAAAGTAGTCTGCGTCGGCAGGGCGTCTGAGGGATATAATTCCAGAAGAAGTCTTTGTTTCAATGGCTGATTTCAAAAGAAAAGTAGCCTTGTAAATGGACGACACCATCAGATCGGTCAATTTGTAAAAAGATTTACAAATGGATGAGAGCAGAAAACTCTTTGTCGGCCCCCGCCTCAAGCGCCTGCGGCGGGACCTCAATTTGAGCCAGGCCCGCATGGCCGAGGAGCTCGGGCTCTCGCCCAGTTACCTGAACCTCATGGAACGCAACCAGCGCCCGATCACGGCGCAGGTGCTCATCCGCCTCGCCCATGCCTATTCGCTGGACCCGCGCGAATTCGCCAACGACGACCACGAGCGCACCGCATCGGAGCTGGAGGAGGTTTTCGCCGATCCGCTGTTCCGCAGCACCCCGGTGGCGCGGCTCGAGCTGCGCGAGACCATCGAGAGCGCCCCCTCCCTCGTGGACGCCATCAACCGCCTCTACCGCGCCTATCAGGCCATGCGCGGCGCCCGGGAGGCGGTGACCCCGAACCTCAGCGACCGGGACCGCGCCGAGGACGCGCCGCAGGTGAACCCGGTCGACCGGGTGCGCGAGCTGATCCACGAGGCCAAGAACCATTTCCCGGAGCTGGACGAAGCGGCCGAAACCCTGGCCTCGGATCTCGCCGTGACGGGGCACGAGCCCTTCTTCGCGATCGCCGAGCGGCTGCGCGCGAAGCACGGCATCCGCGTGCGCGTCATGCCCATCGACGTGATGTCGGACAACCTGCGCCGCTACGACCATCACCGCCGCCAGCTCCTGATCTCGGAAATGGTGGATCCTTCGGGACGCACCTTCCAGGCCGCCTATCAGCTGGCCTTCGCGGAGATGCGCGAGACCATCGACGCGCTGGCCGCGCGGCTGGAGCCCGCGGACGGCCCGGCCCGGCGCCTGCTCAGGGTCTCCTTCGGCAATTACTTCGCTGGCGCCCTCATGATGCCCTACGGCAAGTTCCATGCGGCGGCGGAGGCCCTGGGCTACGACGTGGAGGTGCTAGGGGCGCGTTTCGGCGCGAGCTTCGAGCAGGTGGCGCACCGGCTCACGACCCTCGCCCGTCCGGGAGCGCGGGGCATCCCCTTCTTCCTCGTGCGCGTGGACGCGGCGGGCAACGTGTCGAAGCGCTTCTCGTCGGGCCGCTTCCCCTTCTCCCAGTTCGGCGGCACCTGCCCGCTCTGGAACCTGCACTCCACCTTCCGCTCGCCGGGCCAGGTGGCGACCCAGATCGTCGAGTTGCCGGATTCCTCACGCTGGTTCTCCGTGGCCCGCACGGTCAAACGCGCCTTCAACCCCTGGGGCGCGCCCGATCCGCAATTCGTGGTGGGCCTCGGCTGCGAGCTGAAATACGCCCATCGCCTCGTCTATGCGCGGGGGCTCGACCTCGCCTCGGCGGATGCCACGCCCATCGGCGTCAATTGCCGCCTGTGCGAGCGCGCCGCCTGCCCGCAGCGGGCCGCGCCGCCGCTCATGCATGCGCTGATCGTGGACGAGATGAGGCGCGGCGTCTCGCCCTTCGAATTCGACGCCACGTGAAGGCGAAGGCCGTCAGGCGGGGCGGTCGTGCCGGTAGAAGGCGTTGGGAATGCCGTTGATGCCCCTCAGGCCCGTGAACGTCATTCCGGCCTTCTCCAGCACCCTGCGGGATGCCTTGTGCTCGGCGACCGCGAAGCCGATCACATGATCGATGGGCGCAACTCCATAGATCCACCTCAGCAGGGCGCTCGCCACCTCCGTTGCATAGCCCTGGCCCCAGACGTCGCGCCTGAAGCTGTAGCCGAGTTCGAGCTCGCCCGTCTCATCGAAGCGGCTGAAGCCCGCGCGGCCGACGAACCGGCCCTGCGCGTCGAGAGCCTTGAACTTCGACCAGCCGTGCGCGGCGTAATCGGCGCGAAAGCGCGCGAACTTTTCCCGGAGGATCGGCTCGTCCCAGGCATCCTCTCCCGCCTCCAGGAAGCGCTGGACATCCGGATCGCCATGCAAGGCCGCAAACAGCGGAAAGTCCTCGTCCTGCCATGGGCAGAGCCGCAGGCGCTCCGTGACGAGAATGGTCCCGCCACTCATGCGCGCGCGCCCTCGTCGAGCCAATGGTCGAGAAACCGGTCGAGCCAGCGGGAAACATGCGGGTCGTACTGATAGCGCCCGTCGATCTGGCGCACCCGGTCCTGCGCACCGGGCATGCACAGCCGCTCTTCGGCGACGACGGTCCAGCGGCAGAGCATGGCGTGCGTCACCTCCGGATGGAACTGGAGGCCGAAGGCCTTCTCGCCGGCGCGGATCGCCTGGGTCGGGAAATCGTCGCCCGTCGCCAGGGTTTCGGCTCCCGAAGGACAATCGAAGCCTTCGCGGTGCCAGTGATAGACATGGCCCGGCCATGGCACGCCCCAATCCTCGCTCAGCCTCTCCCCGGCCGCCGTGGGCAGCAGGGGGTAATAGCCGATCTCGGCCCGGCCCTCCGGGTGGGTCCAGACGCGGGCGCCCAGGTGCTTGGCCATCATCTGCGCCCCGAGGCAGAGGCCCAGATACGGCTTGTTCTCCTTGAGCGGCACCTCGATCCAGTCGATCTCGGTCTTGACGAAATCGTCCGGATCGTTGGCGCTCATGGGACCGCCGAAGATCACGGCGCCGGTATGCTCCGCGAGGGTCTCCGGCAGCGGATCGCCGAAGCGCGGGCGGCGGATGTCGAGGGAATAGCCGCGCTCCAGAAGGAGGCGCCCGACCCGGCCGGGAGTCGAGTGCTCCTGGTGCAGGACGATGAGAACCGGTGCTTTGAGGGCCCGCCTAGGCATGGAAGCGGTCCGATGCGCAGGCGTTCATGAGGGGGAGGAAGCGGCGACGCGACAACATGGGGCCATTATTCAGGACAAGCGGCCGCCTTCGCAAGAGGCTGCGATCCCTTCCTTTCCGGCCTCCTCCGTCCCGTCCTGGGCCGCGCTGTCCATACCGGGTCGATTCAGGCAGGCCGGGACTAGGCGAACGAAACCGTCACCCTAAGTTCACCCGCGCAAGGATGTTGCATCGAAGCCACGCACGAAACTTTTGCATGACCGCACGAAATGATAGAAATATCTGATTCTCAAGGCCTGACGTCGACGGCATCGAGGGCGCCCGACCTCCGCTCTGGGGAGCCCTCTCCAAGGCCTTGCGTGAAAGAAAGTAAAACCGTGACCGACAGCTTAGCGAGCGAAGACGATCTCTCCGGCCTGCGGATTCTCGTCGTCGAGGACGAGGCGGCAATCTCCCTGCTGCTGGAGGACATGCTCCTCGATTTCGGTTGCGAGGTGATCGGTCCGGCGGCCCGGCTCTCGGCCGCTCTCGATGCGGTGGAGCAGGAGAAGGTGGATCTCGCCATTCTCGACGTGAACGTCGCCGGCGAGCCGATCTATCCGGTGGCCGAGGCCCTGGCGCAGCGC
The DNA here is from genome assembly GCF_000518665.1 of Microvirga flocculans ATCC BAA-817. Classification (GTDB taxonomy): domain Bacteria; phylum Pseudomonadota; class Alphaproteobacteria; order Rhizobiales; family Beijerinckiaceae; genus Microvirga; species Microvirga flocculans. The sequence continues at coordinate 132,902 of NZ_JAEA01000012.1, read as the reverse complement.
TCCATTCCCTTCGTCTTTTCGACAGGCTACGGCAGCGCCGGGATCCGCGACGCGTTCCGCGACCGTCCGGTCCTGCAGAAACCCTTCGCCCAGAACGACCTCAAGCAGAAGCTTCTCGCCGCGCGGGGCAAGACGGGCTGAAGCCGTTCCGAAGCGGCATTGCATAGCCTCACTGTGGCGCATATGCCGCAATCGTTCACCCTGTGCTCCAAAACACAGCATCGGCTGCGTGAATCGACTTTGATCCCGGTCCCTTCCTGCTAAGTTCGAGTAACGTTAGAGCAGGTACCCCCGGTCGAGTTGGTTCACTCATGTCTGTCCGTTCCCTCACGCTTCTGGCCGCCGCGAGCGCGCTGGCTCTGAGCCTTGCCGAAGCGCAGGCCCAGTCCCCCATTCCGCGGCAAGGCCCGTCCGCCGGCGCCATCGTGGCGGCGAAGGGCGGCGAGGAAATGCGCTTCGTGCGCGAGGATCTCTGGCGCGCGGCCGCGCTCCAGCAGAACGTGGTCGGCGGGGATACCCTGCGCACCAACGCGATCGGCAATCTGGCGATCCTGTTCGCCGATCAGACCCAGATCCGCGTCGGCCGCAACTCGACCCTGACCGTGAACGACGTGGCCGCCGGCAACGCCGGCACGACAGAGCTCAGCCTTCAGAGCGGCAATATCTGGGCCCGGGCGGCCCGCGGCGGAACCGGCGTCGACGTCAAGACGCCCGCGGCCGTGGCGGCGATCCGCGGCACCGACTGGTCCCTGTCGGTCGAAGGCGGCCGCACCTCCCTCATCGTGCTCGAAGGCGTGGTGGAGCTGACCAATTCGCAGGGCACCGTGACGGTCCGCCAGGGCGAAGGGGCCGTGGTCTCCATCGGGCAGGCCCCGACGAAATTCGTGCTCACGAATTCCAACGACCGCGAGCAGATGCTCTTCTACCTGAGCCTGCGCGAGACGTTCTCATCGCTCTCGACCACGCCCCTGACCGGTCCGGGCCTGCGGGCGGAACGCGCCCGGATCAAGGCCCTTGCGCCTGAGGCGCGCAGCGCGGAGGACTGGCTCACCCTGGCGGAGATCGCTCCCTCCTATGACGGCCGGGACGTCGCCACACAGGCCCTCGCCGAGGCCCGCAAGCGGCGGCTCAGCACAGCGCAGCGCGCCCGCGCGGACATGGTCGAGGCCGCCCTCCTCGGTTCGCAGCACCGCTGGTCCGAAGCCGCGGCCCTGTTCGCCAAGGCGGAGCGGGGCGTCGATCCCAAAAGACGCGCCCTGGCCTCCTATGGCCGCTACATCACGCAATCCCTGGCCGATCCGAAGCGGATCTACGCGGAGCCTGCGGCTTCCGCCAACGATGCGTGGGGCGCGCTGGCCCATGCCTATGTGGTCGCCTTCAAGCAGGACCTGAACGCGGCGGCCGACGTGCTGAAGGCCGCGGAGAAGCGCTTCCCGAACGATGCGCGGATCGCCGCCGCCGCGGCGACGGTGGCCTACACGCTGAACCGGCGCGACGACATGCGCGCCTCCATCGCCAGGGCCAAGGCTCTCGATCCGGACGATCCGGAGGTGATCGCCGCCGACAGCAGCATCCGCGGCGACATCGACGGAGAGGTCAACGGGGCCGTCGAGTCCCTGCGCCGGGCCCTTGAGACCGCGCCGGGCAATGCCGGCCTGTGGAATACGCTGGGCCTGTTCGAATCGGATCGCGACAGGCCGATTGCAGCCGAAGAGGCCCTGCGCCGGGCCATCGCGGAGGACCCGTGGAGCCCGGTGGCCTATGCCAATCTGGCGATCTTTCTGCTGGACCAGAGCCGGGTGGAGGAGGCGGGCGCCCTGATCGACAAGGCGCTCAGCCTCGATCCAGGCTTCCACGTGGCCTATCTCGCACGGGGCCGCTACCTGCTCCAGAAGGGTGAATCCGCCAAGGGGCTCGAGGCCATCCTCGCCGGCTCGGCCGCCAATCCCGGCCTGTCGCAGGGCCTGCTCCTGACCGCCCTCGCCTATTACCAGGACGGCGACGATGAGCTGGCGATCCAGGCCCTCGACAATGCGGACCGGCTCGATCCGAACGATCCCGTCGTCTCCAGCGTGCGCACCGGCATCGCCATCGACCAGTACCAGGCGGACCAGGCCGTTCTGGCAGCCCGGGAGACCCTGCGGCGCTACCGCCAGCGGGGCGGCGACTTCACAGGCATCGCCGTGAACAAGGACGGCGGCTCCTATCCGGCGCAGGCCTATCGTTTCCTGAACCTGAACGAATGGTCCCGTTTCTACGGCGACCGGGTATTCGATCCCTTCACGGCATCGAGCTATTTCGACCAGTCGGCCGTCCAGCGGCCCAGGGTTTTCACCCAGAAACCGGACGTGTCGACCATCGAGACCGGCGTCGACACGGACATGACGGCGCTCAACCTCACGATCCAGGGTCTCTTCTTCGATCCGCTGGCCGTGTCCGGCCGCATCGGACGCCCCGATTTCATCCGGCGTCCCTTCCTGGACGTGGAGGTGGGCGGCGCCGCGCTGCGTCACAACGGCCGCTGGGGCTGGGGCGCCGAAGCGACGGCGCAGGGCTTCTCGAACGAGCCGCTGCCGACCTCCTTCACCCTGACGGCGAGCCGCGCCAAGGCCAATGGACGCGACCTGATCGACAAGGAGGGCGCGGATAGCGGAGCCTTCTTCGTCGGCATGGCGCCGTCGGCATCCGACCGCTTTCTCGTCTTCGGCGCCGGAGCGAACAGGGATCCTGCCCTGGCCTCGATCTCGACTCCTTCAAGCCTGCTCAATGCGACCCTGGACAGCACCGCCATGCTGGGCGGCGCCGGGTGGAGCCACAGCTTCAGCGACAGGAACGTGCTGACCGGCGCCGTGTTCGGAATCAATGCCCTGGACCGGCGCTATGGAGAGGTGGCCGTCGTCTCGCCCACCAATCCCAACTTCATCGAAGGTGGAACCAACTGGACGCGCACCCGCGTCGAAGGCGCAGCGGCCAGCCTGTCCCACATGATCGGCTTCGGCGACGTCACCTTGCACTACGGACTTGAGGCGCAGCGGGGACGCAGCACCGAGAGCAATAGCGGCTGGGGCTTTACCTTCAACCGGGTCACGAGCACCTACGAGAAGTTCGTCAATATCGACGACCGGACGAGCACCGACTTCAATGCGAGCCGCCTCTATGCGGATGCGTTCTGGCGTCCCTTCGACTGGCTCGAGGCGCAGGCCGGGATCGAGCGCAGCACCATCGAGGTCGAAAACAACGACGAGACCATGATCGCGCCGCGCGTCGGCATCGCCGTCTCGCCCTTCGAAGGCCAGTGGCTGCGGGCGGCCTACCGTCAGGATATGCTGCAGCCGATCGCCTTCACGCTGGCGCCCGTCACCACCGTGGGCCTGGCCCCCAACGAGCTGCCCATCGGATTCGGCGGGGAGACCAAGACCCTCGCCCTGCGCTGGGACGCGGAATGGTCGCCCTATGTCTTCACCGCCGTCGAGTACCAGCGCCAGGAAGCGGAAGACCTGAACATTCCGGTGGCCTATTCGGTCGACACTCTCGGCATCGGGAAGGCACGCATCGAGCGTCTCGCGGCGACGGCGAACCTGTGGCTCACCCATGGCTTCGGCGTGTTCGGCACCGTCGGCACTGTCTCGTCGAAGATCCGCTCGGAAGAAGCGCCCGGCGCCGACGTGCCCTTCATCGCCGGCAAGTTCGCCCGCGCGGGCGTGACCTTCGTCCATCCGAGCCGTCTCAAGCTCACCTTCGCCGGAACCTTCCTGAGCGACATCACCGGCAACATCGAAGGCCGCCCCATCGACGATTACTGGACGGCGGATGCGACGCTTTCGTGGGAGACGCCGGACCGCAGGCTTCTCTTCGGCCTGAGCGTGCTCAATATGTTCGATGAGAAGTACGAGCTTGCCCTCGACGCCCGCGGGCCGGGCCGCACGTTCGAGGCAAGCCTGAAGGCCAGGTTCTGAGGGTGAGCGACGAGAATACAGCCTCTCAGAGGAACGGTGCAGGAGACCCGCTTTGGCGACACTTCGCCATGGCGGGCCTCATCGCGGCCCTTCTGATTCCGGTCGTGTTCTTTCCTCCCTTCCGCCTGATCGAGGCACGGCTTTACGACCTGCTCTCGGTCATCGCCCCGCCGCGTCCATCCCAACCGGGAGCGATCGTGGTGGCCATCGACGAGCCGTCCTTCTCCGAGATCGGCCAGCGCTGGCCCTGGTCGCGGGAGCTGCACGCCAGGCTCGTCGAGAGCCTGCGCGCGGCCGGCGCGAAAGTCGTCGCCTTCGACATCATCTTCGCCGAGCCGTCGACCGAGGAAGCGGATTCGGCTTTCGCCAAGGCGCTCGGCCCGGGCGTGGTCCTGGCGGCGGATGTTGCGACCATCGTGCTGAACCAGGGAACCCAGATCACGCAGGTCAATCCGCTCGATCCGTTCCTCGATGCCGGAGCCGTGGCCGGCATCGCCTCGGTCGATCCCGACGGGGACGGCTATCTGCGCCGCATGCCCACGCTTCACGACGGCTTCGCGGCCGAGGCGCTCCGCCTGAGCGGGGCGCAGGCCGCGCCCGCTCCCGACGGCGCGTTGATCCAGTATTTCGGCCCGGACCGCTCCTATCCGACGGCGTCCTATTATCAGGCTCTCGATCCGGCGAACTTTCTGCCGCCCGGCTACTTCAAGGACCAGATCGTCCTGGTCGGCCTGAGCCCGAAGACGGCGACCACGGCCGACGCGAGCACGCCCGACACGTTCCTCACGCCCTATACGCTGACGGAAGGCACGCTCACGGCGGGCGTGGAGGTGCAGGCGACCATTCTCGACAACCTGCGTCACGGCCTCTACGTGCTGCCCGCGCCGCCATGGGCCATGGTGCTTCTCGTGCTGGCCGGGGCGATGCTGGCCGCAGCCCTCTGCACGCACGGCGTCTCGTGGCGCACGGGCCTGTCCGCCTTCTTCGTGCTCGCCTTTTTCTTCGTCGGCGCCTGGGCGGTTCTGCGCTTCAGCCGCGTATGGGTGCCGCCGGCCCTTCCGGCGGCGGCGGCGCTGGCGGTGTTCGGCACCCGCTTCGGCCTGGACTATGCCCGCGAGCGGCATCTGCGCCGCGCCGTCTCGGAAGCCTTCTCGCGCTATCTCTCGCCGGAGCTCGTGGCCCAGCTCGCCCGCGATCCGGGCGCCCTGAAGCTGGGAGGCGAGCGGCGCAACCTGTCGGTCCTGTTCTGCGACGTGCGTGGCTTCACGACCCTGTCGGAAAAGCTGAAGGACGAGCCAGAGCGCCTCACCGCGCTCATCAACCGCCTGCTCGATCCGCTCTCGGAAGCGATCCTCGCGGAAGGGGGCACCATCGACAAATATATCGGCGACTGCGTGATGGCCTTCTGGAACGCGCCCCTGCCGTGTCCCGACCATCCCTTGCGCGCCGCCCGCGCCGCCCTGCGGATGCTGGAGGCGGTCGCGCGCCTGAATGCGGAGCTGCGGCGGGAGCAGGGCGAGGATGCGCCGGTCTTCGCCATCGGCGTCGGTATCAACACGGGCGATTGCGTGGTCGGCAACGTGGGCTCCCGCTGGCGCTACGATTACTCCGTGCTCGGGGACACGGTGAACCTGGCCTCGCGGCTGGAGAGCCTGTCGAAGGAATACGGCGTTTCCATCGTCCTCGGACCGGCGACCGCAAAGGCCCTGCAGGACCATTTCGTGCTGATCGAACTCGACCGCATCGCCGTCAAGGGGCGCACCGAGAGATCGACCGTGTTCACCATCCTCGCCCCGAAGAACTCTGGCCAGGACAAGGCCTTTTCCGAACTGACCGAGCTGCACCCTACCGTTCTCGACAGCATCGGCGCCGGAAAGCGCGGGGAGGCCCTCGCGCTGATCGACCAGTGCCGGACGCTCGCGCCGTCCCTGTCGACCTATTACGGGAAGCTGCGGCTCAAGGCGTCCGCAATCGAGGAGTAAGGCCCGCGCGAAAGCGCGACCGGCAAGAGCTGTTTCCACCAAGCAAAAGCAGCTCTCGTCTTCGCCATGGCGCATTGTCTGGACGGCGAACGGGATCCACTTCGCCGAAAAATGCTCAAGTGCCGTGAAAGCCCGATCAGGCTTGGCTTTCCTTGTCCGTCACGGCGGCGATCCTGGTTTTGCAAACGAATTGCAAGTAAAACAAGATCTTGCGCTTGCGTCATCAGGCTCTATAAGGTCGCCTCGTTCTCCCCGATCCAGCTTTTTTCGTGTCGCGCCATGGACAAGATTCATAAACTTGCCATCGGCAGCATATTCGTCGGAACCATTGTTTTCGTCCTGAAATATGCCGCCTATTACATCACGGGCAGCATTGCGCTCTATTCCGACGCCCTGGAGAGCATCATCAATGTGGTGACGGCGGTCGCGGCCTTCATGGCCGTTCGCGTGAGCGCCGCGCCGGCGGACGCCAATCACCCTTATGGCCATCACAAGGTGGAGTATTTCTCTGCCGTCCTCGAGGGCGTGCTGATCATCGTGGCGGCGCTCGCCATCATGCGCGAAGCCTATTTCGGCTTCCTGTCGCCGAAGATGATCGACGCCCCCATGGAGGGCCTCGCCATCAATGCGCTGGCGGGCGTGATCAATGCCGCCTGGTCCTGGATCCTCATTCATCGCGGACGGCGCCTGCGTTCCCCCGCGCTCGTGGCCGACGGACGCCATCTTCTCACCGACGTCATGTCCTCGGGCGGCGTTCTGGTCGGCCTCATGCTCGTCCCCGTCACCGGATGGGCCTGGCTCGATTCCGTCCTCGCCGGGCTGGTCGCCCTCAACATTCTCTGGTCAGGCTGGAGCCTGATGAAGGAGAGCATCGGCGGCCTCATGGACGAGGCCCTGCCCGATACGACGCTCACCCGCGTGCGCGAGATCATCGCGGTGAATGCGGAAGGCGCCATCGAGGCGCACGACCTGCGCACGCGCCATGCGGGCAAGATGACCTTCATCGATTTTCACCTCGTGGTGCCGGGCGCCATGAGCGTGACCGACGCCCACGACATCTGCGACCGCCTCGAACGCGCGCTCAAGGCGGATGTGGAAGACGCCCTCATCACGATCCACGTGGAACCGGACAACAAGGCCAAGCACGCAGGCATCGTGGTTCTGTAGCTTGCGCGGCCCGTCCCGACATGGCATTCATGCCCACATGAACGACCGTGCGACCTCCATCAAGTCTCTGTGGTGGCGCTCCTGAAGGGAGCGGCACGTCGTCATGATCTGAAACGAACGTAGCCGCCGTGCACGGCAGGCAGCGTTCGTTCATCCCGACAGGTCTTCGTCACGGCGGCTCTCAAACCCTGGAGAGCCAGAATGCCCCTCGACACCGACCAGCGCCCCGTCATTCTCACAGGCGACCGGACCACCGGCCCCCTTCATCTCGGCCATTATGCCGGATCCCTCAGGAACCGCGTCGCGCTTCAGCACAGCCACCGGCAATATCTTCTGCTCGCCGATACCCAGGCGCTCACCGACAACGCCGCCGATCCCGCCAAGGTGCGCCGGAACGTGCTGGAGGTCGCGCTCGATTATCTGGCGGTCGGAATCGACCCGGCGAAGACCACCATCTGCCTGCAATCGGGACTGCCGGCGCTCGCCGAGCTGACCCTGCTCTATCTCAACTTCGTGACGGTTTCGCGCCTCGAGCGAAACCCGACCATCAAGGAGGAGATCCAGGCCCGCGGCTTCGGACGCGACATTCCGGCAGGCTTCCTGTGCTATCCGGCGGCCCAGGCGGCCGACATTACCGGCTTCAAGGCGACGGTCGTTCCCGTGGGCGAGGACCAGGCGCCCCTGATCGAGCAGACGAACGAGATCGTGCGGCGTCTCAACCGGCAGATCGGCCGCGCGGTTCTGCCCGAGGCCCGCGCCCTGATTCCATCGGTGGGACGTCTTCCCGGTGTCGACGGCAAGGGGAAGATGAGCAAGTCCCAAGGCAATGCGATCCCGCTCTCCGCGACGCCCGACGACATCCGGGATGCCGTGCGCCGTATGTATACGGACCCCAACCACCTGCGCGCCGGCGAGCCCGGGACGGTCGAGGGCAATGTCGTCTTCACCTATCTCGATGCATTCGACGAGGATCGCGCGGCCGTCGAGGCGCTCAAGGCGCATTACCGGCGCGGCGGCCTCGGCGACGCAGCCGTGAAGCGCCGCCTGGAGGACATCCTGCAGGCGCTGCTCGCGCCCATCCGCGAACGCCGCGCCGCCCTGGCGCAGGATCCGGGCTACGTGCTGGACATTGTGCGATCCGGCACGCGCGCGGCGCGGGAAAGGACACAAGCCACGCTGGATGAGGTGCGGTCCGGTCTCGGACTGCTCGCCTTCGAGAGGATTGAAGATCGGGCGTGCGCTCTTCGCGACAGCACGGCGGCCTGAGGCGCACCTTCGACGGATGCGCCGCATTCGGAATGCGAGCCTGTCATGACCGGAAGCGTCCTGACAGGCCGCAATCCTTCCCTGCAGAAAAGGCATGGTCATGGAAGCTTCGGGCAAGCACGGCGCAAGCTTCGCTCGATAGACCCCGGGAGCCTGTCAATCCGCGCGCCATGGGGGCGTGCGCCTCCCGCGGCGATGCGGGCAGGCCACACAAGAAACATGCGCTTCCTCGACAACCTCAAGCTGATCGTCAAACTAGCCATCCCAACCTTTATCTTCGTCGCCATCGCCATCGGCCTGATCGTGATCGCGGACCGCGGGCTTCAGCACCTGGCCCAGGACACGCAGGATCTCGTCGAGCAGGAAGTGGCACGGCAGGCCCTGATCCTTCAGATCAAGGCCGAAGTGAACGAGGCTTCGACCCAGGAAAAGAACCTGATCCTGTACAAGGATCCCGAGCTGATCGCGTCCGCGGGCAGAACCTACGCCCAGCAGAAGGAGCTCGTGTTCAAGCAGATCGAGCAGCTGGCGGCCCTAGCCGATAATCAGCAGCGCCAAGAAAGAGTCGCGAACCTCAAGGCTCAGGTCGAGACCTATTTCAGCTTCATGGATAAAAGCGTCGCGTTGTCGCGGTCGCACCGCATCGACGACGCCATGCAGGTGTCGAGCACGGAGGGACGCGAAGCGCGCCTCAAGCTGCGGACCATGCTGGAGGATCTGACGAAACTTACTACTGAAACGCTTCAGAGAAGAGCCAGCGATGCGGACGATCTGGCATCCGAGACCTCATGGACCCTGAAGGCTTCTTCGACCATCGGCATTCTCGTCGCCATCGCCCTGCTCGGGTCGATCGTCGTGTTCGCCGTCGTGCGTCCTCTGAACGGGATGATCGGCGCGATGGACCGTCTGGCCGGCGGCGATCTCGAGGTGGATGTCGCGGGAACCAATCGCAGGGACGAAGTCGGCAATCTGGCCCGCGCGCTGCAGGTGTTCAAGGACAACGCCATCGAGGCGCGCCGCCTCGCCACCCTGCAGGAAGCCGAGAACCAAGCCAAGATGCGCCGGGCCGAGGCGCTCGATCAGCTCACGAAGCGCTTCGACGCCACGGTCTCGGCCCTGACGCAGGGCCTGTCCTCCGCCGCCACGGAGATGGAAGCGACCGCGCAATCCATGTCGTCCGGCGCCGAGCAGGCCGTCGGCCAGCTGATCGGCGTCTCCTCCGCCGCGCAGCAGACCTCGTCCAACGTGCAGACCGTGGCGGCCGCCACGGAGGAGCTGTCCATCTCGATCCGCGAGATCTCCACCCAGGTCACCCAATCCTCGCAGATCGCCGAAAAGGCCGTCGAGGAAGCCCGGCGCACGGATGCGACGGTCCATGAGCTGGCTGCGACCGCAGGCAAGATCGGCGACGTGGTCCAGCTCATCAACACGATCGCGGGCCAGACCAACCTGCTCGCGCTCAACGCCACCATCGAGGCCGCACGCGCAGGCGAAGCCGGCAAGGGCTTCGCCGTGGTCGCGACCGAGGTGAAGGAACTGGCGAGCCAGACCGCCAAGGCGACCGAGGAGATCGCGAGCCAGATCGGTTCGGTGCAGCAGGCGACGCAGCATACGGTCGCGGCGATCCAGGAGATCGCGCGCACCATCACCGAGATGTCGCAGATCTCGACCTCGATTGCCGCCGCCATGGAGGAACAGGGCGCGGCCACCGCCGAGATCGCCCGCAATGTGCAGGAGGCAGCACGCGGCACGGAATCCGTCACGGGCAATATCGTGTCCGTGCAGCAGGCGGCCCAGGGCAACGGCGCAGCGGCCGCCCAGGTGCTGGGCGCCGCGCAGGAGCTCGCCCGCCATTCCGAGGATCTCAGCCGCGAGGTCGAGACCTTCCTTCACGGCGTCAAGGCCGCTTAAGGATCGGCCTGACTTTTCCCTCAAGGGAAGCATGCAGCTCGAAGCCAACGGAAAGCCCGGCCCCTGGCCGGGCTTTTCTTTTCCGACACGCTGAAACACCGTCAGCGAGCGCGGATGGGCCCTGAAAAGCAAAAAGCCGCCCGAAGGCGGCTTTTTTGAAAATTGGAGCGGGCGAAGGGATTCGAACCCTCGACCCCAACCTTGGCAAGGTTGTGCTCTACCCCTGAGCTACACCCGCACGCTCCGTCTCTCGTCTTGGCAGGATGGTGGAGCCAGGCGGGATCGAACCGCCGACCTCTTGCATGCCATGCAAGCGCTCTCCCAGCTGAGCTATGGCCCCCTTCCAGTCCTTCCCGTCGATGCCCGCCAGGCTGCCCTGCCGTCAAGGATGGGAATGGTGCCGCAAGAGGGATTTGAACCCCCGACCCCCTCATTACGAATGAGGTGCTCTACCAGCTGAGCTATTGCGGCATCGCAATGCTTGCGATCCGAGAGGCCGCCCTCTTACCCGCTCCCCCGCCGCTTGGCAAGGGCGGGAAGGGGCGGAATGGCCCTACCAGACCGAAAAAACGCTGCGGCGAGCGGCCGCCGCTTCCTCCTTCGGCTTCGGCACGTCCGGGGGGCTTGCCGGGAAGACCACCGGTTCGGGCAGCGGCTTGCCCGCCTGCTCCTTCACCGGTTCGCCGGGAGTGGCATCGGCCTTCGCCTCGGGCGCCGCGACGACGGGCTCCGGTTCGGACACGGGCGCCTCGCCTAGGGCAGCCTTGGGCGCGGGCATGGCAGGCAGCGGCCTCGGCTCGTCGTCGAGATCCGCCGTCACATCGTCGTGCAGGGTCAGTTCGGGTGCGATGAGCACGTCGGGCGGAGCCTGCCACACGAAGGCGTCGAGACGGCCGGTGACGGGCGAAACCGGGGCCCAGTGGTCGGAGACGACCCCGTCGGCGATCCAGGCCGGGTCGCGCGGGGCCCGGGTCGCGCGGGCGAGCCATTCGCGGCCCTTGCCCGTGGAGCCGTGCTCCGCCTGTTCCAGATCGGACATGAGGAGGCAGACCCGCATGCTCGGCCGGTCCTGAAGTAGGGGATCGAGGGCGCTTCGGGCCCGTTCGAACTCGCGCGCCTCCAGGGCGGCGCGGGCGACGGCGAGGCGTCCCTCCGGCGCGCCGCCGGAGAGCCGTATGAGGGTCTCGGCCCGTTTCAGACGGTCGAGGCCCGAATCGCCCGGGCGCAGGTTGAGATAGACATCGGCCAGGTCCGGATGGGGCAGGCTGCGCCAGGCGGCCTCCACCACCTTGGCGGCCTTGCGCAGGTCGCCCCTGCGCGACAGCAGGCGGCCCGCGACCGCCGCGGCCGGCACCAGATCCGGCGCGAGCTTCGCCGCATCCAGGGCGCTGCGCAGGGCGCCCTCCGGATCGTGGTCCACCCGCTCCAGGGCGTCCGCCGTGAGGAGAACCGCCCGGTGGCGCCTGGCGGTGGCCTTGTCGAGAAGGCCGAGGGAGGTCCGCCTCTCGATGGCTTCCAGCGCCCCGCGCCAGTCGCGATCGGCGCAGCGCGCCTCGAGAACCGCATCGCTTGCCCAGGCAGCAGCGGGGGCGAGGCGAACCGCCTCGGAGGCATATTCCTGGGCCGCGGCCCCGTCGCCCCGGCGGCGCGCCTCCACGAAGAGGCCGCGCAGGCCCAGGACGCGGGTTTCGTCCTCCTCCATCATCTGGGTGAAGGCGGCCTCGGCGGCCTCGCGGTTGCCGGAGACCTGGGCCGCCTGCGCCTTCAGGAGGAGCGTCAGCGGCTCGCGGCCGAGAAGACGTTCGGCCTCGTTGGCATAGCGGCGGGCCGCGATGGTATCGCCAGCGCCGACCGCCACCATGCCGCGGGAGACGGCCTGATAGCCCCGGGCGCGGCGGCGCGCCCGCGAGGCGAAGGTGAGGCGGGAGGGAAGGCGCAGGATTCCCGAGACCAGGGACCAGAGCAGGGCCAGGACGAGCGCCAGGCCGACCAGGGCGATGGCGGCGACCGCCACGGACATGCGGACCTCGTAGCCGCTGAAGGTGATCAGGACCGTGCCCGGCCGGTCGGCCAGCCAGACCGCGCCGAAAGCCGCGACGCAGAGAAGACCGATGAAGACGAGAGCGCGCCACATGCTGGGCTGATCCTTTTATTGCGTCGGACGGTTGAGGGTGGCGAGAGCATCGGAGCTGAGCCCCTGAGCGGCCCGGTGCGCCTCGGCGACGGCCTTGACCTGCCGGCCCCACTCCTCCGACAGACGCCGCGACGGTTCGGGCAGGGTGTCCCAGGCGGCGGCCGCCTCCACCACGTCGCCGCGCTCCAGCGCCTGCCGGATCCGGGCGACCTGAGCGGGAACGCCGGTCGCGCCCGGCTCGGTCACGGGCCTCACCGTCACCACCTTGTCCGCCATGCGCAGGAGCCGGTCCGTCCAGCTCTCGGCCGGACCGCGGCTCTCCCGCAGGATCGCCGTCTCCACGGGCTCGAAGCTCTGCGCCAGCGCCGCCGCCGTCGGGGCGCCCTGCTGGGCGAACGGCTCGAGAGGCGCCAGCCGGGCCGGATCGGCGCCAGCCTTCCTCACGCCGTCGAGCACCTCCGCATAGGGCGCTCCGCTGTTCAGGGCGTCGTTCAGGCGTCCGGCCAGGACGACACGGGTTCCGGTCTGGCTCGCCGCCTCGGCGGTCCGGGTGCTTTCGGCCGCCTGCCGGGACAGGGCGGAGAAACGCTGCTCCTGCTCGCCGATCCGGCGGTCGGCCTCCGCGAACCGGCGGCCGGTTTCCGCAAGCTGGCGGTCGAGATCCGCAATCCGCCGGTCGAGATCCTGGGCGGCTCCCGCCGCATTCGCCGCGCTCTGCGCATTGGCCCGCATCTGCTCCTCCAGGGACGAAAGCCGGCTGGAGAGGTCGGCGAGCGCGGCCTCGTTCTCGGGAGAGACCTGGGGGGCCGGGGCCTCCGGCAGGGGGCGGCTGAGGGCTTCCTGGGCCTGCGCGGCCGCCTGCCCGGCGGTGTTCTGGAGAGCCTGGAGCCGCCGGTCGAGTTCGCCTCTCGCGGTTTCGAGAGCCTGGATGCGCCCTTCCAACGCCTGGGCATTGCCTTGAGCCGGCGCGGCGGGAGCGGGCTGCCGGAGAGCGCCCACGCGCTGCTCGAGCTGGGCGAGGCGCAGCTCCACCGGCTGGGTCTGGCCCGTGGACGCCTGCCAGGCCTGCAATCCGTAGAGGGCTCCCGCTCCGATGAGGCCGCCGATCAATCCCGCCCCGATGAGGGCTCCGGCCGAACTGCGAGGCTCCGGCGCGGCCGGAGAAGGCATGGGCTTTGCCCGCCCCTCGGATGCGGACGGCTCCCGAGCGACGGCTTCCTGTTCCGTCGTCTCCCCGGACGGCAGCGTGTCGGTGCCCATGCCCGAGTCGAGGGTGGTCTCGGGGGTCGCCGTCGCCGTGACCGGGGGTTCGCTGCCGCTCGGAATGGTTTCGTCGGGCGTCCCGCCCGGCAGGGTATCCGCCGGTGCGGCTTCCGGCGCCCGCGCCTCCTCGCCGTGGATACCCTGGCCGACTTTATCCTCGACGCCGCCTTCGGGGCTGGCCCGGTTCGCGCCGTCGTCGATCACGGTGGCCTGCAGGTCGAGGGTCGCCGGCTCGCGCGCGGGCTTCCTGCGGGAGGATTTCGGGCGTCGGGGATCAGATGAATCGGTCACGGGTCACTCTTGGCGAAATCTGCAAAAAATCAGTGTGCGATGGAATTGAGGCAAGCTTGAGCGCAGGCAAGCGGCAGCCTCTTCATCCGGGCCTGGCGGCTGGGAACGGCAGGCCCGTCGAATCATGGTCGTCTCCTTTGGCAAGGATCCCTGGCGGGATCGTAACCGAAGCGGCGGCGCGGGTCATGGGAGGCTGTCGAGACACGACAGGAGCGCCTCTTCCGACGGTTCCGCAGCCTCGACGGTCGTTGCACCCAGCGCCCTCAAGGGAGCGGCGACGTCCGCCGACAGGCAGAGATGGGGGATGGCCCGGAGAGCGGAGGCCAGGCCCGCCTCCTCCGCCAGCCGGACGACGAGATCGGCGCTCCTCCGGGAATAATGGAGCGCCGCATCGATTTGGCCAGAGCGCAGGGCCTCGACGGCCATATCGGGCAGAGCCTCGACGGCCTGCGCCTCATAGGCCTCCCATTGCACGATTGTGAACCCGGCGGCGCGCAGGGAGGCTGCCGGTTCCTCCTTGTGATGGCGCGCCGTCACGTGAAGGAGCGCGATGCCCGGCCGGGCCCGGAGGCGAATCAGCCGCGACAGGGACACCGCGTCGCCATCCGCCACCGCGACCTCGGCAAATCCCGCAGCGCGCACCGCCTCGGCCGTGCGCTCGCCCACGGCGAAGACGGGCTTGCGACGGTCGAGCGCGTGCAGGGCTTCCTCCGCATGGGCGCTGGTGACGATCAGGGCGTCACAGGGATCGGCCGGGAGGGGATCGCCCGTCGGGACGATCCGGGTCACGGGCGCGAGGCATGCCTCATGTCCGAGGGCGGCGAGCTTCTGCCCCGTGCGCACGGCGTCGTCGGGAGAGCGGGTGACGAGGAACCGCATCAGATTTTCAGGAACCCGGCCGGCATGCGTGCGCGCAGCTCGCTGCCGGCGTCCCGCCCGAGAGCCGCCGCGTCGTCCGGCGCGCCGCGCCGCACCGTCTCCAGGCTCTCAGATCCGTCGGGACGCAGCACGAGGCCGCGGATTTCCAGGTCGTTGCCGATCAGCCGCGCATGCCCGGCGATCGGCGTGCGGCAGGAGCCGTCGAGAACGGTCAGGAAAGCCCGTTCGGCGGCGAGCGCCTGCGCCGTCGGCGCGTCGAGGATCGGCTGGAGCGCCGCGCGGACCCGTTCATCCGCGGCGCGGACCGCGATGGCGATGGCCCCCTGCCCGACAGCGGGCAGGAAATCCTGCGTGTCGAGAACCGCGGTCACATGATCGGTAAGCCCCAGGCGACGCAGGCCCGCCATGGCGAGAAGCGTGGCATCGACCTCGCCGCGTTCGAGCTTGGCGAGCCGCGTCTGCACGTTGCCGCGCAGGAGCGTGACCTGGAGATCCGGCCGCAGGCGGCGAATCTGCGCCTGCCGCCGCAAGGATGCGGAGCCGACCACAGCGCCCTCGGGAAGATCGGCGAGGCTCTTGAAACGGTGGCTGATGAAGGCGTCGCGCACGTCCTCCCGCGGCAGGAAGCCCGCAATGGCGATTCCCTCCGGCAGAGTCGTCGGCAGGTCCTTGGCGGAATGGACGGCGAGATCGATGGAGCCGTCGAGGAGCGCGATGTCGAGTTCCTTGGTGAAGAGCCCCTTGCCGCCCGCCTCCGAAAGGGGCCGGTCCTGAATGGCGTCGCCCGTGGTCTTGATGATCGACAGGGGCAGCTGCTCCACGGTCCAGCCATGGGCGGCGACCAGCCTGTCTTGCGTCTCGTGAGCTTGCGCGAGGGCAAGCGGACTGCCTCGCGTGCCGATGACCAGGGTCGGTGAAGAGGCCATTCTGCTCGGGTGCTCCTGTCCTGTGCGATCTGCGTTTGATCTTGTGCGGCGCGGCGGACTATAGGGGGAGGAGCGCCGGGCCGGAAGCCCGGACAACACCTTAATCGAGACAGCCAACGTCATGCGCATCCTAGGCATCGAGACCACCTGCGACGAAACCGCGGCCGCCGTGGTGGGCGTCGGCTTCGACGGGCGGGGCGAGATTCTCTCCAACGAGGTCCTGAGCCAGATCGCCGAGCACGCCCGTTACGGCGGCGTGGTGCCGGAGATCGCGGCCCGCGCCCATGTGGAGGTGATCGACCGTCTCGTGGCCCGCGCGCTGAAGAACGCGGGCTGCTCCGTGAAGGACATCGACGGGATCGCGGTGGCGGCGGGCCCGGGACTCATCGGCGGCGTGCTGGTGGGGCTGACCACCGCCAAGGCCATCGCGCTCGTGACCCGCAAGCCCCTGATGGCAGTGAACCATCTCGAGGCCCATGCGCTGACCGCGCGGCTCACCGACGGCATCGGCTTTCCCTATCTCCTCCTGCTCGCCTCCGGCGGCCATACCCAGCTCGTGGCGGTGCGCGGCGTGGGCGACTACGTGCGGCTGGGCACCACCATCGACGATGCCATCGGCGAGGCTTTCGACAAGGTCGCCAAGATGCTGGGCTTAGCGTATCCCGGCGGCCCGCACGTGGAGCGCGAGGCGGCCAAGGGCAACCCGGAGCGCTTCGCCCTGCCGCGCCCCCTGCAGGGCCGGCCGGAACCGAATTTCTCGCTCTCGGGCCTCAAGACAGCCGTGCGGATCGAGGCGGAGAAGATCGCGCCGCTGACGGCGAGCGACGTTTGCGACCTCTGCGCGAGCTTCCAGGCCGCCATCGTGGATGTGGTGGTGGACCGCACCCGCGTGGGCCTGCGGGCCTTCCGCGAGATCGCGGGCCATCCGACCGCGCTGGTGGTGGCCGGCGGCGTCGCCGCCAACCAGGCCATGCGCCAGGCGCTCCAGCGTCTCGCCGTCGAGGCCGGGCTCAAGCTCGTCGCGCCGCCGGTGGCGCTGTGCGGCGACAACGGCGCGATGATCGCCTGGGCGGGCCTGGAGCGGATGCGCCTCGGCCTCATCGACGACATCGGCGCCCCGGCCCGCGCCCGCTGGCCCCTGGACACGAGCCGCGACGAGGCGGGAGCGAAGGCGTGACCACCCAGCCGTCCGGACCGATCGGCATCGCCGGAGCCGGAGCCTGGGGGACGGCGCTCGCCAACGCCGCCGCGACGGCCGGCAACGACGTGGTGCTCTGGATGCGCTCGCCCGAGCAGGCGAAGGCGCTGGCGCAAACGCGCACCAACGCGCGCTTCCTGCCCGGCGTCCCGCTGCACGGGCGCATCCGCGTCACCGCCGCTCTCGGCGATCTGGCCTCCTCCCGCGCCGTCCTGCTCGTCACGCCCGCGCAGACCACGCGGGAGATGACGGCGGCGCTCTCCTCCGTGCTGCCTCCCGGGACGCCGCTCGTGCTCTGCGCCAAGGGCATCGAGCGCAAGAGCAAGGCGTTTCTCTGCGACGTGGTGGAGGGCGTGCGCCCCGGCTCGCCCGTGGCCGTGCTGTCAGGACCGAGTTTCGCCGACGACGTGGCGCGGGGCCTGCCCACCGCCGTGACGCTCGCCTGCGGGGATGCGGCGCTCGCCGAGGAGCTCGCGACCGCTTTGTCCGGCCCGACCTTTCGCGTCTATCACGGCCAGGACCTGCGCGGCGTCGAGATCGGCGGCGCGGCCAAGAACGTGCTGGCCATCGCCTGCGGCGCGGTGGCGGGCAAGGGCCTCGGCGAGAGCGCCAAGGCCGCCCTGATCGCGCGCGGCTTCGCCGAGCTCCTGCGCTTCGCCCGCGCCTATGGCGGCAAGGCGGAAACCCTGATGGGGCTCTCGGGGCTGGGCGATCTCGTGCTCACCTGCTCCTCGGCCCATTCCCGCAACTTCGCCTTCGGCCAGCGCCTGGGCCAGGGCATGAGCGTCGCGGAGGCTGCCGGCGGCAAGCTGGTGGAGGGAGCCGCCACCGCGAGCGCCCTGGTGGCCCTGGCCCGCGCGAAGCATGTCGACATGCCGATCGCGGAAGCCGTCGACCGGATCCTTTCCGGCGCATGGACCCTCGATGAGGCGGTCGATGCGCTCATGAACCGTCCCATCAAATCCGAGCATTGAGCAAGAAACCGATGGCCAAGTGGCTCTACAAGTCAGAACCCTCCGTGTGGTCCTGGGACCAGCAGGTCGAAGCGGGCGCGAAGGGCACCCATTGGAACGGCGTGCGCAACCATGTCGCCAAGCAGAACCTGATGGCGATGAAATTGGGCGAGCAGGGCTTCTTCTATCATTCCAACGAGGGCAAGGCCGTTGTCGGCATCGTCGAGGTGATCCGGGAATACTACCCCGACCACACGGATGAGAGCGGCAAGTTCGGCATGGTGGACGTCAAAGCCGTCAAGGCTTTCCCGAAACCCGTCACGCTCGAGGAGATCAAGAAGCAGCCGGGCCTCGAAAAGATGATTCTCGTCAACAATTCCCGCCTCTCCGTGCAGCCGGTGACGGACGAGGAATGGGCCATCGTGTGCCGGATGGGCGGGTTGTAGGCTTCCCCTGTCGGCCCGGGATGGGAGGAGGACACAGGCCGGTCGACACCCAAAAGTAGCAAAGACCAAAGTCCGATCGCCGTCCCGCTTGCCCGACCCCTCTCTCTTTCCGTAAACCTAGCGCTAACTTGATCTAAGATGCGTTCGGGAGAAGCGCCATGGAAGAGAAGATCTACGACGTGCCGTCGGAGTGGAAGCACCGCGCCTATCTGGACGACGCGGGCTACCGCGCGAAATACGAGGCTTCCGTCAAGAACCCGGAGGCCTTCTGGGCCGAGGAAGCCAAGCGCATCCACTGGTTCAAGCCGCCGACCCGGATCAAGAACACGAATTTCGGCCCCGAGAACGTCTCGATCCGCTGGTTCGAGGACGGCGTCACCAACGTGGCCTATAACTGCATCGACCGGCACCTCCACACCCGCGGCGACCAGGTCGCCATCATCTGGGAAGGCGACAACCCGTCCGAGTCGAAGAAGATCACCTACCGCGAGCTTCACGCGGAAGTGAACCGCATGGCAAACATCATGCGCAACCGGGGCGTCGGCAAGGGAGACCGGGTCACGATCTACATGCCCATGATCCCGGAAGCGGCCTATGCGATGCTGGCCTGCGCCCGGCTCGGAGCCATCCATTCCGTGGTGTTCGGCGGCTTCTCGCCGGATTCGCTCGCCAGCCGCATCCAGGACGCCAAGTCCGCCTTCGTCATCACCGCCGACGAGGGCCTGCGCGGCGGCCGCAAGGTGCCGCTCAAGGTGAACGTGGACGCGGCCATCGAGACCGTCGGTCCCGGCGTGGTGGACCACGTGCTCGTCGTGCGCCGCACGGGCGGCGCCGTGAACATGGTGCCGGGCCGCGACGTCTATTACGACGAGGCGGCCAAGCTCGTCTCCGACGATTGCCCCTATGAGGAGATGAACGCGGAGGATCCGCTGTTCATCCTCTACACCTCCGGGTCCACCGGCACCCCGAAGGGCGTGCTGCACACCACCGGCGGCTATCTCGTCTACGCGGCGATGACGCACAATTACGTGTTCGACTACCACGACGGCGACATCTACTGGTGCACCGCCGACGTGGGCTGGGTGACGGGCCATTCCTACATCGTCTACGGCCCGCTCGCGAACGGCGCGACGACGCTGATGTTCGAGGGCGTGCCGACCTATCCCACCATCTCCCGCTTCTGGGACGTGATCGACAAGCACCAGGTCAACATCTTCTACACCGCCCCGACCGCCATCCGCTCCCTCATGCAGGCGGGCGAGGAGCCGGTGAAGAAGACCTCACGCAAGTCGCTTCGCCTGCTGGGCTCGGTCGGCGAGCCGATCAATCCGGAAGCCTGGGAATGGTACCATCGCGTGGTCGGCGACGGCCGCTGCCCGATCGTCGACACCTGGTGGCAGACGGAGACCGGCGGCATTCTCATCACGCCGCTGCCCGGCGCCACGAAGCTGAAGCCCGGCTCCGCGACGCGGCCCTTCTTCGGCGTGAAGCCGCAGGTCGTGGATGCGGAAGGCAAGGTGCTGGAGGGCGCCTGCGAGGGCAATCTGGTGATCGCCGATTCCTGGCCGGGCCAGATGCGCACGGTCTACGGCGACCACGAGCGCTTCGTGCAGACCTACTTCTCCACCTATCCGGGCAAGTACTTCACCGGCGACGGCTGCCGCCGCGACGCGGACGGCTATTACTGGATCACCGGCCGCGTGGACGACGTGATCAACGTCTCCGGCCACCGCATGGGCACGGCGGAAGTGGAATCCGCTCTCGTCGCCCATCCGAAGGTGTCGGAAGCCGCCGTGGTCGGCTACCCGCACGACATCAAGGGCCAGGGCATCTACGCCTATGTCACCCTGATGGCGGGCGAGCAGCCCTCCGAGGATCTGCGCAAGGAGCTGGTGGCCTGGGTGCGCAAGGAGATCGGCCCCATCGCCTCCCCGGACCTGATCCAGTTCGCGCCGGGCCTGCCCAAGACCCGCTCCGGCAAGATCATGCGCCGCATCCTGCGCAAGATCGCCGAGGACGAGTTCGGCTCGCTGGGCGATACCTCGACGCTGGCCGACCCCACCGTGGTCGACGACCTGATCACCAACCGCCAGAACAAGCGCACGAAGGCGGCTTGATCCGGCAGACGCGCCATCCCGGCGCCGCTCACGCGGCCCCGGGATGGCGGTCCTAAACCTGACGGAACCGTAGCCTTATCTCTCGCGTCTCACCCTCACCCGTTCTCGCAGGAGGGTTCGAGACATGAGCATCCGCGCAGCCTTCACACTGGCCGCCATCGTCGGCATCGCCGTCACCGCCACATCGGCCTCCGCACGCGAGGTCGTGCCGTTCGAGGCGCGGATCGCGCCCGGCACCGTGGTCATCAGGACGGGCGAGAGGCGGCTCTATTACGTGCGGGGCGACGGGACCGCCCTGCGCTACCGGGTGGCGGTGGGCAAGCCCGGCAAGCAATGGTTCGGCGAGGCGCGGATCGACGGAAAATACGTACGCCCCGCCTGGTCTCCGCCTGCCGAGGTGAAGCGCGACAACCCGCGCCTGCCCGATGTGATCCCCGGCGGCGCGCCGAACAATCCCATGGGCGCGCGGGCGCTCACCCTCGACCTCGACGAATACGCGATCCACGGCACCAACCGCCCGAGCTCCATCGGCACCTTCGCGTCCTACGGCTGCATTCGCATGCTCAACGAGGACATCGTCCATCTCTACGATCAGGTGAGCGTGGGCACGCGGGTCGTGGTGACGCCTTAAACGTACAGATCCGCCCGCGTCGGCGGTAGCCCTGACGGCCCGCGCGTGCGCTTGGAGGCGAGCGTCTGGTTCACGCCCACCGCCGCGCGCTCGAAGGCCAGCGAGCAGCCGGCGAGATAGAGAAGCCACATGCGGGTCTTCTCCGGCCCGACAAGGGCCTCCGCCTCCTTCCGGCGGGCATTGAGCTTCTCCCACCACAGGCGCGTGGTGCGCTGGTAATGCTCGCGCCAAGCCTCCACGTCGTGCACCTCGAAGCCGTGGCGCTCCAGGTTGGCGACGGACATGCCTAAGTGATCGAGCTCGCCCCCGGGGAAGATGTAGCGGGTGAGCGCCCTGTATTCGGGCTTGAGCTTCTGGAACGCCCTGTCGCTGCGCTTGGCGCGGCGGGCGATAGTGTGGTGGAGATAGAGCCCGCGCGGCCTGAGCAGGCGGTGCACGGCGCTGAAATAGGACGGGTAATTGGCGATCCCCACATGCTCGAACATGCCGATGGAGGAGATCTTGTCGAACTCTCCCTCCATCACGGTGAAGTCCTTCACGAGAACCTCGACCCGGTCCTGCAGGCCCAGTCGCGCGATCTTCTCGCGGGCGAGCTTCGCCTGCTCCTCGGCGAGGGTCACGCCCGTGGCCTTCACTCCGTAATGCTGCGCCGCGTGGCAGATGAGGGCGCCCCAGCCGCAGCCGATGTCGAGGAAGCGCTCGCCGGGCTTGAGCCGCAGCTTGCGGCAGATCATGTCGAGCTTGTCGGCCTGCGCGCGGGCGATGTCGTCGTGCCAGTCCGGCTGAAAGTAGGCGCAGGTATAGACCATCTCCGGATCGAGGAAGAGCCGGTAGAACTCGTTCGACACGTCGTAATGGTAGGCGACGTTGCGCTTGTTGGTCTGGGGCTTCCCGTCCCGGGCGTCCGGGTTCTCCCCGACCCGGGCGAGCGGGCGCGGCATGGCCGAGGGCGCGCGCAGGAAGTGATAGGCCGCCTTCAGCGCCTTGAGCTTGCTCACCGCCTTCAGGCGCCTGCCGACCTTGCCGCGCGGGCGCTGGTCGGCGAGGTCGAAGATGGTGCCGTTCTTGAGGTCCAGAAGCCCGGCCACATAGGCGTTCAGGGCCGTGTCGAGGGTCGGGCGGCGCAGGAGGGCGGCGATGACGCTCTCGCGCCTGATCACGAGCCGCATGGCATAGGAGGGCAGGTCGGCCGGGATCGTCGAACCGTCCCACAGCTCGAAGCCGAACTGCAGATCGAGCGCCCGATGCGCATCGCCGAGAAGATCCCGAAAAAGCTCCAGCCGTGCCGCCCCGCTCATGCCGCTCTCCTGTTCGGGACGTGAGACTAAGCGGGGCGTCTGTGAGACACAATTACTTAAAAGTCGCTCGCCAGGCCTTTTACCTCCCAATCTTCGTAGCGGACCGGCTCCAGGCCGCCACGGCCCTGGAGCTCCTTCTGCCGGGCGAGCTCCGCCGCGCGGGCATCGATGGACAGGCGGCGGCTGGCCGCCTCCTCCAGCGCCCGCTGCGCGGCGGGGGACAGGATCTTGCCGGGAGCCGCGCCTTCGACGGGGCGGTCCGGGGTGGCTTCGGGGGTGTCGTTCGTGCTCATGCGCGCCTTATGCCCTCTTGGGAGGGAGCTGAACCATTCCCACATACGGAACGATCGATGAATGTCATGCTGACCACGAGGTGGAGCTCCCGATGAACACCGTCAAGACCGGAATGCTGCTGGCGGGCCTGATGGCCCTTTTCGGCGTCGTCGGCTATTTCCTCGGCGGCGGAACCGGCATGACGATCGCGCTGGGCCTCGGCCTGGCGACCAACCTCTTCGCCTATTGGAACTCGGACCGGCTGGCGCTCGCCGCCCACCACGCCGTGGAGGTGGACGAGAGCACCGCGCCCGAGCTCGTCTCCATGGTCCGCGACCTCGCGCAGCGGGCGGGCCTGCCCATGCCGCGGGTCTATCTCATCGACAATCCTCAGCCCAATGCCTTCGCCACCGGGCGCAACCCGGAGAAAGCGGCGGTGGCCGCCACCACGGGCCTGCTCCACATGCTCTCCCGCGACGAGGTCGCGGGCGTGATGGCGCACGAGCTCGCCCATATCAAGAACCGCGACACCCTCATCATGACGGTGAGCGCGACCGTCGCGGGCGCCATCGCGACGCTCGCCCAGTTCGGCTTTCTCTTCGGCGGGCGCGGCGACGACCGGCCGAACCCCATCGTGATGCTGGCGACCGCCCTGCTCGCCCCGATCGCCGCCATGATCATCCAGATGGCGATCAGCCGCTCGCGGGAATACGACGCCGACCGGATGGGCGCCATGATCTGCGGCCAGCCGCTCTCCCTCGCCTCGGCGCTCGCGCGGATCGCGGGCGGCGTGGCGCAGATTCCCAACATGGATGCGGAGCGCCATCCGGCCTCGGCCTCGCTCTTCATCGTCAACCCGCTCTCGGGCCAGGGCGTGGACAACCTGTTCTCTACCCATCCCGCGACCGAAAACCGGATTGCGGCGCTCCACGCTTTGGCGCAGGAGATGGGGGCGGCGCAGCAGCCCGGCTTCGTCGCGCAGAGTTCATCGAGTCCATGGGGCCCCGCAGGGGGCTCGACCGGCACCCGCCGCGGGCCTTGGGGTTAAGCATTTTGAATCAATCGGACGAACAGACGGGCCTCGGCTCCCGCCGTCTGGCCTGGATGGCGGTGACGGAGACCCTGAAGCGGCGCATGCCGCTCGACGACGTGCTGGACGAGCTTTTCCGCGCGGAGAGCCTCTCCGCCCGCGACGAGGCGCTCGCCCGCGCCATCGCCATCGTCACCTTCCGGCGGCTCGGCACTCTGGGGCATGCCCTGCGCTCGCGCCTCAACAAGCCGCCGAAGGACGAGCGGCTGATGCACCTGCTCGCCGTCGGCGCGGCGCAGATCCTGTTCCTCGACGTGCCGGACCATGCCGCCGTCGACAGCGCGGTCGAGCTCGCGCAGGGCGATCCCAAGCTTCATCACGCGGGGGGCTTCATCAACGCCGTCCTGCGCCGTGTCGCCCGCGAGCGCGACGCGATCCTGGCCGAATCCGACCCCTGGCTCGACACTCCCACCTGGCTGGAGGAGCGCTGGATCGCGCAATACGGCGAGGACCTCGCCGCAAGAATCGCCGAGGCGCACCGCTCGCTTCCCTCCATCGACCTGACCGTGAAGGGCGATCCGGCGGCCTGGGCCGAGCGCCTGCACGGCACGCTCCTGCCCACCGGCAGCATCCGCCTCGTCGAGCGCACGGCGATCCGCGAGCTTCCCGGCTTCGAGGAGGGGCAATGGTGGGTGCAGGACGCCGCCGCCGCCCTGCCCGCCCGCCTGCTCGGCCCCAAGCCCGGCGAGCGCATCGCGGATCTGTGCGCCGCCCCCGGCGGCAAGACGGCCCAGCTCGCGGCGGCCGGAGCCCAGGTGCTGGCCGTGGACCGTTCGGCCAAGCGCCTCCAGCGGCTTCAGGAAAACCTCGCCCGCCTGAACCTGACGGCCGAGACCCGCGCCATCGACGCGGAAAAGCTCGACGCGCCGCCCTTCGACGCGATCCTGCTCGACGCTCCCTGCTCGGCCACCGGCACCATCCGGCGTCATCCGGACGTGGCCTGGACCAAGAGCGAGGAGGATATCCGCAAGCTTTCGGGCCTCCAGAGCCGCCTCCTCGACAAGGCGGCGAGCCTGCTCAAACCCGGCGGGCGGCTGGTCTATTGCACCTGCTCGCTGGAGGCCGAGGAAGGGGGGCGTCAGGCGGAGGCTTTCCTCGCCCGCCATCCCGCCTTCACCCGCCTGCCCGTCACGCCCGACGAGATCGGCGGCCTGGCCGACTGCATCACCCCGCAGGGAGATGTGCGGACCCTGCCGTGCCATGAGGTGCTCGCGGATCACGAGCGCAGCGGTCTCGACGGCTTCTTTGTCGCACGGTTTATGCACAATGCATCGTGACGATGGTGAATCGTCCCTTACCCGATGTTAACCAGTCAGCAGGAACTCCTCTTCTAAGTTGGCAGGGTTTTAGCGGAACAAGGGGAGCCCTACGGGTGGATTTCGGGCCGGATCGCTGGCGTCTGTACGGGCTTGCCGTTCGCGAGGCAGGCCGCGCCATGCGCGAAAGCACGGTCGGGGTCCTGTCCAGGCTCTCCGGCGCTCCCATGCCCACGCGGCTGCTCTTCGCGCCCCAGGACCTGCGCACCGCCGATCCCACCGTCGCGACCGACATCTATTCCGGCTTCTTCGCCTTTTCCGGCCGCGCCATCACCACGGGCGGACGCTCGCCCTTCGCCTTCGCGCCGCCAAGCCGCGCCTGGGGCGAGGCGCTCTACGGCTTCGGCTGGCTGAGGCACCTGCGGGCCGCCGGCACGGCGCTCGCCCAGGCCAATGCCCGCTCCCTGGTCGACGAATTCGTCACCTCCCGGCTCGGCGACAGGCGCATCGCCTGCAGCCCCGAGGTCACGGCGCGCCGGCTCATGTCCTTCATCAGCCAGTCGCCGCTGATCCTGGAAGGGGCGGACCACGCCTTCTACCAACGCTTCCTGAAGCTCATCGGGCAGCACGTGAGCAGCCTCGAGCGGCAGGTCCGCTCCGGCGCCCTGCCCTACCAGCAGCTCATGGCGGCCATCGCGCTCTGCTATGCGGGCCTGTGCTGCGAGGGCCTCGACCGGAACCTGAAGCGCGCGAGCCGCCTGCTCGCCCGCGAGCTCGACCGCCAGATCCTGGCCGACGGGGGCCATGCGAGCCGCAACCCGCGGATCATCGTCGAGCTGCTGTTCGATCTCCTGCCCCTGCGCCAGATGTTCGCCAGCCGCGAGGTCGACACCCCCGAGGCGCTTTTACGCTCCATCGACCGGATCCTGCCCATGGTGCGCCTGTTCCGGCACGGGGACGGGACCCTCTCCCATTTCAACGGCATGGGCGTGACGGCGGCCGATCATCTGGCGACGCTGCTCACCTATGACGACATGCGCAGCCAGGCGATACACCACGCGCCGCATTCGGGCTACGAGCGGCTGGAAGCCGGGCGCACCCTGGTGGTGGCCGATGTGGGCGCGCCGCCGCCGCGCCCCCTCTCCCAGGAAGCGGGCGCGGGCTGCCTGTCCTTCGAGTTCTCGAGCGCCGCGCAGCGCATCGTGGTCAATTGCGGCATGCCCCAGATCGCAGGCGATGCGATCATTCAGGCCTCGCGCTCCACGGTGGCGCATTCCACCGCCTCCATCGACGACGTGTCGTCCTGCCAGATCGTCGACAAGAAGGGGAACTGGCTGGAGCGCCGGATCTCCGCCTGGCTCCTGCGCCGGGTCGGCCCCGTCGTGCTCAGCGGCCCCGAAAAGGTGACGGCGGAGCGCGGCGAGCGCGAGCACGTGCAGATCCTCGGCGCCAGCCACGACGGCTACAAGGCCCGCTTCGGCATCGTCCACGAACGGCGCTGGCTGCTCGCGCCCAAGGGCAACGTGCTGGAGGGCGAGGACACGTTCCTGAGCGAGGGCGGCCAGAGCGCGAGGGCGCAGGCCATCATCCGCTTCCACCTCGCGCCCGGCATCAAGGCGAGCCGCGCACAGGGAGGCCGCGTGGTCATGCTGGTCCTGCCCAACCGGGAAGCCTGGCAGTTCTCGGCGACCCCGGTCGAGGCGGAGCTGGAGGACAGCGTCTTTCTCGCCACCGCCGACGGCATGCGCCGCACGGAACAGATCGTGCTCACCGTCCGCCCGGGCGAGACGCCCACGGTCCGCTGGCGCTTCGAGCGGATGGCGCGCACCTTCAGCGCGGAGCAGCAGCAAGAGCAGACGCCAGAGCTGATTTGAGTGCGCATCAGGATCCCGACGAAAATCGAGCTTGTGATCCAGGGCTTCATCGGAGCCTTGCTGGTTCTGATGCTGGTGGACGTATTCCAGGCGCTCGACGCCACAGCATGCACCGATCCCCAACCCAGTCAGAACTGTTACCCGTGGGGCGGGACCGAAGGTCCTTCAGGAGGAAGCTGGAGTTACAGCAGCAAGGCCCATTATCTGACCGCAAGCGGGGTGGGAATATTCGTTCTCACGATAGCGGCCTTGGCACCCTTCTTCGTGCGAAACCGACGGGGCAGTTTGATCACGCTGATCGGACTCCCGGTGCTGGGACGCATTGCTGCCTGGCTAGGGATAGGGTAATCGCCCTTTCCGGTTCCCATCCGCACCCCATCGTGCTATCGCGCCCGCATTCTTACCCCTTCATGGAGCGGCCGCCATGCCGAGCGATCTGAAGCGCGTGTCCCGTGCTCTGCTTTCCGTATCCGACAAGACCGGTCTCGTGGATTTCGCCCGGGCTTTGTCCGAGCGGGGCATCGAGCTGGTCTCCACCGGCGGCACGCACAAGGCGCTGAGCGAGGCGGGGCTGGCGGTGAAGGACGTGAGCGAGCTCACGGGATTCCCCGAGATGATGGACGGGCGGGTGAAGACGCTGCATCCGGCGGTCCACGGGGGCCTGCTCGGCATCCGTGAGAACCCCGAGCATCAGGCGGCCATGCTCGCCCACGGCATCCAGCCCATCGATCTCCTGGTGGTGAACCTCTATCCCTTCGAGGCCACGGTCGCGGCGGGCAAGCCTTACGACGACTGCATCGAGAACATCGACATCGGCGGGCCCGCCATGATCCGCGCGGCGGCCAAGAACCACGGCGACGTGGCCGTGGTGGTCGACGGGGCCGATTACGCCGCCGTCCTGGCGGATCTCGCCGCACATGACGGCTCGGTCACCTACACCCTGCGCCGCCGCCTCGCCCAGAAGGCCTATGCCCGCACCGCCGCCTACGACGCCGCCATCTCCAACTGGTTCGCGAACGAGATCGGAGAGGCGACACCTCCCTTCCGCGCGCTCGGCGGCTCCCTGGTCGAGGTCATGCGCTACGGCGAGAACCCGCACCAGAGCGCCGCGTTCTACCGCAGCCCCGAGCAGCGCCCCGGCGTCGCCACGGCGCGGCAGGTGCAGGGCAAGCAGCTCTCCTACAACAACATCAACGACACGGATGCGGCCTATGAGGCCGTGGCGGAATTCGCGCCCGAACGCTCCGCGGCCGTCGTGATCGTCAAGCACGCCAATCCCTGCGGCGTCGCGGAAGGCGCGTCCTTGCGCGACGCCTACGAGAAGGCGCTCCGCTGCGATCCGGTCTCGGCCTTCGGCGGCATCGTCGCCATGAACCGGCCGCTCGATGCGGAAGCGGCGAAGGCCATCACCGAGATCTTCACCGAGGTCATCATCGCGCCCGACGCGAGCGCGGAAGCGATCGCCATCGTCGCCGCCAAGAGGAACCTGCGCCTGCTTCTCGCCGGTGCCCTGCCCGATCCGCGCCAGCCTGGCCTGACGCTGCGCACGGTGGCGGGCGGCTTCCTGGCGCAATCGCGCGACAACGCGGTGGTCGACGCCATGGACCTGAAGGTCGTCACGAAGCGCGCGCCGACGGAGCGCGAGCTCGCCGATCTCCGCTTCGCCTTCCGCGTCGCCAAGCACGTGAAGTCGAACGCCATCGTCTATGCCAGGGACCTCGCCACCGTGGGCATCGGCGCGGGCCAGATGAGCCGCGTCGATTCCTCGCGCATCGCCGCCTGGAAGGCCGCCGAGGCGGCAAAGGCCGCGGGGTTGCCTGAGACCCTCGCCAAGGGCTCGGTAGTCGCCTCCGACGCCTTCTTCCCCTTCGCGGACGGCCTGCTCGCCGCAGCGGAGGCCGGCGCCACCGCCGTGATCCAGCCCGGCGGCTCCATGCGCGACGACGAGGTGATCAAGGCCGCCGACGAGGCGGGCCTCGCCATGGTGTTCACGGGACACCGGCATTTCAGGCATTGACCGCAATGCCTTCGTCCCTCCCCCTCGCGGGGAGGGATATGCGCCCGACACCTCCATGATGACATTTCTCCTGTCCTTCCCCATCTGAAGCGGAGCGGAAGGAGACGCGCATGATCATCACCACCACGCCCACCATCGAAGGCCGCCGCATCGGTTCCTATCGCGGCATCGTTTCGGGGGAGGCCATTCTCGGCGCGAACGTGTTCCGCGATTTCTTCGCCTCCATCCGCGACGTGGTGGGCGGCCGCGCGGGGTCCTACGAGCGCGTTCTGCGCGACGGGCGCGACACGGCCCTGCAGGAGATGATCGAGGAGGCCCAGCGCCTCGGCGCGCACGCCATCGTCGGCGTCCACCTGGATTACGGCGCGCTCGGCAAGAACGAGGGCATGATGATGGTGTCGGTCAGCGGCACGGCGGTGACGCTGGAATGAGCCGCGCTCACACGCGCTTGACGCCGCTGAGCAGCCAGAAGCCGGCGAGCAGGAACAGGATCAGCACCGCAGGTCCCGCGGCCTGCGTCTGGAAGATCGCGGTGGCGACGGCGACGGCGAGCGGGGCGAGGAAGGACGTGACCTTGCCCGACAGCGCGAGCAGCCCGAAATAGCGCCCCGCCTCGCGCGCCGGAACGAGCCGCGCGAGCAGGCTGCGGGAGGAGGCCTGCAGCGGCCCCGCGACCGAGCCGATGACGAGACCGAGCAGGACGAACATCCTTTCGGACGCAGAGCCGTAGATTCCGTCGGCGGGCACGGGCGGCGCGGTCGACACCACGAAGAGGATGTGCTCGCGCCCGAGCGAAAGCACGCCGAGGCAGACGAGCGCGAGGACGAGGATCGCCCCGAGGATCACGGGCTTCGCGCCGAAGCGGTCGTCGAGCCGCCCGCCGATCAACGCGCCGAGCGTGCCGGTGACGGTCAGCAGAATGCCGAAGACGCCGAGCTCGACCGCCTGCCATCCGAACACGCCCGCCCCATAGATGCCGCCGAAGGCGAAGAGCGCCACGAGCGCGTCCTGATAGACCATGTTGGCGAGAAGGAAGCGGCCGACGCTCTCGTGCCGCCGCGCATCGGCGACGGTCTTCCTGATCTGCAGCACGCCCTGCCGCGCCGCTTCCTTCAGGCCCATGGCGGAGCGAGGAATATCGGGCGTGAAGAGAAAGAGCGGCAGCACGAAGATGAGGAACCACACGGCCGAGAACGGTCCCGTGATGCGGTCGCCCTCACGGGTTGCCGGATCGAGCCCGAAGAGCGGGGCGAAGCCGAGGACTGTCTTGCCGCTGCCCGCATCGGCCGCGAGGAAGCCCAGCACGATCACGAGCGAGACGAGGCCGCCGCAATAGCCCATCGCCCAGCCGGTGCCCGAGAGGCGGCCGTAACGCTCCGGCGGGACGAGATGCGGGATCATGGCGTTGTTGAACACCGCCGCGACCTCCACCGCCACCGTGCCGAAGGCGAAGGCCATGAGCGCAATGGCGATGGCGTGCGGCTCACCGGGCGCGGCATACCACAGCGCGAGGGAGGCCACGAAGAGGACGAGGCCGCAGGCGGCGATCCAGGGTTTCTTGGGACCTGTGGCATCGGCGATGGAGCCGAGCACCGGCGAGAGAAACGCGAGCACGAAGCCCGCCGCCGCCGTGGCATAGCCCCACAGGCTTTGCCCGCTCACCGCATCGGGAGCCAGCGCCGAGGCGAAGTACGGCGCGAAGACGAAGGTGGTGACGAGGGTGAAGAAGGGCTGGCAGGCCCAGTCGAACAGGAGCCAACCGACAATCGCGGAACGCGAAGCCTTCCCGGAAGGCGCGAGGGGATCGATGTGTTTCACCGATTCCCCTCGTAGTCTTGGCACGGGTTCGTGTCCAGACCCGGTCTCAGCCCGCGCGCGCGAGATCGCCGAGCAGGCTCGCCGCCACGGTGATCTTCGACAAGGTCAGGCCCGAGGAGACGATGCCGTCCACCGCGCTCCTGATGCGGCTGACATCCGCACCGCGCTTCTCGCTCCAGGCGCGCACGGCCTCTTCGCCCGACAGGTCGTGCGCGGCCACCTCGGCGGTCAGGCCGCGATGGGCATAGGCGATGCTGTCGATGGCGCGGTCGAGGGCGAGGCGATCGAAGTAATCGCTCACGACGATCTGCTGCGCCGCGCCGATGAGCGTGCCGAGCCTGAAGGCGGCTTCGAGGGCAAAGTGGGTCGAGGCGATGTCGCTGACCGGCCTTCCCGTCTTCTGCGCCGTCTGCACGATATCGGGCGCGGCCACGAGATCGGGCAGCGAGGCGATGCGCCGTGCCAGGTCCTCGGGCGTGCCTTCATCCACCAGCGCCTTGATGCGCGCCTCCCAGGCGGTCAGCGCCTCGGGCGAGAGCGTGTCCCTCAGGCCTCGCTCTACCTCGGCGATGCCGGCCTGATAGGTGCCGACGACCTGGTCGAGGGAGTGGTTGGCGAAGTCCACGTTGCGGATGAACCAGACGATCCGGTTCATGAGCAGATCCTGCAGCTCGCCGTAGAGGCGCAGCTGAACCTGGCCCGGCACCACGCCGTCGAGATCATCGATGGCGAGGTTCAGTTCGGTCAGGCCGAAGGAATCGCGGGTCGCCGCGTAGGCCGCCGCGATGGTGGGCGCATCCGCGCCGGTCTGGTCCACGAGACGGGCCACCACGGTGGGGCCGCCGCGATTGACGATCGCGTTGGCGAGCTGCGTGGCGATGATCTCGCGCCGCAGGCGGTGGCCGGCGATGGCGTCGGGGAAGCGCTCGCGCATCTCGGCCGGGAAGTAGCGTTCCAGCTCCCTGGCGAGATAGGGATCGTCCGGCACCGGGCTCTGCAGCAGGGCGTCGTGCAGGGAAAGCTTGGCATAGGCCAGCAGCACCGCGAGTTCCGGCCGCGTGAGGGCCTCGCCGCGGCGGGCGCGCTCCGTGAGGGCGTTGTCGTCGGGCAGGTATTCCACCGCCCGGTTGAGGCGGCCCTCGCCCTCCAGCATGTGCATGAGCCGGCGCGCGAAGCCCAGATCGGCGACGCCGCGATGCTCGGAGAGCGACAGTGCCAGGGTCTGCAGGTAGTTGTTGCGCAGCACGAGGGCCGCGACATCCTCGGTCATGTCCGCCAGGAGAGCGTTGCGCTGGTCCTCGCTCAGGCGTCCGTCGCGCTCCGGCGTTGTCAGCGCGATCTTGATGTTCACCTCAACGTCGGAGGTGTTGACGCCCGCCGAGTTGTCGATGGCGTCGGTGTTGAGGTGCACGCCTTTCTGCGCCGCTTCGATGCGGCCGCGCTGGGTCATGCCCAGATTAGCGCCCTCGCCGATCACCCGCGCGCGGACATCGGTGCCGGCGATGCGGATCGGGTCGTTGGCGCGGTCGCCCACCTGCTCGTCCGTCTCGGAGGCGGCGCGGATATAGGTGCCGATGCCGCCGAACCACAACAGATCGACGCGGGCTTTGAGGATCGCGCTCATCACCTCGGCCGGCGTGGCCTGGGGCTTGTCGATGTCGAGAAGCGCGCGGACCTCGTCCGACAGCGGGATCGATTTGGCGCTGCGCGAGAACACGCCGCCGCCCTGGGAGATCAGCGCCTTGTCGTAATCCTGCCAGCTGGAGCGGGGCAGGTTGAAGAGGCGCTCGCGTTCCCGGTGGGCGGTTTCCGGATCCGGGTTCGGGTCGAGGAAGATGTCGCGATGGTCGAAGGCCGCCACGAGCTTCAAAGCCTTCGACAGGAGCATGCCGTTGCCGAACACGTCGCCCGACATGTCGCCGACGCCCGCGACCGTGACCGGCGTGGTCTGGATGTCGATGTCGAGCTCGCGGAAGTGGCGCTTCACCGCCTCCCAGGCGCCGCGGGCGGTGATGCCCATCTTCTTGTGGTCGTAGCCCTGGCTGCCGCCGGAGGCGAAGGCATCCCCGAGCCAATGGCCCTTCTCGATGGAGAGCGCATTCGCCGTATCGGAGAAGGTGGCCGTGCCCTTGTCGGCGGCGACCACGAGATAGGGATCGTCCCCGTCATGGCGCACGGTATCCGCCGGCGGCACGATCCGGTCGCCCGCGATGTTGTCGGTGAGCTGCAGCAGCGTGCGGATGAAGATGCGGTAGCTTTCCGTGCCCTCGGCGAGCCAGGCCTGGCGGTCGCTGGCCGGCGGCAATTGCTTGGGTACGAAGCCGCCCTTGGCGCCCACCGGCACGATGACCGCGTTCTTGACCTGCTGCGCCTTGACGAGGCCCAGCACCTCCGTGCGGAAATCCTGCGGGCGGTCGGACCAGCGAAGGCCGCCGCGCGCCACCTTGCCGAAGCGCAGATGCACGCCTTCGACGCGGGGCGAATAGACGAAGATCTCGTAGAGAGGCTTCGGCAGCGGCAGGCCCTCGACCTTCGCGCATTCGAACTTGAACGCGATGGTCTGGCGCGGCAGGCCGTTTTCTTCGAGCTGGAAGAAATTGGTGCGGATCGCGGCGTCCATGAGGTTCACGAAGCGGCGCAGGATCCGGTCGTCGTCGAGGCTCGTGACCTCTTTCAGCTGCTCCTCGATCCGCTCGCGCACGGCCGCCTCGGCGGCCGCGCGGTCCTTGTCCTGGCGCGGGTCGAAGCGCGCGTAGAAGAGCTTCACGAGATCGGCCGCGATGGCCCCGTGGCGGGCGAGCGTTCCGGCGATGTAGTCCTGCGCGTAGGTCACCTGGATCTGGCGCAGGTAACGGCCGAGCGCCCGGATCATGGCCACGTCGCGCCAGCCGAGGCCCGCTTCGAGCACGAGGCGGTTGAAGCCGTCGGATTCGGCAAGGCCCCGGAAGAGGGCCAAAAGGGCCGCTTCGATCAGCGCCTGGATCTCGTCGATCCGGATGACGCCGCCCGCCCCGCGCTCCAGGGTCATGTCATGGAGCCAGACCCGGTCCGTGCCCGCGAAGGCCACGCGGTAGGTTCGCTCGTTGACGACGCGGAAGCCGAGATTCTCCAGAAGCGGCACCCGGTCCGACAGGGGCATGGACTGCTTGAGCGAGAACACCTTCAGGTTCACGCGGGTCTCGTCGTCGCCTTCGCGACGATAGAGATCGACCGCGCGGGGACGCGCATCCGAGAGCTGCTCCAGAAGGCTGATATCCCTGATCGCCTGCTCGGCCCCGAAGGCCTCGCGATAGGCGGCGCTGAACGCCTCGCCGTAGCGGGATGCGAGCGCACGGGCCCGCGCCCCGCCGACGGTGGCATCGAGCTCGTCGCGCAGCGCATCGCTCCAGGTGCGGACGATGGCGGAGATGCCCTTTTCCAGGGTCTCGCGCGAAACCTGCGGCGTCTGCCCCTCGTCGCGGCCGATGATGTAGTGCGTGCGCGCAAGCGGGCCTTCCGGATAGGACGGATAGGTGGCCGAGACGCGGCCCTCGTAGATGCTGGCGAGGAACTGGCCGATGCGCAGGCGCGCGCTCGTGTCGTAGCGGTCCTTGGGCACGAAGACGAGAACCGAGACGAAGCGGTCGAACTCGTCGGCGCGCGCGAGCACGCGCACCCGCGGACGCTCCGACAGGTTCATGATGTCGATGGCGAAGTGGTAGAGCGTGTCCTCGTCGATCTGGAACAGCTCGTCGCGCGGGTAGTTCTCGAGCACGTTGAGGAGCGCGCGGCCCGCATAGCTCGCCGGGTCGAAACCGGCGCGGGCGATCACCTTCGCCACCTTGTGGCGCAGATACGGGACCTCACCCGTGGTGTTGGTATAGGCGCTCGCCGTGAACAGGCCGACGATGCGCAGCTCGCCCTGCAGGATGCCGTTATCGTCGAACAGCTTGACGCCGATATAATCGAGATGCGCGCGGCGATGGACGCGCGACTTCACGTTCGCCTTGGTGATGATGAGCGCCTGCGGACGCGCCAGGAAGGCGCGGATCTCCGGCGTCATCGCCACGAGTTCGCGGCCGCGCCGCAGCACGCGCACGGACGGGTCGCGCAGCAGGCCGAGGCCCGAGCCCTCCACCGGATCGGCGGCGGTATCGCCGGACGGCAGGCGGTATTCGCGAATGCCGAGGAAGGTGAAGTTGTCCCGTGCGATCCAGTCGAGGAAGGCGATGGCTTCCTTCACCTCGTCCTCTGGCAGGGGCGGCGCGTTGAGGCGGTACCGGTGCACGATCTCGGTGACGCGGGCGCGCATGCCCGGCCAGTCATGGACCGCGAGCGACACGTCCTTGTGGACCCGCCGCATGGCCTCGATCAGGCGGTCGCGGGTCTCGGAATCGTCGATGCGGGGCAGATGGATGTGAATGAAGCTTTCGCGCTTCACGCCGTGCCGCAGGGCGGAGGTGGCCTCGCCCAGGAGGCGGACGAGAGTTCCTTGCGGGTCCCGTTCGACGGCCAGGATCGGATGGGCCACGAGGAGCGGGTCGTAGCCCTCGTCGACGATCTCGGCGAGCGTCGAATCGAGGAGGAAGGGCATGTTCTCGTTGACGATCTCGAGAACCGTCACGTCCTGCCGCCGGCCGGCGCGCTCCACCTCGACGTCGTGCAGGCGGATATCCGCTCCGTCGGCGGTGCGGGACGCCTTGAGATGCTCGAAGGCCTCGGCCGCGAGATTCGCCAGCGTCTGCGGCGAATAGAAGGCCAGATCCTCGGACGGCACGCGCCCGTACAGATCACGCAGGAAGGTTGGCGGAGTGGCTTTGTGACCGGCTTCCAGCACGGCGACGGCCTCGGCCGTCAATTCGCTTCCGCTGGTCGTCGTTTCCAGCTTCATGCGCGCATCCTCTGTTCTTGTTGCCGCGGGAGCGTTGCCACAGAGAGACATGCCGCGCAACAGAAGCCTGCCGATCCGGGCATTCTACAGTTAAGTTGCTGCAGCGCACAGACGATTTACGCTGCGTAGGCCTCGGAAGACGACAGATTTGCGTCGCCCCATTCCTTCATCGCCAGGAGCACCGGCTCCAGGCTCCGCCCGCGGGCCGAGAGCGTGTATTCGACTCGGGGCGGCACCTGGGCATAGACCGTCCGGACGATCAGCCCGTCGGCTTCCAGCTCACGCAGCTGGTGCGTGAGCATGCGCTGCGTGACCGAGGGGATGAGCCGGCGCAGCTCGTTGAACCGCAGGGTTCCGCCCAGGAGCTTGTAGAGGACGATGATCTTCCACTTGCCGTCGATCAGGCTCATTGTCCGCTCGACGGCGCACCCCTGAACCCCCGGCTTTCTCTGCGACGCTCGCGGCATGACGGTATCCTTTTTGACACTATGGGCTGTTTTTGTGCGTTCTTGCAAGACCATACACTATGCCCAATGATGTCTCCACAACAGGAGACAAGCCATGCGCGCCGTCGGATACAAGCAATCCCTGCCCATCGACCAGGACGCCTCTCTCATCGATGTCGAGCTGCCTCGCCCGGAACCGGGCCCGCGGGACCTGCTGGTCGAGATCAGGGCGGTTTCGGTAAATCCGGTCGACACCAAGGTGCGCATGCGCGCCCAGCCCGAGCCGGGCGGGGTGAAGGTGCTGGGCTACGACGCATCGGGCGTCGTCCGGGCGGTCGGGGCGCAGGTCTCGCTCTTCAAGGAAGGCGACGAGGTCTTCTATGCGGGCGCCATCACCCGGCCCGGCACCAATGCGGCGTTCCACGCGGTCGACGAGCGGCTGGTGGGCGTAAAGCCCCGATCCCTGAGCTTCGAGGAGGCCGCTGCCCTTCCGCTCACCACGCTCACCGCCTGGGAGACGCTCTTCGACCGGCTCGAGATCCAGCGGCCCGTGGCGGGCGCGGCGAACGCGATCCTGATCGTCGGCGGTGCGGGCGGGGTCGGCTCCATGGCCATCCAGCTCGCCCGCAGGCTGACCGACCTCACCGTGATCGCCACCGCCTCGCGCCCCGAAACGCAGGCCTGGTGCCGCGAACTCGGCGCGCATCACGTGATCGACCACGGCCGGCCGCTCGCCCCGCAGGTGGAGGCGCTCGGCATCGGCGCACCGGCCTTCGCCTTCTCCATCACCCATACGGACGCGCATTTCCCTGAGATCGCCAAGGCCATCGCGCCCCAGGGCCGCTTCGCCCTCATCGACGATCCCAAGGCGCCTCTCGACATCGGCCTCCTGAAGGGCAAGAGCGTGTCGATCCACTGGGAATCCATGTTCACGCGCTCGACCTTCCAGACCGCCGACATGGAGCGGCAGCACGCCATCCTCGACGAGGCCTCGCGGCTGGTGGATGCGGGAACGATCAGGACGACGCTGGCGGAGGTGCTCGGGCCGGTCAACGCGGCCAATCTCAAGCGCGCGCACGCCTTCATCGAAAGCGGCCGCGCGCGGGGCAAGATCGTGCTGTCGGGGTTCTGAAAAAGAAAAGGCTGCCTGGAAAGGCAGCCCTGTGCCTCGATGAAGTGGCCCGGCTCCTCGCGCGACCCGGAGGGCTGGGGGGCTGACGTGTCCAAGCCGTTCGATGAGCCGGGCCGTCGAGGCAACTTGAGCATTAACGGCACTCAGTACGGCTCCATGACGGCGCGATTGCGGCAGGAATAAGATTTGCAAAGGAAGCCTTCGTTCAATCCGTCTTCATGGGTTGATCCCATCGCGGGCCGAGCCCATCATCTGGGGGTATTGACGGCCATGGGAGGCTTCATGAGCGAAGGTGACATCGTCGCGGAGCCGCTGCGCGGCGGCCCGAGCCAGGGTGCGGCCCAGGTCGTTCCCTTTCCCGCCGCGCCGAAACGGGTCTCCTTCGACCGGCTCGAACTGCAGGCCATACTCAATCTCTACGGCCGCAAGGTCGCCTCGGGCGAATGGCGCGATTACGCCATCGACTTCATGCCCGAAAAGGCTGTCTTCTCCATCTACCGGCGCTCGTCGGAGATGCCCCTCTACCGGATCGAGAAGGATCCGAAGCTCGCCAAGAAGCAGGGCGCCTATTCCGTCATCGTCTCGTCGGGCCTGATCCTCAAGCGCGGGCACGAGCTCGACCGGGTGCTGCGCGTTCTCGACAAGCCGAAGGTGGTGTCGAATTAAAGCCGTTTCAGGACAAGTGGGAACCGGTTTCCCGTCCGAAACGACAGCCGGCAAGGATTTGTGCAGCCACTTGCGATGCTAGGAAGATGCAACCGATGCTTCTTTCTCGATGAGCGCATCGTTTGGGCGGACCCGAAGGGCCGCGCCAGCGAAAACTGGGTCCACTTTCGCGCACGATGCGCTAGGTTTTCACGTTCCGGGGCATCGCAAGGAGCCACAGGCTCGAGGCAAACACGCCGAAGGCCCCGAGCCAAAGAATGGGCCGGATGCCGACGATATCGGCCATGATTCCCGCGAGCAGCGCTGCGATGAGGCCAAGCCCGCCGCTCAGGAGATGCACGACGCCGCCCTCGCGCCCGCGCAGGGCATCGGGCGTGACGGTCTGGCGCAAAGCGGCTGCATTGGTGTGGAAGACGACATAAAGCCCGTCACCGCAGAGCTGCCCCAGGCACAGCAGCGCCACCGCCAGCCACAAAGGCCCCTGGGCGAGCGGAATGAAGCTCGTGACGATGCCATAGATCGCGAGCACGCCGATCAGCAGCGTGCGGGGTGAAAAGCGTTTGCCCGCCCATGCCGCCATGCGCGCGCCGATGGCGGCGCTGATGCCGCCCAGAGCGATCACGAAGCCGAGAATTCCCGGCGGAATCCCGAGATCGCGTACGGCATAGAGCACATAGAGCGGCGCGAAGAAGGACAGGAAGAACATGAGCGTCGCAAAGCAGAGCGTCAGCGGCCTCAAGGTCGGATGGCCGAAGACGAAGCGCAGGCCTTCCACGGTCTCGCGCCAGAGATCGGGCGCCTGCTCGCCCGTCTCGACGGGCTTTTCGGGCCGCCGGATCGAAGCCAGGAGCATTGCCGACCACAGATAGGACAAGGCGTCGAAGAGAATGGCGAAGGGTGCGGTGAGAAGCTGGATCGCGACGCCTGCCGCGGCGGGTCCCACGACCTCGGCGACCGCATCGGTGGTCGCCAGCTTTGCGTTGCCCTCAAGCAGATGATCCTGCTCGACCACGCTCGGCAGATAGGCGTTGTCGGCCGTCTGAAAGACCATGGAGAACAGCGCCACGATGGTGGCGACGCCCATAACTTGGCCGATGGTGACGGCGCCATACCACGCAGCCATCGGCAGGCTCGCCAAGGCCGCTGCGCGGACGAGATCCGCCAGGATGAGCACGCGCCTGCGGCGCGTGCGGTCGATCCAGGCTCCGGCGAAGGGACTCAACAGCACGCCCGGCAGGGCGCTGAGCGCGATGAGCAGACCGAGATCCAGGGCGGTGGCCCCCAGCGACAGGGCCGCGATAATGGGCAGGCCCTCGCGGGTGAACCGCGTGCCGATGGCGGACAGGCTCTGGGCCGCCCACAGGCGCATGAAATCGGGATTGTCCCAGAGACCGCCGCGCGGCCTCGCCGTCAACGAAGCGAACATGGGCAGGGTCATGGAATCGGCAGCGTCGGCGGCTCGGTCATGCCGCGTCCGAGGGAGCGCTGCATGAGCACGGTGGAGAGCCAGCGCCCGTGCTTGTAGCCGATGCCCTTGAGAATCCCCACGGGCTCGAAGCCCAGGCTCCTGTGCAGACCGATGGAGCCATGCGAATTCTCGTCGCCGATGACCGCGACCATGAGCCGGAAGTCCTTCGCCTCGCAGTCCCGGATCAGCGCCGCCAGCAGGGCGCGCCCGACACCCTGCCCCTGCGCGGAGGGCGCGACATAGATCGAATCCTCCACGGTCGAGCGATAGGCGGGCCGGGTGCGATAGGCGCCCGCATAGGCATAACCGAGGATCCCGCCGTCCTTCTCGGCCACGAGATAGGGATAGCCGCCTTCCAGGATCGCGGACCTGCGGCGCGCCATCTCCGCTTCCGAAGGCGGATCGAGCTCGAAGGAGGCCGTCCCGTGCGTCACCGCATGGGCGTAGATGGCGGCAATGGCGGGAAGATCGGCTTCGGTCGAGGGGCGGATGGCGAGGCTCATGCGCCTGTCGTAGCGCCCCGTTTTTTCCCATGCAACGGCCAAACGAAAAAAGCCCCGGCTTGGGGCCGGGGCTTTCACGAAGCGTCCGCTCCGTTCCTTACTCGTTGCGGTTGCCCACGAGAGCGAGCAGGAACTGGAACATGTTGATGAAGTCGAGATACAGGGTCAGGGCGCCGTAGACGGAGACCTTTCCGGCGGCCTCGGCGTCATAGTTGCCGTAGAGGTACATCTCCTTCAGCTTCTGCGTGTCGTAGGCGGTCAGGCCCGCGAAGATCAGCACGCCGATCACGGAAATGCCGAACTGCAGCGCGCTCGAGGCGACGAAGATGTTCACGATCGAGGCCAGGATCAGGCCGACGAGGCCCATGATCAGGAACGAGCCCATGCCCGACAGGCTGCGGTTCGTGGTGTAGCCCCAGAGCGACAGCGAGCCGAAGGCCGCCGCCGTGATGAAGAACACCTGCACGACGCTCGCGCCCGTGTAGCGGATGAGAAGCGTCGAGAGCGACGCGCCCATCACCGCCGCGAAGGCGAAGAAGGTCGTGCGGGCCGAAGCCGCCGACATCCGGTCCATGCGGAACGAGAAGAAGAAGATGAAGGCCAGCGGCGCCAGCGCCACGATCCACATCAGGGGCGAGCCATAGAGCGCCGCGCCGAAGGAGGTCAGGCCGATGCCGCCCATGCGGGCGACGGCCTGGGCCGGATCGCTCGTGGTGGCCAGCATGTTGATGCCGAGTGCGACCAGGGCCGAGATGGCAAGGCCCAGGACCATGTTGTTGTAGACGCCGAGCATGAAGGCGCGCAGGCCCTGATCGACCTGAGCCGCCGTCCGGGCAAAGCCGGTGCCATAGGCGTGTTGGTTTTGCTCATACGGTTGCATCGGAGTCCTTTCTCGCGGTGTCCCGTGTTCCCTCGAAAGGCTGGACAATCAGCCATCGGCCGCCGCATTCCCGGCGACATCGAGAATATGAGAGGTCTCCCCTCATTCCGCAAGGGCCAAGGCCAAGCTTCAAATCTTCGTGATCAAGGATAAACGGGAAGCGGAAAAAGTCCTGCTTCCCGTTCGATTGACATGATCCCTTATAACGCCTTTCCCAGGCTCGGCCTTTAAAGGTTTCTTAAGTAGAGCGCCGGCTTTTGACTTAAGATCCTCCATGTCCCCATCAGCCCTAGACCGACGCTCACGAGAACCGCGAGCGCCGAGGCCAGGACGGCGCCGGACAAATCTAAAGCAAAGCTTAGGTTCATGACGCGGGAGACGATGAAGTAAGCCGCGCAGGTTCCGGCCAGCAGCCCGAAGAGGGCGGTCGCGACGCCGAGAAGCCCGTATTCGAGCGCATAGGCCGACAAAAGCCGCGCCCGGGTGGCCCCCAGGGTCTTCAGCACCACCGCATCATAAAGGCGGGCCCGATGGCCGGCGGCGAGCGCACCTGCGAGCACCAGGAGGCTCGCGATCAGCGCGATCGCGCTCGCGCCGCGGATCGCCATGACGAGCTGCGAAACCACGTCGTTCACCGCCTCCAGGGCATCCTTCACCCGAACGCTCGTCACCATCGGATAGGCCTGCGCGGACCCTCTGAGGATCTTCGCATCCCGCGCCGCGTCCGAGCCGTTCGGGAAGGTCAGGGTCGCCAGATGGGTGTGCGGGGCTCCTGCGAAGGTGTTCGGCGAGAAGACCATCACGAAGTTGATGCCCATGGAGCGCCATTCCAACTCGCGCAGGTTGAAGAGGGTGGCGGTGATGTTGCGCCCGAGCACGTTGACGGTGATCTCGTCGCCGATCCTGAGCCCCAGGCCCTCGGCGATCTTGCTGTCGAAGGACACGAGGGGCTTGCCGCGATAATCTTCGGGCCACCACGCACCCTCCACGAGCTTCGAGCCCTCGGGCAGGGCCTTCGCATAGGTGATGCCGCGATCGCCCTCGAGCACCCAGGCGATATCCTCGGGAGCCTTCACCTCTGACACCGGCCGCCCGCCCAAGGTGACGAGTCGTCCGCGCATCATCGGCACGCGCTCGATCTTCGCATCGCCCGCCTGCTCCTTGAGGAAGCCCTCGAAGGCATCGGCCTGCTGGTTGGGGATGTCGAGGAAGAAGAAGCTCGGCGCGCGCTCCGGCAGGCTCTGCGTGAGCTGCCGGGTCAGGTTGGTGTCGATGAGGGCGAGCGTGACCAGAAGCGTGATGCCGAGCCCCAGGGAAAGCACCAGCGAGGGCGTGAGCGCGCCCGGCCGGTGAATGTTGGCGAGCGCGAGCCGGGGCGCCGTTCTGCGGGGACGCGGCAGGCGTCGGGCAAGCGCCATGATGCCCTGCGCCACGAGGCGCAGGAGCAGGAAGGACCCGGCCGCGGCGCCTACGAACATCAGCGCGATGCGCCGGTCATAGGCCGCGACCAGCGCCAACCCGACGAGCGCCAGGACGGAGAGGCCCAGCGCCGTCAGGTAGCGCTTGCGCGGCCAGCGCCGCTCGGGGTCGATCTGGTCGCGGAAGAGGCCGGAGACCGGCACGTCGTGAGCCCGTCCCAAGGGCGCGATGGCGAAGACCAGGGCCGTGAGAACGCCGTAGAGCAGCGCCACCCCGAGCTCGCTCCAGGCGAGCGTCGGCTGGATCGGGATCGGAAGCAGATGGCCGAAGAGCCCCGTGACGGCGAAGGGCAGGACCGCGCCGAAGACGAGGCCGATGCCGATGCCGACGAGCGCGATCAGCATCACCTGGAGGAGATAGAGCATCACCACCTGCCCGCCCGGCGCGCCGAGGCTCTTGAGGGTGGCGATGGAGCCCCGCTTGCGGTCCACGAAGCCGCGCACCGCATTGGCGACGCCCACCCCGCCCACGAGCAGGGCCGTGAGGCCGACGAGGGTGAGGAACTGGGTGAAGCGCTCAATGTTGCGGGCGAAGCGCGGATCGGCGTTGAGGCGCGTGCGGACGTTCCAGCCCGCCTCGGGCAGGACGCGGTTCGCCTCCGCCTCGATCCGGGCGAGCCCCTCCTCCGTGGAGAGGGCCGGCGGCAGGGTGAGCCGGTAGGTCCAGCGCACGAGGCTTCCGGGCTGGACGAGGCCCGTCGCCTTCAGGGCCTCCTGGGAAACGAGAAGGCGCGGCCCGAAGCCGATGCCGTCCGCGATCTTGTCGGGCTCGGAGACGAGGCGCGCCCGCAGCTCCACCGTCGCAGCCCCCACCGTCACCCGGTCTCCCACCTTCAGGTCGAGCCGCGCCAGGAGAGCGGGATCGACGGCGGCCCCGTAGACGCCGCCGCGTTCCGCGAAGAGGTCGGCGGGCGCAAGCTGAGGATCGGTTTCGAGAGCGCCAACGGTCGGGTAGCCTCCGTCGACGGCCTTCATCTCCACGAGGCCCGAGCCCTTCTCCCCGGCCACGGCCATGGCGCGCAGGGTGGCGACCACGTTGACCCGGCCCTGCGATTCGAGAAAGGCCCGCTCGGGGGCGGCTGCCTCCCGCTGGAGCAGGGAAAAGGCCATGTCGCCGCCGAGGATGCGCCGCCCCTCGCGGGAAATCCCCTCGGTCAGGGACCGGGACAGGGACGAGACGCTCGCAATCGCCGCGACGCCGAGCGCGATGCAGGCGAGGAAGATGCCAAAGCCCTTCAGCCCCCCGCGCAGCTCGCGGAAGGCAAGGCGCAGCAGGAGCGGCAGGCGGGGCGCGGAAACGGGCCGTTTCCGTGGCGCGGCGGGAAGGGTGCCATGCATGAAGGCGACTCCCCTTACGCTACGGCCGAGGCCGCGCCGGCCTCCACCTGCCCCGAGCGCAGGCGCACCATGCGGTCGCACAGGCGGGCGAGGGCGAGATCGTGGGTCACGAGCACCAGGGTCGCACCCCGGTCGCGCTTGAGCGCGAAGAGCAGATCGACGATGGACTGGCCCGTCGTCTCGTCGAGATTGCCGGTGGGCTCGTCCGCCACGAGGATGGCGGGGTTGGGCACGATGGCACGGGCGATCGCCACCCGCTGCTGCTCGCCGCCGGAGAGCTGGGCCGGGTAGTGATGCAGGCGATGGCTCAGGCCCACGGCCTGCAATTCGGCCTCGGCGCGCTCGAAGGCCTCGTCCTCCCCGGCAAGCTCCAGGGGCAGCGCCACGTTCTCCAGCGCGGTCATGGTGGGAACGAGGTGGAAGGACTGGAAGACGATGCCGATTCGGCGGCCGCGAAAGCGCGCGAGTGCATCCTCGTCGAGGCCCGACAGATCGGTGCCGTCGACGATCACCTTGCCCGAATCGGGGCGCTCGAGGCCCGCCATGGTCATGAGCAGGGTGGACTTTCCGGAGCCCGAGGGGCCGACGAGCCCTACCGCCTCGCCCTTGTCGATGCCCAGGGAGATCCCTTTGAGGATATGCAC
Organism: Microvirga flocculans ATCC BAA-817; assembly: GCF_000518665.1. Classification (GTDB taxonomy): domain Bacteria; phylum Pseudomonadota; class Alphaproteobacteria; order Rhizobiales; family Beijerinckiaceae; genus Microvirga; species Microvirga flocculans. Next base: position 88,731 of record NZ_JAEA01000012.1, on the reverse strand, counting down.
CCGCGCGGCTCCGCGCCCGAGGCTCAAATCGACATCGTGCAGCGCGATGGCCTTGTCCTGCATGCCTAGTCACCCGATCTGTTGGAAACCCGAGACGTCCCGGTTCTAGTCCTGAAGAGATGGGAAGCCTATCGATGAAGCGCCAATCCGGCCCATTCATGACGATCATTTTTGCGTGTGCGGCGGCCCTTGCCGCCCTGGTCGTTCCTCGCCCGGAAGCCCAGGCGCAGGGCCAGCCGATCCGCCTCGTGGCCCTGGGCGACAGCCTGAGCGCCGGCTACGGATTGCCGCAGGAAGCGGCCTTTCCGACGGTGCTGGAGAGGGCCCTCAAAGCCAAGGGCCACAAGGTGGAGGTGTCCAATGCGGGGGTCTCCGGCGACACCACCTCCGGCGGGCTCGACCGGCTCGACTGGTCCGTGCCCGACGGCACCGACGGGGTGATCCTGGAACTGGGCGCCAACGACATGCTGCGCGGGCTCGACCCGGCGCTCGCCCGCAGGAACCTGGAATCCATCGTGGAGCGGCTCAAGAGCCGCAACATCCCGGTGATGCTCGCAGGCATGCAGGCCTCGCGCAATCTCGGCCCGGATTATGTGCAGAAATTCGATGCCATCTATCCGGAGATTGCGAAGAAGCACGACCTTGTGCTCTACCCCTTCTTCCTGGACGGAGTCGCCGGCGAGCGGTCCCTCAACCTGCCCGACGGGCTGCACCCGACGGCCAAGGGCGTCGAGATCATCGTCGAGCGCATCCTGCCCAGCGTCGAGAGCTTTCTCGCCCGCATTGCCCAGCGCTGAGACTCCTCAGCGCCCCTTCCTGCCTGAACGCGGCGGCTCGTCCCGCCGCGAGGAGCCTAGACCTATGGAATACCGCCGCCTCGGCCGCACGGATCTCAACGTCAGCCTCATCTGCCTCGGCACCATGACCTGGGGCCAGCAGAACACCGAAGCCGACGGCCACGCGCAGATGGATTATGCCCTCGACCAGGGCATCAACTTCTTCGACACCGCCGAACTCTACTCGATTCCGCCGCGCGCCGAGACGCAGGGCTCCACCGAGCGCATCATCGGCTCCTGGTTCAAGTCCCGCGGCACCCGCGACAAGGTCATCCTCGCCTCCAAGGTGGTCGGCCGCTCCGACAACACCTGGTTCCGCGACGACGGCTCCAAGGCGGAGCTCTCCCGCGCCCAGATCGAGGAGGCGGTGAACAAGAGCCTCAAGCGGCTCCAGACCGACTATATCGACCTCTACCAGATCCACTGGCCCGACCGCCCCATGCCCTGGGGCTCGAACCCCACGATCTTCCGCCACCAGGACGCCCCGTCCCATCCCATCGCGGAGACGGTCGAGATCATGACCGACCTGGTCAAGGCCGGAAAGATCCGCCATTTCGGCCTCTCCAACGAGAGCGCCTGGGGCACCATGACGTTCCTCAAGCACGCGGACGCCAAGGGCCTGGCGCGGGTGCAGTCGGTGCAGAACGCCTACAACCTCCTCAACCGCACCTACGAGGTGGCGCTGGCCGAGGTCACGATGCAGGAGAATGTGAGCCTGCTCGCCTATTCGCCGCTCGCCCAAGGCTATCTCACGGGCAAGTATCTCGACGGCGCCCGCCCGGCCGGCGCGCGCACCACCCTGTTCAACCGGGGGCAGCGCTACGAGAACCCGACGGCCGAGGCCGCGATCCGCCAATACCTGGCGCTGGCCAAGGAATTCGGCCTGGACCCGGCCCAGATGGCGCTGGCCTTCGTCAATTCGCGCCCCTTCGTGACGTCCAATATCATCGGCGCCACCTCCATGGAGCAGCTGAAGACGGACATCGCCTCGATCGACGTGACGATCACGCCGGAGCTCGAGGAGCGCATCAACGCGATCCACGTCGCGCATTGCAATCCCTGCCCGTAGCGATTGCGGCTTCATCCCGGACGGCACCGGCCGATCCGGGATGAAGCCCCCGTTGCGGAACAAACCTCTCTCACCGGCCGTCTGATCTGACACAGCAAGCCCGGGAGGTGCCGCATGCCCCGTCTGTTCACCGGCATCGAGATTCCGGCCGAGATCGGCCTGGCCCTGTCGCGTCTTCGCGGCGGACTTCCCGGAGCGCGCTGGATCGATCCCGAAAACTACCATCTCACCCTGCGCTTCATCGGCGACATCGACGACCGCATGGCTGACGATGTCGCCTCGATTCTCGGCGAGAGACGCCTGCGCGCTCCGCTCACACTGACCATCGACGGGCTCGACAGCTTCGGCGGCGGCAAGCCCCGCGCGGTGTTCGCCCGCCTGTCCGGCAACGGCGAACTGCACGACTTGCAGGCGGAGCAGGAACGTCTCCTGCGCCAGATCGGCTTAGCCCCGGAGACGCGCAGGTTCACCCCGCATGTCACCCTGGCGCGGCTGAAGAACGCCTCGCCCATCGACGTGGCGGATTACCTCGCGACCCGGGGCCATTTTCCGAAACTGACCTTCACGGCCAATCGCTTCGTCCTGTACTCCTCCCGCCATTCGGTCGGCGGCGGGCCTTACGTGATCGAGGCCGCCTACCCCTTGAGCTAGCTCGACGCACCGGCGCGGGAATGTTACATCGGCCTCATGGCCTCGCTGATTTTCATCACCCACCCCGAAGTGGTCATCGACCCGAACCAGCCCATTCCCGAATGGCCCCTGAACGCGGTCGGCCGCGCCCGCATGGAGCGCTTCGCGGATCTGCTCGCGGAAAGGGACGTCACCGCCGTCTATGCCAGCACGGAGCGCAAGGCCATGGACGGAGCCGCCATCGTGGCGGAGCGACTCGGCCTGCCTTACGAGACGCATGAGGATCTGGGCGAGAACGACCGCTCCTCGACCGGCTTCATCGCGCCGCCGGAATTCTGGGAGGTGGTGGCCGAGTTCTTCGGACGCCCGCACGAGAGCATCCGCGGCTGGGAACGCGCGATCGACGCGCAGGCGCGCATCGTCGGCGCGGTCGGCCGCATCCTCCGCGAGGACGAGACCTCCGGCGACATCGTGATCGTCTCCCACGGCGCAGTGGGCTGCCTGCTGACGGCCCATCTGCAGAAGGTGGCCATCGGCCGGGAAAGCCGCCCGCAGCATCCCGGCGGCGGCTGCTTCATCGTCATCGACCGCGACGGCTTCGCGCTGACACAGGACTGGCGCTCCATCGAGGACGGGTTCGCGGCTTTGCAATGACGGCAGGTCCCTTTGGGCTTGCATCCCCGCAGGCTTGGGACTAGCCCCTGCGGCACCAAGCGCAGGATTCGACCGCTCCATGAACCGCAACTCTCTCGCGCAGGCCGCGCCGGGCATCGTCTTGTGCGCGGCGATCGCGCTGGCCGCCATCGGCCTCCAGATGCTCGAGGAGCACCTGACGGGGCGACCCTGGCTCGAGGCCCTCGTCATCGCGATCCTGCTCGGCACCGCCATGCGCACCCTGTGGACTCCCGACAGGCGCTGGATTCCCGGCATCGGCTTTTCCGCCAAGACCCTGCTTGAAATCGCGGTCATGCTTCTCGGCGCCTCGATCAGCTTCCAGGCGGTGCTGGATGCGGGCCTCGGCCTCATCGCCGGCATCGCCGTCGTGGTGGCGCTGGCGATCGGCCTCAGCTACGGCCTCTGCCGCTGGCTCGGCCTGCCCAAGCGCATGGCGGTGCTGGTCGCCTGCGGCAATTCCATCTGCGGAAACTCGGCGATCGCGGCGGTCGCTCCGGTGATCGGCGCGAAGCCGGGGGACGTGGCCTCCTCCATCGCGTTCACCGCGATCCTCGGCGTGGTCGTGGTGCTCGGCCTGCCCCTCCTCGTGCCGCTTCTCGGCCTCTCGCTCACGCAATACGGCGTGCTCGCGGGGCTGACCGTCTATGCGGTGCCGCAGGTGCTCGCCGCCACCGTGCCGGTGGGCCTCGCTAGCACGCAGATCGGCACCCTCGTGAAGCTCGTGCGCGTGCTGATGCTGGGCCCGGTGGTGATCGCGCTCTCGGTCGTGACGCGCCGGCAGACGGAGGGGCCCAAGCCCGATCTGTCGCTCGGCCGGCTCGTGCCCTGGTTCATCGTCGGGTTCCTCGGGCTTGCCGTGCTCCGCTCGCTCGGAATCATCCCCGAGGCGCTGCTGAAGGTCGCGATGCCGGTCACGACGCTTCTGACCGTCATCTCCATGGCGGCCCTCGGCCTCGGCGTCGACCTGAAGGTCTTGAGAACCGTCGGCGGGCGCGTGACGCTCGCCGTGACGCTCTCGCTTCTGGCGCTGATCGCGATCAGCCTGGGCCTGATCCGCCTGCTCGGCATTCATTAGGCGATTTGCTTCGCGTGTTTCCGGAAAGGTCAGGGGCTTGAAACCTCACCCCTGTGCGTCATCACTGAAGAGAATCCCTTCTCACGGTGACCTCTGCCCATGCCCCGCCTGACCGATGCCGAACGCTCCGAACTTCTGCCCGCCCTCGAAGGATGGGCGCTCGTCGAAGGCCGCGACGCCCTTCGCAAGACCTTCGTCTTCGACGATTTCAACGCAGCCTTCGGCTGGATGACCCGCGTCGCGCTCGCGGCCGAGGCCATGAACCATCACCCGGAATGGTTCAACGTCTACAACAAGGTGGACGTGACGCTCTCCACTCACGACGCCAAGGGCCTGACCCGTCGCGATATCGAACTGGCGCAGCGCATGGACAGGCTCGCCGCCGGACTGACGAAGGAATGAAGGACAGCGGCGGTCATAGGATGAAGAAATCGGTTTCCTTCAGCGCCAGACCAGCCTTGAGCTTGATGAAGGCAATGGCGGCCGCCTTGCCGGAGCCGTCCGGGTCGTAGAAGAGAGTTCCGGTTTTCTTGTTGTAGACGATCCGGTCATCCGCATCGTGCGCTTTCGCCCCGATGTAAAAGGCATCCTTCGCAAGCGTGCCTTTCTTGGCGATCTTCGTGAAGACGGATCCTGCGAGCTGAACCGTGTCGTCCTTCACGTTGAAATCCGTGACCCGGTCGATATTCGTTTTGCCGGGCTTCGTGTCGAACAGGAAGCTATCCTTGCCGAACCCTCCCGAGAGCACGTCCTTGCCGGAACCGCCCGCGAGCCGGTCGTTCCCGGCCCCGCCGGAAATCACGTCGAGCCCGACGCCGCCATTGAGGACATCGGACCCGTAGCCGCCGTCGAGACGGTCGTTGCCGCTCGCACCCGACAGCACATCCGACCTCGCGCCGCCATTCAGAATGTCGTTGCCGTAGCCGCCATCGACCGTGACCGAAACCGCCGGCGCGTCGAAAACGTCCGCTGCCGCGCTGCCCTCGACGCGCAGCCTGTCGGCGGCGGTCCAGTTCGTGAAGCTCCAGGCGCGAAGGTCGATGGTGGCGCCTGAGAACAGCCTGACCGCGATCTCGTTGGCCTGCCCATCCCCGGAAACGGTCAACGGACCCTGCGGAACGCCGTCGTTGAACCAGATCCGCTGGGCTCCAGCGAACGCGATCTGCTCGATACCGGACAGGCGCATCAGGGACATGTCGGTATCGCCCGCCAGACGGATCGTATCCGTGCCGCCGCCGCCGATCACGCGCTCGCCCGCGACCACGTCTCCCGCATGGAAGACGAACACGTCGTCGCCGTCTCCGCCACTGAGGAGATCCGCCCCACGTCCGCCGGTCACCGTGTCGGCCCCTGCGCCCATCAGAATCGTGTCGTCCACCTCCGTGCCGGTGACGCGATCCGCCTGGGGCGTTCCCGCGTCGTCGTCGAAGCGGAAGGTGACGGTCTGGTCGATACGCCCCCAGTTGGTGAAGCGCCATCCCGAAAGATCGAAATCCGCCGCGCCCGTGCCGGTGCGCGTCAGCGTGATTGCGTCGCTCTCGGACGCCGAGCCTTCCACGCTCAGCGCCTGCGAGACGAGGCCCGCGCCCACCTGCGCGCTGCGCAGCGTGACGCTTCCGCTGCCGCCGCTCGACGCGAAGCGAAGCGCGTCGATCTGGGTGATCGAAGCAAAGCCGATTCCGGTGCCCTCGATCACGAGCGTATCCGTATCGTCCGGCCCTCCCGTGCCGTCGGAGGCATCGCCCGCGAGGACGACGTTCGAAGCGCCCGTCGCGAGGCGGAAGGTGTCCTTGCCGGCCCCGCCGGTCATCTGGGCATTCGCCTGCCCGCGATTCCAGAGGATATCGTCGCCCCCTGCCCCGTCCAGGGTGTCGGTGGAGGATAGGCCGTAGGTGGTCAGGTGATCGTTCTTACCGCCGCCCGTGATGGTGTCGTTGCCGCTGAACAGGGCATCGAAGGCGGCAAGGCCCCCGACAGCTCTCAAGGCATTGGAGAAGGCGACGAGGTTATCGGGATTGTTGTCGATCGTGAGGCTGGCGATGTCACTGCCAAAGCGGAAGGCGCCACTATGAACCCTGCCCGTGTTCACGAAAATGCTGTTGTCGGGCAGTCGGGAGGTGAAAATGGCCGTACCGCTGAGATTCAGGGTGGCGTTCTTGTATGTCCCCTCCGCCATATTGAAAAAGCCGGCCGAACTGGTCGTGGCGGAATAGAATGTCGTGTGCGTTCCGAAGATTTCCTCGAAAGCCGGGTTCGTGTCCAAATTTTCGTGAAATGTAATCGCGCCCATGACAGTGCCCCAGGTCCGCTAACGGAATAGCGTTATAGGACAGTCATCACAAGGCCAAGATTTCAGCAAGGTTCCTCTACGTTAGTTGCAAGGCGGCAGCCTTTCCGTTTCCGGCGGGGTTCCCGCCGGAAATCTCGCCGATCGAGAAAAGATCTATTTCGGCTGCATGCGCAGCGCGCCGTCGAGGCGGATGCCCTCGCCGTTGAGCATGTCGTTCTCGATGATGCTCTTCACGAGCTGCGCGTATTCCTCGGGCCGTCCGAGGCGCGAGGGGAAGGGCACGTTGGCCTCCAGGGCCTTGCGGTAATCCTCCGCGATGCCCTCGAAGAGCGGCGTGTGGAACAGGCCCGGCAGGATCGTCATGACGCGGATGCCGAAGCCCGAGAGATCGCGGGCGACGGGCAGCGTGAGCCCGAGGACGCCGCCTTTGGAGGCGGAATAGGCCGCCTGCCCGATCTGCCCGTCCTGGGCCGCCACCGACGAGGTGTTGACGATGACGCCGCGCCCGCCGTCGGGCGTCACGGGATCGAGCCCCGCCATGGCGGCGGCGCATTTGGCGATCATGGCATAGGTGCCGATAAGGTTGATCTCGACGGCGCGGCGGAAGCTCGCCACATCGTGCGGGATCAGCTCGCCCGTCTCGCGCTTCTTCGTCACCGTGCGCTTGCCCGGCGCGATGCCGGCGCAGTTGACGAGGATACGCTCGATGCCGTTGGCCGCGCGGGCGGCGGCGAGGGCTCCGTCGATGGAGGCCTCGTCCGTCACGTCGGTCTGGCAGAAGACGGCGCCAATTTCGCGGGCAACCGCCGCGCCGCGTTCGGCGTTCATGTCGAGAATGGCGACCTTCACGCCGTTGGCGGCCAGCATGCGGGCCGTGGCCTCGCCGAGGCCCGAAGCGCCTCCCGTGACGACGGCTGCCATCATTTTGTCGAGCTTCATCGGTTTTCTCCCTTGGTGCCGGACGGTCTTAAGGTATCCTCTCCGGCGCGCAAGGGCAGACGAGAGTCAGGAGCATTTGAGATGAGCACACCCTTCATGAAGCCTTTCACGAAGGCCGAAATGGAGGCCATGCGCCAAGCGACCCGTGACGAGGAGAGCCTCAAGCGCCGCTTCTGGGACAAGCTCAGGCGCGTCGCGGGCAAGATCCCCTTCGCGGAGGATCTCGTGGCCGCCTTCTTCTGCGCCACGGATCCGTCGACCCCGAGCCGCGTGAAGCTGATTCTCCTCGGCGCCATCGCCTATTTCGTGATGCCGCTGGATGCCGTGAGCGATCTTCTGCCCCTGATCGGTTTCGCCGACGATGCCGCCGTGCTCGCTGCGGCGATCACCCAGGTGGCGGGTTCGATTACGCAGGAGCACAGGGAGAAGGCCCGGAAGATCCTGAAGGATTCCCTTACCTGACTTAGGCTCCGATACTAGGGTAAGACTATATTCTGAATGAAGAATATTGACTTATTGCAATGTTATTAAACATCATTATAAGTGATTCCATTAACAAGAAAGTTATTTCATCTCCTCCTCATTTTAAAAACGAACAAGCTTTGACGAACACTGCATGGGTCGCTCCGGCGGCCCTTTTATTTTTCACGCTAAGAAGCCTGAGGCCCAGGAAGCACCCGAATAAGCTCCATCCCGTCCAATGAATGTTATAACTTTTGAATTCTGGGATGATGCGGTAAGGACAGGCCATCGAGCTGCGGAGGAGCATTTTTCTCATTCCGCAAAACCTCAAATTATCGATGGGGATCACATGGCAACCTATTATGCATCCGGCAACTATTTTTCCTTGGCCCCGGGCGAAATCGAATTCGCGATCCCCAAATTCGTACCCGGCACAGCTAATCCGCTTCCCGCCAACGCTAGAATTCAGGGCAATGATCTTGCCAACATTCTGACGGGCGACGCTACCGACAACCTGCTGAATGGCCTTGGCGGCGCGGATACCCTCACCGGCGGCCAAGGTGACGATATCTATGCGATTTGGAGCTCGGCGGCAGTCATCCGGGAACTGGCCGGGGAAGGAACCGACTATATCCAGGCCTTTGCCTCCTACGTCATGCCTGAGCATGTCGAAGTCCTGGAACTGAACGGCTCAGGCGATTTCACCGTAACCGGCAACGGCACATGGAACCGGATCTACGGCACCGGAGGCAATAACAAGCTCTCCGGCCAAGGCGGAAACGATACCATGAGCGGTTTTGAGGGCAACGACACCTTGGACGGCGGGACGGGATCGGACGTTTTGACCGGAGGAACTGGCGACGACGTCTTCTATATCGACAACCTCGCCGATCAGGTAATCGAAGAGGTGGGGCAGGGCCGGGATACGGTGCTCACTAGCGTGAGCTTCAGCCTGGGCAGCAACGAGATCGAAACCCTGACGGCGATGGGGTCGGCTGGAATCCGCCTGACCGGCAATGCCCATGCCAACACGTTGAACGGCAATTCAGGTCGCAATGTCCTCAGAGGAGATGCCGGAAACGACATCGTCTCGGGAAAAGGAGGTCACGACAAGTTTGTGTTCGATACCAAGCTCGGTACGTCGAAGACGGACAGAACGGTAAATTTCGACAGGCTTGTCGATTTCGACGTAGCCGATTCAATCTGGCTCGACGACCGTTACTTCAACAACAAAGCACTCAAGCTGCTCGGCAAGAAGGCATCGGAAACGAAGCCGAAGCAGCTGAGCGGCACGTTCTTCATCTCCGGCAGCAAGGCCAAGGATAAAGACGATTACATTATCTACAATAAGAAGACGGGCGTCCTTTCCTATGACCCCGACGGCTCGGGATCGAAGCAGGCCATCGAGTTCGCCCAGCTCAAGAAGAACCTGAAGATTACCGCAAAGGATTTCTTCATCATCTGACGGCAGCACCGTTCATAAAAAGGGCCGACGAGCGGCCCTTTTTATTGGGCTGCGGTTCAGCCGGAACGGCCATGATCGTAAAAACCGCCACGTTTCGACGCATCGCCAATCGCCCGGTGCAGCCTTAACGGAGATGGTGAAAAGTTCTTAACCATCCGCCTGTATGGTCCCGCCCATGATTACTGCATCTTTCCAGCGCGGCCTCGCCGCGGGCATTCTTTCCGCCCTCGTCATCGGAACTGGTCCTGCAGCCCTGGCGCAGTCCCAGCGCTCCGCACCGGCCAAGCCGGCGGCGAAGCCTGTCGCAACCGCCAAGCCCAATCCGGCTCCGGCCAAGGCGGCGCCCGCCGCCAAGACCACGCCGGCCAAGAACACGCCAGCCAAGAATTCCCCGGCCAAGCCTGCCGCTGCGGCCGCAGCCGGAGGGGCGGCAGCCGCCGGAGCCGCCAAGGCGACCCAGGCCGCGACGGGACCGGGCGGCGCCTCGCTCGTGACCTCCTACGGCGACTGGGGCGTCTATACGGCCCAGACCGGCCGCTCGAAGATCTGCTATGCCCTGAGCCAGCCCCAGGACCGGCTGCCGAAGAACCTGAACCGGGACCCGGCCTATCTCTTCGTATCCTTCCGCCCGGCGGAGAACGTGAAGAACGAGGTCGCCCTGGTCCTCGGCTTCGCGGCCAAGGAGAACGGCCCGGCGGAGGCCTCGGTCGGCAACACCTCCTATGCCCTGATCACCAAGGCCGCCAATGCCTGGCTCAAGAATCCGGCCGAGGAAGGCCAGGCCATCGCCACCATGGCCCGAAGCGGCACCATGATTGTCAAGATGCAGTCGGCGCGGGGCTCCAGCCTGACCGACCGCTATTCCCTGAACGGCTTCAGCAAGGCCCTGGAGCATGCGCGCAAGGAATGCGCGTCTTAAATCCCCTCGGGACCCGCGGTTGAAAATCGCTCTGCCGATGAGCATGTTCCGGGCGCGCGCCCGGAATTTTGCTTTTTGAAGCTCACCATTCCGACGCAATCGTGCTATAAGGCCGCTTCACTCCCAACAACGAGGCTCGAGATTTCCCATGGCGACGGTGCTCGACATCGCCAAGCGCAACCCCAATGCGGCCCCCGTGGCCGTGAGCGATGCCGCGCGCGCGGCCGGGTTCATCGAAAAGACGGCGGAGCTGAACGTCGTGGCCGGAGCGGCTCCCGGCGGGGCCTCGCTCGTGGGCCTCACCCGCGGCCAGCTGAAGGACTCCCTCGCCGCCATCGGCGTGCCGGAGCGCGAATTGAAGATGCGCGTCGCCCAGCTCTGGCACTGGATCTATTTCCGCGGGGCGAAAGACTTCTCCGAGATGACCAATGTGGGCAAGGAGCTGCGCGCCAAGCTGAGCCAGGCCTATACCCTCGCCCGCCCTCAGGTCGTTTCCGAGCAGGTGTCAAAGGACGGCACCCGCAAATGGCTGATCCGCATGCCTTCCACCGGCCCGCTCGACAAGGGCGCGGAGATCGAGTGCGTCTACATTCCGGAAGTCGACCGCGGCACGCTCTGCGTGTCGAGCCAGGTCGGCTGCACGCTGACCTGCTCCTTCTGCCATACGGGCACCCAGCGCCTCGTGCGCAACCTGACATCGGCGGAGATCGTGGCGCAGCTCATCGTCGCCCGCGATTCCATCGGCGACTGGCCCGACGCCACGCCGCCCGAGGGCGCCTTCGTGCCCACCGACGGCGGTCGCTTCGTGTCCAACATCGTCTTCATGGGCATGGGCGAGCCGCTCTACAACATCGATAACGTGATCGCCGCCATCGACGTGATGTCGGATGGCGAGGGCCTGAGCCTCTCGCGCCGGCGCATCACCGTCTCGACCTCCGGCGTCGTGCCGCAGATGGAGCGGCTCGGGGCGGAAGCCAACACCATGCTCGCGATCTCGCTCCATGCCGTGCGCGACGAGCTGCGCGACGAGCTGGTGCCGATCAACCGCAAATACGACATCAAGCAGCTGCTCGACGCCTGCCGCGCCTATCCCGGCCTGTCGAACGCCCGCCGCATCACCTTCGAATACGTGATGCTCAAAGGCGTGAACGATTCGGACGCCGACGCCCGCGAGCTGGTGCGCCTGCTGAAAGGCATCCCGGCCAAGATCAACCTGATTCCGTTCAATCCCTGGCCCGGCTCGAAATACGAGTGCTCGGACTGGGAGCGGATCGAGCGCTTCTCCGAAATCGTCTTCCGCGCGGGCTATGCCTCGCCGGTGCGCACCCCGCGCGGCCGCGACATCCTCGCCGCCTGCGGCCAGCTCAAGAGCGAAACGGAAAAGCTGCGCGCCCGCGCCCGCATGATGGCCGAGCAGGGCATCGGAGCCGAAGGCGTCTACGCGCTGGGGGATGGGGAATAGCCTCGACGGCCCGTTCCTCACACCCGGCGATCACGCCTTGTTCCGCTTTGCCTGCGCGCGCTTGCCCTCCTGCAAGATGCGGCCGTCTTCCATCGGATTGATGATCCGCCAGCTGCCGATCCGGGCCGGGGCTTCGTTCAGCACGCCCGCCTTCTGACGGTTGCCGGAGCCCTTCTTCTCGAACGTCGTGGCCTGCCGCCCCTTGCAACGGGTGTCGCAGCGTTGGCGATGGCCCGGTCGCGCCGCTCCCGCAGGCGTTGAGAAAGTTCCGTAAGCGCCGCATCGTCCAGCTTGCGCCCAGGGCAGGATACCGGGTCTGCTCCACGAGGGCATATTCCTCGTCGCTGAGGGGCCTCCGCTCATCCAGTTTCGGCGTCGCCGTGCTCCTCCTATACAGATGCACACCGCCTGGTTCCTTCAAGGAGCGCGACGCCGGGCGGAGAAAACAATGGCCCCAATTGGTCCAGCACAAACGGTTGTGCTACAGTATTCATCCAACATGGATCCAATCCAATATGACCCGTCGGATTGCAGGCTTACTCGCAGCATGTGTCGCCGCTCCTTATCTGATGGCATTCTTCACGCTTGCCTTCGAATTTTTCTCCGATGGCGGACCTGTCGTCGAGACTCCGCTCGATCTGTTCAAGGCTATTCCAATCGGAACACTTGCCCTTCTCCTCCTTGGGCTTCCACTTCTTTGCGCCGCCAGCCTTCTCGCCGTCGTACTTTATGGCAATGGATGGGAACGGCCTTGGCATGTCGTCTTGGCCGCGTGTCTATTGGGCTTGTGTTTCGCAGGTTTCACGTTCTCCTGGGAATTGAAGAAAAGCTTTGCCCTTTTGTTCCAGGGCGGGCTGGCCGGCGCCTTCTGCGGCTGGATCTACTGGCGCATCGCCATCAAGCAGACGCCTGATAAAGGCCATGCTATAGACGCAGCATGATCCGCTGGCTTCTCCTCATCCCCTTCGCGCTTCTCATCGCCATCGGCGCGAGTGGCACCTTCTTCCTCGTCGCCAGCATCGTCGATCCGGTGATGAATATGCTGACGGGCGACACGGTCTTCGTCGGCTTCTGGTCCCTGTTGGACGCGATCTTCTCCGCCGAGGATCCGGGACCCATCGTGGAGGACGCCTTCCTGGCGGTGGGCCGGATCATGTTCACCCTGCTGATCTTCCCACCGCTGCTCGTGGCCGTCGTCAGCGAGGTGTTCGGGATGCGCAGCCTCCTCTGGCATACCCTTGCTACCGCCGTCCTGACGGCGGCGGTGCCGTGGATCCTGCGCGGCTCGGCGCGGATCGCGACCCCGCAGGAGCTGCATGTGAGCTTCGTGCTGGGCCTGACCGGCGCGGTGGCGGGTCTCGTCTATTGGGCGATCATCGGCGGGCGCGAGCCGCGCCGGACGAATCCTAGCGAGCCGATGTCGTCAGGATCTTGATGGCGAAGACCGAGAACAGGCCCGCGAAGGAATAATCGATCCCGCGCATGAATCGCGGATGGCCGCGCAAAAGCGCGATCACCTTGTCGGCGCCCAGGATCATGAGCGCCCCCATCGGCGTGTTGAGCGCAACGAAGTAGAGGCCGAGGAACAGCATCTTGTCGGCCGCATGCGGGTCGCCCGCATCGACGAATTGCGGCAGGAAGGTCACGAAGAACAGCACTACCTTGGGATTCGTGAGGTTGATGCCGACCCCCATCAGGAACGTCTTCCAGAACGAGACCTCCGCCCGGCCCTCCTCCTTCACGTTCAGCGCCGAGCCGTTGCGCACGGCGTCGAAGGCCATCCATAGCAGGTAGAGCGCGCCGACGATCTTGAGCACGGTAAAGGCCGTCACGGAGGCCGCCAGAAGCGCCGAGAGCCCGAGCGCCGCCAGAAGCGTATGGACGCAGCATCCCGCCGTCGCGCCCAGCATCGAGGCCATGCCCGCCTTGCGCCCGCCCGTCATAGTCTTCGCCAGGAACAGGCTCATGTCCGGACCCGGGGTGATGAAGAGCAGGATCGCGGCGAGGGTATAGGCGGCAAAGGTGCTGGCGTCGGGCAGGAAGGTCATGAAACGGATCCGGGAGTCAGGCGCATCGTGCAGGTCCGCACGATCACTTCGTCATGATAACAGGGCATCGGACGAATCCCAAAAGCGGCCTCCACTTTCGGGTTCAATACTTAGTAGTGGGATCATGCCTCAATCCGGTGTGCACGACCACCGGAAAACGCCTTGTTGAAACGCCTGCCCTGCTCCATCTGTTGATCCCGGCAAGGGTTCGAAATCCGTGGATCGCGGGAAGGACGGGACATGACGGCTTTTCTCTCAAGGATGCGCTTTGCGCTCACCGGCATGCTTCTGGCGTTCGGCTTGTCCGCCTGCGGCATCAATACCGTTCCGACCCTGGAGGAGCAGGCCAAGGCCGCCTGGAGCGAGGTGCAGAACCAGTACCAGCGCCGGGCCGACCTGATCCCCAACCTGGTGGAGACCGTGAAGGGCTTCGCCCAGCAGGAGCGCGAGGTGCTGACCCAGGTCACGGAGGCCCGCGCCCGCGCGACCCAGATCAAGGTCGACGCCTCCACGGTCACGGATCCCGAAAAGTTCCGCCAGTTCCAGGAGGCGCAGAACCAGCTCTCGGGAGCGCTGGGACGGCTGCTCGCCACGGTCGAGCGCTATCCGGAGCTGAAGTCCAACGCGAACTTCCTGGCCCTGCAATCCCAGCTCGAGGGCACGGAGAACCGGATCGCGGTGGCGCGGCGCGACTACATCGCCGCCGTGCAGGCCTACAACACGGAGCTGCGCACGATCCCAGGCCGCTGGATCGCCGCCGTGCTCTATCCCGACGCCAAGCCCATGGAGACGTTTGCCGCCACCGCCGGCTCCGAACGCCCGCCGCAGGTGAAGTTCTGACGTGCCATTCCCGATGAAGGAGGTCTCGTCCTTCCCGCCCTGCCCTCCTCGGCAATGGGCCCTGGCGGCGCTTCTCATCGCTCTCTTTCTCACCTGCGGCTCGGCCCTCGCCCAGACCTTCCCGCCCCTGACCGGCCGGGTCGTCGATGCGGCGAACCTCCTGAAGCCCGAGGAACGGACGGCGCTCGAGGCCAAGCTGAAGGCCCATGAGGACAAGACCTCGGACCAGGTGGTGGTCGCGACCGTTCGCTCGCTCGAAGGCTACGAGATCGAGGATTACGCGAACCGCCTGTTCCGGCACTGGCAGCTCGGCCGGAAGGACAAGGACAACGGCGCATTGCTGCTCGTGGCGCCGCAGGAGCGGAAGGTGCGCATCGAAGTGGGCTACGGCCTCGAAGGCGCGCTCACCGACGCCCTGTCCAAGGTGATCATCACCACTGCCATCGCGCCGCAATTCAAGCAGGGCAACTTCGCGGCCGGCATCAATGCGGGCGTCGACGCCATGCTCTCCATCCTCACCGGCGATGCGGAGGAATGGCAGCGCCGCGCCGAGGTGCGCGAGGAGGGCAGCACCGCTATCGACCCCGTCGTAGCCTTCATCATCCTGCTGATCCTCTTCTTCATCATCTCGCGCATGATGGGCGCGGGCGGGCGTCGCGCCGTCGGGCGGGGCCGCCACGGACCCTGGATCGTTCCGACCGGGGGCTGGTCCGGGGGCGGAGGCGGCGGATGGTCGGGCGGGGGCGGCTTCTCGGGGGGAGGCGGCTCGTCGGGCGGCGGCGGAGCTTCGGGGAGCTGGTGATGATTTCAGCCGAGGAACAGGCGCGCCTCGCCAGTGCGATCAGCGACGTGGAGGACGACACCTCCGGCGAGGTCGTTCTCGTGATCGCGGAGCAGGCAGACCATTACCGCGCAGTCCCGCTGCTCTGGGCCTTCCTCGCGGCGCTCGTGACGCCCTGGCCGCTGATCTGGCTGACCGCGATCGGAACCTCGCGCATCTTCCTGATCCAGCTCGCGGTGGCGCTGGTCTTGAGCCTCGTGTTCTCCTGGCCGCCCTTGCGCTTCGCCCTGGTGCCGCGCTCGATCCGGCATGCCCAGGCTCACGAGGCCGCCGCGCGCGAGTTCCTCCGCCGCGGGCTCACCCGCACGCGGGAGAAGACCGGCGTGCTGATCTATCTTGCGTTGGCCGAGCGCCACGCCGAGATCCTGGCGGATACGGGCATCGCGGACCGGGTCGATCCCGGCATCTGGGCAGGCATCGTGGCGGAGCTGACCGGCGCGATCCGGGAAGGGCGGATGATCGAGGGGCTGGAGCAGGCCGTCCGGCGCACGGGCGCGATCCTCGCCGAGCACGCCCCTCCCCGCCTGGACGACGTGGACGAGCTGCCCAACAAGGTGATCCTGCTGGATTAGAGCCTCGAACGCATAAGCGGGAGCCGGTTTTGCGTGAAAAGAGGCAGCCGAACGAAAGCGTTCAGAAACCCGGACCCTTCGCGGCGCCCAGGATGACTCCGGGCCTCTCCGCATCGGTGCTCTGCAGGAGCACCACATAGGCGTCCCCGCCCTTGCGCGCGGTCTCGAGGGGCACCTCGAAGCGGGCGGAGCCGCCGTGCCATTCTCCGATGCGGTTCAGGCCGCGCACCACGTTGGCATAGGTGATCGTCTTGCCCCGGTTCTCGCCGCGCTCGATGGGCACCGTCTGCGATTTCAGCACGGGCAGAACCCAGATCTCGGCGTCGCGGTGCGTGGTGTCGGGGGTTTCCTCGACGGCGATCGACAGAGTGCCGTTGTGCTCGCTCAAGGTGATCGCGACCGGCAGGGCGCTGCGACCCTTCGTGGTGGCCTGGATCGCCCTTTCGATCTCGGCCCGGTCGGACCCGATGGAGGATTTCTTGCCGTTGACGATCATCTGCGGCGTGAAGACCTGCCGGTCCTTGCGGGAATGGGCATAGGCCTTCTGCCGTTCGGTGAAGGCCACATGGGCGAGGGTGTCCTTCCAGCCGAGGTAATCCCAGTAATTGACCGGCAGGGACAAGGCCACGATGTCCGGCTGGCGGGAATACTCGGCGAGCAGCGCATCGGCGGGCGGGCAGGAAGAGCAGCCCTGGCTCGTGAACAGCTCGACGACCGCGCGGGCCGGGTCGGCCGCGGCAGGGTGCAGGAGGGCGGACAGGCCCAGCGCCGCCAGGGTCAATGTCAAACGCGATGCCATGATGCCGCCATGGAACACGAATTCCGCCTCAAGGGGAACTCACTTTAGCTTGAGCGCCTGCGGGCGCCCGCCAGCGGCGGTGCATCCAGAGCCATTGCTCCGGGTATTCCCTCACCCATTCCTCGACCACGGAGGTCATGGCCTGCATGGCCCCCTGCACGTTGATCTGGCCGTCGGGATCGCGCGGCAGGTCGAGGGGCGGGGTGAGCTGCAGGCGGAAGCGATGGCCCGGCAGCCGGACCACACGCACCCCGTGGACCGGGCAGTCGAAGCGGCGGGCGAACTTGCCGAGGATCGGGTTCACCAGGGCCGGGCGGCCCATGAAGTTCACGATCACGCCGCGGGTGAAATGCTGGTCGATGAGCATGCCGAGATGCCCGCCCGCCTCCAGCGCCCCCTGCATGGCGAAGGCCGCGCCCTGACGGGCGGCCTCCAGGTTGCCCATGGTCTCGCTGCGGATCTCGTGCAGCACGCGGGCGATGGCCGGATCGTTGGGCGCGCGGAACACGGCGGTGGCGTCGAGCCCGAACCGCGCAGCGCATATGGCGGGCAGTTCCCAGTTGGCGAGATGGGCGGAGAAGATGATGCCGGGCTTGCCGTCATCGCGAAGCTTAAGGAAGTGGTCGATCCCGTCGACTTCCGTGCGGCCGGGAGCGGCGCTGTCCGGATCGAAATCGAACAGGCGTCCGAGATGGGGGTATTCCCCCGCCGTGCGGCCGAGATTGTCCCAGGCGGCCAGCGCCAGGGCCTTCACCTCGGCCTCCGATTTCTCCGGATAGACCGCGCGGATATTGGCCAGGGCCGTCCGGTGGGCTCCCAACAGGGGGCCGAAGGTGCGCGTGAGCGCGGCGCCGACCGCCCCGGACCGTTCGGGCCCCAAGGCCCGCGACAGGGCAAAGACGCCGCGCACGATGCCGACCATGACCGTCTCGGTCAGGCGCGAGACAAGGCTGCGGGGGCGATGGGTCTGCTGCACGTCGTTCCTATCCCGGCATGGAAAGCCGGCCCGGAGGCCGGCCTGAAAAGAAAAGGCCCCGCGTGTTTTTCGCGGGGAGCCCGTTTCGTCAAGGTCTGTGGCCGCGCGGCCCTTTGTACCAGAACCCGCCTCCGGTCAGAAGGTCACGATGACCTTGCCGAAGACCTTGCGGCCTTCGAGACGCTCCAGTCCTTGTCGGAACTCGTCGAGGGGAAAGACGGAATCAATCACCGGGCTCATGCCCTTCGCCATCTTGTCGAGGGACTGGGCGATGTTCTCGATACGGCAGCCGAAGGAGCCGAAGATCCGGTATTGCTGCTGGAAGAGCTGCATCAGGTTCATGGTGGTGGACACGCCTGACGTCGAGCCGCAGGTAACGAGACGCCCGCCCCGCTTGAGGCAGAGCAAGCTGCCGTTCCAGGTCTCCGCGCCCACATGCTCGAACACCACGTCGACGCCCTTGCGCTTGGTGAGGCGGCGGACCTCGCCCTCGAAGCGCTCCTTGCGGTAGTTGATCACGTAATCGGCGCCGAGCGCCTTCGCCTTCTCGCCCTTCTCGTCGTCGCCCACCGTCGTATAGACCGTGCAGCCGATGGCCTTTGCCATCTTGATCGCGGCGGTGCCGATGCCGGAGCCGCCCGCATGGACGAGGATCGACTCGCCGGGCTCGAGCTTGGCGTTGTCGAAGAGCATGTGCTGCACCGTGCCAAAGCCGATGGGGGCGCAGGCCGCCTGCTCGAAGGAAACGCCTTTCGGCACCGGGATCACCAGCCGCTCGGGCCGGTTGATCAGCTCACGGGCGAAGCCGTCGATGTGAAAGCCCATGATGCCGGCGACGTTCTCGCAGAGATTGTCCCACCCCTTCCGGCAGGCGCTGCAATGGCCGCAGGTCTCGGCCCCGTACATGGTCACCGGGTCGCCCACCTTGAAGCGCGTCACGCCCTCGCCCACGGCCGCGATCTCGCCTGCCGCCTCCACGCCCACCGCCTGCGGCATCTTGCGCTTGGCGAAGGCCATGCCGCGGAAGCCCCAGACATCGAGATAGTTCAGGCCGAGCGCCCGGATCCGCACCTGGACCTCGCCCGCGGCCGACGGCGGCGGGGCGTCGATCTCGGTGATGCGAATGTCACGGTCGCCGAAAAGCTGAAGGGAGCGCATGCAAGAAGGATCCATCGGTCAGCGTCAACGCGCGGCTTAAAGCGCGGCGATGACGGAGAAATCTGTTTCCGGCCGCTTAAAGGGCGAGCGGGGGAATGGCAAGGTCTACGCTGTTCGACACGTCATCCAGGACGGCAGAGCCGATCCGGCATGACGCTCTGAATTTACCGATGCACGCCCAGCATCGACGTGAGTCCGCCGTCGATGGGCAGGACCGTGCCGGTGATGTAGGCGGCGGGCTCGCTCATCAGGAAGGCGGCGAGGCCCGCGATCTCCTCAGGCCTTGCGAAGCGTCCGGCGGGAATCTGCTTTTCCATGCTCTCGCGATAGGCCGCGTAGGGGGCCATCATGTCCGTGTCGATGAAGCCCGGCGCGATCACGTTGACGGTCACGCCGCGCTTGGCGGTCTCGACGGAGAGCGTGCGGCAATAGGAGATGAGCGCGCCCTTGGACGCCGCGTAAGCCGCGTTGCCGGGATTGCCCTGGAGCGCCGCCACGGAGCCGATGGCGACGATGCGCCCGGCCTTGGCGCGGATCATGCCGCGCATGAGCGCCTTGGCGATGCGGGTCAGCGACCAGAAGTTCACCTGCATGGCGGCTTCGGCCTTGTCCTGCTGCATCATGGCGGCGAGCGCGTCGTAGGGCTGGCCGGCATTGTGCACGAAGCCGAAGAAGCTCTCGCCCTCGATGCTTTCGCAGAAGGCTTCGAGCGCCGCCTTGTCGGCGAGATCGAGCGCGTGGGCCTTCACGGTCCGCCCCGGATGGGCCTTCATCAGCTCGTCGGCCAAAGCGGTCGCGGCTTCGCCCGAGGAGCGGTAGGTGAAATCCACGTCGTGGCCGGAGGCGGCCAGCGCCCGCACGATGGCGGCGCCGACGCCCTTGCCGCCGCCGGTGACGAGAATGCGGGTCATGTCTTCAAGCTCCCTTGGGCTCGGCCCCGAAGACGAGGCAGGTGTTCTGACCGCCGAAACCGAAGGAATTCGAGAGCACGTAATTCACCTTCGCGTCCCGGGCCACGTTCGGCACCACGTCGAGCGGAATCGACGGGTCGGGCACCTGGTAATTGATGGTCGGCGGAATGCGGCCCGTGGCGATGGTCATGAGCGACATGACCGCTTCGACCGCGCCGGCGGCGGTGAGCGTGTGGCCGATCATGGACTTGTTCGACGAGATCGGCAGGCTCGCCATGCGCTCGCCGAACACGGCGGTGCAGCTCATGGCCTCCATCTTGTCGTTCTCCGGCGTCGAGGTGCCGTGGGCGTTGATGTAATCGATGTCCTCGGGGACGAGGCCCGCATCCTCCAGCGCCTGACGGATTGCCGTGATGGCGGGCATGCCGTCGGGCGAGGAGCGGGTGCGGTGGAAGCCGTCGCCCTTCTCGCCGCAGCCGAGCACATAGCCGAGGATCCTGGCGCCGCGTGCCCTGGCCTTCTCCGCGTTCTCCAGCACGAGGGCCGCTCCACCCTCGCCCATGACGAAGCCGTCGCGGTTCTTGGAGAACGGCTTCGAGGCGGCCTCCGGATTCTCGTTCTGGGTCGAGAGCGCCGAGAGCAGCGAGAAGCGGATGAGCGATTCCGGATTGACCGAGCCGTCCGTGCCGATGCAGAGCGCCGCGTCCGTCTCGCCGCGGCGGATCGCCTCGACGCCGAGCTGGATCGCGGTGGCGCCCGAGGAGCAGGCGGTGGAGAGCGAAATCGGCGAGCCCTTGGTGCCGAAACGGTCGGCGACCCGGTCGGCCACCGTGCCGAAGATGAAGAGGTCGTGCCAAGCCTTGAACCGGCCCGTGCCTGCAGCCTTCAGGAGATCCTTGTAGGTGATCTCGCCCGTCTGGCCCGAGGCCTCGGCCAGCGCCTCGCGCTGCGGCCATTCCATCTCGACCGGCGGCACGGCCATGAAGAGCGCGCCCGGAAAATCGGCCGGGGCCAGTCCCGACTGGCCGACGGCCTCCTCGGCGGCCAGCATGGCCAGGCGCTCGGAGAGCATGGGAGCGCAGAAGGGCTCCACCGTCACGTCGTCGATGGTGCCCGCGATCGTGGTGCGCAGGCCCTCCGTGGGAAAGCGGTTGATGCGGTGAATGCCGGACCGGCCCGCCGTGAGGGCGGCCCAGGTGTCGTCCTTGCCCTGGCCGATGGAGGTGACCACGCCCATGCCGGTGACGGCGACGAGCGGACGGCCCTGTGTGTCGCGCATAGCCTTCTCCTCAAGCCTTGGTGAGCCGGATGGCGCCTTCGCCGCGCCAATGCCCGACGGAGGTGACGAGCGCCTCTGCTGCCTTGCCCTGGGCGATCAGGCCCGCCGCCAGGGCGACGCCGGCCGGAGCCTGAGCCTCGATGGTGTGGCCGATGAGATCGGCGGTGGCGTGCACGGCGGCTTCCGGCGCGATGTCCTTGAGCGCCGCCCGCTCCTCCTCCGTGATGCCCTGGACGCCGGTGGCGCCGGAGATCACCGCCTCGGGCCTGGCCCGAAGCTGCTGCGCAAGCCCGTGAAGCGCCTTCTCGACGCTGCCGGGCTGGCGGCGGCTGCGGTCGGAGGCGATGCCGGCCAGGCTCGCCAGCGGCTTCGCCCCGCGCGAGGCCGCGTGCTCGCGGGATTCGAGCACCAAGAAGCAGGCCCCGGAGCCCAGGATCATGCCGCCGCCCTCGGCGGGTCGCTCCCAGACCGAACGATAGGGCTTCTTCCAGTGAAACCCGCCCATCTCGTAGATCAGGAGCACGTCGGGCCGTTCGGCATTGTAGGCGCCGCCGACGAGGAAGATGTCGTCCTGGCCGGAGGCGATTCGCTCGCGGGCGATGCGCAGCGCATCGACGCCGCTCGATTCCTCGCCCATGAAGGTGCGCGAGGCCCCCGTCACGCCGTGGACGATGGAGATGTTGCCAGCGAGCAGGTTGGAGAGCTGCGCGAGAAACAGGGTCGGACGCAGGTCGCTCATGAGGCGCTCGTTGAGGAAGACGCCCGGGTTCTCGGCCGTCCGCAACCCGGTCAGGATCTGCCCGTCGACGGCATAGTCCCGCTCGCCGCCGCCCGCCGCGACGATGAGCTGCATGCGGCTCTTCAGGGCCGCGTCCTCCTTGGCGCCCGCCGCGTCGAGGGCGAGGCCCGCCGCGTAGCAGCCGAGCTTCTGCCAAGCCTCCATCTGCCGCTGGTCGGCCTTCTTGGGGATCTGCCGGTCCCATTCCAGGGGAACCACCGGATGGACCTGGAAGGGCTCGAAGCTTGCCGTATCCGTGTTCGGGGCGCCGGCGGCGGCGAGCGCCGCCAGGTGCGTCTCCAGGCCCTCTCCCGCGCAGGAGACGAGGCCCACTCCCGTTATGACGACGTCGCGCATCAAACCGTCTCCTCCAGGAGGCCGATGCGCCTGGCTTGAGCGCGCATCTGGCCGTCCATGCCTTCCGGGAAGGGCATGATCCGGAAGCGCAGCTCCGCATCGCAGATCGGCTTGCCCTCGGCCGTAATCCTGGCCTTCGTCACCGCATAGCCCGAACCTTCGTGCTCCAGCTGCGCCGTGACGGTCAGCACCGTACCCGGTCCGACGAAGGTGCGGAAGCGTGCCTTGTCGACGCCCATCAGGAACGGCATGTGCGTGAAGCCCATGACGCCCAGGACGAGATAGCCGGAGGCCTGGGCCATGGTTTCGGTGAGGAGGACGCCGGGGACGAGGGGATGGCCGGGAAAATGCCCTTCGAAGACCGGGCTTTCCATGGGCACGGTGGAGGAGACCTCGATCCGCTTGGCGTCGCGGTCCAGGCTCGTCACCCGATCGATCATTTCAAAATATTCGAGGCGCATCCGGCTCTCTTACCCTCTTGCGCCCGGCGGGTTCAATGGGAAGAGAATCCATGAGGCGGAGCGCTGATGGATCGCCTCTTCGAGCCGGCTAACGCCGGCCCGCCGGGACATTGTCGCTGAATCAGGCCTGCTTAGCGGCCACCAGGGCGTCGATGCGCGCCACGAGGTTCTTCAGGACGAAGTATTCCTCCGCCGGTGCCTTGCCTTCGTTCACTTCCTGCGTCCACTGCTCCAGCGGCAGCTTGATCCCGAAAGCCTTGTCGATCGCAAAAGCGATGTCGAGGAAGGCCAGGGAGTCGATGCCCAGATCCTCGATGGCATGGCTCTCTGGGGTGATCTGTTCGCGCGGAATATCGGCGGTCTCGGCAATGATGCCGGCGACGGTCTCGAAGGTGGACGACATGACGCCGCTCTCCTGAAATTTCGTGTTGTCCCCAACGATAGAGCGTCACCAAGGCTTTAAGACCCGGTTTACAGCCACTCTTTTCGCCGAAGGAGGGTTGTCTCGAAACGCACCCCTTACACGACCGGCCGCAGGGCGGCAACCGATTGGTTGCATTTCCCTTTCGTCGCCGAAGACAAAGCGCCCGATTGATTAATCCTCGACCATCGCCGATAAGGGCCGCCTCCGGCCTCGAGCCGTTACCCTTGCATAGATTGAGATCGTTGGTTCCCGTGTTCAACAGGTTCCTCAAACCTGAAATCCGCTATGCCCGGCGCATGGCCCGCATCGCCCGCTGGGACAGGCCCGTCGAAGGCCCGGCCGGCCGCCTGCGCGCCTGGGCCCACATGCTGCTCGCCGATCACGGGGTCTTCCGCCTCCTCTACCTGAACAAGCACAAGGTCACGGACCGGCTGTGGCGCTCGGCCCAGCCCGCGCCGCACCAGATCGCCGCGCTCAAGGCCGAGGGCGTGCGCACCATCATCAACCTTCGCGGCGGGCGCGAGCACGGCTCCTGGCAGCTTCAGAAGGAAGCCTGCGAGCGGCTCGGCATCAAGCTGGTGGAGTTCGTCGTGCGCTCCCGCGGCGCGCCGGACCGGGACACGCTGCTCTCCGCCAAGGCGTTCTTCGACGAGATCGAATACCCGGCGGTCCTGCACTGCAAGTCGGGGGCGGACCGGGCCGGCTTCGTCGCCGCCCTCTTCCTCGTGGTCTATGAGGGCAAGTCCATCGACGAGGCCCAGCGGCAACTCTCCGTGCGCTTCGGCCACTTCCGCTTCTCGAAGACGGGCATCCTCGACGAATTCTTCGATCTCTACCGCCGCGAGGGCGAGGCCAAGGGCATCCCGTTCCTGACCTGGATCGAGACCCAGTACGACGCCGAGGCCCTGGAGCGGAACTTCCGCCCCGGCTTCTGGTCCAACCTGCTCGTCGACAGGATCATGCGGCGGGAATAGGCCGGGACGCCCGTTCTCCGCCGGCTACATCTCCACCAGGGCGATCTCGTCGTCTCCGGAGAGCTGCATGCGGTAGAGCCGGGCATAGGCCCCCGCCTGGGCTATGAGGGCTTCGTGCGATCCGGTTTCCGCCACGCGCCCGTTTTCCATCACCACGATCTTTTCCGCGTTGCGCACGGTCGAGAGGCGGTGGGCGATGACGAGGGTGGTGCGGCCCTTCATGAGCTTGCGGATCGCGTCCTGGACCAGGCGCTCCGATTCGGAATCGAGGGCGGAGGTCGCCTCGTCCAGGAGCAGGATCGGCGCGTCCTTCAGGAAGGCGCGGGCGAGGGAGATGCGCTGGCGCTCGCCGCCCGACAGGCGTCCGCCGCCGGGGCCGACCACCGTGTCGTAGCCCTCGGGCAGCTTCATGATGAAATCATGGGCGGCGGCGGCCCTGGCAGCTTCCACGATCTCTTCCTCGGTGGCGTCCGCCCGCCCGAAGGCGATGTTGGCCCGCACCGTGTCGTCGAAGAGAATCACGTCCTGGCTCACCACGGCGATGGCCCGGCGCAGGCTGGCGAGCGACACGTCCCGAACGTCCTGTCCGTCGATCAGGACGGCTCCTTGCGTCACGTCGTAGAGGCGCGGCACGAGGGACAGGAGGGTCGACTTACCGGAGCCCGAGCGGCCCACGAGAGCCGTCGTCTGCCCGGCCTCGGCCACCAGATCGACGTGAGCGAGGGCGGCGGCCTCGCCGTCATAGGAGAAGGACAGGTTCGAGAACCGGATCTCGCCTCCCTCCAGCCGGAGCGGCCCGGCTCCGGGCCTGTCCTGGATGCGGGGCGTCTCGTCCATCACGTCGAAGGTGCGCTGCAGGGCGGCCGCCGCCTCCTGCACGATGGCGTTGAGGTTCCCGAGCGCCCGGATCGGCTGCGCCGCCATGACGAGGGCGCTGACGAAGCCCGTGAAATCGCCCACGCTGCTCTCGCCGGACAGAATCCGCTGCCCGATCAGAATCAGAACGATGGCCACGGCGAGGCCGCCGCCGGTCTCGAGGATGGGGTCCATGCGCCCGCGGGCATTGGCGGCCTTCATCTTGAGGCCGCGCACGTCGTCGAAGGTCCTGGCGGCCTTGGCCTTGAGATAGCGCTCGAGCCCGTAGGTCTTGGCGATCCGGGTTCCGGCGAGGCTCTCCGTGATCAGGCTGGCCATCAGGCCCGTCTGCTCCTGGGTCGAGATCGCCACCCGGCGCAGCTTGCGGCCGATCTTGTTGACCGGGTAGGCGAAGAATGGCGCGACGACGGCCGCCACGAGGGTCAGGACGGGGTCGATCCAGAGCATCGCCGCGATCAGGGCGATGATGGTCGTGATCTCGCGCAGGAAGACTGTCGACAGGCGCGTCAGCGCCTCGCGGATGAAGGCGAAATCCGTGGTGAAGCGCTGGGTCAGCGCCGCCGGGCTCTCGCGCCCGATCTGGGCCAGATCGGCCTCGATCAGATGGCCGTAGAGGGCCGTCTGCATGTCGGCCTCGATCCGCGTCACGACCTTGTTGGTGAGGATCGTGAGCGCCAGCAGCGAAAAGCCCTTCACGGAGGTGACCAGGATCACGAAGAGCGGCGCCAGCATGATGGCGTGGGCGTCCTTGGCGTCGAAGGCGTCGAAGGCCGCCTTGATCAGCACCGGATAGAGCCCCGTCGCCCCCGAGACCAGGGCCACCAGCAGCAGGACCAGGGCAAGCGTCTTCGCGTGCGGACGCATCCAGTCCCGCCAGAGGCGGCCGATCAAGGGAAGGGTATCGCCCCGCATGAGGCTCTTGGAGGCCATTGGATTGCTTGAAACTCACGTGCTGAAAGGCACGCGGTTAGCACGCGAGCCCTTCAGCCGCAAATCTTTCGCAAAAAAGAAAGCCTCCCGACGCTGGCTCACACGGCTTTGAGGTGTCGGATGGGTCGGCCCGGGGCGATGGCCTGGGCGGCGGCGACGATGCCCTGTGCGTCGATGCCGCAATGGCGATAGAGATCCTGGATCGTGCCGGTCTGGCCGAAATGCTCGACGCCGAGCGAGCGGGTGCGGTGGCCCATCACCGAGCCCATCCAGGCGAGCGTCGCCGGATGCCCGTCGATGACCGTCACCAGCCCGCAATGGGCCGGCACCTCGGCGAGCAGCCGCTCCACGTGCGAGCGGGCCTGGACCAGGCCGCGCTCGCGGGCGCGCTGCGCCGCCGTCCAGCCCGCGTTGAGCCGGTCGGCCGAGGTGACGGCGAGCAGGCCGATGTCGCGCCGGTCCTCGGCCATGAGACCCACCGCCGCGATGGCTTCGGGCGCCACCGCGCCCGTATAGGCCACCACCACCTGGGCGTTCGGCCCGGGCTTTCTCAGCCAATAGGCCCCGGCCATGATGTCGTCGGCCAGCGCGGGCGTCATCGCCCGCTGCGGCTGCTCGAGGCTGCGGGTCGACAGGCGCAGATAGACCGAGCCGCCGGTCTCGTCGCGCAGCCAGGTCCTCTCGTCCGGCGCGCCCTCGCCGTCGCGCTGCAGGTAGTCGAAGGCCCAGCGCATGATCACCGCCAGCTCGTCCACGAAGGCCGGCTCGAAGGAGGCCAGCCCGTCCTGCGCCATGCCGATGAGCGGCGTGCCGATGGACTGGTGCGCGCCGCCCTCCGGCGCCAGCGTCACGCCCGAGGGCGTGGCCACGAGCAGGAAGCGCGCATCCTGGTAGCAGGCATAGTTGAGCGCATCCGCGCCGCGATAGATGAACGGGTCGTAGAGGGTGCCGATGGGCAGGATCCGCTCGCCGAAGAGCGAATGCGAGAGGCCGAGCGCGGAGAGCATGATGAAGAGGTTCATCTCCGCGATGCCGAGTTCGAGATGCTGGCCCTTGGGCGAGAATTCCCAGTTGTAGGTCGAGGGAATACGCTCCTTCTTGAAGGTATCGACCATGCTGTGGCGGGCGAACAGCCCGCGCCGGTTCACCCAGGCGCCGAGATTGGTCGAGACCGTCACGTCCGGCGCGGTCGTCACGATGCGATCCGCCAGCGCGTGATCGGAGCGCGCGAGCTCGTTGAGGATGAGGCCGAAGCCCTGCTGCGTGGACATCGCCGGCTGGGCCGGGAAGGCGAGCGTCTCGGGCACCGGCACCGCCGGGGCGGAATAGCGCCGCCGCCCCTTCTGCACGAAGGGCACCTGCTTCAGGAACGCCTCCAGCTCGCCCTGCGGGATCCGCATGCCCTCGAACCGGTCCCATTCATGGCCCGGGCGCACCCCCTGCGCTTCCTGCCAGGCCGCCATCTGCTTTTGCGTCAGAAGGCCGGAATGGTTGTCCTTGTGGCCCGCGAGCGGCAGGCCGAAGCCCTTGATGGTATAGGCGATGAAGCAGACCGGCTTGTCGTGGTGGCGGGCCTTCTCGAAGGCGTCGAGCAGGCTCGGCAGGTCGTGGCCGCCGAGATTGGACATGAGCCGCGCCAGCTCCTCGTCCGAGCGCTTCTCGATGAGGCGCGTGACGGGACCCTGGTCGCCGAGATCGTCGAGCAGGCGCCTGCGCCACGCCGCCCCGCCCTGAAAGGTCAGCGCCGAATAGAGCTGGTTCGGGCAGCAATCGATCCAGGCTTTCAGCCTGTCGCCGCCGGGCTCGGCGAAGGCTTCCTTCATCAGCGAGCCGTATTTGAGGATCACCACTTCCCAGCCGAAGTTGCGGAACAGGGCCTCGAAGCGCTCCCACAGGCCCTCGCGGATGACCGCGTCGAGGCTCTGGCGGTTGTAGTCGACGATCCACCAGGTGTTGCGCACGCCGTGCTTCCAGCCCTCGAGCAGGGCCTCGAAGATGTTGCCCTCGTCCATCTCGGCATCGCCAACGAGGGAGATCATGCGGCCTTCGGGCAGGTCCTTCGCCCAGCCATGGGCCTTGACGTAGTCCTGCACGAGGCTGGCGAACAGGGTCTGGGCGACGCCGAGGCCGACGGAGCCGGTGGAGAAATCCACGTCGTCCACGTCCTTGGTGCGGGAGGGATAGGATTGCGCGCCCTTGTAGCCGCGGAAGTTCTCCAGCTTGTCGCGGGTCTGGTGGCCGAAGAGATACTGGATGGCGTGGAAGATCGGGCTGGCATGGGGCTTGACCGCCACCCGGTCCTCTGGCCGCAGGGCGGCGAAGTAGAGCGCGGTCAGGATCGTCGAAAGCGAGGCCGAGGAGGCCTGGTGCCCGCCGATCTTCAGCCCGTCCGCGTTGGACCGCAGATGGTTGGCGTGATGAATCGTCCACGTCGACAGCCAGAGAACCTTCCGCTCAAGCTCGGATAGAATGCTCAGGTGTCGTGCGTCGACCATGTGTTTTCTCCCGCGTGGTGTCTTGATCCTAGAACCTTGTCTCACGCCTTGCGAGGCCGAGCAGGGCTGCAATCGGAATTCTCGTTTGGCTAGCGTTATCAGAGGCCGCCCATCCGTACCACCGGATCGGCGTCATGCCTCATCATCGTCTTCTGCAAAGTCCCCACTGAGTCGGAGACCGTCGATCCAGGTCTCCCCTTTTCGCTTGATGACCCGCCGCGGCGAGACGCCACTGTCCCGCGCAATCGCATCGGCCAGCGGCTCAGAATGGGTCACGAGCCATACCTGCGTGCGCTTGGAAGCGGAGACGATCATGCGCGCCAACGGTTCGAGCAGGTCCGGATGCAGGCTCGTCTCCGGCTCATTTAGGGCGATGAAGGGCGGAAGTCGGTAGGACAGAAGGGCTCCGGCAAGCACCAGGAAATGCAGCGTTCCGTCCGACAATTCAGAGGGCTGGAAGATGCGTTTCGGATAATCAGGAAACACCACGCCGAAGGTGGCGAAACGGTCTGGCTGAGGAATGACGAGCCGCGCACCGGGAAAGGCGTCATCGAAGGCCTGGTCTAGATCAACGGTATCCTCGCGGATATAGGCCAGCGTCGCAAAGACTGCCGCAAGATTTGAACCGTCGGAGGCTAGCGTCGGCGAGGTCACCGCAAGGGAGGGCCGACGGAGGGCGGCTCCGGCATCGGTGCGGAAGCCATGGAAGAACCGCCATTCCAGCATGGTGCTGCGGGCAAGATGCAGATCGGGAAAAGCGGCAGCATCCTGTAGGGACCCCAGAGCCGTCTCCGAGGGCAGAATCTCGCCGCCCAAAGGCCGCTTCGAGCCCTCTTCGTCGATGCAGTGCCCCCTTGGCCCTCGCCGTTCCAGCAATATCTTTGAGCGGCTACGCGCACCATAGACGAGGGTCTCAGCCTTGATCTGCGGCTCCAACGGAAACCCGGCTCCGAGCAGCTCCACCAAGCCAGTCTCGACCGCGTACTCGAGATTGTAATCACCAGTCCCCTCCCCCGACAGGCATACACCGAGCCTCACCCGCACCGGATCCCGGGCGCTGCGCTGGCCCGCCCAATAGACGGAATCGAAGCCACCTTCGGCGGCGAGGTCGCGGGTGAGCGTGCCGGCGGCGGCCGATTGCAGGAGCTGGAGCGAGCGGTAGAGGTTGGTCTTCCCCGTGCCATTGGCACCAACGAACACAGACAGCGGCTCAACGGGAAAGCGGATATTCCTCAGGGAGCGGTAGCCTGCGGCGAAGACTTCTTTGATGGCGAGCATGGGCTGAATGGATCACGGACCAGGACGAAAGGTGTAACCTTATCTGCTTCGGCAGGCAGCCGCAAAAACGAAAAGCCCGCCTGACGGCGGGCCTTCGTAAAGTTCTCTGATTGAAGAGAAATTGGAGCGGGCGAAGGGATTCGAACCCTCGACCCCAACCTTGGCAAGGTTGTGCTCTACCCCTGAGCTACACCCGCACGCTCCGCGATGCGCGAGGCATCGTTTCGAGGCCGTTGATGTGCCCCAAAACGCTGCGCATTGCAAGGGGGTAGTGAAGATCTTTTCGGGGCACCCCTTCGATCGTTTTCCGGCGCCGCGGGTCCGGCTCGACGCCAAAACACGCGGCGGGACAAGAGCATGGGCCGAATTCACGGCCGGAGCCTCGGCCGCAGGCCCGCTTCATCGGGTCGCTGGCGCGCTGGGCGGGACAGTGGGCATCGGACAGGCCCGAAAAGTGGTTTCCACTTTCCCGGCCGATGCTTTAGAACCCGGGCGGACATTCGCAGGATCGCGCTGGAGTTTTGCCTTGGCCCATCTGTCCCCGCAGGAGCTCCTGGACCGGCTCTCCGCCCTCGGCATCCCCGCCGAGACGGTGGAGCACGCGCCGGTGTTCACGGTGGCCGAATCGCATCATGTCAAGGAGCGGATCCCGGGAGCCCATTCCAAGAACCTGTTCGTGAAGGACAAGAAGGGGCGCTTCTTCCTGATTTCCGCCAAGCACGACACGGCCATCGACCTCAAGCGCGCGCACGAGGCCCTCGGCGCCTCGGGTCGCCTGTCCTTCGGCTCGGCCGAGCAGCTGAGGGAGATGCTCGGGGTCGAGCCCGGCTCGGTCACGGCCTTCGCGGTGGTGAACGACGGAGAAGGCAAGGTGACCATGGTGCTCGACGCCAACCTCATGGAGCACGAGCGGGTGAATTTTCACCCCCTCGTCAATTCCATGACCACGGGCGTTTCGCGGGAGGATCTGGTGAAGTTCCTGCGCGCCACCGGCCACGACCCGATCATCCTGAAACTGCCGGAGCCGCCTGCGGAATTGCAGGAGAACGGTCGAGCTCCCATCTAGGTTCATAGCTTCTTCTCACGACCACGCCTTCGAGGATCGCATGCTCTCCGATACTCCCGCCCCCGGCCCCTCCCCCGACGATCTCGTGAAGGACACCACCACGGCGACGTTCCGCCAGGACGTGCTCGCGGAATCCATGAACCAGCCGGTGCTCGTCGATTTCTGGGCCCCCTGGTGCGGCCCCTGCAAGCAGCTCACGCCGATCATCGAGAAGGCCGTGCGCGCCGCGGGCGGCAAGGTGAAGCTCGTGAAGATGAACATCGACGAGCATCCGCAGATCGCGGGCCAGCTCGGCGTGCAGTCGATCCCCGCCGTCTTCGCCTTCCAGCGCGGCCAGCCGGTGGACGGCTTCATGGGCGCGCTGCCGGAAAGCCAGGTGAAGAGCTTCATCGAGCGCCTCGTGGGCCCGCTCGGCCCGAGCGCCGCCGAGGAGATCCTGGCCGAGGCCGACCGCCTGGCGGCGGCCGGCGACATGGGCGGAGCCGCTGAGCTCTACGCCGCCGTCCTCTCGCAGGATCCCGAGAACGTCGCGGCGCTCGCAGCCCTCGTGAAGCTTCATATGGAGGTGGGCGACCTCGAAGGGGCGAAGCGCTTTCTCGCCATGGCCCCCCAGGCCAAGGCCAACGACCCGGCCATCGCCGGCGCGCGCGCCGCGGTGGAGCTCGCCGAACAGGCGGAATCCCTCGGCGACCTCACCGACCTCCAGCGCCGGGTCGAGGCCGATCCGGCGGACCATCAGGCGCGCTTCGACCTCGCTGTCGGGCTGAACGCCCGCGGGAAACGCGAAGAAGCCGTCGACCACCTCCTTGAAATCGTCCGCCGCGACCGCAATTGGAACGATGACGGCGCGCGCAAGCAGCTCGTCCAGTTTTTCGAGGCCTGGGGCCCGACGGACGAGATGACCCTGACAGGACGGCGCAGGCTTTCCTCGCTCCTGTTCGCTTGACGTCTCGAAACGGTTTGGGAGAGCGGCATGGGAATGAACGCGGTATACCGTGGGCCGGAGGATTGCCCGTCGGTCATCCCGGTTTTTCCCCTCCCCGGCGCGCTGCTTCTTCCGCGCGGGCAGATGCCGCTCAACATCTTTGAGCCGCGCTATGTGGCGATGGTGGATGAGGCGCTCAGGACCGACCGCATCATCGGCATGGTGCAGCCTGACGCCGACAACGATTCCCGCGCAGCCGCGCCCAAGCTCTACCGGGTCGGCTGCGCCGGTCGCATCACGCAGTTCGCCGAGACCGGCGACGGACGCTATCTCGTCACGCTCATCGGCATCTCGCGCTTCCGCATCCAGGAGGAGCTGCCGCCCATCGACCTCTTCCGCCGCTGCCGCGTGACCTTCGAGCCCTTCGCCTCCGATTTCACGGCGCGCGCAGGCGAGAACGAGGTGGACCGGGCCGGCGTGGTGAAGGCCCTGCGCGACTTCGTCGATTCGGTCCATGTGAAGGTCGACTGGCGCGGCATCGAGGAAGCGCCCAACGAGGCCCTCGTGAACGCCCTGTGCATGATGAGCCCCTTCGGCGTGCGCGAGAAGCAGGCGCTGCTCGAAGCGCCAAACCTCAAGACGCGGGCGGAAGTCCTCATCGCGCTCACCGAGATCGAGCTCGCCCGCGGCGGCGCCAGCTCCGACTCGACCCTGCAATAGGAAACGAAAAACATGGTGCCGGATACGACCCAGACCGAAACGCCCCAAGCGGTGGAGGCGACGCGGATCGACCCCAAGCTCCTGGAGCTTCTCGTCTGTCCGCTCACCAAGGAAACGCTGGAATACGACGCCGCCCGCCAGGAGCTGATCAGCCGCCGCGCCAAGCTCGCCTACCCGATCCGCGACGGCATCCCGATCATGCTGCCGGAAGAGGCCCGGCCCCTGGAGGGGTAAGCCGCCCCGGCCCCGGCGCAATGCCGAAAGGTCAGCCCTTAAGAGTCTCGATCTCCAGCCCTTTCCTTGACTCTGCCGCTTTTTCCCCTTAGGTGCTGACCGCAAATCTGTAGAGCGAGCCCTTTTGAGCCGCCGACCAGCCCGAGAGGCTGGAGGTCAACGTCCGACAGCGCGATGCGCCCTCGGGCGCGCTTTCATTTGGGTTTCGCGTCAGGGACGAACGGATGCCGGACGAGACATTGCGCATCGAGGACGCGGTCAACGAGACCTGCCCGTGGTCGGGAAAGCCGATCGCGGCGGATTCGCTCACCCGCTATCGCGGCGAGGTCGTCGGCTTCTGCAATCCCGGCTGCCGGGACAAGTTCGAGGCGGCCATAAGCCACTTTGAAAAGGCCATCGCGGATCGCGATGTACCACTCATCGCCAAAGGAATTGAGTGATCATGTTCGAAGGCCTTTCCGACAAGCTTTCCACCATCCTGAACTCGCTCACGCGCCGCGGCGCGCTGACCGAGGAGGATGTCAACGCGGCCCTGCGCGAGGTCCGCCGCGCCCTGCTCGAGGCGGACGTCGCCCTCGAGGTCGTGCGCTCCTTCACGGACAAGGTGCGCGCCCGCGCGGTGGGCGCGGAGGTCGTGAAGTCCGTTTCCCCCGGCCAGCAGGTGGTCAAGATCGTCCACGACCAGCTCGTGGAGATGCTGGGCTCTGACGCCGAGGTGATCAGCCTCAATGCGGTTCCGCCCGTCGGCATCCTGATGGTGGGCTTGCAGGGCTCGGGCAAGACGACCACCACCGCCAAGATCGCCAAGCGCCTCACCGACCGCGAGAACCGCAAGGTTCTCATGGCCTCGCTCGACACGCGCCGTCCGGCGGCGATGGAGCAGCTCGCGGTGCTGGGCAAGCAGGTGGGCGTCGATACGCTTCCCATCGTCGCGGGCCAGTCGGCGGTGCAGATCGCGCGGCGCGCCATGGAGGCCGCGCGCCTGGGCGGCTATGACGTGGTGATGCTCGACACCGCCGGCCGCGTGACCGTGGACGAGGCGCTCATGGTGGAGGCGGCGGAAGTGCGCGCGGCCACCGGCCCGCACGAGGTCCTGCTCGTGGCGGACGCGCTCACCGGCCAGGACGCGGTGAACACCGCGCGCGCCTTCGACGAGCGCCTCGGCGTCACCGGTATCGTGCTGACCCGCATGGACGGCGATGCGCGCGGCGGCGCGGCGCTTTCCATGCGCGCCGTGACGGGCAAGCCGATCAAGCTCATCGGCACGGGCGAAAAGGTCGATGCGCTGGAGGAATTCCATCCCTCCCGCGTCGCCAACCGCATCCTCGGCATGGGCGACATCGTCTCCCTCGTCGAAAAGGCGGCGGAGAATTTCGACGCCGCACAAGCCCAGCGCATGGCCGAGAAGATGCGCAAGGGCAAGTTCGACCTGGAGGACCTGCGCGACCAGCTCTCCCAGATGGAGAAGATCGGCGGTCTCGGCGGCCTCATGGGCATGCTGCCGGGCGTCGCCAAGATGAAGGCGCAGCTCGAGAACGCCAATCTCGACGACAGGATCATCAAGCGCCAGCGCGCCATCATCGATTCCATGACCCCCGCCGAGCGCCGCAACCCGGATATTCTCAAAGCCTCGCGCAAGAAGCGCATCGCCGCGGGTTCGGGCGTGAAGGTCGAGGACATCAACAAGCTCCTGAAGATGCACCGCCAGATGGCCGACGTCATGAAGATGATGGGCGGCGGCAAGGGCAAGGGCATGGCCGGCGCGCTCGGCAAGATGTTCGGCCTCGGCGGCGGAATGGGCGGCATGCCCCAGCCGACCCCTGAGCAGATCGAGGCGCTGCAGAAGCAGATGGGCGGCAAGCTCCCCGATTTCCCCGGCACCGGCGCAGGCGGCGCGCTTCCGCTCATGCCGAAGGGCGTTCCCGGCCTGCCGGGTCTCGGCGGACCGAAGATCCCCGGTCTTCCGGGCATCGGCGGTTTTCCGTTCGGGAAGAAGAAATAGGTTTCGTCGTCTCAGCCTGATCTGGAACGGCACAAGTTTGATCGCAGGACACTAAAAGGAGAAACCCATGTCCCTGAAGATCCGTCTCACCCGTGGTGGTGCGAAGAAGCGTCCCTACTACCGCATCGTCGTCGCCGACTCGCGCTCCCCGCGCGATGGCCGCTTCATCGAGAAGGTCGGCACCTACGACCCGATGAAGCCGAAGGATGACGCCGGCCGCGTCGTTCTCGAGATCGAGAAGATCAAGGCCTGGCTCGCCAAGGGCGCCCAGCCGACCGACCGCGTCCTGCGCTTCCTCGATGCCGCCGGTCTCCTGAAGCGTCCGGCCCGCAACAACCCGCAGAAGGCCGTCCCGGGCAAGAAGGCCCAGGAGCGTGCTGCCGAGAAGGCCGCCGCGGCTGCCGAAGGCGAGGCTGCTTAAAACATGACGAAGAAGGAGCGTTTCCAACAACGCTCCGCCTCACCCCTCCCCCCTGCGGGGAGGGGCAGGGGTGGGGGTGCGAGCGTCAAGATAACAAAACGTGGCGCTGACACCCCCACCTCCCTCTTCTCCCCACAAGGGGGAGGAGGGTTCGCCCTGCCGCATCGGGACGATCTCGTCCTCGTGGGCGAGTTCGGCCGCGCGCACGGCCTCAAAGGCGAGGTGCGGCTGAAATCCCATACCGGCGAGCCCCATGCGATCGCCGCCTACAGGCCGCTCATTGCTTCGAACGGCAAAACCTATTCTCTGAAATCCGTCCGCCCCGCTCCCGGCGGCGCGCCCGATCTGCTGATCGCGACGGTCGAGGGCGTGACCACGCGCGAGGCTTCCGAGGCGCTCAACCGCGTGCAGCTTTACGTCGAGCGCGACACGCTTCCGCCCCCTGACGACGAAGACGAATTCCTGCTCGCCGATCTCATCGGCCTTTCCGTTCAGAATGAAACGGGCGAGACCGTCGGCACCATCGTCGCCGTGCCCAATTACGGCGGCGGCGACCTTCTCGAGATCGCGCCCGCGCAAAAGGGGCCGACCGCGCTCCTGCCCTTCACGAAAGCCTTCGTGCCGACGGTCGATATTGCAGGCAAGCGCGTGATCGCAGCCCTTCCCGACGACTTCTTCGAAGTGGGCACGCCCGAACCCGGTGAGGACCGCGCGTGAGCTTTGCGGCCACCATCCTCACCCTGTACCCCGAGATGTTTCCAGGCCCCTTGGGCCTGTCGCTTTCCGGCGATGCCCTGTCGCGCGGCCTGTGGTCGCTGGAGGCCAGAAACATCCGCGATCACGGTCTCGGGCGCCATCGCGCGGTGGACGATACGCCCGCAGGCGGCGGCCCCGGCATGGTGATCCGCTGCGATGTGCTGGGCGCCGCCATCGACGCGGCCGCAGCGGCCGGCGATCTGCGCCCGAAACTTCTCATGAGCCCGCGCGGCAGGCCGCTCACTCAAAGCTATGCGCGCGAGCTTGCCGCCGGTCCCGGCGCGATCATCGTCTGCGGCCGCTTCGAGGGCGTGGACGAGCGTGTGATCGAGGCGCGCGGCCTGCAAGAGGTCTCCATCGGCGATTACGTGCTCTCCGGCGGCGAGATGGCGGCGATGATCGTGCTCGATGCCTGCGTGCGCCTGCTCCCCGGCGTCATGGGCAAGGAGGCCTCCGGCACCGAGGAGAGTTTCGAGACGAACCGCCTCGAATACCCGCATTATACGCGCCCCCGCGAATGGGAGGGCCGGAGCATTCCCGAGGTGCTCCTCTCGGGCAATCACGCCGCCATCGAGCGCTGGCGGCGCGCGGAATCGGAGCGCATCACCCGCGAGCGCAGGCCGGACCTGCTGGAGCGATAGCGCTCAGGCTGGCGCAGCCTGCGCGGGGAGCTTCGCCCCGAAGGTCTTGAGGTATTTCATCCCCGTATCGCACATCACCGTGACGATGGTGGCGCCCGGTCCGAGCCGCTCCGCCAGCCGCAGGGCGGCGGTGACGTTCGCGCCGGTGGAGGTGCCCGCGAACAGGCCCTCCTCCCGCGCCAGGCGGAAGGCCATGGCCATCGCCTCTTCCGTCGAAACGCGTTCGATCGCATCCGCGAGGCCCGCCTGCCAGAGCGGGACCACGTATCCCGCGCCGACCCCGTCGATCTTGTGAGCCCCTGTCGGGCCACCCGACAGGACGGCGGATTCGGCGGGCTCCACGGCGACGATTCCGATGCGCTCATTGTGCCGCCTCAGGCCCTCGGCGACGCCGCGCAGAGAGGCCGCCGTGCCCACGCTCTGGACGAAGCCGTCGATCCTTCCGCCCGCCTGGGCCCAGATCTCGTCCGCCATGCGGTGATAGGCGGCGAGCTGGTCCCGGTTCTTCATCTGGTCGGTCCAGAACGAACCCTTCGCCTGCGCAATGAGGCGGGCCTCCTCGATCATGTCCTTGGTGAGCTTTTCCGTCATGCGACCGCCGTCGCTCGCCACGATGTGGAGCCGCGCGCCGAGAAGCTGCATGTGGTCCAGCTTTTCCTGGCTGAAGGCATCGGAGGTCACGATGTCGAGCGCATAGCCCTTGACCGCGCAGACGAGAGAGAGGGAGACGCCCGTACTGCCGCCGGTATATTCGACGACCGTTCCTCCCGGCCTGAGGCGTCCGTCGGCCTCCGCCGCCGCGATCATGGCGAGCGCCATCCGGTCCTTCATGCTGCCGGTGGGGTTCTCGTTCTCCAGCTTCAGCAGGATGCGGGCGCCGTTGGCGGGCGCGATGGTGCGCAGGGCAATGAGAGAGGTGTTGCCGATGCGGTCGAGAACGGTGCGGGGCTGTGCGGTCATGGGCGTCATCCGAAAGGGTCCCCGTCCGATAGCCCGAGGCGGACGGCCCGTCAGGTCCGGAATCCGGACTTCCTCGGGCCATGCCGCCATGGTAGCGCTATTCCATGGCAGGTTACGGTCAGTTCTGTTCCGTGGCGCGCGCGCATGAGGTCATCGGCGGGCGCTGGACCCTTCTCGTCGTGCGCGAGCTCCTGTGCGGCAGCCGTCGCTTCAACGACATCCGCCGCGGCATCCCGCGCATCTCCCGCACCATGCTCTCGGAACGGCTGCAGGCGCTGGTCCATGCGGGGGCCGTGACGCGAAGCGAGGGCGTACACGGCCCGGAATATGCGCTCACCGAAGCGGGCCGGGAGCTGATGGGGATCGTGGGCGCGCTCGGCGCCTGGGGCCAGCGCTGGCTGCCCCGGAACGCCGCCGAGGAAGACCTGGACCTCGAGCCGCTCCTCGTCGACATGCAGCGGCGCGTCCGGCAGGCGGCCCTGCCCAAGGAGCCGCTGGTCGTACGCTTCGAGATCGACGGAGACCGGCATCCGCGCTTCCTGCTGCTGAAAGGCACGGAAACCGCGTTCTGTACCCAGAACCCCGGTTTCCCGGAGGCGGTCCGCGTCCGCGCCCGCCTCCCTGCGTTGGCCGCCTGGTGGCGGGGCGACGTGAGCCTGGCCGAAGCGCAGCGGATGGGCCTTGCCGTGGAGGGACCGAAGGAGCTGGTGCGAGCCTTTCCGGACTGGTTCGAGCGGTATCTCTTTGCGGAGATCGGCCCGACGGAACGTTGATCCGAACCGGCGGGTTGACAGGCGGGGCTTTCGACCACGGGAGATCGATATGGTCAGCAAAGTCATCCTTGGCTCGACGCTTCTCGGCTCAACCCTTGCCCTTGCTTTGGCCGGCCCTGCCTTTGCAGGACCGTGCACACAGCGGCTTGCCGATCTTGAGAAGTCCATTTCGGCGAAGCAGGAAGGCGGAGGGCCTGCATTGGACACTCCGTCGACGACTGGAGCGACAGCGCAGAGCGCGACCTCCGCCCAAGGGCAGGGCGCAAACGTGACAGCCCAAAGCCAAGGTTACAACCAAGCCATGCAGATGATCCAGCAGGCCAAGCAGTTGGACCAGCAGGGCAAGGAAGCAGAATGCATGGACATGGCGGCCAAGATCGGCGCCATGGCTCCGCCTGCCACCAAGTAAAGAATCTGTATTCCCTTGCGGAAATACCGCTGCACTCAGGCTAGAGCATCGGACGAGAAAAGTGGATTTGCACTTTTGGGGTCGGTCCGATGCCTCTGTTTGATAAGCGCATCGTTTTGAGCGGACCCAAATGGCCGCACGCTGCGCCAGAGGCACGATCGCGCTCTGGAGTGCCCGGACGGAAAGGACGGTGCCGCTCGACAAGGCCCTGAAACTCCTGTATAGGCGCGGCCTCAACTGAAAACAGGACGCCGAAATCCCGCTGGCTGAGGCTTAAGCCTCAAGACCATGCAACGGCAGGAGTAGACCATGAACCTCATTCAGCAGCTCGAGCAGGAGCAGATCGCCAAGCTCGGCAAGACCATTCCCGATTTCCAGCCCGGCGATACCCTCATCGTCAACGTGAAGGTGAAGGAAGGCGAGCGCACCCGCGTGCAGGCCTATGAAGGCGTCTGCATCGCCCGTTCCGGCGGCGGCCTCCACGAGAGCTTCACGGTCCGCAAGATTTCCTACGGCGAAGGCGTCGAGCGCGTGTTCCCGCTCTACTCGCCGCTGGTCGACTCGATCAAGGTCGTGCGCCGCGGCGCCGTCCGTCGCGCCAAGCTCTACTACCTGCGCGACCGTCGCGGTAAGTCGGCCCGTATCGCCGAGCGCGCCGAGCGCCAGAACAAGGGCGACGCCGAGTAAGGCTTTACATAAGCCTTCACCGATCCGGTTTCATGAAAAAGCGCGGCTCAGGTCCGCGCTTTTTTGCTAAAGACGGCAAGCTTCGCGGAGGCCCTGCGCGACAAAAATATTATTGCGCGGCGCGTCTTGTCTGCTATGCGATCGTTTCACGACGGCGTGCGCCCAGGACATCTTCTCCTGAGGGCCGCAAGCCGCTAATAAACACGCCGAACCATCATTCTGTGACCGTTGGAAGAGAACCATGGCCAAAGCCCGCACCCTCTATGACAAGATCTGGGACGACCACGTCGTCGACCGGCAGGATGACGGGACATGCCTTCTCTACATCGACCGCCACCTCGTCCATGAGGTGACCAGCCCCCAGGCCTTCGAGGGATTGCGGGCGGCGGGCCGCAAGGTGCGCCAGCCGCACAAGACCCTGGCCGTGGTCGACCATAACGTGCCGACCTCCGACCGCTCGCAGGGCATCGAGGATCCCGAATCCGCGACCCAGGTCGCGACTCTGGCCCAGAACGCCAAGGAATTCGGCGTCGAGTACTACAACGAGCTCGACACACGCCAGGGCATCGTCCACGTGGTGGGCCCCGAGCAGGGCTTCACCCTGCCGGGCATGACCATCGTCTGCGGCGACAGCCACACCTCGACCCACGGTGCCTTCGGCTCCCTCGCCCACGGCATCGGCACGTCGGAAGTGGAGCACGTGCTCGCCACCCAGACGCTGATCCAGAAGAAGGCCAAGAACTTCCGCGTCACGGTCGACGGCAAGCTGCCCGCAGGCGTGACCGCGAAGGACATCATTCTCTCGATCATCGGCGAGACCGGCACCGCGGGCGGCACCGGCCACGTGATGGAATATGCGGGCGAGGCCATTCGCGCGCTTTCCATGGAAGGCCGCATGACGGTCTGCAACATGGCCATCGAGGGCGGCGCCCGCGCGGGCATGATCGCCCCCGACGAGAAGACCTATGCCTACCTGAAGGACCGTCCGAAATCGCCGAAGGGCGAGGCCTGGGACGCCGCCGTGCGCTATTGGGATTCGCTGCGCACCGACGAGGGCGCGTTCTTCGACACGGAGATCAGGCTCGACGCCGCCAACCTGCCCCCCATCGTCACCTGGGGCACGTCTCCTGAGGACGTGATCTCGGTGGCGGGCGTCGTGCCGAACCCGGACGACATCCAGGACGAGAACAAGCGTCTCTCCAAGTGGCGCGCCCTGGAATATATGGGCCTCAAGCCCGGCACGAAGATCACCGACATCACCCTCGACCGCGTGTTCATCGGCTCCTGCACCAACGGCCGCATCGAGGATCTGCGGGCCGTGGCGAAGGTCGTCGAGGGCAAGCGCGTGCATGAGGCCGTCAATGCCATGATCGTGCCCGGCTCCGGCATCGTGAAGATGCAGGCCGAGGCCGAGGGTCTCGACAAGATCTTCAAGGCCGCCGGATTCGACTGGCGCGAGCCCGGCTGCTCCATGTGCCTGGCCATGAACGCGGATCGCCTCGCTCCCGGCGAGCGCTGCGCCTCCACCTCGAACCGCAACTTCGAGGGCCGCCAGGGCTTCAAGGGCCGCACGCATCTCGTCTCCCCCGCCATGGCGGCGGCGGCGGCGATCGCAGGCCGCTTCGTGGACATCCGCACCTTCGGCTGATCGCGCATCGCGAGAGAAAGGAAGGCGGCGCCTGTCGAAGGTCGCCGCCTTTTTCATGCGGGGCGCGCTCCAAACCCGCCATCGTGCTAAAGAAGCTGCGTGCATTCAGGGAGGCGCTCATGAGCGAGCATGACCGTGACCGGGAGGCCCGCGAGGCGCTGGAGCGCGTCAGGCGCGACACGGACACCCTCGGCTCCTCCGCTCTCGCCCGCATGGGCAGGCGGGCAGGCGAGCATTTCGGGGCAAGCGATGCCATCGGTTCGGCGGAGGGCGGCGGCACCGATCCCGTCGAGCTCTGGGGGCGGCGCATCGGGCGCGCTTTGTCGCTCGTGGGCGTCGTGATCCTCGGCTTGTGGCTTCTGGTCCAGCTTGGCATTCTCTGACGCATGACGTCCCTGGCCGACCTTCAAGCCCCCTCCCTCGCCGATCTCGAAGCGCTGGCCGAGGCAGCCTATGCCCGCCTGCCGCAGGAATTCCGCGCGCTCTGCGACGGCGTCGTGATCCGGGTCGAGGATTTTCCCGATGACGAGACGATGCGGGAGATGGACTGCGAGACGCCCTTCGATCTCCTCGGGCTCTTTCGCGGCATCGGCCTCGCGCAAGGGGGCGGCATCATGCAGACGGGGCAGTTCCCCAACATGGTCTGGCTCTATCGCCGCCCGATCCTCGATTACTGGGCCGAGCACGAGGAGACCCTGGGATCCCTCGTCACCCATGTGCTCGTCCACGAGATCGGCCACCATTTCGGCCTCTCCGACGAGGACATGGAGGCCATCGAGGCGGCGGCCGCCTGATCCTCATAAGATTGCGCCGCAAGACCGGCAGACGAAAAAATCTTGCCGGGCGCGACCATCATGAGGCTAGGCGTTCCGTGAAGCCTTTGATATGAGGCAGCCGAAAGCGGCCCTTTGCCGCCCGAAGGAAGTTTGGACCATGGACAAGTTCACCGTGCTGGAAAGCGTCGCGGCGCCGCTGCGGATCATCAATGTCGATACCGATATGATCATCCCCAAGCAGTACCTGAAGACGATCAAGCGCACGGGGCTTGGGCGTGGTCTCTTCTCCGAGATGCGCTACCGCGAGGACGGCTCGGAGAATCCGGATTTCGTGTTGAACCAGCCCGCCTACCGCAATGCCAAGATCCTCATCGCCGGCGACAATTTCGGCTGCGGCTCGTCGCGCGAGCACGCGCCCTGGGCGTTGCTCGATTTCGGCATCCGCTGCGTGATCTCCACGAGCTTCGCCGACATCTTCTACAACAACTGCTTCCAGAACGGCATTCTGCCGATCAAGGTGAGCCCGGAGGATCTGGAAAAGCTCTTCGACGATGCCAGCCGGGGCTCCAACGCCACGCTGACCGTCGACCTGGAGGCCCAGGAAATCCGCGGTCCCGACGGCGGCAGGATCCATTTCGAGATCGACCCGTTCAAGAAGCACTGCATGCTCAACGGCCTCGACGGCATCGGCCTGACCATGGAAAAGGCCCCCGCCATCGACGCCTTCGAGAAGAAGCTCTCGGAACGCGCCTGGGCGTAAGCCCCTTTAAAGCCCGAGGTGCTCCGCAATGACAGAGGGTAAGCCTCGGGTTCTCGGCCGCGCAGATTGGGCGACCCATCCCGATCTTTGGAAAGGGCGGGTCGAAGGGCATACGCTCGGGACTGCGGTGACCGTGCTCTTCTATTCCACCGAGGAGGTGGGCGTCGGGCCGAAATGGCACGTCCATCCTTACGATGAGATCTTCATCGTCCGCCAGGGTCGGGCCCTCTTCACGGTCGGCGACGAGCGCTTCGAATGCGAGGCGGGTCAGGTCGTGTTCGGACCGGCTGGAGTTCCTCACAAATTCAAGAATCTCGGTCCGGGACTTCTCGAAACCACTGACATCCATGTCAGCGACCGCTGGATTCAGACGGACCTCCCCGATCCTGAGCTTGGGTGAGTCGGTCGAGGCGAAAGCGCGACCCGCACCCCGTTTTCACAAGATTAACCAAATTCCCTGCAAAGTGCGGGGCATGAAGACCTTTCTCGCCCCCGCTCTGTTCGTTCTCGCCGGTCTTGCCGCCGCCACCCCGGCCGCGGCCCAGGCCGATTTCGGTTCCTGCCTCGCCGGGCTACGCAGCCAGGCGGCGGCAAAGGGCATTTCCGGTCAGGCCTTCGATGCCGCGACGCGGGGCATCGCGCCGGATCTGACGATCCTCGACCTCATGAGCAACCAGCCGGAGTTCAAGACGCCGATCTGGGACTATCTCGCGGCTCTCGTCGACGACGAGCGCGTGCAGGACGGCCGCGCCGCCATGCAGCAATGGGGCCGGGCCCTGGCCGCGGCGGAAGCGCGCTTTGGCGTCGACCGCCATGCGATCGCGGGCGTCTGGGGCGTGGAATCCAATTTCGGCAAGGATATCGGCGGGCGGCCGCTGGTGCAGTCGCTCTCGACGCTCGTCTGCTACGCGCCGCGCCGCAACGAGTATTTCAAGGGCGAGCTGATGGCGACGCTCAAGATTGTGCAGGACGGGGACATCAACCCCGCCAATCTGCGCGGTTCCTGGGCCGGGGCCTTCGGCCACACCCAGTTCATGCCCTCCACCTTCCAGCGGCTGGCCGTCGACGGCGACGGCGACGGGCGGCGCGACATCATGGCCTCAGTGGCAGATGCGGTGCACTCGACCGCGAACTTCCTGAAGAAGGCGGGCTGGGTGAACGGCCTGCCCTGGGGCTACGAGGTGCGCCTGCCCGCGAATTTCAACGCCGCTCTCGCCGGACGCCGGAACAAGAAGCCGCTCTCGGCCTGGGCCGCCATGGGCGTGACCCGCATCGACGGGCGTCCGCTCCAGGGCAATTATCCCGCCGGCATTCTCATCCCGGCCGGCGTGAACGGCCCGGCCTTCATCGTCACCAGGAATTTCGACGCGGTCTATTCCTACAACGCGGCCGAATCCTACGGCCTCGCCATCGCGCTCCTCGGCGACCGGCTGAAGGGCCTGCCCGGCATCCAGACGGCATGGCCCACCGACGACCCGCCGCTCTCCCGCGCGCAGCGCCGCGAGCTGCAGCGCCTGCTCACCGCCCGCGGCTACGATGTGGGCGAGCCGGACGGCAAGATCGGCGCCAAGACCCGCGAGGCCATCAAGGACGTGGAGCGCCGCATCGGCCTCGACCCGCGCGGACGGCCCGGCGGCAAGGTGCTCGAAGCGCTCCGGGGCTGATCGTCATCCATGTCCTGGAACACGCTGCTCCTGTTCATTCCGGCCTGCTTCGCCCTGTATCTGGCGTTCGGCCCCAACAACCTGCTGTCGCTGACATACGGGTTGCAGCAGGGCGTGCGCATCGCCGTTCTCGCCTCGGGCGGGCGGCTGATCGCCTTCGCACTGATGATCGGGCTCACGGCGCTCGGCGTCGGCGCGGTGCTCGCCGCCTCCGAGATGGCATTCACGATCCTCAAATGGGTCGGGGCCGCATATCTCGTCTGGCTCGGGCTGAAAATCCTGCGCGCGTCCGGCGCGGTGACGGCGCCCGCCGCGACCGCATCCCGGCCCTCTCTGAAGGCCCTGGGCCTGCAGGAATTCTGGACGGCCATCGGCAACCCCAAGGCCATCCTCATCTTCACGGCCTTCCTGCCGCAATT
Organism: Microvirga flocculans ATCC BAA-817; assembly: GCF_000518665.1. Lineage (GTDB taxonomy): Bacteria > Pseudomonadota > Alphaproteobacteria > Rhizobiales > Beijerinckiaceae > Microvirga > Microvirga flocculans. Next base: position 44,051 of record NZ_JAEA01000012.1, on the reverse strand, counting down.
CATCGAGCCTCAATCCTACTGGACGAGCTTTGCGCTCACGGGCGCGATCTTTCTCGTGCTGGAGGTCTTCGCCATCCTCTTCTACGCCGCGCTCGGCCAGCGCCTGAGCGCCCTGAGCCGCAACAGGAACGTCTTCGGCTGGCTGAACCGGATCTCCGGCGCGACGATGATCGGTTTCGGCCTCGCCCTGCTCTTCACCCGGCGCCCGGCCTGAGAGGCCAGCGCGGCCGCGGCCACCCATTGGCTAGCTTGCGGCATGGACCGGTTTGGGGTTGAACTGCCCCCATGCTCATCGCGATCCTGACCGATATTCACGGCAACCGAGAGGCGTTGTCCGCCTGCCTCGCGCATGCGCGCCTGCTTGGGGTCGACCGTTTCATCCTTCTCGGTGATTACGTGGGCTACGGCGCCGATCCCGCCTGGGTGGTCGATACGGTGAGAGGCCTCGTGGACCGGGGCGCCATCGCGCTCCTCGGCAATCACGACGAGGCCATCGACGGGTCGGACGAGAACATGAACAGCATCGCCCGGGAGGCGATCCGCTGGACGCGCCGGCAGCTCGGGCCCGAGCAGCGCCGGTTCCTGGCCGAGCTCCCCCTCACCCATGAGGAAGGCAACGTCCTCTACGTCCATGCCAACGGCTATGCGCCGCGCAACTGGGACTACATGTCCGGGCCCATGGAGGCCATCCGGCATTTTTCCCGGGTCGATGCGCACATCACCTTCTGCGGCCATGTGCACGTGCCCATGCTCTACCACATGAGCACCACCGCGAAGGTGGGCTCCTTCTCGCCGGTCGGCGACAACGACATCCCCCTTCTTCCGACCCGCGCCTGGCTTGCGGTGATCGGCGCCGTGGGGCAGCCGCGGGACGGGGTGGCGGCGGCCAATTACGCGGTCTTCGACACGGCGCGCCAGACCCTGCGCTACCTGCGCGTGCCCTACGACACCGCCACCGCCGCGCGGAAGGTGCGGGAGGCGGGCCTGCCCGAACAGCTGGCGCTTCGCCTCGAACAGGGACGGTGACGCATGCGCTGGCGCTTGAATCCGGGCATGGCGATCGACGGTTTCGAGCTCCAGGAGCACCTGAACACCGGCGGCATGGCGCAGCTCTGGACCGTGACCCGCGAGGGCGATCCGACGCCCCTCGTCATGAAGATCCCGATGCTCATCGACAGCGACGATCCCTTGCCCATCGTCTGTTTCGAGACCGAGCAGATGATCATGCCGCGCCTGACGGGACCCCACGTGCCGCGCTTCGTCGCGGCGGGGCCCCTCGATCCCATGCCCTACATCGTCATGGAGCGGATTCCGGGCGAATCCCTCAAGGCACGCCTCGCGGAGGTGCCGCTGCCCTGGCCCGAGGTGGCGGCCATCGGCGTGACGGTGGCCAACGCCCTCCACGACCTGCACCTGCAGCATGTCATCCATCTCGACGTGAAGCCGAGCAATGTGATGATCCGCGAAACCGGCGAGGCCGTGCTCATCGATTACGGCTTCGCCCGGCACGAGCAATTGCCGGATCTCCTCGCCGAGGAGTTCCGCGAGCCCTTCGGGACCACGCCCTACATGGCCCCCGAGCAGGTGCTGCAGGACCGCGCCGATCCGCGCAGCGACCTCTTCGCGCTCGGGGTGATGCTGTATTTCTTCGTCACGGGGAAACGCCCCTTCGGCAATCCGCGCGGCGACCAGATCCGCCGCCGCCTCTGGCGCGATCCGGTGCCCCCGCGGGCCCTGCGGCCCGAATGCCCGCCCTGGCTGCAGGAGATCATCCTGCGTTGCCTGGAAGTCGATCCGAACGAGCGCTACGCCACGGCGGCGCAGCTCGCCCTCGACCTGGAAAACCCCGATCAGGTAACGCTGACCGAACGCGCCGGGCGGCTGGAGCGCGACAGCGGCATGAAGACCTTTAAGCGCTGGCTGAAGGCGCGAAAGACGAAAGCCCTGGAAGCGCCCAACATCGCGGGCCAGCTCTCCCGTGCGCCCATCGTGCTCGCCGCCGTCGATCTCTCGCCCGGCGGCGAGGACCTGGCCGAAGCCTTGCGGATGATGATCACGCGCATCCTCTCCATCGAGAGCGAGGCACGCATCGCCTGCGTCAACATCCTGAAGACCTCGCGCATCGCGGTCGATATCCTCGAGGACGCGGAGGGCAACAGCCTCCATGTCCAGCGCCTCGTCCAGCTCAAGCACTGGGGCGCATCCCTCGACATCCCGAAGGAGCGGATCTCCTACAGCGTGCTGGAAGCGCCCGATCCGGCGGCGGCCCTCGTCGATTACGCCCGCCACAACAATGTCGATCACATCGTGATCGGGGCGCGGGCCTCCTCGGCGCTCCGGCGCTATCTCGGCAGCGTCTCGTCCCGGGTGGTGGCCGAGGCGCCCTGCTCGGTGACCGTGGTCCGGTCGCCCAGGGACCGGCGTTCCGCCGAGGGCTGAAAGCCTCCCTTTCGCGCTCCGCCGCATTTTCGGCGGCGAACCGGATCCCCTTCGCCGAAAGGCTCAAGCGGCGGACGCGACAAACGCTTGCCAAGCCGTCCATTCGGCCTTTTAAGAGCGCTGCATTCCATCACCACCACAATAAGGGTCTTCCCCATGGCAACGCACAAGCTTCTCCTTCTCCCCGGCGACGGCATCGGTCCGGAGGTCATGCGCGAAGTCGAGAAGATTGTGGGCTGGTTCCGCAAGCGCGGCGTCGGCTTCGAGACCGAGACGGACCTCGTGGGCGGCTCGGCCTACGACGCGCACAAGGTGTCGATCACCGATGCGGCCATGGCGCGGGCCGATGCGGCCGACGCGGTGCTCTTCGGTGCGGTCGGCGGCCCGAAATGGGACGGTGTCCCCTACGAGGTGCGCCCCGAGGCGGGCCTGCTGCGCCTGCGCAAGGAACTGGGCCTCTTCGCGAACCTGCGCCCGGCCATCTGCTATCCGGCGCTGGCCGATGCCTCCTCGCTCAAGCGCGAGGTGGTCGAGGGTCTCGACATCGTCATCGTGCGCGAACTGACCGGCGGCGTCTATTTCGGCGAGCCGAAGGAGCTGGTTACCCTCGAGAACGGTCAGCAGCGCGCGGTCGACACGCAGGTCTACACGACGGGCGAGATCGAGCGTATCACCCGCGTCGCCTTCGACCTCGCGAAGAAGCGCCGCAACAAGGTCTCCTCCTCCGAGAAGAGCAACGTCATGAAGACCGGCGTGCTCTGGCGCCAGGTCGTCTCGCGCATCCACAAGGCGGAGTTCTCCGACGTCGCGCTTGAGCATGTGCTCGCCGACAATTGCGCCATGCAGCTGGTGAAGAACCCGAAGCAGTTCGACGTGATCGTCACCGACAACCTGTTCGGCGACATCCTCTCCGACATCGCGGCGATGCTCACCGGCTCGCTCGGCATGCTGCCTTCCGCCTCGCTCGGCGCAGAGGACCCGCAGACCGGCAAGCGCAAGGCGCTCTACGAGCCGGTCCATGGCTCTGCGCCGGACATCGCCGGCCGGGGGCTCGCCAACCCCATCGCCATGATCGGCTCCTTCGGCATGGCCTTGCGCTATTCCTTCGGCCTTCTCGACGAGGCGGACCGCCTGGACAAGGCCATCGCCAACGTTCTGGCCGCCGGCATCCGCACGAAGGACATCGCCGGCCCCGGCATGAACGCCGTCGGCACGCAGGATGTGGGCGACGCCATCGTCAAGGAGCTGGAAGCGCTTTCGTAAGACGAGACCATGAGCCCCGGAGCGATCCGGGGCTCTTTTCTATGTCTGCAAGAGAAATCAGCGGGTCGCGCCGGTCGTCTCGAGGGTCGGGCCGTCGAAGGTCGGGAAGGGATTGCGCGCGCCGACGAAGGGACCGTTGGTGATCGGATCGGGCAGCACGCCCATGCCGAAGCGCTCGCCGCTCGGCGCATAGGGCGGACTCGCAAGATAGGACTGCGCCTGGCCGTAGCCCGAATATCCCCGGTTGAGGGAATTGGGCGCCACCACATTGCCCGGATCGAGGAAGCTGCGCGGCTGCACGCGCAGGACGAGGGGACGATCCTGGGCGCAAGCCTCCGTCAGAGGCGCAAGACTCGTAACGGCCATCAGGCCTAGGCCAAGAAGTGCAAAGCGGCGCATGGGTCGATCTCCCGAATATGGCGCGCCGGCCTTTCCGGCTATCCGCCGTCCTCGATTGGCAAGACTACCAGAACAAGACGACCCTGATAAATTGGTTCCTTTGAGTTAAGTAGTTCACCGGAAGACGAGACGGGAAGCGATCGATGCAGAAATCGGTTCAGGACAAGCCCGAGATCGGTTTCGATCTCTTCAGGAAGGAAGGCCTGAGCCTCCTGGGCGAGACCCCGCTGGTGGCCGAGACGCCCGAGGAGCTTCTCGACGACGACACGACACCCATCGCGCGCTTCTTCGTGCGCAACAACGGCCTGCTGCCCCCGCCCGTCAGCGATCCCGAAACCTGGCGCCTCACCATCGACGGAGAGGTCGAGCGCCCGCTCGATCTCACCCTGGCCGGGCTCAAGAGCCGCTTTCCGCACAAGACCCTGCGCATGGTGCTCGAATGCGGCGGCAACGGACGCTCGTTCTTCGAGCCCCGGGCCGAGGGCAATCCCTGGACCCATGGCGGCGTCGGCTGCGCGGAATGGACCGGCGTGTCCCTCAAGGACGTGCTGCGCGAGGCAGGCCTGAAGGAGAGCGCCCTGTTCACCGGCCATTTCGGCGCGGATCCCGACAAGCAGGGCAGCCGCGCGCATCAGGCCATGTCCCGCGGCGTTCCCATCGCCAAGGCGCTGGAGGAGCACACGCTCCTCGTCTGGGCGATGAACGGCGAGCCGCTGCCCTTCCTTCACGGCGGGCCCTTGCGGCTCATTGTGCCGGGCTGGCCCGGATCGCTCAGCCAGAAATGGCTCACCCGCATCTGGATCCGCGACCGGGAGCATGACGGGCCGGGCATGACGGGGCTGTCCTATCGCATGCCCGTGCGCCCCCTCGCGCCGGGTTCCGACGGGCGGGGCGTCGAGACCCGCATCCTCGAATCCATGCCCGTGCGCAGCATCGTCACCGCGCCGGCGGACGGCAGCGTTCTTCCGGCGGGCACGCGCAGCCTCGACGTCCGCGGGGCGGCCTGGGCGGGCGACGACGAGGTGGCCAGGGTCGAGGTGACCGTCGATGGCGGCGCGACCTGGACCGCGGCGACGATGACGCCGCCGCGCAACCGTTACGACTGGGTGCGGTGGCAGGCGTCTCTCGCCCTGCCCGGCGACGGCTTTTATGAGATTTTCGCCCGCGCGACGGATTCCAGGGGCCGGGCCCAGCCCTTCCGGGCCGCCAATTGGAACCCGAACGGCTACGGCTGCAACGTCATGCACCGGGTGGCGGTTACGGTCGGGCCGGAGGCCTGACGGAAACGGAAGCGGTGCGGGCGCCCGGCCCGCAGGCCTCGGTCCGGTTGCGGTCGGCCCGGGCGAACACCGCCTTCAGGGACGGGCTGGCGTTCCCGGCCAGGGCGATCCCCTCGATGAAGCAGGCGAGCTGCGCCTCGTCGGGCGCGGACGATCCGCAGAGCCAGCCCTGGAAGCCGAACGCGGTATCCGCATCTGCGAAGCGGAAGGCCTGGCAGGCCTGCTCGGCCTTGGCCGCCAGGGTCAGGGGAGCGGTCTCCACGGCTCCGAACTTCGTCGCCACCATCCGCCCCAGGCCCTGATGCGCCACGGCGAGGCCGGCCCGCGCGGCGCGGCGCACGGTATCCACATAGAAGCTCCCGGCCGGCTCGGCCGTGCCCTGCGTGAGGGCCACCTGCGCATAGCGGAAATCGCCGAAACGTCCGAGGGTCAGGGTGTCCTCCCGCGCCCCGTTGGTGTGCTGGCGCGCCTCGGCCGCGACGCCGCCGGGGAGCGCGTAAAGGGCGGGGGTGGAGGCTACAGGCTTCCAGGCCGAGGCGGGCGCGACCAGGACGGAGGCGGGAACGCCCTTCGCAGGCTCGCCCGGCCGGGCATGCCGCTCCTGCTGGAGGGCGAGGTAGGCGAGCCCCGCGACGGTGCAGGACGACATCAGGATCACGCGCAGCCAGGGCAGGCGCTTTCGCCGCGCGCGACGAGACGGGCGCTCGTCGACCCAGTCGGCGAGATCCTGCTCGTCCCATTCGGCATAGCCTGCCCTCGGCATCGTTCAACCATCAAGCCCGGTCGTCATGCGGTCCCTATGTTCTACCGTGACATTGCCGGCGCTTCGAAAGGTTTTGCTAAGCAAGGTAAACCGAAGGTTAAGCGACAGGCCTCTTAGACCAAGTGCCGCGAAGAGAACGCTTGACGGGAGCGAACCTTTGGTGTGTTGGTGAAGGCATCGGAGCCTGCTGCAGGCTTGCGAATGGACGAAGGCAATGGCGCTGCTCACCCTCACGACGAGCAAAACGAAAACCGCCAAAACGGGTGGAAAAACCCCGGCCGTGAAAACGACGGCCGCATAAGCCTCGTCGTCCCCGGTCCTCTCTCCCGTCGGGGCGAGAGGCGACACCCGAACAGGGTTCCTATATCTCCGGGGAGAGCGACAACAGGAGAAGTCCAATGGGTTACAAGATCGCCGTCGTTGGTGCGACCGGCAATGTGGGCCGCGAGATGCTGAGCATCCTCGCCGAGCGGGCTTTCCCGGCCGATGAGGTGGTGGCGCTGGCCTCCCGCCGCAGCCAGGGATCGGAAGTCTCCTACGGCGACAAGACGCTCAAGACGAAGGCGCTGGACACCTACGACTTCTCGGATGTCGACCTGTGCCTCATGTCCGCGGGCGGCGATGTCTCCAAGGAATGGTCGCCGAAGATCGCGGCCCAGGGCGCTGTGGTGATCGATAATTCCTCCGCCTGGCGCTACGACCCGGAGGTGCCGCTCGTGGTGCCGGAGGTGAACGCCGAGGCGCTGCGCGAGATGAAGAAGGGCATCATCGCCAACCCGAACTGCTCCACCGCCCAGCTCGTGGTGGCCCTCAAGCCGCTCCATGACCGCGCCACCATCAAGCGCGTGGTCGTCGCCACCTACCAGTCGGTTTCCGGCGCGGGCAAGGACGGCATGGACGAACTCGACCGCCAGACCAAGGCGCTCTATTCTCTGCAGGATGTGCAGGAGAAGAAGTTCCCCAAGCGCATCGCCTTCAACCTGATCCCGCACATCGACGTGTTCATGGAGGACGGGTACACGAAGGAAGAGTGGAAGATGACGGCCGAGACCAAGAAAATTCTCGACCCGAAGATCAAGCTCACCGCCACCTGCGTGCGCGTGCCGGTCTTCATCAGCCACTCGGAAGCGGTGAACGTGGAATTCGAGAAGCCGATCACGGCGGACGAGGCCCGCGACATCCTGCGCTCGTCGCCCGGCATCATGGTGGTCGATAAGCGCGAGCCCGGCGGCTACATCACCCCGCACGAGGCGGCGGGCGAGGACGCCACCTACATCTCCCGCATCCGCGAGGACATCACGGTCGAGAACGGCCTCGCATTCTGGTGCGTCTCCGACAACCTGCGCAAGGGCGCGGCGCTCAACGCGGTGCAGATCGCCGAAGCGATGATCAACCGCGGCCTGCTCAAGCCGAAGAAGCAGGCGGCTTAAGTCCTCAGAGAGTTAAAGCGAAAGGCCGCCTGAAGGCGGCCTTTTCTTTTAGCTGTCGGAGCCCTCGTATGTCATCGCCTCCATGACCGATAGGCGATCATGAGATAGGCTAGACCAAGGACCATCATACCCCCGACCTCCACGCTATACATGACGAATCGGAGAGGTTGTTTACAAATCGCAACCCGGAAGAGCCACTTCCTAGACTCAGGGTCGCAGCTTTCAGGAAAAGTGATGTGCAGCACCACTGCTAAACCGATAAAGATGGCCGCTATCGCCAATGCGATAAACAATGGCACATTCGGATAACTTTGATCTTGGGTTGTCCGGTTTTGCTGCTTGCCAAGCCAGATTTTGAAGCGATCTGCGAATTCCGACGTGTTCGCCTTTAGCCAGTATAGCCAGTAAATCAGTTCAAGCGCTGCTAGCATCAGCAAAAAGAACAGGACTGCTCCTATGAAGTCACCATCCTTTCGGTACTCGGTGACGGTCATGTAGAGAACGAGAGCAATGTACAAACAACGATAGATTATCGTAAACACGGAGGTTTCTCTCAACAGCGGCATAATGGATGTTATTTCATTTTATCGCTGTTGAGCCAAGCGCCGTGTGAGATAGTCATCGCGCTGTATGAGTGCAGAGCCAGATCCCCCTACAGCGGTCCCGCGTCCCGCGCCGAGAACATCGAGACGCGCTCGGGCAGATTGTCCGCCACAGGCTTGAACTCGCCCGTCTCGGGATCGCGCACCAGCAGCACGCCGGTCGCCACGCCGAAATAGGCGCCGTGGAGCTGCAGCTTGCCGCGCTCCACGAGAATGCGCACGCAGGGAAACGTCATCAGGTTGGCGAGGCTGTTCTCGATGGCGGCGAGTTCGAGGCGCGGGAGGTATTCCTCCAGGTTGCCGCGGTGCGGCCCGAGCCGTTCGCCGGCCGGCTTGATCAGGTTCATCCAGCGGCCGATGAAGTCGCCCGGGGAGAGCGGCGCTTTATCGTCGGCGAAGGCGCGCACGCCGCCGCAGCGGGCATGGCCCAGCACCACGATATGCTTGACCCTGAGAGCCTGCACGGCGAATTCGAGCGCTGCCGAGGTGCCGTGATAATCGCCGCCGGTCTCATAGGGCGGCACGAGGTTCGCCACGTTCCTGACGACGAACAATTCACCCGGGCTCGCGTCGAAGATGACCTCCGGCGAGACGCGGCTGTCGCAGCAGCCGATCACCATCACCTCCGGCGACTGGCCCTTTTCCGCGAGGGCCTCGAAGCGGTTCTTCTCGCTCGGGAAGCGGGCGTCGAGAAACGCGCGGTAGCCTTCGGTCAGACGTTGCGGGAACATGGGGCGTCCTTCGGTTACGGATGGGCGATCTCGGCGAGCTTCGGAAGCTCGACATTGGCGCCGCACAGGAGCACGCCGATCCTCTCGCCTGAGCGGGGTTTATAGGCCCCGGAGACCAGCGCCGCCAGGGCCGCCGCGCCGCCGGGCTCGGAGGCGATGCGATAATCGCGCCAGAGAAGCCGCTGCGCGTCGCGGATCGCCGCGTCGCTCACGAGCGCCACGTGATCGACCGTCTCGCGGCAGATCTCATAGACCAGCTCGCCGGTGTTCTTCGCGCCCAGCGAATCGGCGGCCACAGAATCCACGTCCACGTCGACCGGACGTCCGGCCTCCAGGGCAGCGTGGAGCGCCCGCGAACCTTCCGGCTCGACGCCGACCACCTTCACCCGGCCCGCCCACCAGCTCGAAACGCCGCCGATCAGGCCGCCGCCGCCCACGGCGACGAGAACCGTGTCGAGGGCGGGCACGTCCTGCTCCCATTCGAGAGCGGCCGTCCCCTGGCCGGTCATGGTGCTCGCCGCCGCGAAGGGATGGATCCGCAGCGCGCCCGTTTCCGCCACGTAGCGGTCGCAAGCCTCCTGCGCATCCGCATAGCGCGCGCCGCCGATCACCACCTCGGCTCCATGGGAGCGGATGACAGCGATCTTCGCGGGGCTTGAGATTTCGGGCACGAAGATGCGCGCCTTCACGCCGAGCTTGCTGGCTGCATAGGCCACCGCCGCCCCATGGTTGCCGCCGGAGGCCGCCGCCACGCCTACGGCCGGGACCGGCATCGACAGAAGGGTGTTGAACGCGCCGCGCGTCTTGAACGAGCCCGCATGCTGGAGAAATTCCAGCTTCAGGCTCACCGGGCCGTCATGGCCGAAGGCCCCGGCCTCGTTCAGGACCGGCGTGCGGCGGATATGGGGCGCGATGCGGCCATGGGCGGCTTCGATCTCGGCGCGTGTGATGGGCATGCGTTACCTGCTGAGTGTCCAGATGGCGACCGGCAGGCCGTGGGCGTCGCGGCCGGGCGGGCTGGGAAAGGATTGCCCCCCACCTCTCGCGATATCGAGGGCCACGGTCAACCCCGCAAGTGCGTCGAGCAGGTCGTCCTGGGCCGCGCCGGGCGGCGGGGCTGCCTGAATCAGCGCCTCGGGCACGAGGCCCGATTGGAGAAGGAGCTGCCGCCGCAGGGCCATGCCCGGCCCGTAGGGCGTGCCCTTCACCTTCTTCGGCTCGGACAGCGCCGTGCGGCCGTTCAGCGCCCAGAAGGCGAGCTCGGGATGCACCTCGAACACGCGCGGCGCGAGCTCCGGCCGGGCGCGCAGAAGGGCGTCGATCTCGCGGATCTTGGGAAAGATGGCAAAGCCCTGCCGCGACACCTTGCGCGGCGGCTCGGAGGTGGCGGCGGCGATGGCGCAGGCCTGCCCGTAATCCTCCGCCTCGACGGCGCGGCGGGAGGGAATCGCGAACACGGAGGATTGCCGAGCGCCGAGAAGGGGGCGAATCAGCTGCTCCGGCAGCCGTCCGGAGCCCTCGATCCGCTCGGGCAGGCCGATGGGCATGTCGACGGCGATCGGTGCGGGCCGTTCCGGCGCATCGGCGATGGCGGCGAGGTTCTGAGCCGTCACGATGCGGTGCATCTGCGGATCGTCGACCCGCATGAGCACCGCGATCCAGCCGCACCGGCAGCCGTCGACACCCGCAACCCACATCCGCGACGATCTCCCCTTCATCCCGGCGTTCCGGCCTGGATGTCTCTGTTCTCCGATGGAAACCACGATTAAAACCGAAAGGCATTCCGAGGAAGACGCCATGACCGCCATCCGCCCGCGCCGCAGCGCGCTCTACATGCCCGGCTCCAATGCCCGGGCCATCGAAAAGGCGAAGACTCTCGCCGCGGACGTGGTGATCCTCGACCTCGAGGACGCGGTGGCGCCGGAGGCGAAGGCGCAGGCGCGCGAGCAGGTCTGCGCGGCCGTGCGGGCGGGAGGCTACGGCGGGCGCGAGCTGGTGATCCGCGTCAACGCCCTCGATACGCCCTGGGGCGAGGACGATCTCGCGGCCGCGGCCGCCGCGCAGCCCGATGCGATCCTCGTGCCGAAGGTCTCCACGGCAGAGACGCTCGCCGCGGTGGGCCTGCGCCTGCGCAGGCTCGGGGCCGCCGAGCGCACCCGTGTCTGGGCGATGATCGAGACGCCGCTCGCCATCCTCGACGCACAAACCATCGCGAGCGCGGCGCGCGATGTCGACACGCGCCTCGACTGCTTCGTCATGGGCACGAACGATCTCGCCAAGGATACCCGCGCGCGCCTGATGCCGGGCCGCGCCGCCATGCTGCCCTGGCTCATGACCGCGCTCGCGGCCGCGCGGGCACATGGCATCGACATTCTCGACGGGGTCTATAACAGCCTGTCCGATGCGGACGGGTTCCGGACGGAATGCGAGCAGGGCCGCGATTGCGGCTTCGACGGCAAGACCGTCATCCATCCGGACCAGATCGCCGTGGCGAACGAGGTCTTTGCGCCATCCCGGGACGAGATCGAGCGGGCCCGCGACATCGTCGCCCTGTTCGAATTGCCGCAGAACGCCGGCAAGGGCGCGGTCAGCCACAACGGCCGCATGGTCGAGCGGCTTCACGCGGAGATGGCCAGGCGCGTGCTGGCGCTGGCGGAGGCGATTGCCGACAGGGCGGCGTGAGTGTCTCCCCGATCTTCGCTCTGTCGGGTGACGCAGCGGATACTTGCCGACGGGCCGCGCCATCCCCACGCTTAAGGCATCGATAAGCGCCTCGCCCAGGACCGCCGATCTCCATGAAACGCCGCACCCTGCTCAAAGCCTTCGGCTTTCCCGCCCTCGCCACCACCGGAGCCTTCGGCTGGATGACGGCCGCGCGGTCAAAAAACCGCTATTACCAAGGCCCCGTGACGGACCATTTCGACGGCGTGCGGTTCTTCCTGGCCGACCAGCCGCAGGACAAGGGCCTGATCGAGCTCGCCCGCTGGCAGCTCGGCGGGGAAAGGAGGGCCTGGCCCGAGAGCTTTCCGAGCCCCTTTCGGGACAGGCCCCCGGCCGAGGTGAGGGACCTGCGCACGGCACTGATCGGCCATGCCTCGTTCCTGATCCAGGCGGCGGGGCTCAACATCCTGGTCGACCCGGTTTTTTCGGAACGCGCGAGCCCCTTCTCCTTCACCGGCCCGAAGCGGGTCAATCCGCCCGGCATCGCCTTCGAGGACCTGCCGCCGATCCATGCGGTGCTGATCACGCACAACCATTACGACCATCTCGACCTCGACGCCCTGGGGCGTCTCTGGCAGCGGCACAGGCCGCGCCTGGTCGCGCCCCTGGGCAACGACGCGATCATCAGGGCCGAGCATCCCGAGATCCCGGTCGAGACGCGGGACTGGGGCGAATCCGTCGATCTCGGCAACGGCATCACGGCTCATTTCGAGCCCGCCTATCACTGGTCCGCGCGGGGCATCAACGACCGTCGCATGGCGCTCTGGTGCGCCTATGTGCTCACCACCCCTGCCGGCGTGATCTACCACATCGGCGATACCGGCTTCGGCGACGGCAAGATCTTTCACGCCGTGCGGGCGCGCTACGGCAGGCCCCGCCTCGTCCATCTGCCCATTGGGGCCTACGAGCCGCGCTGGTTCATGGGGCCGCAGCACATGAACCCGGAGGATGCGGTGAAGGTGCTCGGCATCGTCGAGGCCGAGCAGGCCTTCGGCCACCACTGGGGCACGTTCCGGCTCACCGACGAGGGAATCGACGAGCCGCCGCGGGACCTGGCGGCGGCGCTCCAGGCGGCGGAGATCCCGGAGGAACGGTTCAGGCCCCTGCGGCCCGGCGAGGCGTGGACGCCGTCAGCGTGACGATCGGCTCCTTGAGCCCTTCCGGCTCGTCCACGAGGCAGGCGACCCCGGCGTCGAGCAGCTCCTGCCGGGAGCCGTAGCCCCAGGTGATGCCGATGGCCGAAAGCCCGTTGGCCCTGGCCCCGATGGCATCGTATTCCCGGTCTCCGATCATCACGGCCTGCGCCGGATCGATGCGCTCCCGGTCGAGAATGAAGCGGATCAGGTCGCTCTTATCGGCGTTGCGGTGGTCGGGTTCCGAGCCGTAGATCCCGTGAAAGAACCCCGACAGGCCGAAATGATCGAGAATGCGCCGCGCGAAGACCTGGAGCTTGGAGGTCGCGACGAAGAGGCGGACATCCCTGTCCCGAAGGTCCTGGAGCAGGGCCGGAATGCCCGCATAGACCTCGTTCTCGAACAGGCCCACCTCGCTGTAGCGCTCGCGGTAGAGGCGCACGGCATCCTGCACCTCGTCCGAGCCGCCCAGGAGCTTCGCGAAGCCCGCGGCCAGGGGCGGACCGATCATCCAGGTCAGCGCGTCCGCCTCGAGAACCGGGCGGCCGAGCCTCTCGAGCGCATGCTGGACCGAACGGGTGATGCCCGTCTTCGGGTCGGTCAGGGTCCCGTCGAGATCGAAGAGCGCGATCATCGAGGCGCGCTCATTCCTTGGGCTGAACGTAGATGTTCACCTCGAAATTCGTATCCTGCGAATCCGTGAAGTCGCTCACGTATTCCTCGATGAAGGCGTCCTTGGCGACGATTTCCTTGATGTCGAGATAGGCCGTGATCGTCTCGTAGGTGCCGTCGATCTCGTCATAGGCGTCCTTGTGCACGAAGCGGAAGGACTTGCCCTCCGGCGTGCGCCCGAACTTGATCTGGGGCGTCAGCTCGGTCTTGCCTTCGGGCACTTTCGCGATGGGCACCATCGCCTCGTATTTGAAGCCGTTGTCGTCCGTGTCGACGAAGATCGCGAGCGGGCGGCCCGTGGCCGCAAGGCCCGCTTTCCTCATCTCGTCGCGGAGCTTGGCGAAGGCCTCCTTCAGATTGCTGAAGCCCTCGTCCCAGGTGCTGGTGCCGGCGAGCACCACCGTGGTCTTGGACACCAGGCCCCCCTCCTCCACCCCGGTCGGATCGCTCGGGTTCGGGAACAGGGTCGTGCGGTCGGACGGAGGCTGCATCGGCACGGGGGCGGGCGGAGCCTCGGCGGCCGGGGCGGCGGGCGCGGCGCCTTGGGGAGCCGCGGGAGGTTGCGCTTGAGCCGGGGCTCCCGCCGGAGCGGAAGCGGGCGGCGTCTGGGCCTGCGGGGCGGAGGGGGGAGCCTCGGCAGGCGCTGCGGGGGCCGGAGCGGACGGCGCGGGAGCCGGTACTGCAGGTGCGGCGGGAGGCGGGCTCGCCGCCGGTGGAGTTTGCGCCAGGGCCACACCGGAGCAGAGGGCCAGGACCAGGACCAGATGAGAGGAGCGCAGCCGCATGAGAAGAACGCCTAACCCGCGAATCACGAAGGGATATCGTGCTGCACCATAAGGGGGTTTCGCGGCAGCGGCGAGAGCGTCCGGGAGCCGTTGTGGAGGACGCGGGGCCGCAGGCGGATGCGCCGGGCTCCGGCCCTTCCGACGATATTGCCGCAGGATGTTTCGTCCCCTCTCGCGGTTTTCGGCGTTTTCGGCCATATACGGCCCATGAGTGCCCTTTCGAACAGCCGCTTCCTGAAGATGAACGGTCTCGGCAACGAGATCACCGTGCTGGACCTGCGCGGCTCGCCCCATCGCGTGAGCGCGGCGGAAGCACGCGCCATCGCGGCCGATCCCCGTTCGCGCTTCGACCAGCTCATGGTGCTGCACGATCCCGTGACGCCGGGCACCGACGCCTATATGCGCATCTACAACACGGACGGCTCGGAATCCGGGGCCTGCGGCAACGGCACCCGCTGCGTCGCCTGGGCGATGACGGCCGATCCGGTCATGCGCCGCGCGGGGGACGGCGACCTCGTGCTCGAAACCAAGGCCGGGCTCCTGCCGGTGGAGCGCATGTCGGACAGGGTCTTCACGGTGGACATGGGCCCGCCGCGCCTGGAATGGAACGAAATCCCCTTGCGCGATCCCGTTGCGGACACCCGCGCGATTACCCTCGACACGCATTTGCCCGAGGCTCCCGAGCTTCGGAACCCCTCGGCGGTGAGCATGGGCAATCCGCATGTGGTCTTCTGGGTTTCGGATGCGACGGCCTACGATCTCGCCGCCATCGGCCCGGTCCTCGAGCACGATCCGGCCCTTCCGGAACGCGGCAACATCTCCTTCGCCCAGGTCACGAGCCCCGAGCACATTCTGCTCCGCGTCTGGGAACGGGGCGCGGGCGCGACCCGCGCCTGCGGCTCGGCAGCCTGCGCCGCGCTCGTGGCGGCAGCGCGCAAGGGATTGACGGGCCGCAAGGCCGTGGTGTCCCTGCCCGGCGGCGACCTCGTCATCGAATGGCGCGCGAGCGACGGCCACGTGCTCATGACCGGCCCGACCGAGCTGGAGCACGAGGGCATCCTCTCCCCTGCCCTCTTCGCGGGAGCGGCCTGATGGCGGTTGAGGTCGTCACCTTCGGCTGCCGCCTCAACACCTACGAGTCGGAGGCCATGCAGCGCCACGCGGAGGACGCGGGCCTAGGCGAGGTGGTCATCGTCAATACCTGCGCCGTGACCGCGGAGGCGACGCGCCAGGCGCGCCAGTCGATCCGCAAGATCGCGCGCGAGAAGCCGGGCGCCCGCATCGTCGTGACGGGCTGCGCCGCGCAGGTCGAGCCGGAGACCTTCGCCGCCATGCCGGAGGTGTCCCAGGTCGTCGGCAACCACGAGAAGATGAAGGCCGAGACCTGGAGCGGGATGCGCGATTTCGGCATCGGCTCCACTGAAAAGGTGCTCGTCAACGACATCATGGCGGTGAAGGAAACCGCCGTGCATCTCATCGACGGCATGCGCGGGCGCACCCGCGCCTTCGTGCAGGTGCAGAACGGCTGCGACCATCGCTGCACCTTCTGCATCATCCCCTATGGCCGCGGCAATTCCCGCTCCGTGCCCATGGGCGCGGTAGTGGATCAGGTGCGCACCCTGGTGGAGCACGGCTCGCGCGAGGTGGTGCTCACCGGCGTCGACATCACGAGCTACGGCAAGGACCTTCCCGGAGAGCCGAAACTCGGCCTCCTGGTGAAGAGCCTTCTGCGCCATGTGCCTGAGCTCGAGCGCCTGCGCATCTCCTCCATCGACTCGGTGGAGGCGGACGACGACCTGCTCGACGTCATCGCGAACGAAAGCCGCCTGATGCCGCACCTGCATCTCTCGCTGCAGGCGGGGGACGACATGATCCTCAAGCGCATGAAGCGCCGCCACCTGCGCGCCGACGCCATCGCCTTCTGCGAACAGGTGAAGCGGCTGCGCCCCGACATGGTGTTCGGCGCGGACATCATCGCGGGCTTTCCGACCGAAACGGAAGAGATGTTTTCCCGCTCCCTCGCCATCGTCGAGGAATGCGGCCTCACGCATCTTCACGTGTTCCCGTTCTCGCCGCGCCTCGGCACCCCCGCCGCGCGCATGCCCCAGGTTTCGCGCGACATCGTGAAGGACCGCGCCCGCAGGCTGCGCGAGAAGGGTGAGGCCGCCCTGCTGAAGCATCTGAACGACGAAATCGGCGCACGCCGCAACGTGCTGGTCGAGACGAACCTCCTCGGCCGCACGGAAGGATTCACGCTCGTACGCTTTTCCGGCGAAGTGAAGCCGGGCGAGATCGTGCCGGTGACGATCGCAGGCCATGACGGCAAGGAATTGCTCGCGGCTTAAGCTGCGCCGCCGCACGCCTTCACCCGCTCCCGCATATGCTCCGGCACCGGCGCCTCCACGGAGATCGGCTCCTTCTTCGGATAGAGCGGCACCGTGACGCTGCGGGCATGCAGATGCAGGCCCGGCCCGTGAAAGCGCGGAGCGGTGCCGTAGATGGGATCCCCCAGGATCGGGAAGTTCATGGCGGCGCAATGGACGCGCAGCTGATGGGTGCGGCCCGTGACGGGGCGCAGTTCGAGGAGGGCGAGCCCTTCCGCACGGCCCAGCACGCGCCACTTCGTCAAGGAAGGCTGGCCTTTCGGGTCCACCTTCATCCACCAGCCGCGATCCGGCGATTTCGGGGCTAGCGGCAGATCGATCTCACCCTCGTCCTCATGAGGACCGCCCTCGACCACGGCCCAATAGACCTTGTCCACCTCGTTGTTGCGGAAAAGCTCGTTGAGGCGGGCGATGGCCTTGGGGTGGCGGCCGAGGATCAGGCAGCCGGAGGTGTCCTTGTCGAGGCGGTGCGCCGCCTCGGGACGGCGGGGCAGGCCGAAGCGCAGGGCGTCGAGATGCTGAAACAGGGTCTCGCCGCCCTTGGGGCCGGGATGCACCGGCAGGCCGGCGGGCTTGTCGATCACGAGCATCAGGGCATCGCGATAGAGCAATCGGGACACTATCTCTTCCGCATTCATGATGTCTCGGCTAGAGCATCGGGCCCAAAAGTGGAAGGCACTTTTGGGTCCATCCGATGCTTCTTTCCTGATGAGCGCATCGTTGAGATGCGGACCCGCCGGGCCGCGTCAGCGAAAACCGGATCCACTTTTCCGCACGATGCGCTATTGAGGCATCGGCTTTAAATCAAGCACCAGCATTCACGAGGCAAAACGAAACCCATGGCCGACACGAAGCCCGACAAGCCCGGATTCCTCTCCCGCCTGTTCGGGCGCAAGGCCCAAACCGCGCCCGAGAGCGTCAGCGGGACGCCGCAGGCCGGAGGCCATCCGGAGACGATGCCCTCGCCGCCCGCGACGGCGGCCGACGATCTCACGACCGTTCCCTCGACCGTCACGGATGCCTCCCCGGACACGCCCGAGGACCTCAAGCTGCCGGGCGAGCTGGCAGGGGCCGATCTGCAGCCCGTCGAGAGCCTGGCCCCCGAGGAAGACCTGAAGGAGCTGCCCCCCGCGCCGGAGCCGCAGGCCCAACCCGCGCCCGCCGCCCCGGCGGAGAAGCGCGGCTGGTGGCAGCGCCTGACGGAGGGCATGCGCCGCACCTCCTCCTCCCTGTCGGAGAGCGTGACCGGCCTCTTCACCAAGCGAAAGCTCGACGCGGCGACCCTGGAGGAGCTGGAGGATGCCCTGGTCCAGGCCGACCTCGGCGTTCCCGCCGCCATGCGGATCACGGAGGCGATCGCCGCCGGGCGCTACGACAAGGAGATCTCGCCGCAGGAGGTGAAGGCGATCCTCGCGGGCGAGGTGGAAAAGACGCTCGAGCCCGTGGCGCAGCCGCTCGTCCTCGACCGCGCAAAGAAACCCTTCGTGATCCTCATGGTCGGGGTGAACGGCGCGGGCAAGACCACCACCATCGGCAAGCTCAGCCAAAAGTTCCGCCAACAGGGCCTCAAGGTCATGCTGGCCGCGGGCGACACCTTCCGCGCCGCCGCCATCGAGCAGCTCAAGGTCTGGGGCGAGCGCGTCGGCGCACCGGTCCTCGCCCGCGAGCAGGGCGCGGATGCGGCGGGCCTCGCCTATGATGCGCTCCAGGAAGCCAAGGCCAACGGCACGGACGTGCTGCTCATTGACACGGCCGGGCGCCTGCAGAACAAGGCCGGGCTCATGGCCGAGCTGGAAAAGATCGTGCGCGTGATCAGGAAGTTCGATGCGGGCGCGCCGCACGCGACCCTTCTCGTGCTCGACGCGACGGTGGGCCAGAACGCCATCAGCCAGGTCGAGCTGTTCCAGAAGGCCGCGGGCGTCACCGGCCTCGTGATGACCAAGCTCGACGGCACCGCGCGCGGCGGCATTCTGGTGGCGCTCGCCGAAAAATTCCGCCTGCCCGTGCACTTCATCGGCGTCGGCGAGGGGGTGGAGGACCTGGAGCCTTTCACCGCACGGGATTTCGCAAAAGCCATCGCCGGGTTAGAAGCATCCTCATGACCGACGAAAAGCGCCTCCCTCCCCTACTCAAGCTCGCCCTCGAACTCGGGCCGCTCGTCCTGTTCTTCCTGGGCAACGCCTATGGGGACCGCCTCGGCTTCGCGGAGAACCAGCGGATCTTCGTGGCGACGGGAATCTTCATGGCGGCCACGCTCGTCGCGCTGGGCGTCTCCTACGCCCTCCTGCGCAAGATTCCGATCATGCCCCTCATCTCGGGCGTGGTCGTCGTGGTGTTCGGCGGGCTGACGCTCGTGCTGCAGGACCAGACCTTCATCAAGCTCAAGCCCACCATCGTGAACACGATGTTCGGGGCGATTCTTTTAGGCGGCCTGTATTTCCGCAAGCCCCTGCTGCAGATCGTGCTCGACAGCGTGTTCGAGCTGACGGAGGAGGGCTGGCGCAAGCTCACCTTGCGCTGGGCGCTGTTCTTCTTTGCTCTGGCCGCGCTCAACGAGATCGTCTGGCGCACGCAGACCGACGATTTCTGGGTGAAGTTCAAGGTCTTCGGCATCATGCCGCTCACCATCGCCTTCGCGCTCGCGCAGACGCCGCTGCTGCTGCGGCATGAGATCAAGAAGGCGGAAGAGGCTTGACCCGCGCCCGGCCCTGACGGCCGCGCGGGACATCCCTCACTCCACGGGCTTCATCAGCACCATGCGGCGCGTGACGCCCGGCAGGGGCTCGCACTCCACCTCCGTCCAGAGGCCTTCCTCGCCCGCCGCGGCGACGGTTTCCTGCGAGGCCAGCAATTCGCACCCGGCCCCCTTGGTGGCCTGCTCGATGCGCGAGGCGATGTTGACGGTCTCGCCGACGACGGTGAATTCGAGCCGGCTCTCGTCGCCCACCACGCCGCAGAACACGTCGCCCGTATGGATGCCGATGCCCAGCCGCACCGGCGGGTTGAAGCCGCGCTTGGCGTTCCAGCGCTCGATCAGGGCGAGCAGGGTGCGGCCGCAGGCGAGCGCGCGCCGGGCGTCCCCCTCCTGCGCGCCGGGCACGCCGAAGAGGATGAGCGCGCCGTCGCCCGTGAACTTGTCGATGACGCCGCCATGCTGCTGCGCCGCCCGCTGGACGCGGCGGCGGAATGAGGTGATGAACACGGCGAGCCGCGACGGCTCCATAGTCTCGCCGAAGGTGGTCGAGGCGCGGATGTCGACGAAGAGCACGGTGACCGGCATGCGGCGACCCTGGCGTAAGGAAGCGAAGGCCTGATCGGTGAGCACCGGCGCAAGCTCGCGCGGCAGGTAGCGGGTGAGCGTCACGCGCAGGGTGGTCTCCCGCACGGCGCGCTCCAGCAGCAGCCGCCCCTGGCGCGCCACGAGGATCAGGATCAGGGCGGCGGCGAAGACCATCACGATGCGGACCATGTTGGCCTGCATCGAGAACACGCCCACGATCTCGTTGAGATTCTGCTCGCGCTCCGCCGGGCTCACCACCCCGCCGCCAAAGGCGATGAGCGACAGGCCGATCACATAGATGGCCGCCACGAAGGCCTGGAGCCGGGGCTGGTAGTGGATCGCCGCCGCGGCCATGGTGATCGGCACGACCCAGGCGACGGGAAAGGCTGCAAAGAGACTGCCGGGAATCCCGACGCCCCAATGGCTGTAGGCGAGATTGCCGAGAACGAGGCAAGCGTCCAGAACGGCCGTGATGACCGGCAGTTTCTCGATGGCGATGCGCTTCGAGGCCAGCCAGGCTCCGACCCATCCCAGAGTCCCGAACAGGACGAGGGTCAGCTCCGCGGCCCGGACCTGCTGGAGCGCCATGGGCGCCGTGAGCTCGATGCCCGCCGTGGCGATGAACACGGCGAGCAGCAGCAGCCCGGCGGTGACCATGCGCGCGATTCCCGCCCGCTGGAGGGCCCCGGTATCGGCCTCGCGGATCAGCCGGTGCGTAGCGTCGCTCAGGACAGGGGTCGTCCGCAAGCGGCCGAGCTGGCCCAGGGCCCAGCGGAGGCGGGATCGGGGTGTCACGGTGTCCTCTGGCTCCCGGGCGGTCGAAGGGGGAGGCTTGAAAACCTGTCTCAAGCTCCCTTACGGATCCGTTACGCAATCATGAACTGCCGTTTAGCATATCGTGCGGACCCAGGGGGTCGCACGATGCGCCATCCAAGAAAGAGCATCGGATCGATACCGAAAGTGCAAGTCCACTTTTGGGTCCGATGCTCTAGACTGCGCGGCAGCTTACGGGAACATAGGGTTCATGGACGAAACCTGCCAACCGATCACCCTCTACGTGGATGCCGATGCCTGCCCGGTGAAGCCCGAGATCTACCGCGTCGCCGAACGCCACGGGGTCAGGGTCTTCGTGGTCTCGAATGCGTTTCTCATGGTGCCGCAAAGCCCGCTGATCGAGCGCGTCGTGGTGAGCGACGGCTTCGACGCGGCCGATGACTGGATCGCCGAACGCGCCGGGCGCGGCAGCATCGTCGTCACCGCCGACATTCCGCTGGCGAGCCGCTGCGTGAAGGCGGGCGCCGAGGTGATCGGCCCCACGGGCAAGCCTTTCACGCAAGCCTCCATCGGCATGGCGCTCGCCACCCGCAACCTGATGGAGGACCTGCGCGCCATGGGCGAGGTGACCGGCGGGCCGAGGCCGTTTTCGCCCAAGGACCGCTCGGCCTTCCTGTCCGCGCTCGACGTCGCGATCAACCGGCTCAAGCGCGCGGGATTTGGCGCAGGCGTTCCTTGAATGCCCCGAAATTATCCGGCGTCAACGGCCCGATATGCTTGTGGCGGATCGTGCCGTCGGGGCCGACGATGAAGGTTTCGGGCACGCCGTAGACACCCCAGTCGATCGAGGCGCGGCCGTTCGGATCGACGCCGACGGCGGCGTAAGGATTGCCGAGCGCGCCGAGGAAGCGGCGCGCATTGTCGGGATTGTCCTTCTGGTTGATGCCGACCACGCGGATCGACGGGTCCTTGGCCAGTTCCACCAGCAGCGGATGCTCCTGGCGGCAGGGCGCGCACCAGGAGGCCCAGACATTCACCACCGTGACGCGGCCCTTCAGATCCGCATCCGAGAAACCGGGCACGGGCTTGCCGTCGGCCATGAGGCCTTCGAGCGGTGCGAGGGTGAAGCGCGGCACGGGCTTGTCGATGAGCGCGGAGGGCAGCTCGGCCGGGTTGCGTCCGGAGAAGAGCTGCACGGCGAAGAGCAGCGCGAGCCCCAGGAAGACGAGCCCGGGCAGGATGAAGATCAGACGCGGACGGGACCGCTCGGCAGCCTCAGCCACGGCGGGACCTCCGGCCGACGCCGCGGGCGTCGAGCTCCGCGAGCGCGCGCACCTGCATGCGGTGATCGACGACGGCGCGCAGGATCAGGCCTGCGACGACCAGCGCCGTCAGGATGTAGGACAGGGCGATGAAGAAGCCGTGCGACATGGGTTTTTAAGCCGCCTGAGCATCGAGGCGCTCGGCCTCGAGAATGGTGAGGGTGCGCACCCGGCGGCGCAGGATCTCCGTGCGCATGCCGGCAAGATGCAGCGCGACGCCCATCAGCGTGAAAGCCACGGCCATGACGAGCAGCGGCACGAGCATGGAGGAATGGATCGTCGGCCCGCCGAGACGGAAGACGGAGGCCGGCTGGTGCAAGGTGTTCCACCAGTCGACGGAGAACTTCACGATCGGCACGTTGACCGCGCCGACGAGGGTGAGGATCGACACGGCGCGCGCGGCGCGGTTCGGCTCCTCGATGGCGCGCCAGAGCGCGAGGATGCCGAGATAGATCAGCAGCATCACCAGCATGGAGGTGAGCCTCGCGTCCCATTGCCAATAGGTGCCCCACATGGGCTTGCCCCAGAGCGAGCCGGTGACGAGGCAGATCAGCGTGAAGGCCGCGCCGATGGGAGCAGCCGCCTTCTGCGACACGTCCGCCAGCGGATGCCGCCAGACGAGCGTTCCGAGCGCGGAACTCGCCATGATCATGTAGAAGAACAGGGACAGCCAGGCCGCGGGTACATGGATGTACATGATCTTGACCGTCTCGCCCTGCTGGTAGTCGGGGGGCGCGGTAAACCAGACCATGTACAGGCCCGCGCCGAGCAGCAGCACGGCCAGGCCCGCCACCCACGGCAGCAGGGCGCCGCTGAGGCTCATGAAGCGGGTCGGATTGGCAAGCTCACGGATCATACGCACGATGTAGCGGTCCTGAGAGGCGCCTGCAACGCGGAGGCGCGCTTAAGTTCGATAACGATTCCGCCAGAGGCGCGGTTCTTTAGGCGCGCACGGCCCGATCCGGCAATCAGGAATTGTCCTTAAAGCAGATCGGCTTGGCGCGCGATCTGGCGCGGGAGGTCCCCTCCCTCCTGCGGGGAGGAAAGCCTGCGCGCTGCCTTTCAATCGCCACGGGAAGGGGTATGGTCTCATGCATCCTTGTTACGGAGCAAGCCATGCGCTTATCCCCCTTCGGCCTCCTTGCCATCGCCGCCGGCTTAGCAGGGACCGTGCAGGCGCAGGAGATCTCGTTCCGTTGGCCCGTCGCCTGCGAGATCGGGCGCACCTGCTTCGTCCAGCACTACGTGGACCGCGATCCCTCGCCCGCGGCGCGCGACTATCGATGCGGCACGCTCACCTACGACGGCCATGACGGCACCGACATCCGCATCCCGACCCTGGCGGCGCAGAAGGCGGGCGTGGACGTGGTCGCGGCCGCCGACGGCACGGTGCTGCGCATCCGCGACGGCGTCGACGACGTCTCTGTCGCCGAGCGCGGGCGGCAGAACGTCGAGAATACCGAATGCGGCAACGGCGCCGTCGTCGATCACGGCAACGGCTGGGAGGCGCAGTACTGCCACATGGCGAAGGGCAGCCTCGCCATGAAGCCGGGCGACGTCGTAAAGGCGGGCGACCGAATCGGCCGGATCGGGCTTTCCGGCATGACCGAATTCCCGCACCTGCACTTCACCCTGCGCAAGGACGGCAAGACCGTCGACCCCTTCGCCCCTGGCGCGTCCGAGCAATCCTGCGGCGGCAGCGGTGCGTCCCTGTGGGAGGCCTCGCTCCAGCGGCCCCTCGCCTACCAGGCGGGAAGCGTACTGAACAAGGGCTTCGCCTCCGGGCCGGTGACCATGGAGGCCATCGAATCGGGCGCGGCCGAACAGGCCATTCCGACGACGCGGTCCCCCGCCCTCGTGGCCTATGTGCGCGCCATCGGCCTCAAAGGCGGCGACATCCAGACGCTGACCCTGTTCGATCCCGACGGCAAGCCGGTCGCCCAGAACAAGGCCCCGCCCCTCGACCGCGACAAGGCGCAATGGATGGCCTTCGCCGGGATCAGGCAGCCGGAGGGCGGATTCCGCTCCGGCCTCTACCGCGCGATCTACCGCGTGGAGCGGGAGGGCAAGCCCGCCATCGAGCAGGCCTTCGGGATCAGCCTGCGTCCGTGAGGCAACGTCGTAAGTCGTCTCCTTCTTCGCTTCGCCAAATTCGGGTTGTTACCCAAACATGGCGCTCATACTGGTCTGCGGATCAAGGTGATTGCAAGATCGCCGGACAGGCGGAGCCTGAGACCGACTTAAGCGCCTTCATTCGAGGGTAAGGGCACTGGACGCACTAAAGTCCCGCTCGCGGACGTTGGGAAAGGTAAATCCCTAAAAGTCCGAATACTACGGTAAAGAGCGCGGGGATGGTAAGTGACCAATGCCATCCTGGGAGGTATCCACCAGCAAAGGAAGTATATTTTCTAGATTTTTTATTCAACAGTTGCACAACATCATTGTAGTTAGCGAGATCGAGGCGACGCCCATCTACGAAAGCGACATTTTCCATTGTGAATCCTATGAGTAGCAGCCCGAAGATAAGGCCAAAGCACGCCATTATGCAGAACCATAACGCCATCCTGAACTTTTCTTTCATAGTATCTCACAAATTTTGATGTAGACGCAGTATGCTACCTATACATTTCTGACGATTTACTGACCAGCCGAACTCCACTCTCACAAATACCACCGCAAGATAGAGATGTCTTGTTTTCTGCCAAATAGACATGTCGGTCTGCAGGCCGATTTTGGCCCCAAGGAAGCCGCTATGATCAGTCCAGATGACGTGGACAGAGCGTAGAGGATTTCGAGGCGGCATTCAGCCGAGCCGCCTGAACGATTTGCCTTCTTATTCCCCCGACCGAAGCGCCGCCGCGGCTCCCACCGTGCCGACCACCGCCGCGAACAGGGTCAGGGCGACGAGCACGAGGAACGGCGTCATGAACGGGATCGTCCCGCCGACAGCCGCATTGGCCGCCGAGACCCCGAAGATCAGGGTCGGGATCATGAGGGGCAGGACCAGGATCGCCAGGATCAGCCCGCCGCGCCGCAGGCTTGCGGTGAGCGCCGCGCCCACCGCGCCGATGAAGGTGAGCGCGGGCGTGCCCACCAGAAGCGTCGCCACCATGGCGAGCATGCCCTCGGGCGAGAGCGCCACGAGCAGGCCGAGGAAGGGCGCGGCGATGGCAAGCGGCAGGCCCGTCACGAGCCAATAGGCCACGACCTTCGCCAGCACCACCACCTCCATCGGCGCATGGGAGAGGCGCAGGAGATCGAGGGACCCGTCCTCCTGGTCGGCCTGGAAGAGCCGGTCGAGGCCGATGAGCGTGGCGAGCAGCGCCGCGATCCAGAGGATCGCCGGGCCGATGCGCGCGAGAAGGTTCAGATCGGGCCCGAGGCCGAAGGGGATAAGCGTCACGATCATCAGAAAGAAGATGAGCCCCATGACGCCCGAACCGCCCACGCGCGCGGCGAGCTTCAGGTCGCGGATCAGGAGGGCATGGAAAGAGCGGATCATGCGCCCTCTCCCGTGACGGCGGCGGAGAGCCGGGTGCGCTCGATCCTGATCTCCTGCGCGTCCCTCAGGAACAGGGGCGAATGGGTCGTGGCCGCGATCATGCCGCCGTTCTCCCGATGGCGTTCGAGAAGGAGGCGCAGGTTTTCCTGGGAGGCGGCATCGAGGGCCGATGTGGGCTCGTCCAGAAGCCAGAGCGGCCTCTGCGCCACCAAGAGCCGGGCAAGCGCCACCCGGCGACGCTGGCCCGCCGAGAGATAGGCCACCGGCAGGCGCGCCGCATGGGCTAGCCCCACCGCCTCCAGGGCCTCGCGGGCGCTCAGGGCCGGATGCCCGAGGAAGTCGCGGGCGAAGGTGAGGTTCTCCTCGGCCGTCAGTGCGGCTTTGAGGGCGTCGCGGTGCCCGATGTAATGCAGGCACTCGGGCAGGGTCCGCTCGCCCGCGCCCTCCAGGAGAATCGTTCCCGACGCGGGATGCAGGCGTCCGGCCAGGATGTCGAGGAGGGAGGATTTGCCCGCCCCGTTGCGCCCGGTGATCACCAGGGCCTCGCCGGGCCGGAGTGCGAAGGAGACGCCTTCGAAGATGCGCCGCTCCCCCCGCTCGCAGGCCAAATTGTTAACGCTCAGACGCAAACCAGCGACCCCTGCCCTCATTGCACCCCAGAATGGTTCTAAACCGTGTAGCCGGACGGTTCGAAATGATCTATAGCACCCTCGGCTGCGCCGCGCGCCAAGGCGTCCAATCCGCCTCGCGCGCTTTTCCCCTGTCCGGGCGCCCCCGGAGCGGCGCGCGCTTTTCGCGCTTTCGGCCGAACACACCGTTCGTAACCCAAATGCACGCGAGGATTCGCCGTGACGCTCAACAACAGCTTCAATGCCCGCCAGACCCTCAAAGTCGGCGACAAGACCTATACCTATTACTCCCTCGTCGAGGCCGAGAAGAACGGCCTCAAGGGCGTCTCGAAGCTGCCCTTCTCCATGAAGGTGCTGCTCGAGAACCTGCTCCGCTACGAGGACGGCCGCACGGTCACCAAGGCCGACATCCAGGCCGTGGCCGAATGGCTCAACAACAAGGGCAAGGACGAGAAGGAAATCGCCTATCGCCCCGCCCGCGTCCTGATGCAGGACTTCACGGGCGTCCCGGCGGTCGTCGACCTCGCCGCCATGCGCGACGCCATGAAGAACCTCGGCGGCGACCCGCGCAAGATCAACCCGCTCGTGCCCGTCGACCTCGTGATCGACCACTCGGTGATCGTGGACGAGTTCGGCACCCCGAAGGCCTTCGACCGCAACGTGGAGCTGGAATACCAGCGCAACGGCGAGCGCTACCGCTTCCTCAAGTGGGGCCAGACCGCGTTCGAGAACTTCTCCGTCGTTCCCCCGGGCACCGGCATCTGCCACCAGGTGAACCTGGAATTCCTCTCCCAGACCGTCTGGACCCGCAAGGACCCCGCCACGGGTGAGGAAGTGGCCTATCCGGACACCCTCGTCGGCACCGATTCGCACACCACCATGGTCAACGGCCTCGCCGTTCTCGGCTGGGGCGTGGGCGGCATCGAGGCCGAGGCCGCCATGCTCGGCCAGCCGGTGTCCATGCTCATCCCCGAGGTCATCGGCTTCAAGCTCACCGGCAAGCTGAAGGAAGGCGTGACCGCCACCGACCTGGTGCTCACCGTCACCCAGATGCTGCGCAAGAAGGGCGTGGTCGGCAAGTTCGTGGAGTTCTACGGCCCCGGCCTCACCGACATGTCGGTGGCCGACCGTTCCACCATCGGCAACATGGCTCCGGAATACGGCGCGACCTGCGGCTTCTTCCCCATCGACGCCAAGACGATCGACTACCTCAAGACCACGAGCCGCACGGACGAGCGCGTCGCTCTCGTCGAGGCCTATGCCAAGGCGCAGGGCATGTGGCTCACCCCCGAAACGCCGGATCCGGTCTTCACCGACATCCTCGAGCTCGACCTCGGCGACGTGGTTCCCTCGCTCGCCGGCCCGAAGCGTCCGCAGGACCGCGTGACCCTCGACACCGCCAAGCCCGAGTTCCTCGGCGCCATGGAGAAGGAGTTCCGCAAGGCTCAGGAAATCGGTAAGCGCGTGAAGGTGGAGAACGCCAATTTCGATCTCGGCCACGGCGACGTGGTGATCGCGGCGATCACCTCCTGCACCAACACCTCGAACCCGAGCGTGATGATCGGCGCAGGCTTGCTTGCCCGCAACGCGGTGAAGAAGGGCCTCAAGTCCAAGCCGTGGGTGAAGACCTCGCTGGCGCCCGGATCGCAGGTCGTCGAGGAATACTTCAAGAAGGCGGACCTTCAGAAGGACCTGGACGCTCTCGGCTTCAACCTCGTCGGCTTCGGCTGCACCACCTGCATCGGCAATTCAGGCCCGCTGCCGGAGAACGTGTCGAAGGCGATCAACGACAACGACCTCGTCGCCGTGTCGGTGCTCTCGGGCAACCGCAACTTCGAAGGCCGCGTGAACCCGGACGTGCGCGCGAACTACCTCGCCTCGCCGCCGCTGGTGGTGGCCTACGCGCTCGCCGGCTCCATGCTGGTGGACCTCACGAAGGACCCGCTCGGAACGGGTTCGGACGGCAAGCCGGTGTACCTGAAGGACATCTGGCCTTCTTCGGCGGAAGTGCAGGAGTTCATCGACCGCACGATCACGAGCGAGCTGTTCAAGACCCGCTACTCCGACGTGTTCGCCGGTGACGCCAACTGGAAGAAGGTCACCTTCGAGCCGGGCCTCACCTATGAGTGGGACATGGGTTCGACCTATGTGCAGAACCCGCCCTATTTCGAGGGCATGACGAAGGAGCCGAAGCCCGTCACGGACATCCTGAACGCGCGGATTCTGGGCCTCTTCCAGGACTCGATCACCACCGACCACATCTCGCCTGCGGGCAACATCCGCGCGGCTTCGCCCGCCGGCAAGTACCTTCAGGAGCACCAGGTCGCGGTCGCCGACTTCAACCAGTACGGCACCCGTCGCGGCAATCACGAGGTCATGATGCGCGGCACCTTCGCCAATATCCGCATCAAGAACCAGATGGTGAAGGACGATGCTGGCCAAGTGGTCGAAGGCGGCTACACCATCCACCAGCCCTCCGGCGAGCGGATGTTCATCTATGATGCCGCCATGCGCTACAAGGACGAGGGCGTTCCGCTCGTCGTTCTCGCGGGCAAGGAATACGGCACCGGCTCGTCCCGCGACTGGGCGGCCAAGGGCACGAACCTGCTCGGCGTGCGCGCCGTGATTGCCGAGAGCTTCGAGCGTATCCACCGCTCGAACCTGGTCGGCATGGGCGTTGCTCCCTTCGTGTTCCAGGGCGACACCTCCTGGGCCAGCTTAGGCCTGAAGGGCGACGAGACGATCACCATCAAGGGCCTCGCCGGCGATCTCAAACCGCGTCAGGTCATGGACATGGAGATCACCTCCACCGACGGTTCGGTGAAGCGCGTTCCCGTGCTCTGCCGCATCGATACGCTCGAGGAGGTCGAATACTTCCGCAACGGCGGCATCCTGCACTACGTGCTGCGCCAGCTCGCCGCTTAAGCGAAAAACAAAACGCCCGCTCCTTGGACGAGGAGCGGGCGGACCGTTGAAGACAAGCGCGGCGCTCCGGCAATGGAGCGCCGCGTTTTCTTTTGGATCAGATGATGAAGAAGTCCTTGTGGGTCATCTTGAGGTTCTTGGAGAGGGTGGCGATCTCCACCGCCTTGCCTTTTCCGGAGCCGTCGGCGTCGTAATAGAGCACGCCCTTCTTATTGTCGTAGACGAGGTAGTCGTTCTTGTCCTTGGCCTTGGAGCCGACGGTGAAGAAATCCTTCTTCAGCTGCGCCGGCTTCTTCTCGGAGCCGGATTTCCCGAGCTTGGTGAAGACCTTATTCTCGAGCCAGATCGCGTCGTCCTTCACGCTGAAATCCGCGATCTTATCCCGGTTGGCCTTCGTATTCGGCTTCGTGTCGAATACGAAGGCATCCTTGCCCGATCCACCCTTGAGCACGTCGTTGCCGAGCCCGCCATGGATCTTGTTGTTGCCGGTATTGCCGGTGATCGTGTTGGCGTATTTGTTGCCGGTGAGCGAAACGCTCGACTTGCCCGTGGCGGTGAGTTTCTCGATTTCGGCCGTCGCGCTCATGGTGAAGCTGACCGCCGTATAGACCGTGTCCGTGCCACCCTTCGTGTATTCGTACACCCGGTCGCGGGCGTTATCGACGTAGAAGACATCGTTTCCGCTGCCGCCATACATGGCGTCAGCGCCCGTGCTTCCGTTCAGCACGTCGTTGCCTGCGCCACCGTCGAGCCGGTCGTTGCCGGCGAGCCCCTGTAGGGTGTTTGAGGCTTTGTTGCCTACGAGCGTGTTGGCAAGCCCGTTGCCGGTGAGGCGGATGGCGTCGGAGCCGGTAGCCGTCAGGTTTTCGAGGTGTTCTCCGAGCGCGTAGGAGAAGCCTGCGAGCACCGTATCGATGCCCTCGCCCGCGTGCTCGGTGATCACATCGGCTGCATCGACAAGATAGGTGTCGTTTCCGGCTCCTCCCGCAAGGCTGTCCGCACCGGCGCCGCCGTCCAGGATATTGGCCGCGACATTGCCCTGGATCCGGTTTGCGAGCGCGTTGCCGGTCAGGTGAATGGCGGCACTGCCGGAGGCGAACAGATCCTCCACGAAGGCGCTCAGGCTGTAGCTGACCAGTGTCTCGACCCGGTCCTGCCCCTGCCCATCGATCTCCACGACGAGATCGCCGACGTCATCGACCCGGTAGAGATCGTCTCCCTCACCGCCGGCCATGCTGTCTGCACCGGCACCGCCATCGAGCGTATCGTGCCCGTCGAGCCCTTCGAGGGTGTCGTTGCCCAGCGCGCCGACGAGCTCGTTGTCGAGGCCGTTGCCGCGCCCGGTGAGAGACAGGCTTCCGGTCAGCCGCAGATTCTCGAGATGGTCGCCGAGCGTGTAGCTGAAGGATGCGATCACCCGATCGGTGCCGCCGTTGAGATTTTCGACGACCGCATCGTCTTCGTCGAGGATGAAGGTATCGTCGCCATCGCCGCCCCAAAGACTGTCCGCCCCCGCGCCGCCCCTCAGGGTGTCGTGTCCGGCCGATGCGAACAGTCGGTCGTCGCCGTCGAGACCGTCGAGGACATTGTCGCTGTTATTGCCGATGATATCGTTCGCCTGGTTGTTGCCCGTTCCATCGAGCGGCTCCATGCCGCGCAGTTCGAGAATCTCTACGTAGTCGGGCAGGGCATAGGAGGCATAGGCGATGATGAGGTCGAGGCTTCCCTCGCCGTCAGCCTCGATGACGGCATCGTCGCTCTGGTCGACATAACACGTATCGTTGCCGAGCCCCCCGCGCAGGGTGTCCGCTCCTTCCAGGCCGTCGAGGATATTGTCGGCGTCGTTGCCGGTGATGAGATTGTCCAGGGCATTGCCTGTGACATGGGCCAAGCCTTGCCCGTGCTCGTCGACCAGGAAAAAGTCCTGCGTGCCGGGATCGAGCCGGTAGGTATTCGTAGAAGAATCGAATGTAGAACCGGCCATCGCACCTTCCTCTTGCCTGCGAGGAAGGTGATTTCCTGTTTCCTTCCCATAGGTAATTTTGTCTTACCAAGGTCGCGAACGATTCAAACCATCTCAGGATTGCAAGTCTGGCACGACACATCCCGCAGGTGTCGTCATGAGCGCGGCAGGGCCGCTCCGGGCATGGTCGCCCGCCCCGTTGCGGCGTTTTTACCTAGCCCCAACGCGGCTGCTTTTGCTTACATAGCAACGGTTTCACCAATCGGCTTCCGCATTTGTTAAGGGCGCGTTAACCTTTCCAGGCGGAAACTGAATTCGTTGCCTCTCAACCCTTTGCCAGAGCCATGAGCGACCTTCTCGTCAGTATCCGTCACGCAAAGCCCGATGACGCCGCTGCTCTGTCGAAGGTTTTCGATGCCGCCTGGCGGGAAGCCTATCTCGGCATCATTCCTGGCATCACCCTGGAGAAGATGCTGTCCCGTCGAAGCGAGCGCTGGTGGCGCTCCACCATTTCCCGCGGGCGGCCGCTCGTGGTGCTGGATCTCGGCCAGGGCGCGGTCGGCTATGCGTCCTACGGCCGCTGCCGCGACCGATCGCTGCCGGCGAACGGGGAGATCGACGAGCTTTACCTGCGGCCGGAACATCAGGGCCTCGGCTTCGGGCGGCGCCTGTTCAAGGCCGTCCGCAACGACCTGAAGGACAGGGGGCTCGACAGGATCGCGGTCTGGGCGCTCGCGGACAACGCCCGCGCCTGCGCCTTCTACGCAGGCCTGGGCGGGGAGCCGATCGCCCGCGTCGAGGAGCGCATCGGCGGGACGCCGCTCGCCAAGGTCGCTTATCTGTTCCGCTGAAGCCTGGACTCAAAACGGCCTTCTTTCGGCTAAATTGCTCGAAAAATTCGGTTTCCGGTCCTTGTTGCCGGAGCCCGCTCCGGTTAGTGAAGCGTCCGAGCTTCCGGGAGCGGCCTTCCGGCCATAAGGCCTAAGCCGCTCTCACGTCTCGCTTTTGCCGCCTTTTCACCGGTGCCGCGACGTCCCCTTCCCGGCCGGACGCCTCGCCGAGGAAAATGCTCAAGCCTTGTTCCGGAGAACACCTCTATGCGCCTCGACGCAATCAAGATTGGAAAGAACCCGCCGAACGACGTGAACGTCGTCATCGAAGTGCCGATCGGCGGCGAACCCATCAAGTACGAGATGGACAAGGAATCGGGAGCCCTGTTCGTCGACCGCTTCCTCTATACCGCCATGCGGTATCCCGGAAACTACGGCTTCATTCCGCACACCCTGTCCGGCGACGGCGACCCCTGCGACGTGCTGATCGCAAACACCCGCGCCATCGCGCCGGGCGCGGTCATGAACGTGCGCCCGGTCGGCGTGCTGGTCATGGAGGACGACGGCGGCCAGGACGAGAAGATCATCGCCGTTCCGTCGAGCAAGCTCACGCAGCGCTACGACCGCGTGGCGAACTACACGGACCTGCCCGAGATCACGATCAAGCAGATCGAGCATTTCTTCGAGCACTACAAGGACCTCGAGCCTGGCAAATGGGCCAAGATCATCCGCTGGGGCGATGCCGAGGAAGCCAAGCGCCTGATCGTCGAAGCAATCGAGCGGGCGAAGAAGTAGGCTCAAAAAACCATCACGGCCGGTGCTTTTCCGGCTGCATGAAACAGACCCGGCGCGGGATCCCGCGCCGGGTCTTCTGTTTTGAGGATGCCCGGCCACGCGGGCCGGTTCGCCGTCAAAGACGCAAATGCGTCAGAAGACGAAGAAATCCTTGTGCGTGATCTTGAGGCTCTTCGAGATGTTGGCGATCTGGATCGCCTGGGCCGATCCGGACCCGTCCGGATCGTAGAACAGGGCGCCGGCTTTCTTGTGATAGAGGATGCGGTCGTCCGCGTCCTTGAAGCGGTCGCCGACCACGAAGGCCTTGCTCGCCAGGGTCCCCTTCGAGAGCTTGGAAAAGATCGCCCTGGACAGGTGAATCGTATCGTCCGTCGGGTTGAAATCCTGGATGTAGTCGATATTCAGTTTCGGGCTCGGCTTCTGGTCGAAGATGAAGACGTCCCGCCCCGTCCCGCCCACGAGAACGTCGCTTCCCTTGCCACCGTTGAGCGTGTCATTGCCGTTCTGACCGGAGAGCTGGTCGTTACCCGCCTGGCCGAGAAGCTGGTCATTGCCCGATTCGCCGGTCAGAGAGTCCGATTTCGACGTGCCGGTACGGACGAGCGGCGTCGCCTCGATCACGTTCTGCACGGTGATGGTAAAGGTCTTGGTGAGATAGCCGCCATAGGCGTCCATCACCATGAGCGTGATCTTGTGGGACGTGGCCTTTTCGTAGTCGAGGGCCTTCTTGAGGACGATCTTGTCGTTGTTCAGATCGAACAAGCCGTCTGGATCCGACACGATGCTGTAGGTAATAGGATCGCGATCAGGGTCGTATCCCGCGATGTATCCCAGCTCCTTCCCCACTTGTGTGCTTTCGGAAAAAGAGGTGTTGGACAGGTAGAGATCCGACGGGTTGCTGTTGGCGAGCGCGATGGTCTTGTCCGAGAATTTCACCAGACGCACGTCTTTCAGCGTATCGCTGCCGTCACGGTCCGCCTGCTGGTCGGCCACGGTGACGGTTCCATCGGCGTTCCTGGTGATCGTGTATTGAGCGCTCGTCCCGGAAAAGACCGCCGTGTTCTGGCCGCTGCCGCCTTCGATGACGTCGTCGCCCTTGCCGCCTTCGAGGGTATCGTCGCCGCCGTTGCCGACCAGCCTGTTGTTGCCGTCATGGCCGATGAAATGATCCGCGCCCGAGCCGCCTTCCAGATTCGAGATCCCGATCAAGGTATCGGATCCGTAGCCGGTCGTATTCTGGGAACCCGTTATTCTGAGGTCGACCTTGGCCCTTGACGAGCCGGAATACCGGGCCGTATTGGTGCCGGTGCCGCCATCGAGCCGGTCGTCGCCCTGCCCACCCTCGAGCGTGTCGTTGCCGCCGCCGCCCAGGAGGGTGTTGTTGGCCGTATTGCCGGTGAGCGAATCGTGATGCGCGCTTCCAACGATCTTTTCGATGTCGATGAGGGTGTCGCTGCCCTGCCCGCCGCCCACGGCCTGCTCCGTCACGATGCCGAGATTGACGGTCACGCCGCTGGACGCTTCCGAATAGTCTACCGTATCGGCCCCGGCTCCACCATTGAGGTAGTCGTTGCCTTCGCCGCCGAGGAAGGTCTCCAGGCCCACGCCGCCATAGGCAGTGTCATTGCCGATCCCGAGCTTGATGGTTCCGCCGGAAACGGTCCCCAGGACGCCGTCGTAAAAATCGTCCCCGCCCTTGAGATCGAGCAGAGCGGCGCCGGCGGCAGCCGATGTGGTCTGGATCAGGCCCACATTGACGATCCGGTCGTTGCCAGCATTGCCCTCGATCGCCATGCCTGCTGCCGTGATCGTTCCCCGGTTGATCACGGAATGGGCTCCGCCCCCGGAGAACAGAATCGCCGTGCTCGTTCCCGAACCGATCGTCCCCTCGTTGTAGACGGTGTTGGATTCCCCCAGGAGGTCGAGGCCGTAGAGATGGCCTATGGCCGTGCCGTTCACCCCGATCATGATGCGCTGCGTATCGGTGGCGCGGATGGCCGACAGCGTGTCGCTGGTCACGGCGAGATCGATGAGGACGGCACCGATGCCGTTCAGTTCGAGCCGGGCGCTGACGCCGCTCGCGGGAAGGGGATTGGAGGCATCGTAGATAAGGTTGGGCATGACATATCCGCAGAAGAAGAGCAGCAGGATGTGTCATCCATACGATATTACGTATCGAAATGAAGCAGTTTTTGAAGGCTGCCTTTTCAACCCTTTAAAGCGCTTCGCCCCGCAGGAGCCGGGGGGAGCTTTCCTTCAGGCCCGCCGCCTCACGGATGAAGAAGCGTTTGAGGCCCGGCATCCGGTCGACAAGGCCGAGGCCGAAATCGCGGACCAGGCGCACGGGCAGGACATCGTTGGAAAAGAGGCGGTTCAGGCCGTCCGTCATCATGCCCATGGCGGTGATCTCGGCGCGTCGGGCGCGCTCGTACCGGTCGAGCACGTCGGCGGCCCCGGGATCCATGCCGAGACGCATGGCGTCCGTGACGATCTCGGCCAGCGCCGCCACGTCGTGCAGGCCGACATTGAGCCCCTGGCCCGCGATGGGATGAATCACGTGGGCCGCATCGCCGAGCAGTGCCAGGCGCTCGGCCACGAAGGAGCGCGCCACGCCGAAGGACAGGGGATAGGCCTGCGGCCCGGTCTCGAAGGCGAGCTTGCCGAGCTGCAGCCCGAAGCGGCGCTCCAGCTCGGCGAGAAGATCCTCGGGATGGGATTCGAGCAGGGCGGGCACGTTCTCGCTGCGCTCGGACCAGACGATGGAGGAACGGTGCCGGAGGCTCCCGTCGGGCTGCGTCTCGGGCTTGAGGGGCAGGATCGCGAAGGGGCCCGAAGGCAGGAAATGCTCGACCGCCCGGCCCTCGTGGTCGCGCTCATGGGAGATGGTGGCGACGATGCCCGACTGGCGATAGGGCCAGGAGATCCAGCCGATGCCCGCCTGCTCGCGCAGACGCGAGCGCGCACCGTCGGCGGCGACCAGGAGAGAGGCCGGCAGAACCTCGCCACCCGTCAGGGTCACGTCCGTGCGACCGCCTTGCGGGGCGAAACCCTTCACGCCTTCGGGCCGCAGATCGAGCCCTGCCGCGCGGCAGGCCTGCAGAAGCGCCGCCGTCAGGTCGCCCGCCGTGATCATGTGGGCGAAGGGCTCGTTCCCGTCCACGTCGCCGGCGAAGGTCAGGAAGGTCGGGCGCACCGGATCCTGCAGGCGGCTATCGGTGATGACCATGTCGCGGATGGGCTGCGCCTTGTCCGCCATCTGATCCCAGACGCCCAGGGCCTCCAGCATCCGGCGCACGGCGGCGGCGATGGCATAGGAGCGCTTGTCCCCATGCGGGTCGCGCTGCAGGGCCGGGTCGCACATGACCACCTCGACCCCATCGGCGAGCGCCTGTTTCAGCGCCAGCCCGAGGGAGAGGCCGGCCAAT
The DNA here is from genome assembly GCF_000518665.1 of Microvirga flocculans ATCC BAA-817. Classification (GTDB taxonomy): domain Bacteria; phylum Pseudomonadota; class Alphaproteobacteria; order Rhizobiales; family Beijerinckiaceae; genus Microvirga; species Microvirga flocculans. The sequence goes on along the minus strand of NZ_JAEA01000012.1, from coordinate 8,004 downwards.
CCGCCGCCTGCGATCACGATGCGCGGTCGCGCCCTGGCTGTTACTGCGCTCATGACTTTTTCTCCCAAGGCATTTTCGGGCAAACTGGTGTCCGGTTCGCCATATAAAATGCATCCGTGACAGAAACCCTCAGACCCCGAACATGTCAGGTGGGTGTCCGCCATTCATTGACCAGCGTCAAGCTTGACCTTGTCGCGCCTCTCGCGGATGGATGACCGCTCCCGACCGAAGGACTTCGAAACCCATGTCCCGCGCCGTTACCGATCTCCTCTCCATTCTCGACCTCGAGCAGCTCGAGGTGAATCTCTTCCGCGGACAGAGCCCGAAGAGCGGCTGGCAGCGGGTCTTCGGCGGCCAGGTGATCGGGCAGGCGCTGGTCGCCGCGACCCGCACGGTCGAGGGACGCCACCCGCATTCGCTCCATTGCTACTTCATGCTGCCGGGCGATCCCAAGGTCCCGATCATCTACGAGGTGGACCGCATCCGCGACGGCAAGAGCTTCACCACGCGCCGGGTGCTGGCGATCCAGCACGGACAGGCGATCTTCGCCATGTCGGCCTCCTTCCACGTGGAGGAGGACGGCTTCTCGCATCAGGCCGAGATGCCGAAGGTGCCGGGACCGGATGAACTTCCCAGCGAGGAGGAGGTGAAGGGCGGGCTGATCCTCAAGATGCCGGAGCCCATGCGCACCTATTACGAGCGCGAGCGCCCGTTGGAGATCCGGCCCGTGGAGCTCAACCGCTACATGTCCCGCGATCCGGGCGAGCCGCGCTTCCACGTCTGGATCAAGACTACGGGCCGCCTGCCGGACGTTCCGGCGATCCACCAGAGCGTGCTCGCCTATGCGTCCGACATGACTCTCCTCGACACCTCGCTCATTCCCCATGGCCGGACGGTGTTCGAACCCGAGATCCAGCCGGCGAGCCTCGACCATGCCATGTGGTTCCACCGCCCCTTCCGGGCCGACGAATGGCTGCTCTACGCCCAGGACACGCCGAGCGCCGGCGGCGCCCGCGGCCTATCCCGCGGGCTCATCTTCACGCAGGACGGAACCCTGATCGCCTCGGTCGCCCAGGAAGGCCTGATCCGCGAGCGCCGTCGCTAACGATTTCTGCCTACTTTTTCATCAACCAAGTTATTTTCCAGCCAATCTCCTGCTGCCTCGAAAAGAGGCAGCGGCCTCTCGCCATGGCTCGTAAGGATTGGCATACTTCTTGCTTAAAGCCCTCCTGACACCCGTCCCTTCCGGTCGGGTTCACGTTGGAAACCGCTGCCTGAGCCTCTCGGGCAGATGTCTCAAAGGGGGCCTAACCCATGAAAATTGTGATGGCGGTCATCAAGCCGTTCAAGTTGGAGGAGGTGCGCGATGCGCTCACCGCTCTCGGCGTGCACGGCCTCACCGTGACCGAGGTGAAGGGATACGGGCGGCAGAAGGGCCATACCGAGATCTATCGCGGCGCCGAATATGCCGTGAGCTTCCTGCCGAAGCTGAAAATCGAGGTAGCCGTGGCCAGCGAGCTGGTTCCCCAGGTGATCGATGCGATCACGGGGGCCGCGCGCACGGGCCAGATCGGCGACGGCAAGATCTTCGTCGTCTCGCTCGAGAAAGCGGTCCGCATCCGTACGGGCGAGACCGACATCGACGCCCTTTGATTTCCTGTTTTATCGATTTCCGGAGTTCAGATCCGATGAAGTTTCGTTCTCTTCTCCTGCCGGCGCTCGGTGCGCTGGGCCTGAGCCTCGCGGCCCTCGAACCTGCCCTGGCGCAGGATGCGGCCGCCCCGACCGTCAACAAGGGCGACACCGCCTGGATGCTCGTTTCGACGATCCTCGTGATCCTCATGACGATCCCGGGCCTCGCCCTGTTCTATGGCGGCCTCGTGCGCACCAAGAACATGCTCTCCGTGCTCATGCAGGTCTTCGCGGTGTTTTCCCTCGTGACGATCCTGTGGGTCGCCTACGGCTACTCGCTCGCCTTCACCTCCGGCGGAGAGGGCGTCGGCGCCTTCATCGGCGGCTTCTCGAAGGCGTTCCTCGCCGGCGTGACCACGGACTCCACCGCCGACACCTTCACCAAGGGCGTGGCGATTCCTGAAATGGTCTTCATCGCCTTTCAGCTCACCTTCGCGGCCATCACCCCGGCCCTGATCGTCGGCGCCTTCGCCGAGCGCATCAAGTTCTCGGCGGTCATGCTCTTCACGGCCCTGTGGGTCACCGTCGTGTACTTCCCGATCGCGCACATGGTGTGGTTCTCCGAAGGCTATCTCTTCGGCCTCGGCGCCCTCGACTTTGCGGGCGGCACCGTGGTGCACATCAACTCGGGCGTCGCGGGCCTCATGGGCGCGCTGCTCGTCGGCAAGCGCATCGGCTACGGCCGCGACCTGCTCGCCCCGCACTCCCTGACGCTCACCTTCGTCGGCGCCTGCCTCCTGTGGGTCGGCTGGTTCGGCTTCAACGCGGGCTCAAACCTCGAAGCCACAGGCGGCGCGGCCCTCGCGCTCCTGAACACCATCGTGGCCCCGGCGGCTGCCGGCCTCGCCTGGATGGGCGTGGAAGCCCTCGGCAAGGGCAAGGCCTCGCTGCTCGGCATCGCCTCGGGCGCGGTCGCCGGCCTCGTGGCCATCACCCCGGCTGCGGGCCTCGCGGGTCCGATGGGCTCCATCGTGCTCGGCCTCGTCGCCGGCGTGGTCTGCTACTACGCGGTCACGGCGGTGAAGAACGCCCTGGGCTATGACGACGCCCTCGACGTCTTCGGCATCCACGGCGTGGGCGGCATCGTCGGCGCCATCGGCACGGGCATCGTGGCCGCTCCCTCGCTCGGCGGCTACGGCGTCGGCGAGTACAGCATCGGCGGCCAAGTCTGGACGCAGATCGTCGCCGTGGCGGTCACGCTGGTCTGGACCGGCATCGGCTCCCTGGTGCTCTTCAAGATCACCGACCTGATCGTCGGCCTGCGCGTCACGCAGGATGCCGAGCGCGAAGGCCTCGACCTCGCGGATCACGGCGAGCGCGCCTACAATTACTGAGGATCACCCGCGTCGCCCGGCGGAGCGTCGAGACCCGCCGCCGGGCGACGCGGCAACGAAGCCTTCCAGAGGCTCGAAAAGAAAAGCCCCGGCCGAAAGCCGGGGCTTTTCTCATGATGGCGCGGTTGCCGCCCTACCCGTTCTTGACCAACTGCCGCAGCTTCGCGCGGCGCGTTTCCTCCGGCTCCTGGAAGTTGGAGGTGCCATAGAAGCCGCCCTGGCTGTCCATCAGGAACAGGGTGGCGGAATGGTCCATGGTGTAGCCGTCCTCCGTCGGGACCTTGCGGTAATAGATCTTGTAGGCCCGCGCCGCGGCGGCGATCTCCTCCTCCGTGCCGGTGAGGCCGACGATGCGCGGATCGAAGGAGGAGAGATAGGCCTTCATCATCTCCGCTGTGTCGCGCGTCGGATCGACGGTGATGAACACGGCCTGCAGCTTGTCCGCATCCGGGCCCAGCGCCGCCAGGTCCTGCGTCAGGTCGTAGAGCGTGGTCGGGCAGACTTCCGGGCAATGGGTGAAGCCGAAGAACACCACGAAGGGCCTGCCCTTGAGGTTCTCGTCCGTGAAGGGCTTGCCCTCGTGACTGGTGAGGCGGAAGGCCCCGCCGATCGGCACCTTCCCGGCGCCCTGCTGCGGCTGGGACGGGAAGAGAAGCAGGCCCGCCGTCACGATGAGCACCAGAAGGCCCGCCGTGAAGACGAGGAATGGCACGAGAAGACGTCGGGTATTCATCGCTCGGTCTCCGTATTCGCGCATCGTGCGGAACCGAAACCCCGCCTTTTACGATACGCTTCTCTAAAACAGGATCGTATCGATCCCGGAAGGGCTATCCGCTTCCGGGATCGATGCCGTGGTGATCGGCGGGTTCAGTGCTTGTGTTCCATGGGGGCCGCGCCGCCCAGGCCGCGCACCGTGTATTCCACTTCGACGGGGCCCGCCTTCTCGAAGACGAGGGTGCCCTTGACCGTCTGGCCCTCCTTCAGGGGCTCCTTCAGGTCCATGAACATGAGGTGGTAGCCGCCCGGCTTCAATTCGACCGTGGCGCCGGGCTTGATCTCGAGCCCGCCCTCCACCGGCTTCATGCGCATCACGTCGCCGTCCATGCGCATCTCGTGGACCTCGACCTTTGCAGCCAATGGGAAGGAACCGCCGGTCAGGCGGTCAGGTGCCGTGCCCGTATTCGTGATGCGCAGGTAGCCGCCGCCGACCTTGGCGCCGCCGGGGGTCGCCCGCGACCAGGGCTGCTCGATCGTGAGCGAACCCGCCTTCTGCGCCGCATGCGCTCCATGGTCGGTCGCCGCGCCGGAATCGGCCACGATCCGGATGCCGGGCGCGGGCGACTTGAGGCTGTGCGGATCCTCGCCGGCCGCCGGGATCTGGGTCCATTCCTCCTTCGCCGTGGCGCATTCCTGCACGACCGGCACGAACACGGTCTCGCCCGGCTTGAAGGCATCCGTCATGCGGGCCTGGAACACGAACTCGTCGTAATGCCCGTCCGCGAGGGACCCGGACCAGACGATCTGCCTGACGCCCTCGGCAACGGGCTTTCCGTAAAGATCGTAGGACCTGGCATAGGAGCCCGTGGCGGTTTCGAGAATCCATCCGGCCTTCGGCATCGGCTTGACGGCGATCATGCCCTCCGGGATGGAGACCCGCACCTTGAGGGTCGGCTGGCCCTTGCAGCCATGGCCGATGCGCACGACCGCCTTGTAGCTGGAATTGGGCGCGGCCTGCGGGTTCTCGAAGGTGGCGTGAGCGAATGCGGGCGCGGCGAGAGCGGCGGAGGCGGCCATGGCGAGCACGCCGCCGGAAAGCAGCTTCTTCATGAAACGATGTCCTGATTTTCGGTTGATGAGGGAAAACGGGGATCAACCCAGGCGCGGCGGCGCGCGCGATCCCACGGGCAGGACATCGGAGGTGGGCCGCAGATGCGGCTGGCCGTCCGGCACGAGGCCGGCGACGGCGGTGGGGGCAAGCCGCTCGATGAGCACGGCCCCGGGCGCGGGACCGGCAAGAGCCGGGCCGTGGCAGCTCGCGATGCAGCACAGGCCGTCATGGGCCTGCGCCGGGGCGTGGTCGGGCCCGGCGGATGCGCCGTCCTGAAGGCAGATGACGCCTTGCGCGCCGGACGCGGCCGCCACATGGAACCCGCCGCTGACTGACAGGAGCAGGACCTGAAGCACGAAGGCATAGGCCATCGCCACCGCGATGGCGGCGTGCGTCCAACTCCGTGCGGGGGGCCTGCGTCTCATGGCCGCGACACTGGTCGCAACGGACCTGGACGTCAACCGCGAAAAATCGCCCCGGCCCGCCGGGCGGCGCTCACGGACGCGCGTTCTAAGGTTAAAGGACCCTTAACCCGCCGCCGCTAAGATCCATGGCAACATTGTCCCGTCCCATGGTTTTTCAGAGTGGTTTGATGCGCTCGGCCCGCCGTTCTTCCTCCGCCTACGATGGCCTTTTCAGCGCCTTCCGAGCCTTCCTGGCCCGCCGGGCGCAGGAGCTGACGGGCCTGTGCCTGATCGCCGCCGCAGGCGCGGTGGCCGTGGCGCTGGGCACCTGGTCGGTGGACGATCCGAGCCTCAACAACGCCACCGATCTCCCCGTCCGCAATCTTCTCGGCTGGCCTGGCGCCATCGTGGCCGACCTCTTCATGCAGCTCCTGGGACTGGGAGCCATCGCGGCGGTCCTGCCCCTGGCGCTCTGGGGCTGGCGGCTCATGAAATCGGGCGAGCTCGGACGCCTGCAGCTGCGCCTGGCCCTGTGGGTCATCGGCGCGGGCGCAGCGACCGCGCTTGCGAGCGCCCTCCCCCCGACCCAGAGCTGGCCCCTGCCGACGGGCCTCGGCGGCGTGGTCGGCGATGCCATTCTCGCCGGGGCGAAAGCCGTCACGGGGCTTTCCAGCGGCTCGGCCAGCGCCGTCCTGGGCTTCCTTTTCGCGACGATCGCGATCCTGAGCCTCACCGCCGCCTGCGGCCTCGGCCCGGCGGAGGAGCGCCATCACGAGGAGCCGGAGGAGATCGAGGAGCCTCAGCCCGCCCGCCGCCGCAAGATCCAGGATTGGGACGAGGCGGAGGAAACCGGTCACGACGAGCCCGGCTGGGGTATCGTATCCCTGGGCGCCCTGGCCCACGGCGTCATGAGCCTGCGCGCAGCCGCCCGGCGGTGGAAGGAAGGCCGCCACGCCGCGCCGGACGAGGAATACGAGGAGGCTCCGCCGCCCCGGCGACCGGCCCGCCAGCCGGGCCAGCGCCGCGAGCCCGTGCTGGACGCCGCGCCGCCGCGCCCCAGGGCGGCTCCCGCTTCCCTGCCCATGCACGACGAGGACGAAGGGGATTGGGAGGACAATCACGCTCCGCCTCCGCCGCGGCAGGCCGCCCGGCCCGAGCCTGCGCCGACCCGCGTGGCGCCCGCGCCCACCGCGCCCAGGCCCGGCAAGCGCATGGCCCGCGAGGCCCAGCCCTCGCTCCTCGACGAAGGCGATTACCAGCTGCCGCAGCTCAACCTGCTCGCCGAGCCCAAGCGTCCGGCGGGGCCGACGATCTCGGCCGATGCCCTGGAGCAGAATGCTTCCCTGCTGGAGAGCACCCTGGAGGATTTCGGCGTGCGGGGCGCCATCACCAAGGTCAATCCCGGCCCTGTTGTGACGTTGTATGAGCTGGAGCCTGCGCCTGGGACGAAGTCGTCGCGGGTGATCTCGCTGGCGGACGACATTGCGCGTTCGATGAGCGCGGTGTCGGCGCGCGTGGCGGTGGTGCAGGGGCGCAACGCCATCGGCATCGAGCTGCCCAACCACAAGCGCGAGACGGTGTATCTGCGCGAGCTGCTCGCCTCCCAGGATTTCGAGAGCACCAAGCAGAAGCTCGCCCTGTGCCTCGGCAAGACCATCGGCGGCGAGCCGGTGATCGCGGATCTGGCGCGTATGCCGCACCTGCTGGTGGCCGGCACCACCGGCTCGGGCAAGTCGGTGGCGATCAACACCATGATCCTGTCCTTGGTCTACCGCCTGACCCCGGCGGAATGCCGCCTGATCATGGTCGACCCGAAGATGCTGGAACTGTCGGTCTATGACGGCATCCCGCACCTGCTGACCCCGGTGGTCACCGACCCGAAGAAGGCGGTGGTGGCCCTCAAATGGGCGGTGCGCGAGATGGAGGACCGCTACCGCAAGATGTCGAAGCTCGGGGTGCGCAACATCGACGGCTTCAACGCCCGGGTCTCGGAGGCCAAGGCGCGCGGCGAGACGATCACGCGCACGGTCCAGACCGGGTTCGACCGCGAGACCGGCGAGGCGATCTACGAGGACGAGGTGATGGACCTCGATCCGCTGCCCTACATCGTGGTGATCGTCGACGAGATGGCCGACCTGATGATGGTGGCGGGCAAGGAGATCGAGGGCGCGATCCAGCGCCTGGCGCAGATGGCGCGCGCGGCCGGCATCCATGTGATCCTGGCGACCCAGCGCCCGTCGGTGGACGTGATCACCGGCACGATCAAGGCGAACTTCCCGACGCGGATCTCGTTCCAGGTGACGTCGAAGATCGACAGCCGCACGATCTTAGGGGAAATGGGCGCCGAGCAGCTCTTGGGCCAGGGCGACATGCTCTACATGGCCGGGGGCGGGCGGATCACGCGCGTGCACGGGCCGTTCTGCTCGGACGAGGAGGTGGAGAAGGTGGTGGCGCATCTCAAGCGCCAGGGCCGTCCGCAGTACCTCGAGGCGGTGACGGCGGAGGAGGACGAGGGCGGGGCCGCCCCCGACACAGCGGTGTTCGACCAAGGCGAGTTCGGGGCGCCGGGCGGGGATTTGTACGACCAGGCGGTGGCGGTGGTGCTGCGCGACAAGAAGGCCTCGACGAGCTACATCCAGCGCCGCCTGCAGATCGGCTACAACCGCGCCGCCTCGCTCATGGAGCGCATGGAGAACGAGGGCATCGTCGGACCCGCAAACCACGCCGGTAAACGCGAAATCCTGCT
>NZ_JAEA01000011.1 GCF_000518665.1 Microvirga flocculans ATCC BAA-817 | reverse complement strand
ATGGCAAGGCGCAGGCCTTCGTCGGGGACACCGCCTCCTACCAGGGGGCGTCGTTTGGCCTGACGGTCAATCTGAGCAACGCGGCGCAGAACACGGGGGACGCGGCCGGGGACAGCTATGTCAGCATCGAGAACCTGGTCGGGTCCGAGTTTGCCGACGTGCTGACCGGCGACGCCAACGCGAACTGGATCGCCACCGTCGACGGCGACGATCTGGTGTACGGCCTGGCCGGCAACGACCTGATCTGGGGCCAGGGCGGCAACGACACCCTGGTCGGCGGGGCCGGGGCCGACACGCTCCTGGGTGGCTATGGCGTGGATTGGATCTCCTATGCCGATGCTGTCGGCGGTGTGAATGTTAGCCTGGCCGACGAGCGCGGCTACTATGGGAGCCTGACCGGCGGCGGTGCGGATGCCGCAGGCGATGTCTACGAGAGCATCGAGAACGTCGAGGGATCGAACGGCTCCGATGTACTCGCCGGAAACTGGGCCAATAATCACTTGCGCGGCTTAGGCTCCGACGACATCCTGCAGGGCGGCGGCGGCGCCGATACGCTCGAGGGCGGCGCAGGCTTCAACTGGGCCTCCTACGCCAATGCCACATCCGGCGTGACCGCAAGCCTCGCCGATCGATACGCCAACACGGGTGAGGCGGCAGGCGACGTGTACATCGACATCCGCGGCCTGCAGGGCTCGGCCTACGGCGACGTGCTGGTGGCCGACACCACGGCGAACGGCAACGCGCTGTCGGGGCTTGGCGGCAACGACAGGCTTTATGGTGGCCTGGGAGCGGATGTGCTCGATGGCGGTGATGGGGGAGATAGTCTCTACGGCAACGGGGGTGACGATCGGCTGTCCGGCGGCCTTGGCGGCGATTGGCTGGGCGGTGACGCCGGCAATGACACGCTCCTGGGCGACGGCGGTGACGACGGCCTCTGGGGAGGTCTTGGCCAAGACACGCTCTATGGCGGCGATGGTAATGACGGGGTCAACGGCGAAGATGGCGACGACAAGCTTTGGGGCGGCGCCGGCAACGATTCCCTGAACGGCGGTGCTGGCAATGACTGGTTGGCCGGCGAGGACGGCAACGATTCCCTGAATGGCCAAGCAGGCGATGACGGCATCGTTGCCGGTAACGGCAACGATGGTGTTTATGGCCTCGACGGCAACGATATCCTCTATGGCGAAGCCGGCAACGACATGGTTTACGGCGGCAACGGCGAGGACTGGCTCAGCGGCGGTGCCGGGTCCGATACTCTCGATGGCGGAGCGGGTTGGGATATGGTCTCGTACCTGAACGATCCCAATGCCAGCAGCGGTGTTTACATCAACATGGCTGCCAACCAGCAGAATGGCTGGGCGGCAGCTGGGGATGTGCTGCAGAATGTCGAGGCCGTACAGGGGACAAATGCCAGGGACATCATGAGGGGCATGGTTCGCAGCGATGGCAGTGGCATCCAACTCAGCGGCGAGGGCGGGAGCGATACCCTTTATGGTGACGCCGCGAACGATGTTCTGCTCGGCGGCGACGGGAACGATACTTTGTATGGGCTGGGTGGGCAGGATGTGCTGACCGGCGGGGCTGGGGCTGACTGGTTCTTCTTCAACTCTGCTCTTGGCCCTTCGAATGTCGACCGGGTGACCGATTTTGTCTTGAACCAGGATCTGATCGTTCTCTCCCGCAGTGTCTTTACGACCTTTGGTTCCGCGGGCTCGACCTCATCCTTGACGGCGCTGTCCTCGGCCGCCTTCACAATCGGCACGCAGGCGGCCACCGCCGAGCACCGGATCATTTATGACAGCGCGACAGGCAATCTGTTCTACGATGCGGACGGCAACGGGGCCGGTAACCAGGTCCAGTTCGCTATCCTCAGCAAGGGGCTCAACCTGACGGCTGCGGCCTTCGCGCTGATCTAGAACTCCCCGCTTTCTTGGTTGGAGAATAGTCAAACAGAAAAGCCGGCGAGAAATCGCCGGCTTTTCTTATGGAGCTGGGTCTGTGGACAAGCCTTGGCCTCACGTATCGTTGTGCGCCATGTGTCATTTGACGCGTTATTACATTTGATATCCGTTATAGGAATGAGGTCACTCGCCCGGCCCTACCGTTCAGCAGGGGCGGGCGAGTGGCTGAAGAGCCAGATGTGAAGAGCTGCCCGTGTTCGGAAAGGCCGCCGCACTACAACCATAGGCCCATTGGAACTGGGCTGTTGAGGAGAGTTTAGATCTTTTCCCTCGAATCCGAGATGGACCGCTATTATAGCACCTATGGGCGCAGCGTTGGCTATGGTGGCGCGCAGGCTGGCACAGGCGTTGGCGGTGTTGCATCCGGCAATGGCACGACAACAACCACTGTTGAGCCTGATGGGATAAGGATTACGACGACTACAACCGATGGGAAAATAATATCAGTTCACGAGAATCGTGACGGGAGTAAAGATATATTTGTTTCGACGGCCGAATACTATCAGATAGTCAGCTACGGTGCTGATGGGGCGTATCGTGAGGGGATATATTTTAACGGCTGGAGTACTGAATTCAGGAGAGATCCTGATGGAACTGTACATGAGAATACTATGATCGGCGACGCTCTATGGAGAATTGTTTATAATGCGGCCGGGCAAGTAAGTTTTTATGAACATACTGACTTTTCGAACGGTGTCTACACGAACTGGATGCGTACGTTGGAGAACGGCACCGTTGAAAGTGGCTCCTATGGTACAGACCGCATCACATTCTACGAGTACGAGGGTAAAAACCCTGATGCGGAGATTGGTGAGTGGGCGAACTATAGTTACCGAACTGCACAATTCCCGTCGGGGACCTTTATAAGGATTGAGAGGGCTTCTTACCGTGAGATGGTTGACTCCGAGTCGGCATTGCGGATCGTGAGTGCGACTACGCGTGAAAACGTCGACGGCACCACTGATGTCGAGAATAAGGAAGAGACCATTATCTTCCACGAGGGTGCGACGAACCCGATTCCCACCCCGGTCGACCTGATGCTCGAGGGGATTGAGCTTCTGCGCGACATGGTCGACGAGATCTCGGGACCCGAGGCGGGCGGGGACTCGACGCAGAAGCACGGCGTCATGGAAGTGCACTCCGGCACCAAGTCCTATTCCGTCCAGGCTTATATCGGCACTGATGGAGCGGATCAGATCTCCGGCAGCGGCCTGCTCTCCGGCCAGGCCGGAGACGATTATCTGGTCGGAGGCAGCCAGATCGACATTCTCGACGGTGGTGTGGGCTCCGACCTTCTCTCCGGCGGCCTTGGCGGCGACCAGCTCAATGGCGGTCTCGGGTTCGACAGGGCAAGCTATGCCTTAGCGGCTGCCGGTGTGGTGGCGAACCTCACGGATGCCTCGCAGAACACGGGCGAGGCGGCAGGCGATGTCTATGACGGCATCGAGGGTCTGATCGGTTCGGCCTATGCCGACACGCTCACCGGCAACGAGGCCCACAACGAGCTTTTGGGCAATGCCGGCAACGACACCCTGGCGGGCCTGGACGGCAGCGATACGCTTGTTGGCGGAGCCGGCCAGGATCTGCTGCAGGGCGGCGACGGTGCGGACCATCTCGACGGTGGCGACGGCTCTGACACGCTGGTTGGCGGTGCGGGCGATGACGTGCTGCGGGGCGGCGACGGGGTTGACTGGGTGTCGTATGCTGCGGCGGTTGGCGGGGTGAATGTGAACCTTTCGGACGGGCGCGGCTCTGCCGGCAGCCTGTCGGGCGGCGGCACCGAGGCGGCGGGCGATGTCTACGACAGCATCGAGAATGTCGAGGGCTCGAACGGCTCCGACGTGCTCGCCAGCAATGCGGGCGCCAACTGGCTCAAGGGCCTCGGCGCCGACGACATCCTGCAGGGCGGGGCCGGCGGTGACACGCTCGAGGGCGGGGCGGGCTTCAACTGGGCCTCCTATGCTAATGCCACGGCCGGGGTGACCGCGAGCCTGGCCAACCGCTTCGCCAATACCGGCGAGGCTTCGGGCGACGTGTACATCGACATCCGCGGGCTGCAGGGGTCCAACTATGGCGACGTGCTGGTGGCCGACGCCACCGCCAACGGCAACGCGCTGTCGGGCCTGGGCGGCAACGACACCCTGGTCGGCGGGCGCGGCAGCGACGCCTTGGAGGGAGGGCAGGGTCTTGATACTTTCGTCTTCAACACATCGTTGAATCCAGTGTCAAACGTCGATCGGATTTCGGATTTCAATGTTGTAGACGATAGAATTGAGCTGAGTGGCTATGTCTTCTCGGGCATCTACTCTTATTGGGGCTTCCTTGCGGATTGGAACTTCACTGTCGGCGCTTCAGCTTCGACACAGTATAATCGGATCATCTATAATAAAAACACAGGCGAGTTGTTCTACGATGCGGACGGCACGGGAGCTATAGCTCAAATTAAGTTTGCTGAGCTGTCCAAAGGTCTTGATTTGACATGCTATAATTTCGTGCTCGCTTAGATATGGTGTCTCTCAGTTGCAGATCGTGCAGCTTAGAGCAACACCTAACACCCTGAGGCGAATTTCGGGCTCTTAACCTGAAGCCAGCACTACGGGACACAGAGAAGAGCCGGCCCACAAGGGCCGGCTTTCTTGCGTGGCGAGGCGGGAGAGAAAGACAGCCGCAGCCTTTTCGAAATGGCCGCTTCATCCTCAGAAGATGCGGGATGTAAAGGAAAGAGCCGGTTCCATACCTTTGGAACCGGCTCGAAGGCCTGTGACGGAAGCTTTGGTCTCGTCTTTGTCAGGTCACGTCTTCGGTCGCGCCGAGGCGCTTGTCGAGGTATTCGTCGACGGCCACCATCAGCTCGTCGACCTTGCCGTCGAAGAAGTGGTTGGCGCCCTCGATAACGGCATGTTCGAGCTTCACCCCCTTCTGGGTCTTCACCTTCTCGATCACGCTGACCACGTCCTTGACCGGGGCCACGCGGTCTTCCGAGCCGTGTACGAACAGGCCCGAGGACGGGCAGGGGGCAAGGAACGAGAAATCGTAGCGGTTCGCCATGGCGGCGATCGAGATGAAGCCCTCGATCTCCGGGCGGCGCATGAGGAGCTGCATGCCGATCCAGGCGCCGAAGGAGACGCCGGCGATCCAGCAGGCGCGGGCGTCCGGGTTCATGGCCTGGGCCCAGTCGAGAGCCGCGGCCGCGTCCGACAGCTCGCCCTGGCCATGGTCGAACGCACCCTGGCTGCGGCCGACGCCGCGGAAGTTGAAACGCAGGACCGAGAATCCGCGCTTCGCGAAGTCATAGTACAGGTTGTAGACGATCTGGTTGTTCATCGTCCCGCCGAACTGCGGGTGCGGGTGCAGGATGATGGCAATCGGAGCGCCCTTTTCCTTGGCAGGCTGGTAGCGTCCCTCGATGCGACCGGCAGGACCCGTGAAGATGACTTCAGGCATATACGCGAACCTCTTGATCGCCCCTCCATAAGGAGGGGAAAAGCCCTGGCGACCTTGACTCCAGGTCGCGGATTCTCATAAAAGAACCCTTAGAACTGTTCTAAAATGTTCTTTTGTTTCATCAGCCTGATGGCTTTGCCACCGGCGGAAACATCGGACAGATGTGGTCGCGGTGCTTTAGCACGGCAACCAGGGTCGATTGCAAGGATTTCGTGAGGCGTGACGGCGGCTATGGCGACGAGCCAGCGCATATATCTCGACCATAACGCCACCTCGCCCGTGCGGCCCGAGGTGAGCGAGGCCGTGCTGCGCGCGCTTCAGCTTCCCGGCAATGCCTCGTCCGTGCATGCGGAGGGCCGTTTGGCGCGGGCCGAGATCGAAGGCGCCCGCGAGAAGGTGGCCCGCCTCGTCGGCGCCCGAACCAAGAACGTCGTCTTCACGAGCGGTGGCACCGAGGCGGCCAATCTGGTTCTGACGCCGGGTTTTCGCCGCCTGGGGCAGGCGGGGGCGGCCAGGCTCTTCGTGGGAGCGGCCGAGCACCCTTGCGTGCTCAACGGACACCGGTTCCCCGAGGGCGCGGTCGAGATCATTCCCGTGGATTCCCGGGGGATTCTTGATCTGGCCTGGCTCGAAGCCCACCTGAAGGAGGCTGGCGAGGCCAGGGTTCTCGTTTCCGTCCAGCTCGCCAACAACGAGACCGGCGTGCGGCAGCCCGTGGCCGAGGCGGCCCGGCTCGTTCATGAGAAGGGCGGGCTGATCCATACGGACGCCGTGCAGGCGGCGGGCAGGATCCCGGTGGACATCGCCGCGCTCGGTGTCGATGCGCTCACGATCTCGGGCCACAAGTTCGGCGGCCCGAAGGGGAGCGGCGCCGTCGTCCTCGCTTCCGACCAGTTCGAGATCGCGGACCGGCTGATCCGGGGCGGGGGGCAGGAGAAGGGGTACCGGGCCGGCACTGAGAACGTGGCGGCCATCGCGGGCTTCGGGGCAGCGGCCGAGAGCGCCCTGGCGGGCCTGGAGCAGGAAGCCGTGCGCCTTCGCGCCCTGCGCGACGAGGCCGAGGCGGCTATCCGCCGGATCGCGCCCGACGTTCTTGTTGTGGCTTCCGATGCTGAGCGGTTGCCTAATACCTTCGCCTTTGCCATACCCGGCCTCAAGGCCGAAACGGCATTGATCGCCTTCGATCTGGCAGGGGTGGCCCTGTCCTCCGGTTCGGCCTGTTCGTCCGGAAAGGTCAAGCGGTCGCATGTGCTCGACGCCATGGGCGTGGAGCCGACCCTCGCCGAGGGTGTTTTGCGTGTGAGTTTGGGGTGGACGACCACGGAGGAGGACGTGATCCGCTTTGCGGAGGCGTGCGAAAAGGTGGTCGGCACCTTATATAAGCGGAGGGCGAGCGCGGCCTAGATCGGGTCCTCTCGCATTCCATGTCATCAACCCGCGGTCCTTGAAGCCGTGAGCGGTGGGAGAGACAGATGCCTGCAGTGCAGGAAACGATCGACCAGGTCCGGTCGATCGATGTTGACCAATACAAGTACGGCTTCGAGACCGAAGTCGAAATGGAGAAGGCGCCGAAAGGCCTCTCCGAGGATGTGATCCGCTTCATCTCGGCCAAGAAGGGCGAGCCCGAGTGGATGCTCCAGTGGCGCCTCGACGCCTACAAGCGCTGGCTCACTATGAAGGAGCCGAGCTGGGCGCGGGTGTCCTACGACAAGATCGACTACAACGACATCTATTACTACGCCGCGCCGAAGAAGAACCCGGCGCCGAAGTCCCTCGACGAAGTGGACCCCGAGATTCTCAAGACCTACGAGAAGCTCGGCATTCCGCTCCGCGAGCAGGAGATCCTGGCCGGTATCGAGCCGGAGCGCCGGGTGGCCGTGGATGCGGTGTTCGATAGCGTGTCGGTCGCCACGACCTTCAAGGAAGAACTGGCGAAGGCCGGCGTGATCTTCATGCCGATCTCGGAAGCCATCCGCGAATATCCGGACCTCGTGAAGCAGTATCTCGGCTCGGTCGTTCCGGTGACGGACAATTTCTTCGCCACATTGAACTCAGCTGTCTTCACCGACGGCTCGTTCGTGTACATCCCGCCGGGCGTGCGCTGCCCGATGGAGCTGTCCACCTACTTCCGCATCAACGAGAAGAACACCGGCCAGTTCGAGCGCACCCTCATCATCGCCGACAAGGGTTCCTACGTTTCGTATCTCGAAGGCTGCACGGCCCCGAAGCGCGACGAGAACCAGCTTCACGCGGCGGTGGTCGAGCTGATCGCCCTCGACGACGCGGAGATCAAGTACTCGACGGTCCAGAACTGGTATCCGGGCGACGCCGAAGGCCGGGGCGGCATCTACAACTTCGTGACGAAGCGCGGCGATTGCCGCGGGCGCAACTCGGTCATCACCTGGACCCAGGTCGAGACCGGCTCCGCCATCACGTGGAAGTACCCGTCCTGTATCCTGCGCGGCGACAACTCGCGCGGCGAGTTCTACTCCATCGCCGTGTCGAACGGCATGCAGCAGGTCGATTCCGGCACCAAGATGATCCATCTGGGCAAGAACACCACGAGCCGGATCATCTCCAAGGGCATCGCGGCGGGCAAGTCGGAGAACACCTATCGCGGTCTGGTTTCGGCCCACCGCAAGGCGACCGGCGCGCGCAACTTCACGAACTGCGACTCGCTCCTCATCGGCAACCAGTGCGGCGCGCACACGGTGCCTTACATCGAGTCGAAGAACGCGACCGCCGTGTTCGAGCACGAGGCCACGACATCGAAGATTTCCGAGGATCAGATGTTCTACTGCCAGCAGCGCGGCCTCTCGGAAGAGGAAGCGACGGCGCTCATCGTGAACGGCTTCGTGAAGGACGTTCTGCAGCAGCTGCCCATGGAGTTCGCGGTGGAAGCGCAGAAGCTCATCTCGATCTCGCTCGAAGGCTCGGTCGGTTAATCGCAACACAGCCCCTCATCCTGAGAAGCCGCCAAGGGCGGCATCTCGAAGGACGAGGGGCGTCTCGCTGAAGTCATCCTTCGAGACGCGCACTGGGAGCGCGCTCCTCAGGATGAGGGTTTTAGGAAAATCACGATGCTCGAAATCAAGAACCTTGTTGTCCAGATCGAGGACAAGCGCATTCTCAACGGCCTCAACCTCACCGTGAACAAGGGCGAGGTCGCCGCCATCATGGGCCCGAACGGCTCCGGCAAGTCGACGCTCTCCTACGTGATCGCCGGCAAGGAGGACTACGAGGTCCTCGACGGTGAGATCCTGCTCGACGGTCAGAACCTTCTGGAGATGGAGCCGGACCAGCGCGCGGCCGCGGGCGTGTTCCTGGCCTTCCAGTATCCGCTGGAGATCCCCGGCGTCGCGTCCATGACCTTCCTGAAGGCTGCCATGAACGCGCAGCGCAAGGCGCGCGGCGAAGACGAGCTGACCACGCCCGACTTCATCAAGCGTGTGAACGCCGCCGCCGCCCAGCTCGAGATAAACAAGGACATGCTCAAGCGCGCCCTCAATGTCGGCTTCTCCGGCGGTGAGAAGAAGCGCATGGAGATCCTGCAGATGGCGCTGCTCCAGCCGTCCTTCTGCATCCTGGACGAGACAGATTCCGGCCTCGACATCGACGCCCTGCGCATCGTGTCCGAGGGCGTGAACGCCCTGCGCTCGCCAGACCGCTCCTTCCTGGTCATCACGCACTACCAGCGCCTGCTGAACCATATCGTGCCCGACACCGTGCACGTGATGCATGCGGGCCGCATCGTGAAGACGGGCGGCAAGGAACTGGCCCTCGAACTCGAGGCCAACGGCTATGCCGATTACCGGGAAAGCGAGGCCGCTTAAGATGGCTGACGTCACCCTCATGAAGACGCCGGCGGAAACCGCGCTGGTGCAGGCTTTCGAGAGCGCGAGGACGGCCCTTCCGGGGCAGGCGGAGTCGCGCGCCCAGGCCTTCGAGAAATTCGCCGAGCGGGGCCTCCCGCATCGCCGGGTCGAGGAGTTCAAGTACACCGATCTGCGCGCTGCCTTCCGCGAGGTGGCGCCTTTCGCGGGCATTCCTTCGGCGGACGAGGCGAAGGCCGCTCTCGCCGGCGCGAAAGCGCTTTCCGGCGTCGCGGCGCTGCAGGTGCCGTTCGTGAACGGCCACTTCGTCCGCGAGGCTGTGGACTTTCACAATCTGCCGGAGAACATCGAAATCGTTCCCCTGCGCGAGGCCCTGGCGAACGGCCATGACTGGCTGGCCCATCTGAGCCCGATCCCGTGGGCGAGCGAGAACCCGGTCTACCAGCTCAACACCTCGTTCATGGCCGATGGCGTCATGATCCGGGTGGCTGGGCCTGTCGCGGCGCCCGTTCACCTTCGCTTCGTCACCGCCGCCGCCTCGGCGGTCGCCACGGCGACCCGCATTCTCGTCGTGGTGGAGGAGGGCGCGTCCGTGACCCTGCTCGAAACGCATGAGAGCACCGATGGCGCCAACCATCAGCCGAACGATGTGGTCGAGCTGATCGCGGGCGACCGCACCAACGTGCAGCATGTGCGCGTCAATGCGGAGGGCGACAAGGCGCTGGCGCTTTCCACGCTCGCGGCCAAGGTCGGCGGCGAGGCCGTGTTCAACAGCATCAACGTGGTGGCGGGTGCGGCGACCTCGCGGCATCAGGTCTTTGCCCTGCTCACGGGCGAGAACACGAATCTGCGCGTCAACGGCGCGACGATGCTCAAGGGCACGCAGCACGGCGACTCGACCCTGGTGGTGGAGCACGGCGCTCCCCATTGCGAGAGCCGCGAACTCTTCAAGACGGTCGTCGACGGCGAAGCGACCGGCGTTTTCCAGGGCAAGATCATCGTTCCGCACCATGCCCAAAAGACCGACGGGCGCATGATGTCGGCGGCTCTCCTCCTGGAGGAGGGCTGTGCGATGAACAACAAGCCCGAGCTCGAGATCTTCGCCGATGACGTGCAATGCGCCCATGGCGCGACCTGCGGCCAGCTCGACGAGGACCTGCTCTTCTACCTCATGGCCCGCGGCCTGCCGAAGAAGGAGGCCGAAAGCCTTCTGGTCCAGGCCTTCCTGGGCGAGGCTCTGGAGTTCGTGGAGAACGAAGCCGTCCGCGAGGCGCTGGTTGGCACCGTCGAGGGGTGGCTGAAGGCGCGCGCTTGATACTCAATCCATGATGGCTGGGGTATCCCAGCCATCCACGTTCTTCAGACGTTGTCGCGGAGCAAAGACGCGGATCCTGGAATGAAACAGGGATGACGGTGGAGGAAGGCTGAAGGCCATGAACATGCAAACGAAGCCATACGATGTCGAGCAGGTCCGGACGCAGTTCCCGATCCTGTCTCAACAGGTCTATGGCAAGCCGCTCGTCTATCTCGACAACGCCGCTTCGGCCCAGAAGCCGAAGGCGGTCATCGATGCCATGGTGAACACCATGCAGACGGGCTACGCGAACGTTCATCGCGGCCTGCACTACATGGCGAATGTGGCGACCGAAGGATTCGAACATGCGCGGGAAACCGTGCGGGAATTCCTCAATGCCGGGTCGGTCGACGAGATCGTCTTCACCAAGTCGGCCACGGAAGCCTACAACCTCGTGGCGGATTCTTTCGGCCGCATGAATATCGGGGAGGGGGACGAGATCATCCTCTCCATCATGGAGCATCA
The DNA here is from genome assembly GCF_000518665.1 of Microvirga flocculans ATCC BAA-817. GTDB lineage: Bacteria > Pseudomonadota > Alphaproteobacteria > Rhizobiales > Beijerinckiaceae > Microvirga > Microvirga flocculans. The sequence goes on along the minus strand of NZ_JAEA01000011.1, from coordinate 178,832 downwards.
TTCCAACATCGTGCCCTGGCATTTCCTGCGCGAGCGGAAAGGGGCGGTGATCAAATGGGCTCCCGTGGACGACGAGGGCAATTTCCTGGTCGAGGAGTTCGAGAAGCTCTTTTCGCCGCGCACCAAGATCGTCGCCATCACCCACATGTCGAACGTGCTCGGCACCGTGACGCCGATGAAGGAGATCGTCCGCATCGCCCATGCCCACGGCGTGCCGGTGCTGGTGGATGGCGCCCAGGGAGCGGTTCACCTCGATGTGGACGTGCGGGATCTCGACGCCGATTTCTATGTGTTCACCGGCCACAAGGTCTATGGACCGACCGGAATCGGCGTTCTCTACGGCAAGCGTGAATGGCTCGAGAAGATGCCGCCTTACCAGGGCGGCGGCGAGATGATCCGCGAGGTGCGCCAGGACCTGGTCACCTACAACGATCCGCCGCACCGGTTCGAGGCGGGCACCCCCGCCATCATCGAGGCGATCGGCCTCGATGCGGCCCTGCGGTTCATCATGCAGCTCGGGCGCGAGAATATCCGGGCACACGAGGAGGCGCTCTCGGCCTATGCCCATGAGCGCCTGGGCGCCATGAACTCGATCCGCATCATCGGCCGTGCCAGGGGCAAGGGGGCGATCCTCGCCTTCGAGATGAAGAACGCGCATGCTCACGACGTGGCGACCGTCATCGACCGCCAGGGCGTGGCGGTGCGGGCCGGGACCCATTGCGCCATGCCGCTGCTCGAACGTTTCGGCGCGACTTCGACCTGCCGCGCCTCGTTCGGCCTCTACAACACCATGGAAGAAGTCGATAAGCTGGTGGACGCCCTGCAGAAGGCGGAAGCCCTGTTCGCTTGAGGATTGACCTGTGACCGACCTGTCTCCCACCCATACGCCGCAGGTTTCGCCCGGCTCCGGGATCCCGCCGGAGGAACTCGACCGCATGACGGACGACATCATCGCGGCGCTGAAAACCGTCTACGATCCGGAAATCCCTGCCGATATCTATGAACTCGGCCTGATCTACCGCGTCGACATCGACGACGACCGGAACGTGGCCATCGACATGACCCTGACCGCCCCCGGCTGTCCGGTCGCCGGCGAGATGCCGGGCTGGGTGGAAAACGCCGTCGCCACGGTTCAGGGCGTCCAGAGCGTCAAGGTCAACATGGTCTTCGACCCGCCATGGGACCAGAGCCGCATGTCCGACGAGGCGCGCGTCGCGCTCGACATGTGGTGAGCCCCTGCTCTCAGATTCTCTTCGACGTCATGGCCGGGCTAGCCCGGCCATAATTTTTTCGGAATGCTTCGTGCTGTCATTCCGGGCTCCGCCGTGCGGAGCGGAACAGCGGCGCGGGGGCTTCAGGCTCGATTGATGGAAACGCCTCCATCGACGAGAAGGGCCGTGCCCGTGGTGAAGCTCGATGCGTCCGAGGCGAGGTAAAGCGCCGAGCGGGCGATCTCCTCGGGGCGAGCCAATCGTTTCAAGGCGTGCATGCCTTCGACAAAGGCGAGAGCCTCGGGCGTGCTGACCCAGGCTTCCGCCATGGGCGTGTCCGTGCCGCCCGGCAAAAGGGCGTTGACGCGGATGCCCCGTGACCCGAATTCGCTGGCAAGGGATTGCGTGAGGCCGATCAATCCCGATTTGCTCGCGGAGTAAGCCGCGACCCCCGGCATTCCGGCCGTGTAGCCGACGAAGGTGGAGGTAAAGATGACGGAGCCTCCGCCCCGTTCGAGCATGGCCGGGATCTGATACTTGGCGCCCAGGAAAGCGGCTGTGAGATTGACCGCGAGCGTCTCGTTCCAGCGGTCAAGCGACAGGCCCGGCGTGGGTCCCATTTCCCCATTGGTGCCTGCGTTGTTGAACGCGATATCGAGCCCGCCGAAACGGCCGACGGCTGTCTCGACGAGGGCCTGAGCCAGGGCTTCGTCCCTGATGTCGCCGGCAATCGCGACGGCACGCCCTCCATCCCTTTCGATCTCGGCAACGAGCGCATCGAGCGCATCGGACCGCCGGGCGGTCACGATGACGTTGGCGCCTTCCTTGGCGAACAACCGGGCTGTGGCATGGCCTATCCCGGAGCTTGCTCCCGTCACGATGGCGGTCTTGTTCATAAGTTTCGTCAAAGCTGTATCCCTTTTCTTCACGAGCGGGCTGCTCATGGTTGGGATCTCAGATCGGGCTGCTGCTTCCGACCCGTTTCCTGCGCCCGATTTCTGTGGTGAAGGCGGCGCCCGATTGGGACAGGGAAGGAAAAGCTGTAGGCTTAGGGTGAGCGCTGGATGCTCGCAGAGCGCCTCCGGGGAGATCGCGCATGGACACGTCTCATCCCCCAAAGACCTTGCACGCCCGCTGCTGCATCGTCGGCGGCGGGCCCGCCGGGATGATGCTGGGCTTTCTGCTGGCCCGGCAGGGAGTCGACGTGATCGTCCTCGAGAAGCATGCCGATTTCCTGCGGGATTTCCGGGGCGACACCATTCACCCGTCGACGCTCGAGGTCATGCACGAACTCGGGCTCCTCGATGCATTCCTCGCGCGACCGCATCAGGAGACGCAGACGGTCAGCCTCGTCGTCGGAGGCGAGACGCTCACGCTCGGCGACTTCTCCCATCTGCCCACACGCTGCAAGTTCGTCGCCTTCATGCCGCAATGGGATTTCCTCGACTTCCTGGCCGAGCACGCTCGCGTCTATCCCCATTTCCGGCTGCGGATGCAGGCGGAGGCGACGGATCTCATCGAGGAACAGGGCAGGGTGGCCGGCATACGGGCCTCGACGCCTGACGGGCCGCTTGATGTGCGGGCCGATCTCGTCATTGCCGCCGATGGGCGGCGCTCCGTCATGCGCGAGAAGGCGGGCCTGGAGGTCCTCGATATCGGCGCGCCGATGGACGTGCTCTGGATGCGGATTTCCAGGCATCCCGGCGACCCGAGCCAGCTTCTCGGGCGCGTCGCGGCGGGCCGGATGCTGGTCATGATCGACCGGGGCGAGTATTGGCAATGCGCCTATCTCATCCCCAAGGGGGCGCTGGAGAGGCTCAAGCGGGAGGGCCTGCCCGCCTTTCGCGCGAAGCTCGCAGGGCTGGCTCCTTTTCTCGGGAGCCGGGTGGAGGAACTGCGATCCTGGGATGACATCAAGCTTCTGACTGTCGCCGTGGATCGGCTGAACCAATGGTTCAAGCCCGGGCTCCTGTGCATCGGCGATGCGGCGCATGCCATGTCGCCGGTCGGCGGGGTGGGGATCAATCTTGCCATCCAGGACGCGGTCGCGACCGCCAATATCCTGGGGCCGCAGCTCAGGAACGGGTCCGTTGGTCCCGAAGCTCTCGCCCTCGTGCAGAAAAGGCGCGAGTGGCCGACGCGGATGACGCAGCGGCTCCAGGTCCTGCTTCAGGATCGGATGATCACGCCGGTTCTCGGCAGCAAGGGGCCCGTCTCAGCGCCCTGGATCGTCCGCCTGCTGGCCCGATGGCCGCTCTTCCGCCGGCTTCCCGCTCGCTTGATCGGCATGGGATTCCGGCCGGAGCACGTCCGGTAGCGGCTCCGCGGCAGGGTGCTCGTCCTCGGCGCTTTCAGCCTCCTCGACGGACGACAGCACGGGCGTGCGGGGCGCATCGGGCACGGCCGCGAACATGGCGCGCGCGATTTCCTGCTCGCCCATCACGACGCTGGTCGCGCCGTATTTCAGGGCGTGCTCCTCCTGGGCATCGGAGTGGACGCGCACGACGATCGGGAGGTCCGGATTGATCTTGCGGGCCTGTTCGACGACCTGACCGCTTTCGAAGGCATCCGGAATCGCGACCAGGAGGCAGCGGGCCTCCCCGATGTTGGCGGCGGCTGCCACGTCCGGATCGGCGGCATTGCCGATGATGATCGGAACGTCGTCCTTCTGCAGGTCGGCGATCTGGGTCTTGTTGCTCTCGATGACGAGAAAGGGCGTTCCGGCCGCGGCCATCTTCCTGCTGATATATTTGCCGACCCGGCCATGCCCGACCAGGACCACATGGTCCGTGAGCGACGTCACCGGCAGGGACTCCCGCGTGGCCGCAGCCTCCTTCTCTGCCAGGGCAACCTTCTCTGCCTCGGCGGCTTCTTTCGCTGCAGCCAAAGCCTCTACTGCGGCTTTTACCTGCGCCTTCGCGGCCTCCCGTTTCGCCGACCACCGGCCCAGCAGGCTGAACAGGAACGGGTTCGTCAGGATCGACAGGATCGCGCCCGCCAGGATCAGGTCGCGGCCCTTTTCCGGCAGAATATCGAGTTCCACGCCGAGGCCGGCGAGTATGAACGAAAATTCGCCGATCTGCGCGAGGCTCGCCGCGATGGTGAGCGCCGTGGAGTTCGGATGGCCGAAGAGCCGGACGATGGCGAAAGCGGCGAGGGACTTGCCGACGACGATGATGAAGAATGTCGCCAGGACCGGGCCGAAGTCGTTGACCAGGATCATCGGGTCGAACAGCATGCCGACCGACACGAAGAACAGGACGGCGAACGCATCCCGCAAGGGCAGGGTTTCGGAGGCGGCCTGATGGCTCAGCTCCGACTCGCTCAGGACCATGCCGGCGAAGAAAGCTCCGAGGGCGAAGGACACGCCGAACAGCTCCGCCGCGCCGAAGGCCGCCCCTAGGGCGATGGCAAGCACCGCCAGGCGGAAAAGCTCCCGCGATCCCGTATGGGCCACGTAGTGCAGGATCCAGGGAATGACCCGACGCCCGACGATCAGCATGACGGCGACGAAGGCAATGACCTTGCCGAGGGTGATCCCCAGGGACGTCAGGATGGTTTCGAGATCGGCGGAGGTGCTGGCCGTCGCGTTGGCGAAGGCGGGCAGCAGCACCAGGGTCAGGACCATGGCCAGATCCTCGACGATCAGCCAGCCGACGGCGATATGCCCTCGCTCGGTTTCGATGAGACGGCGCTCCTGCAGCGCCCTGAGCAGCACGACCGTACTGGCGACCGAGAGCGCCAGGCCGAAGACGATGCCACCGCTAAGGCTCCATCCCATCAACCAGGCGAGCCCCATGCCCAGAAGCGTGGCGCTGGCGATCTGCACGACAGCCCCCGGAATGGCGATGGCCTTCACTGAGAGAAGGTCCTTCAGGGAGAAATGCAGCCCGACGCCGAACATCAGCAGGATCACGCCGATCTCGGCCAGCTGGTTGGCGAGACCCTGGTCGGCCACGTAGCCGGGGGTGAAGGGACCCGCGAGCACGCCGGCGAGCAGATAGCCGATGAGAGGGGAGAGACGGAACCGATGCGCGATTGCGCCGAGCGCGAATGCCATCACGAGGCCGACAACAATGGTGGATATCAGCGGCGTGTGATGCGGCATCGGCTCTCCTTCATGGATGATTTTCGGGGTGGGCGTTTTCCTGATATGATTGACCATGGCTGTTCTAGCAACCCCGAACAGCCTCGACGTTCATGCATTCATCGCCTATCTATTCATCATGTGAACTCGTTCTGCCCGGGCCTTGAACCCGGCTGTCAGGAGAGAAGGCTTATGGCTCTACCCGGCTTCAAGGTCATGACCTTGACGGACGCGGCGGCGAACCGCGTCAAAGACATCATCTCCAAGACCGACAGGCCCATCGTCGGCGTGCGCGTCGGCGTGAAGAACGGCGGCTGCGCCGGCATGTCCTACACCATGGAATATGCGGAAACCGTCAACCCGCTCGACGAGGTGGTCGAGGACAAGGGTGTGACCGTGCTCATCGATCCCAAGGCCGTGCTGTTCCTGCTGGGCACGGAGATGGATTTCCAGACGACGAAGATGTCGTCCCAATTCGTGTTCAACAACCCGAACCAGACCTCGGCCTGCGGCTGCGGCGAGTCGGTCGCGATCACCCCCGCCACGCCTGCTGCTCTGCAATCGGCGGGTTGACCGCTTCCATGGATGCCGAGGCCATTCGCGACGTCTTCCGCGGCCTCGGCCCGGTTCTTATCCGCAGGATGTTCGGCGGGCAGGGGATTTATCACGCAGATGTGATGTTCGCCCTGGAGGCTTACGGCGAGCTGTACCTGAAGGCGGACGATGAAAGCGCCGCCTTCTTCCGCGACCTGGGCTCCCGCCCGTTCGTCTACGAGACCCGCGACGGCCGCAGGACCGCGATGAGCTACTGGCTCATGCCGGAATCGGCCCTCGACGATCCGGACGAGGCGTCCGAGCTGGGAAGGATGGCCGTGGCTGCCGCCCATCGGTCCAAGGCCGGCCAGGTGCACAAAGGAAAAGGCGGCAAAGCCGCCTCCATCCGAAAGTCCCGCAAGCCCGTCTCCGAGCCCGCTACTTAGCTTTCTTCACCGACACGGGGCGCATGAGGAAGGCCGGGACGTGATCGCCCAGCCCGATGACGCGCTCGCCATCGTCCTCCTCACGGCGCGAGCGGCCATGAGGGGCTCTCTCGCCGTGCCGCGCTCCGCGTTCCTGGCGTGGCTCCTGGCGGGGCGGACGGCTCGGCTTTTCCTCGCGCGCCGGGGGCGCCTCGCGGGCAGCCTGTTCTCCCGATGCTTCTGATGCCCCACGGCCCCGCTCGGCTGTACGGACCTTGACCTTCCGCCCGCGGGAGCGTTCCTCGCCCCGACCGCCCCGGCGGGAGGGGGCTTCGGAGGGCGGAAGCTCGGACAGGGTCGGCCCCTGCCATTCGATGGGCTGTCCGATGAGCTTTTCGATGGCGGACAGGGACTTCTCGTCTCCCGGGCTCACCAGCGTGAAGGCCTGGCCCGCGCGGCCCGCGCGGCCGGTGCGGCCGATGCGGTGCACGTAATCCTCGGCATGGTGCGGGATGTCGTAGTTGAACACATGGCTGACGGACGGGATGTCCAGTCCGCGCGCGGCCACGTCGCTCGCCACGAGCAGGGGCATCTCGCCGCTGCGGAAGCTGTCGAGAGCCGCCATGCGGGCATGCTGGTCCATGTCGCCATGAAGGGCGACGGCGTCGAACCCGTGCTTCTGCAAGGAGCGGTGCAGGACCGCCACGTCGCGCTTGCGGTTGCAGAAGACCACCGCGTTCTGCAGCTCCGTCGCATTGCGGATCAGCTGGCGCAGGGTCTCGCGCTTCTCGAAATCCTGCCGGCCCGTGGCCACGAGACGCTGGGTGATCGTGGCGGCCGTGGTGGCGGCGCGCGCCACCTCCACCTTGACGGGATTGTGCAGGAACGCATCCGCCAGGCGCTGGATCTCCGGCGGCATGGTCGCGGAGAAGAACAGGGTCTGCCGGGTGAAGGGCACGAGCTTCACGATCCGCTCGATATCGGGAATGAAGCCCATGTCGAGCATCCGGTCGGCCTCGTCGATCACGAGAAGCTCGACACCGGTGAGCAGAAGCTTGCCGCGCTCGAAATGGTCGAGCAGGCGTCCGGGGGTTGCGATCAGCACGTCCACGCCGCGGGTGATCTTGGCGTCCTGGTCCCCGAAGGACACGCCGCCGATCAGCAGGGCGACGGAGAGCTTGTGGTTGATGCCGTACTTGTCGAAGTTTTCCTCGACCTGGGCCGCGAGCTCGCGGGTGGGCTCCAGAATGAGCGTGCGCGGCATCCGCGCCCGGGCGCGCCCCGTTTCCAGCATGGTGAGCATGGGCAGGGTGAAGGCCGCCGTCTTGCCCGTGCCGGTCTGGGCAATGCCCAGCACGTCCCGACGCGCCAGAACATGGGGAATGGCCTGAGCCTGGATCGGGGTCGGCTCCGTGTAGCCTGCGGAAGCCACGGCTTGTTGAACTTTATCGCTAAGTCCGAGTTCGGCGAACGACATGAATGTTAAGTACCGTTGAGGGCTGGGCGCGCTCTAAAGTGCCGGCCGCGCTCTACGGCAACAAACAGGCGCGAGACTGGTTTCACCTGAGGTTCTTGCTCAAGTTAAGGTGTGGCGGGACCATAGGACAAGCTATGCGCTTGTCAATCCAGGGAAACTTGTCAAAGGACCGCGAAGGAAGAATTGAATGCCCGAAACACTCGTTCTCGTCCCCGGACTGGCCTGCACCGCCCGCCTTTTCGAACCGCAGATTGCAGTCCTCTTCGAAGGGCACCCCATTGTGGTGGCGGACCAGCGGCAGGATGATTCGATCCCTGCTATGGCCGCCCGGCTCCTGCGTGAGGCCCCGGAGCGCTTTGCCCTCGCCGGGCTGTCGATGGGAGGCTACGTCGCCCTGGAGGTCATACGCCAGGCGCCCGAGCGGGTTTCCCGGCTCGCCCTGCTCGACACGAGCGCGCGCCCCGATACGGCCGAGGCCAGCCAGGATCGCGAGCGCTTGATCGCCCTGGCGGAGGCGGGCCGGCTCGAGGACATTCATGACAGGCTCTGGCCGCGCCTCGTCCACCCCGATCATCGGGACAGCCAGACCCTTCGGAACACGCTCCTGGGCATGATGCGCGAGACCGGGGCAGCCGCCTATATCCGCCAGCAGCGGGCGATCATGGCCCGCGCCGATTCCCGCCCGACCCTGCCGGGGATCGAAATTCCGACCCTCATTCTCGTCGGGGAGGGGGACGCCATCACGCCGCCGGACGTGGCGAGGGAGATGGCGGAGATGATCGAATGGGCCTCACTGGTGGTTGTGCCGGATTCGGGGCACATGTCGACGCTCGAGCAGCCGGACCGGGTGAATCAGGCCCTCAAATTGTGGCTTGGCCGGACTTGATCCTGGCCGCGCCAAGGGCTGAGGGTGACTCATCGCTGGCATGGTCAATGAAGTGTTACCGGCCTTCATGAACCTCCGGCACTCGTACGGAATATCGACTAATAATCTGATAAATATGACTTTTTCGTCCTTTGCGGAGTGGCCGGGGACGATGCCTCGCGCGGGCTGGGCGAGGGGATGGGCGGGCGCAAAGAGCCTCCCGCTGCGAAACGTCATGCTTCCAGACCTATGTGTGGCAGGAAAGTGACAGACGCTGGGGCAACTCTAGGCTACAAGCCGCCCACATCCTTCCAACAGATGGACAAGAGAAATGAAAAAGATCCTCCTCTCTTCGGTTGCCCTGCTCGGCCTCGCCACCGGCGCCGTCGCTGCTGACCTTCCCTCCCGCCGCGCTCCGGCTCCCGTCGTCGCCGCCGTTCCGGTCTTCACCTGGACCGGCTTCTACGTCGGTGTGAACGCTGGCTTCGGCTGGTCCACGAACGACTCCGTGACCATCGCCGGCGTTCCCTACGCCGTTGATGACGAAGCCGGCTTCGTCGGCGGCGCCCAGGCTGGCTACAACTACCAGATCGGCTCGTTCGTCGTCGGTCTCGAAGGCGACATCCAGTACGCCGACTTCGGCGGCGACCACGTGGTCTTCGATCGCGACGACTGGTTCGGCACCGTCCGCGCCCGCGCCGGTGTGGCCTTCGACCGCGCTCTCGTCTACGCCACGGGCGGCTTCGCCTTCGCTGACGACGCCAACGGCTGGACCGTCGGTGGCGGCCTTGAGTACGCCTTCACCAACAACCTCTCGGCCAAGATCGAAGGCCTGTACGTCAGCCTCGACCAGGACACCCCCTTCGGCAGCTACGATGCCGAGTTCGGTGTGGTCCGCGCCGGTCTGAACTACCGCTTCGGCACCTACTAAGATCCGTCTCTTCCGAGACAACGGAAAGGCCCGGGGAAACCCGGGCCTTTTTGTTTTTCAGGGCAGGACGGCCTTTATGGGCCGTTATCCGGTCGAGGATTCGCCTTATTCGACGATGGTGACCACCTTGCGGGTCTGCGGGTCCACGAGCACCACTTCGCCGTTGTAGACGAAGTACCGGTAGCCCTTCACGGCCGGGACCTCCGAGACGATGGTCTCGGGGACGGATTGCAGTTCGACCGTATCCGGTACCGTGGCGCCGACCGTCACGCGCTCCTTGATCGTCACGGGCTTGGTGGTGCCGAGCTGCTTATGGATGATGGTGCGCTTCTCAGGGGCTATCGTGATGGAGCCTGTGGTCTCGGTCGTGGTGGTCGTCACCGAGGTCTGCGCGCCCGCCGGGACGGCGGCCAGCAGGCCGATGGCGGTCGCGGTCGCGATCATGAGGCTTTTCATCGTGCGATCTCCTCTCAGGTTTCCGGGTTCATCATTCACGCAAGCGGCCAGGGGCCGCCCGCATGGGCTGGATAACTCGGGGCCGCCTGGACCGTTCCCTCCCCACACTGCTTTTGATCCCAGCTTTTGATCCCAACGAGGGCGTAAGTTTCTGATGCCGGGATAAAAAAAGCCGGAGCTCAGAGAGCTCCGGCGAAGGAAGGCCGCCGTCCAGCAGCCGGGAGGATGTCGGTAAGATCAGACCGAATAATACATCTGGAATTCGACCGGATGCGGGGTCATCTCGAAGCGAGCGACCTCGGTCATCTTCAGCTCGATGTAGGCGTCGATGAAGTCGTCGTTGAAGACGCCGCCGGCCTTGAGGAACGCACGGTCCTTGTCGAGGCTGGCGAGAGCTTCGCGCAGGGAGCCGCAGACGGTCGGGATCTTCTTCAGCTCGCGCGGAGGCAGGTCGTAGAGATCCTTGTCCATGGCCTGGCCGGGATCGATCTTGTTCACGATGCCGTCAAGACCGGCCATCAGCAGCGCCGCGAAGGCGAGATACGGATTGGCGGTCGGATCGGGGAAGCGGACCTCGACGCGCTTGGCCTTCGGCGAGGTCGTCCACGGAATGCGGCAGGACGCCGAGCGGTTGCGGGCGGAGTAGGCCAGCAGCACCGGGGCCTCATAGCCCGGGACGAGACGCTTGTAGGAGTTCGTCGACGGGTTGGTGAAGGCGTTCAGGGCCTTGGCGTGCTTGATGATGCCGCCGATGTACCACAGGCATTCCTGGCTGAGGTCGGCATACTTGTTGCCCGCGAAGAGAGGCTTGCCGCCCTTCCAGAGGGACTGGTGGACGTGCATGCCCGAGCCGTTGTCGCCATAGACCGGCTTCGGCATGAAGGTGGCCGTCTTGCCGTAGGACTGGGCGACGTTGTGGATGCAGTACTTGTAGATCTGCATTTCGTCGGCGGTGCGCACGAGCGTGTTGAACTTCGTGCCGAGCTCATGCTGGGCGGAAGCCACCTCGTGGTGATGCTTCTCGACCGTCACGCCCATGGCCTTCATGGCGGCCAGCATCTCGCTGCGCATGTCCTGCGCGGAGTCCAGCGGGGGAACCGGGAAATAGCCGCCCTTGGTCGGGATGCGGTGGCCGAGATTGCCGCCCTCGTAAGCGGTGTCGCCGTTGATCGGAAGTTCCGCGGCGTCGAGCTTGAAGCCGGTGTTGTAGGGATCGGCGGAGAACCGCACGTCGTCGAACACGAAGAACTCGGCCTCGGGGCCGACATAGACCGTGTCGGCGATGCCCGTGGACTTCAGATAGGCCTCGGCCTTCTTGGCGATGCCGCGCGGGTCGCGGTTGTAGGGCTCGCCGGTGGCGGGCTCGAGGATGTCGCAGTTGATCGACAGGGTGGACGCCGAGAAGAACGGATCCATCTGCGCCGTCGTCGGGTCGGGCATGAGGGTCATGTCGGATTCGTTGATCGCCTTCCAGCCGGCGATGGACGAGCCGTCGAACATGATGCCGTCGGCGAACAGGTCCTCATCGACCATCGACACGTCGAAGGTCACATGCTGCCACTTGCCGCGCGGATCCGTGAAACGGAAGTCGACGTACTTGACGTCGTTGTCCTTGATCGCCTTGAGCACATCCTTGGCGGTCTGCATGATCGTCTGGTCCTCTTCTGCCCTTTTGGGATTGTCCTCGGCCCACGGGCCTTGGTTTGGGAAAGCGAGCTTAGATCGCGTCGGATCCGGTCTCGCCCGTGCGGATGCGAACGGCCTCTTCGACCGTCGAAACGAAAATCTTGCCGTCGCCGATGCGACCGGTCTGGGCGGCCTTGCGGATGGCCTCGATGGCGCTTTCCACCATCTCGTCGTTGAGGACGATCTCGAGCTTCACCTTCGGCAGGAAGTCCACGACGTATTCCGCGCCGCGGTAGAGCTCGGTATGGCCTTTCTGGCGGCCGAAGCCCTTGGCTTCGATCACGGTAATGCCCTGAAGGCCGACTTCCTGGAGAGCTTCTTTGACTTCATCCAGCTTGAAGGGCTTGATGATGGCTTCGATCTTCTTCATCCGGATCAACCGTTCTCGTTCGAGGTTTTGCCGCTTTTAGCACCAGGAGGAGGCACCTTCCATGGCTTCAGCAATTCACGGGCGGCCGTTTTGCCGCCCTGAGAGGCATTCTCTGACTAAAGTTTGTGCAGGTGCATCTTTGGCGGTCATTGTGACTTTTTCGAAGCCGGTTGGCCCTCATGCCGGCCCCTGAAATCATCCTCACGGCCTCGGAAATGAGGCGGGCCGATGCCGCGACGATCGCCGCGGGCACGCCCGGTATCGATCTCATGAGGCGGGCAGGGCGCGCCGTGGCCGAGGCCGTGCAGGCCATGTCCCCAAAAGGCAGCCGCATCGCCGTCGTTTCCGGGCCGGGCCAGAACGGCGGCGACGGTTTCGTCGCGGCGACCCTTCTGGCGGAGCAGGGATATCGGGTCTCGCTGTTCCTGCTGGGAAGCCGGAAGCGCCTGACCGGCGATGCGATCGAGGCGGCGAAAGGATGGGCCGGAAAGATCGGCAGCGTCGACGACGCAGCTCTCGATGAGGCGGATCTTATCGTCGACGCCCTTTTCGGCACGGGCCTCACCCGTGACCTTGAAGGGATGGCGCGGCTCGCGGTGGATCGCATGAACGGGACAGGCAAGCCGATCCTGGCGGTCGATCTGCCGTCGGGAATCGACAGCGACACCGGGGAAGTTCGGGGCGTGGCCGTCAAGGCGGTCCGCACGGTGACCTTCGCCGCCCGCAAGCCCTGCCATCTGCTCCTGCCCGGGCGCGCCTACAGCGGCGCTGTCGAGGTGGCGGATATCGGGATCCTGCGCGAAACCCTGGAGGCCGAGAGCGGAGGCCTCTTCGCGAACGGTCCGGCCCTGTGGCGGCATGCCCTGCCGAAGCCCGGGCTTTCCTCCCACAAATACGAGCGCGGTCACACCCTCGTCGCCTCGGGCGGAGCCACCCGGACGGGGGCGGCGCGTCTGGCGGCGCGCGCGGCCCTCAGGATCGGCTCCGGCCTGGTCACCGTGGCCTCGCCTCCCGAGGCCCTCGGGGTCAACGCGGCGCAACTCACCGCCGTCATGCTCCGGGGCTGCGACGGTCCGGAGGGCCTCCATGCGATTCTCCAGGACCCGCGCTTCAACGCCCTCGTGCTCGGTCCTGCGCTGGGGGTCCACGCCGCGACCCGGGCCATGGTTTCCGTCGCGGTCCATGCAAGGCGCAGCCTCGTCCTCGATGCCGATGCGCTAACCTCCTTCGAGGGCCTCGCCTCCGAGCTTCATGGAGCCTTCCGCCATGCGCCGACCGTGCTCACGCCTCATGGCGGGGAGTTCAACCGGTTGTTCAAGGGACACCCGGACATCCTTGATCCGGAATCGAAAATCGAGCGGACCCGGCGAGCCGCCGCCTATACGGGCGCCGTGGTGCTGCTCAAGGGTGCCGATACGGTCATCGCCGCCCCCGACGGGCGGGCCGCGATCAACGAGAACGGCACGCCCTATCTGGCGACGGCGGGTTCGGGCGATACCCTGTGCGGCCTGATCGCAGGCCTGATGGCGCAGGGCCTGCCCGCCTTCGAGGCGGCTTGCGCCGGGGCCTGGATCCATGCGGAGGCGGGCGCGCAGTTCGGGCCCGGCCTCATCTCCGAAGACTTGGCGGAACAGGTGCCCGCCGTCCTGCGCGAGCTTCTCAGGTGACCTCGATCCAGGTCCACAGGCCCGCATCGAACCGCTCCATCACGGTCGAGGCGAGAAGCCATTTGCCGGGGTTGTCGGCGACGAAGGCGATGCGGATCGTCCTGTTTTCCGGCACCTGCACGGTGTCGAGGAAGTAGGGCTCCCAGCCGTCGTCGAGGGCGTGCAGCAGGCGGAAGCAATGGCCGTGCAGGTGCAGGGGCTGCATGAACGCCGTCTGGTTCGTCAGCGTCAGAACGACGGGGCTGCCGCGCCTGACCTTCAGGAGAGGGGGGCCCGACGCGTTCCCGGCGGCGCCATTGATCGTCCAGGGGACGGTCGGCGACTGGGGATCGCCCTTGATCACCAGATCCTTGCGGGCGGCGTTCTGCAGCTTGATGGCGTCCGGGAGCTTCGGGTTAGGAGGCAAGGGGGCGACCGGCGGCAGCGCCGGTCGCGCGCTGCCGGTGGCGACGATCTCGACGAGAGGCATCCCGTCGCCGATCAGGGCCATGACCGCGCCTCTCGCCCCGGCCTCGGCGGGGATGTCCGCCAGCAGGTCGTAGCGGGTGCCGGGCGCGAAGGGCAGGGAGGCCCTAAGCGGCTCGAAGGAGCTCGTCGGCTGCCCGTCCACGGCAATCACATAGGCCTTCAGCCCATCGAAGCGCAGGCGCATGGCCCGGGCGTTGCAGGCATTGGCGAGGCGTAGGCGAAGCCGCCCGCCGGGCGGAGCCTCGATCCTCTGCGGAGTCGGCCCGCCGTTCACGCTCAGCCAATTTCCGAGCCGCCCGGCAGGGGCGGGCTCCGATGGCCTTTCGAAGGGAGCCAGCGTCCCGTCCTCGGCGAGCCGCCAGTCGTCCATCAGGAGAGCCAGGTCCCGGTCCACTTCGGGAGCGCGCGGCTCCTCCACGATCAGCAGGCCCGAGAGACCCCGCTCCAGGGGCTCCGCACTGCCGCCGAGAATGCAGGGACGGAGCAGGAAGGTGCCGGAATCGGGCGGGACGAAGCGGGATTCGTGGCTCTGGCCCGGAAACACCGGAGCCTGGGTCAGCCCGCCGACGCCATCCGCGGCGTTCGGGCCCCGCATCCCGTGAACGTGGAGGGAGAGCGGTCGGGAAGTTTCGTTCCGCAACGTCATCCGGAGTTCCTGCCCAGGCCTCGCCCGCAGGACCGGGCTCAAGGAATCGCCGAGGGTCCAGACCTCCGCCGTGCCGGGCGCATCGGGGCGCAGCTTCAGCCGGGCGGGCTTGGCCGTAAGGAGAAATTCGGAGCCGAGGGAATCCTGCGCCTGTCCCGTTCTGGGGAGGCCGATCAGGGTCGTTGCGAGACCGGCGGCGACGGCGCGGCGGGTGATCATGCGGGGCTCATATCGGTTCGAGGTTGCGCTCCAGGCGCTACAGCTTTGAACGCCAATGGCCAAGGTTGGTTGCGAGGGGACCGGCCATGAACTTTTTTGATGCACTGTCTTTTAACCGTGCTATAGAGCCGCGTCCCGGAGGAGGGGCGCGTTCGCGCGCGCCGCTCACGCGCGGGCGTGGCGGAATTGGTAGACGCACTGGATTTAGGTTCCAGCGACGAAAGTTGTGGGGGTTCGAGTCCCTCCGCCCGCACCAATCCCGTCAGGGTTGGGTTCCGGAGGCTCCACATGGCCTGGTTGTGCCGGCATGACGCCGCATCGGCCGGAGCCTGGATTTGAGATTCTTTCGAGCGAATGAAGGCGAATAGTACCATGCAGGTGACGGAAACACTGTCCCAAGGCTTGAAGCGAGAGTTCAAGGTCGTGCTCCCGGCCACCGAGTTGGAAGAGCGCCTGAACAGCGAATTGTCGGCCCTCAAGGGTCGCGTGCAGCTCAACGGGTTCCGTCCCGGCAAGGTGCCGGTTGGCCATCTGCGCAGGGTCTATGGCCGCTCCGTCATGGCCGACGTCATGCAGAACGCCGTCAACGAGGCCAACCGCAAGATCGTTGAGGATCACGGCCTGAAGCTCGCCCACGAGCCCCAGGTCCAGTTCCCCGAGAGCAAGGACGAGGTCGAGAAGGCCATGGAGGCCAAGGGCGACCTGGCTTTCACGATCGCTCTCGAGGTGCTGCCGACCTTCGACCTCGTCGATCTGTCCGACGTGTCGGTTAAGAAGCCGGTGGCCGAAGTCACCGATGCCGAGATCAACGAATCGCTCGAGCGGATGGCCAAGCAGAACCGCTCCTTCGAGACCAAGAACGGCAAGTCGGCCGAGGGCGACCGCGTCGTGGTCGATTTCGTCGGCCGCATCGACGGCGCGGAGTTCGACGGCGGTAAGGGTGAGGATATCCGGGTCGAGCTCGGCTCCAACACCTTCATTCCCGGCTTCGAGGAGCAGCTCCTCGGCCTGAAGGCAGGCGACACCAAGCTCGTGAAGGTGAAGTTCCCCGAGAACTACCTGGCGGCCCACCTCGCCGGCAAGGATGCCGAGTTCGACGTGACCGTGAAGGAGGTCGAGGCTCCCGGCGAGCTGAAGATCGACGACGAGATGGCCAAGGGCTTCGGCATGGAGTCCCTGGAGAAGCTCAAGGACGCGATCCGCGACGCGATCAAGCGCGACTTCGACGCGCAGTCCCGCCGCAAGGTCAAGAAGGATCTCCTGGACGCTCTCGACGGCAAGTACAGCTTCGAGCTGCCGCCGACCCTGGTCGAGCAGGAATTCTCGGCCGTGTGGGCGCAGGTCCTCGGCGACATGAAGTCGAACAACCGCACCTTCGCGGATGAGGACACCACCGAAGAAGAGGCTAAGGCCGAGTACCGCAAGATCGCCGAGCGCCGCGTGCGTCTCGGGTTGGTCCTTGCACAGATCGGTGAGAAGTCCGATATCAAGATCTCCGACGATGAGGTGACTCAGGCTCTCATCGAACGGGTCCGTCAGTATCCCGGCCAGGAGCGCCAGGTTTGGGAGTTCTACCAAAAGAACCCGCAGGCCCTAGCTGAAATCCGGGCTCCTCTGTTCGAGGAGAAGGTCGTGGACCAGATCCTGTCCCAGGTGAAGGTGAACGAGGAGGCCGTCTCCAAGGAGGCGCTCTTCAGCGACGACGAAGAGGAAACCGTTTCCGAGCCGAAGAAGGCGAAGGGCGGTAAGAAAGCCGGCAAGGGCGAGTAACGCTCTCTTAAGCGTCTCGTTGCTTGCTTGACACGCACGGCCGCGGAGATTCGCGGCCGAACTGGAGCAGTGAGACAATGAGAGACCCGGTAGCGCTCTTTAACAATACGCTCGTCCCGATGGTGGTTGAGCAGTCGAATCGCGGCGAGCGTGCGTTCGACATCTATTCGCGCCTCCTGCGCGAACGGATCATCTTCCTCACGGGTCCCGTCGAAGATTACTCGGCCTCGCTGATCGTGGCGCAGCTTCTGTTCCTCGAGGCCGAGAACCCCAAGAAGGAAATCTCCTTCTACATCAACTCGCCCGGCGGCGTCGTGACCTCGGGCCTGTCGATCTACGACACCATGCAGTTCATCCGCTGCCCGGTTTCGACCCTCTGCGTCGGCCAGGCCGCTTCCATGGGCTCCCTGCTGCTGACCGCCGGCGAGAAGGGGATGCGCTTCGCCCTCCCGAACGCCCGCATCATGGTCCACCAGCCCTCCGGCGGCTACCAGGGCCAGGTCACGGACATCATGATCCATGCCCGCGAGAGCGAGGCCCTCAAGCGTCGCCTGAACGAGATCTACGTGGGCCACACCGGCCGCAGCTACGAAGAGATCGAGCGGGCTCTCGAGCGCGACAACTTCATGACCGCCGAAGCCGCCCGCGAGTTCGGGCTGATCGATCAGGTGATCGCCAAGCGCCCCGAGCCGGCCGCGACTCCGGCCTAACCCTTAAAACCTGGGGACAAATTCCTCCCGGGTGCGTCTTTTTGGCGGGCATTCCCGTTCCTATTGATCATGCGCGCCTCGCGTGATTGCATGGGGATTCGGGAAGGTAGGGCGATCAGGCGATCAATTCTTAGCGACGGAACATTTTATTAGCTCCGTCGCTCGTAACTTAAGAGTGTTGGGTCGGCAGGGGGCCGTCCCGGCACGGATTGGAGATGTGATAATGACCAAGGCTGGCGGCAACGACTCCAAGAGTACGCTGTACTGCTCCTTCTGCGGCAAGAGCCAGCATGAGGTTCGCAAGCTGATCGCTGGCCCGACCGTTTTCATCTGCGATGAATGCGTCGAGCTCTGCATGGACATCATCCGCGAGGAGTCGAAATCGTCCCTCGTGAAGTCCCGCGACGGGGTCCCGACCCCCAAGGAAATCAGCCGCGTTCTGGATGATTACGTGATCGGCCAGGAGCACGCCAAGAAGGTGCTCTCGGTGGCGGTCCACAACCATTACAAGCGCCTGGCCCACGCGACGAAGCACAACGACGTCGAGCTGGCCAAGTCCAATATCCTGCTGATCGGCCCCACCGGATCGGGCAAGACCCTGCTCGCTCAGACCCTCGCCCGGATCCTGGACGTGCCCTTCACCATGGCCGACGCCACGACCCTGACCGAGGCGGGCTATGTCGGCGAGGACGTGGAAAACATCATCCTCAAGCTGCTCCAGGCCTCCGACTACAACGTGGAGCGGGCCCAGCGCGGCATCGTCTACATCGACGAGATCGACAAGATCTCCCGCAAATCGGACAATCCCTCGATCACCCGCGACGTCTCGGGCGAGGGCGTGCAGCAGGCGCTCCTGAAGATCATGGAAGGCACCGTGGCCTCCGTGCCTCCGCAGGGCGGCCGCAAGCACCCGCAGCAGGAGTTCCTGCAGGTCGACACCACGAACATCCTGTTCATCTGCGGCGGCGCCTTCGCCGGCCTCGAGCGGATCATCGCCGGCCGCGGCAAGGGCACGTCCATCGGCTTCGGCGCCTCCGTGAGCGCGCCGGACGACCGCCGGACGGGCGAGATCTTCCGCGAGGTGGAGCCCGAGGATCTGCTGAAATTCGGCCTCATTCCCGAGTTCGTCGGCCGCCTGCCGGTCCTGGCGACCCTGGAGGACCTGGACGAGGACGCCCTCAAGAAGATCCTGCAGGAGCCCAAGAACGCCCTGGTGAAGCAGTACCAGCGTCTCTTCGAGATGGAGAACGTTCAGCTGACCTTCCAGGAAGAGGCCCTGTCCCTGATCGCCCGCAAGGCGATCGAGCGCAAGACGGGCGCCCGCGGCCTGAGGTCGATCATGGAGGGCATCCTCCTGGAGACCATGTACGACCTGCCGGGCCTCGATTCCGTCGAGCAGGTGGTGATCGGTCCCGAGGTGGTGGAGGGCAAGGCCAAGCCGCTCTTCATCCACGGCGACCGCAGCGAACAGGCGGCAAGCGCCAGCGCCTGAGGGCGGGGCGAGGCTCTTTGATGAATCGATCCGTTGCGGGCCGTTGTCTTGAAACGCCCGGTCCGCAACGCCACATTATCTCTTGCGCCGGCGCTGTCCGCTCATCGTTCGAGGGAGGGCCCGACGTACCGGGTGCAGCCCATAAAAACAGCCTGAGCATTCCGGTTATCCGTCCGAGGTCCAGCTCATTCGAGGGGGCGGTCGGACGCAGTGAAAAGGAAGTCGCCTCATGACACAATCGAAGCCACGTCAGCCTGTCGTTCCAGGCTCGACCGGAACCTATGCGGTTCTGCCTCTGCGCGACATTGTTGTCTTTCCGCATATGATCGTGCCGCTCTTCGTCGGCCGCGAAAAGTCGATCCGCGCGCTTGAGGAAGTGGTCAAAGGGGACCGTCACATTCTCCTGGCAACCCAGATCGACGCGACGGATGACGATCCCGCCACGGATGCGATCTACAAGGTCGGCACCCTCGCCAACGTGCTCCAGCTCCTGAAGCTGCCCGACGGCACCGTGAAGGTGCTCGTGGAGGGCGCCAGCCGCGCCCAGGTGAAGGCCTATACCCGCACGGACGAATATTACGAGGCCGAAGCCGAAGCGCTTCCGGACGCGCTCGGGGATCAGGTGGAGGCCGAGGCGCTCGCCCGCTCCGTCGTGGCCGAGTTCGAGAATTACGTGAAGCTGAACAAGAAGGTGTCGCCGGAGGTCGTGACCGCCGTGACCCAGATCGACGAGCCCGCCAAGCTCGCCGATACGATCGCTTCGCATCTGGCCATCAAGATCGCCGACAAGCAGGCGATCCTGGAGACGCCGACCGTCGCCCAGCGCCTGGAGAAGGTGCTCGGCATGATGGAGAGCGAGATTTCCGTTCTCCAGGTCGAGAAGCGGATCCGCACCCGCGTGAAGCGTCAGATGGAGAAGACGCAGCGCGAGTACTACCTCAACGAGCAGATGAAGGCGATCCAGAAGGAGCTCGGCGACGACGAAGGTCGCGACGAGCTGGCCGAGCTCGAGGAGAAGATCGAGAAGACCAAGTTCACGAAGGAAGCCCGAGAAAAGGCGCTGGGCGAGCTCAAGAAGCTGCGCCAGATGTCGCCCATGTCCGCGGAAGCCACCGTCGTGCGCAATTATCTCGACTGGCTGCTCGGCATTCCGTGGGGCCGCCGCTCGAAGATGAAGAAGGACCTGAAGGCCGCCCAGGACGTCCTGGATTCGGACCATTACGGTCTGGAGAAGGTCAAGGAGCGCATCGTCGAGTACCTGGCCGTGCAGCAGCGCGCCAACAAGCTCACGGGCCCGATTCTCTGCCTCGTCGGTCCTCCCGGTGTGGGCAAGACCTCCCTCGGCAAGTCGATCGCCAAGGCCACGGGCCGTGAGTTCGTGCGCATGTCGCTCGGCGGCGTCCGTGACGAATCCGAGATCCGCGGCCACCGCCGCACCTATATCGGCTCGATGCCCGGCAAGATCATCCAGTCGATGCGCAAGGCCAAGACGTCCAATCCCCTCATCCTGCTCGACGAAATCGACAAGATGGGCATGGACTTCCGCGGCGATCCATCGGCGGCCCTGCTGGAGGTTCTCGACCCCGAGCAGAACAACACCTTCAACGATCATTACCTGGAGGTCGATTACGACCTGTCCAACGTCATGTTCGTCACGACGGCCAACACGCTCAACATTCCCGGTCCGCTTCTCGACCGTATGGAGGTGATCCGCATCGCGGGCTACACCGAGGAAGAGAAGGCCGAGATTGCCCGCACCCACCTCATCCCCTCATCCATCCAGAAGCATGGACTGGCGGAGAAGGAGTGGAAGATCGGCGACGAGGCCCTCCTCATGCTGATCCGCCGCTACACCCGCGAGGCGGGCGTGCGTAACCTCGAACGCGAGATCAACAATCTCGTCCGCAAGGCCGTGAAGGAGATCCTCATCTCCAAGGTCAAGAACGTCGAGGTCACGACCGGCAACCTGCCGGACTTCCTGGGCCCGCCGCGCTTCCGCTATGGCGAGGCCGAGACGGAGGATTCGGTCGGCACGGTCACGGGTCTGGCCTGGACCGAGGTCGGTGGCGAGCTGCTCACCATCGAAGGCATCATGATGCCGGGCAAGGGCAAGATGACCGTCACGGGCAACCTGCGTGACGTCATGAAGGAATCGATCTCGGCGGCGGCGTCCTATGTCCGCTCCCGGGCCGTCGATTTCGGCGTCGAGCCGCCCCTGTTCGACCGTCGGGACATTCACGTGCACGTGCCGGAAGGCGCGACGCCCAAGGACGGTCCGTCCGCCGGCATCGCCATGGCGACCGCCATCGTCTCCGTGATCACGGGCATTCCGGTTCGCCGCGACGTGGCCATGACGGGCGAGGTGACGCTGCGGGGCAGGGTGCTGCCCATCGGCGGCCTCAAGGAGAAGCTCCTCGCGGCGCTCCGCGGCGGCATCAAGAAGGTCTTGATCCCCGAGGAGAACGCGAAGGATCTGGTCGACATCCCGGCCAGCGTGAAGAACGGCCTGGAGATCGTCCCGGTCTCCATGATGGACCAGGTTCTCCAGCACGCTCTCGTGCGGATGCCTGAGCCGATCGAGTGGGACGAGGCCTCGGTTCTCAAGGGGCCCAAGCCTGGGGTCGAGGACGACTCGGCCGGGGTCGTGGCTCACTAAGCGTTTACGGCATGACCTAACGACAGAAGCCCCCGGGCAACCGCCCGGGGGCTTCTTTTTGATGAAAACTACGGAAAAACGGCTGAAATCAGCCACTTCGGGACTTGCTTACCGATAAGCTTTGCGCCAAACGGGTTGTCCCTGAAACGGTGGACCATTTCTTTTTTGCGGCCGCCGTGATCACTGGAGGATATAAGATGAACAAAGGCGAGCTCGTTGCTGCCGTCGCCGACAAGGTCGGTCTTTCTCGTGGCCAGGCTGGTGAGGCGATCGACGCCGCCATCGAGGCGATCACGGGCGCCCTCAAGAAGGGCGACGAGGTGAAGATCGTCGGTTTCGGCACTTTCGTGGTGACCAACCGTGCCGCCGGCGAGGCGCGCAACCCGCGCACCGGCGAGAAGGTGAAGGTTCCCGCTTCCAAGACCCCGAAGTTCCGCGCCGGCGCGGGCCTGAAGGACGCCGTCAACGCGAAGTAATCGCTTTTTGGCGACATTCGCGGGTACATCCGCGGATAGGCGCATCGGATCGATACCGGGGTGGGTTCCACTTTTGGGTCCGATGCTTTAGCAAAGAGGGCCGACGACGCTTGCGTTGTTGGCCTTCTCTTTTTATGTCAGGCCCGAGCGGGCGGTTAGCTCAGTTGGTAGAGCTTCGGTTTTACACACCGCAGGTCGGGGGTTCGAGTCCCTCACCGCCCACCATTCCTCCTGAAATGAACGGACATGGCGACCTTGGCCGCAAGCTGCCATAGCTTGGATGCGGCATGGCTTCGTCATCCCTGGGATCGAAAGCCGCAGCCTGCAACCTTTCGGCCCGATCACGGGTTTGGAGAACATCCCTCCAAGGATTGCTCCTGAGACTTCAAATCCCGCTCCAGCGTCAAATGGGGCGGGATTTTTTATGCCTGAATACAGGCAAAGCCGCAGGACGCCGCCAGGGCGGGGCGATGATGTGAGAAAGAGATTGAGCGGGTGCGTAGGATCTTTCGGCAAGCCTTCCGGGGATATCCGCTGCGAAAGGAAACACGATCCAGGCTTTTGAAGAAGAATGGTCGGAGCGGCGGGATTTGAACCCACGACCCCTAGTCCCCCAGACTAGTGCGCTAACCGGGCTGCGCTACGCTCCGACTTGTGTCAATTAGCTCCGGCGGTTCCGGTGTGCAACCCCTGAAATGCACTTTCGCAGGGAAAGTCGTCAAAACGCGCCCGATGGCTTGTCTGGCCATGATCCGGGCGAGGGAAGCGGGGCTCCCATGCCCTCACGCTTTGCGCCAGGCGTCCAGGTCCCCGAGCGACAGATTGGAGCCGCAGAGCACGAGGCCGACGACGCTGTCAGGCGGCAGGGAGGACGCCACCGTTTCGGCTGCGGTGAGGACGCAGGCGGCCGCCGGCTCGCAGAGCAGCTTTTCGTTCTGCAGGAGCCAGCTCACGTCCTTGATGACCGGCTCGTCCTCCACGAGGAGGATCTCCTTCAGGAAGAGCCTGACGGCGGCGATCGTCCTGTGCGTGGCGAAGGGCGCGCCCAGCGTGCGGGCGATGGAGGTCGCACGGATCGTCACGGGCTCGCCGGCCTTCAGGGCCTCCGTCATGGTCTGTGCGCCCACGGTTTCGACGCCGTAGACGGTGAGGGAGGGCTTCTTCGCCTTCAGGGCGCTCGCCACGCCCGACATGAAGCCGCCGCCGCCGATGGAGACGAAGACATGGGTGAGGTCCGGGATGTCCTCCAGGAATTCGAGCCCGAGCGTTCCATGGCCTGCGATGATCGCCGGATCGTCGTAAGGGTGCACGAAGAGGCGGCCTTCGCTCTGATAGGCTTCGGCCTTGGCGAAGGCTTCGGCGGCGTCGTCGCAGAGTTCCACCCGTGCGCCGTATTTCGTCGTCAGGTCGATGTTGAACCGGGGCGTCACCTTCGGCATCAGCACGAGAGCGTCGAGCCCGAGCGTGCCCGCGACCCACGCGACCGCGATGGCATGATTGCCGCCCGACACGGTGACGAGCCCGCGGCGGCGGTCCTCTTCGCTCAAGGTCATGACCTTGTTGAAGACGCCGCGCACCTTGAAGGAGCCTGCAAGTTGCAGCGCCTCCATCTTCAAGGCCGTGCGGCGGCCGAGCCGCGCGGACACCTCGCGGCTCTCAAAAGCCGGTGTCCGCCTCACGCGTCCGGCGATGCGGCTGCGCGCGGATTCGATGTCGGAGAGCGTCACGTCGAAGGTGGTCATGGGGCGGTCCGTTCAACTTGTGCGACGCATTCGACTTCGAGGAGCATGCCGCCGGGAAGCCGGCCGGTCTCGACGGTCGAGCGCGCGGGGTAGGGCTGCTTGAAGACCGAGGCGTAAACGTCGTTCATGCCTGCAAAGTCGTCGAGATTGGTGAGAAACACCGTCGTCTTGACCACGCGGTCGAGCGACGATCCGGCAGCGCGCAGGATGGCCTCGATATTGGCGAAGACCTGCCGGGTCTGCGCTCTGATGTCGCCAGCTCCCACGAGGAAACCCTCGGGATCGAGCGGCAACTGGCCCGAGACGAAGACGAGATCCCCGGCCCGGATGGCCTGGGAATAGGGGCCAGCTGGCGGAGCGGCATTGGGGGTGTGAATGGAGAAACGTGTCATGGCAGGTGGGGGATCATGGCGGCGGCAAGCCCGCCTCGTCAACAGGCAAGGTTTCGCTCGAGGCCGATAAATCCAGCTTGACCGCGCTCTCGATAGGATCGGATGCTGAGGCCTCTCACCGCAAGGAGATGCCTTCCATGTCCCTGTCCTCCCGCGAAATGCTCGCGCGTCTTGTTGCCTTCCCGAGTGTTTCGACAAGCAGCAATCTCGACATCATCGCGTTCTGCCGCGACTGGCTGAACGCTCATGGCGTCGAAAGCACGCTCGTCATGAGCCCCGAGGGCGACAAGGCCAATCTCTATGCGAGCATCGGTCCGCAGGTGGAGGGGGGCGTCGTGTTTTCGGGCCATACCGATGTGGTTCCGGTGGACGGGCAGAACTGGACGACCGATCCGTGGACGCTGACGGAGAAGAACGGCCGTCTCTACGGACGCGGCGCAACAGACATGAAGGGCTTCGACGCGCTCGTCCTGGCACTGGTGCCCGATATGGTGCGGGCTCCGCTCAAGCGGCCGATCCACATCGCTCTCTCCTACGACGAGGAAATCGCCTGCCGGGGTGCGCCATCCATGGTGCAGGCCATGGCGCGATCGATTCCGACGCCCGCCGCTGTGATCGTGGGCGAGCCGACGCGCCATGCGGTGGTGACGGGGCACAAGGCCTCCGTCCAGCTGCGCACCGAGGTCACGGGCCATGCCGTGCATTCGAGCCGGATCGACCGGGGCGTGAGCGCCGTGATGAACGCCGCGCGCCTCATCGCCTGGCACGAGGACGTGATGGAGGAAAACCGCCGCCGGGCCGATCCGGCCGACCCGTTCGAGCCGCCCTACACCACATTGCATTGCGGCATGATGGCCGGGGGCAATGCGGCGAACGTGGTGTCGTCCTCCGCATGGTTCTTCAGCGACATCCGGGCGATCCCGACCGAGAGCCCGCACGACTACCTGGATCGCTACCGGGCCTATATCCGCGACGTGATCGAGCCGCGGATGAAGGCGATCGCTCCGGAGACCGGCGTTTCCGTCGAACTGATCGCCGAGGTTCCGGGGCTGCGGCCCGAGACCGATGGAGCCGCCGAGCACCTGATGCGCAGGGTCACGGGCGACAACGGCACCCATGTGGTCGCCTATGGCACCGAGGCCGGTCTGTTCCAGCGGGTCGGCTGGTCGACCGTGGTCTGCGGGCCGGGGGATATCGCCCAGGCCCATCAGCCGGACGAGTACATCGAAATCGGCGAGCTGGAGGCGGGGGAGCGCGTGTTGCGCCGCATCGTCGAGGGGCTTTGTGCCTGATCCATGGGCAACAAGGTTGAGAACGGGGGCTAGACCGTCGGCCACTTTCCTGCCTAACTTCATGCCCGGCGGAAAGGACACGGCAAGAATCCGGCCTTCCGAGAAGAACAACATCGCGCAAAGACGCGGGACTTCCAGAGGAGAAAGACAAAAGATGACGATGCGTTCGAAGTTTCTGGCCGCAACGGTTGCGACGCTCTTGGCCGGCGCCGCCCTGCCGGCGATGGCCGTCACCCTCCGCTATGCCAACCAGGGCGACCTGAAGTCGCTCGATCCCTACACCCTCAACGAGACGACCACCAACGCCCATCTCGGCCATGTCTATGAAGGCCTGACCAAGCGCGGCAGGGATCTCGCCATCGAGCCCGGCCTCGCCGAGCGCTGGGAAATCAGCCCGGACGGCCTGACCTGGCGCATCTATCTGCGCAAGAACGTGAAGTTTCACAACGGCAACCCGTTCACCGCCGACGACGTGATCTTCTCGGCGAACCGGGTGCGGGCGCAGGGCTCCAACTTCCAGACCCGCGTTCCCAGCGGCGCCGAATTCGTGAAGGTCGATGACTACACGCTCGACGTGAAGCTGAAATCGCCCAACCCGATCATGAATGCCCAGTGGGATACCTGGTACATCATGGACAAGGAATGGGCTGAGGCGAACAACGCCGCGGCACCCACCCCGGCCGCCGCGACGACGCCCAGCTACGCGGCGCTGAACGCCAACGGCACCGGCCCGTTCAAGATCGAGAGCCACCAGCCCGGCGTGAAGACCGTCTTCAAGCCCAACAAGGATTGGTGGGGCAAGGTCGAGCACAACCTCGACGAAATCGTCTTCACGCCGATCGCCTCCGATGCGACCCGCGTCGCAGCGCTGCTCTCCGGCGAAGTGGACGTGATCGAGCCGGTTCCGCTGCAGGACGTCCAGCGCGTCAACAGCAGCGCCAATGCGAAGGTGCTGGCCGGTCCCGAGCTGCGCACTATCTTCCTCGGCTTCGACCAGACCCGCGACGAGCTTCTGTTCTCGAACGTGAAGGGCAAGAACCCCTTCAAGGACAAACGGGTGCGCGAGGCCTTCTACAAGGCCATCGACATCGAGACCATCAAGTCCCGCGTCATGCGCGGCATGTCGACGCCCTCGGCCCTGATGATCGCGCCGCAGCTCTTCACCTATGCAAAGGATTTCGTGCGTCCGAAATACGACGTCGAGGAGGCGAAGAAGCTTCTTGCCGATGCCGGCTATCCCAACGGCTTCGAGGTCGGCATGGACTGCCCGAACGATCGCTACGTGAACGACGAGGCGATCTGCCAGGCTGTCGTCGGCATGCTCGCCCGCGCTGGCATCAAGGTGAACCTGATGGCGCAGCCCAAGGCGCAGTATTTCGCCAAGGTGCTGAAGTCCGGCAACTACAACACCTCGTTCTACCTTCTGGGCTGGACGCCGGGCACCTTCGACAGCCACAACGTGCTGCACGACATCGAAGGCTGCCGCGACAATCCACAATCCTCGCGCGGCGAGTCGAACCTCGGCAACTTCTGCAACAAGAAGCATGACGAGCTGACCGACAAGATCCTGGTCGAAAGCAACAAGGAGAAGCGCGACCAGATGATCAAGGAAGCCTTCCAGATCACGGTCGACGAGTACGGCTACATCCCGCTGCACCAGCAGGCTCTGGCCTGGGGCGTCTCGAACAAGGTGACGATGCCGCAGCGCGCCGACAACTCGGTGCTTCTCTACTGGGCGCAGAAGAAGGAATAATCCGCGCCCGATCGCTCGTCCCGGGCAGGACTCTGCCCGGGACCCTTCATTCGATGGTCCCTGGACACGACTCCTGGGACGCAGCGATCCAGAGATTGCTCATGTTTGCTTTCATCATCCGACGTGCCCTCCAGGCCATCGGTGTTCTTCTGGCCGTCGGTATCATTTCCTTTGCCATGTTCCGCTTCGCCGGCGATCCGGTGAACCAGATCGTTTCCCTCGATACGCCCGCGGCGGAGCGGGAGCAGGTGCGCCGCTCGCTCGGCCTCGACGATCCGGTGCCCGTGCAGTTCGTGCGCTATCTGGCAAAAGCCGCGCAAGGCGATTTCGGCGTCTCCTACCAGTTTCGGCAGCCCGTATCGGATCTTCTGGCGGAGCGCATGCCGGCGACCCTGGAGCTCGCCCTCTGCGCCACGCTCTTCGCGACCGGTTTCGGCGTTCTGATGGGCGTCTATTCGGGCCTGAAGCGGGACAGCTTCATGGCGAAGGTGTTCCAGACGATCTCGCTCGTGGGCATTTCGCTGCCGACCTTCCTGATCGGCATTCTGTTGATCTATCTTTTCTCCGTCACCCTGGGCTGGCTCCCGTCCTACGGCCGCGGCGACACCGTGCGGCTCGGCTGGTGGTCGACGGGACTTCTCACCGGGTCGGGCCTCAAGGCGCTCATCATGCCCTCCATCACCCTGGGCCTGTTCCAGATGACGCTGATCATGCGCATCGTCCGGGCCGAGATGCTGGAGGTGCTGCGCACCGATTACATCAAGTTCGCGCGGGCGAGGGGGCTGACGACCCGGGCGATCCATTTCGGGCACGCGCTCAAGAACACGCTCGTGCCGGTCATCACCATCGTGGGCCTGCAGCTGGGCTCGGTGATCGCCTTCGCGATCATCACGGAGACGGTCTTCCAGTGGCCCGGCATGGGCCTGCTCTTCGTCCAGGCCGTGCAGAACGTCGATATCCCGATCATGGCGGCCTACCTGATGCTGGTCGCGCTGATCTTCGTGGCAATCAATCTCGCCGTCGACATCCTCTACACGGTCGTCGATCCCCGCCTGAGAACGACCATCCGGCAGCCGGCCTGAGGAGGGAGCGATGGCAGAAGCAACGCAAACGGCACCCGCGCCTCAGCCGGCCTCCTTGCTGGCCCGGTTCCTCGACAGCGACGTGTGGGCGAGCTTCAAGCGCTCGAAGCTCACCATGGCGGCGGCCGTCCTGACGGTGGCCTTGATGGCCGCCGCCGTGCTCGCAGGATTCCTCGCACCGCAGGATCCCTTCGATCCCGCGCAGCTGGAGCTCATGAACAGCCGCCTGCCACCCGTCTGGGATGCGGAAGGGCAGATGCCTTTCCTGCTCGGCACGGACGAACAGGGACGCGACATCCTCTCGGCCATTCTCTATGGCCTGCGCATCTCGCTCGCCGTCGGCTTTCTCGGCGTAGCCTTCTCGGCGACGCTGGGCATCGGGCTCGGCCTCGTCGCCGGCTATCTGGGCGGCACGGTCGATGCCGTCATCATGCGCATCGCCGACGTGCAGCTGACCTTTCCGGCCATCCTCATCGCGCTTCTCGTGGACGGAGTGGTGAAATCCGTACTCGGCGGTCAGCTCGACGGGGTGACGACGCTCTCGGTTCTCGTCTTTTCCATCGGCCTGAGCTTCTGGGTGCAGTACGCGCGCACCGTGCGCGGCTCCGTGATGGTGGAGAAGAACAAGGACTACATCGCCGCCGCCCGGCTCATCGGCCTTCCCGCGCCGGTCATCATGGTCCGGCACGTGCTTCCCAACGTGCTTGGCCCCGTGCTGGTCATCGCCACCATCAACCTCGCGCTCGCCATCATCACCGAGGCGACGCTGTCCTTCCTCGGCACCGGCATGCCGGAGACCATGCCGTCCCTCGGCACGCTCATCCGCATCGGCAACAACTACCTGTTCTCCGGCGAGTGGTGGATCGTGGCCTTCCCCGGCATCGCGCTGGCGCTGCTGGTCCTTTCCATCAATCTCCTGGGGGATTGGCTGCGCGACGCGCTCAATCCGAAGCTGCGGTGAGAGAGGGACTATCCATGGCTCAACCCGTTCTCTCCGTCCGCGACCTGCGCGTCGAGTTCGTCACCCGGCGCGGCATCCTCAAGGCCATCGACGGGATCTCCTTCGACATCGGCAAGGGGGAGGTGCTCGGCGTCGTGGGCGAATCCGGTGCCGGCAAGTCGGTAACAGGCTCCGCCGTGATCGGCCTCATCGATCCGCCGGGGCGCATCGCTGGGGGCGAGATCCTGCTCTCGGGGCTTCGCATCGACAACCTGCCGCCGGAGGAGATGCGCAAGGTGCGCGGCAAGCGCATCGGCATGATCTTCCAGGATCCGCTGACCAGCCTCAATCCGCTCTACCGGGTCAGCGAGCAGCTCATCGAGACGATCCGCACCCACACAAACCTGTCCGCCTCGGCGGCGCGCAAGCGCGCCATCGACCTTCTGGCGGAGGTCGGCATTCCCGCGCCCGACAAGCGCATCGACAGCTACCCGCACGAGTTCTCGGGCGGAATGCGCCAGCGCGTCGTGATCGCTCTTGCTCTCTGCGCGGAGCCCGAGCTCATCATCGCCGACGAGCCGACCACCGCGCTCGACGTGTCGGTGCAGGCTCAGATCATCGCGCTGTTGAAGCGCCTCGGCCGCGAGCACGGCACGGCGATCATGCTCGTCACGCACGACATGGGCGTGATCGCCGAAACGGCCGACCGCGTGGCGGTGATGTATGCGGGCCGCATCGCGGAGATCGGGCCGGTGCGGGACGTGGTGCAGAATCCGCTTCATCCCTATGCCAAGGGCCTGATGGGGGCGATCCCCTCGCTCGAAGCCGACACGGAGCGCCTCGTGCAGATCCCGGGATCCATGCCGCGCCTGTCGGCCATCCCGCCAGGCTGTCCGTTCAATCCGCGCTGCCCCTATGTGTTCGAGCGCTGCCGGGTCGAGCGGCCGGAGCCCATCGCGCATAACGGGCACCGCGTGGCCTGCCATCTCTACGATCAATCCCCCGTCCGCACGGAGGCCGCCGCGTGACCGAGCGTTCCTTTGTCGAAGTCAAAGACCTGCGCCGTGTGTTCGACGTATCGAAGCCCTGGCTCAACCGGGTGCTGGAGGGGGGTGAGAGGCAGTTTCTGAAGGCGGTCGACGGCGTTTCCTTCACCATCGCCAAGGGCGAGACCTTCGCGCTCGTCGGCGAATCCGGCTCGGGGAAGTCAACGGTGGCGCGCATGGTGGTGGGCCTGCTGCCGCCGACGGGCGGCGAGGTCGTGATCGACGGCATCTCCATGTCGAGCCAGGCCGCCGCCGCCGAACGCCAGCGCCTGAGGCGGCGCATCCAGATGATCTTCCAGGATCCCTATGCCAGCCTCAACCCGCGCTGGCAGGTGGACCGGATCGTGGCCGAGCCGATCCGGGCCTTCCAGCTGATGCGAAGCGAGGCGGAGATCGCCGCGCGGGTCGGGGAGCTCCTGTCCCTGGTCGGTCTTCATCCGGCGGACGGCAAGAAATATCCGCACGAGTTCTCCGGCGGCCAGCGCCAGCGCATCGCGATTGCCCGCGCGCTCGCCTCGAATGCGGAGTTCATCGTCTGCGACGAGCCGACCTCGGCGCTCGACGTGTCCGTTCAGGCGCAGATCCTGAACCTCATGCGGGACCTGCAGGATCGCCTCGGCCTGACCTACCTGTTCATCAGCCACAACCTCGCCGTGGTGCGCCATATGGCGAGCCGCATCGGCGTAATGTATCTCGGCCGCATCGTCGAGATCTCCAACGGGCGCGAACTCTTCTCGCATCCCAAGCATCCCTATACCCGGATGCTTCTCGATGCGGTGCCGGATGTGGGGATGACCGGCCGCCAGCGGATCCCGGTGCAGGGCGAAATCCCGAACCCGATCAGCCCGCCGTCCGGCTGTACCTTCAACCCGCGCTGTCCGTTCGCCAACGATCGCTGCCGGGCCGAGATTCCGCCGCTCCTGGGAGGCGTGGCGTGCCATGCCATCCATGAAGGCCGCCTTTCGGTGGACGCCGCGGCCTAGGCTGGAGATGGTCCAGCCAGATTGTTGACTTAGTCAACAATCTGGCTGACTCTTTTCGGCGGAGGAGGCGCTCATGTCTCACATGCCGCAGCTGCCCACGGACGATCAGATCGAACACGTCCGCCGCTTCAACCGCTTCTACACCCGCCAGATCGGTCTCTTGAGCGAGGGCCTGCTGGAGAGCGAGTTCTCGCTTACGGAGGCTCGCGTCCTGTACGAGCTGGCTCATCGCGTCTCCGTCACCGCCTCCGATCTGGGGCGGGAACTGGGGCTCGACGCCGGCTATCTCAGCCGTCTGATGAAACGCTTCTCCGCGAGGGGCCTCATCGAGCGCACCCCCCTTGAAGGAGACAGGCGCCAGGTTCTTCTGTCGCTCACCGATGCCGGTCGCGCCGCTTTCGCGCCGCTGAACGATGCCTCCGCGGCTCAGGTCGGCGCGATGCTGTCGGATCTTTCTGCCGGGGAAAGGCAGCAGCTGGTCCGTGCCATGCAGATTGTCGAGCGTCTCCTCGGCGCTGCGACGGAACCGAAGGTTCCTTACATCCTGCGTCCGTACCAAGTGGGCGATATCGGCTGGATCGCGCACCGGCAGGGCGTTCTTTATGCGCAGGAATATGGCTGGGACGAAACCTTCGAGGCGCTGGTGGCGGAAATCGCCGCCGCCTTCGTCAAGACCTTCGATCAGAAGCGCGAGCGCTGCTGGATCGCGGAGCGCGAGGGCGAGATCGTCGGCAGCGTCTTTCTGGTGCGCCAATCCGACGACGTCGCCAGGCTCCGGCTGCTCTATGTGGAGCCTTCCGCGAGAGGGCTCGGCATCGGGCGCAGGCTCGTCGACGAGTGCATCGGTTTTGCGAGAGCCAAGGGCTACAAGCGGCTGACTCTCTGGACCAACGACGTGCTCGTGGCGGCCTGCAGGATCTATCGGGCGGCCGGGTTCCGGCTGGTGAAGGAAGAGGCCCATCATTCCTTCGGGAGGGATCTCGTGGGGCAGACCTGGGATCTCGACCTGTGAGGCGCACGCAAGCGCTTGCCCTGATGGCCGCCGCGGCGACCGGCGTGCAGGTCGGGGCGGCGCTTGTGGCGACCCGGTTCGTCGTCCACGAGATCGGCCCCGCCTCCCTGGCTTTCCTGCGCTATGCGATTGCCGTTCTCTGTCTCGTTCCGCCTCTCATCATGAGCGCGCGAACGCGGTTCGCGCCCCGCGATCTTCTCGTCGTCATGGGGCTTGGCATCGTCCAGTTCGGCATCCTCATCGCGCTCCTGAATCTCGGGGTTCAATTCATTTCGTCCACGCGCGCCGCGCTGCTGTTCTCGACCTTCCCGCTCATGACCATGGTCATCGCGGCGGCTCTCGGGCGCGAACGCTTGAGCGGACGCAAGGCGATCGGCGTGGTTCTGACGGTCGTCGGGGTCGCGATTGCGCTGGGTGAGCGGCTGATCACGGAAAGCTCGGCAGGCGAGGGGATGGGGGCGCTCCTGGTTCTCGCCGCGGCCCTCTGCGGCGCTGCCTGTTCCGTGCTCTACCGGCCCTATCTCGTCCGCTATCCGACGCTGCCCGTGGGCTTCTGGGCCATGCTGGCCTCGGTCGTCTTCCTGTCAGGCCTCGCTGGCGCGGAAGGACTCTTTACGAATCCTCCCCATCTCGGGAAGCAGGGATGGCTGGCCGTCGTCTTCATCGGCCTGTCAAGCGGCGTCGGCTACGTTCTGTGGCTCTGGGCTCTCAAGCACGCCACGCCGACGCGGGTCACGGTGTTCCTCTCGCTCAGCCCCATCACCGCGGCGTTGCTCGGCGCCCTCGTTCTCGACGAGCCTCTCACGGCAGGGGTGTTCATCGGACTAGCGGGAGTCGTAAGCGGATTATGGCTTGCGACCAGAACCGCCTCCGCCGAGGGGGGCTAGACTTGGGTAAGGCGGAGCCCGCGCGTCAGCCGTCTCGGGGTTGGAGGCCTGCGATGAACGCGCGCAGGAGCCGCCTGAAGGATTCGTCCAGATCCAGCGGAAGGCCAAAGGCCCCCGCGGCTTCGAGGGAGGCGAAACCGTGGATGATCGCGCGCAGGCCGCGCGTCGCGTGCAGAGCATCCTCGTTGCCCAGGCCATAGCCCGCGAGCACGGAGGCGACGACGGCGACGATCTCGTTGCCCGCCGCAGCGAGTTCGTCATCGCCCCGGTCCGGAGCCCGCAGGGAGGCGGTGTAAAGGCCCGGATGTTCACGGGCGAACGTGCGGAACGCGGCGGCGATGGCGATGAGGGCTTCGTCCTTGGCCAGCCCGACGGCGGCCCGCGTGATGCGCGCGTCGATCTCCCGCAGCGCCCGCAGGGCCAGCGCGCGGCGGACGCCTTCCAATCCATCGAGATGGTTGTAGAGGGAGGGGGGCTTCACGCGCAGGCGCTTCGCCAGGCTCGCCAGGGTGACGGCGTCCAGCCCTTCCGCGTCCGCCAGCTCCGCCGCAGCGTCGATGACGGCTCGGGCGTCCAGTCCGATCCGGGGCATGTCAGGCTCTTCCCTGTCCGCGAAGGAATTGCAGGAGGGCGGGCGCGACGAGGTCGGGAGCCTCGACATGCGGGTAGTGACCAGCGCCGGGCACCATGTGAACGGCGCCGCGCAGGAGGCGGGCGACCGTCTCGGCCTCGCCGCGCGGGTCCGCGAAATCCGGATCGGCTTCGCCCATGATGACCAGGGTCGGGCTCTGCACCTCCGGCAGACGCGCCTCGACGTCGCTCTTGCTGGCGAAGATCATGCCCTTCACGGCATCGAGCCTGCCGGGCTCCCTCAGGTTTGCCACCAGCGCGTCCTTGTAGGGGGCGAAATCTGCCGGCTTCATCGCATAGAACGATCCGTACGCCATGCCCCAGGCACGGGCAGCCCAGGGACCGGCAAATCCGATCCTGAGCATGGCCTGCTGCAACGCCGCCTTGAAAGCCGAGGCAGGGGGTATGTCGCGGACGAAAGGACCGATCAGGGCAAGGCTGCCGACCTGATCCGGCGCCTCCGCCGCCGCCCAGGCCACGGCCGCCGCCCCCATCGAGGTGCCGACCAAATGGGCGGGGCCGGCATCGAGGTGCCGGACCAGCGCGACCACATCGCTGCCGAGGGCCGCCGAGGTGTAGTCCGGCCAGCCGACGCTGGACTGTCCGTGCCCGCGAAGATCGAGGGTTACGACGCGATAGCCGGCTTGCACGAGCCTGGGGGCCAGATAGCGGTACTCGGCGCGAAGGTCTCCCAGGCCGGGCACCATCACGACCAGCGGGCCAGCCCCGACGTCGTCATAGGCCAACCGGCCATCGGGACGCTGGAGGAAGCGCGGAGACCCTGTGGCAGCCGCAAGGCCCGTCCGGTCTTCGCCTCTGGCGGGGGCGGAGGCCGCGAGGCTGGAAAGGAAGGCGGTGCCGACGAGTGCGGCCTGGGCGGCCATTCTGACGGAGGCATGTCGCGTGCGCATCGTTTGAAGCTCTATCTAATTAAATTAGTTTAAAAACTAATATCATTAGTTTTGAGCCGAGGCAAGGGACCCCTGGCCTATCCTTGAGAGGCCTAGCGGCGTGGCTCGAAGCCTCGATGCACAGCGGAGAGACCGCAGGCGGCGTTGAGATCGGTCCTGCCAGGCCAGGTCCGGAGGACGCTCAGCCGTTCATCGCCTCGAGCGCCTGGGCGATCTTGAGGGCCGTGTTCCAGTTCCGATTGGTGCCGACCGCACCGAGCGCCTTGAGGGAGAAGCCTGCGGGGATCTTCGAGTCCGAGATCTTGCCCTCGCCGAACCAGACATAGAAATCCCCGTCCGGCGTTCTCGCGATCCGTTCCTCGCCATGCGCGCGCCGTCGCATCTGTTCCAGCCCATTGTCCGGCAGAGGGCTGCGCATCGCCCAGACCAGAAGCCGTGACGGGGCCTTCTTCGCTTCTTCGGGAAAAGGATTGGCGGCCAGGAGGGATCGCCATTGCTCGGCAGTCTTCACCACCATTTCCGTCGGGCGTCCATAAAAGCTCTCGCAGGCCGCTTCGAGCGCGCCTTCCAAGGCACGGGGCGTCTCGCTCGAGCGGAACAGCAGATTGCCTGTCGCGATGATCGACCGCACATCCGTTCCGCCGACCCGTTCGACCAGAGCGCGTGCGTCGCTCATCTTCACACGCTGGCCGCCGATGACGATGCTGCGCATCAGGACGATCTTGATGGACATCGAGACGAAACCCGGATCGGTTCAAAGCCGCATCCTCGCGGCAGCCTCTTGAGAAGTCCACACATGCTGCGGTCCGTTCCACGCAAAACCTCTCGCGTGGGAACGGGAGGGCAGGCCGCCCGGAAAGGTGACGGATGTT
This sequence comes from Microvirga flocculans ATCC BAA-817, assembly GCF_000518665.1. Taxonomy (GTDB): domain Bacteria; phylum Pseudomonadota; class Alphaproteobacteria; order Rhizobiales; family Beijerinckiaceae; genus Microvirga; species Microvirga flocculans. The sequence continues at coordinate 143,144 of NZ_JAEA01000011.1, read as the reverse complement.
GCTGGCTACGATGCGAAATCCGTTCCCATTGCGTCCAGCTTGGCCGGAAAGAGTCGTCCATGAGGAGATCAGCAAGGCAGCTCGGTCCTTTCGCAGTGCGACAATCACAACTCTGTGCGCTGCGAATGCCGAGGGAAACCATTCCCTGTCGATGCGTTGAGTCCATGTCCTTCATGGCTTCCGGCCATGTCCCAGTGAACCAGAGGAGATGAACGATGAAGAGGTTGGCAATTCTTGCCGGCGCCGGTTTCGTGGTGCTTGGCGGCATTGGTGCGGCCATCGCGCAGCCGGCCCCCGTTTCCGGAACGCCGGATTCTCCGTTCCCCTATGCGGCTCCCCATGAGATCCGCTGGATCAACGGCGTTCCGTGCCGCACCGTTTATGAACCCGGCTCGGGTGCGCGGGTTGCGGTGGCCTGTGCAGGCCCTGTCGCCGGTGTAAACGCGCCGATGGCCCCCGCCGGTCCGATGGCGCGTATGCCCGGCGACGTAGTCACCACGGGCAGCATCAGGCCCGCTCCGATGGGGCCCGCTCCGATGGGACCTGTCATGGGCGTCCCGGCCTCAGGTACGCCTGCGTCTCCCTTCCCCTATGCGGCTCCTCACGAGATCCGCTGGATCAACGGCGTTCCTTGCCGGACCGTAATCGAACCCGGTTCGGGAGCACGCGTCCCGATTGCCTGCGCGCGGTAATCTCGAAGACGTTTCATAAAGAGCGCGGGTCCTTAGAGCCGCGCTTTTCGTTGTGCCGCACCTTACTCCGCTGCCTGCCTGATCGGCAGGAAGCCGATGGGCTGGCGCTGCGGCCCTTCCTGCTTCAGGGTGCGGACCATGTCCTCGTATTCCCGCTCCATTTCGGGCGTGACGGAGGGCCGTGTCTCGCGCAGGGCCTGCTCGAAATGCGCCATGGTCACATGCTGGGCCTCAAGCGTCTCGCGCAGGGCGAGGAGGCCCGCGCGCCGGGTGAGGTCCTCGAGATCGGCGCCCGTGAAGCGGGTCGTGCGCTCGGCGACCACATCCAGGTCCACGTCCGGACCCAGGGGCATGGTCTTGGTGTGAATGCCGAGAATATGCCGGCGGCCCTGGGCATCGGGAACGGGTACATAGATCAGCTCGTCGAAGCGGCCTGGGCGAAGGAGGGCAGGGTCGATGAGGTTGGGCCTGTTGGTCGCCGCCATCACGACGACGCCCTGCAATTCCTCAAGGCCGTCCATTTCGGCGAGGAGCGTGTTCACCACACGCTCCGTCACGGCGGGCTCGCCGAGCCCGCCGCCGCGAATGGGCGCCAGGGAATCGATCTCGTCGATGAACACGATTGTCGGTGCGACCTGTCTGGCGCGGGCGAAGAGCCGCGATACCTGCTGCTCGGATTCGCCATACCATTTCGAAAGAAGGTCGGAGGATTTCGTGGCTACGAAATTGGCCTGCGACTCGCGGGCGACGGCCTTCGCCAGAAGCGTCTTGCCGGTGCCGGGCGGCCCGAAGAGGAGGAAGCCCTTGGCCGGGCGGATGCCCAGGCGGCGGAAGGATTCCGGGCTCTTGAGCGGAAGTTCCACACCCTCCCGCAGGCGGGTGCGCGCTTCCTCGACGCCGCCGATGTCGTCCCAGGTGACATTAGGTACCTGGATCATGATCTCGCGCAGGGCGGAGGGCTGGACGCGCTTCATCGCGTTGTGAAAATCCTGCCGGGTCACCTGCAGGCTTTCGATCACATTGGCCGGAATCCCGTCCCTCAGGTTGACCTCGGGCAGGATGCGGCGCAGGGAGTCCATGGCCGCCTCGCGCGACAGGGCCGCCAGATCGGCGCCGACGAAGCCGTAGGTGGTGCGGGCGATCTCGTCGAGATCGACATCCTCCGCAAGCGGCATGCCGCGGGTGTGGATGGCGAGAATTTCCCGGCGGCCCGGCTCGTCCGGCACGCCGATCACGATCTCGCGGTCGAAGCGGCCCGGACGGCGCAGGGCCTCGTCGATGGCCTCGCGCCGGTTCGTCGCGCCGATCACTACGATGTTCTGGCGCGGCTCCAGCCCGTCCATGAGGGTGAGAAGCTGCGCCACGATGCGCCGTTCGACCTCGCCCGTCACCTCTTCGCGCTTGGGCGCGATGCTGTCGATCTCGTCGATGAAGATGATCGCAGGCGCGTTCTGCTGAGCCTCTTGAAACACCTGCCTCAGGCGCTGCTCGGATTCGCCGTAATGGCTGCCCATGATCTCGGGGCCGGCAATATGGAAGAACTGCGCCTCCGTCTCATTCGCGACGGCGCGTGCCAGCCGGGTCTTGCCGGTTCCGGGAGGGCCGTAGAGCAGTACGCCCTTGGGAGGATCGATGCCGAGGCGCTGGAAAAGCTCGGGATGGCGCAGAGGCAGCTCTACCATTTCGCGCACCTGATCCACCGTGCTGCCCAGGCCGCCGATATCGTCGTAGGTCACGTCGGCGCGGCGGGCCTCGCGCGGTTCCTCGAATTGCGGGCGCAGCTCGATCTCGGTCTCGGCGGTCACATGCACGATGCCGCGCGGCTGCGTCGAGACGACCACGAGGCGGATTTCCTGGAGGCCGTAGGCCGGGATGTTGAGAAGGCCGCGCAGTTCTTCCGGGTATCTTCGGTCCGTGGCGCGGGGCGAGTACACGGAGGTGGAAATCACGTCTCCGGCCGTGAGCGGTCGCTGATAGAAGGTGCGCTTCAGGGCTTCGCCCGAGCCCTGAAGCCGCAGACCCTTCTGGGCGGGCGCCAGCACGACGCGGGTCGCGGGGCGGACCTCCGCCCGTTTCACCTCCACATGATCGCCGCTGCCTACGCCGGCATTGACGCGCTGCAGGCCGTCGAGGCGGATGATGGTGAGCCCTTCGTCCTCGGCATAGGGGGTGACGGCAATCGCGGTGGTGTGACGCTTGCCGACGATTTCTATGGCCTGACCTTCCTGGATGCCGATATCGGCCAGGGCCTGCCGGCTCACCCGTGCGATGCCGCGGCCGGAATCGTCCGGACGGGCATTGGCGACCTGAAGGCGTACGCTCTGCCCATCGTCTGCCATGGGTTGCTCCCCTCGTTCGAGCGCACGTGCGGCCGAAGGCTCCGCGGACGCTTCAGGCTGCAAAGCTGCATGGCAAACGCCGCATGCCGTGAATTGTTCAGGCCCGGAATGCCGCTTCGGGCGATCAGGACGTCATCGTGCCCGACGGCGACCAGAGCCGACGCAGCGAAGCCTCGATGTCGTCCTCGGCCGATAAAGGTTCGCGTTCCGGGCGATTGGCGAGCATGAAGGGGGCAATCGCCGGAAGCTCCGAAGAGCCGCCGGGTGCTCCCTGCGCTTCCGACTCATCGAAGGGCGGGTCGATCAGCTCCCAGCTGTCGAAGAGATCCATGGCCGAGTGACCCGGCAGGTGCGGCCCGAGATAGGGGATGATCTCGACCCAGGCGCGTCCTTGAGGCCGGGGCGTGATCTTCGTGACGCGTCCGAAGAAATTGGTCAGAGGGCAGCGGACGAAATCGCCGGGGGCCGGAACGCGCGTGATTTCCCGCTCCAGCTCGGCCTCGGCCTCTTCGAGTTCGCTTCGCAGCCGGGCGATGCGGCTCTCCAGCTCCGCAGTGCGTCTCGTGCAGACGTGGTCGTAGTCCTGGTTCAGCGACGCGACCAGGGAAAGGCTCTTGTCCGCACCGATCTCCATCGTCGGGAATGTCCTCATCGGAAACCCTCCGTTCATTCCTGAATTGTGGGGTGTTCCCGCATGAGAACAAGACGCGCAAACGGGCGCTCGGGAACTCAAGCTTGGCGCATGAGAGTTATAGACGGAGGCTCGGGTCTGGAGGCGGTATGGATCTCAAACGGCACAGGACGGGGTGTGCGGGTATGATCGCGCTGACGATGCTCTCTCCCGTCATGGCCCGGGATGCATCGCCGCCCCTTCCGCCGCCAAGGCCGGATCGGCTGGAGGCCCCGGCTCCGGGTCAGAATGCCGTGACAATGCCCCGCGACATGGCGCCCACCGAAGAGACGGGCATGGAGGATCGCGAGGCAAGCTCCGCTTGTCTCGGGCGCCTCGCACAACGCGGAGTCGTATTCGAGAGCAGGGCGCCGGTTCAGGAAAAGGGCTGCGGAATCGAGGATCCGGTTCTGGTCTCGGCGCTTCCCAACGGCGTCGCACTGGCCCCGGCCTCCCTCATGGCGTGCCCGATGGCGGAAAGTCTCGCGCGATGGATCGCAGAGGTTGTGGCTCCCGAGGCGGAGCGGCAGTTGCAGAGCGTTCCGGTCAAGCTCGTCGTCGGAACGTCCTACCTGTGCCGTGACCAGCGCAACGGAGCAAAGCCGAGCGAGCACGCCTTCGGCAACGGCGTCGATGTCGTGGGCTTCGAGTTCGGCGCGACGGCCGAGAGGATCTCGCTGGACATCGCGGCTCAGGCCGAAAACTCACCCGAGGCCAACTTTCAGGATGCGATCCGCAAGGCGGCATGCCCGATCTTCACCACGGTGCTCGGGCCGGGCGCGGACGCGGATCACGGCGATCACCTTCATCTCGATCTACGCCAGCGCAAGGGCGGTTATCGGATCTGCCAGTAGCTGAATGGGAGCGGTGACGCTGGCCGGTATGGAGCCGGGCATCTCAAGCCCGGAGGAGCTTGCTGCTCATGTCTCCGACCGTTCGGATCAACCGTCGTTGGCGGAATTCAGCTGATCTGGCCGCAATCCCTCGTCCGTCTCCGCATCATGGGCCCGCACGAGCCATTCCAGCTGCTCCTGGACGAAATCGGGATCGCTGTGAAAGCGCATGGCGCAGGCGACGAGGAAGATTGCGATTTCGGGAAGGTCGCTGTCGCCCAGATCCGGAAGGATCAGCTCGAGGTCCGTCATGTTGCCTGAGGTCAGGATTGCGGCCTCAGTAGGAGGAATGACGGTTCCAGTGCTTTCAGAATCGCGTGTCATGGAGCTGTTCCTGAACCTTTCGCTGCTCGATTGACGATGGGATGGAGGAACGCAGGCCCCAGGTCTCCCGATCTCAAGTTCTCCTGTTCTAGCGCACCGTGCGGAAAAGTGGATCCGGTTTTCGCTGCGCGGCCCTGCGGGGCCGCTTGAACGATGCGCTCCTCAAGGAAGGAAGCATCGGATCGACCTCAAAAGTGAAAATCCACTTTTCTCGTCCGATGCTTCAGGGCGTGCCTGCGGCAGGTAAAGGCGCAAGGGCGGGCGTGAGCGGAAATGCACAAGCAAAAGCCCTGCCGCAGGTCTCTGCGGCAGGGCTTGAAGCGCGGCTCAACGCCGGAGTTTGTCAGTACGTGCAGACGTAGCGCATGCCGTTATGGGCAAGGAAGGTCCCCGTGACCGGATCGTAGGAGCGGTACTTCCGGGCACAGTAAGCCGCCAGCTGCGGATCGACCGTTCCGGGAGGCGGAGGGGCGGCGGGTTGCGCCTGAGCCTGGCTTGCGATTGCGCCCGCGATCAGGGCGCCGGCCGCAAGACCCGCGACGCCGGCGGCGACCGCCGCGCCGTTGTCCCGGCGATAATAGTGACGCGGCGGCGGATAATAGGGGCGGTGGCCATAATAGCCGCGGCGGTAATACTGAGCGTAGCTCTCGTTCGGATAAGCTTTCTCGATCTGCGGCAGGGGGCGGCGAACGGGGCTTGCACTCGCGGGCAGGGCGGAGGCCAGCATGGCGGCTCCGACCAGGCACGTAACCAGTTTACGCATCAAATCTCCTCCTTTGCAGGTGCGCGAAGCTCAGGCTCCGCCTGCATTGGCGGGCAATATAGCCTCAATGGACAAGCTTGCAAAACACAATAAATCTTCAGGATAAGTTAGATTTCCTACGTCGAGGATTTCGGCCGTGTTGGTATCGGTGGCTTTGAAGTTTCGGGAAGGCTCCCCATTTTGTCCGCTGCAAGCTCAAGACAACGGACGAAATCTTGAAACGATGTTCCATGAGCTTTCCCGTGGAAACGGAGCTGAGGCACAGGGCCCGATAACGACATGGGCAAAGTCACTGTGACTTAAGGGAAAGTTTTGATCTCATCCCTGACGAGCGCTCTGGATTTTTCGAAGCAGATCGCCGACAATGACCGCGTTCTATTATAATCTGTCCCGCAGTAGGAATTCATGCGCTGCTTTCTGGCTCTTCTGCCGCTGATCGGCCTCTTGACCTTCGGAGCACCGTCCTCTGCGGCGGAGCCGCTGCCGCAGCCCAAGGGAGCCGTCATCCTGACCGTCACGGGGCGGATCGAGCAGACCAATGCTCCGGGGCAGGCGCGGTTCGACAGGGACATGCTGGAAGCCCTGGGCAAGGCATCCTTCGTCACCGGATCGGAGGTATCGGAGAAGCCGCAATTGTTCGAGGGTGTGCCATTGCGCGCCGTCCTGGAGAGGGTAGGGGCGCATGGCACGGTCATCAAGGCTTCCGCCCTGAACGACTATGCGGCTCCGATCCCCTTCGAGGACCTGCGGTTTGAGCCCATCCTCGCCATGAAGGTCGACGGGCAGGTTCTCACCGTGAGGGACAAGGGTCCCTTGTGGGTTGTCTATCCCCGGGATGCCCACGAGGTTCTGCATGACGTGCGCTACTACGCACGGTCCGTCTGGCAGCTGAACAGGCTCCACGTGGAATAGCGATGAAGTTCAGCCTCAACGGATACAAGGCCGCTCTGGTCACGCTGATCGCGATTGTGAGTCTCGTGATCTGCCTCGCCTTCTCCGTGGTGCGCCTTTACGAGGTGGAACGGGCCCTGCGGACGGATGGCATGTACAGCAGCATCTGGTTCGTCAGCCAAGCGCAGTTCGAGGCTGCCGTGTTCGCCGAGAGCCTCGCCCGAAAGGCCGCCAACGAGATCTTCGACACCTCGGATCAGGAGCCGGGATTTCGCGCCAATATTCTGATCAGCCGGCTGGCGGTGCTCCTGGAAAGGGACAACGGCCAGGTCTTCGAGGAAATCGGCCTTCTGGCGGACCTGAAGCAGGCCTATCTCCAGCTCACTCTCGCAGAGACGCAATTGCAGGGCGAGATAACGCCGCAAAGCGCAGGGCTCCTCCGCGAGCAGTTTCACGATCTGGCATACAAGCTGCGCGAGGCGGCCAACAAGATCGTGGTTCTCGGCCGCGAGCAGGCGGCTGCGAAGCGGACCGCTTATCTGCGCGTCGTCTTCGAGAGCTTCGCCTTCTTGACCGGCATCGTGCTCAGCGCCGTGTTCTTGCTGGTCCGCCTCTTCAAAGGGGTTCAGGAAGCGAGCCAGGCCAAGCAGCTTCTCAAGCAGGAGCAGGAACTCTCCGACCTGGTGATCAGCAATATCAGCAACCAGGGCATCGTGATGTTCGACAGCCAACTCCGCTGCCTGCTCTGGAATCCGGGCATGGAGGACTTGCTGAGCATCAAGCCGGAGCAGGCCGTCGGCCAGCGACTGGACGAGTTGGACCGACTGTTCGGCAAGTCCGAGATCATCAGCGCCCTCACCCAGGCCACGGACGGCACGAGCGCGGTCCTGGAAGACGAGGCCGTGTCACCGGAAGGCCATGAGCGCTGCCTCGAGATCAACTGCTTCCCGGTCTACATGGCCGAGCGGAAGCTCGGCATTGCGTTCGTTCGCGACGTGACGGAGCAATGGCTGGCCCGAAAGCAGGCCGAGCGGCAGAATTTCGATCTCGAGATCAAGGTTCTCCAGCGGACGGCAGCCCTCCGGCAGGCGGAACGCCGCCTGATCGCGGCCATCAATTCCGCGTCGGAGGGTTTCGCGGCGTTCGACTGGACCGGAAAGCTGCTCTTCGCCAACGAGCAAATCTGGGCCGCGTCCCCGGTGTCGCTCTGGTGCGGGGAAGAGATGAGCCTGTCCGTCTTCCTGCGATGCTTCGCCATGTGCGAGGGGGCGGACGAGCGACTCCTGAACGCGCAGCCTCCTTTCGAGGAGATCGAATTCGATCTTCTGATCAGGAAGGACAGCTGGGCCCGTCTTTCCCTGGCGAAAGCAGACGGCGCGACGATCTTCGTCAGGCTCACAGACATCACGGGCTACAAGCAGGTGGCCAGGGCGCTCGAATCGGCCCTCCAGCGCGAGCGCGAGACGACCAATGCCTACCGCAACTTCGTGTCCATGGTGTCTCACCAGTTCCGGACGCCGTTGGCGATTCTCGATTCCAGCGCCCAGCGCATCCTCCGCCGCGGCGCGGAGCTGACGCAGGACGAACTCGTCACCCGCGTGCAGAAGATCCGGAACGCCGGAAGCAGGCTCACGCGCCTCGTCGACAGCGTGCTGAACGCTGCCAAGCTCGATGCCGGCACGATCGAACTGAACCCGACCTCTTACAATCTGGTCGATCTCGTCATGGATATCTGCGAGCGGCAGCGCGAGGTCAGCGCCCAGGCCGATATCCGCTTCGATGTCCCGGACGTTCCGGTGAGAGTGTATTGCGACGGCATGCTGATCGAGCAGGTTGTCGTCAATCTGTTGTCGAACGCCATCAAGTATTCGGGCGATTCGCCGGTTGTAGAAATCAAGATCTGGATGGACGGATCCCGGGCATTCTGTTCAGTCAGGGACTGGGGCATAGGAATTCCTGCGGATGAACTGCCGAAGATCTTTGATCGCTTCTATCGGGCGCGCACGGCTTCTGGTATCGCAGGCACGGGAATTGGATTAAACTTCGCCCAGAAGATCATGCACCTGCATGGGGGGGAGATACAGGTGGAGAGCTATGAGGCAGCGGGATCCTTGTTCACATTCGATTTGCCCATAGCGAATGCCGATCAAGCACAACAGGCAGCATGAGTGACAGACTCCAATGACGATAAAAACGATTCTTTGCGTTGAAGACGAAGACGATCTGCGGGGCGACATCGCGGAGGAGCTGGAGGCGGCCCATTACCGCGTCCTTCAGGCCGCCAATGGCAGCGAGGCGCTCAGCCTGCTCGAAAAGGAGCGCCCCGATCTCGTGCTTTGCGACATTACCATGCCGGGACTCGGCGGCTACGACGTGCTCAAGGCCCTCCGCGAGCAGGGCAACATGGCGGATGTTCCCTTCATCTTTCTGACGGCCCTGGCCGAGAGGAACGACGTGCTGGTCGGAAAGCAGGCCGGGGCGGACGATTATCTCGTCAAGCCGATCGATTACGAGATCCTGCTCGCGACCGTTGCGGCGCGCCTCGACCAGGTCGCCCGCGTTCAGTCCAGCGCCGTCCACCGCGCCGAGGAATCCTGGCAGGAAATCCTGAAATCCTCGCAGGGCCGCACCGTCGATGCGCTCTACAAGGCGACCTTCGCCTTCGACCGGTTCCTGGTCGGCGTCGTGATCGTCGACGAGGCGGGCAACGTCCGGGTGATGAACAAGGAGGCGCAGCGCATCCTTTCCGAAGAGGACGGCCTGAGCGTCGTGCAGGGTGTCCTGAGGGGCTCGGCCGTCAAGCAGAACGGCATGCTCTATGCCGCGATCGGCAAGGCCTTCGAGGAAGAATCCCTCGACGAGATCGTGTCCTTCCCGCGCAATTCCGGCGGCAGGCCCTATCTGGTCCTGATCCCGGGGCAGCGTTTCTCCGCAGAGGAGAGGCCCGAAGCCGTCGTGCTTCTCGTCATCGACACGGAACAGCGGGCCAAGGTGTCGGGAGATACGCTGGTCAGGCTCTACAACCTGACGCCGTCCGAGACGCGGGTGGCCCTGATGCTGATCGATGGAAAGAGATTGGATCAGATCGCCGAGGAACTCGACGTCGCACAGACCACGGTCGTCTTCCACCTAAAGAACCTGTTCCGGAAGACCGACACCAACCGTCAGGCCGATCTGGTCCGCGTGTTGCTTTCGGTCCCGCTGCGGAGCGCCGAGAAAGGCTGACAAAGCTGCCCGTACCGGGGTGAAGGCCGTTAACGGATCGGTGACCATTCCGGCAAGTTGGGCTCAAGCCCAAGCTTTGCCACATTCCGTTCAGCTTTCAGAGAGGTTTCGAACAGTATATCTCTCGTATGAAGAGGGGGCATATGGTTTCCCTCCTGTCGAGGTGATGATCATGAAGATCTTCCGTCCTGTTTCCGGTGCAGTCGCGGCTCTGGCCCTGGTCACCGGTCTGGCTGCCGCCCAGCCGGCTGCGGCGCGTGATCGCCTGTCGCCCGGTGCCGCCGTCGCTCTCGGCGCCCTGGGAGGTCTTGCCGTCGGTGCTGCTGTGGGCGCGGCTGTCGCCCAGCCGCAGCCTCCCGTCGTCTACCGGGCGCCGCCCCCGCCGCCTGAGCCGGTCTATGTGGAGGAGCGCCGGGTGCCGGTCTATTATGAGCGCCCCGTCCGCGAGCGCGTCTATGTGGAGCGCTGCGTGACCGAGCGTTACCGCGAATGGGTTCCCGGCTGGGGCTGGGAGCATCGCACCCGCCGCGTTTGCAACTGAGCTTCCTCAAAGGCCCGCTTCTCCAGCGGGCCTTTTCTTTTCGCGGAAAACGGCAACCTCGAATCCGCTGCGGCGTTGATCGCATGACGTCACATGCGGGCATAAGCCATGAGCAGCACACCGAACGAGCCGGCCGGTTCCGACCATCCCAAGCTCAATCCCGGCGATCAGGCCGAACCAGGAACCCCTGGGACGGGCGAGAATCTATGCCCCGAATGCAAGGGCAGCGGGCGAATCGGCGCCATGCCGTGCCCGACCTGCGGAGGAACCGGCAAGGTCATCGAGGGTATCGGCGGCGCTTGACCGCTTCAGGACTTGTCCGGCTTCGCCATCCAACGAACGAGCGGCATGAGCGGCACCACCCAGATCAGGCCAAGGACGATATAGGCCAGTGTCTGGACGAGCTTGGGCGCCTGCGTGATCCGGCCCTCGGCCACGGCCATGGCGAAGAGCGCATAGAAGATGATGAAGGCCAGCATCGCCACTGTGCCGATCAGCTTGCGCATACGAATGCCCATGGGCCCACATCCTCTGTCCAAGCTCTGTCCAAGACGCACCGCCGTGACACTGCGTCACCGGCATGAATTGCCTCTGCGCGGCTCAGCCTCTATGTGACAGCCTGTATCCCGGGTTCAAGCCCTAATCGACGATGAGAGTGAGCATGGCTGTCGCAGCCTCCACCGAGGGCGTGCCGCTGGCGCGCGTTTCCCGATCCCAGTCCCTGACCGCCGTTCGCATCTGGATCTATGGCCTGGCGGCCCTAGTCGTCCTGATGATCGCCGTCGGCGGTGCGACGCGCCTGACCGGCTCAGGCCTGTCGATCACCGAATGGAAGCCCGTGACCGGGGCCATTCCGCCGCTCACGGAACAGGCCTGGCTGGCGGAGTTCGAGAAGTACAAGCAGATCTCGCAATACGAACTCCTCAACAAGGGTATGACCCTGTCGGAGTTCAAGTTCATCTATGCCTGGGAGTGGGGCCATCGGCAGCTTGGGCGGCTCATCGGCCTGGCCTTCTTCCTGCCCCTGATCTGGTTCTGGGCGCGGGGCGCGATCAAGGGCAAGCTTGCCTTGACGCTTCTCAGCATCGGAGCCTTGGGAGGCCTTCAGGGAACCATCGGATGGATCATGGTGGCGTCCGGTCTGGAACCGGGCATGACCGCCGTGGCCCCGATCAAGCTCGCCCTGCACCTGACGGTCGCCAGCATCATCCTTGTCTGCCTCGTCTGGGTGGCTTCCGGGCTCAAGGATCGTTCCGCCACCGACGAAGTGAGCGCAGGCTCTGCGCCGCGCATCCTTCTCGGGCTGATCCTGCTGCAGATCGCCCTGGGCGGTCTCGTGGCCGGCTCGAAGGCCGGGATGACCTACAACACCTGGCCTCTGATGGACGGCGCCCTCGTTCCTCCGTCCTCCGCGCTGTTCTCGGTCAAGCCGTGGATCGAGAACTTCGTCGACAACGTCGTGCTGGTGCAGTTCAACCACCGGCTCGTCGCCTATGCTCTCGTGGCCTTCGCCCTCTGGCATGCCTGGACGATGCGCCGCAAAGCGCCGGACTCGAAGGCCTCGCGCCGGGCGACCGCGATGGCGGGGCTGACCCTCGGTCAGATGGCGCTCGGCATCGTGACGCTGCTGCTCGTCGTGCCCCTCTGGGCCGGTTTGGCGCACCAGGTCTTCGCCATGGCCGTGCTCGCCATGGCGACCGTCCATGCCCGCGTGAGTGCGCCCTGACATGAGAAAGGGCGGCCTGGAAGGCCGCCCTGGAACATCCGCTGAGGCCGCGGAAGATTAACGGATCACCTGGACGATGCGATGGGTGCCCGGATCGACCAGAACCGGCGTGTCGTTGACCACGGTGTAGCGGTACTGGGTCACGCCGTACTCGGCAGGAACCTCGTAATACTTGACGCCGGTGGCCGGCAGGGTCGCGCCGACGCGGACCTGCTCCGCATAGGTGTAGGACGGAACGCCCTGGGTCACCACGTATTCGCGGAAGCGCGGCTGCTGCTGATCGGCGAGGCCACCTACGATGGCGCCCGTCACGCCGCCCACCGCAGCGCCGACCGGGCCGCCCACAATAGCGCCGCCGACAGCGCCCGTCGCCGCACCGGCGGCCGCGCCGCCCGATTGAGCGAACGCACCCACGGGGGCAAGGGCAACAAGAAGGGCGCCTGCAAACAAGATCTTCTTCGACATCTGTCAGCTCCTCGTCTGTTGAAGTCTGGAGCTTAACGGCCATGTGCGAGGGTGGTTCCGACTCTGTAAAGCAGTTTGGAGCACGAAATATGAATAAAACTTTCGCAATGTACGACCCATCACTCCTCGGCAAACGCAAAGCTTGTTTGCTCGAGCCGGGAGGCGAGAAATTCTCTCTGGAGCGGGTCTTTGCTGTCAGGCTTAGTGACATCCATGCGCAACCGAGCCGCTTGCACGGGAGGGAGGGCAATAGCCGCGTCAAAGACGGCTTTCACGGGTGATGATGCCGCTAGGGAATTGGAATTTGGGCGCTTTCGACGAACGAATGATGAAATTCGTGGTGGGAATGCGACGGGAATTGGGAAAACAGTACTTGCTCTGCTACAGGTGAACAATATTAAGATGTCGTCAACCCTCAAGCGCAGTGCTGAAGGAACAGGTTGATAAGGAGTCAGGCATGAATGTGCTGGTCTTTGCTTCGCGGAAAGGCGGCTCGGGAAAGAGCACGCTTGCTGCTCATCTCGCGAGTTACATCGCCAACCCTTCACGCCCCACATTGCTGATCGACAACGACCCGCAGGGCTCCCTGTCGCTGTGGCACAAGATCCGCGACCAGGAATATCTGGGCCTCAGGCACAACGTGCGCAACATCGGCGAGGCCCTCAAGGAGGCCAAGCGCGAGGGCTATGAGTGGGTGCTGGTCGATACGCCGCCGAACAAGTCCTCGATCGTGGCGGAATCGATCAAGCATGCGACGCTCGTGATCGTCCCGACCCGCGCCAGCCTGTTCGATATCGCAGCCCTTCAGGACACGGTGGCCATCGCCCGTGAACTGCGCAAGCCCTACGCGGCCGTCATCAACGCCGCTCCGCCCAAGCACGGCGATACGGAGGCCCATGTGGTGGCCGACGCTCGCGGCGCGCTCAACGCCCTGCAGGTTCCGGTCTGGGCCGGCCAGATCACGCACCGTCCCGAGCTGACGCTCTCTCTCTCCACGGGCGAGGGTGCCCGTGAATACGATGCGGATTCGCAAGGAGCCGAAGAGATCGGCCGCCTCTGGACGGCCCTCGAGCGTTCGCTCAACGCCATCCACAACACCTACAAGAAGGCCGGCGCCTCCCGCGCGGCCTGAGGCACCGTTCGGCGAAGCGCTTGCTTCGCCGGGAGCCCAGGATTGCTGGATTCTTATTCAACGAAAAGGGCGGCCCGAGAGCCGCCCTTCTTGCTTTTTGTATCATCGCTCCGAGGCGCACGAAGCCGTCTCGGAGCGATGAAAGATCCTCAGGCTGCGTCGAGGGCCTGGTTCAGATCGTCGATCAGGTCCTCCTTGTCCTCGAGCCCGATGGACAGGCGCACCACCTCGGGGCCCGCTCCCGCCTGGACTTTCTGTTCGTCCGTGAGCTGGCGATGGGTGGTGGAGGCGGGGTGAATGACCAGCGAGCGGGTGTCGCCGATATTGGCCAGATGCGAGAATAGCTTCAGGCTGGACACCAGCTTCACGCCGGCCTCGTAGCCGCCCTTGAGGCCGAAGGTGAACACCGCGCCCGCACCCTTGGGGCAGTACTGCTTCGCCAGGTTGTGGTAGCGGTCCGTGCGCAGGCCCGGATAGCTGACCCAGGAGACCTTGCCGTGGTTCGCGAGGTGCTCCGCGACCGCGAGCGCATTGTCCGAATGACGCTGCATGCGCAGTGGCAGGGTCTCGATGCCGTTGAGGATCAGGAAGGCGTTGAAGGGCGAGAGCGCCGGGCCGAGGTCGCGCAGGCCGAGAACCCGGCAGGCGATGGCGAAGCCGAAATTGCCGAAGGTCTCGCCCAGCACCATGCCGCCATATTCGGGACGCGGCTTGGAGAGCATCGGATAGCGGTCGTCGCCCGCGAAGTTGAACGAGCCGCCGTCGACGATCAGGCCGCCGATGGAATTGCCGTGACCGCCGAGGAATTTGGTGGCCGAATGCACGATGATGTCGGCGCCGTGCTCGAACGGGCGGATCAGGTAGGGCGAGGCCATCGTGTTGTCCACGATGAGCGGGATCCGGTGCTTCTTGGCAATGGCCGCGATGGCCTTGATGTCGACGATCACGCCGCCCGGATTGGCGATGGACTCGATGAAGATCGCCTTGGTCTTCGGCGTGATGGCCGCCTCGAAGGTCGAGGGATCGTCGGAATCGGCCCAGACCACGTTCCAGCCGAAATTCTTGTAGGCGTGGTTGAACTGGTTGATCGAGCCGCCATAGAGCTTCTTGGCGGCGACGAACTCGTCGCCCGGCTGAAGCAGGGTGTGGAATACCAGGAATTCCGCTGCATGACCCGAGGCGACAGCGAGAGCCGCAGTGCCGCCCTCGAGGGCCGCGACGCGCTCTTCCAGCACGGCGCAGGTCGGGTTGCCGATCCGCGAATAGATGTTGCCGAAGGCCTGCAGTCCGAACAGGGAAGCCGCATGGTCCACGTCGTCGAAGACGAAGGACGTGGTCTGATAGATCGGCGTGGCACGCGCGCCGGTCGCGGCGTCGGGGGCGGCCCCCGCATGAATGGCAAGCGTATTGAAGCCTGGCAGACGATCAGACATGGGGAGCCCTTTTCCTGTTGGGACGACGTTCTGTTCTCTTTAAAGAACGAAACGTTCGTCCGGTCAAGGAGGTCGTCCGGGCTCCTGCGATGAGATTTATGGGCGATTGAGCCCCAGCTTCTGGAAGCCTTTGCCGGAGAGGACCGGCTTCTTGGAACTCAGCATCCGCGAATTGACCCCCTGCCAGGAAATCTCGCCGGACAGGCGGCCGAACTCGATCTTCGGGCAGCGGTCCATCACGACCTTGAGGCCCTTGGCTTCCGCCTTCGCTGCGGCCTCGTCGTTCCTAACCGAAAGCTGCATCCAGATCACCTTCGGCAGCGGGTCGAGCGCCAGGGCCTCGTCCGTGATCGGACCCGCCGCTTCCGAATTGCGGAAGATCTCGACCATGTCGATGGGAACGGGCACGTCCTTCAAAGAGGCATAGACCGGCTTGCCCAGGAGTTCGCTGCCGGCGAGGCCCGGATTGATCGGAATCACGTCGTAGCCGCGCTCCAAGAGATACTTGGTCACGATCCAGCTCGGGCGGGCGGGGTTCTGCGACGCGCCGACCAGTGCAATGGTCTTTACGCTGTTGAGGATGCCCCGGATGTAATCGTTCGGATAATTGCTGTGATCCATGGCGAAACCGTATGGGAAAGGGCAGGGCAGTTCAATGAGCTTCGTACATTCATGGCATCCCATCACCCCATCATGACCAAGGACGAGCTCGTTGCCTTCCTGGACCGGGAATTTCCGCAGATCCATGCGGGCGGGCGCAGCTACTTCGTCGATGACATCGGTCCCCTCTCGGCCCGCATGCGCATGGAGTATCACGACCGCCATCTGCGTCCCGGCGGGACGATCTCGGGACCGGCCATGATGACTCTGGCGGACCTTGCCCTCTACGCGGCGATTCTCGCGCATGTCGGCCCCGTGGCGCTCGCCGTCACCACGAGCCTCAATTTCAACTTCCTGAGAAAGCCGGAGCCGCGCGCGCTCATCGCGGATTGCAGGCTGCTCAAGCTCGGCAAGCGTCTCGCCGTGGGAGAGGTCTCGATCTTCTCGGAGGGCAATCCCGACGTGGTCTGCCACGCGACCGGGACCTATTCGATCCCGGCGTGATGATCGCAGCGCAGCTTAGGGAGCGGCCTTTTTCTGGGCCGCGACGAGCGCATCGTCCATCTCCCTAGCCCGGATAGCCGCCGGGCGTCCGCCCACGCGTTTCAGGTAGCTCTCGAAGGCCGGGCGCTTTTCCAGCGATCCGGACATCAGGCCCCAGCCGATCTGCGAGCCGACATAGACGTCGGCCGCCGTGAAACGGTCGCCGGCGACGTATTTCGACTGGGAGACGGCATATTCGAGCGTGTCGACGGCGTCCTCGACGCTGCCGTAGCCGATCATCCGCTGCCGCTCGGCCGCAACCTCGAAACCGAGCGCCCGGTTGCTCAAGGCCGCTTCGAGCGGCCCGGCGGCAAAGAACATCCACCGGTAATAGGCTCCTCGCTCCGCAGGCGAGGGTGCGAGACCGGCACCGGGGAAGGCATCGGCGAGATAGGCACAGATCGCGGCCGCCTCGGTGACGACCACGCCGTCATGAAGGATGGCGGGCACCTTGCCCATCGGGTTGATCGCCCGGTAGCCGGGGGCCTTCATCTCCGCTCCGAAGCCCAGGATTTCCGCCCGATAGGCGCAGCCCGTTTCTTCCAGCATCCAGCGCACGATCCGGCCACGCGACATGGGGTTCGTGAAGAAAATCAGTTCGTCAGGCATGGCGACCCCTTCTGTATGGCTGTAGCGTAATAATGCCCGACTCCCACGGCCAAGCATAGCCTTGGGCATCGTGCTTCCGCATAGATGTGGTTTCAGGATACCGTTTATGTGGTATTTATATACCTAATATCTTTAAGTATCTGACTTATAAGGTATTTATCGCGATTTGGTAGTTGGCGTTTCCTGTTGACTTGCCGGTCTGAAGTCACTAAACAGCCGTCACTCGCCGCCGCATCTCGCGGCGGTTTGTCATTTTTCAGAACCTGAGCCTGACGGCTCCAACGGGAAACAGCGCAATGAAGACTACGACTTCGCTGAAGCCCGCCGAGGTCGAGAAGAAGTGGGTTGTGATCGACGCGAAGGGCCTTGTCGTTGGCCGTCTCGCTTCGATCGTTGCCATGCGCCTGCGTGGCAAGCACAAGGCGAACTACACGCCCCACGTCGACTGCGGCGATAACGTCATCGTCATCAACGCCGACAAGGTGGTTTTCACCGGCCGCAAGCGCGACCAGAAGGTGTACTACCATCACACCGGTTATCCGGGCGGCATCAAGGAGCGTACGGCCAAGTTCATCCTGGACGGCCGCTTCCCTGAGCGCGTGGTCGAGAAGGCTGTGGAGCGCATGCTCCCCCGCGGCCCGCTTTTCCGCCAGATCATGGGCAACCTGCGCGTCTACGGCGGCGCTGAGCATCCGCATACCGCTCAGCAGCCGGAAGTCCTCGACGTGGCTGCCCTCAATGCCAAGAACGTGAGGGCCTAATCCATGGCGACCCTTCAGTCTCTCGCCGATCTGGGTCAGAACGCCCAGGCCGCCGCTCCGGAAGCTCCTAAGCACGTCCAGAAGCTCGACTCGCTCGGTCGCGCTTACGCCACCGGCAAGCGTAAGGACGCTGTCGCCCGCGTTTGGATCAAGCCCGGCTCCGGCAAGATCATCATCAACGACCGCGCCGTCGAGGTTTACTTCGCTCGTCCGGTTCTCCGCCTGATCCTGACGCAGCCGCTTCAGATCGCTCAGCGCGAGGGCCAGTACGACATCGTCGTGAACGTCAGCGGCGGTGGCCTCTCCGGCCAGGCCGGTGCGGTCCGTCATGGCCTCGCCAAGGCGCTGACCTATTATGAGCCGGAGCTTCGCGGCCCGCTCAAGAAGGAAGGCTTCCTCACCCGCGACGCGCGCGTGGTCGAGCGCAAGAAGTACGGCAAGGCCAAGGCCCGCCGCAGCTTCCAGTTCTCGAAGCGCTGATCGCTTCAGGGTTCTACCCTTCAAGAAGGGCGGCTTTCGGGCCGCCCTTTTTCTTTGGCTCATGCCGGCACGTGTTGACAGGTCCGGCCTTCAAATTCATACAGGCCCTATGAACCAGAGCCTCCGCATCATCCGACGCCGAATGATCGCCGCCCCGGCGCGCGCGCGATGATGGCTGTCCGAATGGCCTGACCCGCAAGCCGCGCACAGCGCATCGCGCGGAAAAGTGGATCCGGTTTTCCGCTCAGTGCGATGCGCCGCTTCAAAATGAGAGCATCGGATGATCCCAAAAGTGGGGTCCACTTTTGGGTACGATGCTTTAGCGCGGCTTTTTTGTTTCCCGAGAACCGTATTGGCGTTATGCGGCTTAAGCCTATCGGCGGCCCTCAAGCGGATGGATCGACCCTATGACAACCACGACTCTGAACCAGATCAATCTCGGCCAGCAGGCGAAGACTGTCTTCATCGACGGAGAGGCAGGGACCACGGGACTCGGCATCCGCGAGCGTCTGAAGAGCGTGAAGGGCGTTGCCGTCCGCAGCATCGATCCGCAGCGCCGCAAGGATCCGGAGGCCAAGCTTGAAATTCTCGCAGAGGTCGACCTCGTGGTGCTCTGCCTGCACGACGATACGGCACGGGAAACGGTCGCTCTCGTCGACGGCCTCGGCGGCAGGAAGCCGAAGATCCTCGATGCCAGCACCGCGCATCGTGTCGCTCCCGGCTGGGTCTATGGCTTTGCGGAACTGACCTCGGAGCAGAAGCAGGCCGTCGCCGCCGCCGAGCGCGTCGCCAATCCCGGCTGCTATCCGACCGGCGCCATCGCGTTGATCCGGCCCCTGGTGGATGCGGGCTTGATTCCGGCCGATTACCCGATCACCGTCAATGCGGTGAGCGGCTACAGCGGCGGCGGCCGCTCGATGATCGAGGCTTACGAATCCGGCACGGCGCCCGCCTTCGAGCTTTACGGCCTTGGCTTCGAGCACAAGCATGTGCCCGAGCTTCAGACATATACCGGCCTGACCCGCCGCCCGATCTTCATTCCCTCCGTCGGCAATTTCCGGCAGGGCATGCTGGTCAGCGTGCCGCTCCATCTCGACATGCTTCCCGGCAAGCCGAAGGCGGCGGATATCGAAGCGGTGCTTGCTGGGCATTATCCGGGCGGCGGCCTCGTCAGCGTCGTGCCGACGGTGAAGGAGGGCAAGAAGATCGAGCGCCTCGAGCCCGAGGCCTTGAACGACACCGACCGGCTGGAGCTCTTCGTCTTCCAGCATGACAGCTACAGGCATGCCGTGCTGGTGGCCCGTCTCGACAATCTCGGCAAGGGGGCCTCGGGCGCAGCGGTGCAGAACATCCAATTGATGCTGGGCCTGATGGGATAGGTCGCGCGCCCTCTCATCATTGCCGGCATCGAGCAGGCAGTCGCGATGGGAAGGGCTCTTCGTCCCCTCGAAAAGATATGGCCGGGACGAGCCCGGCCATGATGTGAGAAACTCTGTTCGGCCGGATCAGTCGCCTTTCCAGCTCCGGCTCGTATCCACCGCAGGGCCTTCGAAAGCCACGCAGCGCTGACGCTGCTCCCCGAGCCCTTCGATCCCGAGCGACATCACATCTCCGGCCTTGAGGAAGCGCTGGGGCTTCATGCCCATGCCGACGCCCGGAGGGGTGCCCGTGGTGATCACGTCACCGGGCTCCAGGATCATGAAGTGCGAGACGTAGGAGACGATCTGCGCGACGGTGAAGATCATCGTCTTCGTGGAGCCGGCCTGCACCCGCTCGCCGTTCACGTCGAGCCACATGGAGAGATTCTGCGGATCGGGAACCTCGTCCGCGGTTACGAGCCAAGGGCCGAGCGGGCCGAACGTGGGGCAGCCCTTGCCCTTGGTCCAGGTGCCGCCGCGTTCGAGCTGATACTCGCGCTCCGAGACGTCGTTGCAGACGCAATAGCCCGCCACGTAGTTCATGGCCTCGTTGGCGCCGACATAGGAGGCGCGCTCGCCGATCACGAGGGCGAGTTCCACCTCCCAGTCGGTCTTCTGGGAGCCGCGCGGAATGACGACGTCGTCGTTGGGGCCGACGATGCAGGAGGGAGCCTTGTTGAAGACGATGGGCTCCGCCGGAATGGGCGCGCCCGTCTCGGCGGCATGGTCGGCGTAGTTCAGTCCGATGGCGATGAAGTTGCGCACCTGACCCACGCAGGCGCCCAAGCGCTGGCCCGCCGGAGCGAGGGGGAGGGTCTCAGGGTCGGTCTGGCGGATGCGCTCCAGCGACGTCGCGGAAAGGGTCGCTCCGGCAATATCGGGGACGAGGCCCGACAGGTCGCGAACCTGTCCTTTGGAGTCGATCAGTCCGGGTCTTTCCCGTCCCGCTTCCCCAAATCTCACCAGCTTCATCAGGCGCTCCTCTCGTTACGGCATGGGCATAGTTGGTGCGGACGCACCCCGCTACAATGCATGTTCCTGGCGCAAATATGTTGCCGTTATGCCACGAACTTCCACAAAGTGGGGGATTTCCACGTTTTGCGCGGTGCCCGACGAACTTCCCGGCATGGGTGGTCTATACATTTGTTTACATATGAACCTTCCATTCATACTTGGACTTGTCTAAAGGTTAACAAAGTAAAATTAAGTTATCATTTGGATGGATACATTGGATTTATGAAATATTAATCCGAAGTCGGCAGCGAGTGGGAAGATTGCAGCCAAATTTAAGCCTTGGCACACTATCCTCAGAGCGGGATTCTCCCGCGCAAGAAGACTATAAGGGCAGGAAAACTCATGAGCCGTCTCTCTCGTTCTTTGACCCTGGCTGCCGTCTCCTTCGCAGCCCTCGTTGCCGCTCAAGGCGGCGCTCAGGCCGGTGCCTTCGCCCTTCGCGAGCAGAGCGCCACGGCTCAAGGCTACTCCTTTGCCGGTGCCGCTTCGGGCTCGGGCTATCTCTCCTCCATGTTCTGGAACCCCGCCGTCATCACGATGATGCCGGGCTGGCAGTTCGAAGGGCATGCCGCCCTGATCATCCCGCGGGTCGACATCAACCCGCTGCCGTCGGTTCCGACCTTCGCGCTCGGCGGCTCGGGCGATATCGGCCAGGACGCGCTCATCCCGGCGAGCTATGCCTCCTACCAGATCAACGACATGCTGTGGGTCGGCCTCTCCACGACCTCGCCTTACGGCCTCGTCACCGATCCGAAGATGAACTGGTCCGGCCAGCTCTACTCGCGTTCGTCCAAGATCTTCTCGGTCAACGTCAACCCGGTTCTCGGCGTGAAGGTGAACGACTGGTTCTCGTTCGCCGTGGGCCCGTCCCTGCAGTATTTCGACATCACGCTGAAGCGGGCCGTGCCGTTCCCCGGCGCTCCGGCCGCATCGGCGACGCTGCCCGGCGCTCCCAGCGCCATCCTCGACGGCGACGATCTCGGCTTCGGCTTCACGGCCGGTGTGACGATCACCCCCATGGCCGGCACGACGATCGGTCTCGGCTACCGCTCGCAGGTCGAGCATGAGCTCGAAGGCAACCTGTCGGCTCCCTTCGGCTCCATCGGCCCGTTCGCCCGGCTTCCGATCACCGCAAAGCTGAAGACCCCTGATCAGTTCACCCTCGGCATCTCGCAGGTGGTGACGCCGGCCCTCACGGTTCATGCCGGTTTCGAGTGGACGAACTGGAGCGTCCTCAAGACGCCTCTCGTGATCGGTCCGACCGGCGGCGCCGTGACGGATATTCCGCTCAACTACGATGACGGCTTCTTCTATTCGCTCGGCTTCGACTACAAGGTGACCAACCAGTGGACCGTGCGCGCCGGTCTGGCCTACGAGCAGTCGCCCATCGATACGCAGATCCGCTCCACGCGCCTGCCCGACAACGACCGCATCTGGGCGTCGGTCGGCCTGGGCTATCAGTGGAACGACCAGCTGTCCTTCGACGTCGCCTACACGCACATCTTCTCGAAGGAGACGGATATCCGCATCCTGCCGGGTCACCAGGATTTCGAAGGCCTGCCGTTCGTGGCTGACGTCGATGCGGGCGTCGACATCGTCTCGGTCGGCCTGCGCTATCGCTGGGACAACCCGAAGGTGGCGATCCCCGCGGCTCCGATCGTTCGCAAGAACTGAGGTCTCGCGAACCGACAGCAAGAAGGCCGGCGTAACGCCGGCCTTTTTCTTTTGCGCCATCAGCGAACCGGCGTTGTCCCGGTGAAAGCGGCAGTTGCCGCAGAGGGTCAGGATTTTTCCAGAACATAAGTTCCAGGGGCGTCGCAGAGGGGCTCCAGCTTGCCGCCTCCCGGCTCACGGGCCTTGACCATGCGCGGGGCCTGGGCCTCGATCCACGAGAACCAGTAAGGCCACCAGGAGCCCGGTGTTTCGCTCGCCTGCTTGACCCAATCCTCCAGCTCGCCCGCGACGGGACCGCCGGTCCAGAACTGGTATTTCGGCTTGCCCGGCGGATTGACGACGCCCGCGATATGTCCCGATCCGGCCAGCACGTAATGGACGGGGCCTCCGAAGGCCTTCGAGCCGGTGAAGACCGAGCGGGCAGGGGCGATGTGATCCTCTTTGGTCGCCAGGTTGAAGATCGGCACCTTCACCTTCTTCAGGTCGAGCTTCACGCCGGCGAGCTCCATCTCGCCCTTGGCGAGCCTGTTCTCCAGATAGCAGTTGCGCAGGTAGAAGGCGTGGTTGGCCGCCGGCATCCGGGTCGAGTCGGCGTTCCAGTAGAGCAGGTCGAACGGGAAGGGGGATTGCCCCTTCATGTAGACATTGATCACGTAAGGCCAGATCAGGTCATTGGGCCGCAGCATGTTGAAGGCGCTGGCCATGCGCGAGCCTTCGAGATAGCCGCGCTTTCTCATGGCGGCTTCGAGGCTGCTCACCTCCTCCTCTCCGGCGAAGACCTTCAGGTCGCCCGCATGGGTGAAATCGACCTGCGCGGTGAAGAGGGTGGCGCTGTCGATCCGCTTGTCGCGCTTGGCGGCCATGAAGGCGAGGGTGGTGGCGAGAAGCGTGCCGCCGACGCAATAGCCGATGGCCGTGACCTTCTTCTCTCCCGTCGCCTGCTCGATGGCGTCGAGGGCCGCGAAGATGCCGTCGCGCATGTAATGCTCGAAGCCCTTCTCGGCATGTTGCTCGGCCGGGTTCACCCAGGAAATGCAGAAGACGGTCAGGCCCTGCGAAACCGCCCAGCGGATGAAGCTTTTGTCCGGGTTCAGGTCGAGAATGTAGTACTTGTTGATCCATGGCGGCACGATGAGCAGCGGCCGCTTGAGCACCTTCTCCGTCGTCGGGGCATACTGGATCAGCTCGATGAGATCGTTGCGAAAGATCACCTTGCCGGGCGTGGTGGCGATATTCACGCCGACCTTGAAGGAACTCTGGTCCGACTGGCGGATCTTCAGCTCGCCGCGTCCCGCCTCGATATCCTCCGCGAGCATGGTGACGCCGCGTACGAGATTGGCCCCGTTCTCCTTGAGCGTCTCGCGGATCAGCTCGGGATTGGTGAGGAGGAAGTTGGAGGGCGAGAGCGCGCTGGACAATTGCTTGAGGTAGAACTGCGCCTTGTGGCGGGTGCGCTCGTCGAGGCCTTCCGCGTTCTCCACCAGGTCGTCCGCCCACCGGGAGGAAATCAGGTAGGCCTGCTTCAGGAAGTCGAAGATGGGGTTCTCGGACCATTCGGGGTCCTTGAAGCGGTTGTCCTTGGGGTCCGGTTCGGCCACGGGCTCGGCGGGTTCGCCCTGGGCGCGCTTCAGGGTCGCCGCCCAGAGGCTCAGGAACTGGGTGCCGAGACGGGACTGGGCCTCGAAGCTCTTCTGCGGATCGCTCATCCAGGCTTCGGCGACGCGGCCCAGGGATTTGATCGCCTCCGAGGCGTCGCGGGGGACCTCCGGCTGGGCCTGCCCGTCCTGGACGGGCTTGAGATAGGCGGCTGCGGCCTTGCCCGCTCCCTCGATGAACCGCGCCACATTCCTGGAGAGTTCTTCGAAGTCCGGGCTTGAGGATCGAGTTTTCTCTTCACCATATGGCTTGTCCATAAGGCGATCTCCCTCTATCGCAGCAGCATTGCCCGCAGGCTGCATTTCCGACATCTTACCGTTCCACCTGTCGGATATGCCAGGGTCATGTTGCCATCCTTAGGTATCAGAATGCTTACAAAGCCCCTTTCGCTCCCTCGCGCTTCGGCCCTCGCGCTCGCTGCGGCGGCAAGCATCGGTCTTGCCGGATGCAACAGCAACCCCGTGCGGGATGTGGCTACGGCGGTCGGGGCAGGGCCGCAGATGGCTGCGACGCCGGAATTCGTCGCCCGCTCGCGCCCGGACAGCCTGGATTACATGCCCATCGGCACGCCGGTTCCGGAGCGCCCGACGCCCGCCCGCACCGCAGCGGAGGTCAAGGCTGCGGAAGCCGAGCTCGATGCCCTGCGGGCACGCAACGAGGCCGCAGGCGCAGAGGCCGCCGAACTCGGCAAGACGCCCCCGCCGGAGCCGATCAAGCTCCCGGTCGCCGCGCCTTCCAGCACACCCGCGAATGCGCCGGCCAACAAGCCGCAGGCGGCGCGCCAGAAGGCGAATTCCAAGAGAATGCCCTAGGACCTATACCGAGATCACCTGATTCCGCTCGAGGACGAGAAATTCCATGTCTGACTTTTACCGGATCAAGCGCCTTCCCCCTTACGTCTTCGAGCAGGTCAACCGCATCAAGGCCGCAGCCCGGGCCAACGGCGCCGATATCATCGACCTCGGGATGGGCAATCCGGACCTCCAGGCTCCGCAGCATGTCATCGACAAGCTCGTCGAGACGGTGGGCAAGTCCCGGACCGACCGCTATTCCGCCTCCAAGGGCATCACGGGCCTGCGCCGGGCCCAGGCCGCCTATTACGAGCGCCGCTTCGGCGTGAAGCTCAATCCCGACACCCAGGTGGTGGCGACGCTGGGCTCCAAGGAAGGTTTCGCCAACATGGCCCAGGCGATCACGGCGCCGGGCGATGTGATCCTGGTGCCGAATCCGAGCTACCCGATCCATGCCTTCGGCTTCCTGATGGCCGGCGGCGTGATCCGTTCGGTTCCGGCCGAGCCGACCCCCGACTTCTTCGTCGCCGCCGAGCGGGCTGTCGCCCACTCGATTCCGAAGCCGGTGGCGCTCGTCGTCTGCTATCCGTCCAACCCGACGGCCTATGTGGCCTCCCTCGATTTCTATCGGGATCTCGTGGCCTTCGCGAAGAAGCACGAGCTGATCCTCCTGTCGGACCTGGCCTATTCGGAGGTCTATTTCGACGACAACGATCCGCCGCCCTCGATCCTCCAGGTGCCGGGCGCCATCGACGTGGCGGTGGAGTTCACCTCCATGTCCAAGACCTTCTCCATGGCCGGCTGGCGCATGGGCTTCGCGGTCGGCAACGACCGCCTTCTGGCGGCCCTCGCCCGCGTGAAGTCCTATCTCGATTACGGCGCCTTCACCCCGATCCAGGTGGCTGCCACCGCGGCCCTCAACGGGCCGGACGACTGCATCCGCGAGATGCGCGCCACCTACAAGCGCCGCCGCGACGTGATGGTCGATGCCTTCGCGAAGGCGGGCTGGGAGGTTCCGGTGCCGACGGCCTCCATGTTCGCCTGGGCGCAGATCCCTGAGCAGTTCCGCTCCATGGGCAGCCTCGAATTCTCCAAGCTGCTGGTCGAGAAGGCTGACGTTGCGGTCGCGCCCGGCATCGGCTTCGGCGAGCACGGCGACGATTACGTGCGCATCGCCCTTGTGGAAAACGAGCAGCGCATCCGTCAGGCCGCCCGCAACATCCGCAAGTTCTTCGATCAGGCCGACCAGACCCTTCACAACGTGGTGCCTTTGGTCCGCCGGGGCTGAGCCCGCTCGAAAAACTCAGCCGACGAGCTCGCCGGGGATGCGCGTCCACATGGACATCAATCCCCGGCAGTCGTAAAAGCAGCCCGGCACTTTGAAGGAGCTGTTGTTCGTGACACGTCCCCTACGGGTCGGCATCGTCGGCCTCGGCACCGTCGGCGCATCGGTCATTCGCATTCTCGACCGCCAGAACGAGGCTGTCGCCCAGCGTGGCGGGCGGCCGGTCCAGGTCGTGGCGGTCTCCGCCCGGGACAGGGCCAAGGATCGGGGAATCGATCTCTCCCGCTTCACGTGGTTCGACAGCCCGGTGGATCTCGCCGGGGCGGCGGACGTGGATTGCGTGGTCGAGCTCGTCGGAGGCGCGGATGGCACGGCCCTGGAGACGGTGCGCACGGCCCTGTCCCTGGGCAAGCACGTGGTGACGGCCAACAAGGCGCTGCTTGCCAAGCACGGCCTTGCCCTTGCGAAGCTCGCCGAGGAGAAGGACGTTTCGCTCGCCTTCGAGGCCTCCGTCGCCGGCGGCATTCCGGTCATCAAGACCCTTCGGGAGGCGCTGCCGGCCAACCGGATTTCGCGCCTCTACGGCATTCTCAACGGCACCTGCAACTACATCCTCTCCCGCATGGAGCTGGAGGGGCTCACCTTCCAGGAATGCCTGAAGGACGCCCAGCGCCTCGGCTATGCGGAGGCGGATCCGACCTTCGACGTGGAAGGCTTCGACACGGCCCACAAGCTCGCCATTCTGACAAGCCTCGCCTTCGGCACCGAGATCGATGCCGATGCGATCTATGTTGAGGGTATCTCCTCCATCGCGCCGCTCGACCTCGCCATGGCGAAGGAGCTGGGCTTCCGCATCAAGCTTCTGGGCGTCGCCGAGCGCACCAAGACCGGCATCGAACAGCGCGTTCACCCGACCATGGTGCCCCGCACCTCGTCCATCGCGCAGGTGATGGGCGTCACGAACGCGGTCACTATCGACGCGGATGCGGTTCGCGAGCTGACCCTGATCGGCCCGGGGGCCGGGGGTGACGCCACCGCTTCCGCAGTGGTGGCCGACATCGCCGACGTGGCGGCCGGCCATGTCCAGCCGCTCTTCGGCAAGCCCGTCGCGCAGCTGGAGAAAGCGCCGCGCGCCCCGATGCAGCGTCACGAGGGCGGATATTACATCCGCCTCACGGTCCATGACCGCCCGGGCGTCGCCGCCGGGGTGGCGACGCGCATGGCGGAAGAGGACATTTCGCTGGAGAGCATTCTGCAGAAGCGCTCCGAGGTTGCTGCGACGCAGGATCCCCATGGCCGCTCCGGCGCGCCGGTCTCCCTCGTTCTCATCACCTACGCGGCGACGGAAGCCTCCATCCGCTCGGCCGTGGAGAAGATTTCGAGGGATGGTCTTATCGCCGAACCGCCCCAAGTCATCCGCATCGAGCGGGATTAATCATCGGGCGGGCACAAGCCCGCCGGATCACCTTCAAGAGGGAGTCGATTTATCCATGTCGCAAGGCATTACCGTCCAACCGGGCCAAATCATCGAGCGCATCCTGACCCTGGAACTCGTCCGCGTGACCGAGCGCGCGGCGGTGGCTTCCGCCAGGCTGCGCGGCCGCGGCAACGAGAAGGCGGCCGACCAGGCCGCCGTGGATGCCATGCGCCGCGAACTGAACAAGCTCCCCATCGACGGCACCGTGGTGATCGGCGAGGGCGAGCGTGACGAAGCGCCGATGCTCTTCATCGGCGAGAAGGTCGGCAACAAGCAGGGCCCGAAGGTGGACATCGCCGTCGACCCCCTGGAAGGCACCACGCTCTGCGCCAAGGACATGCCGGGCTCCATCGCCGTGATGGCCATGGCCGAATCCGGCACGCTGCTGGCGGCTCCCGACGTCTACATGCACAAGATCGCCGTCGGTCCGGGCTATCCCGCTGGCGTCGTCGATCTCGATGCCTCGCCGGAGGACAACATTCACGCGCTCGCCAAGGCGAAGGGCGTGAAGCCGAACGAGATCAACTGCCTCGTGCTCGACCGTCCGCGCCACTCCGAGCTGATCGCCGCCATTCGCAAGACGGGCGCGGGCGTTCGCCTGATCTCCGACGGCGACGTGGCCGGCGTGATCTTTACGACCCAGCCGGAAGAGACGGGCATCGACATGTATCTCGGCATCGGCGCCGCGCCTGAGGGCGTGCTCGCGGCCGGTGCGCTGCGCTGCATCGGCGGCCAGATGCAGGGCCGCCTCATCCTCGACACCGAGGAGAAGCGCTCCCGCGCGTTCCAGATGGGCGTGACCGATCCCAACAAGAAATACGACATGACGGACCTCGCCCGCGGCGACGTGATCGTGGCCGCCACCGGCGTGACCGACGGCGGTCTGCTCAAGGGCGTTCATTTCGGCAAGGACGTGATCACCACCGAAACCGTGGTCTACCGCTCCGCCACAGGCACCGTCCGCCGCATCTATGGCGAGCACCGCGAATTGTCGAAGTTCCACCTCGACTGAACTGAGGCGCAGGGCTCGAAGCACCGTGGCCGGGCTCGTCCCGGCCATTTTCATTGGGAGATGACGATTTCTTCGCTCTGGCCGGCGACCTTGCGCGAAACGCCGGGCTTTGCGAAATGCCTTGCGCCTGCGACGCAGGCGATCACGGCGACATTGACCGCGATCATCTCCCAGCCGACGCTCTCATGCAGCAGCAGCGCCGCCAGGAGCAGGCCGAAAAAGGGCTGGAGCAACTGCAGCTGCGCCACTCCGGCGATGCCCCCGAGGGCGAGGCCCCGGTACCAGAAGACAAAACCGATCAGCATCGAGAACAGGGACACATAGGCAAGCCCCAGCCAGGCGGGCATGCCGATTCCGGTCCAGGACGGCGGCAGGTTCAAAAGCATCAGCCCGGCCATCAGGGGCAGGGACAGAACGAGCGCCCAGGAGATCACCTGCCAGCCGCCGAGCGTCAGTGAGAGCTTTGCTCCCTCCGCATAGCCGAGGCCGCAGAGCAGGATGGCTCCCAGCATGAGGAGATTGCCCAGGGGCGATGTCGAGGGGCCCTGCAGGAGGGCGAAACCCGCAACGCAGACGGCGCCCAGGCCGGAGAAGAGCCAGAAGGCAGGCCTCGGCCGTTCGCCTCCGCGGACGATGCCGAAGATCGCCGTCGTGAGCGGCAGAAGGCCGACGAAGCTGATGGAGTGTGCGGCCGTGATGTGCTGCAGGGCGAGCGCCGTCAGCAGCGGGAAGCCGACGACAACGCCCAGGGACACGATGGCGAGCGGCAGGAGATCGCCTCGGCCAGGATATTTCTGGCGCAGGAGCATGAGCAGCGCCATTGCCAGGAGACCGGCGATCGAGGCGCGCGCCAATGTCAGGAACAGCGGCTCGATATCCAGAACTGCGATGCGGGTTGCCGGCAGGGATCCGCTGAAGATCACCACCCCGAGAAAACCGCAGATCCACCCTTCCGTCGTCCTGTCCATGCCTGGCCCTCCCGTATGGCTCGATTTCAACCGGTCGGCATGGCTTTTCCAGAGACAGTGCAATACAGTTTGGCAAAACTGTCATGGAACGATGAGCGGTACAGTGGACGAACTCGCTTCTTCCGCACGTCGCGACGGAACGCTCGTGGAGCGTGTCATGCGCGCGATACGGCACCAGATTTCCAGCCGGTCCCTGGCTCCGGGCGGGAAGCTTCCCTCCATCCGCGCCGTCGCGCAGACCATGCAGGTCTCGAAATCCACCGTCGTGGAGGCCTATGACCGGCTGGCCGCCGAAGGCGTCATCCGCTCCCGCCCGGGCTCCGGCTTCTACAGCGCGGCTCCGCCCGCACCCCTGTCGCTGACGGAACTCGCTCCGCGCCTCGACCGGGCCATCGATCCCTTCTGGGTATCGCGGCAATCGCTCGAAGCGGGAAAGGACGTGCTGAAGCCCGGATGCGGCTGGCTGCCCGGTTCCTGGATGCCCGGAGACGAGATTCGCAGGGCACTCCGCGGGCTTGCGCGGACGAGGGAGGAGGCTGGACTCACGGATTACGGCACGCCGCTTGGGCTTGCGCCGCTCCGTCAGTTCCTGTCGCGGCGCCTGGCCGAGCAGGGGCTTCAGGCTGCGCCGGACCGGATCCTGCTGACGGATTCAGGGACGCAGGCCATCGACCTCGTGTGCAGGCTGCTGATCCAGCCGGGGGATGCCGTCCTGGTGGACGATCCCTGCTATTTCAATTTCCTGGCCCTTCTTCGCGCGCATCAGGTGACGGTGATCGGCGTGCCCCAGACGCCGGCGGGTCCCGACCTGAGCCAGTTCGAGCAGGCGCTCGCGGCGCACCGGCCGCGCCTCTACATCACCAATTCCGGCCTCCACAATCCGACCGGGGCGGCGCTGTCCGGCGTCACGGCGCACAGGCTCCTGAAGCTGGCTGAGAGATACGCCCTGACGGTGGTCGAAGACGACATCTTCGCCGACTTCGAAACCGAGCAGGCTCCCCGGCTGGCGGCCCTCGACGGCCTTGAGCGTGTCGTGCGGATCGGCAGTTTCTCAAAAACCCTTTCGGCGTCCTTCCGCTGCGGCTATATCGCGGCGCGGCCCGACTGGATCGACAAGCTCACGGATATCCGGATCGCCACGGGCTTCTCCAGCAGCCGCCTGTCGGAGGAGCTGGTCTTCGCCGTCCTCGGCAGCAGCGGATACCGCAAGTATCTGGAAGGGCTGCGGGCGCGCCTCGCCGCGAGCATGGCCAGCATCGTTCCGCGTCTGCAGGCGCTCGGCATCCATCCCTGGATCGTGCCGAAGGCTGGGATGCTTCTCTGGTGCCGTCTTCCGGATGGGCTCGACGCTGCCGAGGTGGCGCGCCATGCGCTTAACGCGGATGTCGTTCTTGCGCCGGGCAACGTCTTCAGCGTGTCCCAGGCGGCTTCCGGCTTCATGCGCTTCAACGTGGCCCAGTGCATGGACGAGCGGATTTTCACGGTGCTCGAGAACGCGCTTCGTCTCGCGGCAAACGAGACCGGGAAGGGCAAGCCGTGATCGAGGCCGCGTCAGGAGCGCAGCCGCCTCGGATTTGAGACAGGACAGCCTTATGCGGGCGGCTGCGGCTCGATGACTTTGCCGTCCTGCGTGAAGTCGTAGATCTTGCCGGTCTCTATCCAGGCGGGCAGGGCGAGCTTCACGATATGGGGGGCGAGGTCTTCCGGCGTCTTGAGGGTCAGCGGATCCTCGCCCGGCATCGCCGTGCGGCGCATGGCGGTGCGCAGCGGGCCGGGATTGAGCAGCATGACACGGACCGGCGTCGTCACCGTCTCGGCGGCATAGGTGCGCACCAGGGCCTCCAGCGCGGCCTTCGAGATCGAATAGACACCCCAATAGGCTTTGTGCTTGTGGGCTGCCCCCGAGGTGACGAAGATCGCCCGTCCCGAATCGGAGGCCCGC
Organism: Microvirga flocculans ATCC BAA-817; assembly: GCF_000518665.1. Lineage (GTDB taxonomy): Bacteria > Pseudomonadota > Alphaproteobacteria > Rhizobiales > Beijerinckiaceae > Microvirga > Microvirga flocculans. The sequence continues at coordinate 111,820 of NZ_JAEA01000011.1, read as the reverse complement.
AGGAGCGGATCGAGGGAGCGGATGAGCCGGTAATTGGCCGTGACGTTGACCGCCATCACCTCGTCCCAGACCGGCTGGTCGATATGGGTGACCGGCGCGAGTTCCCCGAGCTGGCCCGCATTGCCGAGCAGGATGTCGAGCTTGCCCCATCGCTCGTAGATCGCCGCGCCGAGGCGGTCGAGCGCGTCGAAATCCTTCAGGTTAACCGGCACGAGGGTGGCCGAGCCGCCCTTGGCGCGGATCTCGTCGTCGAGGGCTTCGAGTGCGCCCTGCGTGCGGGCCAGCGCAATGACATGCGCCCCGGCTTCGGCGAGAGCGAGCGCCGCTGCGCGGCCGATGCCGCGCGATGCGCCGGTGACGACCGCGACGCGGTTCTGAAGGGGCTTGTCCATGGTTCCTCAGTCGGCTTCGGCGAGAACGGCGAGGCGGCGCGGCGTGGCGACGGTCAGGTCCGTCAGCGGCGTCGGGTAATCGCCCGTGAAGCAATGGTCGGTGAATTGCGGCTGCGCCGGGTTGCGGCCCGTTTCGCCCATGGCCCGGTAGATGCCCTCGATGGAGAGGAAGGCGAGGGAATCCGCGCCGATATAGGCGCGCATCTGCTCCAGGTCGTGCGTGGCGGCCAGAAGCTTCTCCTTCTCCGGCGTGTCGATGCCATAGAAGTCCGGATGCGTGATCGGCGGGCTGGCGATACGGAAGTGGACCTCCTTAGCCCCGGCCTCGCGCATCATCCGCACGATCTTCACCGAGGTGGTGCCGCGCACGAGGCTGTCGTCCACGAGTACGATGCGCTTGCCCTCGATGGCCGCGCGGTTGGCCGAGTGCTTCATGCGCACGCCGAGCTCGCGCACCGACTGGGTCGGCTGAATGAAGGTGCGGCCGACATAATGGTTGCGGATGATGCCGAGCTCATAGGGCAGGCCGCAGCTCTGGGCGAAGCCCAGGGCCGCCGGCACGCCCGAATCCGGCACCGGGATCACCACGTCCGCATCGGCGGGAGCCTCCGCCGCGAGCTCGCGGCCCATGCCCTTGCGCACCGCATAGACGCTGCGCCCGTTCACGATGGAATCGGGCCGGGCGAAATAGATATATTCGAAGATGCAGGGGCGGGGGGCGACCTGGGGCGCGAAGCGGAAGGATTCGATGCCTCCGTCCGAAATCACCACGCATTCGCCGTTCTCGACGTCGCGAATGAAGCGCGCGCCGATGATGTCCAGCGCGCAGGTCTCGGAGGTGAGGATGTAGCGGCCGTCGAGCTCGCCCAGCACCAGTGGGCGGATCCCCATCGGATCGCGGGCGCCGATCAGCTTCTTGTTGGTGAGCGCCACGAGGGCATAGGCGCCTTCGATCTTCTGGATCGCTTCGACGAAACGCTCGACCACCTTTTCCTTGCGGCTGCGGGCCACGAGGTGAACGATCACCTCCGTGTCCGTGGTGGACTGGCAGATGGCGCCGTCACGGATCAGGTTGCGGCGAAGGGTCAGGCCGTTGGTCAGGTTGCCGTTATGGGCGACCGCGAAGCCGCCGCCGTCGAGTTCCGCGAAGAGCGGCTGCACGTTGCGCAGCACGGTCTCGCCCGTCGTGGAATAGCGGACATGGCCGATGGCGGAGAGGCCTTCCAGGCGCTCGATGGTCGCCCGGTCGGAGAAGCTGTCCCCGACAAGACCGAGCTTGCGCTCGGAGTGGAAGACGGAGCCGTCGAAGGAGACGATGCCGGCCGCCTCCTGGCCGCGATGCTGCAGGGCGTGAAGGCCCAGCGCCGTGATGGCGGCGGCATCCGGATGCCCGTAGATGCCGAAAACGCCGCATTCTTCGCGCAGGGTATCGCCGTCGAGGTCGAGGTCCACCTGTTTGGGTGTGACCTGCCACGTCTCAGACAAAGCAGACATCGCTCATACCTTTGGGATTCGCGCCCCAACCGGCGCCGCCTTTATGTAATCGGCCTTGCGCCAATCGCCAATGGCTATTGTGACGCTGGCTGAACCGTGACGCGCGAGGGCTTCAGCCGCGCCGCTGCGGAGCCTGGGGCGCGGCCGGGGCTGCGGGCGCAGGCGTGGCCGGGCGCTGCGGATCGGGCTCGGCGGGCTCGGCCTCTGTCGGCCCATCCTTGTGGCGCAGGCGCTGGAGCAGGGCTTCGGCGTTGTCCGGCAGCATGGCGATGATGTTGTCGCGGGCGTTCTCCATGGCGGGCCGGGTCCGGGAGGCCGCGGCCCATTCCGGCTCCTTGCCCTGGAGGAGCCAGCCCAGGAAAGCCCAGCCGATCACGCAGATCAGGAACCCGCGCGCCGCGCCGAAGAGGAGGCCCAGCGTCCGGTCGAGGGCGCCGATGCGGGAATCGAGGATCAGGTCGGAGACCTGAACCGTGATGATCGAGACGATGATCAGGGTGACGATGAAGATGCCGCCGATGGACGCGATGAGCGCCACCGTGTTGCTGCTGATATATTGCTGCGCGATGGGCAGGGCGGCCGGATGCAGGTACCAGGCGGCCGCGGCGGCCACGACCCATGCCACGATGGCGAGCACCTCTCGGGTAAAGCCGCGAACCGCAGCAAGGAGGGCCGAGATCAGGACGATACCGATGACGACGAGGTCCAGAACGGAAAAGGGCATGGGCCGGGCCTACGCAGAATAACAGGAATGGAGCCGCCTTTGCGGGTGCGGAGCCTGGCTCTATAGCGTTAAGAAAGGCTTTCGTCACCCTTTGAAGTCAGACGGACCGCCGGGAGGGGGCAGGGCCGCCCTCTGGAGCTTCCGAAAGATGGTGGAACCGGCTCGGTCGGGCAATGCTCAGGTGCCTCATTTGGCGAGAGCGTCGAACCAGGCCTTCCAATATGGCACCGCGCTGGCGAAGGTTCCGCGATGGGTGGTGTTTCCTGTCGAGATCGCTTCGACACGCTCGTTCCCGTTCCCCATGGCCCGCTGGTAGGTCATTGCTAACTGACCCAGGCCTGTGCTGATGACTTCATCGCTCTCGCCGTAGTAATTGCGGGTCGGAGTCTTGATGACCCACTGATAGGCGTGGGTCTCTGCCGCGAGCCGCCCATAGGCTGAAGCATCGAAGAACTGAGGGTCGAAGTACTCTGAACGGATCAGCTTGCGCAGATCTGTCGGAACATCGGCCGGATTGATCGGCTTTCTTTCATAGGCATTGCGCGAAATGTCATAATACTCGTCATTAAAGAGGGATCGCGCCAGTCCCGGCACCCCGTAATAGTTCTCGAAGGAGAACGCCGACAGGATGAATGTCGTCGTGACCCACGGCGCATCGATCTTTCGGGGAAAATTGAGAAATCCCTTCAGGGCGACGGAAATACTGATCGGAGCGCTTGCCGTAGCCGCGGCTTGCACCGGCACGCCCGCGTTTTCAAGCTTTTCCAGAAAAGCCATCGTCACAAAGCCGCCCTGCGACCATCCTGCCAAGAACAATTTGGGGGTGCTGATCTTCAGGTGGTCGAGCACGGCGCGGCTCGCCATCAGCCCGTCATAGCTTGCTTGCTGATGGCTGCCTTTCACCATGTAGCCTTCGGGCTCGTTGGAGAGGCCCATGCCAAAGTAGTCGGCGCCTACAACAATATAACCCTGACCTGCGAACTGTGCGATCATCAGCTGGGTTTCGGGAGACTGCTCAGGGAAGGAGGGCACTTCCTGTTTCCCGTAAACTGTTCCATGCTGATACGAAACCATAGGAAAGCTTGCGTCAGCGGTATCGGGAACAGCAACGAGTCCCGTTGCGACGGTAGGCTTGTTGCCGCGCTCCGGGATCACCGAGGGATAGGTGACGCGATAGAGACGTACCGCGTTACGTGCCGGGCTATAGTTGACCGACATGCCGGAGAACTTTGGCATATCGACTTGCAGGATCTGGTTCAGTCGCGCGACATCCCAACGCTCCAGGAATTGATACTGTATTCCCGATGCGACCCGAACCGCTTGAGTCTCCTGTGCTGAAGAAGGCGATAGGGCGAACGGAGCACCGCACAACAATGCAATGCCCACGATCATCCGAACAGGAGCGAACATCATCATCTCCACGCTGACAGAGGGAGTCTCAAGGCTAGACGAGCAAGCTTAGCTTTAGCCTTTTCGCTGCCACGAAAGCAATTCCGTCAGCCGCTCTACCTGATGGTGCCACTCGCTTCAAACCCTGAGGAAGTCGGCTCCAAAACAAGCCAAGCTGTCTCGCGCGCTGTCAAATTCCGTATCGACCGCTCCGCCAAAGAAAAAGGCCCCGGCTACGCCGGGGCCTCTCCGAACAAGGCTGCGCCTTGCACTTAGATGAACAGGAAGTCGTCTGCGCTGAGCGTGGTGCCCGGCTTCAGCTTGATGATCTCGATGCCCTTCTCCTTCCCGGAGCCGTCGACGTCCAGGTAAACCTTGCCGTTCTTCTTATTATAGTAGACGTAATCGTTTGTTCCGTCGGCGTCGTTATCCTTTGTGCCGATGTCGAAGAACTTCTTCTCGAGCTTGTGGCCCTTCTTGAAGATATTGTCGAATCCGACGGACTTCTTGGTGTCCGAAGACTTCTTGGAGATCAGGTCGTTCTTCTTGGGACCCTTGACCTTGAAGGCCTTCAGGGCAGAGAGGCTGATCTGAATCGTGTCGTCGGCCGAGACGAAATCGGCGATATGATCGAAGTGGCCCTTCTTGACCGGGCTGTCGAACACGAAGGTGTCCTTACCGGCGCCGCCGTACAGGTTGTCTTTGCCGGAGCCGCCATTGAGGACGTCGTCGCCGCCAAGGCCATAAAGCCTATCGTTCCCGGCGAGGCCGTTGATCATGTCGGCGCCGGCCGTGCCGACGAGCTTGTTGTTCTTCGACGTGCCATTGAAGAAATCGAACGCGTCCGTCACATTGATCGTAAGCGTCTTTTCGAACGTGTTGCCGTCAGCGTCCGTCACCTTGACAGCGATCTGGTGCGAGCTGGCCGTCAGGTAGTCCAGCTTCGAGCCGTCCTTCACCACCAGCTTGCCTGCGACGATCTCGAAGCGGCCCTCGGCATCGTTGGTCAGGGTAAAGGTGAAGCTGTCGTCCAGGTTCGGGTCGATGGCCGAGAGAGTGCCGACCTCCGTGCCCGCAACCGCTTTCTCGACGATGGAGACGTTCGACAGCGCGATGTCGGTCGGGGCCACATTATCGATCACGTTGACGGTGAAGTCTGCAGGGTCGACAGCGGTCGGATTGCCGGAGGCGTTGCTGACTGCGGTGATGGAGATATCGAATGACGTCAGCCCGGAATCGAAGTCGAACAGGTCACCGTCGGCGGTCTTCACGACCAGCTCGTAAAGGCCCGTGGTCTCGTTGAGCTTGATCTCGAAACGCTCGTCAAGGCTGTCCGTAAGGGTGAAGGTGAACGTCTCGTTGTTCTTGCCGCCCTCGACGCTGAGGGTTCCGATGGCCGTGCCAACCTCGGGGTGTTCCGAAACATTGTTGGCCGACAGCTTGATCGTAGCCATTCTCTTTCCTTCCAAGCGTTTCCGCCGGCTTACCACTAACGAGGTAAGCCAAATGAATTATAGCACAGCCAAACTGTTATAGAATTGCTCTAAAGTGTCAATCTGGCCCGCCTGCTTATCCGCTTGCGGGAAAGCAAGCGGAATCAGGGCACCTTGCGCCTGCGCGCGGCGATATTAGCCACGAGATCCGTGATGTGCCCGATGGCGGAGGTTGCGAGCGGCAGGCGCTCGCTCTTCGCGCCGCTGGACTTCTCCAGCCGCGGCAGAGGGGAAACCGCGCTCGAGAAGCCGAGCTTGGCCGCCTCCTTCATGCGCGCCTGCTCCTGGGCGACGGGGCGGATGGCGCCCGAGAGGCCCATTTCCCCGAAATAGACCGTGTCGGGCGGCAGCGGGTTGCCGGAGAGCGAGGAAACCAGCGCGGCTGCGGCCGCTAGGTCGGCGGCGGGCTCCGTGATGCGCAGGCCGCCTGCCACGTTGAGGTAGACGTCGTGCATGCCGAGCTTCAGCCCGCCATGGGCTTCCAGCACGGCCAGAACCATGGACAGGCGGCTCTGGTCCCAGCCGACCACGGCGCGGCGCGGCGTGCCGAGGGAGGAGGGAGCGACGAGGGCCTGGATCTCGACCAGGAGCGGGCGGGTGCCCTCCATGCCCGCGAAGACCGCCGTGCCCGGGGTCGCCATGTCGCGCCCGGCGAGGAACAGCTCGGAGGGATTGGGAACCTCGCGCAGCCCCTGGTCCGACATTTCGAAGACGCCGATCTCGTCGGTCGGGCCGAAGCGGTTCTTGACCGCGCGCAGGATGCGGAAGTGATGGCCCGTATCGCCCTCGAAGGAGACCACCGCGTCGACCATGTGCTCGACCACGCGGGGACCGGCGATCTGGCCGTCCTTGGTCACGTGGCCCACGAGAATGACGGCGGTGCCCGTGGTCTTGGCGAAGCGGATCAGCGCCTGGGCCGAGCCGCGCACCTGGGTGACGGTGCCGGGGGCGGATTCCACCGTCTCGGTCCACATGGTCTGGATCGAGTCGATGATGGCGAGCGCCGGGGTGCGGCCCTGGCTCAATGTCGCGACGATGTCCTCGACATTGGTCTCCGAGGCGAGCTCGACGGGGGCCTGGCCGAGGCCGAGGCGTTCGGCGCGCAGGCGCACCTGCGCCACCGCCTCCTCGCCCGAGATATAGGCCACCCGCTCGCCGCGGTTCGCCAGCGCGGCGGAGGCCTGCATGAGAAGGGTGGATTTGCCGATGCCGGGATCGCCGCCGAGAAGGATGATAGACCCATGTACGAACCCGCCGCCCGTGACGCGGTCGAGCTCGGCGATGCCGGAGGGCGTGCGCGGAGCCTCCTTGATCTCACCGGAGAGGCCTTCGAGCGGGAAGATCCGGCCCTTGGCGCGAGACGGGCGCGTCGCCGCTGGTCCCGACATGGGGCTCGCGGAGCCGGTCTCCTCGACGATGGTGTTCCAGCCGCCGCAGGCCTCGCACTTGCCCTTCCAGCGGTTGTAGACCGCGCCGCATTCCTGGCAGACGAAGGAGGGATGACGCTTGGCCATCAGCCCTCGCCCCCGCGATAGAGGCGGGCGTAGCGCGGGCCGAGATTGGTGAGGATCTCGTAGCCGATGGTGCCGGCGCGGCGGCCGACCTCGTCGATGGTGAGGTCCCCTCCGATCAGGATGACGGTATCGCCCCGCTTCACCTGCGCCTCCGGCACATCGGTCACGTCGACGGTGATGAGGTCCATGGAGACGTTGCCGGCGAAAGAGCAGGGCCGGCCCGCCACCAGGGCCATGCCGGCGAGCAGTTCCTCGCCGCTTGAGCCTCGCGCGCTCGACGCGCGCGGGTAGCCGTCCGCATAACCCACCGAGATCGTGGCGATGCGACGCCTGTCCTGCGCCAGCCAGCGGCCGTTATAGCCCACCGTGTGATGGGCCTCGACCCAGCGCAGCTGCACGATCCGGGCCTCGAGACCCGCCACCGGCCGCATCGGGTTGTCCCGGTCCGGCGTCGGGTTGCCGCCGTAGAGCGCATATCCCGGTCGGGCAAGGTCGAAATGCGGCTTGTCCTTCAGGAAGATGCCCGAGGAATTGGCCAGCGAGGCCGGGATGCCGGGGAGGGACACCCGCACGGCCTGGAAGGCTTCGATCTGCTGCCGGTTGAGCGGATTGTCGCTCTCCTCGGCGCTCACGAAATGGCTCATGACGAGAGCCGTTTCGAAATCCCCCAGTTCAGCGCGATCCGTGAGGGTGAGCCCCTGCGGCACGGTGAGGCCGAGGCGGTTCATGCCGGTATCCACATGGATCGCGGCCTTGAGCCTGCGGTTCTGGGCGCGGCAGAACCCCGCCCATTCCTCGATCTCCTCGAAGGAGCCGAGGACGGGGCGCAGGTCGAAGGCGGCGTAGGTCGGGCAGGTGCCCGGAAAGAGACCGTTCAGCACGTAGATCGTCGCGTCCGGCGCAACGGCGCGCACGCGGATGGCCTCGCTCAGATGCGCCACGAAGAAGGTGCGGCATCCGGCCTTGCCCAGGGCGGGCACGGCCTTCTCGATGCCGATGCCATAGGCATTCGCCTTGACCACGGCGGCGGTTTCCGCGCCGCCCGCATTGTCGCGCAGGATGCGCCAGTTGGCGGCAAGGGCGTCGAGATCGATGTGGAGGATGCCGCCGGCGGCCTGTTCGGGAATGCCGCCCTCGGCATTGGTCTGGAAGCTGAGCTGGGTCAATCGCCAATCCGTTCGGGAAGTTTGTCTTCATCCGCAAGGTCGGTGAAGCGGGTTATGTCAGCCTGGAAGGCCAGCTGCACGGTGCCGGTCGGTCCGTGACGCTGCTTGCCAATGATGACCTCGGCCTTGCCGTGGACCTGATCCATCTCCGCCTGCCACTTGAAGTATTCCTCGGTGCCGGGCTTCGGCTCCTTGTTCTTCAAATAATACTCTTCGCGGTAAACGAACATGACCACGTCGGCGTCCTGCTCGATCGAACCCGATTCACGCAGGTCCGCGAGCTGCGGCCTCTTGTCGTCGCGGGCCTCCACCTGACGGGAGAGCTGGGACAGGGCGATCAGCGGAACCGACAGCTCCTTGGCCAGCGCCTTGAGGCCGGTGGTGATCTCGGTCAGTTCCTGCACGCGGTTCTCGCCCTTCTTGGCGGAGCCGGAGAGAAGCTGGAGGTAGTCGACGATGAGCACGTCGAGGCCGCGCTGGCGCTTGAGGCGGCGGGCGCGGGCGGCGAGCTGGGCGATGGAGATGCCGCCGGTCTGGTCGATATAGAAGGGGATCGACTGCATCTCGCGGGCGGCTTCGGTGATCTTGTAGAAATCGTCCTCGCGCATGTCGCCGCGGCGGATCTTGTAGGAGGGCACGCCCGATTGCTCGGCGATGATACGGGTCGCGAGCTGCTCCGCCGACATTTCGAGGGAGAAGAAGCCGACGATGCCGCCGTTCACGGTCTTCAGAGAGCCGTCCTGCTGCTTCTCGGCCCTGTAGGCCTTGGCGATGTTGAACGCGATGTTCGTCACCAGCGAGGTCTTACCCATTGCGGGACGTCCGGCGAGGATGACGAGGTCGGAGGGCTGAAGGCCGCCGAGCGACTTGTCGAGATCGATCAGGCCGGTCGAGATGCCTGACAAGGCTCCTTCGCGCTTGTAGGCGGCGGCGGCCATGTCGATGGCGGCGGTGAGAGCGTCGGAGAAGCGTTGGAAACCGCCGTCGTAGCGGCCGGTTTCCGCCAGCGCGTAGAGGCGCCGCTCCGCTTCCTCGATCTGGTCGCGGGGCGAGGAATCGACGGGCGAGTCGAAGGCGGTGTTGACCATCTCCTCGCCGATATTGATCAGGTTCCGGCGCACGGCGAGGTCGTATATCGTGCGGCCGTAATCCTCGGCGTTGATGACGGTGGTCGCCTCGGCGGCGAGCCGCGCGAGATATTGCGACACGGTGATGCCGCCGAGATCCTGGTCGCCCAGGAAGGTTTTCATGGTGATGGGCGTCGCGACCTTGCCGGCCTTGATCAGGCTCGTCGCCACCTCGTAGATGCGACGGTGCAGATCCTCGATGAAATGCTCGGCCGCGAGGAAGTCGGAGACGCGGTAATAGGCGTCGTTGTTGACCAGGATCGCGCCCAGCAGGGCCTGTTCGGCCTCGAGGTTGCTGGGAGGCGTCCGGAACTGCGGCTCAGCGGTCTCGAGGCGGGCGATCAGGGCATTGGCGGTGGCCATCCGGCGCTCCGAAAACAGGGGAAAGGGTTCAGGAAGGTCTTAGACCGCATTCGCGTCCGGAAGGTTGCCCGCCGGACACAGAGCGCGGACTTGGCCTCTCTGTCCTCACTGTCCTCGATTCTCACAAGCACGTCTTTTCATCGGCATCGCGGCTTGACTCTCCGAGAGGCCGCGCAACCACGAAAAAAGCGCTCCCCATCGAATCGATGGAAAGCGCCATTTTGGAACAAAACGCGAACCGGAGCAATGCTCCGGTTCGCAATCTGTCTTAGAGTTCGACGTCGCCGGCTTCGGCGAGAGCAGCGCCGACCTCGAGGCCGAGGTCGTCGAGGTTGGTCTCCTCGCGGGTCGTGACCGACTCGCCGCGAGCCTGACGCTCGGCTTCCTCGGGGCTGCGGGCGACGTTGATGGTCACCTGCACCTCGACCTCCGGATGGAGGACGACCGGCACCGTGTGCAGGCCGATGGTCTTGATCGGCTGATTGATGGCGACCTGGTTGCGGTCAACCGAGAAGCCGTTCTGGGTCATGATCTCGGCGAGGTCGCGGGTGGAGACCGAACCGTAGAGCACGCCGGTCTCGCCGGACTGGCGCAGGATGACGAAGCTCTGGCCGTTCAGCTTCTCGGCGACGACTTCCGCTTCCTTGCGGCGCTCGAGGTTGCGGGCTTCGAGCTGGGCGCGCTGCTGCTCGAAGTGCTTCTTGTTGGCCTCGGTGGCGCGCAGAGCCTTGCCGCGCGGCAGGAGGAAGTTGCGGGCGTAGCCCGAGCGGACCTTCACGGTTTCGCCCATCTGGCCGAGCTTTGCGACGCGCTCGAGAAGAATCACTTCCATGGTTGTCTCCTTATATGTTCGTGATCAGGTTGACAGGGTTGGCGGTTGGTTGGGCCGCGAGCCGAAGCGGCTGCGCAGGTTGAAAGCCGTGTCGGCGATGCCGAACAGGGCCAGGGGGATCATCAGGATGCCCTGAGTGACGAAGATGAGCAGGTAGAGGGCCGTCAGCAGGAACGCGCGGCCCGATTTGCCCCGGGTGCGGTCGTGGATGGCCGCAAGGCCCTGCAGGGCGAAGGCCATGAAGAACGCACCCGACAGGGCCATTCCGAGTGCGCCGATGAAGCCGTCGAAGCTGGCCACGACGATGGCGCCGATCAGGAGCAATCCGGCGGAGCGCGGCATGACCAGTTCCGGCACAGCCGGCCAGGGGCGCGGCAGCCGCTTGGAGGCCTGGACGATCCGCGCGGCCGCCCAGAGATAGAGCGCCAGCACGGTGGTGAAGCCCTGCGCGGACAGGAAGGGTGTGAGACGGGCGAGAATGCCGATCATCTCCTCGCGGGTCTCGGCATCGAGCGCGCCGGGCCCTGTCGTGGCGAACTGGGCGCTCACGAAGGCCTCGGCCACCTGGCGGGCGTTCTCGCCGAAAGCGGCGTAGTCGCCGCCTGTCGAGATCAGCCCGGCCGCAATGATCGTGAGCGCCGCCGTGGCCGCAGCCCAGGCCAGGAGCCGCCCGACCGGATACCACTCCATGACGCCGTCGGCGCCGGGGCGGCCGAGCAGGGCGAGATACGAGAGCCACCAGGCGGGCAGGGCGGTGATCAGGGCAAAGCCGAAGCCGCTCAGGGGCGAAAGGAAGAGCCCGATGGCGAGGCCGCCGACGAGGGCCGCGACGAGGCCGGAGCGGTGGTCCCAGCCCAGCGATACGATCAGGACGGGAATGGGGGCAAGGAGATACAACAGGGCCGCCAGCGGGGTCGCCTTGACGATCACCGCGGTCAGAAGGGCCGATACGAGGCCCGCGCCTATGCCTGTTGCAACAAAATTCATCGTCTCGCTGTCCCGCTGCTCGTCGGCAGGGTTAGGGGCGGCTGGCCCCAACTGACCCGGCGGGATTTCACCGCTGGGCGAAAGGTGGAGAGCGGGCCGCGCGAGGCGGCCCGCCAAAGGCTTGCTTAGCGGATCACGTAGGGCAGAAGGCCGAGGAAGCGGGCGCGCTTGATCGCCTGGGCGAGCTCACGCTGCTTCTTGGCCGACACGGCCGTGATGCGGGACGGAACGATCTTGCCACGCTCGGAGATGTAGCGGGACAGGAGCTTCGTGTCCTTGTAGTCGATCTTCGGCGCGTTCGGGCCCGAGAACGGGCAGGTCTTGCGGCGGCGGAAGAAGGGACGACGGCCGCCAGCGGCGCCACCGGTTGCACCAAATGCCATGATTAAGCCTCCTCGCCTTCGCCGCCTTCAAAGCCGCCGTCGCGCTCGCGGCGCTCGCGGTCCTTGCGCTCGTCGCGGTCACGCTTCTGCATCATCACGGACGGCTCGGTCTCGAGCTCTTCGACCTTGATGGTCATGAAGCGAAGGATGTCTTCGTTGATGCGCATCTGACGCTCCATCTCGGCCACCGCGTTCGCGGGAGCGTTGAGGTTGAACATCGTGAAATGCGCCTTGCGGTTCTTCTTGATGCGGTAGGCGAGGGACTTCACGCCCCACATCTCGGTCTTCTCGACGCTGCCGCCATTCTGCTCGATGACGCCCTTGTACAGGTCGACCATAGCCTCGACCTGCTGCGGGGTGACATCCTGGCGAGCCATGAAGATATGCTCGTAGAGAGGCATAATGGGCCTTTCTCAGGGTTTGAGGGTCAAGCCTTGCACTGTTTTAAGGAGTGTTCCGGCCGTTTCGCGCATCCGATCGGCGCCAAGCCCTTCGAGCCTGCAAGGCCCGAGCGGTTGTCGAAGGCGGAGACACGGGACGACGGAGCCGAAACCCCTGTGCGGCAAGCCGCACCGTCCGTTCAGCCCCCGGCCGGAGCGAACGCGAAGTGGGGCCTATAGTCGATTTGACCTGGGATGGCAAGGGATCGGCAAGTCGCCGGGTTATGCGTAGGTTCCCTTCCTCTCCGATACGCGCCGTGTCAGAAGGCCATCGGAGGCCGATTTGCCGTTGACAGCGTCCGTGGACAGCAGGCTGACTCTGGTCAACAGGCCTCCTTAAGCTAAAACACCCTTATGAAAACTCCTCCTCTTCGCCTCGGCGTCAATATCGACCACGTCGCGACCGTCCGGAACGCCCGGGGCGGCGCGCATCCCGATCCGATCCGGGCCGCTCACCTGGCCGTGCTGGCCGGGGCCGACGGGATCACGGCCCATCTGCGCGAGGACCGGCGGCATATCCGGGATCAGGATATGGAGCGGCTCAAGCGCCAGCTCTTCGTGCCGCTCAATTTCGAGATGGCGGCCACGTCGGAGATGGTGGGCCTCGCCACCCGTCTTCACCCCCACGCCTGCTGCCTCGTGCCGGAGAAGCGCGAGGAGCGCACCACGGAGGGCGGGCTCGACATCATCGGCGGCCATGCCCATCTGCGCCCGGTGATTCAAGAGCTGAAGGGCGAGGGCATCCGGGTGTCGCTCTTCGTCGAGCCGGAGGTGGAGGTCATGGACGCGGCCTGCGACCTGCGCGCGCCCGTGGTCGAGCTCCATACGGGAACCTATTGCGAGGCGGTCGCCGAGGGCGACGAGGCCAGAGTAGCCCACGAGCTGGAGCGCCTGCGCCGGGCCGCCGAGCACGGCGCGAGGATCGGGCTCGAAATCCATGCGGGCCACGGCCTGGCTCTCGACTCAGTGCGCCCGGTCGCGGCGATTCCCCAGATCGTCGAGCTCAATATCGGCCATTTCCTCATCGGCGAGGCGATCTTCCTCGGCCTCGACGAGGCCGTGCGGGCCATGCGCGCCGCCATGGACGAGGGCCGGGCGCAGGTGCCGGCATGATCCTCGGAATCGGGTCCGACCTCTGCGACATCCGCCGCATCGAGAAGTCCATCGAGCGCTTCGGCGACCGGTTCACCCACCGCATCTATACGGAGGGCGAGCGCGCGCGAAGCGACCGCCGGGCCGCCCGGGCTCCTTCTTACGCACGCCGCTTCGCCGCCAAGGAGGCCTGCGCCAAGGCCCTAGGAACCGGCCTCAGCCAGGGGGTCTTCTGGCGCGACATGGAGGTGGTCAATCTCCCGAGCGGCCGCCCGACCATGCGCCTAACGGGGGGCGCGCTGGAGCGCTTGCAGGCCATGACGCCGCCCGGGCACAGGGCGATCGTTCACGTCTCGCTGACGGACGATCCGCCGCTGGCTCAAGCCTTCGTGATCATCGAGGCGATTCCGGCCTGAGAGGGGCTGCGTTGCGGCAAGGCGCGCCTTAGGTTAGAGCATGGCCCTCCACGCCGTCGGAAGCGGTTTGCACTCGGGGCTGAGTGCAAACCACTCTCGACGGCCGAAACAGGGAAGGACGGCAACCGCCGCTCCATTTCGAGAAGCATAGGTCGACGGACGTGAGTGACAAAACCGGCAAATACTTAGGCAGCAGCGCAAAGACCGAGGAAGGAGGCCTCTGGGAAACCGTCAAGGTCATCGTCCAGGCCCTCCTGATCGCGGTCGTCGTCCGCACGGTGCTGTTCCAGCCCTTCAACATTCCCTCGGGATCTCTCATCCCGACCCTGCTGATCGGCGATTACCTCTTCGTCTCGAAATATTCCTACGGCTATTCGAAGCACTCGATCCCGTTCAGCCCGGGCCTCTTCTCCGGCCGCATCTTCGGTTCGGAGCCGAAGCGGGGCGAGATCGTCGTGTTCAAGCTGCCGAAGGACAATTCGACCGACTACATCAAGCGGGTGATCGGCCTGCCGGGCGACCGGATCCAGGTGAACGGCGGCGTGCTCCACATCAACGGACAGCCCGTGCAGCGCGAGCGGGTGGAGGATTACAAGACCGTCGATCTCTACGGCCGCACCGTGAGCGTTCCGCAATATAAGGAGACGCTGCCCGGCGGCGTATCCCACTACGTCATCGAGCGCGATGGCGACCGCGGCTACTGGGACAACACGAACGTCTACACCGTGCAGCCCGGCCATTACTTCATGATGGGCGACAACCGGGACAATTCCACCGACTCCCGCGACGAGGCGAGCGTCGGACAGGTGCAGTTCGAGAACCTCGTCGGCCGGGCCGAGATCATCTTCTTCTCGATTGACGAGAGCGCATCCCTGTGGCGTCCGTGGGAATGGCCGCAGAAGATCCGCTGGAACCGTCTCTTCGAGAGGATCCGCTGACCCGTGGCCCGTCGTAAACCCAATATCGAAGAGCTTCTGAACAGGCTCGGCTACCGCTTTGGAAAGCCTGAGCTCCTGGATGAGGCGCTGACCCATGTGAGCGCCCCTCAGGCTGCCGGCCAGAGCTACCAGAGGCTCGAGTTCCTCGGCGACCGCGTGCTCGGCCTCGCCATCGCGGAGCTTCTTTTCAAAACGTTTCCCGGCGCGCCCGAGGGCGAGTTGTCCCGCCGGCTGGCGGAGCTCGTGCGGCGCGAAAGCTGCGCCGAGATCGCCATTGCCTGGGATGTCGGCCCCTATCTCAAGCTCGGCGCCGGCGAGGCGCATTCGGGCGAACGGCGCAACCAGACGATCCTGGCGGATGTGTGCGAGGCGATCATCGGCGCCGTCTTTCTCGACGGCGGCTATGAGGCGGCCAGTGCCCTCGTGGAGCGCGCCTTCCAGCCGCTTCTCGCCGCCCCCCGGCGTCCGCTGCGCGATCCCAAGAGCGCGTTGCAGGAATGGGCGCAGGGACGGGGCCTGCCGCCGCCGACCTACTCGGTCGTCGAGCAGACCGGGCCCGATCACGCGCCCAAGTTCCGGGTGGTGGTGAAGGTCCAGGGAACGGACAACGAGTTCGGCGTCGGCACATCGAAGCGCATTGCGGAACAGGCGGCGGCCCGCAGCCTCCTCCTCAGGGAGGCCGTTTGGACGGAGGAAGAGCATGGAACAGCCTGAACAGGCCAGGACGAAGGCCGGTTTCGTCGCTCTCATCGGCGCGCCCAATGCGGGCAAGTCCACGCTGTTGAATTCGCTCGTCGGTTCCAAGGTCTCCATCGTTTCGCGCAAGGTGCAGACGACCCGCGCCCTGGTGCGCGGCATCGCCATCGAAGGCGAGGCGCAGATCGTGTTCGTGGACACGCCCGGCATCTTCAAGCCGAAGCGCCGCCTCGACCGGGCCATGGTCACCTCGGCCTGGGGCGGAGCGGGCGATGCGGACGTGGTCGCGCTGCTCCTCGACGTGCGCAAGGGCCTCGACGAGGAGGCCGAGGCCATTCTCGCGAAGCTGCCCGAGCTGAAGCGGCCGAAAGTGCTGATCCTCAACAAGATCGACCTGATCGAGCGGTCGCGGCTGCTGGAACTCGCGGCCAAGCTCAACGAAAAGGTGCCGTTCGCGCATACCTTCATGATCTCCGCCCTGAACGGCGACGGGATCGAGACCCTGAAGCGCCAGCTCGCCGGGATGATGCCGGAAGGTCCCTGGCTCTACCCGGAAGATCAGATTTCCGATGCGCCCCTGCGCATGCTCGCCGCCGAGATCACCCGCGAGAAGATCTACGAGCGCCTGCACGAAGAGCTGCCCTATCAGTCCACCGTCGAGACGGACCAGTGGCAGGTGCGCCCCGACGGCTCGGTCCGCATCGAGCAGACCGTGTTCGTGGAGCGGGACAGCCAGCGCAAGATCGTGCTCGGCAAGGGTGGGCAGACCATCAAGGCCATCGGCCAGGCGGCCCGCAAGGAAATCGCCGAGATCGCCGAAGCGCCGGTCCACCTCTTCATCTTCGTGAAGGTGCGCGAGAACTGGAGCGACGACCCGGAGCGCTATCGCGAGATGGGCCTGGAGTTCCCGCGCGGTTAAGCGCGATAGGCCGTTCTCAGGCCGCCCCAGTGGCGGCCGAGAATGCGGATCGGCGCATCCACTTCCTGCATCATTACGATCTTGCCGCCGCCCATGTCGCGGGCATAGGACTGCACCGCGAAAGGCCGTGTGGACCTCGCCGCCGTAATGCCCGCGCGGTCGTCGAAGATGCGCCTGTTCCGGCAATGGGCCGCGTTCCATACCGGATCGCCTGCTCGCTGGGGCTGCGAGTAGATCCGGTTATGGACCGGGATGTAGCCGTTCCGGTCGATGGCGAGGCAGAAGGCCATGGCGGGATCGGAAGCCAGAACCCTTTCGAAGAGAGGCGGCAGGAGCCGCTCGAAGACGGGAAGGTAGCTCGTGCCGTACTGAGCCGGATCCGTGCCCGGCATCGGCTTGTAATCCGTGTCGAACACCGCCTCGCGCGAGAGGCTCCCATCCGCCACGGCCCGCTCGATCAGGCACCCGGCCTGACGGGCGGTCTCCTGCGCAAGCAGGATCCGCGGGCGGTAAGTGGCCTCGACCTCTGCAATGAAGCCGTCAATGCGCGAACGGGCTTCGCCGGCGAGGTCCTCGAAGGCGCAGTGAAGGCCCATGGCGCTCGTGGCAACGATCCGCGCATCGAAGCGTCCCACGTCCTTGATGTCGATTGCTGCTCTGTGCCCGGGTGCGGCGGGCGCATCGGCAATGGGCGCCAGCAATGCGCCGCCGGCGCTGATGTCGATCAGCCGGGACGAGGTGCTGCGCCCGGAGATCCAGAGCGTCGCGGGTCGATCCACCGGCAGGCGGTCCGTTTGCCGCCTGTCACCGATCTCGCTCTGGCGCATGACCGTGACGAACCGTTGTCCGAGTGCCTTGGCCAATCCGTCCGCTGTCTTCGTCGCCTGATCCGCCCGGTGGGCGAGGTTGCTCGCATCCAGCGAGATATGGTCCACAGCGCCCGCACGCTCACTCACCTGGCTGACGCTGACCGACGTGACGCCGGCCAGCCGCGAGACCTCATGAATGGCGGAGTTCTGCTCGCCGACGGCATGGCGCACCGTCTCGAAGACCGGACGGACATCCTGCACCACCTCAACGACCTCCGCCACGGCATCGGTCGAGGCCTGTGCCGTTTCCCGCAAACGGTCGATCCGCAGGCGGATGTCATCCGCCGCCTTGGCCGTCTGTGTCGAGAGGGCCTTAACTTCGCTCGCGACGACGGAAAAGCCTTTGCCCGCCTCTCCGGCGCGTGCCGCTTCGATGGTGGCGTTGAGCGCCAGGAGGTTTGTCTGTCGAGCTACGGTCGAGATCGTGTCGACGATGCCGACAATCTCCGCCGTGGCAGAGGACAACTGAAGAATGAGGTCGCTTGCCTTCCGGGCTGCCTCAACGGCGTTCTCGATCTGCGCACCCGCATGATCCATGGCCCGGCCGATCTCTGCAGACGTAGCCGACAGTTCCTCAGTCGAGGAGGCGAGAGAAACCGTCTCTCCCGACGCCTTCTGTCCAGAGGAGGCGAGTTCCTCGGCATGGGCGCGAATGGTCGCCAGATCCTTCTCAACTGCGGCGACATCGGCCGCCGCGATGGCGATGGCCTGCGTGACGCCCTCGATGGCCTTGAGAACATCAGCCTCAAGTGCATCCATGACTTCCGTATCGAGGCGACTCCTGTTGGCGACTGGAGGTGGCGTTTCCTCAGAGGCGGGCTGGGCTTCGTTCTCGGAAAGCTTTGCTTGCGGAGCGCGCCGTAGAATACCGAGCATTGCCGGGCCCCCTCATCCCTTTTATGTTTGACCAAACGTCATCTCAAAAGGTTAAGGAACGGAAAATCCGTGCGGCTGCTCCGCCTAAGGTTGTAGTCGGGGCTCTCCGAGGACGCAACGTCACCATATCTTTCCCCGTCGCGGGCTGCATCTTGAGCGCTCGAATTCCTTTTATTGCCAACATTGTCAGGCATTTTTGCAACGCAACCGGATGAAGCCGGCGGCTTTATCCTAAAAGATGAACGGGAAGCTGGATCGTTGTGGGCGAGTCTTCCTGGAGTTGCGCGTCCTGTGCAGCGTCGACATCCCGGAGAGGCCATGAGCAGCCCTTCTGACCAGACGGCGCAACGGCGTCTCGCAACGGTCCTCTGCGCGGATGTGGTCGGCTATTCCGATCTCATGGCCCAGGACGAGGAAGGGACCATGAGCCGTCTCAGGGACCTTCGCCGGCGGGTGATCGAACCAGGGATCCGCTCCCATCACGGCCGTCTGGTGAAAACCGTCGGCGACGGCTTCCTGGTGGAGTTCTCGAGCCCCGTCGAAGCCGTTCGCTGTGCGGTCGAGCTTCAGGAAAGCATGGCAGAGGACGCCCGGCTCTCGGCGATCCATCCGCTGCGCCTGCGCATCGGCATCAATCTCAGCGACATCATGATCGACGATGAAGGCGACATCTTCGGTGACGGCGTGAATGTCGCGGCGCGCCTGCAGAAGATCGCGATGCCGGGCGGCATCTGCCTGTCAGGCAAGGTCTACGAAGAGGTGAGGGACAAGGTTCCCTACACCTTCGAGGATCGCGGAGAGCAGGAATTCAAGAATATCGGGCGGCCGATTAGGGTTTTTTCACTCCTGAAGGGTCTCGATCTTTCGAAAGGCGTCGTCAGCCACCGAACCGTCGTGCCCATCCAGGACAGACCGTCTATCGCCGTTCTTCCCTTCTTGAACATCAGCCAGGATCCCGAGCAGGAATATTTCGCCGACGGTATCGTCGAGGATATCATCGCAGCTCTCTCCCGCTTCAAATCCTTCTTCGTCATCGCTCGTAATTCGACCTTCACATACAAGGGGCGTGTGGTGAGCGTGCAGCAGATCGGGCAGGAACTGGGTGTGCGCTACGTGCTCGAAGGCAGCGTGAGACGATCCGGAAAGAGGATCCGCATCACGGCGCAGCTCGTCGATGCCGTGACCGGCGGGCATCTCTGGGCCGAGCACTACGACGGCGTGGTCGAGGACGTCTTCGACCTTCAGGATCAGATCACGGCGAGCGTCGTCGGATCGATCCAGCCGTCGATCCGGGCTGCCGAGATCGAACGCGCAAAACGCAAGCGGCCCGAGAACCTGGATGCCTACGACCTGGTCATGCGGGCGCTTCCCCATGTATGGTCACTCGATGCCGAGGCCAATCAGGAAGCGACATGGCTGATCGACAGGGCGCTCGTTCTCGACCCGAGCTATCCGCTGGCTCTCTCACTGGCGGCATGGTGCCGCGGGCAGCGGATCGTCTACAACTGGTCCGTGAACGTGCCGGACGACAAGCGCGAGACCTTGCGCCAGGCGCAGGCTGCTGCGGCGTTGGCTCATGACGATCCCTTCATTCTCACGGTCCTGGGAGCTGCACTGACGATTACGCGGGAATATCAGCGCGCCGCGTCGATGCTCGAGCGGGCCCTGGCGCTGGATCCGAACTCCGCTTGGGCTTGGAACCGTAGCGGGTGGCTGCACAATTACCGGGACGATCCCGAGGTCGCGATCCAGCATTTCGAGCATTCCCTGCGCCTGAGCCCGTTCGATCCCATGGCGTTCAACTGCGAGATGGGAATCGGATGCGCCCATTTTATCGCGAAACGCTACGATCTCGCTGCGCTGTGGCAGGAGCGGGCGCTGTCCGTGAATCCGAGTGCGACCTGGATCCTCCGGACGCTTGCGCCCACCTATGTCTTCGCCGGAGACCACGAGAAGGCGCGAAGCTGCATCCGGGACCTCCTCAAAGCTTATCCCGAGATCCGGATTTCGGACATCCGCCAGGCCCTGGCCTTCAGCGACGAGGTTATGGGCCGCTTCGCGCAGGGCCTGCGAGAGGCGGGCCTTCCTGAGTGAGCAATGAAAAAGCCGGGAGGGTGGGGCCCTCCCGGCTTTTGTTTTACTGCTGGTTCTGTCCCTGAAGGAGCGGCGTGATCCGGCGCAGGGTCACGCGGCGGTTCTCCCGCTCGGGCCCCTGGCTGGCCACCTTCAGATACTGCTCGCCGTAACCCTGGGTCGTGAGGTTCTCGGCGGGAATCTGGTAGCGCTGGGTGAGGATCGTCGCGACCGTTTCGGCGCGGCGGTCGGACAGGGTCAGGTTGTCCTCGTCTGAGCCGACCGCATCCGTATGGCCTTCCACGAGGAAGATCTCGTTCGGGTTGCGGGAGATGGCTTGGCGCAGACCGTCCGCGATGCCCCTTAGGGCGTCGATCTGATCCGGCGGCAGCTCCCAGGAGCCGAACTCGAAATTGATCGTGTCGAGGTCCACGCGCCGCATGCGCTCGCGAAGGGACTCGCTGCGGCGGATCTCATCGAGGGTGTAGGCGCGCTCGATCCGTTCCACGGGCGGCGCCGTGAAGGCCTGCAAGATGTCGGCTTCCGAGGCGCGTTCCGTCTCGACGATGTACTGCTCGCGCGGAATGCGGACCACGGGCGGAGGCATGCGGATGACCTCCTCCTCGACGTAGCCGTATCCGGGACGCCGGTCTATGCCGCTGCGCCTGTTCTCGATGAGAACGATCTCGCGGCCCGCGGGCTCGCGCCGGATGCGGCGGATGAGGTTTCCGTCATCGTCACGAACGGTCACGATCTCGGAACCGTCGGGGCGCCGCACGATGGTCACCTCCTCGCCTGGGCCGCGTCGCTCCACGCGGATGTCGGCGTCGCGATAGGTGCGGCGGAACCGTTCCGTCTCATCGTGGCGGATGATGACGTCGTTGCCCTCGCGGATGATCGTGCGGTTGCCCGGTTCCTCGATGATGAGCCGGTCGCCCTCGCGGCGCTCGCGACGCTGGCTGCGCAGATCCTCGATACGCACCCGCGATGGGTCGAGGGGCTGCGCCGCGACGGGAGCGGAACGCTGAGGAGCGGTCTGGACGGGCGCCGGGAGCGGCGCAGGTTGAGCCCGCGTCGCAGGGGCCGGGGCGACGGGCTCTTGCTGCGAGGGGCGTCCGTCGCGCCGGATGTCCGGACGCTCGGTCTCGCCGGAGCGGGACGGACGCTCGGTTTCGCCCGGACGCGGTGCTCCGGTCCGCTGCCGGTCGGAAGCCGGCGGGGTCGCAGGCTGTGCCGCAGACGGCGCGGCGGGGCGGCGGATCTCGTCGGTCGGGGTTCCGGAGCGCGGGCGTTCGGCGGCGGGCCGTTCGCGCTCCTGGTCGCGATCCTGGGCCGCGGGGCGCTGCTGCCGCGACGGGGTTTCCACAGGTGGCCGGGCCCGCTCAGCGGGAGCCTGCTGTTCCGGGCGAGCCGGGGTTGCCGGGGTTGCGCCCGAGGGAGGTACTGGGCGTTCGGCGGGACGGCCCTGCTCGCGACGCTGGCGCGGGGCCTCGGGGGTTTCGTCGGCGCCTGGCGCGCGCGACCCGCGCGTTGCATCGGGGCCGCCGCGTTCCGCCGGACCCGCATCACGCGACGGGCGCTGGCCGCGCTCCTCGGAACCGCCCCGGCGCTCTCCATCCTGCGGTCCCTGCCTGCGTTCCTGACCCTGACGGCCCCGCGGCGAATCCGCATCTTGCTGGCCCGGCCGCTTCTGGCGGGTCTTGGGCGGCAGTTCCTCGTCGGGTCCGGGCGAGGCCTGGGCCATGACGAGGGGAGCGGTCGCACCCGGCTGGAGCGCCGACACGCTTGCGGGCAACAGAACCAGGGGCAGGGCGGTACTCACAAGAAACAGGCTGGAAAGCTTCATGATCCTCAATTCGTCATCTGCGCGTTAGGGTCATCGACAATGCCAAGGTACCGCATTGGTTCCGCCGAGGGACTGGTCCAGCTTCCACAACCGAATCTTAGCAGTTGTGCGATATCGTTGGAAAACATGGCGAAAAGCCGACCGGATCCATATATCCCAGGTTCAGGAAGCCACTCGCCGAAGGCGCCCGCGACCGATGCATTGGACTGACGAAGGCGTCGTTCTCGGCGTCCGCAAACATGGGGAAACGAGCGTCATCCTCGAGCTGATGACGCGCGATCACGGCCGCCATCTGGGCCTCGTCCAGGGCGGGCGCTCGAAGAGCCTCCAGGCCGTGCTGCAACCCGGGAACACCGTTCAGGCCACCTGGCGGGCGCGGCTCGACGAGCATCTGGGAACCTATCAGGTCGAGGGTCTGGAGCTGCGGGCCGCACGGCTCATGGGCTCCTCCATGGCCCTTTACGGCCTGGCGACCCTGGCCCATCTCCTGCGCTATTTCCCCGAGCGGGATCCGCATTTCGCCCTGTTCGAGACCCTCACGGTGCTGGTGGACCACCTGGACGACCCGGACCTCGCCCCCGCGCTGTTCGTGCGGTTCGAGCTCGCCATGCTCACCGAGCTCGGCTTCGGGCTGGATCTCGCGCGCTGCGCCGCCACGGGAAGCGAACGGGACCTCGCTTACGTCTCGCCCCGAAGCGGACGGGCCGTCTCGGCCGAAGCCGGCGAGCCCTACAAGGACCGGCTGCTCAGGCTTCCCGGCTTCCTGATCGGCCAGACCAGGGCCAATCGGCCCCGGGAGGAGGATATCCGGGACGGATTTGCGCTCACGGACTTCTTCCTGCATCACAACGTCTTCGCCCCCCAGGGACGGCGGGCGCCGGAGGAGCGGGCGCGTTTCGTCGCACTGGCCACGGCTGGGGACGAATGAGGTTTGTTTCTGTTATGTTCTCATTTCAGATGATAAGAAGCGATTCGCAGTTGAGGATTTCCACGCATGGGTAAGCCGGTCAATCCACCGTCAGGCGGCGAGATCGAGAACATCAATCTCAAGGACGCCCTGGAGGAGCGCTACCTGGCGTATGCGCTCTCCACCATCATGCACCGGGCGCTGCCGGACGCACGCGACGGGTTGAAGCCTGTCCACCGCCGCATCCTGCACGCCATGCGGCTCCTGAAGCTCGACCCCAAGTCGGCGCCGAAGAAATGCGCCCGCATCGTCGGCGACGTGATGGGTCAGTTCCACCCGCACGGCGACCAGTCGATCTACGAGGCGCTGGTCCGCATGGCGCAGGATTTCGCCCAGCGCTATCCGCTGGCCGACGGGCAGGGCAATTTCGGCAACATCGACGGCGATGGCGCGGCGGCGATGCGCTACACCGAAGCGCGCATGACCGAAGTGGCCCGGCTGCTGCTGGAGGGTATCGACGAGGATTCCGTCGATTTCCGCGAGACCTACGATCAGGCCAACGAGGAGCCGGTGGTGCTGCCCGCCGCCTTCCCGAACCTGCTCGCCAACGGCTCGCAGGGCATCGCGGTCGGCATGGCGACCTCGATCCCGCCGCACAACGCCGCCGAGCTCTGCGATGCGGCACTGCATCTCATCGCCAAGCCGAGCGCCACCTCCGAACAGCTCATGCAGTTCGTGCAGGGTCCCGATCTTCCGACCGGCGGCATCGTCGTGGATTCTCCGGCCTCCATGGTCGAGACCTACACCACGGGGCGCGGCTCCTTCCGCGTGCGCGCCCGCTGGCACAAGGAAGAGCTGGGTCGCGGCAGCTGGCAGATCGTCGTCACCGAAATTCCGTATGCGGTGCCGAAGTCGCGCCTGATCGAGAAGATCGCCGAGCTGCTGCAGGAGAAGAAGCTGCCGCTGCTCGCAGACGTGCGCGATGAATCGGCCGAAGACATCCGCGTGGTGCTGGAGCCCCGCGCCAAGACGGTCGATCCGATCATCCTGATGGAATCGCTCTTCAAGCTCACCGAGCTGGAGAGCCGCGTGCCCATGAACGTGAACGTGCTCGCGGGCGGCAAGGTGCCGAAGGTGCTGGGCCTGGCCGAGTGCCTGCGCGAATGGCTCGACCATCGCCGCGAGGTGCTGATCCGCCGCTCGCGGTTCCGGCTGGCGGCCATCGACAGGCGTTTGGAGATCCTGGGCGGCCTGCTCATCGTCTATCTCGACCTCGACCGGGTGATCAAAATCATCCGCGAGGAGGACGAGCCGAAGGCGGAGCTGATGCGGGTCTTCAAGCTCACCGAGGTCCAGGCCAACGCCATTCTCGACACGCGCCTGCGGAGCCTGCGCAAGCTCGAGGAGATGGAGCTCAAGCGCGAGCAGAAGAGCCTGCAGGACGAGAAGGCCCAGATTGAGAACCTGCTCGATTCCGAGAAGGTGCAGTGGAAGACCGTCGCCTGGGAGATCAAGGAGGTCCGCAAGACCTTCGGTCCCGAGACGGAGCTGGGCCGCCGCCGCACCACTTTCGATCAGGCGCCGGATACGTCCGACATCGACTTCGCGGAGGCCATGATCGAGCGCGAGCCGATTACGGTCATCGTGTCCGAGAAGGGCTGGATCCGCGCCATGAAGGGCCATCAGGCCGATCTCTCGGGCGTGCAGTTCAAGGGCGACGATGCGCTGAAGACGGCCTTCTTCGCCGAGACGACATCCAAGATCGTCGTGGTGGCGGATAACGGGCGCTTCTTCACGCTCGATGCGTCCAAGCTTCCCGGCGGGCGCGGCTTCGGCGACCCGATCCGCCTCATGGTCGACCTGGAGGAGGGGGCGGACTTCATCGCGGCCTTCCCTTACAAGGCAGGCTCGAAGCTGCTGGTGGTGGGCACGGACGGCCGCGGCTTCGTGGTCCCGACGGACGACATCACGGCGAATACCCGCAAGGGCAAGCAGATCCTCAACCTCGACGCGCCCGCCAAGATGGTGGTCTGCACCGAGGCCGAGGGCGATCATGTCGCCATCATCGGCGAGAACCGCAAGCTGCTGATCTTCCCGGCCAACCAGGTGCCGGAGATGACCCGCGGCAAGGGCGTGCGCCTCCAGCGCTACAAGGACGGCGGCGTCGCCGACGCCAAGGTCTTCAAGCTGAAGGAAGGCCTGACCTGGAAGGACACCTCGGGCCGCACCTGGACGGTCGCCAAGGAGGATCTGCGCGACTGGCTCGGCAACCGCACCGAAGCCGGCCGCCTGCCGCCGAAGGGTTTCCCGAAGTCGAACAGGTTCGGGGAGTAAGGCTCACCGGAAAGTCATCCCGGATGAAGCGAACATCCGGGATGAAAAACCTACGATTGATTGCCCGTTTGCTCAGCCGACCCGCACCCAGCCGTGCGGCAGGAGCCGCTCCTGCGGCCTGAAGCGGGCCTTGTAGGCCATCTTCTTGGAGCCATCGACCCAGTAGCCGAGATAGAGGTAAGGCAACCCCATCGCTCTGGCGCGGCGGATGTGGTCGAGAATCATGAAGGTGCCGAGGCTGCGGTCCTGCATCTCGGGCTCGTAGAACGAATAGACCATGGAGAGGCCGTCGCTCATCTCGTCGGTGAGGCTGACGGCGATCAGGTCGCCTTCTCCCTTGCCCGTGATGTCGCTGTCGATGCCGCGCCGGCGATACTCGATCAAGGTCGTGTCCACGTGGCTGTCCTCGACCATCATGGAATAGTCGAGCATGGTCATGTCGGCCATGCCGCCATCCGCGTGGCGGGTGTCCACGTAGCGGCGGAACAGGGAGTATTGCTCCGATGTCGGGCGGTTGGGCAGGGCGGTGCCGATCAGGTCGGCATTGTCCTTCAGAACGCGCTTCAGGTTGCCCGAGGGCTCGAACTCGTCCACCAGTACCCGCACCGAGACGCAGGCACGGCAGGTTTCGCAGGCGGGGCGGTAGGCGATGGTCTGCGACCGGCGGAAGCCGCCCTGGGTGAGGATCTCGTTCAGCTCGCGCCCGCGCCGCCCCACGATATGCGTGAAGACCTTTCTCTCCTCCTTGCCCGGCAGATAGGGGCATGCGGATGGCGAGGTGAGGTAGAATTGCGGTGCGTCGCGGGGCTGGCTCGTCAAGCGGGAAAGCCTTGTGGAGAAACCTTGAGCGCTGATTCAACGCTCCAAGGATAACATTGGTGTCAGCCGCGTCCAGGAAAAGTGGGCGGATGCTGCGGAGGCGTGGTCGTGCGCTGAAAGATCGCGTCACACCTCTCGACCTCATCCTGAGGAGCAGACGCAGTCTGCGTCTCGAAGGAGTCTCCAGAGAGCGCTGGAAACGCCCTCGTCCTTCGAGACGGTCACTGACGCGACCTCCTCAGGATGAGGGCTTATGGGATCCTCTCCGCCCCATGGCTCAGGCCCTCACCACCATCATGCCCGTGAGCAGGTCGCGGATGAAGCGCCTGTCGTCGCGCACGAAGCCGATCAGCACGTCGCAGGCCCAGAGCAGGAAGGTCGAGATCGCGACATAAAAGAAGAGCGCGTGCACGGCGGCGGCCAACGGCGACACGCCGCGCCCCGTCTGCGGGTCGATCACCCGCAGGCCCATGGTGCGCATGCCGACCGTGGCCTGAGCCGCGCCGCCGATGGTCACCGCGTTATAGACGATGAAGATCAGCGCCGTGAGGGGCAGCGCGAAGAACAGCCCCCAGCCGAGGCCGAGAGTGATGATCCCTAGGAAGAAGATGCCGATGGAGATCAGCACGACCCAGAGCGCGATCACGACCAGATCGATCAGGTAGGCCCAGAAGCGCCGCGCGATGACGCCCTCCGTCAACCTGCCCGCCTCGTAGGATGGGTAGTTCAGGGTCGGCGGGTAGGGTCGGTTGACCATCGATGTCTCCTCAATGAGCGGTCTGCGGAAGGCAGCGGGAATCGATGCGCTGCGGCGCGAGCCCCTCGGCCGCGAGCGCCTCGAATACCTCCAATGTATGTTTCCTGTCGCGGGTTTCGATAGTGATGTCGATGGAAACGCCCTTGGCCGGCACGTCGAGGAACAGGCGGCCATGGGAGACTTCGAGGATGTTGGCGCCCATGTTGCCCAGCAGGCTCGCCACCCGGCCGAGAAGGCCCGGCCTGTCATGGGAGGTGATGCGGAAGGAGGTGATGCGGTCGTCCCGCTCGAGCTCGCGCACCATCACGGATGCCAGGATCCGCGCGTCGATGTTGCCGCCGCAGAGCACGAGGCCGACGCGCTTGCCCTGAAAACGCTCGGGCTGCGCCAGCATGGCGGCGAGACCCGCCGCGCCAGCGCCCTCGGCCATGGTCCGCTGGAGGGTGGCATAGGCGTTCACCGCGCGCTCGATCAGAGGTTCCTCGACGGTGACGATGTCGGAGACGAGGTCGCGGACGATGGGCAGGGGAAGCTGGCCGACCGTCTTGACCGCGATGCCTTCAGCCAGCGTCGCGCCGCCGATGGGCCGGTGCTCGCCGCGGATGGCGTTGATGAAGGAAGGATAGAGGGCGGCCTCCACGCCGATGATCTCGATGGAGGGCTTCAGGGCCTTTGCCGCCACGGTGATGCCGGAAATCAGGCCGCCGCCGCCGATGGGCACGATGATCTGGTCGAGGTCGGGGGCGTCCGCCAACATCTCCATGCCGATGGTGCCCTGTCCGGCCATGACCTTCGGATCGTCGTAAGGATGGACGAGGACGAGCCCCTCCGACGCGATGATCTCGCGGACGCGGTCGGCGGATTCGTAGAGGGTTTCGCCGTACAGGATGACCCGTGCGCCGTAGGCACGGGTGTTCTCCGCCTTCACTAGCGGGGCGCTCTCCGGCATCACGATGGTGGCCGGGATGCCCAGGCGGCGGGCGTGATAGGCCACGGCCTGCGCATGGTTGCCAGCCGACATGGCGATCACGCCGCGCTTGCGCTCCTCCGCGTTCAGGCTTTCCAGCTTCGTCACCGCGCCGCGCTCCTTGAAGGAGCCTGTCGGCTGCATGTTCTCGTGCTTCACCCAGACGGTGGCGCCCGTGAGCTGAGACAGGCGCGGCGCGGGAACGAGGGGCGTTCGCAGAACCTGCCCCCGGATCGTCTCGGCCGCGCGTCGGATGTCTTCGATGGTGATGGCGTAATCGGCCACGTTGTCCTCCGTACTTGTTATTATACGCCCTTAAACGGGTCTTGGTGTGGGATCTCTGAAGCCCAGCAGGCCGCCGGGCCGGAAGATCAGGAATACGACAAGGGCCCCGTAGAGCGCCATGTCGCGAAGCTCGATGGGCAGATACGCCGACCACAGGGTCTCGAACAAGCCCACGGCGAAACCTCCTAACATTGCGCCGGGGATGGAGCCAATCCCGCCGATGATGGCGGCGATCAGCGCCTTGAGTCCGTATTGGAAGCCGCCGGCAAAGCCCAGGCCGCCGTATTGCGCCACGATCAGCATCCCCGAAAGGCCCGCCATGGCTCCGGCCAGCGCCAAGGTCTGAATGAGGAGGCGGGGTCCGTTGACGCCCAAGAGTGCGGCCGCCTTCGGGTCGTCCGCATAGGCGCGCCACGCGCGCCCGAAGCTTGTGGTCTGGACGAGCCAGAGAAGGCTCGTGGCGGCGGCTGCGCCGATGCCGGTGGTGACTGCCGTGATCGGTGTCAGGCTGACGAGGAAATCCTGGGCGCGGGCGAAGGGCCACGCCTCGGACCAGATCGGCGGCAGCCAGACGGTCACGGGGCTCTGCACGAGCCGCAGGTACTCCATGAGGAAGAGGGAAAGCCCGACCGTCGCGATCAGGCTCGGCTGCGAACTCGCGGCTGTGATCCGGCCGATGGTGAAATACCCGCCGACGGCGCTGTGGCTGGCGCCTGCGAAGAGGGCCGCCGCCAGCCCGGCCGCCAGCCCGGTCAACGGCGAGGTCGCGCCGGAGCCCAGCGCGATCGAGGCGCCCGCGATGGTCGCTGCCGAGCCGATCGCGGCGAGTTCGCCGAAGGCGAGGTTGATCCGGCCGCTCAGGCCGAAGATCAGGGCGAAGGCCACGGAGAGCAGGGCGTAGATGGCCGTTCTCGGCAGGCTCACCAGCACCTGCTGCAGCCAATAGGCCGCCGCCGGCGGGATCTCGGCCACATCCGCGGCGGAACGGCTGCCGGGATCGCCTGCCATGCCTTCGGGCGTATCGAGGTAGTAGCGCTTCAGCAGGTAGAGACTGGCTCCGGACAGGGGGCCCTCCTCGGTGCCGAGGCCCGTCAGCTCCGCCTTGTTGGGCGAGAGCCCTTCGGCGGCGAACTGGCAGATGGCGAACCGCTCCAGCACGGGGCGGTCCGCAGAGGCGACGCTATAATCGATCCGCAGGCTTCTCGGGACCGGTCCCTCGCGCACCCGCTCGACGGTGATGACGCCTCCAGGGTTGAGGGCCGGGAGGGCGGAGCGGCAGACCCGCGTCTGCTCCGCGTCGATGGCAACGGTGCAGGCGGACAGAAGGCCCGAGGCCAGCAGGAATGCGGCCAGCCGCCACATTCCGGGGAGCCTTGAGCCGAACACGCGGAAGGGCCCGCTCTGCGCCTGACGGTCAGCCTTGCGCTTTGAGCCTCTCGGCGACCTGAGGCGCGAAATAGGTGAGGATGCCGTCCGCGCCAGCACGCTTGAAGGCCAGGAGGCTTTCCATCATCGCCCGTTCTCCATCGATCCAGCCGTTCTGGGCCGCAGCCTGGATCATGGCATACTCGCCGGAGACTTGGTAGGCGAAGGTCGGAACGCCGAAGGTGTCCTTCGCCCGGCGCACGATGTCGAGATAGGGCAGGCCGGGCTTCACCATGATCATGTCCGCGCCCTCTTCGAGATCGAGGGCGACCTCGCGCATGGCCTCGTCGGAATTCGCCGGGTCCATCTGGTAGGTGCGCTTGTCGCCGACGAGGGTGGCATTGGTGCCGATGGCGTCGCGGAAAGGGCCGTAGAAGGCCGATGCGTATTTCGCCGCGTAGGCCATGATCTGCACGTCCTGGAAGCCCGTCTCGTCGAGGGCGGCGCGGATCGCGCCGACGCGCCCGTCCATCATGTCGGAGGGAGCGATGATGTCGGCCCCGGCTTCGGCCTGGAGCAGCGCCTGCCGCGCCAGGAGGGCGACGGTCTCGTCGTTCAGGATCAGCTCGCCGCTCATGACGCCGTCATGGCCGTGGCTCGTATAGGGATCGAGGGCCACGTCGCAGATGATGCCGATGTTGGGCACCGCTTTCTTGATCGCGCGCACGGCGCGGCAGACGAGGTTGCGCGGGTTGAGCGACTCCGAGCCGGTCGGATCGCGAAGCGCGGGATCGGTATAGGGGAAAAGCGCGATGGCGGGGATGTTCAGGGACGCGGCCCGCTCGGCCTCGCGCACGGCCTCGACGATGGTCAGCCGTTCCACGCCCGGCATCGACGCCACGGGCGTGCGGCCGCTGTCTCCTTCGACGATGAAGATCGGCCAGATCAGGTCGTTCGCCGTCAGCACGTTCTCTCGCACCAGCCGCCGTGCCCATTCGGCCTTGCGGTTGCGCCGCGGGCGATGAGACAGGTTCAGGGAAGACGTCTGGGCTTCACCCGAGGAGGGGCGGGGCAACGGCGACAATTTCGACATGATCCTCATCCAACCCCGGCTTCGACATTCCGGGTTCGCGAGAGGGTTAGCACACTTGAAACCTTCTAAAAAAGGGTTCGAGGTCGCAGTTTAGCCCGATCCATGGAAGATCGCCGTCAAACCAGCCATGCATTGACGGCTGGCCCCGGTCTTGTTTTAAGCCGAAATGAAACAAAGGAGTGTTCCATGGACGAGAGTGTCGAAGTCGTCTGCGAAAAGCAGGGGAAGGCCGGCCTCATCACGCTCAACCGTCCCAAGGCGCTCAATGCCCTGACTCTCACCATGGTCCGCGAGATGCGCCGGGCGCTCGATGCCTGGGCGCAGGACCCGTCCGTAACGCGAGTCGTCGTCCAGGGCGCGGGCGAAAAGGCCTTCTGCGCAGGCGGCGACATCCGGCGGCTGACGGACCTCCTGAAAGCCGGGGAGAAGGACGAGGCGCTCGCCTTCTGGCGTGAGGAATACCAGCTCAACATCCGCATCAAGCGCTATCCGAAGCCCTATGTTTCCCTCATCGACGGCATCGTCATGGGCGGTGGCGTCGGCGTGTCCCTGCACGGCTCCCACCGGGTGGCAGGCGGGCGCTATCTCTTCGCCATGCCGGAGGTCGGCATCGGCTTCTTCCCCGATGTCGGCGCGACCTATGCCCTGCCGCGCCTGCCGGGCCGGATGGGAATGTATCTGGCTCTCACGGGAGAGCGGGTGAAGCAGGCGGATGCCGTCATGCTGGGCCTTGCCACCCATGCGGTGGCGAGCGAGAGCTTTCCGGCCCTGCGAGAGACCCTTGTCGAGGGCGAACCCGTGGACAGGGCGCTGGCGCGATTGGCCGCCGATCCGGGCCCCGCGCCGCTGGAGGCGGAGAGGGCGACGATCGATGCCTGCTTTTCCTGCGAGAGCGTCGCAGCGATCCTCAAGCGTCTCGACGAGGCCGCAGCCGGGGGATCGGCCTTCGCCGCCGCGACCGCCGCAGGCATGCGCGCCAAGTCGCCCACGAGCATGAGCATCGCCTTCGAGCAGGTCCGGCGGGGCGGCTCCCTCGATTTCGAGGAGGCCATGAAGACCGAGTTCCGGATCGTCTCGCGCATCGGGGACGGCAAGGATTTCTACGAGGGCGTCCGGGCGGTCCTGATCGACAAGGACAACAGGCCCCTCTGGCGCCCCGATTCGATCGAGGCCGTCGACAGGAAAGCCATCGAGCAATACTTCGCCGGGCTCGGCCCGCACGAGCTGGAGATCGCCTGATGATCGGACGTAACGCCAGTCAGGGATCGCCGCCCCAGGCGGCGCGGGAATATCTTTCCGACCGGATCGAGGAGCGCCCCGTCGCCCAAGGATTCATGCGCTGGAGCTTCGTCCTGACCTGGTTCATGCGGATCCTCGCCATCCTGTGGATTATGAAGGGGCTGAGTTCCTGGGCCGTGATCCTTGGGATCTGGACACCCATCGGCCATTTCGAGGCCCGCTCGACGGGCTATCAGGCGACCGTCATCTACTTCGCCCTCATCGACCTGATCGCGGCGGTGGGCCTCTGGATGGCGAGCACCTGGGGCGGCATCATGTGGCTCCTGGCCGTTATGAGCCACCTGATCCTCGCAGCCTTCTTCCCGGGGATCATCTCGGGCGGGTTCCTTACGGTGACATTCTTCCTCACTCTGATGGCCGTCTATCTCGTCATGTCCTGGCTGGCGGCGCAGGAAGGGCAATAACGTAAGGGAACTTAGAGGAAATCCCTGACAAGGCACTCGAGCTTCTCACACAGAAGTGTTTCCCCAAAAGCACAGTTCGACGTTACATGGCATGCTGGAGCGGTTCGGAGGCACCGGGGAGTGTTCGGGCTGCCGTTTTGCCATAAAACGGCCTCGATGTTCCCCGTTTTCGATACCGTTCTTTAATCCTATCCCGGCACATATCGCCGGGAAAGGGGCGTTTCGGGCACCTGTCCGCCGCTTCCTCCGTCGACCACACCTAACCGGGAAGAGCTTGCGCTCATGTTGTCACGCCGTACCCTCCTGACTGGATCGCTCGCCCTTGTCTTCACGCCGGCGACCGGAGCCCTGGCCCAGCAATTCGCCCAGAGCCAGGCCGAGTGGTCGCAGAACTACGAGGCGGTTTCCCGTACCCGTGTGCAGCGGACCTCGACCCCGATGGTTTCGGCCGAGTCCTTGGCCGCCACCGAGCAGATGATCGAGTACTACCGCAACATCGCCGCCCGCGGCGGCTGGCAGCCCGTTCAGGGCGTCCAGGGCCTGCGCGTGGGATCCCGGAGCCCGGCGGTCGTGGCCCTCCGCCAGCGCCTGATCATCACGGGCGATCTCGACCCGGCGGCGGGCGAATCGCCGATCTACGATTCTTACGTTGAGGCAGGTGTTCGCCGCTTCCAGGCGCGTCACGGCATCAGCTCTACCGGCACCGTGACGGCGCCGACCGTGGCGGCCATGAACGTGCCGGTCGAAGTGCGCATCCGCCAGCTCGAGATCAATCTGGGCCGCCTGCGCAGCCTCGTCGGCGGACTCACTAACAAGTACATCGTCGCCAACATCCCGGCCGCCCTCGTCGAGACGGTCGAGAGCGGCGTCGTGCATACCCGCCACGCCGCCGGCGTCGGCAAGATCGACCGTCAGTCGCCGCTTCTGAATTCCAAGGTGGTCGAGGTCAACTTCAACCCGTTCTGGACCGTGCCCGCTTCGATCATCAAGAAGGATCTGATCCCGAAGATGCAGAAGGAGCCCAACTACCTGACGGAGAACAAGATCCGCATCTTCAACGGCAACACGGAGATCGCGCCGTCGCAGGTCAACTGGTTCTCCGACGAGGCGACCCGCTACCGCTTCCGCCAGGATCCGGGCGGCGAGCTCAATTCCATGGGCTTCGTGCGCATCAACATTCCGAACCAGCACGGCGTCTACATGCACGATACGCCCTCCAAGGGCATCTTCGGCGACGATTTCCGCTTCGTGTCCTCGGGCTGCATCCGCATCCAGAACGTGCGCGACTATATCGAGTGGCTCCTGAAGGACACCCCCGGCTGGAGCCGCGAGCAGATCGACGCCACCTTCAAGTCCGGCGAGCGCATCGACGCGCGCCTGGCGCAGCCTGTGCCGATCCACTGGGTCTACATCACCGCCTGGGCGACGCCGGACGGCCTCGTGCAATTCCGCGACGACATCTACAACAAGGACGGCCTCGGCAGCGCCATCCCGGTTGCGAGCAGTACGCCGACCGAGCCCGACGCCGAGATGTTCCTGCAGAACTGAAGGCATCTTTTCCCGTACCTCTCGCGATCGCCGGCCTTGCGCCGGCGATTTGCTTTTGGACGGCAGCTTTCCAGGATTCCCTTATGTCATTCCGGGCTGTTGCATTCTCAAAGCTGGGTGGGCATGTCTCCAGGGTGCTTGGCGCGCTCGGGCGGCCCATGATAAAGGCCTGGACAATTCGGATCGAGCGCCCGGGTGAAGCCGGGCTGACAGGAAGGCGAGGGTCCCCATGAGCGCGAGTGAATCGGCACGTAGCCATCTCTCCAACAGCTTCTTCTCGGCGAGCCTCGCCGACAGCGATCCCGAGATCGCACGCGCCATCGAGCTGGAGCTTGGCCGCCAGCGCGATGAGATCGAGCTGATCGCCTCCGAGAACATCGTCTCCCGCGCCGTCCTGGAAGCCCAGGGCTCGGTGATGACCAACAAGTACGCGGAAGGATACCCGGGCCGCCGTTACTATGGCGGCTGCCAGTTCGTGGACATGGCCGAGGAGCTCGCCATCGAGCGCGCCAAGCGCCTGTTCGACTGCAAGTTCGCCAACGTCCAGCCCAATTCCGGCTCCCAGGCCAATCAGGCCGTGTTCATGGCCCTCATGAAGCCCGGCGACACCTTCATGGGCCTCGACCTCGCCTGCGGCGGCCACCTGACCCACGGCTCGCCGGTCAACATGTCCGGCAAATGGTTCAACGTGGTGAGCTACAAGGTCCGCGAGAGCGACCAGATCATCGACATGGACGAGGTCGCCCGCCTTGCCCGCGAGCACAAGCCGAAGGTGATCGTGGCCGGCGGTTCGGCCTATTCCCGCTTCTGGGACTTCGCCCGCTTCCGCGAGATCGCGGACGAGGTCGGCGCCTTCTTCATGGTGGATATCGCGCACTTTGCCGGTCTCGTGGCCGGCGGCGCCCATCCGTCGCCGTTCCCCCACGCCCACGTGGTGACCACGACGACCCACAAGACCCTGCGCGGCCCGCGCGGCGGCATGATCCTCACCAATGACGAGGACATCGCCAAGAAGGTCAACTCGGCCATCTTCCCCGGCCTCCAGGGCGGCCCGCTCATGCATGTCATCGCCGCCAAGGCCGTGGCTTTCGGCGAGGCCCTGCGCCCCGAGTTCAAGCTCTATGCCCGCTCGGTCGTCGAGAACGCCAAGGTCCTGGCCGATACCATGCTGGCGAACGGCTATGCCATCGTCGCGGGCGGCACGGACAATCACCTGATGCTGGTGGACCTGCGCCCAAAGAAGCTCACCGGCAAGGCTGCGGAAGCAGCCCTCGGACGCGCCCACATCACCTGCAACAAGAACGGCGTGCCCTTCGATCCCGAGAAGCCGATGGTCACCTCCGGCATCCGCCTCGGCACCCCCGCCGCCACCTCCCGCGGCTTCGGCGTAGCGGAGTTCAAGAAGGTGGGCGAGCTGATCGTCGAAACCCTGGACGGGCTTGCCAAGCACGGCGAGGAGGCCAATGCGGCCGTCGAGGAATCGGTCAAGCACCGCGTCCACGAGCTGACCCGCCGCTTCCCGATCTACGCGTGAGGTTTAGGCTGATCCATGCGTTGCCCTTATTGCGGGGGCCTGGACACCCAGGTGAAGGATTCCCGCCCTACGGACGATTCCTCGTCCATCCGACGCCGCCGCATCTGTCCGGATTGCGGCGGACGCTTCACGACTTTCGAGCGCGTCCAGCTGCGCGAGCTGACGGTCGTGAAGCGGTCCGGACGCCGGGTGCCCTTCGACCGTGACAAGCTCCAGCAATCGGTGGAAGTCGCCCTTAGGAAGCGGCCGGTGGAACCGGAGCGGGTCGAGCGTATGATCAACGGCATCGTGCGCCAGCTCGAGAGCATGGGCGACGGCGAGGTGCCGAGCGAGACCGTGGGCGAACTCGTCATGGAGGGGCTCAAGGGCCTCGACGACGTGGCCTATGTGCGCTTCGCCTCCGTCTACAAGAACTTCCGCGAGGCCAAGGACTTCGAGGAGATTCTTGGCAAGCTGGCCGAAGGCGAAGGCGTGGACGACCTGCCGCCTCCGCCCAAGAAGAAGCGCGCGTCGAGCGAGCAATGACGGACCCCGGCGCGTTGGGGCCACAGCCTGACCAAGCCCTTTTGGACGAGCGCTTCATGCGTCTGGCGATCGCGCTCGGCGAGCGCAATCTCGGCCTGACCTGGCCCAATCCGTCTGTCGGATGCGTGATCGTCGATCAGAGCGGCGATGCGCCCGTCATCGTCGCGCAAGGGGCGACCCAACCGGGCGGAAGGCCGCATGCGGAGCGCGTCGCCCTCGCAGCGGCGGGCGCGCGGGCGAAGGGGGCGACGCTTTACGTCTCCCTCGAACCCTGTTCCCATCACGGCAAGACCCCGCCCTGCGCCGACGCAGTGGTCGCGGCGGGCGTGGGGCGGGTCGTGTCCGCCCTGGAAGACCCGGATGACCGGGTCGCCGGTCTGGGGCACCGGATGCTGCGGGAGGCCGGGATCGCGGTGTCGGCCGGCTGCCTCGCCATCGAGGCCCGTCGCGCCCATCGCGGCCATATCACGCGCGTCACGAAGGGGAGGCCCGCCGTGACCGTGAAGCTCGCCCGCAGCACGGAGGGGTTCGCCGGATCGCGTAGCGGCCCGCGCCTGATGCTCACGGGCGAGATCGCCAACGGAAAAGTTCACCTCATGCGCGCCCATGCCGACGCCATCATGGTCGGCGTCGGGACCGTTCTGGCCGACGATCCGCTCCTGAATGTGCGTCTGCCGGGGCTCGAAGGCCGCTCGCCGGTCCGGATCGTCGTCGATTCCCGCCTGCGCACGCCTCAGGACGCCCGAATCGTGACCGGCGCGCGGGAGATTCCGACTTGGATCCTCACCACCGTGGAGGCTCCGGTCGAGGCCGAACGGGTGCTGACCGCGCAGGGCGTCGAGGTCCTGCGGGTTCCGGCGGATGCGGCTGGCCGCGTGGCCCTTCCCGAGGCCCTCCGGCTTCTCGGCACACGGGGCCTGACCCGGCTGTTCTGCGAGGGCGGGCCGGAGCTGGCGGATGCGCTGGCGAAGGACGACCTTGTCGACGAGCTCGTCCTGATCACCGGTCGGTCGGCGAGGGGGCAGGGCGACGTTGCGGCCCTTGGCCTTTCGCTGCAGGACCGCATGGACCAACTCGATCTCTGGGCCGAGGAACAGACCGGCCCCGATCTTTTCATGTTCTGGGAGAGGCCCTGATGTTTACGGGTATCGTCACCGATGTCGGTGAAGTGGCGGCGGTGGAGGGGACACAAGGCACCCTGAAGCGCCTGCGTATCCATTCTTCCTACGATCCCGCCACGATCGCGCTCGGCGCATCCATCGCCTGCGGCGGCCCGTGCCTGACGGTGGTGGCCGTCGGCCCGCGCGAGGGCGGGTGCTGGTTCGACGTGGATGCCGCCGCCGAGACCCTGGAGCGGACAACGGTCGGCGACTGGCAAACGGGCACCAGGGTGAACCTGGAACGCTCTCTCAAGATCGGCGACGAACTCGGCGGCCATATCGTGACCGGGCACGTGGACGGTGTTGCGACCATCGTCGCCAAGGAGGCGATCACCGCAGGCGACGATCCCTGGGGGCCGACGGCCCGCTTCACGATCAAGGCCCCGCGTGCGCTTGCCGCCTTCATTGCCGAGAAGGGCTCCGTCTGCCTCGACGGCACGTCGCTTACCGTGAATTCGGTCAACGACGACATGTTCTCCGTGCTCATCATCCCGCACACGCTCGCGGTGACCACCTGGGGCGAGCGGCAGGTGGGCGACAGGCTCAATCTGGAGGTCGATCTCATGGCCCGTTACGCGGCGCGGCTTGCGGATGCGCGCCGGGCGGAGTAGGGACTTCCAACTTTCCTTAACAGAGCCCTGATCCTGAGGAGGCCGATGGGCCGTCCCGACGGGCAGGGCGTCTCCAGCATGCACTGGATCCTCCTTCGCGATGCCGGTCTTCGGCTTCGCAAAGGGGGCCTGGTTCTTCTTGGAATTCAGAACGGTTTCTCATGGTCGCCCATTCAGCAGCTCCCCGCGCCGCCCGCCCGCCGGTTCCCGGCGCCCGCATCCTGGTCGTGGAGGCCCGCTTCTACGACGATATCGCCGACGAACTCCTGCGCGGCGCGCGGGGCGCCGTCGAGGCGGCCCAGGCCACCATGGACGTGCTGACCCTGGACGGGGCGCTCGAAATTCCGGCGACCATCGCCATCGCGCTCGATGCTGCCGAGAAAGCCGGCAGGCCCTATGACGCGGTCGTGGCCCTCGGCTGTGTGATCCGCGGCGAGACGGGGCATTACGACATCGTCGCCGGCGAGAGCGCCCGCGCCCTCATGGATCTGTCCGTGGCCCGCCGCATTCCGCTCGCCAACGGCATCCTCACCGTGGAGAACGAGCAGCAGGCCTGGACCCGCGCCAATGTCCGCGAATTGAACAAGGGTGGCGGAGCCGTCGAGGCGGCTCTCGCCGTCCTGCGCATCAAACGCCAGCTCGTGGAGGGTTGATCATGGCAAAGCCAGCAGAGCGTTCGGCCGCTCGCCTCGCTGCCGTTCAGGCCCTTTACCAGATGGACATCTCGGGCAAGACCGTCCTCGATGCCCTGGCCGAGTTCGAGGCCTTCTGGATCGGCCGCGAGGTCGAGGGCATCGAGTTCCAGCCCTCGGACAACAATTTCTTCCGCGACATCCTCTCCGGCGTCGTGAAGAACCAGCGTGAGATCGACGTGCGCATCGACAAGGCGCTCGCGTCCGACTGGCCCCTCAAGCGCGTCGAGGCGGTGCTGCGCGCCATCCTGCGGGCGGGCGGCTACGAGCTGATCTTCCGCAAGGACGTTCCGGCCCGCGTCGTCATCACCGAATACGTGGACGTGACCCACGGCTTCTACGGCGAGGACGAGCCGGGCCTCGTGAACGCCGTGCTCGACAAGGTCGCTCGCGAAGTGCGTCCCGGCGAGCTCGAGAAGAAAGCCGGCGGCCAGGACAAGCGGTAGAACCCATGCGGGCGAGGGCCGTCAGCCGATGAGCGCCAAGCAGCGTCCCAGCGAAGACAGCCTGATCGCCCGCTTCTTCGCCCCCATCGCAGGCGAAGCGGCCTTGGGCCTCAAGGACGATGCGGCCTGCCTGAGACCGAAGCCGGGCCACGATCTCGTTCTCACCACCGATGCGCTGGTGGAGCGCGTTCATTTTCTGCCCGAGGATGCGCCGGGCTCCATCGCCCGCAAGGCGCTTGGGGTGAATGTCTCGGATCTCGCCGCCAAGGGCTCGGAACCGGCGGGCTTCCTGCTGAGCCTCGCCCTCCCGGACGACTGGACCGAGGATTGGCTTGCCGCTTTCGCCGCCGGGCTGGGCCAGGCTTCCCGGGATTTCGCCTGCCCGCTGCTGGGGGGCGACACCGTCAGGGCGAGGGGGCCGCTGACCCTCTCCGTGACGGCCGTCGGGCAGGTCCCGTCCGGCCGGATGGTGCCGCGCACCACGGCTGGGGTGGGAGACGCCGTCTGCGTGACCGGAACCATCGGTGACGCGGCGCTCGGCCTGAAGCTCCGCGCGGACCCGCCATGGGCGGCTGCCCTGTCCTTGGAAGAGAGGGCTCATCTGGCCGACCGATACCTCCATCCTCAGCCCCGCCACCGCCTCGCCGCCGCGCTGCGGGACCATGCCAGCGCCGCCATGGACGTCTCCGACGGGCTGGCGGGGGACCTCGCCAAGATGATGCGGGCCAGCGGCACCTCCGCCGTCGTCGAGGCCGCGCAGGTGCCGCTCTCGTCCGCGGCGGCCAAGGCGGTGCAGGCCTCGCCGAGCCTTCTCGATCTGGCGCTGACCGGCGGGGACGATTACGAAATTCTCTGCACCGTGCCGGAAAAGAAACTCGACAGTTTCCGCAAAGAGGCCGATAGCGTCGGCATCGCCCTATCCGTCATTGGCCGAGTCGTCGCAGGACAGGACCTGCCGGTCTTTCGGATGAACGGTCTCGAAAGACGCTACGATGTCGGCTCCTACCAGCATTTCTGATCCTTCCTTCAAGCCGATGTCGAGCGATGCCGTCGCCAGGCACAATGCCGTGGTGCTCGCCGTCGCCATGGCCCTGGGCGGTTCGAGCCCCGCCATCGTCGTCTCCCTCGGCGGTCTCGTCGGGCAGGCTCTCGCCTCGAACAAGGAGCTGGCGACGCTCCCCGTGAGCCTGCTCAATCTCGGGCTGGCCCTGGGAACGATCCCGGCCGCCATGCTCATGCGCAAGGCGGGGCGGCGCATCGGTTACATCGTCGGCGCCGGGATCGGTCTGGCCGGAGGGTGCCTCGCCGCCTTCGGCATCGCCTCCTACAGCTTCGCGCTCTTCTGCCTCGGCACCCTGATCATCGGCAGTTACGGCTCCTTCAACCAGAGCTACCGCTTCGCCGCCACGGACGCCGCTTCCGACAGCTTCAAGCCGCGGGCCATATCCTGGGTCATGACCGGCGGCCTGATCGCGGGCGTCATCGGCCCCCAGACCGTGATCTGGACACGGGATGCCGTCCAGGCCGCTCCCTTCGCCGGGGCCTTTCTGGGGCAGGCCACCCTGGCTCTCCTGTCGATGGCCGTGGTGTCCTTCCTGCGGCCCGCGCCGGTCAGCGTGTCGTCCGCGACCCTGGGCGGCGGCAGGCCCCTGCTCGAGATCGTGCGCCAGCCCCGCTTCATCGTCGCCGCGGTCACGGGGCTCGTTTCCTACAGCCTCATGACCTTCATGATGACGGCCGCGCCCCTGGCGATGATCGGCTGCGGCCACCCTGTGGGGGCGGCGGCCCTCGGCATCCAATGGCATATCCTCGCCATGTTCGGCCCGAGCTTCTTTACAGGACGGCTGATCTCACGGTTCGGCAAGAAGCGGGTGACGGCCGCAGGCCTCATCCTGATCGCCGTCTCGGCCCTCATCGGCCTGTCCGGCACCGACATCGCCCATTTCTGGACGACCCTGATTCTCCTGGGACTCGGCTGGAACTTCGGCTTCATCGGGGCCACCGCCCTCGTGACCGACTGCTACCGTCCCGAAGAACGCGCCAAGGTCCAGGCGGCCAACGACTTCCTGATCTTCGGCTCGGTGGCCCTGGCTTCCTTCTCGTCCGGCAAGCTCCTCAATGCCGGGGGCTGGGAAACCGTGAACTGGATGGTCTTCCCGCCCGTCGTCGTCGCGCTGGCTCTTCTGGCGTGGCAGCGGAGAGCCAAGGCGATCGCACCCGCTTAAAGTATAAAGGTCTTCCTGTGGTTTCTTCCGGGGGGATTGTTGCGGACTGCCTAGTTTTTTGCCACCAAATATAAAGTTCGCTGGGGGTAGGGGCCGGTCAAGGCCAAATTCTAGGCCTTGTGGAGTGGCTTTCTGCTTTCCCATAACAAGGATGGCATGATGGCACTCACCCTAATTATCTTGGGCGGGCTTCTCTCGATTGCGTATGGCTTCTGGGCCATCGCCGACGTTATGAAGCGGGACGCCGGTTCTCAGCGTATGCAGGAAATCGCCGGGGCGATTGCCGAAGGCGCGAAGGCCTATCTCCGCAGGCAATACTTCACCATTTCGATCGTCGGCATCGTTCTCTTCGCCGTCATCGCCTACTTCCTCGGCATCCGGGTCGCCGTCGGCTTCGCCATCGGCGCTATCCTGTCGGGTGTTGCCGGCTTCATCGGCATGAACGTCTCCGTCCGCGCCAATGTGCGTACCGCGCAGGCGGCCACCCAGTCCCTGGGCGGCGGCCTGGACGTGGCCTTCAAGGCGGGGGCCGTCACCGGAATGCTCGTGGCGGGCCTCGCGCTCCTCGGCGTGGCGCTCTATTACGGCTACCTGACCCGCATCTCGGGGCTGAACGCCTCCGACCGCGTGGTGATCGACAGCCTCGTCGCCTTGGGCTTCGGGGCCTCGCTGATCTCCATCTTCGCCCGTCTCGGCGGCGGCATCTTCACGAAGGGCGCCGACGTGGGCGGCGACCTCGTGGGCAAGGTCGAGGCCGGGATCCCGGAGGACGATCCGCGCAATCCGGCCACCATCGCCGATAACGTCGGCGACAATGTCGGCGACTGCGCCGGCATGGCCGCGGACCTGTTCGAGACCTATGCGGTGACCGTGGTCGCTACCATGGTTCTCGCCGCGATCTTCTTCGCCGGACAAGCCGCGCTCGACACCATGATGATGTACCCGCTCGCCATCGGCGCTGCCTGCATCCTCACCTCGATCATCGGCACCTTCTTCGTGAAGCTCGGGCAGAACGAGTCCATCATGGGCGCGCTCTACAAGGGCCTGATCGCGACAGGTATCCTCTCGGCCGGCATGATCGGGGTCGTGACCTGGCAGATGATCGGCTTCGGTCCGGTTCCCGGTGCCGCGTTCACGGGTCAGGCTCTGTTCTGGTGCGCGCTCATCGGCCTCGCCGTCACGGCGCTGATCGTGGTCATCACCGAGTATTATACCGGCGTCGGCTTCCGCCCCGTGCGCTCCATCGCGCAGGCATCGGTCACGGGCCACGGCACGAACGTGATCCAGGGACTGGCCGTCTCGCTGGAATCCACGGCCCTGCCGACCATCGTGATCATCGCGGGGATCATCGTGGCCTTCAAGCTCGCGGGTCTCTTCGGCATCGCGATCGCGGTGACGGCGATGCTGGCGCTGGCCGGGATGATCGTGGCCCTCGACGCCTTCGGCCCGGTGACGGACAACGCCGGAGGCATTGCCGAGATGGCGGGCCTTCCCAAGGAAGTCCGCAAGTCGACGGACGCCCTCGACGCGGTGGGCAACACCACGAAGGCAGTGACCAAGGGATACGCCATCGGCTCCGCCGGCTTGGGCGCCCTCGTGCTCTTCGCGGCCTATACGTCGGACCTCAACTACTTCACCCAGAACGCCGCCCAGTATCCCTACTTCCAGGGCGTGGCGCCGAACTTCTCCCTCACCAACCCCTATGTGGTGGTGGGGCTCCTGTTCGGCGGCCTCATCCCCTTCCTGTTCAGCGGGATCGCCATGACGGCGGTGGGCCGGGCTGCGGGCGCGGTGGTGGAGGAAGTGCGCCGCCAGTTCCGCGAGAAGCCGGGCATCATGGCAGGCACCGACCGGCCCGATTACGGCCGGGCCGTGGACATGCTGACCCGTGCTGCGATCAAGGAAATGATCGTGCCTTCGCTGCTGCCGGTGCTGGCCCCGATCGTCACCTAC
Source organism: Microvirga flocculans ATCC BAA-817 (assembly GCF_000518665.1). GTDB lineage: Bacteria > Pseudomonadota > Alphaproteobacteria > Rhizobiales > Beijerinckiaceae > Microvirga > Microvirga flocculans. The sequence goes on along the minus strand of NZ_JAEA01000011.1, from coordinate 68,867 downwards.
TTCGTTGTCTACTGGGTGGCGGGCAAGTCCGAGGCGTTCTCGGCCGTGGGTGCGATGCTCCTCGGCGTGATCGTCACGGGCCTGTTCGTGGCCATCTCGATGACCTCGGGCGGCGGCGCCTGGGACAACGCGAAGAAGTCCTTCGAGGACGGCTTCACGGATGCCTCCGGCACCACCCACCACAAGGGCTCGGAAGCCCACAAGGCGTCCGTCACCGGCGACACCGTCGGCGACCCCTACAAGGACACGGCTGGCCCTGCCGTGAACCCGGCGATCAAGATCACCAACATCATCGCCTTGCTTCTCCTCGCCATCCTGGCGCATTCGTAAGGGCGCTTGTAGCTCAAGAAAGAAAACCCGCGGCATTCGCCGCGGGTTTTTCGTTGCTCATCCAAGAAAAATGGCCGGGAAGCCCGGCCATTGGGAGATCGTTTTGAGGGGTCCGATCAGCCGAAGGGATTGAAGCTCGTCACGCCGCGGAAGAGCTGTCCAAGGAAGCTGGCTTCCTCGCCGCCGGCAGGGGTGGTCCGGCTGATGAAGTCGAAGACCTTGCCGTCCTGCAGGCCGTAGAGGGCAATGCGCTCGACGCGGAGGTTGCTGTCGAAATAGACGGCCGTGATCTGCTGATCGACCACCTGCTCGCCCATGAACTGGAGGGTCCGGCGTGATTTCTGGCTGATATAGTACCAGTTGCGGTTGCCCACCGTGGACACCGTCGAGGGCGTGCCGAGCGTCTGAAGCACCTGCTCGGCGCTCATGCCCTTCTTGACCTGTGCGATGGCGCGCTCATCCGTGAGATAGCCGCGGTGGAATTCCTCGCCGACCGTGCAGGCGGCCACGGACGAAGCGAGAAAGGTTGCGGTAGCCAGACGCACCCAGAGAGTATGATATCGACGCATCGTACGGTTCTTCCAGAAAGCGGCGCGGACGAGCTTGCGCCTAGAGACCGTGATGGCGTAACCCGAGGTTACGATTTTGACAAGCTTGGAAGGGCAAGGCAGTGATCTTCAGTCTCTTCCGCAAGGATCCACGACGCACGACGATCGCGGCTCTCTACGCGAGAATCGCGACGGCTTCGCGCGTTCCCGGGCTCTATGCGGCGCTTCATATCCCCGATACCGTCGAAGGGCGTTTCGAAGCCCTGTCCTTGCACATGATCTTGGCTCTGAGGGAATTGCGGACGCTGCCCGCGCCCGCCGAGGAGGTGGCCAAGGACCTGACCGATGCCTTCTTCCGCGACATGGACGCTTCGTTGCGGGAGATGGGCGTCGGCGACACTGTGGTGCCGAAGCGCATGAAAAAGATCGCCGAGTCCTTCTATGGCCGGGCTCAGGCCTATGACGGTCCGCTCGACACGGGCGATGAGGCGGCCCTTGCCGCCGCCCTCGGCCGCAACGTCTATGGCAGCGAGGCACCGGCCATTGGCCTTGCGCGTTATGCCCTTGCAGCCGATCGGGGGCTCAAGACGCTGGATCTCGATACGCTTCTGGGGACGGGACCCGTTTTTCCGCAGCCCGAAGCCTTTGCCTGAGGAGGATATCCGATGACACCCGATACCGTGGGCCCCTTGTCGCGGCTGGTCGACGTCATGAGAATCCCTCCCCGGGGCCAGGACGTCCGGGTTGAAGCGACGGCCGAGGAATGCGCGGCGCTCGCCCGGGATTTCGGCCTGCCAGGGATCCAATCGCTGACGGGCGATTACCATCTGAAGACTTCCGCCAAGGGCATCCAAGTGACCGGCACGGTCAAGGCCGCGATCACACAGGTCTGCGTCATGACCCTGGATTCCTTCGATTCCACCCTCGAGGAAGAGGTCGAGGTGGACTTCGCCGAGCCGTCCGGCATGCCGGCGGAGCCGCCGACCGATATCAACGAGTACGAGCCGCCGGACGAGATCGTGAACGGCCAGATCGACCTCGGAGCCTTGACTGCCGAGTTCCTGGCTCTCGGGCTCGATCCGTATCCCCGCAAGCCGGGGGTGGATTTCAGCTTCCAGGACGCTTCGGACGGGAAGGATTCCCCCTTCGCGGCCTTGAGCAAGCTGAAGGAGAGCAAGTAGAAAGGGGAGCGGACGGCGCCTCCCAGGCCCATATTCAAGCCCCGGTTCGCCGTCTCATCGTTTACAGAATTCAGTTGCGGACCCATTGCAAACCGGTATTTTCCGCCCCCTGTTGAATGACTTAAAAGAAAGAACAATCGTTCATGCCGAAGCCGGTGCGTATTTCGCTTGATGCGATGGGGGGCGATCATGGACCCTCCGTCGTGATCCCGGGCGCAGCCTTGGCCTTGGAGCGCCATCCCGACATTCGCTTCCTGATGTTCGGCAACGAATCGGTTGTGATGCCTCTCCTCAACGCTCATCCCAGGCTGAAGGAGGCGGTCGAACTCCGTCACACCGACATGGCGATCGCCATGGACGAGAAGCCCAGCCAGGCCATCCGGATGGGCCGGGGCAAGTCATCCATGTGGCGTGCCGTGCAGGCCGTTCGGGACGGGGAGGCGGATGCGGCGGTCTCGGCCGGCAATACGGGGGCTCTGATGGCCACGGCGAAGGTCTGCCTCAAGACCATGGCCCATATCGAGCGTCCCGCCATCGCCGCCATGTGGCCCACCATGCGGGGCGAGAGCATCGTGCTGGACGTCGGTGCGACCATCGGCGCCGATGCCGGACACCTCGTCGACATGGCCATCATGGGCGCGGCCATGGCGCGCATCGTGTTCGACCTGGAGCGGCCGACGGTCGGCCTGCTCAATGTCGGAACGGAGGAGATCAAGGGGATCGAGGCGGTCAAGGAGGCCAGCCGGATTCTCAAGGAGGCCAAGCTGCCTCACCTGGATTATCGCGGCTTCGTCGAAGGGGACGATATCGGCAAAGGCACCGTCGATGTGGTCGTGACCGAGGGCTTCGCAGGCAATATCGCCTTGAAGACCGCCGAGGGCACCGCCAAGCAGATCGGGCAGTATCTGCGTTCCGCCATGAGCCGGACCCTGATGGCGAAGATCGGTTACCTGTTCGCGAAACAGGCTTTTAACGCCCTCAGGGACAAGATGGACCCGCGCAAGGTGAATGGCGGCGTCTTCCTGGGCCTTGAGGGGGTCGTCGTGAAAAGCCATGGCGGAACCGACGATCTCGGCTTCGCCAGCGCGATCGATGTCGCCTACGACATGGCCCATTTTGAGCTGATGAACACCATTCGGAGCATGCTGGAGCATGATCCGCTCGACCAGACAGTCTAGAGCATGAGAGTGCTCCCAACATATCGATAATAGCGTGGTTTCCGGGTGGGATCGCCCAACCGGATCGTGCTGTAGGAAGGCGCATCTTGAAACGCATCCGTTCCATCGTCCGCGGCATCGGCTCCTATCTGCCAAGGCGCAGGCTGACGAACCAGGAGCTCGAGAAGCTGGTGGACACCTCGCACGACTGGATCGTGCAGCGCACCGGCATCGAGCAGCGCTACATCGCCGACGAGGATGAGACCACGTCGGTTCTCGGCATCAAGGCGGCCGAGGCTGCCCTGGCCGATGCCGGCCTGACGGCCGACGATATCGACCTCATCATCTGCGCGACCTCGACGCCGGACTATACCTTCCCGTCGACGGCGACGATGATCCAGAGCGGGCTCGGGATGACCCATGGGGCGGCCTTCGACCTGCAGGCCGTCTGCACGGGCTTCGTCTATGCCGTGGCCACGGCGGACAAGTTCCTGCAATCCGGCTCGCACAAGCGAGCCCTGGTTGTCGGGGCCGAGACCTTCTCGCGAATTCTCGACTGGAACGACCGAACCACCTGCGTGCTTTTCGGAGACGGGGCCGGCGCCATCGTGCTGGAGGCCCAGGAGGGTGAGGGGACGTCCGCCGACCGCGGCGTCCTGACGTCGCACCTCCGTTCCGACGGGCGCTACCGGGACAAGCTGTATGTGGACGGCGGCCCGGGTTCCACGAAGACCACGGGCGTCCTGAAAATGGAGGGGCGCGAGGTCTTCAAGTTCGCCGTCGGCATGGTGGCGGACGTGGTCCAGGACGCCTTCAAGGCCACCGGCACGAGCCCGGAGGAACTGAACTGGTTCGTCCCGCATCAGGCCAACAAGCGCATCATCACGGCGAGCGCCGACAAGCTCGGCATTGCGCAGGACAAGGTCGTCATCACCGTCAACCGGCACGGGAATACCTCGGCGGCCTCCATTCCGCTGGCGCTCGACGTCGCCCGCAAGGACGGCCGGATCAAGGACGGAGACCTCGTCATGATCGAGGCTATCGGCGGCGGCTTCACCTGGGGAAGCGCCTTGATCCGCTGGTAGGTTTTAGGGCAATTGAACTTTGGGGCGTTTTGGGCGAACCGAACCGGTTCGCCGCTAAAAACTGCGGCATGCCAAAGACATGGGTCGATTCGCCGCCGCGGGAATCGACTCCAGTGGTAACAGGTGGCACCTTGGCGGTTGACCGTAGGGAGCCATCTGCATAGCGTCGTCACGGACGATACAACCAACGATCTCGAATGCGCTGGGGAGCTCAATGGCTGGCAAGACGATAACGAGAGCGGATCTGAGCGAGGCGGTTTACCAGAAGGTCGGCCTGTCCAGGACCGAATCGGCCGAGCTCGTGGAGCGGGTCCTGGCCGAGATCTGCGACAGTCTGGCCGCCGGTGAGACCGTGAAGCTGTCCTCCTTCGGCTCGTTCATCGTGCGCAGCAAGGGCGAGCGCATCGGACGCAACCCCAAGACCGGGGTCGAGGTGCCCATCGACCCGCGCCGGGTCATGGTTTTCAAACCCTCGAACGTCCTGAAGGCCCATATCAACGGCGAGACCTTCGAAGGCGAGGATTGAGCCGGTTATGGCGAGCGGCGCCATGGACAAGAGCCCCGACGCGTTTCGCACCATCAGCGAGGTCGCCGAGGACCTCGATGTTCCGCAGCATGTGCTGCGTTTCTGGGAAACCCGCTTCAACCATATCAAGCCGCTCAAGCGCGGCGGCGGACGCCGCTATTATCGGCCCGACGACGTCGACCTCCTCAAGGGCATCCGCCATCTGCTCTACGGGGAAGGCTACACGATCAGGGGCGTCCAGCGGATCCTGAAAGAGGAAGGGGTTCGCTTCGTCCAAGCGGTGGGGCGGGGCGAGCAGAGCGTTGCGCCCCAGCGATCTGCCGATCGCGAGGCTCCAGGCGAGGTCGAGACCGAAGCGACCTATGCTCCCGCCTTTGCCGAGGATGACGACACCGACATCGCGCCCCTTCAAGGGGGGCTGTCGGAAGCGGCGCTCCACAGCCTGCGGCAGGCGCTCGAAGAGCTTCGTGAGTGTGACCGGGTGCTGGTCTCTCTCAGGAGTCCGGTAGAGACGCCACCGGGCGATTGATCCCCTCGGAGCGCGCGGTCTCCCGGGCGCGGAGTTCCCGAACGGGTCGGGTCGCTCAGGTTTCTTGCAGGCACTCGAAAATGAGCGCACTGAACCCTTGACAGGGGGAAGGGGCGCCCTTAAACCGCACCCACACCGCTTCGGCGGTCACATGCGCGGGCGTAGCTCAGTCGGTTAGAGTGCCGGCCTGTCACGCCGGAGGTCGCGGGTTCGAGCCCCGTCGCCCGCGCCACTTCACAGAAGCTTCAAAGCTCTGACCTTCTCACGAAAATCGAAATTCGACACTGAAGTCCGAGACGCTGGGATGCCGCCTGCTCATTCCCGTCCCGCGACCGGTATCGGGGCGAGATCCCGTCGGTAGAGCATTTTCGGCGAAGTGGATCCGGTTCGTCGTTCAGAAGTGCGGCATGGCAAGGACAAGAGCCGGTTCCACGTCAGTGGAACCGGCTCTGGAAAGCGCTCAGTCGCGCACGAAGCGCCACGACAGGGTGCCGCTCATAGGCGCGACGGTCTGCCCGGAATTGTGAGACACGCTGCCGGCCTTCTCAAGGGTGGCCTGCCCGCTCCAGGCATTCGCCTTCGGATCGATCTTCTGGTCCAGCACCTCGATCTTGGGCCTGCCTTCCAGAAACGTCACCGATTTGACGGGGGCGAAGTTCGCGCCGGTCATTTGAACCGGGACCGGGAGACCGAAGCCCTGCAGACGCAGGCTCAGCAGGCCGGTCTGCCTGTCCACGGACATCTCTACCTCGCATGCCTTATCCATTATGGCCCGGTCCTGGCTGGGAAGGTCGAGGCGGCCCTTGCGCCTGAAGCTGTATGGCTTGGCAGGGGCGGGCGGGTCGATGATCACGCCGTCTCCCGTATCCTCCGCGAGAAGCGTGCCTTTCGCACATGCGTCATTCCGTGCGGAGAGCCAGTTCTCGAAGCGGGTATCGTCCTGTTTCATCCCGCCCATGGCTTGTGGGTTGGCCATCATCTTCTGTCCGATGGCCATCATGGTCTGCCGCTGGCAGGCTTCGTCGCCTTTGCAAACCTTGAGAGCCTCGCCGATGGCCGCCATTCCTGCCGGCATGGGCGCGTTCTCCTTGTCGATCCCGCCGACCTTGACGAAAGGAACCGTTGCCTTGGTCGGGACGACCATGGCGAATTCCAGCTCAAGCTTGCGGGACGCGACGAGGCGATACCACTCGACCTTGTTCGGGAGATCCTTACGCCCACTGCCCTGCAGTTCGATCGTCAGGGTCAGGCGGCCTTTGGGAGCGTTGGGGTAAAGGTCGGGGCTCGATTCCTGGGCCGAAGCCCCCATGGAGGCAAGGAGGGCGAGACCGAAGCTGGCGGCGGAAAAGGAAGACTGTCTCATGGGGTTCCGTTAAGTAAAGAAGAGACAGTATATAACCTTTCTTCTCAGGGTGGGCTATCCCCCCGAACGTAATCGATGAAGCCGGACACCCTGCGCCCCGATGACTTTTCCATGACGGCGGGCCTTTGAGCGAACTTCCCTGACCAAGGGCCGAATGAAGCCTTTTTTGCGAGCTGGGCGTTATCTGCAGGTGTGCGAGGTTGCATCGTCATGTTGATATCGAAGGTTTTTACGAGCTTTTCCAATTGGGTAGCCCAGGTCACGGGCCGTCCCGTCACCTTCGGGCTGTGCCTGGCGGTGATCCTTGTCTGGGCTCTCAGCGGTCCGTTCTTCGGGTTTTCCGATACCTGGCAGCTCGTCGTGAATACCGGGACCACCATCGTGACCTTCCTCATGGTCTTCCTGATCCAGAACACCCAGAATCGGGACGGGGCGGCGATCCAGGCCAAGCTGGACGAGCTGATCCGGGCCAGCGCCGCCCAGAACGTCTTCATCGGTATCGAACATTTGACCCAGGAGGAGCTCGACGAGATTCGCGCCCGATGCGAGGCCAAGGCCAAAGCGGAGACGGCGGCGGGCAGGGCGGAGGCCGCTGCCAATAAAAAGGCGGCCGTCGCGGCCGAAAAGGCCACATCCTAGTTTGGAATGGTTCTTTTTGCGGCAGTGCAAACACTTGTCAGGGAAGGGGAACTCGGCTAAGCCTCCCGCGCAATCAGCGTGTTGTCGCAGGGGCCTTTCTCAGGCCTTTCTGAGGCTTAAATGCGGTTCAGATTGCCGGCTTCGAGCCGAGCTCAGTTCCTTCTAGGTGTCGTATGACGAATCTCCTCGCCGACTACCTGCCTCTCGTAATCTTCATCGGCGTGTCCCTCCTGATCGGAGTGGCGCTGCTCGTGGCGCCGTTCATCGTCGCCTACAGCCGTCCGGACAGCGAGAAGCTGTCCGCCTATGAGTGCGGCTTCAACGCTTTCGACGACGCCCGCATGAAGTTCGACGTGCGGTTCTATCTCGTCGCCATTCTGTTCATCATCTTCGACCTCGAGGTCGCGTTCCTGTTTCCCTGGGCCATTACGTTCGGGAATCTTGGCTGGTTCGGCTTCTTCTCCATGATGATCTTCCTTGGAGTCCTGACGGTCGGCTTCATCTACGAGTGGAAGAAGGGGGCCCTCGAATGGGATTGATCTCCGATAACCAATCGACCCTGGTCGCTCCCGCGCCCCGCGGCATCATCGACCCGAACACCGGAAAGCCGGTCGGCGCGACGGACCCCTATTTCGTCTCCATCAACGAGGAGTTGTCCGACAAGGGATTCCTCGTCACCTCCACCGAGGACCTCATCACCTGGGCGCGCACCGGCTCGCTCATGTGGATGACCTTCGGTCTGGCCTGCTGCGCCGTCGAGATGATGCAGATGTCCATGCCGCGCTACGACGTGGAGCGCTTCGGGTTCGCGCCCCGCGCCTCGCCGCGCCAGTCGGATGTCATGATCGTGGCCGGCACGCTGACCAACAAGATGGCTCCCGCCCTGCGCAAGGTCTACGACCAGATGCCGGAGCCGCGCTACGTCATCTCCATGGGCTCCTGTGCCAATGGCGGGGGCTATTACCACTATTCCTATTCCGTGGTTCGTGGCTGCGACCGCATCGTGCCGGTCGATATCTACGTTCCGGGTTGTCCGCCCACGGCTGAGGCACTCCTCTACGGCGTGCTCCTTCTGCAGAAGAAGATCCGCCGCACCGGTACTATCGAGCGCTGAGCAAAGGTCGTCGCATGAGTGCTGAGCTCCAAGCCCTGAGCGATCACATCGCCTCGTCCCTCGGGGAGGCGATCGAGGACCGGGCCATTGCCTATGGCGAACTCACCGTCGTCGCCCGCCGCGAGGATATCGTGCGGGTGGTGACGTTCCTGCGGGACGACCCGCAGTGCCGCTTCGTCTGCTTCATCGACATCTGCGGCGCTGACTATCCCGCCCGCGAGAAGCGCTTCGATGTGGTCTACCACTTCCTGGCGCCGCACCATAACCGCCGCATCCGGGTGAAGGTGCAAACGGACGAGGTGACGCCCGTTCCTTCTCTGGTGGGCCTGTTCCCGGCGGCGAACTGGTTCGAGCGGGAGGCCTACGACCTTTACGGCATCCTGTTCTCGGGCCATCCGGACCTGCGCCGGCTCCTCACCGATTACGGCTTCGAGGGTCATCCCCTGCGCAAGGACTTCCCGCTCACGGGCTATGTGGAGGTCCGTTACGACAACGGCCAGGGCCGCGTGGTCTATGAGCCGGTGAAGCTCAACCAGGAATTCCGCAACTTCGATTTCCTCTCGCCCTGGGAGGGCACGGATTACGTGCTGCCCGGCGATGAGAAGGCCAAGGCTTAAAGGAGCGGAAAGGGCGACCCATGGGCGAGCATAATATCCGCAACTTCACGATCAATTTCGGCCCGCAGCATCCCGCCGCGCACGGCGTGCTGCGTCTCGTGCTGGAACTCGATGGCGAAATCGTCGAGCGCGTCGATCCGCATATCGGCCTCCTGCATCGCGGCACCGAGAAGCTGATCGAGTACAAGACCTACGTTCAGGCCAATCCCTATTTCGACCGGCTCGACTATGTCGCGCCGATGAACCAGGAGCACGCCTTCTGCCTAGCCACCGAAAAGCTCCTCGGCATCGAGGTGCCCCGGCGCGCCCAGCTGATCCGCGTTCTCTTCTCCGAGATCGGCCGCCTTCTCTCCCACCTCCTCAACGTGACTACGCAGGCCATGGACGTCGGCGCGCTCACGCCGCCCCTGTGGGGCTTCGAGGAGCGCGAGAAGCTGATGATCTTCTACGAGCGCATCTCCGGCTCGCGCATGCACGCGAACTATTTCCGGCCGGGCGGCGTGAGCATGGACATTCAGCCCGAACTGATCGACGACATCGAGGCGTTCTGCGATCCGTTCCTGCAGGTGCTGGACGATCTCGACAAGCTCGTCATCGGCAACCGCATCTTCAAGCAGCGTAACGTCGATATCGGCACGATCACGCTGGACGATTGCTGGAAGTGGGGCTTCACCGGTGCGGTCGTTCGCAGCTGCGGTGTTGCGTGGGACCTGCGCAAGGCGCAGCCCTACGAGTGCTACGAGGAGATGGAGTTCGACATCCCCGTCGGCAAGAACGGCGACAACTACGACCGCCAGGTCATCCGCATGGAGGAGATGCGGCAGAGCGTCCGGATCATGCGCCAGTGCCTGAACAAGCTGCGCGCCCCGGACGGGAAGGGGCCCGTGACGACGCTCGACGGCAAGGTCTCGCCGCCGTCGCGCAAGGATATGAAGCGCTCCATGGAGGCGCTGATCCATCATTTCAAGCTCTACACGGAAGGTTTCCACGTCCCCGCCGGCGAGGTCTATGCCGCCGTGGAGGCTCCGAAGGGCGAGTTCGGCGTCTATCTCGTGTCCGACGGCACGAACAAGCCCTATCGGTGCAAGATCCGCGCTCCGGGTTTTGCTCACCTGCAGGGCATGGATTTCATGTGCCGCGGCCACATGCTGGCCGACGTGGCCAGCGTTCTGGGTTCCATCGACATCGTGTTCGGCGAGGTCGACCGGTAAGTCATCAACCGGACTCGCTGCCGAGCCCGGTCGCACGCTTCTGAGAGCGTGATGGAGAGATCAAGTCGTGGATGGCCGGGCCTCAAACCCGGCCATGGCGATGAGGAGAAGAGTGTATGGCCGTTCGTAAGCTCGCGCCTGAAGACATGCAGCCCGAGAGCTTCGTTCTCTCTCCGGAGACCGAGGCTTTTGCGGACAAGGAAATCGCCAAGTATCCGCCGGGCCGTCAGGCGTCGGCCGTCATCGCCCTCCTGACGAAAGCTCAGGAACAGGCTGGCGGCTGGCTTCCGCGCAAGGCCATCGAGGCCGTGGCCGCCAAGCTCGGCATGCCGGTCATCCGTGTCATGGAGGTGGCGACCTTCTACACGATGTTCAACCTCGAGCCGGTTGGAAAATACTTCATCCAGTTCTGCGGCACCACGCCTTGCGTGCTGCGCGGCGCGGGCGACATCAAGAAGGTCTTGGAGAAGCGCATCGGCGAGCAGAACCACGTGACCGCCGACGGCACGTTCTCCTGGCTCGAAGTCGAGTGCCTGGGTGCGTGCTGCAACGCGCCGATGGTGCAGATCAACGACGATTACTACGAGGATCTGACGCCGGAGAATTTCGAGAAGCTGCTCGACGATCTCGCCGCCGGCCGTCCGGTGACGACGGGCTCGCAGATCGGCCGCAACCGCTCCGAGCCGCATGAGGCCGTGAACACGCTGCAGGATCCGTCGCTCTACGACGGCTCGCAGATCGGTGCCTGGCGCAAGCGCTTCGAGGAGCAGGCGCAGCCTGCCTCGACGGGAGAGCCCGCCGCTGCCGCCGCCTCCCTTCCTCAGCAGGCCAAGGCCGCAAAACCCGAGGCTGGCCGGGCCACCGAGAGCGATGCCGCCGACACCCCGGCCAAGCGCGCCAAGGAAGGCGAGGCTCCGATCAAGGCCGAAGAGCGCAAGGAGGCTGCGGACGCCTCGAAAGCGACCGCCGTCGATCCGGCTGCGGGCAAAGACAACAAGTCGTCCTGAAGGGAGTGAACCGAGATGCTTCAGGATAAGGATCGTATCTTCACCAATCTCTACGGCTTCCACTCGCCGGGCCTCGAAGCCGCGAAGATGCGCGGCGCCTGGGACGGAACCAAGTTCCTCCTGGAGAAGGGCCGCGACTGGATCATCGACGAGATGAAGGCCTCGGGTCTGCGCGGTCGCGGCGGCGCGGGCTTCCCCACGGGCCTGAAATGGTCGTTCATGCCGAAGGCATCGGACGGGCGTCCGCATTATCTCGTCGTCAATGCCGACGAGTCGGAGCCCGGCACCTGCAAGGACCGCGAGATCATGCGGAACGATCCGCATCTTCTCATCGAGGGCTGCCTCATCGCGTCCTTCGCCATGGGCGCGCATGCGGCCTACATCTATATCCGCGGCGAGTATGTCGGGGAGCGCCATGCTCTCCAGCGGGCCGTCGACGAGGCCTATGCCGCGAAGCTGATCGGCAAGGACAATATCCACGGCTATCCCTTCGACCTCTATGTCCATCACGGCGCAGGCGCTTACATCTGCGGCGAGGAGACGGCGCTCATCGAGAGCCTCGAGGGCAAGAAGGGCATGCCGCGCCTGAAGCCGCCGTTCCCGGCCAATATGGGCCTCTACGGCTGCCCGACCACGGTGAACAACGTGGAGTCGATCGCGGTCGCGGGCACGATCCTGCGGCGCGGCGCCTCCTGGTTCGCCGGCATCGGCCGCCCGAACAACGTGGGCACCAAGCTCTTCTGCGTGTCGGGCCACGTGAACAAGCCCTGCAACGTGGAAGAGGCTATGGGTCTGACCTTCCGCGAGCTGATCGACCGCCATTGCGGTGGCATTCGCGGCGGTTGGGACAACCTGCTCGCCGTGATCCCCGGCGGCTCGTCCGTTCCGGTCGTACCCGCCGACCAGATCATCGACGCGCCCATGGATTTCGACACCCTGCGCGGCCTGCGCTCCGGTCTCGGAACCGCTGCGGTGATCGTCATGGACAAGTCCACCGACATCGTGCGCGCCATCGCCCGCATCTCGTACTTCTACAAGCACGAGAGCTGCGGCCAGTGCACGCCGTGCCGCGAAGGCACGGGCTGGATGTGGCGCGTCCTCAACCGCATGGCCGAGGGCCGCGCCCAGAAGCGCGAGATCGACATGCTGCTCGAAGTCTCGACCCAGATCGAAGGCCACACCATCTGCGCGCTCGGCGACGCGGCGGCCTGGCCGGTCCAGGGTCTGATCCGCCACTTCCGTCACGAGATCGAGAAGCGGATCGACGACTACGCGGCGAACCCGCATTCCGAATCCGTCCTGATTGCGGCGGAGTGAGAGTGAAGATGGCTAAAATCATCGTTGATGGCGTCGAGGTCGACGTCCCCGCCGAATACACGCTGCTCCAGGCTGCAGAGGCGGCCGGTGCGGAAATTCCGCGCTTCTGCTTCCACGAGCGGCTCTCCATCGCCGGCAATTGCCGTATGTGCCTCGTCGAGGTGAAGGGCGCGCCGAAGCCGGTGGCGTCCTGCGCCTGGGGCGTGCGCGACTGCCGCCCGGGCCCGAATGGCGAGCCGCCGGAAATTTCCACCAAGTCGCCGACCGTGAAGAAGGCGCGGGAAGGGGTGATGGAGTTCCTCCTCATCAACCACCCGCTCGACTGCCCGATCTGCGACCAGGGCGGCCAGTGCGACCTGCAGGACCAGGCGATGGCCTACGGCGTCGACACCAGCCGCTTCCACGAGAACAAGCGCGCGGTCACCGACAAGTATCTCGGCCCGCTCGTGCGGACCTCCATGAACCGGTGCATCCACTGCACCCGCTGCGTTCGCTTCACCGCCGAGGTGGCCGGCGTGCCGGATCTCGGCGCGATCTGGCGCGGCGAGGACATGGAGATCACGAGCTATCTCGAGAAGGCGCTCGGCTCCGAGCTGCAGGCGAACGTGGCGGATCTCTGCCCGGTCGGCGCGCTCACCCACAAGCCGGAAGCCTTCCATTTCCGTCCCTGGGAGCTCACCAAGACCGATTCCGTCGACGTGATGGACGCGGTCGGCTCCTCGATCCGCGTGGATTCCCGCGGCCGCGAGGTCATGCGCATCCTGCCGCGCGTGAACGAGGCGGTGAACGAGGAATGGATCACCGACAAGACACGCCAGATCGTGGACGGCCTACGCCTGCAGCGCCTCGACCGTCCCTTCGTGCGGGAAAACGGCCGTCTTCGCCCGGCGTCCTGGCAGGAGGCTTTCGCCGCCATTGCCGCCAAGGTGAAGGGCACGGATCCGAAGCGCATCGGCGCCATCGTCGGCGATCTTGCCGCGGTGGAGGAGATGTACGCCCTGAAGCTCCTCATGGCGAGCCTCGGCGTCAGCAACATCGACGCCCGCCAGGACGGCACGGTGCTGTCGCCGGCCTATGGCCGCGGCTCCTACCTCTTCAACACCACCATCGCCGGCATCGAGGATGCGGATGCGATCCTCATCGTGGGCTCGAACCCGCGCATCGAGGCTTCGCTCGTCAACGTGCGCATCCGCAAGCGCTGGCGCATGGCGCCTCCGCCCATCGCCCTGATCGGCGAGCAGGCCGACCTGACCTATCCCTATGACTACCTCGGGGCCGGTCCGGAGACGCTTGCGGAACTCGTCGCCGGCCGCCACAGCTTCATCGAGAAGCTGCGGAGCGCCGAGCGCCCGCTGATCATCGTGGGGCAGGGCGCTCTCTCCCGTCCCGACGGTCTCGCCGTTCTCTCGACCGTGGCGCAGCTCGCCCGCGACGTCGGAGCGGTGAAGGACGGCTGGAACGGCTTCTCGGTCCTGCACACGGCGGCCTCCCGCGTGGGCGCCCTCGATCTCGGCCTCGTGCCGGGCGAGTGGGGCCTCGACGCCCGGTCGATGGCGCAGGGCGGCGTGGACGTTCTGTTCAACCTCGGCGCCGACGAGATCGACATCGCTCCCGGGGCGTTCGTGATCTACCAGGGCACCCATGGCGACCGCGGCGCGCACCGCGCCGACGTGATCCTGCCGGGGGCGACCTACACGGAGAAGTCCGGCACCTACGTGAACACGGAAGGCCGGGTGCAGATGGCCAACCGCGCCGCCTTCGCTCCGGGCGAGGCCCGCGAGGACTGGGCGATCCTGCGCGCGCTCTCCGACGTTCTGGGACATCGCCTGCCGTTCGACTCCCTGAACGCTCTTCGCGCGCAGCTCTATGCGGCCCATCCGCATTTCGCCGCCATCGAGACGGTCCAGCCGGCCGACGGCCTCGCCGCCGTCCAGACGCTGTCCGGAATCGGCGGCTCCCTGGGACGCGAGGCCTTCGTGAGCCCGGTGAAGGACTTCTATCTGACGAACCCGATTGCCCGCGCCTCCGGCGTCATGGCCGAGTGCTCCGCGCTCGCCCGTGAGCTGAAGCTCGAGGCGGCCGAGTAAGAGGAACGGACCATGGAATTTGGAGACATCCTCCTCGCAGTCGCGATCATGCTGGGCAAGAGCCTGCTCATGCTCGTGGCTCTGCTCATCTTCATCGCCTATGCGCTCTATGCCGACCGCAAGGTCTGGGCGGCGGTCCAGCTCCGCCGCGGCCCGAACGTGGTCGGCCCATGGGGCCTGCTCCAGTCCTTCGCGGACCTTCTCAAGTTCGTGCTGAAGGAGCCGGTCATCCCGGCTCCGGCCAACAAGGGCATGTTCCTTTTGGCGCCGCTGGTCATGTGCACCCTGGCTCTGGCGGCCTGGGCGGTGATCCCGCTCAATGCGGGCTGGGCGATCGCCGACATCAATGTGGGCGTTCTCTACATCTTCGCGATCTCCTCGCTCGGCGTCTACGGCGTCATCATGGGCGGTTGGGCTTCGAACTCGAAGTATCCGTTCCTCGGCGCGCTCCGCTCGGCGGCCCAGATGGTGTCCTACGAGGTTTCCATCGGCTTCGTGATCGTGACCGTGCTCATGTGCGCCGGCACCCTGAACCTCTCGAAGATCGTGGAAGCGCAGGACAGTAGCCTCGGCATTCTCGGCTGGTACTGGCTGCCGCTGTTCCCGATGTTCGTGGTGTTCTTCATCTCGGCGCTCGCCGAGACGAACCGCCCGCCCTTCGATCTTCCGGAGGCCGAGTCCGAACTCGTGGCGGGCTACATGGTGGAGTATTCCTCCACCCCGTACCTGCTCTTCATGCTCGGCGAGTACGTGGCCATCATGACCATGTGCGCGCTCGGCACGATCCTGTTCCTCGGCGGTTGGCTTTCCCCGATCCCGTTCGCGCCCTTCACCTGGGTTCCCGGCGTGATCTGGTTCGTCCTGAAGGCGAGCTTCCTCTTCATCCTCATCGCCATGGTGAAAGCCCTGGTGCCACGCTACCGCTACGATCAGCTCATGCGCCTCGGCTGGAAGGTCTTCCTGCCGCTGTCTCTGGCCATGGTCGTCGTCGTGGCCGCCGTGCTGATGGCAACCGGCAACGCGCCGGGCGTCCGCTAAAGGAGAACGGCACATGCAGCTCGATCGCATTGCCCAGTCGCTCCTGCTGAAGGAGTTCGTCGCCGGGTTCATCCTGACGGTGAAGTACTTCTTCAAGCCCAAGGCGACCCTGAACTATCCCTTCGAAATGGGCCATCGCGGACCCCGGTTCCGTGGCGAGCATGCCCTGCGCCGCTACCCCAACGGGGAAGAGCGCTGCATCGCCTGCAAGCTCTGCGAGGCCATCTGCCCGGCCCAGGCCATCACCATCGAGGCCGGTCCGCGCCGCAACGACGGCACCCGCCGCACCACGCGCTACGACATCGACATGGTGAAGTGCATCTATTGCGGCATGTGCCAGGAGGCCTGCCCGGTGGACGCCATCGTGGAAGGCCCGAACTTCGAGTTCTCCGTGGAGACCCGCGAGGAACTTTATTACGACAAGGCCAAGCTTCTCGAGAACGGGGAGCGCTGGGAGCGGGAAATCGCGAGGAACCTCGTCAAGACCGCCCCCTACCGGTAAGAGCGCCGTTTGCCCGGCAAGGGCAGGGGGCAAGGGGTTCCGGCGGGTTGTCCCCTCCGGATTCGGAATTTATAGACAGGCCGCCGGATTCTCCGGAGCCACGTCGGAAGGGGCCGCTCTTGGGCGGCTTGAGTTGAGCATGACGGTTACCGCCGCCTTCTTCTATCTTTTCGCGACGATCACGATCGCCTCCGGCTTCATGGTGATCGCCTCCCGCAATCCCGTGCAGTCGGTGCTGTTCCTCATCCTGGCCTTCGTCAACGCGGCGGGCCTGTTCCTGATGATGGGGGCGGAGTTCCTGGCGATGATCCTGGTCATCGTCTATGTGGGCGCGGTCGCGGTGCTCTTCCTCTTCGTCGTCATGATGCTCGACGTGGATTTTGCGGCGCTCCGCCAGGGCTTCCTGCAATACCTGCCCATCGGCGGCCTGATCGGCGCGATCTTCCTGCTGGAGCTCATCCTGGTGGTCGGCGCCTACGCCATCGATCCGGGCCTGGTCAGATCCCCGGCCGTGCCGATCCCGGCACCCGACGTGATGACCAATACCGAGGCCCTCGGCCAGGTGCTCTACACCCGCTACTTCTACTTCTTCCAGGCAGCCGGCCTGATCCTGCTGGTCGCCATGATCGGCGCCATCGTCCTGACCCTGCGCGAGCGGGTCGGCGTGCGGCGGCAGGATATTTCCAAGCAGAACGCCCGGACGCAGGAAACGGCGGTCGAGGTTCGGAAGGTTCCCTTCCGCCAGGGCATCTAAGGAGGCACGCAATGGTTATCGGATTGGGCCACTATCTCACCGTCGCCGCCGTGCTCTTCACGCTCGGGGTGTTCGGCATCTTCATCAACCGGAAGAACGTGATCGTCATCCTGATGTCCATCGAGCTGATCCTGCTCGCCGTGAACATCAACATGGTCGCCTTCTCGACCCACCTGAACGACATCGTCGGCCAGATCTTCGCCATGCTGATCCTCACGGTCGCGGCGGCGGAGGCGGCCATCGGCCTGGCCATCCTGGTGGTCTTCTTCCGCAACCGCGGCTCCATCGCGGTTGAGGACGTCAACATGATGAGGGGCTAAGCCCGAAAACGGCGAAGTAAGCGCACATGTATCACGCAATCGTCTTCCTGCCGCTCGTCGGCTTCCTCATCGCAGGCCTCTTCGGCCGCGTCCTCGGCGCCCGGCCGAGCGAGATCGTCACGACCGCGCTGCTGTTCGTGGCGGCGGTCCTCTCTTGGGTGTCCTTCATCCAGGTCGGCTTCGGCGACGGGGCCACCCGGGTCCAGATCGCCCAGTGGATGTCGGTCGGCGACCTTCGGGTCGACTGGGCGTTCCGTATCGACACGCTCACCGCCATGATGCTGGTGGTGGTCAACACCGTCTCGGCGCTGGTGCACCTCTATTCCATCGGCTACATGCACGAGGATCCGCACCGTCCGCGCTTCTTCGCCTATCTCTCGCTCTTCACCTTCGCCATGCTCATGCTGGTGACGGCCGACAACCTCGTCCAGATGTTCTTCGGCTGGGAAGGCGTGGGCCTTGCGAGCTATCTGCTGATCGGCTTCTGGTACCAGAAGGATTCCGCCAATGCGGCGGCCATGAAGGCCTTCATCGTCAACCGCGTCGGCGACTTCGGCTTCCTGCTCGGCATCTTCACGGTCTTCGTCCTGTTCAACGGCGTCACGTTCGACGCGATCTTCTCGCGCGTCGGCGAGTTCGCGAATGCGAAGTTCCATTTCCTGGGGATCGAGTGGCATGCGCTGACCATCGCCTGCCTCCTGCTCTTCATGGGCGCCATGGGCAAGTCGGCCCAGTTCCTGCTGCACACCTGGCTGCCTGACGCGATGGAAGGCCCGACCCCGGTGTCGGCCCTCATTCACGCCGCCACCATGGTGACCGCAGGCGTGTTCATGGTCGCGCGCCTGTCGCCGGTCTTCGAATACGCCCCGGCGGCCCTGACGGTGGTCACCGTCATCGGCGGCATCACGGCCTTCTTCGCAGCGACCGTCGGCCTGGTTCAGAACGACATCAAACGCGTCATCGCCTATTCGACCTGCTCGCAGCTCGGCTACATGTTCGTCGCCCTCGGCGTCGGGGCCTATGGCGCGGGCGTTTTCCACCTCTTCACGCACGCCTTCTTCAAGGCCCTGCTGTTCTTGGGCGCAGGCTCGGTCATTCACGCCATGCACCATGAGCAGGACATGCGCCACATGGGTGCCCTGCGCCGCTACATCCCGATCACCACGGCGATGATGGCGATCGGCACGCTCGCGTTGACCGGTTTCCCGTTCACGGCGGGCTATTACTCGAAGGATGCCATCATCGAGGCGGCCTATGCCTCCCATTCCTCGGCAGGCTCCTTCGCCTTCCTGGCGACGGTCGTGGCGGCCTTCATGACTTCGTTCTATTCCTGGCGTCTGTTCTTCATGACCTTCGAGGGCTCCGCCCGCTGGGGACACGGCGACCATGCCCATGCCCATGCACCGCACGATCACGAGGGCGTGGAGCACGACGCTCACGGCCGGGATGTCGAGGCTGCCTCGCATGCCCAGCACGAGCATGGCCACCATGGCGGCCACACGCCGCATGAAAGCCCGCTCGTGATGCTGCTGCCGCTCTTCGTGCTGGCCGCCGGCGCGGTCGTGGCCGGTGCGGTCTTCCACGGTGCGTTCCTCGGCGAAGGCTACGAGGAGTTCTGGAAGGGGGCTCTGTTCACCCGTCCTGAGAACAAGATCCTCGAGGCGATGCACCATCTTCCGGTCTGGGTGCCGCTCTTGCCGACCTTGATGATGGCTCTCGGCTTCGCGCTCGCCTATTACATGTACATCGTCGACGCCAAGCAGCCTGCCAAGCTCGCCGCCGATCACCCGATCCTGTACCGCTTCCTGCTCAACAAGTGGTACTTCGACGAGCTGTACGATGCGATCTTCGTGCGGCCCGCCATGGCCATCGGGCGCTTCTTCTGGCGCACGGGCGATCAGCGCATCATCGACGGGCTCGGGCCCGACGGCATCTCCGCGCGCGTCCTCGACGTGACGCGCGGCGTGGTGCGGGTCCAGACGGGCTACGTCTATCACTATGCCTTCGCGATGCTGATCGGCGTTGCGGCTCTCGTGACCTTCTATCTCTTCAGGGGAGCCCACTAATGTTCGGCTTCGGCATCCTCTCCGGCCTTCTCGTCCTTCCTCTCGTCGGGGCGGCCTTCATTCTGAGCCTGCGCGGCGACAGCGAAGCCGCGCGCTCCAACGCCCGCTGGGCGGCCCTTGCCACGACGATTGCGACCTTCCTCCTGTCGCTCGTGGCCTGGTCGCGGTTCGATACGGCGACGGCCTCGTTCCAGCTCGTCGAGAGCCATGTCTGGCTGACCGAGACGATCCGGTTCAAGCTCGGCGTCGACGGCTTCTCGATGCCCCTCATCCTGCTCACCACGTTCCTGATGCCGTTCTGCATCCTGGCCTCGTGGGAATCCATCGGGCATCGGGTGAAGGAATATTTCGTCGCCTTCCTCGTCCTCGAAACCACGATGATCGGCGTGTTCTGCGCTCTCGATCTCGTGCTCTTCTACCTGTTCTTCGAGGCGGGCCTCATTCCGATGTTCCTCATCATCGGCATCTGGGGCGGGAAGCGTCGCATCTATGCGAGCTTCAAGTTCTTCCTCTACACGCTTCTCGGCTCCGTTCTGATGCTGCTCGCCATCATGGCCATGTACTGGCAGGCCGGCACCACGGATATCCCGACGCTCCTGGCGTTCAAGTTCGCGCCGAACCTGCAGATCTGGCTATGGCTCGCCTTCTTCGCCTCCTTCGCGGTGAAGATGCCCATGTGGCCGGTCCATACCTGGTTGCCGGACGCCCACGTCGAAGCGCCGACCGCGGGCTCGGTGATCCTGGCGGGCGTTCTTCTGAAGATGGGCGGCTACGGCTTCATCCGTGTGTCGCTGCCGATGTTCCCGGACGCTTCCGTGTACTTCGCGCCGCTCGTCTATGCCCTCTCCGTCATCGCGATCGTCTACACCTCGCTGGTCGCCCTGATGCAGGAGGACATCAAGAAGCTCATCGCCTATTCGTCGGTGGCGCATATGGGCTTCGTGACCATGGGCCTGTTCAGCATGAACGAGCAGGGTATCCAGGGTGCGATGTTCACCATGATCTCCCACGGTCTCGTCTCCGGCGCTCTCTTCCTCTGCGTAGGCGTGATCTACGACCGGATGCATACTCGTGAGATCAAGGCCTATGGCGGCCTCGTGAACCGCATGCCGATCTATGCCGTGGTGTTCCTGATCCTCACCATGGCCAATGTGGCCCTGCCGGGCACCTCGGGCTTCATCGGCGAGTTCCTGACCCTGATGGGAGCCTTCCGCTCCAATACCTGGGTCGCGTTCTTCGCCACGAGCGGCGTGATCCTTTCGGCGGCCTATGCGCTGTGGCTCTACCGGCGGGTGGTCTACGGGCCCCTCGACAAGCCGGCGCTCCAGACCATCACCGACCTGAACCGCCGCGAAATGATCACCTTCGCGCCCCTGGTTCTGCTCATCATCTACTATGGTGTGCAGCCGGGTCCCATCCTCGATGCCTTCGCCGCGCCGACGGACGCGCTCCTGAAGAGCGTCGAGGCCGCGCTCACCACCGTGAAAACGGCAGCTCTCGCCGCACACTGAGGTCACGATGAATCCCGCCCTCACCATTCCTGCTTTCGGTCCTGTGCTGCCAGAGATCATCATGGCGGCCGGTGCCCTCGTCCTTGTCCTGTTCGGAGCCCTGAGAGGCGAGCGTCCGGGCTACGGCATGAGCATGATCGCGCTGGCGCTTCTGGCCGTCGCTTTCGTGGCCGTCCTGATGCTCCCGTCCGAGCGCGTCGAAACCATGGGCGGCTCCTTCGTCGTCGACGGCTTCGCCAAGTTCATGAAGGCGCTGACGCTCATCGCCTCCGCGGGCGGCATCATCCTCTCCCTGGATTACATGCGCCGGGAGGGCATCAGCCGCTTCGAGTATCCGATCCTGATCGTGCTTTCGACCATCGGCATGATGATGGTGATCTCGGCCAACGACCTGATCGCGCTCTATATCGGCCTCGAACTGCTCAGCCTGTCCTCCTACGTGATCGCGGCCTTCGACCGTGACAACGTGCGCTCGACGGAAGCCGGGTTGAAGTACTTCGTGCTCGGCTCGCTCGCCTCCGGCATGCTGCTCTACGGCGCTTCGCTGGTCTACGGCTTCAGCGGCAGCATTTCGTTCCCGGCTCTCGCCACGATCCTGCAGGGCAATGTGAGCATCGGCGCCATCGTCGGTCTCGTCTTCGTGGCCGCCGGCATTGCCTTCAAGATTTCGGCCGTGCCGTTCCACATGTGGACGCCGGACGTCTATGAAGGCTCGCCTACGCCGGTCACGGCCTTCTTCGCCGCCGCTCCCAAGATGGCCGGCATGGCCATGGCCACCCGCGTGTTCATCGATGCCTTCCCCGGCATCATGGTGCAGTGGCAGCAGATCATCGTCTTCATCGCCATCGCCTCCATGGCGCTGGGTTCCTTCGCCGCCATCGGCCAGCGCAACATCAAGCGCCTGATGGCCTATTCCTCCATCGGCAACGTGGGCTATGCGCTCATCGGCCTGGCGGCAGGCACGGCCGAGGGCATCCAGGGCGTCATCGTCTACATGGCGATCTATCTGGCCATGACCCTGGGCACCTTCGCCTGCATCCTGAGCCTGCGCCGCGGCAACGTGATGTTCGAGACGGTGGAGGACCTGTCCGGCCTCGCGCGCACGCATCCCGTGATGGCCTTCTGCCTCGCCATGATGATGTTCTCGCTCGCGGGCATTCCTCCGCTCGCCGGGTTCTTCGCCAAGTTCGCGGTCTTCACCGCTGCCATCGAGGCCGATCTCGTGGCTCTCGCCATCATCGGCGTCGTGACGAGCGTGATCGGCGCCTATTACTACCTGCGCATCGTGAAGGTGATGTACTTCGACGATCCTGCCGAGCGTTACGATGTCATGCCGGCCGGCGTGAAGCTCGTTCTCGCCCTGAGCAGCATCTTCGTCGTTCTCTTCGGCATCGTCCCGGCGCCCCTCGTGGCGGCGGCGCGCGCTGCCGCGCGCTCCCTGTTCTGATGGTGCACCTGTCGCCAGAGACCGAGTCGGCCGGATACAGGCTTCTCTCGCTCGAGGCGACAGGCTCGACGAACGACGATGCGCTGGAGGCGGCCCGTTCCGGCGATCCGGGACAGCTCTGGGTCATCGCTACGCAGCAGCTTGCGGGCAGGGGGCGGCATGGCCGGCAATGGTCTTCGCCTCCGGGCAATCTCTATGCCAGCCTGCTGCTGATCGATCCCTGCGAGCTTAACCTCGCGCCTCAACTCGGCTTCGTGGCAGGGCTTGCCCTGCACGAGGCGGTCGAATCCGTCATCGGCGTCGGCGCTCCGCGCCTTGCCCTGAAATGGCCGAACGATCTCCTGTTGGGAGGGGCGAAGGTTGCAGGGCTTCTCCTCGAAGGTCACAGGCTTCGGCCCGAGGGGCCGCTTGCCGTCGTGATCGGGATCGGGGTGAACGTCGCCTTTGCCCCGACCGCGACACCCTATCCGGCAACGACGCTCCAGGAGGTCAGGCCCGGTCTGAACCGCGACGATGTCTTTTGCGCGCTCTCCTCCGCATTCGCCCGAACCTTCTCCGCCTGGAAGTCGTCCTTGCGGACGACGACAACGGATCCGTTCGGCGCCATTCGCCGTCTCTGGCTCGAGCGCGCCGCCGGAATCGGGCAGGAGGTGACGCTCCGGCTGCCCTCCGGCGAGAGAAAAGGGATCTTCGAGGGGCTCGATCGCTTCGGACGCCTGCAGCTGAAAGGCGCCGACGGGATGGAGCTCGTCGATGCAGGGGACCTTTATTTTCCCAATTTGCTTCACGATATAGCCATGCCTGATGCTGGCACGAAAAGGTTTTGATAGTAATGGCTTCCCACCAGGACGAATTGGTCTTTCTTCCTCTTGGAGGGCTCGGCGAAATCGGAATGAACGCCGCCCTCTACGGCTTCGGGCCGGAGCATGACCGACAGTGGATTCTGGTCGATTGCGGCATGGGTTTCGGCGGTGAGGAAAACCTGCCCGGCATCGATCTCGTCTATCCGGATCTGCGCTTCATCGAGGAGGAGCGCCATAATCTCCTGGGCATCTTCATCACCCATGCCCATGAGGATCACATCGGCGCCCTGGTCGAGATGTGGCCGCGCCTGCGCGCGCCGGTCTATGCCACCAAGTTCGCCATCGGCCTCCTGGAGACCCGGCGCCTGTCGGAGCACAATGCCCCGAAGATCGAACTGAACGAGATCGTGCCCGGCCAGCGCCTGAAGCTCGGCCCCTTCGATATCGAATACGTCCCCGTCGCGCACTCGATCCCGGAATCGAACGCGCTGGCGATCCGCACGCCCCACGGCCTCGTCGTGCATACGGGCGACTGGAAGCTCGACAGCACGCCTTATCTCGGAAGCCTGACGTCGGAGGAAGCCTTCCGCGCCTTGGGCGACGAGGGGGTGCTCGCCCTCGTTTGCGATTCCACCAACGTGGTGCGCGAAGGCACCAGCCCCAGCGAATCCGACGTGGCCAGGAGCTTGGCTCAGCTCATCAAGGATGCGCCTCATCGGGTGGCGGTCACGACCTTCGCCTCGAACGTCGCGCGCATCCGCTCGGTCGCCGAGGCAGCGCGGGAATGCGGGCGGGAAGTGGTCGTCGTGGGCCGCGCGATGGATCGCGTGGTCGAGGTCGCCCGGGAATGCGGCTATCTGGAAGGCTTGCCGGAGTTCCGCTCCTCCGAGAATTTCGGCTACATGCCGCGCGACAAGGTGGTCGCCATCCTCACCGGTTCGCAGGGCGAGCCCCGGGCCGCGCTGGCCCGCATCGCGCAGGACGAGCATCCCGACATCGCTCTCTCGGCGGGCGACCGCGTGATCTTCTCCTCCCGCGCCATCCCTGGAAACGAGAAGGCCATCGGCTCTATTCTCAACAACCTCATCGAGCAGGGCATCGAGGTCATTACCGACCGGACGGAACTGGTCCATGTCTCCGGCCATCCGCGGCGGGGTGAACTGGCCCAGATGTACCAGTGGACGCGGCCTCGCATCGCGATCCCGGCCCATGGCGAGCCGCTGCATCTGAGCGAACACGCGAAATTCGCCCGTCAGCAGGGCGTGCAGGAGGTCGTCCGCGCCAAGAACGGAACCCTTGTCCGTCTCTCGCCCGGACCTGCCGAGATCATCGATACCATCCCGGCCGGGCGTCTCTACCGGGACGGCAATATCGTAATCGCGGCAGGCGAGCGGGCGCTGCCGGAGCGTCGCAAGCTCGCCTTTGCCGGCATCGTGACCGTCGCCATCGCTATCGACGACCGGGGCGAGCTCGTGGGCGATCCGGTGATCGACGCCATGGGCCTCCCGGAGAAGAACCGCGAGGGGCGGGACTTGACCGACATCATTGCCGATACGGTGGCCGATCTGCTCGATACCCTTCCAAAGGCCAAGCGCCGGGATCCCGAGGCGGTCGAGAATGCCGTCCACCGGGCCGTCCGCGCTGCCGTAAATGTCGAATGGGGCAAAAAGCCCGCCTGCCATGTGCTCGTGATCGAGGCATAGGACGGAAGCAAAAAAGAATGAGGGGACTGGCATGATCGGACGTCTCAACCATGTGGCCATCGCCGTGCGTGACATCGCGGCGGCCTCGCAGCTCTATCGCGGTACCCTCGGAGCCACGGTGTCGGATCCCGAGGCGCTTCCCGAGCATGGCGTGACGGTGGTGTTCATCACGCTGCCGAACACCAAGATCGAGCTTCTGGAGCCGCTCGGCGCGGATTCGCCCATTGCCAAGTTCCTGGAGAAGAACCCGGATGGCGGCATGCACCATCTCTGCTACGAGGTGGACGATATCCACGCCGCCCGCGACCGGCTTGTGAAAAGCGGGGCCAGAGTGCTGGGCTCGGGCGAACCGAAGATCGGAGCGCATGGGAAACCGGTGCTTTTCCTCCATCCGAAGGACTTTAACGGCACCCTGATCGAACTTGAGCAAGCCTGAGGACAAGCTGTTGATAAACCTTGTAAAAGCTCTCGCCGGATCGCTCTGGTCGACCCTCGCGGTTGTGACCGTGATCTCCGCAATCGCTGTTGCCATTGCCGTCACAGGCTTCGACCTGCGGGTCAGCGGCGGCCTGGCCCTGTATTTCGTGATCTGGTGGATCCTGCTTTTCGCCGTGCTGCCTTTCGGCGTCCGGAGCCAGGCTGAGGCAGGGGAAGTGATTCAGGGCAGCGAGCCAGGTGCGCCCGTGATGCCGGGCCTGCGCGAGAAGGCGATCTGGACGACCCTCGTGGCCTCGGTCGTGCTGGTGATCGTATCAGCGACCTTCCCCCTTGCCGGGCTCTGAAGCTTAAGGGTGAGGGCTAGGGCTGTTTCCACGGGCGTGGAATCAGCTCTTTTCCTTGGCAGGCCGCATTTTTGACGGCGAACTGGAACCACTTCGCCGAAAACGCTCTGGTGCCAAAAGAAAAAGCAAGGCTTTCGCCTTGCCTGAACTGCCTTTTGGCATTTTTTTGATCCCTGGCTTCTTTCGCCCTGCGCTTGTCTGGCGCTTGGGGACCTTGTTCCTCCCGAAACTCGGACCGTAGCCTCTGACCTTGAAGGTCTAAGACGTTACAACGACGTTTATAGTCAGCTTCCCTTAGGGTGTCACCTTTTGTAGGCAGGCCCTGATGCATTTTTCGGCAGTTAATGTATTCATCTTTGGTCTAATCCACCTTGCCGCAGGCCCGCGAGGGCGATGACAGCTTGTCTTTTGCCCGAGCCCTGTGTTGTGTGCTGGAAACGAGTCGTTACCCTTTTCACTTTCGATCGAGATTCAAAGGCGTCCCATGCGTTTGAGCCGCTACTTCCTCCCCATTCTACGCGAGACGCCGAAAGAGGCGGAGATCGTCTCCCACCGCCTGATGCTGCGCGCCGGCATGATCCGTCAGGAATCGGCGGGTATCTACGCTTGGCTGCCGCTGGGGCTGCGGGTACTGAACAAGGTCAATGCCATCGTCCGCGAGGAGCAGAACCGCTCGGGCGCCATCGAACTGCTGATGCCCACGATCCAGTCGGCGGATCTCTGGCGCGAGTCGGGGCGCTACGACGCCTACGGCAAGGAAATGCTGCGCATCCAGGACCGGCATGACCGCGAGATGCTCTTCGGCCCGACCAACGAGGAAATGATTACGGAGATCTTCCGGGGCTATGTGCGCTCCTACAAGGATCTGCCGCTGAACCTCTACCATATCCAGTGGAAGTTCCGTGACGAGGTGCGCCCGCGCTTCGGCGTGATGCGCTCGCGCGAGTTCCTGATGAAGGACGCCTATTCCTTCGACCTGGATCAGGCCGGCGCCGTGCATTCCTACAACAAGATGTTCGTGGCTTACTTGCGCACCTTCGCCCGCATGGGTCTGAAGGCGATCCCGATGCGCGCCGACACGGGCCCCATCGGCGGCAACCTGAGCCATGAATTCATCATCCTGGCCTCGACCGGCGAGAGCGAGGTGTTCTGCCACGCGGATTACCTGAACTACGAGATCCCCTCCGCGGACACGAATTTCGACGACATTCCCGGCCTCCAGAGCACCGTCGACAAGTGGACGTCGCTCTATGCCGCAACCTCGGAAATGCATGATGAGGCTGCCTTCGATGCCGTTCCCGCCGACAAGAAGATGTCGGCGCGGGGCATCGAGGTCGGTCACATCTTCTATTTCGGAACCAAGTATTCCGAGCCCATGGGCGCCAAGGTCATGGGGCCGGACGGTCAGGAGAAGCCTGTCCATATGGGCTCCTACGGCATCGGTCCGAGCCGCCTGATCGCCGCGATCATCGAGGCGAGCCACGATGAGAACGGCATCATCTGGCCGGAGGCGGTAGCCCCCTTCGACGTGGCAATCCTGAATCTCAAGGCGGGCGATTCCGCCACCGATGCGGCCAGCGAGCGCCTGTATCGCGAGCTGAGCGCCGCCGGGCGGGACGTGCTCTACGACGACCGGGACGAGCGGCCGGGCGGCAAGTTCGCCACGGCCGACCTGATCGGCGTGCCCTGGCAGGTGCTGATCGGCCCGAAGGGGCTCGCCGAAGGCAAGGTAGAGCTGAAGCGCCGCGCCACCGGCGAGCGCGAAATGCTGTCGCTCGAAGATGTCGCCGCCCGCCTGAGCCGCCATAAATAAGCAGCCATGGCCAAGGCAGCAGAAGCCGGGACGGCGCCCTCAGGAACGAAACCCTTCTCGCTCTTCGAGTGGATGCTCGCGGGGCGCTACCTGCGCACGCGCCGCCGGGAAGGTTTCGTGTCGGTCATCGCCGGTTTCTCGTTCCTCGGCATCATGCTCGGCGTCGCCACGCTCATCGTGGTGCTCTCGGTCATGAACGGGTTCCGGAAGGAACTGCTCGACAAGATCGTGGGCATCAACGGCCACATCTTCGTGGCGCCGCTGGAAAGCCCGCTCACCGATTATCCGGAAGTGGCGGCGCGCATCGCCGCCGTGCCCGGCGTGAAGCGCGCCATTCCGCTCGTTGAAGGCCAGGCCTTCGGCTCCTCGCAATACAACGGCAGTGGCGTTCTGGTTCGCGGAATCCGCGCGGAGGATCTTCAGAAGATCGACCACATCGCCGGCAATATCCGCCAGGGCTCGCTCGATGGTTTCGAGGACGGGGAGGGGGTGGCCATCGGACGGCGCCTCGCCGACGCCCTGTCGCTCCAGGCGGGCGACACCCTGACGCTCATCACGCCGCGCGGCGCCTCCACGCCCTTCGGGACCGCGCCGCGCGTGAAGGGCTATCCCGTGAAGGCGGTCTTCGAGATCGGCATGTCGGAGTTCGACTCCACCTTCGTGTTCATGCCGCTCACCGAGGCGCAGAACTATTTCAACCGCCAGAACGACGTGCAGCTGATCGAGGTCTATCTCGACAATGCGGACAAGGTGGACGAGGCGCGGGCCGCGATCGAGGAGGCGGCCGCCCGACCCATCCTGATGACGGACTGGCGGCAGCGCAACCGCACCTTCTTCGGGGCGCTCGAGGTGGAGCGGAACGTGATGTTCCTCATTCTCACGCTCATCGTGCTCGTGGCGGCGCTCAACATCATTTCCGGGCTCATCATGCTCGTGAAGGACAAGTCGGAGGATATCGCGATCCTGCGCACCATGGGGGCCACGCGCGGCGCCATCATGCGCGTGTTTCTGATCACCGGCGCGTCGATCGGAATCGTGGGAACGATAGCGGGCTTCGGCCTCGGTCTGCTGCTCGCGCTCAATGTCGAGACGATCCGCGACGTGATTTCGCGGCTGACCAACACCAATCTCTTCCCCGCCGAGCTCTACTTCCTGAGCCGGCTCCCGGCCGAGGTGAACCCGACCGAGGTCGCGACCATTCTCATCATGGCCATGGTGCTGTCGCTCCTGGCGACCCTCTATCCCTCCTGGCGGGCCGCGAAGCTCGATCCCGTCGAGGGGCTGCGTTACGGATAAGTATGTCGCCGACCCAGTCTCAACCCGCCCTGTACCTGTCCAAAGTCGAGCGCCGCTACCCGCAAGGGGACAGCTTTCTCGACGTGCTGCGTGGCGCCGATCTTGCGATCTGGCCCGGCGAGATCGTGGCCCTCGTCGCGCCCTCGGGCACGGGCAAGTCGACCCTGCTCCATGTCGCAGGCTTGCTCGAGCGTCCCGATGGAGGCGAGGTCTTCGTCGGCTCCAAGCCGACGGCCTCCATGAACGATCAGGAGCGCACGCGCATCCGGCGCGAAGATCTCGGGTTCGTCTATCAGTTTCACCATCTCCTTCCGGAATTCTCGGCCCTGGAGAACGTGGTGATCCCCCAGCTCATCCGCGGCCTGCCCAAGGCGGAAGCCCAGGAGCGGGGGCGGCAGCTCCTGACCTTCCTCGGCTTGGGAAAGCGCCTCGATCATCGCCCCGGCGAGCTGTCCGGCGGCGAGCAGCAGCGTGTGGCCATCGCCCGCGCGGTGGCCAATGCGCCGCGTCTGCTCCTGGCCGACGAGCCCACCGGCAATCTCGATCCGCATACCGCAGATCGCGTCTTCCAGACGCTCGTCGCCATCGTCAGGGCCTCCAAGCTCGCGGCCCTCATCGCGACCCACAACATGGACCTTGCCGCGCGCATGGATCGCCGCGTGACCATCCGAGACGGCCTTATCGTGCAGTTGCCGTAAGGGGCCGCTTTCGAGGCTGGACGGGGCGCAAGGAAGATCGTTTCGCGCTTCAAAGGGGCTTCGGTCCGCCCCATTCATTCTTCCTCGGGAAAAATCGGCTTTGGCCGTCTCTGAAGGCACGAGCGGCTTTCCGAGCGCGCCCACGCGCCCTTATGACAACGCGTCTCGCCGGATTTTAAGGGTTTGTTGACTCCGTCCCCGGTGCAGCCTCTTCACAGGCTTTACACAGAACATCCAATGAACAAATATGAACATATTGGGAACACGGAGATCAGATCATGCTTCGCTTCATCCTCGAGACCACCGCCGAAATCGCATCGTTGGCAATCTTCGGGTCTGCCGTGGCAATCTGGGCTCTGGTTCTTTCTCCCATCGCCTGATACCGGAAATCCACATTAACCCACCGAGATTCACAGGAACATCGTCCTTCGGACGACCTGTAAAGCTCTCTCAGAACAGAATCGTGCCAGAATGCGCGCCATTGACGAGTAGAGTTTCATGGCGCGCATTCTTCAAGACATCGGCTTCGTTCATCTGCATGTGCACTCCTCGTATTCGCTGCTCGAGGGGGCATTGAAGATTGCGCAACTGGCCAAACTCGCTGCGGCAGACAAGCAGCCGGCCCTGGCGCTCACCGACACCAACAATCTCTTCGGGGCTCTCGAGTTCTCCGAGAAAATGGCGGGCAGCGGCATCCAGCCCATCGCCGGCGTCCAGCTGTCGGTTTGCTTCGAGGAGCCGGATCCCGTCGCCCGCGTCGTGCCTCAGCCCGCCAATATCGTTCTGCTCGCCCAGACGGAGGAGGGGTATCGCAACCTCATGCGCCTCGTGAGCCATGCCTATTTCGGCGTGCCGCTGGGCGAGAATCCCCGTGTCATGGCGCCTGTGCTGGCCGGTCACAGCGAGGGAATCATTGCGCTGACGGGCGGATTCACAGGCCCCCTGGACAGCGCGCTGCGCGACGGCGGGCGGCAGGATCTGGCGCAGGCGCGGCTCGATATCCTCAAGAGCGCCTTCGGCCATCAGCTCTATGTCGAGATCCAGCGTCACGGGCTGGAGGACGAGCGCCTGATCGAAGGCGAGCTGCTGGCGCTTGCGGATCGCAACGGCCTGCCCATCGTCGCCGCGAACGAACCTTTCTTCTCGTCGGCGAAGGATTACGAGGCGCATGATGCGCTGCTCGCGATTGCGGAGGGGCAGATCGTCTCCAACGACAATCGCCGCCGTCTCTCGCCGGAGCATTCGTTCAAGACGCGCCAGCAGATGATGGAGCTCTTCGCGGATCTGCCGGATGCGCTGCAGGCCAGCGTCGAGATCGCCATGCGCTGCTCCGCCCGCGTGAAAACGCGCAAGCCCATTCTGCCGAATTTCGGCATCGGTCCCGACGCGGCGAACCTCGACGAAGGAGAGGAGCTGGAACGGCAGGCCAAGGAAGGCCTCGTCAAGCGCCTGGCCGCGCACGGGCCTGCGCCGGGCCTGACAGAGCAGGATTATCACGACAGGCTCGCATTCGAAGTCGGCATCATCCGCAAGATGAAGTTCCCCGGCTACTTCCTGATCGTGTCGGACTTCATCAAGTGGGCGAAGGACCATGACATCCCCGTCGGCCCGGGCCGCGGTTCGGGCGCGGGTTCGCTGGTCGCCTATGCGCTGACCATCACCGATCTCGACCCCTTGCGGTTCAGCCTGCTGTTCGAGCGCTTCCTCAATCCCGAACGCGTGTCGATGCCCGACTTCGATATCGACTTCTGCGTCGATAACCGGGAGCGCGTGATCGAATACGTGCAGAAGCGCTATGGCGAGGAGCAGGTCGCGCAGATCATCACCTTCGGTACGCTGCTTGCCCGCGGCGTCATGCGCGACGTCGGCCGTGTGCTCGAAATGCCTTATGGCCAGGTGGACAAGCTCACCAAGCTCGTGCCGCAGAACCCGGCCAACCCCGTCACGCTCGCGCAGGCCATCGAAGGCGAGCCGAAGCTGCAGGCCGCCATCGAGGAGGAGCCCGTCGTCAAGCGCATGCTCGACATCGCGCAGAAGCTCGAGGGACTCCACCGGCACGCGTCGACCCACGCCGCCGGCGTCGTGATCGGCGACCGTCCGCTGCAGGAATTGGTGCCGCTCTACCGAGACCCGAAGACCGGCATGCGCGTGACCCAGTACAACATGAAATGGGTCGAGCAGGCGGGCCTCGTGAAGTTCGACTTCCTCGGCCTCAAGACGCTCACCGTGCTGCGCACGGCGGTGGACCTCATCAAGCGCAAGGGCATCCATATCGATCTCTCGGCCCTGCCGCTCGACGACCGCAAGACCTACGAGATGCTCCGGCGCGGCGAGACGGTCGGCGTGTTCCAGGTGGAATCGGTGGGCATGCGCAAGGCCCTCGTCGAAATGGAGACCGACCGTTTCGAGGACATCATCGCCCTCGTGGCGCTCTACCGTCCGGGCCCCATGGCGAATATCCCGGTCTATTGCGCCCGTAAGCTCGGCAAGGACGAACACAACAAGAAGGACTGGTATCCTCACGACAAGCTCGAGCCGATCCTGCGCGAAACCTTCGGCATCATCGTCTACCAGGAGCAGGTGATGGAGGTCGCCAAGGTGCTCGCCGGCTACTCGCTCGGCGACGCCGACCTCCTGCGCCGCGCCATGGGCAAGAAGATCAAGGCCGAGATGGACGCGCAGCGCGAGCGGTTCGTCTCAGGTGCCGCTCAGGGCGGGCTCGACAAGGCGAAGGCGAACGAGATCTTCGACCTTCTCGCGAAGTTCGCGGATTACGGCTTCAACAAGAGCCACGCGGCCGCCTATGCGCTCGTGGCCTTCCAGACCGCGTATCTGAAGGCCAATTACCCGGTCGAGTTCCTGGCCGCGTCCATGACGCTCGATCTCGACAACACGGACAAGCTCGCGGAATTCCGCCGCGAAGCGCAGCGCCTGGGGTTCAAGGTCATCCCGCCCTCCATCAACCGCTCGGGCGTGGTGTTCGACGTGCAATACGACGCGGAAGGCAAGGGGCAGATCCTCTATGCCCTCGCCGCCGTCAAAGGCGTCGGCCGCCAGGCCATCGAGAGCGTTGTCGAGGCGCGCGGAGACGAGCCTTTCAAGGACCTCGCCGATTTTGCCCGCCGCATGAACCCGCGCATGCTCAACAAGCGCACGTTGGAAAACCTGATCGCGGCCGGCGCCTTCGACGAGCTGGAGCCGGACCGGGCCAAGGCCTGCGCCTCCATCGACGCCATGATGAGCCTCGCCCAGCAATCCCACGAGGCGGCCAATGGCGGCATGATGGACATGTTCGGCGGCGTGGCCTCGGCGGATGTGCAGCTGCGCATCGGCCCCTATGAACCCTGGCCGGCCGCCGAGAGGCTGCAGCGCGAATACGATGCCGTCGGCTTCTTCCTCTCGGGCCATCCGCTCGACGAATACGGCGATCTGCTCCAGAAGCTGCGGGTCCAGACCTGGGCCGATTTCTGCCGCTCGGTGAAGGCGGGCAATTCGGTCGGCAAGGTGGCCGCGACGGTGCTCGACCGGCAGGAGCGGCGCACCAAGACCGGCAACAAGATGGGAATCCTCACCCTCTCGGATCAGACCGGCCAGTTCGAGGCCATCATCTTCTCGGAAGGCCTCATGAGATTCCGCGACGTGCTGGAGCCCGGCTCCGCCGTGGTTCTGATGCTGCAGGCCGGGATCGAGGGCGAGGAGGTGAGGGCGCGCATCGGCACCGCCGAGCCCCTGGAGGAAGCCCTGGCCAAGTACCAGAAGGGCATGCGCATCTTCCTGCGGGACGAGCGCCCCATCGCCAGCGTCTACGAGCGCCTGCGGGCCAAGGGCGAGGGGGAGGTCTCTCTGGTCCTGATTCTCGACGAAGGCGACCGGGAGGTCGAGGTCAGGCTCCCGGGCAAGTACATGGCGACGCCCCAGATCGCGGGGGCCCTCCGTGCGGTGCCGGGGGTGGTGGATGTGCAGATGAGCTGAGTCTCGTATTGTCCTGCCCCGAATCGGATTGAAAAGAGAGAGCGAGAATGGAGGCATGGGCCGACACTGCCAGAGCGGGCATCGCCGTGCCGGTCCCATCCGAAAGGGCCGCTCAGCCCGAAAAGCTTCTTTCCGTTCAAGCCTTGCGGGCCGTCGCGGCTCTGCTGGTACTCGTCTATCACATCGCCAACCATGCCGCGGTCATCAACCATGTCGAAAGCGTGTTCGACCCTGCGCGCCATTTCGGGTTTGCAGGAGTTGACCTTTTCTTCGTGATCTCCGGCTTCATCATGATCCACACGAGCCGGCACCTGGTCGGTCGGAGCGAGGAGCGGCTGCCTTTCATCTGGCGGCGCCTGACCAGGATTTACCCCATCTATTGGGTCGTCTGGATCGGGTCGGGGGTGCTGATTTCCGTTCTCGGTTCGAAGGGGTGTTATCAAACCGATGCCCTGCTGAACCACGTCAAATCGTTTCTGCTGCTGCCGACCACGACGGACCATTGCTTCGTGACGCAAGCCTGGACGTTGAACTACGAAGTATATTTCTATCTGATCTTCGCCCTTGTTTTCTTCCTGCCCGCTCGCCTTGCTTTGCTCCTCTCCGTGGCTTGGGCGGCATACTCTTTCGTCGCGACCTTCCTGCTGCCCTCGATCAGCCCGAAGGAACTGCGCGTCTTCAACGGGTTCAATCTGTATTTCATGTTGGGGTGCCTCATAGCCCTTGTGCCGCGCGGCTTCCTCGTCCGCCTTGCATGGCCGCTCCTGGTCCTTGGTTGTTCGTTTTTTGTTCTCTCTGCGGTTATGGTCGCAACCGATGGTGTAAAGGTCGGCAATGTGGGGAATCGCTTCATCTTGTTCGGGATCTCCAGCGGCATCGTGCTTTCCGGAGCCGTCGGTCTCGAGGCGAGGGGCGTGCTCCGCCCCCCTGCCTGGCTCGTGAGGCTGGGGGATGCCTCATACTCGATCTACCTCACACACCTCGCCGTCATCATCGGAATCGACAAGGCTGTGCGCGCCGCTTTTCCCTGGATGGCGGGCTCCATTCTCTGGGATCTGGCGACGTTTTCCGTCAGCCTTGCCGTCGGCTTGGGGCTGTATCGGAGAGTGGAGCGTCCCATGATGCGGGCTCTGCGGCGGCTCGGGCCGCATTAAACGCCCGGCTCGTTAGGGCCGAGCTTGCAATCGCCTCCCTTTTCCCCTATATGCGCCCGCATCCCACACGCGGAATCCCCTCATGAGCCCATGAGGATACCCCGGTGGCCGGTTCAGCCGGTTCACTGTTCCGCGGAGGTTTAACCGGAGAAAAAAGATGGCGCTTCCTGAATTCTCGATGCGCAGCCTGCTTGAGGCTGGCGCGCACTTTGGCCACCAGGCCCACCGTTGGAACCCGAAGATGGGTCAGTTCATCTTCGGCACCCGCAACAACATCCACATCATCGACCTTGCCCAGACGGTTCCGATGCTGCACCGCGCCCTTCAGGCCGTCAGCGACACGGTGGCCAAGGGCGGCCGCGTGCTCTTCGTCGGCACGAAGCGCCAGGCGGCCGATGCGGTCGCCGATGCGGCCAAGCGTTCGGCTCAGTATTATGTGAACTCCCGCTGGCTCGGCGGCATGCTGACCAACTGGAAGACGATTTCCGGTTCGATCGCCCGCCTGCGCAAGGTCGACGAGATCCTCGCCGGCGGCGGCCAGGGCCTCACGAAGAAAGAGCGCCTCATGCTCGCCCGCGAGAAGGAGAAGCTCGAGCGCGCTCTCGGCGGCATCAAGGACATGGGCGGCACGCCCGACCTGATCTTCGTCATCGACACCAACAAGGAGCAGTTGGCGATCCAGGAGGCCAAGCGCCTCGGCATCCCGGTGGCTGCCATCGTCGATACGAACTGCGACCCGGACGGCATCACCTTCCCGGTTCCGGCCAATGACGACGCCGGCCGTGCCATCTCGCTCTATTGCGATCTGGTCGCCCGCGCCGCCCTCGACGGCATCTCCCGCGGTGCCGGCGAGATGGGCATCGACATCGGCGCGTCCGAGAACCCGATGGCCGAGGAGCTTCCGGCCGGCGACGTTCCGGCTGCTGCCTATGAGGGCGAGCAGTTCGAGCGTCTGGCCGCTCCCCGTGGCGCTCCGGACGACCTGACCAAGCTCAACGGCGTCGGCCCGCAGCTCGAGAAGAAGCTGAACGAAGCCGGCATCTTCCACTACTGGCAGCTCGCCGCCATGCAGCCGGCCGATGTCGCCCAGCTCGACAAGGACCTGAAGCTGAACGGCCGCCTCGAGCGCGACGGCTGGATCAACCAGGCCCGCTCGATGATCGAAGCCGCTGCTGCGTAAGTCGCACGGCGCCGCGCTATGCTGCGCCGCTTGAACGAATGATCGAGCCCGGCGTTCCACGAGCGCCGGGCTCCCTCTATGCGTGAACCTTTGAAAGGAAAAGCCATGGCGAACATTACCGCTGCGATGGTGAAAGAGCTGCGCGAGACGACCAGCGCCGGCATGATGGACTGCAAGGCCGCTCTCGCCGAGACCAAGGGCGACATGGAAGCCGCGATCGACTGGCTCCGTAAGAAGGGCCTCTCGAAGGCCGCCAAGAAGGCCGGCCGCGTGGCCGCCGAGGGCCTCGTCGCCGTCGAGTCGTCGGGGCACACCGCGACGATCCTCGAAGTGAACTCCGAGACGGACTTCGTTGCCCGTAACGACCAGTTCCAGGCCTTCGTCCGCGAAGCCGCCAAGATCGCCCTGAACGGCAACGGCACGATCGAGAACCTCGAAGCCGCTCACTTCCCGGGTTCGCAGACCACCGTGAAGGACCGTCTGCAGGAACTCATCGCCACCATCGGCGAGAACATGACCCTGCGCCGTGTCGCCAAGCTCGAGGTCTCGAAGGGCCTGATCGCCACCTACGTCCACAACGCGGTCGGTGACGGCCTCGGCAAGATCGGCGTCCTCGTGGCGCTCGAGTCCGAGGGCGATGTCGGGGCTCTCGAGACGCTCGGCCGTCAGATCGCCATGCACGTGGCCGCCACCAACCCGGTGGCTCTGGACGCCTCCGGCGTCGACCAGGCGACCATCGAGCGCGAGAGCGCGATCCTGCGCGACAAGAACGCCGGCAAGCCGGATCACGTCATGCAGAAGATCATCGAGAGCGGCCTGAAGAGCTACTTCAAGGAAGTCACCCTCCTTGAGCAGCCCTTCGTGCACGATCCGTCCAAGACCGTGACCCAGGTTCTCAAGGAAGCCGAGTCCAAGGCCGGCAAGCCGGTGGCCCTCAAAGCCTTCGTCCGCTATGCTCTCGGCGAGGGCATCGAGAAGGAGGAGGCTCCGGACTTCGCGGCGGAAGTCGCCGCCCAGGCCGGTCTCAAGGCCTAAATCGAACCTTCGCGAACGGCGGCTCTTCAGCCGCCGTTTTCATGAGAGGATTCGAAAAGAAAGGTCTGATGATGGCAACGTTCCGGCGCATCCTGGTGAAGCTCTCGGGAGAGGCCTTGATGGCTCCCGACGGATACTGGCTCGATCCTCAGATCCTGTCTTCGCTGGCTTCCGATCTGGCGGAAGCGACCCGCGCCGGCTTCGAGATCGCCGTCGTGATCGGCGGCGGCAACATCATCCGGGGCGCCCGCATGAGCTCGGCCGGCTGGATCGACCGTCCCACGGCCGATTCCATGGGCATGCTCGGCACGGTCATGAACTCGCTCGCCATCGAGACGGCTCTGAACGCGGCGGGCGTTCCGGCCCGGACCATGTCGGCGGTCTCCATGCCGACCATCTGCGAAACCTATGCCCGCCAGCCGGCCTTGCACCACCTCGACAAAGGGCAGGTGGTGGTGCTCGCCGGCGGCACGGGTAATCCGTTCTTCACCACCGACACCGCGGCCGTCCTTCGCGCCGCCGAACTGCGCTGCGACGCGGTGCTCAAGGCCACCCAGGTCGACGGCGTTTACTCGGCCGATCCCAAGAAGGACCCGAACGCGGTCCGATTCGACCGGCTGACCCATGACGAGGCCATTGCGAAGGACTTGAAGGTCATGGATACGGCAGCCTTCGCGCTCGCTCGCGAAAGCAAGCTGTCCATCATCGTGGGCTCCGTACATGCTCCGAGCTCCGTGACCGCTCTTCTCCAGGGGAAAGTGCCCTCGACGGTCGTCGCCCCTTGATCCAGGGGCCTTGATGCAGGACCCTGAGCGGCGTAAGCCCGTTTAAATAGTTCGCGTAAGGACCAAAACCGATGGCTACGACCTTTGATCTCGCCGATGTGAAGCGCCGCATGCAGGGCGCCATCAACGCTTTCAAGAACGACCTGGCCAGCCTGCGCACCGGCCGCGCCTCGCCGAATCTGCTCGATCCGATCCAGGTCGATGCCTATGGCGCCATGATGCCGATTTCGCAGGTCGCCACCGTCAACGTTCCGGAGCCGCGCCTGCTCAGCGTGCAGGTCTGGGACCGCGGCATGGTGGCCGCCGTCGAGAAGGCGATCCGTGAATCCGATCTCGGCCTCAACCCGCAGACCGAGGGGCAGGTCATCCGCCTGCGCATCCCCGAGATGAACGAGCAGCGCCGCAAGGAAATGGTGAAGGTCGCGCACAAATACGCCGAAGAGGCGAAGATCGCCGTTCGTCACGTGCGCCGCGACGGGCTCGATCTTCTCAAGAAGCTTGAGAAGGACAGCGCGATTAGCGAGGATGACGGAAAGCGTCATGCCGACCAGGTCCAGAAGGCGACGGACCAGTTCGTGGCCGAGGTCGACACTCTTCTGGCGGCCAAGGAAAAGGAAATCATGCACGTCTGATCTTCAAGACGTGCATCGGGAAGGAAACATGAGCGGCGAAGCCAAACGGTCGGACCCAGGCTTTGCCTGCGCGGGAGCAGGCGAGGGAATGCCTGCCCATGTCGCCATCATCATGGACGGAAACGGCCGTTGGGCCGCACAGAGGGGCCTGCCCCGATTCGAGGGGCACCGCCGTGGGGTCGAGGCCATCCGTCGTGCCGTCCGGACGGCGGGCGACCTGGGGGTCCGTTATCTCACCGTCTACAGCTTCTCCGCCGAAAACTGGAGACGTCCGGCCCAGGAGGTCTCCGACCTCATGGGTCTTCTCAAGCGCTTCGTGCGGCATGATCTCGCCGAACTTCACGCCAACAACATCCGTGTCCGCATCATCGGCGAGCGGGAGGGCTTGGCCTCCGACATCCGGCTCTTGCTGGACGAGGCCGAGCAGCTCACCCGCGCGAATACGGGCCTGACCCTGATCATCGCCTTCAACTACGGCGGGCGCCAGGAGATCGTCGGCGCCATGCGCATCCTGGCCCGCAAGGTGAAGGAGGGGGCGCTCGATCCTGAAGAGATCGATATGGAGACTGTCGAAGCGGCCCTCGATACCCATGGCATACCCGATCCCGATCTCGTCATCAGGACCTCGGGGGAGCAGCGGGTCTCGAATTTTCTGACCTGGCAGACGGCCTATTCCGAATTTGTCTTCCTTCCCTGCTACTGGCCCGATTTCGACGAGGAGGCCTTCAAGGCGGCCATCGACGAGTATTGCAGGCGCGACCGTCGTTTCGGCGGTCTGAGCGCCCGGATGGGCTGACAATGTCCCCAGACGAAGGCTACTCTCTTTGACGTCGAGCCCCACGCCAACCCCATCGACGGAACTCTCGACCCGGGTCGTCTCCGCCATCGTCATGATCGCCGCCGCCCTTCTGGCGGCCTATTGGGGCGGGTGGCCTTTTGCCCTGTTCTGGCTGGCGGCGGGCCTTGCCGTTATGCTCGAATGGACGACGATGACCGGTGCAAGGCCGCTCCGCCCGGTCCAGGCCGTCCTGGGCCTGGGCCTCGCCGGACTGACGCTCCTTCTCCTGACGGAGGCCAGTTTCGGCCTGTTCGTCGCCGCCGCTCTGGTGTTCCCGGCAGTGGCCACGCTGATCACGCAGGGAATGGCTCATAAGGTCTGGGTCGCGTCGAGCTTCCCCTATGCGGCGATCATCGTCCTCGTTCCGCCGATCATGCGCGAACACCCTCATCTGGGCATCTTGGGCCTTTTGTGGATGTTCGCCGTCGTTTGGGCGACGGACATCGCCGCTTACTTCACCGGCCGGGCCCTCGGCGGCCCGAAGCTGTGTCCGCCGATCAGCCCTAAGAAGACCTGGTCCGGCTTCCTCGGGGGCGTCATTGCCGCCGCCCTGAGCGGCGTGCTGGTCGCCTGGATCGGAGAGACCTATGGGCTCGGCCTGCCGCTCGGCCTTCCCGGCATGGCTGTCCTCTCCATCGTCGCCTCCATCGCGAGCCAGATCGGCGATCTGGGGGAATCGGCGCTGAAGCGGCATTGCGATGTAAAGGATTCGAGCCATCTTATACCCGGGCACGGCGGGGTGATGGACAGGCTCGACGGCTTCTGGGCCGTGTGCCTCATCGTCGCCCTCATTCTTCTGCCGTTTCATTTCACTA
This sequence comes from Microvirga flocculans ATCC BAA-817, assembly GCF_000518665.1. Taxonomy (GTDB): domain Bacteria; phylum Pseudomonadota; class Alphaproteobacteria; order Rhizobiales; family Beijerinckiaceae; genus Microvirga; species Microvirga flocculans. Next base: position 29,012 of record NZ_JAEA01000011.1, on the reverse strand, counting down.
CATAACGATTGATGACCTTTTCTCTCACCATTCTCGGGGCAACCGGTTCGATCGGCCGTTCGACGGCCGATGTCGTTATCGCCCAGCGGGACGCATTCCGCGTCGAAGCCGTCGTCGGCGGAAGGGATGCCCTGGCCCTCGCGCAGGTGGCCCGTCGCCTCGGGGCGCGGTTCGCGGCTCTCGCGGACGAGAGCGGCGGCGAGGCCCTGAAGGAGGCTCTGTCGGGAACCGGCATCGGAAGCGGGGCGGGACAATCCGCCGTCCTCGAAGCCGTCGAGCGTGAGGCGGACACGGTGGTCGCCGCCATCAGCGGAACGGCCGGCCTCGCGCCGACCCATGCCGCGCTGAAGCCGGGCAGGCGGATCGCACTGGCGAACAAGGAAAGCCTTGTCTGCGCGGGGGCGGCCTTCATGGCCGATGTGCGTCGCTTGTGCATCGATCTCCTGCCCGTCGATTCAGAGCACAATGCCCTGGATCACGCCCTGGCCGCAGGCATGAACCGCGATGTGGAAAAAGCCGTCATCACCGCGTCCGGCGGGCCGTTTCGCACCTGGACCCGGGAGCGGATTGCCGGGGCCAGCGCCAAGGAGGCTTCGGCCCATCCCATCTGGTCCATGGGATCGAAGATCAACATCGACTCGGCGACCCTGATGAACAAGGGGCTCGAACTCATCGAGGCCCATCATCTGTTCGACCTTGAGGCCGACCGCCTCGACGTCCTCGTCCATCCCGAGGCCATCGTTCACGGTCTGGTGCAATGGAGCGACGGCGCTGTCACGGCCGGGTTGGCCCTGCCGGATATGAAGGTGCCCATCGCCAACGCCTTGCGCAATGAGCGCCGGCTGCGGATGGACCTGCCGCGTCTCGATCTTGCCGCGATTGGCCGTTTAAGCTTCGACCGCCCTGACGAGGAGCGGTTTCCATGCCTATCTCTCGCGAAAGCCGCGCTCAAGGCTGGAGGGGCCATGCCCACGATCCTGAACGCGGCCAACGAAATCGCCGTCGCGGCGTACGTGGCGGACAGAATCGGATTTTACGATATTTCAGAGATGGTTGAGGCCGTTTGCTCGACTTTTTCTGGAAGGCGACTGGCGGCGCCGGAAACGGTTGCGGAGGCCTTGAATATCGACGAGGAGGCCCGCCGGGCGGCGCGGCAGGCCGTTTCTGCCCATGATCGGACAGCGCGACTTTAAAGGGCGCGAAAGGGACAACAATGGACTTTATTACGATGATCGGTGGCGCGACAGGCTCCCTGTTCCTAACGCTGATCTCCTTCCTGGTGGTTCTGACGGTCGTCGTCTTCATCCACGAATTCGGCCACTTCTGGGTCGGGCGCCTCTGCGGTGTCGGCGTGACGGCCTTCTCCATCGGATTCGGTCCCGAACTGTTCGGCTGGACCGACAAGAAGGGAACCCGCTGGAAGATCTGTGCGATTCCTCTCGGAGGTTACGTAAAGTTCGTGGGGGACCTGAATGCCGCAAGCGTTCCCGATCAGGGGCAGCTCGACCAGATGCCCCTGGAGCAGCGGGCAATCAGCTTTCCTCACCAGAGCGTCGCCAAGCGCGCGGCGATTGTCGCCGCCGGGCCGATTGCCAATTTCGTCCTGGCCATCGCGATCTTCGCCGGCTTCAACTACTTCAGCGGCCGCCTGGTGCTGGAGCCCCGGATCGAGGCCGTCCAGCCGGGGAGCGCGGCTGAGAAGGCGGGCTTCCAGCCCAAGGACCTGATTCTGACCGTTGACGGAAGGACCATCGAGACCTTCGCCGATATGCAGCTGATCGTCAGCTCCAGCGCAGGGGAGCCCCTGGATTTCACGGTCGAGCGCAGCGGACAGGTGGTTTCCCTTACGGCGACCCCGAACTTCGTCGAGCGGACCAGCCCCTTCGGCAAGCAGCGCATCGGCCTGCTGGGCGTCGAAGCCTCCCGGGACCCTTCGGCCATCAAGCGCCTGACATATTCCCCTTGGGGAGCCGTCAAGTCCGCCGTGGTCGAAACCTGGAACCTCGTGGAACGAACCCTCAACTTCGTCCGCCGCCTCGTGATGGGGGTGGAATCGGCCGACCAGCTCTCGGGCCCCATCGGAATCGCCAGGGCTTCGGGCACCGCCTTCGACGTGGGCGGGGTCTACAGCCTCGTCAGCCTGATCGGTTTCATGTCGGTCTCGATTGGGCTCATTAACCTTTTTCCCATTCCGCTCCTGGATGGCGGACACCTTCTGTTCTATGCCATCGAGGCGGTTCGCGGGCGTCCTTTGAGCGAAAAAGCCCAGGAAATCGGCTTCAGAATCGGTTTCGCCCTGGTGGCGATGCTGATGCTGTTCGCCACTTGGAATGATCTTGTTCACCTTGGCAGCAGTTTTATGGCCAGGGGATCGTGACAAGGACGCCACGCCCGTTAAAAATTGGCACTCTGTCGTGGATGGCCGTTTGCAATAACGGCGAAAGTTTGTACAAGCGAGACCACACGGATAAGGTTGGGGGCATTCGTCCCCAGCCAGCGGGGCCTTCCTCGCTAGGGACAAAGATAAAGAACGGGCAGTTGATGATGTCGACGACCAAGCCTCGCCGGAAAAAGCCGGCCACCACCGCCGTTATTGCGATCAGCGCGCTGATGGCCGGGCTGACTGCCGCGGAGGGTGCCTTCGCTCAGCAGGCGGATTCGAGGAATCGCCGCGCCTCTGCCTCGCAGGGGCCGATCGTCAACCGCGTGGTCGTCGAGGGCAACAAGAGGGTCGAGAAGGCCCTCATCGAGGATCAGCTCCGCGCCCGGGCCCGGGCTCCCTACAACCAGGCCGCCGTCGATGCCGACGTCGAGCGTATCCTCGAGATCTACCGCCGTTCCGGTCGCGGTCTCGCCCAGGTGACCCCCCGCATCGTCGATCTCCCCAACGGGACGGTCGACGTGGTCTATACCGTCGTCGAGGGCGACAAGACCGGCGTGAAGGAAATCCGGTTCACCGGTAACAGCCAGATCTCGTCCAGCCGCCTCCGCGGCATCATGCAGACGACCGAGACGAATCTCCTGAGCTTCCTCAAGAGCACCGACGTCTATGATCCGGATCGTCTCGCGAACGATCTCGAGCTGATCCGCCGGTACTACCTGAAGAACGGCTATGCGGACTTCCGCATCGTTTCCAGCGATGTCCAGTTCGACGCCAATGAAGGCGGCTACATCATCAACATCGCCGTCGAGGAGGGTGAGCAGTACAAGGTCGGCAGCGTGAGCGTCGATCCGCGGCTTCCGGGCGTCGATGCCGAGGCCGTGCGCAAGGACATCGTGACCTCCGAGGGCTCCGTCTACAACGCGGAAGCCGTCGAGAAGTCGGTCCAGGCCCTGACCACCAACGTCGCCCGCCAGGGCAATCCGTTTGCCCAGGTTCGCCCGGTCGGCACGCGGGATCCGTCGACCCGGACCGTCAACCTCAGCTACGTGGTCGAGGAAGGTCCGCGGATCTACATCGAGCGGATCAACGTGCGCGGCAACAGCCGCACCCGCGACTACGTCATCCGTCGTGAGTTCGAGCTTGGCGAAGGCGATGCCTACAACCAGGTCCTCGTCGACCGCGCCGAGCGCCGTCTGAACAACCTCGGTTACTTCAAGCGCGTCCGCATTTCCAACGAGCCGGGCTCATCGGCCGACCGCGTGGTCGTGAACGTGGATGTGGAGGATCAGTCCACCGGTTCGTTCTCGATCTCGGGCGGTTACTCCACGGCCGACGGCTTCATCGGCGAGGTCTCCGTCACCGAGACGAACTTCCTGGGTCGCGGTCAGTTCGTCCGCTTGGCCGGCCAGCTCGGCCAGCGCGCCCATGGCATCGACTTCTCGTTCACCGAGCCGTACTTCCTCGGCTACCGGATGTCGGCGGGTATCGACCTGTTCTCGAAGTTCAGCGATCAGACGCGCTATTCCCGCTACGAGAACCGCATGACGGGCGGCACGCTTCGCCTCGGCCTTCCGTTCACGGAAGAGTTCACGGTTACGGCGCGCTACTCGCTCTATCAGCAGGAACTCGATATCCCGAACGATACCGAGAAGCCTTACAACGACTGCGCCGTGCCGATCCCGGGCTATACCCGTCTGGCCGGTGGAGGAATCGCGACCGGCGCTCCCGGCGAAGTCGCCTCCCGCGCCTTCTGCGAAGGCAATGGCGAGGCCTCGCTGGCCATCAAGGAATCGCAGGGTGAGACCCTCACCTCGCTCGCGGGCCTGACCTTCAACTACAACACCCTCGACAACATCCGCGAGCCGCGCAACGGCTTCTACGCGGAAGTCAAGACGGACTTCGCCGGCCTTGGCGGCGACTCGCATTACTTCCGTGTGACCGGCGACGCGCGCTACTACCGCGAGCTGTTCGAGGACGTGGTCGGTATCGCCCGTATCCAGGGCGGTCACATCATGGGCTTCGGCGACAATGGCGTGAACGGCGGCGACCTGCGGATCGTCGACCACTTCTTCATGGGTCCGTCCCTGGTTCGCGGCTTCGCTCCCAACGGCCTCGGCCCGCGTGACATCTCGAGCTACGACAGCAGCGCCAACGCGGTTGGCGGCACGACCTACTTCGGCGGCACGCTCGAAGTTCAGTTCCCGATCTTCGGACTGCCGCGCGAGCTGGGCCTGAAGGGTGCCGTCTTCGCCGATGCCGGTACTCTTTACGGATACGAGGGGCCGACGGTCTTCAATGGCGGCGGCGGCAGCATCCTGGATCCGATCGGCGGGTGCGCCCCGTCGGGTGACCGGCCGCAGAACTGCATCGAGGTTCTCGACAGCGACAAGCTCCGTTCCTCGGTCGGTGCCTCGCTCCTGTGGAGCTCGCCGCTGGGCCCGATCCGCTTCGACTACGCGATTGCGCTCTCGAAGGAAGAGGGCGTTTGGAGAGACGGTGTTCGGGTCGGCGCAGACCGCACCCAGGCCTTCCGCTTCTCGGGTGGCACACGCTTCTAATCGGGGAGGGCGCCATAGAGCGCCCTCACTTATTCTTCATGGCTGAATCGAATTTCTTCCCGCGAAGCCAGACGTTGAACCTGCGTCAGGTGGCGGAGATGGCGAATGTGGCGCTCCCCGACGACACCGACGGGGAGTTTTTGCTTCGTGGGGTAGCGCCTCTGGAAAGCGCGGGTCCGGGTGACCTCGCCTACATGGACAACCCTGCCTATGTGGGCGCTCTGGCGGCCACGCGGGCGAGCGCCTGCCTCGTCACGCCGCGCTTCGCGGCAAAGGTGCCTGCGCATACAATCGCCCTCGTGACGCCCCAGGCCTACAGGGTCTTCGCGCAGGTGCTCGCCGTCCTGTTCCCGTCCGCGATGCGGCCGGAATCCTCCTTCGCCGCAACCGGAATCTCGCCGGGTTCCTTCGTCCATCCGACGGCCCGGCTCGAGCATGGGGTCAAGGTCGACCCGGGTGCCGTCATCGGCCCGCACGCGGAAATCGGAGCGGGAACGCTGATCGGCGCCCATTCCGTCATCGGACCTCACGTCAAGATCGGCCGGGACTGCTCCATTTCCGCTCATGTGAGCGTGTCCCACGCCTATCTCGGCAATCGCGTGATCCTGCATCCCGGGGTTCGCATCGGCCAGGACGGGTTCGGCTTCGCCATGGGGCCTCAGGGACACCTGAAGGTGCCGCAGGTCGGCCGGGTAATCATTCAGGATGACGTTGAGATCGGTGCGAATTCGACCGTGGATCGTGGCGCGAGCCGCGACACCGTGATCGGCGAGGGCACCAAGATCGATAATCTCGTCCAGATCGCCCATAACGTGGTGATCGGCCGTCACTGCGTAATCGTGGCTCAGGTCGGGATCGCCGGCTCCACCACCCTCGAGGATTACGTGGCTCTCGGCGGTCAGGTCGCCGTGAAGGGCCATGTGCGGATCGGCATGGGCGCCCAGATCGCGGCGACCAGCGGGGTCAATGGCGATGTTCCGCCCGGTGCCCGCTGGGGCGGCGCACCCGCACGCCCCATGCGTGAGTGGTTCCGGGAGATCACGGCCCTGAAAAAGCTTGCATCCCGGGGCGATTCCGCCAAAGACGACGACGCGTCTTCATAACGTTCGTTGAAGACATTCACTACCGTCCGGAGTTCACGTCATGTCAGAAGCGCCAAGCACGCTTCAAACCGCCGATATCATGGAGATCCTGGAGCTTCTGCCGCACAGGTATCCGTTCCTCCTGGTCGACAAGATCATCGAGATCGACGGCGACAATTCGTGCATCGGCATCAAGAACGTCACCTTCAATGAGCCACAATTCACGGGCCATTTCCCGACGCGTCCGATCTTCCCGGGCGTTTTCCTGATCGAGGCGATGGCCCAGACGGCGGGGGCCATCTGCGTGAAGGCGAAGATGGCGCAGCAGGCCAAGCCAAAGCAGGTCTTTTTCATGACGATCGACAAGGTGAAGTTCCGCAAGCCGGTAGAGCCTGGCGATCGTGTCGAGTTTCACATGAAGAAGCTCAATAACCGCCGCAACATGTGGTGGTACAAGGGCGAGGCGAAGGTCGACGGCACACTCGTGTGCGAGGCCGAAGTCAGCGCCATGCTGGTGACCGACTGATGGAAACCGTGATTCATCCGACAGCCGTTATCGAGGACGGCGCAAAGATCGGACCGGGCGTGAAGGTCGGGCCGTTCTGCACAATCGGGCCGGAGGTCGAGCTGGGCGAGGGGTGCCAGCTCATGAGTCACGTGGCCCTGGCGGGCCGCACCACCATCGGCCCGCGCACGCGCATCTTCCCGTTCGCCTCCATCGGCCACATTCCGCAGGACCTGAAATACAAGGGCGAGACTTCGACGCTCGAGATCGGCGCCGATTGCACGATCCGCGAAGGCGTGACCATGAATCCCGGCACCGAAGGCGGCGGCTTGCGCACGGTCATCGGCGACCGCTGCACCTTCCTCGCAAATTCCCATGTGGGTCACGATACCAAGGTCGGCAACGACTGCATCCTCTCCAACAACGTGATGCTGGCGGGGCATGTCACGGTCGGCGATTTCGTGATCTTCGGCGGCGGCTCCGCCGTTATCCAGTTCGCCCGCGTGGGCTCGCATGCCTTCGTGGGAGGCATGTCGGGCCTGGAGAACGATCTCATTCCCTATGGCATGGCCATGGGCAACCGGGCGCATCTGGCCGGCCTCAACATCATCGGCCTGCGCCGCCGCGGCTTCACGCGCGAGCAGATCCACGACATCCGGCGCGCTTATCGCCTCTTGTTCGCGGACGAGGGCACCTTGGCCGAGCGCGTCGAGGACGTGGCGGGCGAGTTCGACAACCATCCCTTCGTGCACGAGATCCTCGACTTCATCCGCGCCGGAGGAGACCGGGCGATCTGCACCCCGCGGGAACCCGTCAGCTCGGCCGGATGATGCCCCAAGGCCCCATCGCGATCCTCGCCGGGGCCGGGCAGCTTCCGATCCAGCTCGTGAGCCATCTCGAGCGGACGGGGCAGGAAGTCCGCGTTCTGGCGTTCCGCGGCTTCGCCGAGGCAGAGCTGCAGCGGCGCGCGCATGCCACGGTCGATCTGCTCGACCTCAAGACCATCATGAGCACGCTCGAAGAGTGGCGGCCACAGGCCGTCTCGCTCGTCGGGGCCGTGCGCCGCCCCGGATTCTCCGCGCTTCTGAGCGCCTATTCCCTCCTGCGCAACATGCACGAGGTGAAGGAGGTCATCGCCCGCGGGGACGACCAGGTGCTGCGCGGCGCGGTGATGCTCCTGGAAGAGCGGGGCCATCGGGTCGTCGGCGCTCATGAGCTGGCTCCCGATCTCGTGGCAGCCCGCACGTTGTCCGGCAGCATGCAACCCAATGCCGACGATCGTGAGGCCATTGCCGTGGGGCTCGACCTCCTCGCCGCCCTGTCCGCTTTCGATATCGGCCAGGGCGCCATCGTCGCCCGCAGGCACGTGCTCGCCATCGAGGGGCCCGAGGGCACCGACAGGATGTTGCGGCGGGTGAGGGGTCTTCGCCAGTCCTGGTTCGGGCTGCGTCGCCGCAAGGAAGGCGGCGTGCTGATCAAGGCCGCCAAGCGCGGGCAGGACCTGCGGGTGGACATGCCCACGATCGGCCCCCGAACGATCATCGAGGCCGACAAGGCGGGCCTTTCAGGCATTGCCGTCGGTGCGGGCTCCACCTTCGTGCTGGAGCAGGAGGAAACCCTGCGCACGGCCGACCGCCTCGGCCTGTTCCTCATCGCCGTCGACCTGCCCTGGATGGAGAAGCCACGTGGCTGAGAACAAGCCGCTGACGATCTGGATCGTATCCGGTGAGGAATCGGGCGACCAGCTTGGAGCCAAGCTGATGCGGTCCCTGAAGGCGCGGCTCGGCGCCGGGAGACTGCGCTTCGGTGGCGTGGGCGGGTATGCCATGGCGAAGGAGGGGCTCGTCAGCCTCTTCCCGCTCGAAGACATCGCCGTCATGGGGTTCTCGGCCGTGATCGCGCGGCTGCCCTCCATTCTCAGGCGCATTCGCATGACGGCCGATGCGGTGGTGGCGGCAAAGCCCGACATGCTCGTGATCATCGACAGTCCGGATTTCACGCATCGCGTCGCCCAGGCCGTGCGCCGGCGCGCGCCGGAAATCCCCATCGTCGACTATGTCAGCCCCTCCGTCTGGGCTTGGCGTCCGGGACGGGCGAAGAAGATGCGCGCCTATGTGGATCATCTTCTGGCATTGCTGCCCTTCGAGCCGGAGGCGCATCGACGGCTCGGCGGCCCTCCCACGACTTATGTCGGCCATCCCTTGATCGAACGCCTCGCCGAGATCCGGCCTGCGCAGGGTGAACGCAATCATGCGCCCGGCGAGCCGATCAGGCTCCTCGTTCTGCCCGGCAGTCGCCGCTCCGAGGTCAGCCGCCTGATGGAGCCCTTCGGCGAAGCCCTGTCTCTCTTGAAAGAGCGGTCGCCGCATCCTTTCGAGGTCACGATACCCGCCGTGCCCCATCTCGCGGGCGAGATCAGGGCGCGGGCCGAAAGTTGGAGCGTAAAGCCGAGGATTGTGGAAGGCGAGGCGGCCAAATGGGCCGCTTTCCGTCAGGCCGATGCAGCCCTTGCCGCCTCCGGCACGGTGACGCTGGAACTCGGCCTGTCGGGCGTGCCGATGGTTGTGGCCTACCGGGTCTCGAAGATCGAGGAAGTGCTGAAGTATCTCATCAAGGCACCCTCCATCGTGCTCACCAATCTCGTGCTGGCGGAGAACGTCATTCCCGAGCTGATCCAATGGGACTGCACCCCCGAGAAGCTCGCCGATGCAGTCCTGCCGCTTCTCAGCGACACGCCGGAACGGCAAAGGCAGCTGGAAGCCTTCCGCAAGCTCGACGGGCTCATGCAGATCGGCGACGAAGTTCCGAGCGAACGCTCGGCGCGGATCGTGGCCGAGGTGCTGGCCGCTCGCTCCGCGCAGGTTTAAAGAGCAATATCGGTCAGGCCGGGCAGTGCCGCCGTGGCTAAGGTCGGGGCTGCCAAGGAGTCGCCGATGAAGCCTGAAAGTCTGGTTCGCTACCACACCCGGATGCAGCGGGTGCTCGCTTATATCGATGAGCATTTGGAGCAGGATCTGACCGTCGAGATGCTGAGCGGCGTTGCAGCCTTCTCAAAGCATCATTTTCATCGGCAATTCTCATCCTTCTTCGGGATCGGCGTCTATCGCTACATCCAGCTCTTGCGGTTGAAGCGGGCATCGTACCGACTGGCCTTCAGAGATCGTGAGCCCGTGATCCAGATCGCTCTGGATAGCGGCTACGAAGGGCCGGAAGCCTTCGCTCGAGCCTTCAAACAACGGACGAAGCAGACGCCGAGCGCGTTCAGGGAAGAGCCCCACTGGGCTCCTTGGCATGACATCCATGAGCAGCTGAATAGGGCAAGGAGTCTTACCATGCAGACACGTTTTCACGCCGACCAGGTCCAGATCGTGAATTTTCCGGCCACGCCGGTCGCAATCCTCGAGCATCGCGGCGATCCGAGGACGATTGGCGACAGCATCCGTCGGTTCATTGCGTGGCGTAAGGCCAATGGGGTAACGCCCAGGACAAGCAAGACCTTCAATGTCCTGCACAGCGATCCTGACGACACGCCACCGGATGAATTCCGCCTGGGTCTTTGCGCAGCGACCGAGAAGGTTGACGCCAATGACGATGGCATCGTTGCCGGCATGATCCCTGCAGGTCGCTGCGCCGTCCTACGGCTAAAGGGCTCCAGCGACGATCTGAGCCCGGCAGTCTCATACCTCTACGGAGAATGGCTGCCGAAGAGCGGGGAGGAATTGCGCGACTTTCCGGTTTTTGCGGAGAGGGTGACGTTCTTCCCGGACCTGCCGGAGCACGAAGCCATCACAGATCTTTTTCTGCCTCTTCGATAGGAAGCAAGACATGAAAAAGGGGCCATTCGGCCCCTTTTCCGTATCCGCTGCCGGATGATCTTACCCGCGCTGGGCGAGGGTGACGTAGTCGCGCTCCGGCGAGCCCGTATAGAGCTGGCGCGGACGGCCGATGCGCTGGGACGGATCCTCGATCATCTCGCTCCACTGGGCGATCCAGCCGACCGTGCGGGCCAGCGCGAACAGCACCGTGAACATGGAGGTGGGGAAGCCCATCGCCTTGAGGGTGATGCCCGAGTAGAAGTCGATGTTCGGGTAGAGCTTCTTCTCGATGAAGTACTCGTCCTTCAGCGCGATCTGCTCGAGCTCCACAGCCACATCGAGGAGCGGATCGTCCTTGATTCCGAGTTCGTTGAGCACTTCATGGGTGGTCTTCTGCATGATGCGGGCGCGCGGGTCGTAGTTCTTGTAGACCCGGTGGCCGAAGCCCATGAGGCGGAACGGATCGTTCTTGTCCTTCGCCTTGGCGATGTATTCCGGAATGCGGTCGGGCGTGCCGATCTCTTCCAGCATCTTCAGGGCCGCCTCGTTCGCGCCGCCATGGGCGGGACCCCACAGGCAGGCGATGCCGGCGGCGATGCAGGCGAAGGGGTTGGCGCCCGACGAGCCGGCAAGACGCACGGTCGACGTCGAGGCGTTCTGCTCGTGGTCCGCGTGCAGGATGAAGATCCGGTCCAGCGCCCGCGAGAGCACCGGATTGACCTTGTATTCCTCGGCCGGCACGGCAAAGCACATGCGCAGGAAGTTGGAGGTGTAGTCCAGATCGTTCTGCGGATACACGAAGGGCTGGCCGATGGAGTACTTGTAGGCCATGGCCGCAAGCGTCGGCATCTTCGCGATCATGCGCATCGAGGCGATCATGCGCTGATGCGGGTCGGAGATGTCGGTCGAGTCGTGATAGAAGGCCGAGAGCGCGCCCACGCAAGCGACCATGATCGCCATGGGATGCGCGTCGCGGCGGAAGCCGGTGAAGAACCGGTTCATCTGGTCATGCACCATGGTGTGGCGCGTGACGCGATAATCGAAGTCGGCCTTCTGAGCGGCGGTCGGCAGCTCTCCGTAGAGAAGCAGGTAGCAGGTCTCCAGGAAGTCGCCGTGCTCCGCGAGCTGGTCGATCGGGTAGCCGCGATAGAGCAGAATGCCCTTGTCGCCGTCGATATAGGTGATCTTCGACTCGGTGGCCGCCGTCGAGGTGAAGCCGGGGTCGTAAGTGAACATCCCGGTCTGGCTGTAGAGCTTCGAGATGTCGATGACGCTCGGGCCGATGGTGCCTTCTTTAACCGGCAGTTCCGCGGACGTGCCGTCAACAGTGACTGTGCTTGTTTTGGAACTCATGCGTCTTGGCCCTTTCATACGAGGAGGCCGGGCAGAACCTGGAGCAACCGGGGAGCAGTACAGGCCTACAGGGTTGCCAGACCAGGGTTTGCCGGTCGGTCGGATAATGGCGCCTTCGGTAGCTTATCCGCCGGAACGGAGCAAGCACGTCTAAAGGCGAGAGGCGCCTGCTATGCAGCAGGCGCATCCTTGATCCGGTCGGCGATGCGCAACAGCGTTTCGTCCTTGCCCAGAACCGCCATGACATCGAACAGGCCGGGCGAGGTGGCGCGCCCGGTGAGGGCGGCCCTGAGCGGCTGCGCCACCTGGCCGAGCTTCGCGCCGATGGCCTCCGCGTGCTCGCGCACCACGGCCTCGACGCTCTGGGCCGACCAGTCGGAGACGGCTTCGAGCTTCTCCGAAATCCCGACGAGACGGGAGAGCCCGTCCGCCAGCAGGCTGGCGGCCTTTTCGTCGAGATGCAGGGGGCGCTCGGCGTAGAGGTAGTAGGCGCTGTCGAGGAGCTCGACGAGCGTCTTGGCGCGCTCCTTCAGGCCCGGCATGGCGGCGATGAGCTTTTGCCGCAGGGCCGGCTTGAAGGTGCGGCCCAGATGGTGCTCGTCATGCTCGATCTCCGGCAGGAGATCCTCCAGGGCCTGCACTAGCTTCTCGTCGTCGGCCTGGCGCATGTAATGCCCGTTGAGGTTCTCCAACTTTGCGAAGTCGAAACGGGCCGGCGAGCGGCCGATGCTGGCGAGGTCGAACGCGTCGATCATCTCCTGCGTGGAGAAGATCTCCTGGTCGCCATGGCTCCAGCCGAGGCGCACGAGGTAATTGCGCAGGGCTTCGGGCAGATAGCCCATGCTGCGATAGGCCTCGACACCGAGCGCGCCATGCCGCTTGGACAGCTTGGCGCCATCCGGGCCGTGGATCAGCGGGATATGGGCCATGCTGGGCACATCCCAGCCCATGGCCTGATAGATCTGCGTCTGGCGCGCGGCGTTGGTCAGGTGGTCGTCGCCGCGGATGATATGCGTCACGCCCATGTCGTGATCGTCCACCACCACGGCGAGCATGTAGGTCGGTGTGCCGTCGGAACGCAGAAGAACGAGATCGTCGAGATCCTTGTTCTGCCAGACGACGCGGCCCTGGACCTCGTCCTCCACGACCGTCTCGCCCTCGGTCGGGGCCTTCAGGCGAATGACAGGCTTCACGCCGGCCGGGGCCTCGGATGGGTCGCGATCGCGCCAGCGGCCGTCATAGCGAAGGGGGCGGCCCTCCTTGCGGGCGGTTTCGCGCATCTCCTCCAGCTCCTGGGGAGACGCGTAGCAGTAATAGGCGCGCCCCTGGGCCAGCAGGCTCTCGGCAACCTCGCGATGGCGGGCGGCGCGTGAGAACTGGTAGACGACGTCGCCGTCCCAATCGAGGCCGAGCCATTTCAGGCCGTCCAGGATGGCGGCGATGGCGGCTTCCGTCGAGCGCTCCCGGTCCGTGTCCTCGATGCGCAGGAGCATCTTGCCCCCGTGGTGCTTGGCATAGAGCCAGTTGAACAGAGCCGTACGTCCCCCTCCGATATGGAGGAAACCGGTGGGAGAGGGGGCGAAGCGGGTGACGACGGTCATCGCAGGGAAACCTTGACTTAAGAAAACTCGGGTTGCGCGGCTTTCGGATCCTGAAGCCTTGTTCGACTCAATCCACAGGATGGTTTGGGCCTCATCGCCGGGTCGTCTAGCATGCCATGAAACCCGCGTTAAGCCGAACCCACGATGGAAGACAACCAGGCAAAGCCTCCCAGGATCCCGCGCAGCGTGGCGCAGGCCGCTGCTTTGCCCAGGCCTTGGGGGCTCAGCCTGGAGCTGGGGCTTCTCGATGGGCGAAGGAGGCTCTCGAAAGCCATCGCCTCGGAGATCGAGCAGCGAAGGCTCTTCCCCTGGATAGCCGTGTTCTTCGGCATCGGAATTCTGCTGTTCTTCCAGGCCGAGGGCCAACCGGCACTCTGGGCGCCCCTAGGGGCTTTCGGGATCTGCAGCGTCCTGGCCTTCGTCTTGCGCCGGACCATGCCCGTCTTCACGGTCCTCGTTGCCTTGGCGGCGATCTTCGCAGGCTTTTCCGCAGGCGTGATCCGCAGCCGGAGCGTGGCTGCCCCCGTTCTCGGCCGGGTCACCATCACGCCGATCGCAGGCCATATCGCAGCGGTCGAGGATCGCGAGGAGGGGCAGCGGCTTCTTGTGCGGATCGTGGAGATGAAGGGCGTCGCAGAGGCCGAGCGACCGCATTTCGTAAGGGTTTCCCTGCGTCGCGACGGAGAGTTTTCCGCCGGACAATTCATCGAGGGCACGGCGCGTCTTCTGCCGCCGCCGGAGCCGGCATGGCCGGGCGGCTACGACTTTGCGTGCGACGCCTATTACAAGGGGATCGGCGCTGTCGGTTCCATGGTCGGGACGGTGCGGCGGCTCGCACATCCCGTGCCGCCAGGCTGGCGCTTAAAGCTCGCGGCCTTCGTGGACGAGGCGCGCAATGCGCTCACTCAGCGCATCGCTTCCTCCATCGGCGGTGCGGCCGGCGGCGTCGGAGCGGCACTGGTGACGGGCAAGCGTGGGCTCATCGCCGAGCCCACGAACGACATTCTTCGTGGAGCGGGGATCTATCACATCGTATCCATCTCCGGCCTGCACATGGTGCTCGCCGCCGGAACGTTCTTCTGGCTGGTGCGGGCGCTTCTCACACTGGCGCCATGGCTTGCGCTGCTCTGGCCGGTGAAGAAGATCGCCGCCGTCTTTGCCATGATCGGGGCTGCGGCCTACTGCGTTTTCTCGGGCTCCGACGTCGCGACCGAGCGATCTCTGATCATGACGCTGGTCATGTTCGGCGCGGTGCTGGCGGACCGCCCCGCACTCAGCATGCGAAACCTGTCCATTGCGGCCTTGATCGTACTGGCCTGCGAGCCCGAGGCGCTGCTGGGCCCGAGCTTTCAGATGTCGTTCGGCGCCGTCGCGGCCATGATGGGCCTCGTGCCGCTCATGCAGGGAACGCGCGAGGGTAAGGGCTCCGCCTCCATGATCGAGCAGGGCCTGCGGTGGGGCGGCCGGGCCATGCTCGCCCTCTTGACCACAACCCTGGTCGCCAGCATCGCCACCGCTCCCTTCGCGGCCTATCATTTCCAGAGCCTCAACCCCTATGGCCTCGTCGGCAATGCCCTGGCCCTGCCGCTCGTCTCGCTCGTGGTGATGCCCTCGGCCGTTCTCGGCGTTCTGGCCTATCCCTTCGGCCTCGACCGCCCCGTCTGGCAGCTCATGGGAGCAGCGGTCTCGCAGGTTCTCGAGATTTCGGGATGGGTCGGCGGCTTCAGCGGCTCCACCCTCGTCGTGCCGGCGCTGGGGGTGGGGGCGCTCGCGCTCCTGAGCCTGGGCCTGCTTCTCCTGACGATTCCCGTCTCCGTCTTGCGCTGGGCGGCCCTGCTGCCCGCCGGGGCGGGCCTGGCCCTTGCCGCCACGCCCCATCGCTATGACGTCTTCGTCGACCGGGATGGGGCAGGGGCTGCGATCCGTGCTGCGGACGGACGGCTCGCTCTCGTCGGCCGTCCTTCGGCATTCGTGATTGAGCAATGGCTGCGGGCCGATGGGGATGGACGGCAGGTCGACGACGCCGGCCTCAGGCAAAGCGCCCGTTGTGACAGCGCGGGATGTGTGGTTGCCGCGGAAAACGGGCGGCATGTCGCCTTCGTCCAGGATTTCGCAGCTTTTGAGGAGGATTGCCGCCGGGCCAGCGTGATCGTCACCCGGCTCGAGCCTCCGGCCACGTGCCAGGCCCGGCTCATCCTGGACGGTGCCGCCCTGAGGGAGCGGGGCGCGACGGCGCTGCGCTTTGAAGCGGACCGTGTCGAGGTCGCATCGGTAAGAAAGGGGCGGGAAACGTTGCCCTGGTCAACGGGACAGAACGCCCGGCTCCAGGGAACGCCTGCCCGGGAGAGGCCGCAGACGGTGCGGCCGGTCCCCGAGCAGGATCTTCCTGAGGACGAGATCAGTACCGGCGAACCAGACTGACGAGCTTGCCCTGGATCTTGACCCGGTCGGGGCCGAGCACGCGGGTTTCGTAGGCCTGGTTCGCGGCCTCGAGGGCGATGGAGGAGCCTCGTCGGCGGAAGCGCTTCAGGGTCGCCTCCTCGTCATCGATCAGCGCCACGATGATGTCGCCCGTATTGGCCGTGTCCTGACGGCGGATGACCACGAGGTCGCCGTCGAGGATCCCGGCTTCGACCATCGAGTCGCCGCGCACCTCGAGGGCGAAATGGTCGCCCTGCGAAAGGAAATCGCCCGACAGGGAGATCGAGTGGCTCCGGTTCTGGATGGCCGAGATCGGCGTACCGGCGGCGATCCGCCCCATGACGGGGATCGAGGAGATGTCCCGGTTTCGCTCCTCGGCAGGGGGCAACGGCGCGGCCTTCGCCTTGCCGGCAAGGCCCCCTTCGACCACGCTCGGCGTAAAGCGGCGCTGGCTACCGGCCCCGCTGGCGCTCTCCGGCAGGCGGATCACCTCGAGCGCACGGGCGCGGTTGGGGAGACGGCGAATGAAGCCGCGCTCCTCGAGCGCCGTGATGAGCCGATGGATGCCGGATTTCGACTTGAGGTCGAGCGCATCCTTCATCTCGTCGAAGGAGGGCGGAACCCCGGTTTCACGCAGCCGCTCATGGATGAAGCGGAGCAATTCGTGCTGTTTACGCGTCAGCATGGCTGGCCCTTGCTGCTCCTAAGTGGAGCGATTCTGAAACAAATCAGGAACAAGGTAGCCGTTCTTGCTGTGTTCTGCAAGTCCATGGTCAAGCTCGCGCAAGGTAACTTAATTTGGGCGAGGCAGTTGCTTTCATTTCGAATTTCAATGATACAAAATAATATAGCACTTAATCCGTTCTTGAGGATGACATGGCTGCAACGAAGAGCCCAGGACAGGGAAGCGATCAGCAGAACGAGTTTTTTGGCCTTGATGGGGCTGCCTTGGCTCTTGGTGTGCTAGCTGCTGATGATTGGACCGGCACCGATGCGGATGAGAGCCATACCGGCGGTGACGGAAATGATAGCTTGAACGGAGATGGCGGGAACGACCAACTCTTTGGCGGTGCTGGAGACGACACTCTTTCAGGTGGGGATCATGCCGACACATTGATGGGCGGGAGCGGAGCCGATTACCTGGAAGGTGGGAGTGGCGATGATTTCGCCTCCTATGCAGCCTCGGCAGTGGGAGTGACCGTCTCTCTGGCCAATCCGGTCATCAACACCGGAGAAGCGTTCGGCGATACATATGACAGTATCTTAGGAGTGGTCGGCTCATCCTATAACGATTGGCTCATCGGCAACATCGACATCAATCATCTGAAAGGCGGCGACGGTAACGATACGTTAGATGGCGGAGCAGGTATCGACACGCTTGAAGGCGGCGCGGGCGACGATGTCTATGTCGATCCGTGGGGCGATACGATCATCGATGTCGCGGGCGTCGATACCGTCCGAACGAGCAGGGACTTTGCCCTTTCCGATGGTGTAGCCATCGAGAATCTCGTTGCGCTCGATCCAGCGGGCAATAATGGCCTGACACTGACCGGCAACAATCTGAACAATGCGATTGTCGGCGATAGAGGCGCCAATACGATCGACGGCAAGGAGGGTGCCGACACGCTGATGGGAGGTCTAGGTGACGATGTTTACATCGTCGATCAGTCCGGAGACAGGGTGTGGGAAGCCAGCAACGGCGGCTTCGATAAGGTAATGACTTCCTCTTCCTACGCCCTGTCAAGAGACGCCGCAATCGAGGTTATGCAAGTCGCTAGCCTGTCGAGTAAGCAAGCGTACAAGCTATCGGGGTCCGATTTTTCTAATATGATCACCTCCGCGTCGGGCGCCGACCAGATCTATGGATATGGCGGCAACGATCTGCTGAAGGCGCAAGCCGGCCTCGACAGAGTGTATGGCGGCACCGGCAATGACACGATCTATGGCGGATCGGGCAATGATCGTCTCTACGGAGAAAAAGGGCGCGATACGTTAGTATTCGACACGAAACCGGGCAAGAGCAACATCGACCGAATCTACAAGTACAACCCGAAGGACGACACGATCTGGCTCGACAATGCCGTGTTCACGAAACTCGGCAAGGGGGCTTTGTCGAAGCCGCAGAAATTGAAGGCGAGCATGTACGCGGTCGGCAACAAGGCTAAGGATTCGTCGGATCGGGTCATCTACGACAAGAAGTCGGGTGCTCTTTATTACGACAAGGATGGAACCGGATCTGCGGCGCAGGTGAAGATCGCCACCCTGGAGAAGAACCTCAAGATGACCTATCACGATTTCTTCGTGATCTGATTAGGGTCTCATGTGGTTTGGTTGAGGGGGCGGGTAATCTCGTTCTGGAGTTCGGTTAGATTCAATGCATGTGGGGAGCCGAGAGAGACGGTTCTGGTCGGAAGCTGAAGGCTTAGCGTGGCGCGACTGCTACTCTCAATAAGTGAATAGTTTTTGACCGTTTCCGGTCCTCAGTGGGATGCGCCTTTGCAGAAGGCATGTAGGCGTAAATCATTTGCATATGATTTCGTTTCGTTCATGTTTCTGCGAATACCTCTTAAGTTTATAACATAAATCTCTAGATATACATGGTTGCATAATATAAATTTTAATTTTTTAACAAAAAATTGTCGCTTGACGCAAATAAAACCTTTTATATTCATACGTGAAGGGGAGGATTTACAGAAACAATATTTGAGAAATTGTACATTTTGTATGCTTATTTGCCTGAATGGTGTGTGTTTCTTAGGCAAAAATGAGCGTAAACCATGGTTTAAGGGTTTCTTAAAGAGGGCTTTACTCGGCGTAAGAGAGGCGCTACAAATGGTTTAATATAACATTTCCATATATCTCAGGTGTATCATGTCTACTCGTTTCGATGGCGAAATCAGCTTCCCGACATCCTCAACAGGACACCTGTACCCAAAGGTCAAGGCTCTGCCGAATGGTGGTTTCGTGACGGTTTGGCGATCTGATGTAAACGAGGGCGATATTTTCATAGAGATGCGGGACGGTCTCGGGCGGGTTATCAAGCCCTACGCAGCCGTCAACCCAACCACCGCAGGTAATCAAAAGAACCCCGAGGTCGTGGTTCTAAATAATGGCGATATCGTCGTTACCTGGGAGACGCCAAGGCCAGGAAGCTCCTCCGGCAGCAATATTATGGCGCGCATTTATGACGCCAGCGGCAATCCAAAAAGCGGTGAAATCAAGGCTAATCCCGATGTAAGTGGAACAAACAGTTACGACCAGCACGCCACCATATCGTTGGCCGGAGGTGGTTTCGCAATTGCGTATCACCTTCAAAGTGGAGCGGACAATCTCGTTCAGTATAATATTTACAATGCGGATGGCTCGCTCAACAAAGTGGTTTCGCTGCCGGTAGGAGGTATCAATCCTGAGCTTGTTCAGCTCAAGGACGGCAGAATTGCTCTGACATATCAAAGCCCGGGCCTTCTGGATGGCTACTTCAGGCTCTACACGGCAGCGGGAAGCACAGCTTCAGAGATCCAGCCGCTGGTCGAGGGTATTGGCGATCAGATGCCGGCTGCTCTGGCGGCTCTGTCAGACGGCTCTTTCGCAGCTGTTTGGACCAACCGTCAATATGACAGTGGCAGTGGCCGTACTCTTCCCGTCAAGGTCTCTGGGCGAACCATCGCGGGCTCGGTCAGTTACAATTTCGAAATGGATGTCTCCGGACAGCAGGTGGAGCCGACCATTGAGGCGCTCGACCATGGTCGATTCGTCCTCGCTGTCGCCCAGAGGAATACATCCTCGGACAAATGGGTCATTCGAGCCAAAGTTTTTATGTCCGATGGTACGGCCGACAGCGATTCGGAGTTTGTCGTCAATACCAATATGACGGGAGACGCAGTCGCCCCGGACATTACCGTCCTCAAAGACGGGCGGTTCATGATATCCTGGTCTGAGGCCGATGGTGCCGGGCACTATTCCGTCAAGGCTCAGATCTTCGATAGCCGCGTGGATCCGGCGACCGCCTATGGCACTCTCGGAGATGACATCTATGTTGCGACCCAATGGGGCGGCGATGCTCTGTTCGGATATGACGGCTACGATTACTTCGATGCCGGGACAACGAACGGTGAGTTTAATACTGCTGCCGATACATTTGACGGTGGCGGCGACATTGATACCTTGACCTATGAGCGCGCCACCAAGGAAGTCATTGCATACTTGGATGCGGCGGAGCAGTCCAAGAACGACGGCGCGGCAATCAAAGACATCCTGACGTCGATCGAGAACCTGACGGGCTCTGCTTATAATGACATTTTGATCGGCAACCAGTACTCGAATAACCTCAAAGGAGGCAACGGCGATGACACACTCGACGGTCGTGATGGTGGTGTGGACATCCTGTACGGCGGAGCCGGCAACGACGTTCTGATCGAAGGAACCAAATCTTTTGGCGAAGGCGGCGACGATACTCTGCACGGCGGTGGCAGACGTGAGCTCAACGGTGGTGCCGATTGGGATGTCGTGACCTATGAGCGTGCTGGCACAGCCGTTCATATCGATCTATCTGATGTCAATCAAAATTCTGGCGCTGCTTTAGGCGATCAATACATCGATATTGAAGGATTCATCGGCTCGAATCTTGGCGACAGCATGTACGCCGACCCGAATTATGCTGTCTCTTTCAATGGTGGACGCGGGGATGATACGCTTCTCGGAGGCGAGTGGAACGACACTCTTGCCGGTGGGGGCGACAATGATCAGCTGTTTGGTTATGACGGCGATGATCTGTTGAATGGTGGTGACGGCAACGACATTCTTGACGGCGGGATTGGCCGCAACACGCTTGATGGCGGCGCAGGTGACGATCTCCTCTACGGTAATACCGGAACCGAGAAGTTCGATGGCGGCACGGAAGTTAAAGGCGACACTGTCAGCTATCAAGGAAACCGCCCGGGCGTGTCTCTTAGCCTCTTGCTAGGTGGATTCGAGGGAGATGCAAAGCTCGATACGTACAACAGCATCGAGATCGTCATCGGTACGAATTCTGCCGACACCATCTGGGCAGCCGCCGGCGCTGAGACACTGATTGGTGCGAGTGGGAACGATAAGCTCTATGGCGAAGCCGGTAACGACGTCCTGATCGGCGGAGCCGGAGCCGATACGCTCGATGGCGGTGCCGATAACGACTGGGCTGACTACTCTGCCGCTGCGTCAGATGCGAACGGGAACGGCGTTACCGTTCAGATGATAGACGGCGGCGGAAGCGGAAGTGCGATTAATTCTGGAGACGCCAAAGGCGATGTGCTGAACAACATCGAGAACATCCGCGGGTCGAACTTCCGGGACGTGCTGATCGGCGACAACCTGAGCAACTCCCTTGAAGGTGGTGCGGGTGACGACACCCTGTCCGGCGGCAACGGCGGCAACGATACGCTCGATGGCGGCTCCGGCAAGAACGTCGCGAGCTACCAGTATCTCAATCAAGGCGTTGGCATCACGCTCGACCTGAGCAATCGCGCCAATGACGCGGGCGCGGCTGTCGGCGACGTGTTCAAGAACATCGCGGCCTATCAGGGCTCGACCTATGCCGACAAGATGGTCGGCGACAAGGCGCTCTCGAACGAGTTCTACGGTCTTTCCGGCAACGACACGCTCGTCGGCGGAGCGGCGAACGACTACCTGAACGGCGGCGACAACAACGATTCGCTGGAGGGCGGCGTCGGGGCCGACAGCCTCTCCGGCGGCGATGGCAACGACGCTGTTTCCTATGAGAATGCGACGTCGGCCGATTCCTCGACGGGCCTGATCGTCGATCTCTCGAATGCCTCGCGGAACACCGGCGAGGCGGCCGGCGACGTGTACGACTCCATCGAGAACGTGATCGGCTCGAAGTGGAAGGATCAGATCACCGGCGATGGTAAGAATAATGTGCTCGAGGGTCGCGCCGGCGACGACGTCCTCGTGGGAGGTGCTGGAAGCGACACTCTGAATGGCGGCGATAACGACGATATCCTCGACGGCGGTGCGGGAGCGGACAGTCTCGTCGGCGGTGCCGGTACCGACACGGTCAGTTATGCGAATGCGGCCGCAGTTTCATTCCAAGGAGTGACACTTAATCTCTCCACTGGAACGGGAACTTTCGGTGAAGCCGCGGGCGATAAGTTCGACTCGATTGAAAACGTGATCGGCTCCAACTGGCTCGATCAGATCACCGGCAATAGCGCGAACAATGTGCTCGAAGGGCGTGGCGGTGCCGATTATCTCTATGGCTTGGATGGTGACGATAAACTGATTGGCGGCGATAACGGCGACCACCTGGATGGTGGTCTCGGTATCGACACCATGGATGGTGGAAAAGGCGATGATGTCTATTCCATTCGTGATATCGGAGACGTCATTATCGAAGCTGAAGGTAATGACAGCGTCAATGGTGCATGGGATCGTGTCGACGTTTACGTTGATTACTTCAAGCTGCAGGACTCGATCGGAATCGAGACCCTTAAAGTTGGCGATACCTTCACCTCCAGCGTTCATCTGATTGGCAACAAATACGACAACTACTTTGTCTCAAACTTGACGACCGAAACCGTTGACACCTTTGAAGGTGGCGATGGCAATGACAATTATGTCATCCGTGGACAGGACAAAGTCATCGATACAGGTGGTAGCAACGATTCCGTTACCGTTACGTCTGGTGGCAAATTCCAGTTCGAGAATATCGAAACTCTCAGCGTTTCCGACGATACCGAGGGGGCCTGGATCATAGCAGGCTCGGTCGGCATGGTGCTGATCGGCAGTAACAACACAAGCACGACCCTAGAGGGCGGCGCGGGTGCTGATACGCTTCGCGGTGGCGATGTCGACGATACCTACTATGCCGATGAGAACGATCTCATCGAAGACTACGTTGGTTGGGACACCTTGATGGTGAGAACCGCTGGCCGCCATGTCCTGAACGGAAATGGAAGGCAGGAGCGGATCGAAGCGCTCAAGGCCGAAGCGGGCGTTGAAGGCATCTGGCTTGCGACGGCCAAACCCGCTGCAGGAACCTTCGTCAATCTCTATGGCAACGAGCTTGCCAATACCCTTGAGGGTGGAACGGATATCGACCTCTACGGAGGCGCTGGCCGCGACACTTATATCCTCGATAATGGCGCCTATATCGAAGAGAATCTCGATGATCCGAACGAAATCGATACGGTGATCCTGAGGGGAACCAACTTCGGTTCAACCGTCAAAGCATTCGGAATGGCTGACGGCGTCGAGATCTTGGATGCCAGGGACGTCCAGGGAACGATGCGGCTGACCGGAAATGAATGGGACAACACATTCTACAGCAATGGTGCCGGAAACACAGTCGAAGGCGGTAACGGAAGCGATACATACCATGTGAGCGCGTCCGATACGGTCGTCGAGGGCCAGGGCGGCGGTTCCAATGACCGCATCGTCGTAAGCCGCGACACCTATACTTTAGGAAACGACGTCCATGTCGAGGTGCTGCAGGCGGCTCAGGGTAACGCTTCGATCCACTTGATCGGCAACGACAAGAGCAATCATCTGATTGGCAATGCCGGTCGCAATTACCTTGATGGCGGGACGGGTGCAGCCAACAGCTTCGAGGGTGGTGACGGAGACGACATTTATGTCTTCCGCGCGAAAGGCGACAGCCTGTCTGCATCCGATACCGGCGGCTGGGATGTCGCTTATATGTACGATGCTAATTTCAACAGCATTAGTGAAGCCGATCTTTTCGAGGCTTATCTGCGCGCGAGCGGAATCGACGAAGTCTATCGCAATGTCACGGCGCCGCCGCCTCCATCCGGCGACACGCAGGCTCCTTCTGACATCGTCTTGTCATCGACAACCGTCAACGAGAATTCACTAGGCGGCACGCTAATCGGCAATCTGAGTGCAACGGATAATTCCTCAGGGCCATTCACGTTCAAGGTTATCGGTGCGGCGGCCAATCTGTTCGAGGCTTTTTACGATAACGGCCAATGGATCCTGCGGGTCCGTGAGGGTGCACTCATCGATTATGAGACCACGTCGCAATACACGATTACGATCGAGGTGAGGGATAGCGACGGCAATCCCTACACCGAGGAGTTCACGATCACCGTTATCGACGGGGACGACACGCTCAACGGCGGTCCAGGGAATGACACCCTCAGCAGCGGTGGCGGGAACGATGTCATCAATGGAAATGGTGGTGATGACATCCTCAATGGCGGTAACGGGAACGACGTTCTCAACGGCGGGGCCGGGAATGACACACTGAATGGCGGTCCGGGGAACGATATCCTCAATGGTGAGGGTGGAGACGACGTCCTCAATGGAGATGGGGATAACGACATCCTCAACGGCGGTGCCGACAATGACATCCTCAATGGCGGTGACGGCAACGATATCCTGAACGGCGGTGAGGGGAATGACACGCTCAACGGCGGCGCTGGTGACGATACGCTCGCTGGCGGCAACGGGAACGACGTTTACCACATCTACGATGCCGGCGATAAAATCGAAGAAACCACTGATCCATCAGGCGGCTTCGATACAGCCTATATTCACATCGACGAGTATGTGCTCCAGGATACTGTCGGCGTGGAAGTTCTGGCCGTTGCTGAGGATGTAACCTTCGGTGTGTCCATTACGGGCAATAACCTCGCCAACACCATCATCGGCGGTCAAGCAGGCGATACTCTGGACGGTGGTGACGGCAACGATAGCATCGTTGGTGGCGGTGGCGACGACATCCTTATAGGCGGCACCGGCAATAATACCCTTGAAGGCGGAGCCGGTAACGACACCTATCATATCGGCACTAACGATACGATCGTCGAGGCTGACGGCGAAGGGGATGACGATACTGCCTATCTGAGCGGCGATTTCACGCTGGCTTCTGATGTCTATGTCGAGACGCTCATCGTGGAAGGCGATGCCGGGAGCGATATTACGATCCACGGCAACCAGATCGCTAATACAATCATCGCGAATGACGCTGGAAATGCGCTTTTTGGTGAGGGGGGCAATGACCGCCTCATCGGTGGAAACGGTTCTGACCAGCTTGATGGCGGTTCCGGCGACGACAATCTTGTCGGCGGTGACGGCATTGACATCCTCTATGGCGGCGAAGGTAATGACACTTTGAATGGCGGCCTCATCGACGGGCAAGGGAATGCCATCGGGGACGGCGAAGCCGATGTTCTTCATGCCAGCGCTGGCGACGATGTCTATTATCTGCTCGATGCTGGCGACCGTATCGAGTTCAATGGAGTTCAGGACGACGGCTGGGATGAAGCCTATCTTCTTTCCGAGAATTTCAAAGTCAACGGTGTGGTCGATTGGGATGCGGTTAATGCCTACATCGTCAATCTTTGGGAAAATGGTATCGAAGATGTCTACATAGACGGCGTCCTCTATGGCGGCTCCGGCGGCGACGGCAACGATGTCTACGAGATATACGAAGACAGCCCAGCCATCGAAGAGGATCTCGATCCGGAGATTGGCGGTATCGACAGGGCTAACATTCACATTGCTTATTATCAGCTCCAAGACGATGTCGGTGTGGAGACCCTATCTGTCGTTGACGGCCTGGACTTCGATGTCGAAATCGTTGGAAATAATCAGGCGAATACAATCTATGGCAGCACCCGCGATGACATCCTGAGAGGCGGAGGCGGTAACGACATCATTTCGGATGACGAAGGCGATGGCTCGCACGACGGTGGTGGCAACGATCTCCTCGACGGTGGAGAGGGCGACGATCTGCTTCTCGGTGGAGACGGCAACGACTGGCTTGTTGGCGGGGCTGGCGCTGACACGCTTTCAGGCGGAAACGGTGACGACAGCTACTATGTCGACCTTGATGACGTCGTTCTCGATGACACGGGAGGCGATCATGACTTGCTGATCGCGACCGAAGCGGGAACCTATACCCTGGCAAATGGGATCGAGAGCGGTGCCGCCGGCGTTGGTGCCGGAGAAGTGAACCTGAACGGCAACGGCCTGGACAACGAACTTCACGGTAACAGCTCCTCCAACATTCTGGATGGTGGAGACGGTAACGATACCCTGGATGGTGGTACAGGCTCTGATGACGACGCCAATGATACGCTGAGAGGCGGTGATGGCGACGACGTTCTCAAGGGCGGCGCCGGCAACGACTTGATGGAGGGCGGTGAAGGTAACGACACTTACTATGTCGACAGCACTGGAGACATCGTCGTCGACACTGGTGGTAACAACGACACTGTCATCACAGCGATCACGCTGTCTTTGGTCGGTAAGGATGGAATCGAGAATCTGACCGCTGCGGCTGGAGCCCAGGATTCAGACGGTTCGGGCATTGATTTGACCGGCAATGCCGGCAACAACCATCTGACCGGCAATGACCTGGCTAACATCCTCAATGGCGGTGAAGGGAACGACGTCATCGACGGCAGAGGCGGCGCCGACGTCATGGAGGGTGGCCTTGGTGACGACACCTTCTATGTCGACTCGCTGGGGGATATCGTCACTGATGCTGGAGGTAACGACACCATTGTTACCAGCCACAGCCGAACCCTGGCGGCCAATGATGCCATAGAAAACCTGAGGGCAATGGCCGGTATTGCCGGTTTAACCCTGGTCGGCAACGGCGGTGATAACAGGCTCACGGCAAATGACGAAGGAACGGTCCTCGACGGCGGCAAGGGTGCCGACACGATGGAAGGCGGCCTCGGTAACGATACCTATTGGATCCGCGATCTCACCGATGAGATCCTGCAGGATAGAGGTGGGTACGATACCGCTCATGTGTATCGCGGCCTTTACACCGACTCACAGTGGGTTCAGCTTCTGGCCGACCTTAACGCTGCTGGCATCGATGAAGTCATCGAGCACGCGGGTACAGGAGACGAAACTTCTCCGACCGGTATTGAGCTGTCGAAGTATTCGATCGCCGAAAGTTCAAAGCAGGGGGATGCCATTGGCTTCCTCAGTGCGGTTGATGTCTCGGGAGGCCCTTATGAGTTCTCGATTGTCGGAGACCCGGATAACAAGTTCGCCATCGATATCAGAAACGGTCAGGCTTTCTTGGTGCTCCGCGAAGGTGCGACGCTCGACTATGAGACGGCGACTTCTCACAAAGTCACGATCCGTGTCATCGACCGAAGTGGAGAGAATCTCGTCCATGTCCAAGAGCTGACGATCACGGTCGACAATGCGAACGAGGCGGCGACGGCGATCACCCTGACCGGTGGCGCGGTCGGCAATGGCTCGGTCGACGACAATGCGCTGCTAGGTACGGTGGTCGGCGTCCTGGGCAACAACGACCCGGACGTGGGCGACAGCTTCAGCTATACCCTGACCGATCCAAGCGGCGCTTTCGCCGCCGTTCAGGAGAACGGCGTGTGGCGGATCGTCGTGGCCGATCCGAGCAAGCTGCCCTCGACCGGGGGCGCGCTGACGGTGAGCGTGCGCGTGGTGGACAACGGCAACCCCGCCCAGTCCTACACGCAGGACATCGCGATCCAGGTCAACGACGTCGCGCCGAATACCCACAGTCCTACGGATATCGTTCTAGACAATATCCGCGTTGCGGAGTTTGCGCCGAACGGCGCGACGGTGGGCTTGCTTGGGGCGGTGGATGCGGATCCGAACGAGAGCTTCACGTTCAGCTTCGCCCGGGACGGCAACAATGTCGTGCAGGACGGCGGCGGCCGCTTCGACATCAAGCAGGTGGGCGATCAGTGGCGCCTGGTGGTCAAGGACCGCTTCGGCCTCGACTACGAGCAGAAGAAGTTCCACGAGGTCACGGTCAAGGTGACCGATTCCGCGGGGCTGAGCTACGAGAAGAAGCTCACCATCGACGTGAAGAATGTCGGCGTGGAGTTTCTCACCGGCACCAATTCCGGGGAGACCTTCAAGGCGGGCAGCGGCAATGACAGTCTGGCCGGGGGCGGCGGCAACGACGTGCTGTTCGGGGCCCAGGGGCGCGACACGCTCAACGGTGGGGCGGGGGAGGATATCTTCGTGTTCGACACCACGCCGAACGGCCAGACCAACCGCGACACGATCCAGGACTTCAAGGTGGGTGAGGACAAGATCTACCTCGACAACCTGGCCTTCATCCGCCTGGGCAGTGCCGGCAGCCCGTCGTTCGACAACCCGGTGGCGCTGGCCTCGACGGCGTTCCTGGCCGGGGACGGGGTCAAGGCGGGCACGAGTGCGGCGCACCGGATCGTCTACGACACGGCGACCGGGGCCTTGTATTACGATGCCGACGGCTCGGGCACGGCGAACAGCAACATCGCGGCGGTTCAGATTGCGGTCTTGACCGGCAAGCCGGCGCTGACGGCGGGGCAGTTCTTCATCATCTGAGGCGGGCCGGGGCGCAAGCCCCGGCTTGACACAGTGTTGCTCCATCCATCAAATGTAACGATACGACATTTACAGAGGACTTCCGATATGACCCTCACCATCAAATTGGCGGCTGGCAATGGCGGCACCCCGGATTCGACCGATCCCGGAGGCAGCGTGCGTTTCAACGAGAACAGCCTGACCAAGGACATGCTCATCGGCACCATCGAAGGCGGGCAGCCGGGCTGGACCTACAAGTTCAACTTTGCCGATGGCTTTTATGGCGACGGTGGGGGGCGATTCTATATCGTCGGTAACAAGATTTATGTAAAAGCAGTGGTTGATCCCGCAACCGGGGAATCCCTCTTTAACTTCGAGGTTCAAGGCCTGCACACGATGTCCGTCTTGGCCTTTGCCACGCCCGACGCGGTGGTAGATGTGGACGAGGGGCAGTTTGGTGTCTACGTCGATGACGTGAACGATGCTCCGGTTAACTTGGCACTGAATCCACCCACCGGAACCGTGCTCCAGGTGGCTGAAAACCTGCCTGCCAATCAGCTCGTCGGCACCTTGGTCGAGTTCGACGAGGACCGTGATGCGGGCATGGGCGACGGCGATGGCATCTTCACCTATGCAATCACGGTCAATCCCGGCAACAAGTTCGCCCTGCGGGATGGAGCGAACGGCCTGAAGGAGGTCGTGACCACGGGGCCGCTCGACTACGAGGCCAACGATCCGCTGCTGAAGACCGATACGGTGAATGGCGGCAAGTATTACGAGATCACCGTCCGCGTCACCGATAATGGCGGCGCAAAAGCCGGAACGCCTCTGTCCACCGAGAAAACCTTCAGGGTTTATGTTACGGACGTCAATGATGGCAACACGTCGCCGACGGATATCTCGCTGTCGAGCACGACGGTGGCCGAGGATCAGACGGCTGGAGCGGTGATCGGCACCCTCAGCGCCACGG
>NZ_JAEA01000010.1 GCF_000518665.1 Microvirga flocculans ATCC BAA-817 | reverse complement strand
ACGTATCCGGTATTAGCCCAAGTTTCCCTGGGTTATCCCGAACTGAAGGGCACGTTCCCACGCGTTACTCACCCGTCTGCCACTCACCCCGAAGGATGCGTTCGACTTGCATGTGTTAAGCCTGCCGCCAGCGTTCGTTCTGAGCCAGGATCAAACTCTCAAGTTGAAAGAATGATCAAGACTTCACTACGCAAATTGACAGAGCCACTCTCACTCCAGCCAAAGCCGAAGCGGTGTACTCACCAAAGCATAGATCCGGTCAATGTCGTTCCCCAGACCCCAAAGGGCCCGGCGCAAGGACACCGCCGCCTACGCTTCTCTTCCCCTCTCAACAATGTCAAAGAGCAAAATCACAGGGAACCAAATCCCCCACACAGCGCCATCCCAACCAAGAACCGCGCCGCCGATGAAGATCTTCTAACCGAAGCCCCTCCTTAGGTCAACACCTCTTTCGAAAAATTTTCTCGAACTCAGCGTCGCCTACCTCCGTTTTTCAATATTCAGGCAAGCTTAAGCATTCGCAAAAGCGTATTCGCCTCCGCGTTTACTATGATCCGGATCAATGAAATCGATCCGGATACATTCTCGATGCCGTCAGAGGAGCCGCGAAGACATGCCATGAATGGCGTCTGTGGCTCGTGCCGCTGGCCACGATCTTGAAGAACTTGGCCAAGACCCGACCCGTTCGCGAGATCCAAGGATCTCGGCGGTGTCGGCATCTTTTGAGATTGAAGCTCGCCCGAACTGAATTCCGGCGGGGCTGCGGATATGTCGATTCCCGCTTGGTTTGTCAACTCCCGGGACGAGGATCCGAACGCCTTATTGCCATTCCCGGCAACAAGGCTCGCCGGAGACATGTCTCCGGCAATCTCGACTGACCTTTGATAAGGGGAAAGTTGGAGCGGGCGATGGGAATCGAACCCACGACATTCAGCTTGGGAAGCTGACGTTCTACCTCTGAACTACGCCCGCGCGCCCTTTATTCATATCCGGCCTTGCCGCGATCCTGCAAGAGGGACCGCGCAAGGGGTTACCGGAAGTGCTTCGAGAGCTTGAGGCCCTGGGCCTGATAGTTCGAACCCGCGCCGGCGCCGTAGAGGATTTTCGGCCGCTCGGCCATGCGCTCGTAGACCAGGCGCCCGACGATCTGCCCGTCCTCTAGGATGAAGGGCACGTCGCGGGAGCGCACTTCGAGCACCGCGCGCGCCCCCTCCCCTCCTGCCCCGGCATGGCCGAAGCCCGGATCGAAGAAGCCGGCGTAATGAACGCGGAACTCGCCCACGAGCGGATCGAAGGGCACCATCTCGGCGGCGTAATCGGGCGGGACGTGCACCGCCTCCTTGGAGGCGAGAATGTAGAACTGGCCCGGATCGAGGATCAGCGTGCGGGACGCATCCGCATAAAGCGGCTCCCAGAAGTCGGCGATCCGGCAGGAGCCCGGCTTGTCCACGTCGACGAGGCCCGTATGGCGCTTGGCCCGGTAGCCGATCAGGTTATCCGGACCGAAGCCCGCCAGGTCCACGCTCACCGCGACGCCGTCCTGAATGGAGGGCTCGGCGGACGTCACCACCCGCTCGTGCCGGTGCAGGTCCAGGAGTTCGGCATCGCTCAGGCGCACCTCGCCCTTGCGCAGCCGCAGCTGGGACAGGCGCGTCCCCGTCCGGACCAGCACCGGGAAGGTGCGCGGCGAGATCTCGGCATAGAGGCGGCCTCGGTAGCCCGGCGCGATGGTGTCGAATTCCTGGCCGCGGTCGGCGATGACCCGGGTGAAGACATCGATGCGGCCCGTCGAGCTCTTGGGGTTCGCGGCGGCGGACAGATCCTCCGGCAGGGACAGCTCCTCCTGGATCTCGGCGATATAAACGCTGCCGGTCTCGAGAATGGCCCCGCGGGTCAGGTCGATCTCGTGGAAGCTCAACTGGTCGAGCCGGTCGCGAACCGTATGGTTGCGGCCGGGCAGGAAGCTGGCGCGGACGCGATAGGCCCGTCGGCCCAGCCTGAGATCGAGGCTCGCAGGCTGAACCTGATCGGAGGCGAAGGGCGTCTCCGGTTTGATCGCGCCCGCTTCCGCAAGGCGCATGATGGCATCGGCCGATTGGATCCCGTCCTTCAACGCAACCATGTCCGTCTTCCGAGGGCCCTGCCCTCTCATGAAATTTGAGCCTGACGATCTTCTCTAGAGTATCAGGCCTGAAAGTGGAAACCTGTTTTGGAATCAATCCCCGGACAGGCAGCAACGCCCCCCCGTTCCGCGGGGCGACAGCCCCGGCGGGCTCCCCGCCTCGTTGACGCGGTGGGAGGACGGCCTTACCACGAACGGGTCGAACTCCTCTGCTGGCTCAAGGCATTCTCATGTACAAGGCAGTGACCCGCGGCATCAGCGTGACGGTAACGCCCCGCTACATGCCCGAAGAGTCCTCCCCCGACGAAGGCCGCTATTTCTTCGCCTATACGGTGGAGATCATCAACACGGGCCTTGAGCGGGTTCAGCTGCGCGCCCGTTACTGGCGCATCACCGACGAGCACGGCCAGGTGCAGGAGGTGCGCGGGACGGGCGTCGTCGGCGAGGAGCCGGTGCTGGGGCCGGGCGAGAGCTTCAGCTATACGAGCGGCTGCCCCCTCACGACACCGAGCGGCACCATGCAGGGCACCTACCTCATGGAAACCGCCGGCGGAGAAACCTTCGACGCCGAAATCCCCGCCTTCTCTCTCGACATTCCCCGCGCCAGGCGCGTGCTGCATTGAGGTCTTCGATGTCCCCCAACGGCCAGCGGTTCACGCCGCTCGAAATGCTGGCGAAGCTCGTGTCGTTCGATACGGTGAGCTCCAAATCGAACCTGCCCCTGATCGAATTCGTGGAAGGCTATCTCCAGAGCTGGGACGTGCCCTTCGTGCGCGTGCCGAACGAAGCCGGCGACAAGGCAGCCCTTTATGCCACGATCGGGCCGCGGGACCGGGGCGGCGTCGTGCTTTCGGGCCATACGGACGTGGTGCCGGTGGAAGGCCAGGCCTGGACGTCGGATCCCTTCACCCTGCGCGTCGAGAACGGGCGCGCCTATGGGCGCGGCGCTGTGGACATGAAGGCCTTCGATGCGCTGGCGCTCGCGCTGGTGCCCGAGTTCCTGGCCGCGAACCTCAAGATGCCGATCCACATCATGCTCTCCTACGACGAGGAGACGACCTGTTTCGGCGTCGTCGACACCATCCGCCGCCTCGGGCACGACCTGCCCCTGCCGAAAGCCGTCTTCGTCGGCGAGCCGACGATGCTGGAGGTGGTGGATGCGCATAAAAGCGTGGTGACCTTCTCCACCACGGTGCACGGCTTCGAGGCGCATTCCTCCAAGCCCTCTATCGGCGCTAGCGCCGTGATGACCGCGGCCGAGCTGATCGTGGAGCTGAACCGCATCGGCGACGAGATGATGGAGCGCGGCGACGTCAGCGGGCGTTTCGATCCGCCCTATACCACGGTGCATGTGGGTACGATCTCGGGCGGAACGGCGCGCAACATCCTCTCCAAGTCCTGCACCTTCCACTGGGAATTCCGCGGCCTGCCGGGCCTCGATCCGCAGGAGATCCCGAACCGCCTGGAAAAGTTCGCGCAGGAGGTCGCCCTCAAGCGCCTCAACCGTTTCGGGGATTTCGGGCGGATCGAGACCATCGTCCACGCCTCCGTGCCGGGCCTGGCGCCGGATCCGGGCTCCTTCGCGGAAACCCTGGCCCTGCGGATCGCCGGCAAGAACCGGACTCAGACCGTGCCCTACGGCACGGAGGCGGGGCATTACCAGGCGGCGGGCATTCCGACGATCGTCTGCGGTCCCGGCTCCATCGATCAGGCGCATCAGCCCGACGAATACATCACCCTGGAGCAGCTCGAAGCAGGCGCCGCCTTCATGCGGCGGCTCGCGGCGACGTGCGCGGCATCCTGAAAACCCAGGCGTCGAACCCGGTTCCAAAACACCAAGGCCCGGTGCAGGACCGGGCCTTCGTTTTCAGCAAAAGACTTGAGGTGCTCACCAAGAGAAGGAGCACCGGACCCCAAAAGTGCAAGCCTGCTCTTCACATGCGAAGCATCATGCTTCCGACTTCGCGATCTCGGCCTCGACGTCCGCCGGATCGAGATCGTAGAAGCGAGAGCAGAACTCGCAGGTGATGCCGATCCGGCCGTTGTCGCCGACCATGTCGCGGCGATCCTCGGCGGAGAAGCGGCGCATCATGCCCATGATGCGCTCCTGCGAGCAGGTGCATTCCTCATGCACATGCTGCCCCTCGAAGACGCGCACGCCGCGCTCGTGGAACAGGCGATAGAGAAGCGTCTCGCTGGAGACGGTGGGATCGATCAGCTCGTGATCCTCGACCGTGCCGACCAGCGACTTGGCCTCGACCCAGGCATCGTCCTCCGAGGGAGATGCGAGATCGTTCGAGGGATGTCCCTCCGGGATATCGCCGGGATGCAGGTCCGCCTGCCGCAGGCGCTCGGAGGAAGACGGCAGGAACTGGATCATCAGCCCGCCCGCCCGATAGGTGTGGCGTCCGTTCTCGAACTGCTCGGCCACCGCGAGGCGCACCTGCGTCGGGATCTGCTCGGACTGGCGGAAATACTGATCCGCCGCCTCCTCGAAGCCCTGGCCCTCGAGCGCGACGACGCCCTGGTAGCGGCTGCGTTCGGAGCCCTGATCGATGGTCATGGCGAGATAGCCGGAACCCAGCAGTTCTCCCGTCGACGGCGTCGCCTGTCCGAGGGCCTCGAGCCGGTCCTTGTCGAAACGGGCCGTGGCGCGCAGGCGATCCGGCGCGTTGAAGTCGACCACCACCATGTCGATGATGCCGTCGGTCTTCGTCTGCAGCTGGAAGCGACCCTCGAGCTTGAGGGACGCGCCGAGCATGACCGTCAGCGCGGCGGCTTCGCCGATGACGCGGGCGACCTGATCGGGATAGCCGTGGCGAGCCAGGATGGTGTCGATGGAGGGGCCGAGACGCACCACGCGCCCGCGCACGTCGAGAGGCTCGACCGCGAAGGGCAGAACGACGTCGTCGGATCCTTCAAACGAAGCGGAACTCATGCGTTTGCTGCTCCGAGGCACCAGGCGAGGACGCCCTTCTGCGCATGAAGCCGGTTCTCGGCCTCATCGAAGACCACCGATTGCGGACCGTCCATGACCTCATCCGTCACCTCCTCGCCGCGATGGGCGGGAAGGCAGTGCATGAAGATCGCCTCCTTGTCGGCGATGCCCATGAGCCTGCCGTTGACCTGATAGGGCTTCAGCAGGTTCTGACGACGGAACTCGTCGTCATCGCCCATGGAGACCCAGCAATCGGTGATGACCGCATGGGCCCCCTCGACCGCTTCGAAGGCATCGGTGGTCACGCTGATCTTGGCCCCTTCCTGTTTCGCCCAGGACAAAAGCTCCGGACGGGGAGCAAGTTCCGGCGGGGTTGCGATCTTCAGCGTGAAATCGAGGCGCGCCGCCGCGTGGATCCAGGAAGCCAGCACGTTGTTGGCGTCGCCCGTCCAGGCAACGGTCTTCCCCTCGATGGAGCCGCGATGCTCCTCGAAGGTCATGATGTCGGCCATGATCTGGCACGGATGCGTCATCTTGGTCAGGCCGTTGATGACCGGGATCGAGGCATATTGGGCCAGCTCGGTCACCATGGCATGATCGAGAGTGCGGATCATGATGGCGTCCACGTAGCGGGACAGGACCCGCGCCGTGTCGGCGATGCTCTCGCCGCGGCCGAGCTGCATCTCCTTGCCGGTGAGCATGAGCGTCTCGCCGCCGAGCTCGCGCATGCCGACGTCGAAGGAGACGCGGGTGCGGGTAGAGGGCTTGTCGAAGACCATCGCCAGGACCTTGCCCTCGAGCGGGCGGTCCTTGGCCTTCTCTCCACGGCGGCGCCTGGCCTTGATCTCCTTGCCGATAGTCAGGAGGTGGCGGATCTCCGCGCCGGAAAAGTCGCTGAGATCGATGAAATGACGGGTCTTCATTGTGAGGCTCCCTGCTGGGCGGTGGTCTTCTGCCCAGCTTCCAAAGCCGCGCAGGCGGCCTCGATGCGATTGACGGCGTCCGAAATCTCGGCGTCGCTGATGATCAGCGGCGGCAGGAGACGGGCCACGTTGTCGCCGGCGCCGATCACCAGGAGCTTCTCGGCGCGGGCGGCGGCAATGAAGTCGGTATTCGGGACGACGGTGCGCAGGCCCATCATGAGGCCCTGACCGCGAACTTCGTCAATGACGCCCGGGTGGCGGTCCTTCAGCTCGGCGAGACGCTGCTTGAGCAGCAGCCCCTTGCGCTCGACCTCCTTCAGGAAGCCCGGCGCCAGGATGACGTCGAGCACCGCGTTGCCCACCGCCATGGCGAGCGGATTGCCGCCGAAAGTGGTGCCGTGGGTGCCCGCGGTCATGCCCTTGGCCGCCTCGGCCGTGGCGAGGCAGGCGCCGAGCGGGAAGCCGCCGCCGATGCCCTTGGCCACGGACATGATGTCGGGCGTCACGCCGGTCCATTCATAGGCGAAAAGCTTGCCCGTGCGGCCGACGCCGGTCTGGATCTCGTCGAAGATCAGAAGCAGGCCGTGGCTGTCGCACAGGGCGCGCAGCTCGCGCAGGAAGGCGTTGGAGACGGTGCGGATGCCGCCTTCGCCCTGGATCGGCTCGATCATGAGCGCCGCCGTCTCAGGGCCGATGACGGCCTTCAGGGCGTCGAGATCCTCGACCGGCACCTGATCGAAACCCTCGACCTTCGGGCCGAAGCCCTCCAGGTACTTGGCCTGACCGCCGGCCGCGATGGTCGCGAGCGTCCGCCCGTGGAAGGCGCCTTCGAACGTGACGATACGGAAGCGCTCCGGATGGCCGTTCACGGCGTGATACTTGCGGGCCATCTTGATGGCCGCCTCGTTCGCCTCGGCGCCGGAATTGGAGAAGAACACCACGTCGGCGAAGGTGTTGTCCACCAGCCGCTGGGCCAGGCGCTCCCCTTCCGGGATCTGGAAGAGGTTGGAGGTGTGCCAAACCTTGGAGGCCTGCTCCGTCAGGGCCTGGACGAGATGCGGATGGGCGTGGCCCAGGGCATTGACCGCGATGCCCGCCCCGAAATCGAGATATCGCTCGCCATCTCGGCCGTAGAGCCAGGCCCCCTCTCCCTTCTCGAAGGACAGGTCGGTGCGCGCAAATACCGGCAGCAATGGCGATGTCACAGTTCGTCTCCACCTCCAGGACCCAAGGTCGCACCCGGGCCCGAAAAAGAAAGCGCCGCCCCAGCCGGGGCGGCACGGTCCGGGATTCTAACGAGCAGCGAGACCCTGTCAATTCAAGAGAAATGAACTGACTCATCACAGGGAATTTTTGCCCAAGGCGAGTTCCTTGGGGAAAACGACAGGGCCTGCCCGGGGACTCTTGCGCCCGAGTCCACCCATCCTGTAACTTCAGGTCAGTCGAGTACAGCATTCGTGCGGCGGCTATCACCCTCAGGAGCGATCCTCGCAACGCGGTCGGACGTCAAAACACTGTCCGCGAGGCATCCGGGATTCTGAGCTTTGAAGACCGCCACGATGGAGGCAAGTTAAAAATGATGGATGCGGGCGCAACCTGGACGGACGAGCGGGTCGAGCTGCTGAAGAAGCTCTGGACCGATGGTTTGAGCGCGAGCCAGATCGCCGCCGAGCTCGGCAACGTGACCCGCAACGCAGTGATCGGCAAGGTTCACCGCCTCGGCCTCTCCGGCCGCGCCAAGGATGCCAAGCCCGCCGCTTCGGCCGCCGCACGCCCGCGCAAGGCGACCCGCGCGCCCAGCGCCCCGGCGCCCATCGCTCCCCAGCCGCACACCGGCAACGTGGTGATCGCCCCGATTGCCATGCAGCCCGCGGTGGCGGAGACGGAAGCCTTCGTGGACGAGGATGTGGCCATTCCCATGTCCGAGCGCGTGACGATCATGGACCTGCGCGAGTCCATGTGCCGCTGGCCCATGGGGGACCCGACCAAGCCGGAATTCCGCTTCTGCGGCGCGCGTTCCATCACGGGCCTGCCCTATTGCACGCACCACGCCCGCGTCGCCTACCAGCCGGTCGCCGACCGCAAGCGCGAGCGCAAGCTGGCCCGGGCCTGATCTCTTCACTCCATTGAAAAGGCCGCGCCGATGATCGTCGGCGCGGCCTTTTCGTTTGTCTGAAGCCCGATGGAATGCGGAAGTCCCGAGCCCGGGGGGGGGGCCGGACGGCTGCCGGTATCAATTCACGCGCCGACCGGCTGCTCCTCGCGGGCGAAGGTCTCGTCGAAGGAGTAGCCCGCGCCCCGCACCGTGCGGATGGGATCGGGCTTGCGCGGTAGGTTGATGGCCTTGCGCAGACGGCCCACATGCACGTCCACCGTACGCTCGTCGATATAGACGTCATGGCCCCAGACGGCGTTGAGCAGATGCTCGCGGGAAAAGACGCGGCCGGGGCTCTGCATCAGGAATTCCAGCAGGCGGAACTCCGTCGGGCCCAGATGCAGCTCCTGGCCCGCGCGGCGGACCCGGTGCGTTTCCCGGTCGAGCTCGATGTCGCCCGCCCTCAGAAGGGTCGCGATATGCGCGGGCTTCGCCCGGCGCAGCAGTGCGCGCACCCGCGCCAAAAGTTCCGGCACCGAAAAGGGCTTGACGATGTAATCGTCCGCTCCGGTGGAAAGGCCGCGGATGCGGTCGCCCTCCTCGCCGCGAGCCGTGAGCATGATCACCGGCAGACGCTCGGTTTCAGTCCGCGCGCGGATGCGCCGGCACAGCTCGATCCCGGACAGGCCCGGCAGCATCCAGTCGAGCAGCACGATGTCCGGCACCTGCTCCCGCAGGCGGATTTCCGCCTCGTCCCCGCGAGACACGCTGTCGACCTCGTAGCCTTCGGACTCGAGGTTGTAGCGCAGGAGGAGCATCAAGGGCTCCTCATCCTCGACGATCAGAACGCGAGGTCCCATGGTCAGGCTCCCGCCTCGACCGTGGTGTCGATGGAGCGGTCGTTCTTCGGCCGGTCGATGGCCAGCGTCTCGCCGGTGACGAGGTAATGGACCGTCTCCGCGATGTTGGTGGTGTGGTCGCCGATGCGCTCGATGTTCTTGGCGCAGAACAGAAGGTGCGTGCAGTACGAGATGTTGCGCGGATCCTCCATCATGTAGGTCAGGAGTTCCCGGAACAGGGAGGTGTAGAGCGCGTCGATGGCGCCGTCGCGCTTCCAGACGTCGAGCGCCTTCTCCGTGTCCTTCTGCGCATAGGCGTCGAGCACGTCCTTGAGCTGGCCGAGCACCAGATCGTTCATGTGCTGGAGGCCGACGACGATCTTGTGCGGCTGGAAGTCGTCGCCGATGGCCAGCGCCCGCTTGGCGATGTTCTTGGCAAGATCCCCGATGCGCTCCACGTCGCCCGCGATGCGGATGGCGGAAATGGTCTCGCGCAGATCGACCGCCAGCGGCTGACGGCGGGCGATGGTGAGAATGGCGCTCTCCTCGACCTCGCGATGCAAGGCGTCGAGGCGCGGATCGGAGGCGATCACCGTCTGCGCCAGCGGCTTGTCGCGGCGGGCGAGCGCGGAGACGGAATCGACCAGCATCTTCTCCGCAATGCCGCCCATTTCGGCGATGCGTTGCCGGAGCGCCTGAAGGTCGGTGTCATAGGAGCTGACAATATGCTCTGGCATGGAAGTTCTCCCTGAGCCCTCTTCGGTCAGCCGAAGCGGCCCGTGATGTAATCCTGGGTCTGCTTCTTGACCGGATTCATGAACATCTTGGTCGTCGGTCCGAACTCCACCAGCTCGCCGAGATACATGAAGGCCGTGTACTGCGAAATCCGCGCGGCCTGCTGCATGTTGTGGGTGACGATCACGATGGTGAATTCGGATCGGAGCTGCTCGATGAGCTCCTCGATCTTGCCGGTGGAGATCGGATCGAGCGCGGAGGTCGGCTCGTCGAGCAGGATCACCTCGGGCCGCTGCGCGATGGTGCGCGCGATGCACAGGCGCTGCTGCTGGCCGCCGGACAATCCCATGCCGGACTGGCGCAGCTTGTCCTTCACCTCGTCCCACAGGGCTGCCTTGCGCAGGGCCTCCTCGACGCGGCCGTCGAGCTCCGACTTCGGCAGCTTCTCGTAGAGCCTGATGCCGAACGCGATGTTGTCGTAGATCGACATGGGGAACGGCGTCGGCTTCTGAAACACCATGCCGACCCGCGCGCGCAGCTCGTTCACGTCGATCGAGGACGACAGGATGTTCTGTCCGTCGAGCAGGATCTGTCCCTCGGCGCGCTGCTCGGGATAGAGGCTGTAGATGCGGTTGAAGGTGCGCAGGAGCGTCGACTTTCCGCAGCCCGAGGGACCGATGAGGGCCGTGACCTGACGGTCGTAGAAGTCGAGCGCGATGTCCTTCAGGCTGCGGAAATCGCCATAGTAGAAGTTGAGATCCTTGACGGCGATGCGCACCGGAGCGCTGGCATCGGCAGCGGCCGCGTTCCCGATGGCGCTGCTCGTGTTGAGGGCGATCGTGCTCACCGGACTTTATCCTTCTTCAAGATCAGGCGTGCCACGATGGACAGCCCCAGGATGGACAGGGTGATGATGAGGGCGCCGGCCCAGGCCAGCTCGCGCCAATTCTGATAAGGAGCCAGGGCGAACTGGTAGATGGTGACGGGCAGGTTCGAGACGCCGCCCATCAGGGTCGGGCTGAACCAGAAATTGTTGTTGAGCGCGGTAAAGAGCAGCGGGGCCGTCTCTCCGGCGATGCGCGCCGTGGCAAGGATGACGCCCGTCACCATGCCGGCCCGCGCCGCCTTCCAGCTGATCTTCACGATCACCGTCGACATGGGCGCGCCGAGAGCGGCTCCTGCCTCGCGAAGCGAGCCCGGCACGAGGCGCAGCATGTCCTCCGTCGAGCGTACGATCACGGGCACCGCGATGATGGCAAGGGCCACGCCGCCGGCCCAGCCCGAATAGCCGCCCATGGGCTGGACCATCAGCATGTAGACGAAAAGACCGATGAGGATGCTGGGGGCCGCGAGCAGGATGTCGTTCACGAAACGGATGACCGTGGCGAGCGTGGAGTCCTTGCCGTATTCGGCGAGATAGGTTCCCGCGAGCACGCCGATAGGCGTTGCGACCACGATGCCGAGAACGGTGAGGATGAGGCTGCCGACGATGGCGTTGGCGATGCCCCCGCCCTCCGTGCCGGGCCCCGGCGTCGTCTCCGTGAAGACAGCGGGCGACAACCCGCCGATGCCTTCCACCAGGAGCATCAGCAGGATCCATCCGAGAACGAAGGCGCCCAGCGCCGTGAAAAGGGTGCTGACGATCTTGAGCGCGCGGTCGGCCCAGTAGCGGCTGCGGCGCACACGCCCCCAAGGGGCCGGAGCCGTCGTGGAAGCTTTTCGATAAGCGGCGTTATCCATCTTCCACCTCTCAATGGGTCTTCATGCCGGCGATCAGGAGACGCGCGAGGGCAAGCACGATGAAGGTGACGACGAACAGGATGCAGCCCAGGGCGAGCAGGGCGTGCATCTGCATGCCGGCCGCCTCGTTGAACTCATTGGCGATGCGCGAGGCGATGGTCGAGCTGGGATCGAACAGCGACAGCGACAGGCGGTTCGCGTTGCCGATGACGAAGGTCACCGCCATGGTCTCCCCGAGGGCGCGTCCGAGGCCGAGCATGACCGCACCGATGATGCTCACGCCCGCCTGCGGCAGCAGCACGTAGCGCATGACTTCCCACGTGGTGCAGCCGATGCCGTAGGCGCTCTCGCGCAGGACCGTCGGGATCTGGTCCAGGATGTCGCGCGTGATCGACGCGATGAAGGGGATGATCATGATCGCCAGGATGATCCCCGCCGTCATCATGCCCACGCCGGAAGGAACGCGGGCGTAAAGGACCGTGCCGAGGATGGGCATGCCCTCGACGATGGTTGTCAGGGGGATCTGGACATACTTGGCGAAGAACGGGGCGAACACGAAGAGGCCCCACATGCCGTAGATGATGCTGGGCACCGCGGCCAGCAGCTCGATGACGGTCGAAACCGGGCGCCGGAGCCATGGCGGGCAAAGCTGGGTGAGGAAGATCGCGATGCCGATGGAAATCGGAACGCCGATGACGAGGGCGATCACGGCCGAGGTCAGGGTTCCGGCGATGGCGACCCATGCGCCGTACTGGTCCTGCCCCACGTTCCAGATGCTGGACGTGATGAAGCCGAAGCCGAATTCCTGGAAGGCGGGCCATCCGCCATACACCATCGAGCCGATGATGCCGGCGAGAACGGCAAGTACGATCAGGGCGGAGCCGTAACTGGCCCATCGGAAGCCCTGATCGAAAGCGGGTGAGGAGCGTCGGCGGACGGTCTGCATGTTTGATACGACGAACTGATCAGACACAACGGCCATCCGCCTTACTCCATCGACAGGCCAGAGGCCAGCTTACTTCTTGTAGACGGGCTGACCCGCGCTGGACTTGATCTCGCTCGCCCACACGGTGCGGATCTGCTCGACGACGTTGTCCGGCAGCGGGACGTAGTCGAGGTCGGAAGCGAGCGTGTCGCCGTTCTTGAACGACCAGTCGAAGAACTTCAGGACCTCGGCGGTCTGCTCCGGCTTCTCCGTGGTCTTGTAGACCAGGATGAAGGTGGGGTTCGTGATCGGCCAGGCGTCATCGCCGGCCTGGTTGGTCAGCGAGATGCCGAAGCCTGGAGCCGACGACCAGTTGGCGCTCGCGGCAGCCGCCTGGAACGACTTGATTTCGGGCTGCGGATACTTGCCGGCCTTGTTCTGGAGCAGGGTGTAGGGGATCTTGTTCTGCTTGGCGTAGGCGTACTCGACATAGCCGATCGAGTTCGGAACCTGCTTCACGGTCGCAGCCACGCCCTCGTTGCCCTTGCCGCCCTGGCCGAGCGGCCAGTTGACCGTGGTGCCGGCGCCGAGCTCGGCCTTCCAGGCATCGGAAACCTGTGACAGGTAGGTGGTGAACACGCTGGTCGTGCCCGAGGAATCGGAGCGGTAGACCGGGGTGATGTTGGCGTTGGGAAGGTTCACGCCGGCGTTCAGCTGAGCGATCTTCGGATCGTTCCACTTGGCGATCTTGCCCAGGAAGATGTCGGCGAGAACCTGGCCCGTCAGCTTGATCTGGCCGGGCTGGATGCCTTCGATGTTCACGACGGGAACGACGGCGCCCATCACGGTCGGGAACTGCAGGAGGCCGTTCTTCTCGAGATCCTCACCCTTCATCGGGGCGTCGGTGGCGCCGAAATCCACGGTCTTGGCCTGGATCTGCTTGATGCCGCCGCCGGAACCGATCGACTGGTAATTCATGCCGTTTCCGGTCTCCTTCTTGTAGGCTTCGGCCCACTTCGAATAGACCGGGAAGGGGAACGTCGCGCCTGCGCCGGTGATGTCGGCAGCAGAAGCCGTGGTCGTAAGGCTCGCGACGGCAAGGCCGGCCGCAACGGCGTAGGACATGATCTTCACGGTAAGTCTCCTGTTCATACAGCGTGACAGGCGGCTTCGAAGCCTCAAGGTCCGTGTCACGTGAGGGACAGCTAGGCCCGACGGATGTCTCCTCTACGACAGTTCGATGACAATTAGATGACACCCACGGGAGCCTTCGAGTCTGCGCCCGCCTGGAACGAGGGCGGACTACCGGCTTGCGCCCGCTTCGGGCAGCGTCACCGTGAACCGGGCCCCCTGCCCCAGCTCGCTGGCGATGTCGAAATGTCCACGGTGGCGATTGACGATGTGCTTGACGATGGCGAGCCCCAGCCCCGTTCCGCCCTTGTCGCGGCTCTGCGCGGCATCGGCCCGGTAGAAGCGCTCGGTCAGGCGCGGCAGGTGCTCGGGAGCGATGCCGGGTCCGTAATCCCGGACGTCGAACACGATATGCGGTCCCGCCTCTCCATGGGAAGGTCCGGCATGGGCCACCTCCACATCGACCTTGCCGCCGCTCTCGCCGTACTTGACCGCGTTCTCGATCAGGTTCTCCGCCACGCGCAGAAGCTCGTCCCTGTCGCCGAGAACGACGGCCGGGCGATCGGGGAACCTCGCCTCGATGACGACATTCCGCTCCCGCGCCAGGGGCGAAAGGGTCTCGACCATCTGGGCTACGATGGAGGCCAGATCGACGGTCTGGGTGGGCGAAAGATGGGCCCGCATCTCGATGCGCGACAGGGACAAAAGGTCGTCGATCAGGCGCTTCATGCGCTCGGCCTGCCCCTTCATGATTTCGAGAAAGCGCTCCCTGGCCTTGAGATCGTCGCGCGCCGGGCCCTGGATCGTCTCGATGAATCCGAGCACCGAGGCCAGCGGGGTGCGCAGCTCGTGGCTCGCATTGGCGACAAAATCCGCGCGCATGGCCTCCAGGCGCCGCGCCGACGTGAGGTCGCGGAAGAACAGCACGACCCCGGCCTTGAACTCCGCGTGAGAGACATCGGTCTGCAGAGGGCCGATATGAACCTCGAAGGTCCGCTCGGTGGGAATGCGCTCCGAATACTCGACCTTCATCGGCTCGCCGGTTTCCAGGACCGTCTGGATGCCGTCGAGCACATCGGGGCTGCGGAGCGCAAAGGACAGCGGATGGCTCGGCTTGAGGCCCGCCAGGAGCGTGAAGGCAGCCTTGTTCGCCTCCAGGACCACCGCCCGCTGATCCACCAGAATGACCGGGTCGGGGATCTGGGCCAGCACGGCCTCGGCGATGCTGGAGCGCTGGGGCCTTTCCGTCTGCGCCCTTACTCCTCCCGTCAGGCGGCGCTTAGGCCCCGCGACGGCGAGACCGGCCAGAACGGCGATCGCGGCCCATAACAGCAGCCAGAGGTCCCCCTGGCCCCGCACCAGGGCCACCGAGACGAGCACGAAACAGGACACGACCGCCCCGCGCAGGGCCGCGTGACGGATGGAAACGGACCGCTGCGGGACTGCTTCCGGCGGGGAATCGTCGGGATCGCTCATGAGGCAGGAGGTCTCTCGGGCGTGGCCCGCCTTCTTTAAGGCAGGCCCTGCCGGGTTGTCATCTCCCGCCGATCTCGGCCTCTCCGTCGTCCGGCGTGAAGGCCAGCCGGGCGGCCCGGATCCGGTTGCGGATCTCGTAGGCTCCGAGCAGAGCGAGG
Organism: Microvirga flocculans ATCC BAA-817; assembly: GCF_000518665.1. Classification (GTDB taxonomy): domain Bacteria; phylum Pseudomonadota; class Alphaproteobacteria; order Rhizobiales; family Beijerinckiaceae; genus Microvirga; species Microvirga flocculans. The sequence continues at coordinate 200,964 of NZ_JAEA01000010.1, read as the reverse complement.
GCGACGACGAAAGGAACGAGGTAGTAGCAGAGGCGATAGAGAAGCAGCGCGCCCAGGACCGGCTCGCGGGGATAGGACGACAGCGCGAGGAGAATCGTGGCCTCGAAGACCCCGAGGCCGCCCGGAGCATGGCTCGCCACCCCGAGCATGACGGCGAAGATATAGACCGCCACGAAGGTCTCGAAGCTGAGATTGTGCCCTCCGGGGAGCAGGACGAAGAGCACGCCCGCCCCGGCGCAGACATCGCCTGCGCCGATCAGGATCTGGGCGAGGGAAAGGCGGAAACCCGGAAGCTCCAGCTTCCAGCCCTGGATCTTGACCGACCGGCGCTTGAGCGAGACCCAGACCATGTAGACGATGACGAAGGCGGCCGCGCCCAGGCCGACGAGCTGGTTCATCCAGATATGGGTGTAGACAAGGCTCGCCAGCTCGTCGGCCTTGCTGATCAGGCTCCAGGCCAGGACCAGGGCCATGCCGAGCCAGAAGGTGACCCCGGCGATGACGGTCAGGCTCGCCACGCGCCCCGGCCCAACCCCCTTCGGCGCATAGATCCAGTAGCGGACCGTTCCCGCCGTCAGCAGGGGGAAGCCCAGGGTGAAGCTCACCGCATAGCTCGTGAACGAGGCGAGCGCGGTGGTGCGGTATGGGATCTGCAGCTTCAGCTGCCGCAGGGCGATGGCGTCATAGCAGGTCAACAGGCCGTAGCTGACGGCGGTGAGGAGGACTGCGAGGCCGATCTGGCGCAGGCTCGCCGCGGTGAAGGCGGATTTCAGCTCGTTGAGATCGATGTCCGAGACGATGTGCCAGAGAACCACCAGAGAGGTTGCGAAGAGCAGGATGCTCGCGGCCATCCCGATCCAGGCGAAACGCCGGGAGCGCCGCTCCTTGGGGTGAAGGTCTTCGGCAGAGGACATCTCCGGTGGCGTCACCGGATGGGGACTCATATCGTTCATGCAAACTGTCAATCAGCCTCAGCGTGGGAAAGATCGCCTCAGGGCGCGGGCTGTCCTGCATCTATGTGCTGGCGACAGGAACCGCCAGACGCATGCCGCCTTTTAATGGCTTCGCCAAGCCTGCGCTACTCTTTCGCGCCATAAATCGCCGTCGTCGGCCGCCGTCATGGGTTGCCAGTCGCGAAAAAGGCCTACAACAATGTTCCTGTAAGCTTAAGAAACCTGGCTGGGGACCCCAGGGGAGTTCTGCGTGGATTTCAAGGAAACGGAAACGCAATTCGCTGTTCTGGCGGAGTCCCTGCCCCAACTCGTCTGGTCGGCCCGTCCCGATGGATTCGTGGATTACGTCAACCGCCGTTGGTGCGAGTTCACCGGGCTTCCCCTTGCCCAGTCGACCGGCGATAGCTGGCAGGCGGCGCTCCACCCTGGCGAGCTTCCCGGGGTTCTCGAACAATGGCGCCGCTCCCTGGAAACGGGCGAGCCCTATGAGCGCGAATACCGGATCCGGAACGCCGCCGGAGACTATGAGTGGTTCCTCAGCCGGGCCATCCCGATCCAGGACCTTTCGGGCAGGATCGTCCGCTGGTTCGGAACCAATACCAATATCGACGCGCACAAGAGGACCGAGGACGCGCTGCGCATGCTCGAAGGCCAATACCGGCAGGCTCTCGAAGCCGCCGACCTCGGAACGTGGCAGATCGACCTGGAAAAGGGCCTGATCACCTGGGACGAGGGCACCTGCGCGCTCTATCGCCTGCCGCACAACGGATTGTACAGCCTCACACTCGACGAGGCCTGGGACATGATCCACCCCGAGGACCGAGAGGCGATGAAGGCGCGGCTGGCCGAGGCGGCCGGTCCGGCCTCCAACGGTCACTATGAGGGCGAGTATCGCGCCGTCATGCCGGACGGAAAGCAGCGCTGGTTCCGTTCGCTCGGGCAGGCCCTTTACCGGTATGAGGGGGGAACGCGGCGGGCCGTGAGCCTTTACGGCGTCGTCAGCGACATCACGGAGCGCCACACCCTCGAGGAGGGCCAGAAGCTCCTGATGCGCGAGCTCAACCACCGCGTCAAAAACCTGTTCGCCATCGCCAACGGCATGGTCTCGATGACGGCCCGCACCGCCAGGGATCCCAAGGACATGGCAACGGCCCTGCGCGGCCGCCTGAGCGCCCTGTCGCGGGCGCATGAACTGGTGCAGCCGGTCGGGTCGACGGAAGCCGGACAGGGTGCCGGAACCGAGCTGTCCCAATTGATCGGGGCCGTCCTCGAACCCTACCGGCAGGCGAGCGCGGGCAGAATCACCATCGAGGGGCCTCATGTTCCCGTCGGCTCCAACACCACCACGAGCCTCGCGCTGGTCCTGCACGAACTCGCGACCAATGCCGCGAAGTACGGCTGCCTCTCCCATGAAGAAGGCGCGCTCGACATTCACTGGAGCGTGAAGGACGATACGGTCGATTTCATCTGGACCGAGAGCGGCGGCCCGGCTATCGAAAGCGCGCCGAACTTCGAAGGGTTCGGCACCCAATTGTCCCTGAGGAGCATCACCGGGCAGCTTGGCGGGGCACTCGACCGGGAATGGCGGCCGGAAGGCCTGCGCGTTCACATGGTCCTTCCTCTCAGCCGCCTCTCTGCCTGAGCCGTCATGACATCCTATCGCAGTGTTCTGGTCATCGGCGGCGCGCGCTCCGGAAAGAGCCGCACCGCCCTGAGGCTCGTCGAAGAGGCCTGCCCGCAGCGGATCTATATCGCCACCGCTCAGGCCTTCGACGACGAGATGCGCGAGCGCATCGCGCAGCACCGCGCGGAGCGGGACGGCTCCTGGCAGACGGTCGACGCGCCCCTGGAACTGGCCGAGGCCATTCAGGCGCAGGCCGCTCCGGGACGTGTCGTGCTCGTCGATTGCCTGACCCTGTGGCTCTCCAACATCGTCCTGGCCGAGCGCGATCCGGAGACCGAATCCGACCGGCTGATCCGGAGCGTGCGGGAGGCGCGGGCCCCGCTCGTTCTCGTTTCGAACGAGGTCGGCCAGGGGATCGTCCCCTCGACACCCTTGGGGCGGGCCTTCCGGGACGAGCAGGGCCGCCTGAACCAGCGGATGGCGGAAGCCTGCGACGCCGTGGTCTTCGTCGCGGCGGGCTGCCCCATCGTGCTGAAGCCATCCCCGCCCCTGAACCTGAAACTGGCTTGAGACTTACAGGCGCAGCCTGGACCTGACCCCGGCGGCCAGGGCATCGATCATGGCCGGCGTCGACGGACCGCCGCAGATCGTAAGCCTTCCCGGGAGCTCCAGACGCCGTTCCGGAGGCACCGCCGCGGCAAGGGCCGGATGCGCGAACAGAGCCGTTCCGTTGTCCATGGCGCGCCGCGTACCGGGATCGACGAGCAGGACATCCGGAGGCATCGCGACCATCGTTTCCAGGCGCGCGATGCCACCGCCTCCCAGCCCGAACCTTTCCTGGTGCAGGGCAAAGCCCATCTCGACCAGGACCTCTCCCAGGTGCGAGCGGGCCGCGGCGACCCAGCCTCCCCGTTCATAGGCCATGATGCTGCGCCCGGCTGGGGCGATGCCTTTCGCCCGCTCCAGAGCTTGATCCATTGCGGCGATCAGGGCCTCTCCGCGATCCGCATGCCCCAGCCTTCCGGCAAGCAGGCGGATCTGGCGGCGCCCCTCGTCCAGGCTCAACCACGGCCCGAACTGCAACACGTCCAGGCCTTCCCGTCGCAGGAGATCGACGCGATCCCGCTGGCCATAGGTGCCTGTCAGCACGAGGCCGGGCCTGCTGAAGAGAATGGCCTCGGCGCTCCCGTCGTTCAGGGGCAGTCCTGCGGCCCGATCCGCGAGGAAGGAGATTGCCGGGTCTCGGGCCAGGCGGCTCAGGGAGGCGATCTGGCTGCGATCCGCTAGGGCCAGCAGCAATTGGTCCGTGCAGAGGTTGAGCGATGCCACCTGCCTGGGCTGGGCATGGGCGATCCCCGCCATCGCGAGCAGACACCAGGTCAGAAGCACCGGCAAGGCCATGAGCCGGCAGCCTTGGCGAGGCATGAGCAGCATTCCCGTCACGCTTGGAACGGCCCTTCCTTACAGGATGCACCCTGTTTCGTGAAACAGCCTCAGCCCTTCATGGCGCATGGGAGCCGCGCTTCAAGGCCGCAGCCGCGGACCATGCGCAAGTGGCAACGTCCGTGAACTCTTATAGGTTTTCAAAGAATTGTCTGCGTATAATGCGGTGTGCAAATGGTCGCAGCCTGGAACAAGTTCAAAATCATACCGTCAAGCTGACCTATTCTGGTCATATATGACTTTCACATACTCGCCCCTCTTGAACGAAGAACGACCGCTCACCTGTTCAGACAGCGAAACGGCATATTTCTAGGGGCTTCTTCATATGCAAATCGATCTGACAGCGCCTCGCGACGCATGCCAGCCGATGGGTATCTGCCTGATGCGGGGGGAGAAGGACGGACCTTGCTCCCGCCTGCCCCGGAAACGCACGCGGCTCCTGGAAAGGAGAAGCCGGGTCCTGTCCGGTGCCCTGGGCCTCGGGTTCTGCATCGCAATCACGCTTGGCGCGGCGGCTCCCGCACGGTCCACCACACAGGCCCCCGATTCCGGACAGTATGCCGTGGCCGTGGCGGTTCCGGCTCCGTCGCAGCCATTGTATGCGACGGGCGCGAGCGGCGCTGCGGCTGCCGATCCCTTGACCGCCATCGTGCCGGTTGCCGCCGTGGAAGCAACTCCCGCCGACCTGCACAAGCAGATCATCCTGTCCATTCCCCTGACGGAGGCGACGCCGCCGGAGGGACGTGAGGACAAGGAGCCGGTTTCCCGCGCGCTCACCGAATACATGGAATTCGAGGACATGCGCGTTCCGGTCTGGATCGTGGACACGATCCTGCGCGCCTCCAAGGCGACCGGCGCAGATCCGGTTTACATGATGGCGCTAGCCGACAAGGAATCGAGCTTCATACCCGGCAACAAGGCCTCGACCTCCTCCGCCGTCGGCCTATTTCAGTTCATCGCGAGCACATGGCTCGAAGTGGTTCGCGCCTTCGGTCCCGTGCATGGCCTGATCGCGGAAGCCGAGGCGATCGAGAACGCGGCCGGCAAGCTCGCCGTGGCCGACGACACGATGCGCGAGCACATCCTCGGCCTGCGCCGCAATCCCTACATATCCGCGCTCATGGCGGCCGAGATGATGAAGCGCGACAAGGCGAAGATCGAGGGGCGGCTCGGCCGCCAGCTCAGCCGATCCGAGTTCTACCTGTCCCACTTCTTTGGCGTCGACAGCGCCAGCAAGTTCATCGCCCTGGTGGACGATGCCCCCAAGAAGAGCGCCCGCGATGCGTTTCCGGCGGCCGCGAAGTCCAACAAGTCCCTGTTCTTCACCAAGGACGGCAAGAAGACCCGCCAGCTCAGCGTGGCCGAGGTCTACAACAAGATCGACGGAATGATCGACAAGCGGCTCAACCGCTACGTGGATGTATCGGCGCGGGCAACAGCGGACGCATCCTTCTGATCGGCCGCTTCCGCATCGCTCCGGTCGTGCGTTTGGCCGATGTCGGCGCGTGGTGTCAGGGTGGCCGATGCGGAACTCGTCGGCGCGATATCCGCAAAGCCGCCCTTGGCGGGAGAGCGCTGCACGCGGATGATCCGTATCACGATGAAGGCGGCAAGTCCGAGGGACGCCAGCGCCGCATAAATGAACAGGCCGTGAGGACCGATGACCGTCATGGCCGCGCCCCCCAGGAGCGGGCCGACCGTGACGCCGACCGCCCAGGAAAACAGGAGCGTGCCCACGGTGGGGACGATCTGCCCCGGATCCACGATATCGCAGGCGTGGGCCACGCAGACGGAATAGATGCACAAGGCCAGGCCGCCCCAGGCCGCGAAGGCCCACAAGACCAGAGAGTTCGCGCCTTGCGCGCTGGCCCACAGGATGAACAGCGACACGAGGCTCGTTCCCGCGGCCAGACCTGCGATGACATAGCGGCGGTCAGCGCTGTCGGAGAGCAAGCCGAGGGGCCATTGCATCACCAGGCTTCCGGCCTGCAGGGCGAACAGAAGCGCGGCTGCCTGGTCCTGGCTCAATCCGATGCTGACGCCGAACACCGGCGTGATGGCGATGACCGGTCCATTGACGAGGCCGACCACGAAAGAGCCGACCACGGCCGAAGGCGCAGTCGAGAACAGCTTCTTCACCTCGATCCGCACCCCTTGCGGCGCACCGGGCTCCTTGGTCGTCGTCGCTGCGATCGGAAGCAGCGAGAGCGTCATGAGCGCGCTCACGGCCATGAACAACCCGTCAGTGCGGATATCGCCGAAGCCGATCCCGAGCGGAGACAGCATCATGGCGACCTTGGTGCAGATCGTGTAGATCGAGAGGATGCGCCCGCGATGGCTCGATGTCGCGCGGGCGCTGATCCAACCGTCGGTGACGGTGAAGATGCAGGCCAACGTAACCCCGCTCAGTCCGCGCAGGACAACCCAGGCCAGGGTCGAATGAGCCTGGGTCATGGCGAGCACCAGCACGGACACCATGGCCGCTAGGCTGGCGAAGGCGCGGATGTAGCCCACGTGACGGATGAAGCTCGGCGCCAGGAAGCAGCCTGTCGAGAACCCGAGACCGTAGGCTGCCGCGACGACGCCGATGGAGGCCACGGAAATGCCTTCCGCCTGCATGCGCAGCGGCATCAGAGCCTGCAGCAAACCGTTGCCTGCCTGAAGCAGAGTGGTGGCGGCCGTGATGGTCCAGATGAGGGCGAGGGAGGAATTCACAATCGAATCGATGCTGCGAAGCGGCGAGCGCGAGGACACATGAGATAGAGAACAGGTGCCGCTCGATATCAAGTGTCGATGTGAATCTATGGACGATCTTTCCCGAGCTCACATGTCCGGCACAGCGCCGGACATGCCTTTGTCTCAGGAGCCTGCCGGAAGCGACCGGTTCGGGCGGTCCTTCTGGAAACTGGCGAAAAGATAGAAGCCGTTGAACCGGACGCCCTCCATCGCCGCCTTCCTGTCGAAGCCCAGAGGCGCCTCCCGGCCCTCGACCTTTCCGCCGAACTCCCAATACGGCTCGACCACGAACGGAGGAACCGTGCGCTCTTCCGGCACCGCGCAAACGAGCCCGTCGGGCTTCGTGCTGCGGAACAGATTATAGGCGTACATGTCCTGCTCCATGATTTCCTGTCACGAATCGCACCCTGCCGGAAAAGAGTGACAGGAGTGTGATATTGCAGCGCAATAAGGATCAATATCTTCTTTGCGCCTCTTTCTGGGAAATGTGGCGCAAAGGGATAAGCTTTTGCTAGGCTCCTATGGTCGCGTTTTGCCAATACCGGAAGAGGGAGGATACCAGCATGATCGGCTCTATGCGTTACCGAGGCCTCATGAGCCTCGGGTTCTTTGCAAGCCTTGCACTCTCGGCGCCCGTTCTGGCGCAGCCGACTCTGGCGCCTGAAGCGCCGACCGGGCGCGCGCTCAAATCTCCCGGCACCGCAACCCGCGACATGGTCGCTGCGGCCAATCCCCTGGCGGCCCAGGCTGGCCGCGAGATCCTCGCCGCGGGCGGCAGCGCGGTCGATGCGGCGATCGCCGTCCAGCTGGTTCTCAACCTCGTCGAGCCGCAAAGCTCCGGCATCGGCGGCGGAGCCTTCATGGTCTTCTGGGACGGGAAGACCATGACGACGCTCGATGGGCGCGAAACCGCGCCCGCCGCCGCCAAGCCGGAGCGTTTTCTGGGGCCTGACGGCAAGCCGATGAAGTTCTACGACGCCGTCGTGGGCGGGCGCTCGGTCGGCGTGCCGGGAACGCTGCGCCTGCTGGAAACGGCGCACAAGAACTGGGGCAAGCTGCCCTGGCAGCAGGTGATCGAACCGGCGGCACGCCTGGCCGAGGAAGGCTTTGCGATCTCGCCGCGGCTCAATGGTCTCCTGACCCAGGAGAAGTATCTCCAGAACGATCCGGTGGCCCGCGCCTATTTCTATGAGGCAGACGGCAAGCCAAAGGCCGTCGGGACAGTTCTCAAGAACCCCGCCTTCGCCAAGACCCTGCGCACCATCGCCGAGAAGGGAGCGGACGCCTTCTACACGGGCGAGATCGCTCAGGACATCGTGGCCACCGTGACGGGGCACCCCACCAATCCCGGCGACATGACGCTCGACGATCTGAAGGGGTACAGGGTGCAGGAGCGCGAGGCCCTGTGCGGCAATTACAGGGTCTACAGGATCTGCGGAATGGGCCCGCCGAGCTCGGGACAGGTGGCCGTGCAGCAGATCATGGGCATTCTCGAAACCCGGGACATGGCCTCCCTGAAACCCGGTCCGGAAGCGGTTCACTGGATCGCGGAGGCGGGCCGCCTGGCCTACGCGGACCGCGCCCTCTTCCTCGCCGATCCGGCTTTCGTGAATGTGCCCGTCAAGGGCCTGACGGATCCCGGCTACATCAAGAGCCGCGCCGCCCTCATCGATCCGGGCAAATCCATGGGCAAGGCGCAGCCCGGCGATCCGCCCTTCCAGAAGACCTTCCTGTGGGGTCCTTCGGACGGAATCGAGTTCGGCACCAGCCATATGTCCATCGTCGACCGCAACGGCCATGCGGTGTCGATGACGACGACGATCGAGGACGGGTTCGGCGCGAGGCTGATGACGAAGAGCGGCTTCCTGCTCAACAACGAGCTGACGGACTTCTCCTTCGCCGTCATGGAATCCGACAAGCCCATCGCCAATCGGGTCGAGGCGGGCAAACGCCCGCGCTCGTCCATGGCACCGACCATCGTGCTCGACGGCAACGGAAAGCTTTATGCGGTGGTGGGTTCGCCGGGCGGAAGCCTGATCATCAACTACGTGGCCAAAACCCTCGTGGGTCTTCTGGACTGGAAGCTCGATCCGCAGGTCGCGGCCGACCTTCCCAATGTGGGCAGCCGCAACGGCCCGACCGAGCTGGAGGCCGGCACGGAAGCGGAAGGCTGGAAAGCGGGTCTCGAGGCGATGGGGCACGACGTCAAGCTGATCGACCAGAATTCCGGCATCCATGCTATCGTTGTCACCCCGGCGGGGCTCGTCGGCGGAGCAGACAGCCGGCGGGAAGGGGTTGCCATCGGCAACTGACCCGGCCTATCGCAAGCGGCCCTTCCTGCTGAAGGGCCGCGCCTCGATTGAAGAAGACTGGAGTATTCATGCGTATCATCGTCATCGGCAAGGAAGGGCAAGTGGCGCGCTCCCTGGCGGAGCGCGCGCGAGCGCACGGCGTCCAGGCCGTGCTCGTCGGCCGCCCCAAGCTCGATCTCGCCGATCCGTCGGGCATCGAGGATGCGCTGATCGAAACCGGCGGCGACGTGATCGTGAATGCGGCCGCCTATACCGCCGTCGATCAGGCGGAGACGGACCGGGAGCTGGCGGAGGCCATCAACGGGATCGGCGCCGGCGTCGTTGCGGGCGCGGCCGCCGCCATGAACGTGCCCCTGATCCACCTCTCCACCGATTACGTCTTCGACGGCACGGCAGGCCGCCCCTATCGAGAGGACGACCCGGTCTCCCCCTTGGGAGTCTACGGCGCCTCGAAGCTTCTGGGCGAGGAAGCCGTGGCGGCCGAAGCCGAGAACCACGTGATCCTGCGCACGGCCTGGGTCTACAGCCCCTTCGGCAAGAATTTCGTGAAGACGATGCTGCGCCTGGCCGGCGAGCGCGATGAGCTCGGCGTCGTGGCCGACCAGTACGGCTCGCCCACCAGCGCCCTCGATATCGCCGACGGCGTAATCGCCGTCAGCCGCAATCTTCTCGAACGGCCCGAGGACCGCAGCCTGCGCGGCCTGTTCCACATGGCCGGGACGGGCTATGCCAGCTGGGCGGAGTTCGCCACGGAGATCTTCGCCCTCTCCGCGCGGTTCGGCGGTCCTTCCGCCAAGGTCCGGCCGATTGCGACGGCCGATTACCCGACGCCGGCCAAGAGGCCCGCCAATTCGCGGCTCGACTGCACGAAGCTGAGGGAAGCGCATGGCGTCGCTCTCCCGCCCTGGCGCGGATCCCTGGAAGTATGCGTGAAGCGCCTGATCGAGCTGGCGCGCAAGGAGGTCACGGGCTGACCCCCGGAGAATGAAACAACTGGGCATTCCGCGACAAAAGACGATTGTTCTTTTTATAGAACGTCTGTAGGTTCCATTCATGACCTCGCCCCATCGCCCCGATTATCACCTTGAAACCCGTCTCGTTCACGAAGGCCATCAGCGGACCCCGTTTGGAGAAACCGCCGAGGCCCTTTTCCTGACCCAGGGCTTCGTCTACGAGAGCGCCGAAAGCGCCGAGAAGCGGTTCCTGAACGAGGAGCCGGGCTACAGCTACAGCCGCTACTCCAACCCGACCGTGGATGCCTTCGAGCAGCGCATCGCCGCCATCGAAGGGGCTGAGGCGGCCCGCGCGACGGCGAGCGGCATGGCAGCAGTCACGGCCGCCATGGTGGGTCAGGTCCAGGCCGGAGACCACGTGGTCGCCGCCCGCGCCCTCTTCGGCTCCTGCCGCTGGGTGGTGGAGGATTTCCTGCCCCGTTTCGGCGTCGGCTGCACGCTCGTCGACGGCAAGGACCTTGACCAGTGGCGCGCGGCGGTCAGGCCCGAGACGAAAGCTTTCCTGCTCGAAACGCCTACCAATCCGAGCCTTGAGATCATCGACATTGCGGCTGTCGCCGCCATCGCCCACGAGGCCGGCGCGACGCTGACCGTCGACAATGTCTTCGCCACGCCCCTCTTCCAGAAGCCCCTCGCCCTGGGAGCGGATTGCGTGGTGTATTCCGCAACGAAACACATCGACGGGCAGGGACGATGTCTCGGCGGCGTGATCCTGGGCTCCACCGAATTCATCGAGACCAAGGTGCAGCAGTTCCTGCGCATGACGGGGCCCTCGCTATCGCCCTTCAACGCCTGGGTTCTCCTCAAAGGCCTCGAAACCCTTCCTCTTCGCGTCGAGCGCCAGACGGCGACGGCGGGCTACCTTGCGGATGCCCTGCACGGCCATCCCAAGCTTCGGCGGGTCACCTATCCGGGCCGCGCCGACCATCCGCAGGCCGCGCTGATCAAGCAGCAGATGAGCGGCGCCTCCACCATGATCGCCTTGGACCTGAAGGGCGGAAAGGAGGAAGCCTTCCGGTTCCTGAACGCCCTCAGGCTGATCCGCATCTCGAACAATCTGGGCGATGCGAAGAGCCTTGTCACGCATCCGGCCACCACCACCCATCAACGCTTCACGCCTGAGCAGCGCGCCGAGATGGGGATTTCGGACGGGCTTGTGCGGCTCTCCGTGGGCCTGGAGCATCGCGACGATTTGCTGGCGGACCTCACCAACGCTCTGGAACGTGCCTGACACGCTATCTCACGACTGATGTCAAAACGGCAGACTGCGCCGTTGCCGCCCGATCTGTGGCAGGAACCCTCCACACTGGGATCACGTTGGATCTTCGTTCGCCACGCCAGGGAGGCCGCCATGCAGTGCCGGTTCTGTCGCCAGGACGTCGATGATCCTTGCCATGACATGCAACAGATGAAGCAACGGGCTGCAAGCCATATCGAGCGCTGTGAGCAAGCGCTGCATGCCATGCAGGGCATGGGACCCGGCGTGCCTCGGAGCTGAAAGCAAGTCGAGGTTTTCGCCGAAGCCGAGCTTCGGTGTTCAATACCCATCGTTTCGAGAGACTGCGCCGAGGTGAGCCCGCCGGAGGCCTGGCGCATCTTGAAGGTCTAGGCCTTGTCTACCCCCTTGCCCTCATGCCATCGGCGGGGACCCATTCTCCAAGGGTTCGAAACCGCATCGCAAGATCATCGCACCAGACGGCGCAACTTATCTTAAGAACGATATTATATAATTATTTGCATCTATAAAAAGCCAAAATTTCAGTTGTGATCTTCCGCGCATCGTCCATTCTGTGCGCGGCTGTAAAGACAACAATAATATTCAGCCAGGGAATACTTTCAGGAGGACCCTTATCATGACCGCCTCTTCTCTCAGCTTTCGTCTTGCGGTTCTTTTCGTCATTGCCGGCATGGCGATGGGGATCGGGATGGCGGCGTCCCAGGACCATGCGATCATGCCTGCTCATGCCCACGTGAACCTGCTCGGCTGGGTGAGCCTTTTCCTCTTCGGAATTTACTACGAGCGCCGCCCGATCCTCGACAGAAACAGGCTGGCCCTGATCCAGGTTGCGCTCTGGTCGGCAGGCACCGTCATTCTAACCATCGCCGTGGCCGCGATCCATCTCGGCTACACCGCGGCCGATCCGATCGCCGCTCTGGCTTCACTGGTCGTGCTGGCCGCCATGGCGCTGTTCGGCTATTTCGTCTTCCGACCGACCCTTTACAACGCTCCTGCGCCGAGCGGCCAGCTGAAACCTGCCGAGTGATACTCCCGGTCTTTTGAGAAGCCGGCGCCAACAGAGTGGCGCCGGACTACCTCCCTAAAAAGTCTCGCCGAACGACGCGGTACATGATGCTGCACCGCGTCGACTGATGCCTTCTTCAGATGACGAAGAGCACGTGATGCGTGAGTTCAGGCTTGTTGGCCAGCGTCGCGATCTTCACCTGCACGGCCGAGCCGCTACCATCCGGATCATAATAGAGCGCGCCAGTCTTGCGATCATAGACGATCCGGTCGTCTCCATCCCTCGCAGACGTGCCTGCAACAAACATCTCGGCCGACAGCTTCACACCCTTGGCGGATCCCTTCCCAAGCGCTGCGAAAACGGCATTATCCAGCAAAATCCGGTCATAGCCCGGATTGAAATCGACAATCGTGTCGATGTTGCCGCTTCGGCTCGGCCTTGTATCAAAAACGAAGGCGTCTCGCCCCGCATTGCCATAAAGCATGTCATTGCCGGCCCCGCCATTGAGTGTGTCGTTGCCGGTTCCGCCCCTGATAGTGTCATTGCCAATGCTGCCATAGACTCTGTCATCACCGGCCTCGCCATAGACCCAGTCGTTGCCGGAGCCACCATTGACCGTATCGTCGCCAACACCGCCATAGACCCGGTCGCTTCCGGCACTGCCTGACATCAGATCGTTGCCCGACCCACCATAGACGGAATCGTCGCCCATATATCCGTAAATGGTGTCGTTGCCCGAGTTGCCTTTGACGACATCGTCCCCTCTGCCGCCGAACAGGTAGTCGCGTCCCAAGCCACCATCCACTGAATCATCGCCATCGCCGCTGTGCATCCAATCGTTGCCGCCCAATCCGCGCAGCACATTGTCACCGGCACTGCCCCGGATGGCATTGGCAAGGTTATTGCCGTCGGCCTGGGCATCACCGCCCGTCAGGGTGAGGTTCTCGATTTTGCCCGGCAGAATGAGCCGACCGGAGCCACTATACACCACCTCATCGAGACCGCTGGTACCGAGGCCTGACGTCAGCTGGTCGGGATCCGTGATGCTGATACCCACGCCGCCGCCAGGCCTGGGCGTCACCTCTGCACCATACTCGATCACAATGTCATGCTGTCCACCAATGGAGCCCGCTCCACCAGGCGCAGGAAGGGTCAGGATCGCATCGTCATTCGCCGCATTGCGGATCGTGGCGCCATTCAGCGAAAGCGCGTTGATGGAGTGGTAGTCGAGATCGGCGCTCACATCGCCTGCCTGGACCTTGTAGGCAAAGGCCAGAACATTCGTGCCCGAACCCGACACATACCGCGCCGTGCGGTCCTGACTGCCTGTTTCGAGAAGAAGGCTCGGCACGCCTCCGGCAGCATCCACGATCACGGCCTGATCGAAGGTCACGGTCACGACAATCGTGTCCCCCGGCTTGTAGGTGCCGTCTGCATTCGTGACGTTGACGGATGCAACCCTGGGCTCGACGCTGCGGACATGGATAGAGATCGTATCGCTGTCTGTCAGCGTGCCTCTGGATCCGCTCAAACCCAGATCGCTCGTCACGACCTGCAGGCTCGCAGGACCGTGATAGCCGGCCTCTGGAGTGATGGAAAGGCCGTTCAGGGCCTGATTGATGGCGGCCAATGTGCCATCGAAAGTCATCGTGGCATCGCCAGAGCCGCTGCCGACCAGGAAGGACAGACCGGAAGTGCCGCTCAGGGCGATCGACCCGTGAGTGGCCGTCAATGTCACGCGCAGCGTGCCGTTCCCTGCATCCACGTCCGAGATTGCGATGAGATTTCCATTGCCTGAGCTGAAGACCAGAATGCCGTCCTGATCCACGATCTGCGCCGAAGGCACGCTGTTGACGGGCGCATCGTTCACCGCCGTGACCACCAGAGTGGTCGTCGTGACCGCCGTCTTGGCGCCACCGGTGCCGGTATTGCCGCCATCGTCGATTCCAACGGTCAGAACGACATTGCTGGTGGCATCGGGATCGGTTTTGAAGCTGACCAGGCTGTCCGCAATGAATGTATTGATGTCGGCGATGCTGCCCGTCAGCGTCAACGATCCTGTTCCGGAACCGCCGACGGTTACGTTCGCGCCGTTCAGAGCGGTGAGCGTTCCGTGTGAAACCTCAAGGGTAACGACCACAAGGTTGCCGCCGGCATCCATGTCGGCGAAACTGAACCCGGTCAGCGCGGTGAACGTATCCTCGCTCACGGCAATGGAAACAGGCGCGGTTATCGTGGGCGCGTCGTTGACCTGCGCCACTTCGATCGTGGTAGTGGCAGTGGCGCTCTTCGCGCCGCCGTTCCCGACATTGCCGTTATCGTTGATGGTCGCAGTCAAGACAACGTCAGCCGTGGCATTGCTCGCTGTCGTAAAGGAGACATGGCCGCCGTTGATGAAGGAATTGATATTCGCAATCGTCCCGGTCAGCGTCAGGCTGCCGGTCCCGTTTCCTGCCGCCGTGACGCCGCCTCCGCTCAGGGCCGACAGAATCCCGCTCGCAACCGCAAGAGTGACTGTGACCATGTTGGAACCGGAATCCGTATCGCTGAAGCTGATGCCGGTCAGGGCCGTAGCCACGTCCTCCGTGACCGTGATCGCGGAAGGGACAGTCACGGCAGGGGTGTCGTTGACGGCCTCAATGCTGACGCTCTTGCTCGCCCCTGAGCTGTCCAGCGACCCGTCATTGACCGTGAAGCTCATGACACGCGCGGCAGTCACGGGAGAATCCGAACTGTTGGTGTAGGTAACGCTGCGGAGTGCGGCTTGCCACTGCGCCAGCGTCGCCGTTGCTCCCGCCGAGATCAGGGTCAACACGCCTGTATCGGCATCGTAACTCGCCGTGATGTTGCCCATGCTGATGCCGTCATTGATGAAGGCCAGCACGTCCTGTCCGGGATAAAAGTTACCGACGATCGTCACCTTTGCGCTCGCCAAGGTGGCATTGTCGCTGTCGGAGAGCGTCAGGCCCGGATCGACGGCAACAGGCGTCGAGGCAACATCCGCCCCTTCCACGAAAGCGGTGGAACCGCCGCTGGCGGTCACGACAGGCACATCGTTGACGGCGGTGACGGTGATGCTGGCCGTATCCGTCACCGAGGAGAACGGCGTGCTTCCTCCGCCAGCGCTCGCATCCACCTTGGTGCCTTGCAGCCCGGCGGTGGAGCCGCTTTGATCCCAGGCCTTGTAGGTGAGGCTTCCCGTGGTTCCGCTCACCCCATCTGGGACGAAGCGGACATTATCGGTCGCGCGCAACAGCAAGGCGCTGCTGGCGGAGACGCTTCCCATGTCGTGCCACGTGCTTCCGCCATCGAGGCTGTATTGCCAGGTGCCGGATCCTGACGTCAGGCCCGTGATGGCGATGCCCTCCGCTGCGGCGCTATCCACATCGGCAATGCTTGCGCCGACGATGCTGGCGACGGTCTGCCCGGCATTGTTGACATCGGCATCGGCAAGGCCGGTCAGAACCGGGGAGATCGGGCTCAGGACCGGCGCATCGTTGACGGAGGACACCGTAAGGCTGGCCTGCGCGGTGCCCGTGGAAAAAGCCGTAGTTCCGCCGTTGCTGGTGGTATCGGCGGTGCTTCTGGCACTGTTGGTGGACGGCGTACCGCTGGTCTGGTCCCAGGCCCGGAAAGTCAGTGTAGCCGTCTCTCCGTTCTCGCCATTCGGCACGAAGCGAAGCTGGGTCGAACCGGAGAGAAGGAGCGCGGCACTTCCCGAGACGGTGCCGACGACGTTCCACGTGACCCCATCGGTGGAGTACTGCCATGTTCCGCTGCCGGCCGTTGCCGTAATGGCGATGCCCGACGGGGCCGCCGCGTCGGCATCGCCATGAGTGAGACCGCTCAGGATCGACGACACTAGCGTGCCGCCTGAGGCGGCATCCTCGTTCGCTGCAGGCAGCACATAGGGGCCACCCGAAAGGGTCGGCGCATCGTTGACGGCCGCGAGGCTGATCGTGGCCGAGAGGGAGAGAGAGGTGGTGTCGACACCGCCATTGGCGGTGCCGCCATTGTCGGTGATGCCGGTCAGGGTCACCACACGATCACCGGCAACGGTTGGAGATTCACTGGTGTTGCGATAGGCGATGCCATCCACCAGGGTCTGCGCGCCAGCTGCGCTGAGGCCGCCTGTCTTGCTCAAGGTGACGGTCGCAGTCGCGCCTGAAAGGTTGACGCTCACCGTCACACCGTTCGCGCCAGTGGTCGCGGTGAAGCCGTCCGTCAGAAGGATGCTCGTACCGTCGATGATGAGAACCTCATGGGCTCCATCCGCCAGATTGCTCACCGTCAGAGTCATGCCGGTAATCGTCTGGCCGGCCTCGACAGTGCCGATGCTGACGTTGCTGAACAGATCTACCGCGCTGCCGTTCTCGGTATGAACCGGCGCGCTTCCTGTGGCGGATGCAGTCGGCGCATCGTTGACGGCCGTTCCCTGCAGGGTAATGACGCCATCGGCCGGTCCTTGCCCGGAAGCATCCCGAACGCGTGTCGCGATGGTGACATTCTGGTTCCAGTTCAGAGCCGGGCTGAAGGTCACCGCCGCGAGAAGGGCGTTGACGTCGGCCACCGATCCGGTGGCCGTCCATATGCCGGTCGCGGTGTTGTACGTCGATGTTACACCACCGAAAGAGCCCGTCGAAAGAGCGCCTGCCAGCGGATTGCTGAGGGTGAGGGTGACCGTGACCGTTTCGCCCGGATCGAGATCGCTGACGACGATGTCATCGAGAGCGACGGGACCGGCATCTTCGACGAACGTTTTCGTCTGGGTCAGGTTCGTTGCCGTCGAGGGCCGGTTGACGCCTTCGACGGTGATGGTCGTGGTCGCTGTATCGGAGAGTCCGGCGGAATCCGTGACCGTATACTGGAAGGACGTGGCGCGTGTCTGTCCTATTGCGAGATCGCTGAAATCTCCATCATCGGAGAATTGCAGGCTGCCGTCCGCTTTCAGCAGGATCCGCCCGCCGCCGGGCAGATCGACCCATTGGCCGACACTCGCTGCGACCCCATTCACGTGCGTGACCCTCTGGAGATCGACGACGCCGAGGGGGCCGCCGTTGTCGAGATCCACGTCGTTGCTCAGAACGTTCTTGCCGGTCAGCGGGACTCCGACCTTGACACCGAAGGCATCGTCGGCGGCCTGAGGAGCGTCGGCCAGCTGGTTGTCGTAAAAGACCGACTGGTTGACCGTCGTGCCCGGCTGGAACCCCAGGAAGTACCAATACATTCCCAAGGTCTTCGTCGCAGCGTCGTAGGTCGGGGCATAGACCATGTTGACGCCGCTCATGGAGCCCTGCTCGGTGATGGTCCCCGGCGCCACGCCTGCCGGCGCCAAGCCTTCGATGGTGATGCGGAACCCGGCCGGCTGCGCCGTGCCCTGGAACTGGGCGAAGACCTGATTGCCGGAGATGTCGATCGTCACCGTGCCGTCGAGCAGACCGTTCGGCCCCTGGACCGGCTCGATGGTGCCGTTCCCATCCGTGTCCGACAATATGCGTGCAGAGATCGGCACGACCAGTTCGGCACCCTGACCGACGACGACGGATGTGAACTGGTAAGGAGGGGCACTCTCGAAAGACCCCTCCAGGGTCAGGGTAATTTTAACCTGAATTCCTTCCAGACTGCCGACCATATCGCGCCCCTTCCGATCCAGGCATGCTGCACGGACCAGTTGTCTTGTTATTTAATAACAATGAGATTGATGATTTTACTCGACTCGACTTCAGTTAACTTCATTTATATGAAAATGATGAGAATCAAAGCCTAAAAATTAACAAAATACATTTGAAATACCCGATCATGCAAAATGTTACTCTAGGGCAACATAAGAGGCCTCCGGGCGGCTGGCCGGCCTGCATCGCACAGGCGCTGTCATGGCCGCTTTCCGCATCACGCGTCGACGGCAAAGCGGAAGCGCCTTCACTGTATTGGACTCAGAGGTTTTGACCGGGGAGTTCCGTGTCACCGATGGCAGATGCAGGTCGCCGCTTTCGGATTCGGACCGCGTCCTTCTCCCGACAGCCGAAGTAAGAGGCGATGCCGGAGCGCATTACGCGAAGAAGCGCGCGCCCGCAAAGCAGGAAAGTCCCGCTCCCCGGCGAGACATGCCATGGAACTCTCAGCCCGCGGCGACTGACCCTGCGCGAGACAATGCTTCCCGCACTATCGCTCGAGAGTATTCTTCGGCGACCTGTATTCGGTTCGCCATCAAAAGAGTGCGGCCTTACAAAGAGGAATATTTTACACAAGGAAAGGCAGTCTCAGGCCCGCACAGAGCCCCCTGCCCGGCTGAGAGCTGTGCTTGGATGGCTCGCGCATATACTGCGCCAAACGACCATCTCACCATTCCTGGGGCATGATCGATCATGTGCTTGAAGCCGATGGTGCTGACCATTCCCGGCTTCATTTAAATGGCCGGATGTCGCATGTCGGAAATTGTGCTTTTCGCGAGGGGATCACACGAAAGCGAAGATGAGATCCACACGGTGGCAGCGCTACCACCGTGTGGTGGAGGCTATATCAGTTGTCGATTTTTGCCCCTGCGTCGGCGACAACCTGCCTCCATTTCTTGGACTCGCTCGCGATCAAGGCCGCAAATTCCGCCGGCTGATTGGCGGAGATCGTAACGCCAACCTTCTCCAGTTGAGCTTTGACCTTGTCGCTCTTCAAAGCGGCGATCATGCTGTCCGAGATCGCTTTCTGTATCTCACCCGGCGTCTTGACGGGAGCAACGAAGCCGAACCATGCAACGGCCTCGGCATCGACGCCGCTTTCCTTAAGCGTCGGCACCTCCGGCGCCAGGGGATGCCGAGCGGGACTGGTCACGGCAAGTCCACGCAATTTCTCAGCCCGCATATGCGGCAGTGCCGTGGGCAGATTGTCGAACATCAATTGCACCTGGCCGCTTAAAAGATCCTTCAGCGCAGGAGCGCTTCCTTTGTAAGGGACGTGCAGGATGTCGACGCCAGCAGCCTTCTTGAACATCTCGCCGCAAAGATGACCTGTGGTTCCGTTGCCCATCGAGGCGAAGTTCAGCTTGCCTGGGTTGGCCTTGGCATAGGCGATCAATTCAGCCACAGTCTTCGCCGGCACCGAGGGATGCACGATCAAGGCGTTGGGCACCGTGCCTGCCAGCGTGAGCGGCGCGAAATCCTTGACGGGGTCATAACCTAACTGGCTGAAAAGCCATGGGTTGATCGCGAGAACTCCGATGGGAGCCATGAGGAGAGTCCGCCCGTCGGGTTCGGACCGCGCGACATACTGCGCCCCCACGGATCCGCTTGCGCCCGGGCGGTTGTCCACGACGACGGTGGCTCCTGTTTCCGTCATATGCTGCGCCACGGCGCGGGCGATGATGTCGTTTGCTCCACCCGGATCGAAAGGCACGACGATAGTGATGGTTCCCGAGGGCAATGAAGCCGCTGCGGACGCCTTTGACCCTAGTCCTGCGAATGCGGTGGCGCCTGCCAGCATCCCAACGAATGTTCGCCTGTTGTAAGCTTGACTCATATCACCTCTCCCTCGCTGGCGCTGATCGGTGACGTTCAAACCGATCACTCCAAAAGATCAGTTCCGCTCTTTTTTCTTATTGCGAAATTCTTTTCGCTATTAGAACTGATTATGAAGAACTTAAATTCACCGTCAAGCTATACTTGCCTTCACACGCGGATATTGCGGCTCTTTGCGCCTGCATCCGGCGCCTTGAAGACGAAACCTGCAACCGAAACGCTATCAGACCGCTTGGTCCGGCCGCTGTTTGCGATCCCGTCCTATGCGTTCCGAAGCCGGCGTTTCGCTCTGCGCTCATCATCCTGCGACTTCCACGAGGGCATCCAGAACGATGCAGGCTTCTCCAGGCGCACCCAAGCCCACCGGATTCGCATCGATGCTCACGATTGCGCCCTGCATGCGATCCACAAGGGAGCCGATGCGAACCGCAATCTCCGCTAGAGGCGCAAGATCCAGGGCAGGCTCGCCTCTGACACCGGCCCAAATGCTGGCGACACGCAATCCTTTGAGTGCATTAAGGACTTCATCCTGCCCGAAGGGCCAGGAGAGCGTCACCACATCCTGGCGCGCTTCCGTATATTTCCCGCCCTCACCGACAACCACGACGGCCCCGAAGGCATCGTCCCAGCGCGCTCCGACGAAAGCCTCGGCGCGCATCCTGCTGAAGGTTGCCACGATCGCCCGGGGATCATGCTCGCCATGGGCTTTCATCTGCGCCGTGATCCGCTCGAAGGCCGCGGAGACTGCGCCTGCGTCGCGGCACCCGAGCTCGACGAGACCGTATTCGGACTTGTGCGGGAAGCGGGAGGAACACCCCTTCACAACCACGGCCCCGCCCCATATCTCCCATGCCGAGCGAGCCTCTTCCACAGAGCTGCACAGGCGATGAGCGACCGTTGGAATGCCGATCCGTTCGAGAATTTTCAGGCTTTCAGCCTCGTCGAGGAAACCGGATCCGGACAGCTTCGGCGCTTCCAACTCCACCTGTTGGGCCGGCGACGAGGGCAGCCGCTGGGCGCGACGGAGCACCGACAATGCCTGGAGCGCATCGCTGTCATGCTCGAACACGGCTGCACCGGAGGAGGCCATCTCGACCCGCGCTCCACTGGTGGGAGTGACGACCAGAGTCAAAGCTCCCGATTGCGCCCTGAAGCGCTCGATGTCGCGGGAAAAACGGGGGAAGTCGTACCCGCGCACGGAGCCGGGAAGGTTCAACAGGATCGAGTCGACTGCAGGATCCGCAGCGACAGAGCCGAGAATGCGCTCCAGCATGGTCGGATCCGTCAGAAGAGCGGGCGTCACGTCGATGGGATTGTCCGTGTTACCGTTCGGCGGGACAATGCGATCGAGAGTCTGTTTCGTGGCTTCCGACAGCCGAGCCAGAGGAACATTCAGGCGTTCGCACAGGTCGGCCCCGAGAACACAGGCGGCCCCTGAATTGCTGACGAGGACGAGGCCGCCCACCCCAGCCTCTCTCCGCTGCAGAGCCAGTGGAACGATATCGACAAGGCCACGCAGATTGTCGACACGGCAGATGCCGACACGCGAAAGAAACGCGTCCACGACCTTGTCATCGGACGCGAGCGCGCCCGTATGGGATTGAGCGGCCTTCTGGCCCGATGCGCTCGCGCCCGCCTTGACGCACAGGATCAGCTGGCCGGCGGCGCGGGCCTTGCGAGCCGCAGCGGCCAGCTTTTCCGGATCGGAAATGCTTTCAAGGTAAAGCAGGACGGCAGAAATATCCGGATCATCCGCGACGACATCCAAAAGATCGGCGGACGAGATATCGGACTCGTTTCCCGTTGCGTGAACGTAGCGGACGCCGATTCCCTTTTCCCGCAGGAGTCCATAGATGACCGAGCTCATGGCGCCGCTCTGGCTGATGATCGCGACCGGACCGTCCTCGATGGCGTATTCCTGAAAGGTCGTCGCGAAGCTCGCGACCAATCCTGAGCGTGCGCAAAGGCTGCCCTGGGAGTTCGGCCCCAGGATCCTCAAGCCGAGGGATCGCGCCTCCCGGACGAGGCGTGCTTCATGCGCATGGCCTTGCTCACCGCTTTCCCGGAACCCGGCAGAGAACACGACGCAGGTCTTCACGGACGCTGCGGCACAATCGCGGATCGCGGCCTCGACGGCCTCGGCTCCAGGCACTGCGATGATCGCCATGTCCGGCGGCACAGGCACATCCGTGAGGCTCGGGTAAGCCTGCCACCCTGCCATCTCGCCCCCTGCGGGATTGACGGGATAGACCTGCCCCTCGAATCCTCCTTCGCGGAGATTGGCCAAAGTCCGCCCGCCGATCTTCTGCGGGTTCGAGGAGGCCCCGATCACGGCGACAGCGCGCGGGGCATGCAGGGCCGTTTTCCAGTCACTCCCTTGAGATGCCGGGACGCTCATGCGGCGTTCTCGCTCCTTGGGGCAGCCGCGCGGTCGCGCCAAGCGGCCATGGCCTTGGCGAAGTCGCCGGATTGCAGACCCAGGCGCTGGCATTGCAGATAGATGTCATAGGCTTCCGCGAAATCCCCGTAGGCGATTTCGTTCATCGCCCGCTTGGTGAGCCGCACCCCATCCGTCGCGACAGCGACCGTGCGCGCCACGACCTTCTCGAAATCCTCGTCCTTCGTCTCATCGTCAACCACCCTGTTGACGAGGCCGATGCGTGCTGCCTCCTCGCCGTCCATGAACTCGCCCCACATGACGATTTCCTTAGCGCGTCCGAGACCGACGAAACGGGCGAGGCGCATGACGGAAAGTCCGGGAACGAGCCCCTCCTTGCCGGCTGGCACGCCGATCTTGGCACCGCGCGTGGCGACCCGAAGGTCGCAGGAAAGGGCGAGCTGAACGCCGCTGCCGAGCGCGTGGCCATGCATGCAGGCAATCGCGATCTTGTCGGACGTTTCGATCATCCGAAGGCATTCCTCCCACAGGCGGAAATTGCGCTCGTCGATCAAGCCTGCGGACAGATCCGTCAGATCGATCCCCGCGCAGAAGGCCCGCCCCTCACCGCGAAAGGCGATGACCTTGATCGCATCGTCGTTGACGCAGAGTGCAAGAGCCGCCTGAAGGTCCCATTTGCTGGCGAAATCGAGTGCATTCAGCCGCTTGGGTCGATTGAACGTGATCCAGCCTGCCCCGTCCCGCTTCTCCAGATAGAGAGTCGCAAAATCTGTTCTCATGGCTTTCTAACCTTTAAGACGCGTTGGACGGTCGGCCATGCTGCGGTCGCGCAGCATAAGAGATCGGTGGATTTGATCGGCGGCATCCCGAAGGGGCGGAAGGTACTCGCGCAGAACCTCGTTGCTGGATATCTTCGGACGATTGAAGCTGATGTTGATGGCGGAGTTGACGCGGCTATCCTCGCCGATGATGGGCACCGACAAGCCGCTCACATGTTCGGCCATTTCTCCCGTAATCCAGGAATAGCCCTGCTCCCGATCCTCCTTGATCCGTTGGCGCAGCAACTTCGGATCGGTGACGGTCGTCCCCGTATAGGCTCGCAGATCCGCGCGCTCGAAATAATCGGCAAGCTCGCGCTCGTTCAGGTGTCCCAGAAGAATGCGCCCCATAGAGGTCGCATGGGCCGGTCGCCTCGTGCCGATGCCGAAATCGCCCGACGCGATGCGCCGGACGGGAATGCGCAGGACATAGACCACGTCGACATCGTCGAGGACACCGACCGCACAGGTCTCTCCCGTCTTCTCCACCAGCTCCTCCAGGATGGGTTGGGCGAAGTGATAGAGCGGAAGCGAGGTGAGGTAGGAATAGCCCAGAGACAGGATCCGGGGCGTGAGAAAGTAGAACCGGTCCTTTGTTCCGGCATAGCCAAGAGTCACGAGGGTCAGCAGAAGCCGCCGGGCGCCGGCCGCCGTCAGCCCCGAGCGTTCGGCGACCTGGGACAGGGTCAGCATATGCGAGTTCTCACCGAAAGCGCGGATCACCTTGAGGCCGCGGGCAAAGCCTGCAACGAAGTCAGGCTGTGCCTCCAGGCCGACACCTCCGGCGGTCTCCTGCTCGATGCCCTTGCTGTGTGCTCTACGTCCCATGGGATTACTCTTACGCCTCTTCTTGAAACACCGTTTCGCGGGTGCGCCTTAAATTGGGCAGTAAGATCACGCAGAGCAAGATCAAAGCGGTGGCAAGCAGAATCGCCGAGATCGGGCGTGTGATGATGTTAATCGGATCGCCGCGAGCCAGAAGCATGGCCCGACGGAAATTCTCCTCGAGCATCGGGCCGAGAACCAGACCCAGCAGCATCGGGCCGACCTCGAAATTCAGTTTGACCAGGCCATAGCCGATCACACCGAACAGACCAAGAACGAGAACATCGAAGGGCATCTTGTTGACGCTGTAGGTTCCAACGCAGCAGATCACGACGATGCAGGGAAACAGGATCTCGTAGGGCAGCTTGAACAGCTTGGTCCACAATCCGACGAAGGGAATATTGATGATGACGAGAAGCAGGTTGCCGATCAGCATGCTCGCGATCACGGTCCAGAACAGAAGCGACTGTTCGGCAAGGATCTGCGGCCCAGGCGTAATGCCGTGAAGCATCAGGCCGCCTGCGATCAGCGCCATCACGGGATTGGAAGGAATGCCAAGAGTGAGCATCGGGATGAAGGAGGTCTGCGCCCCTGCATTATTGGCGGATTCCGGTCCCGCCACGCCTTCGATCGCGCCCTGGCCGAACCTCTCCGGATGGCGCGAGAGCTTCTTCTCGAGAGCGTATGAGGCGAACGAGCTGAGGATCGCTCCACCTCCGGGCAGAACGCCCAGCAGAGATCCGACGATCGAGCCGCGCGCGATGGGGGCTGCCGACGCGGCGAGGTCTTCCCTGTTGGGCCACAAGCGCTCGATGGGAGCCACCACCTGCGCACCGCTTCTCTTCTGGCCCAGGGTCGAGAAGATTTCGCCGATCCCGAAGACACCCATGGCAATGGCCGCAAAGCTCAGTCCGTCCGCCAGTTGCGGGAGATTGAACGTGAGGCGCTGAAGCCCGGAATTGACGTCGGTCCCGACCAGCCCAAGAAGCAGGCCGACGGCGATCATGGCCAGCGCCTTGATGATCGAGCCCCGGGCGAGCACCACGGCCCCGACCAGTCCCAGAGACATCAAGGCGAAATATTCGGCAGGCCCGAACTGCTGCGCGAAATCCGCCAGCGGCACCGAGACGAAGGCAATGACGCCGGTTGCGAAAAGACCCGCGACGAACGAACCGATGGCCGCAATCGACAAGGCTATTCCCGCCTTTCCCTTCTGGGCCATGCGATAGCCGTCGAGACAGGTCACGACCGTCGATGTCTCGCCGGGGATGTTGACGAGAATGGCGGTGATGGAGCCTCCGTACTGCGCCCCGTAATAGATGCCGGACAGCATCACGATCGCCGCAGCGGGGCTCAGGTGATAGGTGATCGGGAGGAGCATGGCGATGGTTGCGACCGGGCCGAGGCCTGGCAGAACGCCGACGAAAGTCCCGACGAGCGCGCCGACGAAACAGGCCAGGAGGTTTCCCGGTTCCATCGCGACGAGAAGGCCATCGAAGAAAGACATGCGGACCTCTCAGCGCGGGAACAGGGGAAGGTTGATCTGCAGCACGCCCAGGAACAGGACAGCGCTGCCCAGGGCAATGAGGACTGACTGGACGAGATTGCGCCGCCACGTGAGCCCGGGACTCGCCAATGTCGCCGTCATCGACACGAGAAAGGCGCTGATCAGGAAGCCTGCCGTCTCGATCAGGATGGCGAACGCGACGATGGCCAGGGTCACGAAGAAGGCAGGCCGGAGATCGTGCAGAGGGATAGAAACCCGCTCGTCGTTCCAGACCGCTTCCAGAAGGACGATGCACCCGAAGATCAGGACGATGACCGCAAGCCAGAAGGGCATGAAGCCCGCCCCCATGCGGGTGAGCGTTCCTTGCGGAAGGGTTCTTCCGATCAGGATGCCCGCTGCGCCTATGAAGATCAGAACGCCGCCGGCCCAGAGATTTGCTCGTTGTAGCATGGTCGCACTCCGCCCATTGTTGGCCGCTATATGGTCATATCAATCCACACATTCTTCAACCGTGTGTATTTGAGGTACGCCGCAGCCCCGAAATCCTTGCCGAAGCCCGAGCGTTTGAAGCCGCCGAATGGCGTTCCGATGTCGGTCGAGCGTCCATAGGTGTTGATCCAGACCATGCCAGCCTCGATGCGCCGTGCCGCATCCAGAGCCCTGGTGATGTTCTGTGTGTGGATGCCGGCCGCCAGCCCATAGGTATCGTGAGCCGCGAGGCTGAAGGCTTCTTCCGGCTCGCGGAAGGTCTGCACGGACAGGACGGGGCCGAAGACCTCTTCCTGCTGCAAGGGATTGTCCTGACCGGCCAGGGCGATCGTCGGCGCATAGAACGCCCCGCCATGGGTTTCGATGCGGGTGCCGCCGAGCCTGATCTCGGCCCCGGCCGCGGCACCGCGCCTCACGATGTCGTCGACCCGGTCCAACTGGCGGGAGGAGACGATGGGAGCCAGCGTGGTCCGCTCGTCCCAGGTGGCTCCGGCTTTCGCCTGCTTCAGGCGTGCGGCAACATCCTCCAGCAGCTGGTTCGCCAAGGATTCATGGACGATCAGCCGGCTGCCGCAATAGCAGAGCTGACCGCCGTTACGGGATGTCCCGGCCGCTACCATGTCGGCAAGCCGCTCCCGGTCGGGCACGTCGGCAAAGACGATCTGAGGACTTTTTCCTCCGAGCTCCAGCGTCACCGGTTTCGGACCCGCTTCAGCCGCAGCGGCCATGATCCGGCGTCCGGTAACGGTCGAGCCGGTGAAGGACACGCAGGCGACCTCCGGGTGCCGTACGAGCGGCTCGCCGGCCTCCGGCCCGGTCCCGACCACGACATTGAAGAGTCCGGGAGGCAATCCCGCTTCGATTGCGAGTTCCGCAAGCCGCACCGCCGTGAAGGGCGTAAGCTCCGACGGTTTCAGAACGACCGCGTTGCCGGCTGCGATGGCAGGGGCGAATTTCGCGGTGGAAAGAACCATGGGCACGTTCCAGGGCGAGATCGCCCCTACGACGCCGTAGGGCTCGGGAACACCGATGCTCCATACGGAGGATGCCGTCGGGTAGAGGGCCCCATCGAATTTGTCCGCGCATTCGCCATAGAAGCGCAGGAGCTCGGCCGTGACGGGGACGTCACGGACCCGCGTTTCGGCGATCACCCGCGTCGTGGTGACGGCTTCGAGCCGCGCCAGCTCTTCTCCATGAGCCTCGACCAGATCGGCCCAACGGCGCATGACCGCGCCACGGTGACGCGGCGACGCCTCGCGCCAGCCGCTCGTTCTGAAAGCCAGCGCAGCCGCTGCTACAGCCTCGTCGATCAGGGCCTGGCGCGCACCGGGCATGCTGGCGATCAGACGGCCGTCGGAAGGACGATGGACAAGGAGAGCTTCTCCATCGCCATCACGCCGCTGCCCGTTCACGAAGGAGCCGGTCGGCAGCGCGATGCCGTCCGCATCGAAGGTTTTGCGCGTCGATTCAGCTGGTGCGTGCATAGACAGCCTCGCAGATCACATTGAGAACCGCCTGTCGTCCCTCTTCCCGCACCGCGCGCAGCGCGCGCTGAAGGGCGGCCGGAAGTTCGGCAGGATCGTCCACCCGCTCGCCGTAACCGCCGCTTGCCGTCACGATCTGCTCGAAATCGGGCGACGGCTCCAGAGTGGCGAAGGGCGGCTCCGCCTCCTGAGCGGCATAGCCTTGAGGGTACATGGAAAGGGTCGCCCGATGCACGGCGCCCCAGCGGCGATTGTTGAAGATGACGAAGAGAACGGGAAGTCCAAGAGCCCGTGAGACCATATGCGTCGGCGTCGGATTGCCGAACATATACGTACCGTCGCCGATGCCCGCGATCACCGTCGCCGAGGGGCGTCCCAACTTGGCGCCGAGCGCGGCGCCCATGGCCCAGCCGAGGCCGCCGGCGGGGCTGTGGGCGAAGAAAGTCCCCGGCCGATCGATGGTCAACTCCTCCAGGACGAAGGGATATTCATTGATCAGGATCGTCTCGTCATCCTTGGCGGCATTGATGCAGGCCGTGACCCAACGCGGTGTCATCTGCGCGGGGGCTCGTCCCTCCGGAAACTGGCTGGCCACTCCGGAAGAACGGCGCTGATGGGCTATCTCCAGACGACGGGCCTCGACGAGCCTCGTATCTCCCTCGTGCGGCAGAACGTCTATGAGGCGCTCGAGCAATGTCGCCGTGTCGGACATGATGGCGATATCCGCCGCGAAACTCCGCATGGGGTAGCGCTGGAACAGCGGATCGAGACCGACCTGGACCACAGTCGCCGTGATCGGCCCCACTTCGTCCGGAATCCAAGGCACATCGCTTTCGAGCACGATGACGAGATCGGCCTGCTTCACGAAAGGCGTCGGATTGTAGCCGCAATGCATCGGATGGTCCGTCGGCAGCGCCATATAGCGCGGTCGGTACTGGACCACGGGAATGGCGAAGCGCTCGGCAAGTTGCGCCAAAGCCGGCCAGACATCCTCGGAATGCCCGGCTGCGGACGTGACGATGACCGGCCTCTTCGCCGTCGCAATCAGCTCAGCCAGCCGCTCGACGGCCTTTGCGCAGGGCTCCGGCTTGGTCACGGGCGTCATCACCGGAGAATCCGGCGTCTGCGCCTTGGCGCGCCCGGCGGCAAGGACCTCGCGCGGCAACGTAAGGTAAACCGGTCCCGGCGGAGAACTTTGGGCTACGGCCATTGCGCGGTCGACCACCATCTCGAGTTGGGCGGGATGGCGCAGCTCGTACTCCCATTTCACCAGCTCACGCAGCATGCCCGCCTGGTCGAACATCTCCTGCGCCCAGTTGATGTAGTTGTTGCGTCCTCCGAACACGCCGCTTTCAGTCACCGGCGTCCGCCCGGCCGCGAGCAGAATCGGGATATTCAGGCGTGCGGCGTTGTAGATCCCGTTGAGCGCATTCGCCGTTCCGAGGCCCACGTGCACCATGACGGCCTGGAGACGTCCGGTCACCATGTAATTGCCATGCGCCATCGCCATGGCGACATTTTCATGCGGCACGACCACAGGCTGCGGCACCGGGCGGCCGAGATGCCGTGCACGGGCAATCGCCTCGATCAGCGGGGGAAAATCCGTACCGGCATTGCCGAAGATATACTCGACGCCGCGCGCGACGAAAAGATCGAGCAACCCCTCGGCGACGCTGACGACCTCATCCGTTGTGACCCGATCCATTCTTATCGTTCCTTCGCATATTCGATCAGGGCGTCGGCCACGACAGCAGCGCCGCCGCGCGGGGCAAGAACCGGATTGAGGTCGACCGACGCGACAGCAGGACCGGCCTTCAGCATGATCGCGGCAAGTCGCATCATCATGTCGACGATGCTTTCCACATCGATGGGCGGATCCCCGCGCAGCGCACCGAAGAGAGGCGCAATGCGCAGGGAATTGAGCGCATCCCTCGCAGCTGCCCGTGAGAAAGGAGCAACGAGAACCGCGACATCGTCGAGCGCCTCGACGTATTTTCCGCCGGCACCGATCGTGATCACAGGTCCGAACTTCTCGTCGTATCGCCCTCCGAGGAGCAGCTCGACGTCCGCCTTATGCATCTCCGCGAGGATCACCCCTTCGGAGCGAACGCCGAGATCTTCCATACGCTGCAGCATGACCCGCACCGCCTGCTCGGCATCGTCGGAACTCGCAATGCCGAGGCGGACCAATCCATATTCCGACTTATGAGGAACGTCGGGGGAGCAGCCTTTGGCCACCAAGGGCGCCGTGAGACCGTCAAAGGCTTGCCGGGCTTCGTCCGGGGTGCGGCACAGCCTCATGCGGGGAACCGGCATGCCACAGGCCTGCAAGAAGGAAAGCGACGTCCACTCGCTGGCATATGCTTGCCCACCCCCCGCTTCAGCCGGCAGCGGGGGCATCTTGATATTCTCGATCTGGACCGGAGATGCGGATTCGATCTCAAGTTCGTTCCAGCGCGCCAGCTGAGCCAAAGCGGCGATGGCATGGCTGTCATGATCGAAGGCGGCGATTCCGCCCTTTCTGAAAGCATCGGCTGTCGACGGATTGGGGGTCGTCACGGCAACTGCAGCCCCCGTGCGGCGCCCGTAGCTGCGGGCGGCCTCTATGAATCCCTGAACGTCATAGCCAGCCCCTGCATTGGGCAGCGAGATCAGCAACTGATCGGCCATGTCGCTTCCAGCCAGAGCGTCGAGCGCCTCTCCGAAGAGTCCGCTCTGCGACAGCAGAGCGCCCGTGAGATCGAGCGGATTGTTCGGCGTCGCGAAAGACGGCAGAACCGCCGCGAGCGCCTCGCGGGTCGCATCCTCCACATCCGGCATGTCCAAACCATGCGTTTCCGCCAGATCCGCTGCCATCACGCAGCTTGCGCCGGAATTGCTGACCACGGCCAGACGACGCCCCCGGGAGCGCTGTCCGGAGAGGAACAACCCTGCGGCATTCACAAGACCATGCATGTCGTCGACGCGCAGGATCCCGTTCTGCCGCAGGAAGGCATCCACGACCCGATCCTCGCTGACGAGAGCGCCGGTATGCGAGCTGGCGGCGGCGGCCCCTCGCTTGGAGCGGCCCGATTTGAGAGCCAGCACGGGGACATCCCGAGCATGAGCGCGCGCCGCGACGGCGGCAAGAGCGGCAGGGTTCTCGATATTCTCCATATAGAGCATGAGGAGCCTGATATCGGGATCGTCCAGGACGCTCGCCGCCAGGTCCGCGACCGTCACATCCGCTTCGTTGCCTGTGGCATGGGCATAGCGCACCCCGATGCCGGCCCGGCGCAGATGCGCGTAGGGCACCACACTCATGGCGCCGCTCTGACTGACAATGCCGACCGGTCCGTCACCCGGTTCGATCTCGCTGAAAAGCGTCGCAAAGCTCGCAATGGTTCCGTTGCCGAAATTGGCGACGCCCTGGGTGTTCGGCCCGATGATCCGCATCCCCGCTCCGCGCGCGGTCGCGACGATATCGTCCTGAACCGCACGCCCATCCGTTCCGACCTCGCCAAAGCCAGAGGTGAGAACCACCACGACCTCGACGCCCCGTTCGGCACAATCCTGAACGGCCGAGAGCGCATTGGCGGCGGGGACGGCGACGATGGCGAGTTCAGGCCGCTCGGGGGTATCCCGCAGGCTCGGAAACGCCTTGATTCCCTGCACTTCCGCGCGTGTCGGGTTGATCGGGAAAATGCGGCCGTTGAAGCCGAAGCGCTGCATGTAGCGCAGGGGACGCCCGCCGACCTTGTCCGGGCTGTCGGATGCGCCGATCACGGCGACGCACCGGGGAGCGAGCACGGCCTGCCACCATCTGTTCGGATTTGCGATGGGTGCGTTCATCGGCCCGCCTCCGCGATGATTTCCGCATGACCGGACGCGAGCACCGCAGTCGCACGGATCTCGATCAAGGCTTCAGGTCGGACGAGACCGGAAACGAGCACGCCAGTCGCTGCCGGATAGGGCGCCCCGCCGAAGACCTCGCGGCGCACAGCAGCAGTGCGCTCATAGCCCTCGAAGGTGGTCACGTAATCGACGGTTTCAACGATGTTATTGAGACCTGCGCCCAGGCTTTGCAGGATCGTCTCCATCTTCTTGAAGATGTACCGCGTCTGAGCGGCGATATCACCGATGCCGACGATCTGCCGGTTCTCGTCCGTGGCCGTCATCCCTGACAGCCACACCATGTTCCCCACGCGCACCGCCGGCGAGAAGGTCAACCGGTCACTCAGGATTCCGACCGGCTCGAAAATCTTGTCTGTCTTCATGCGCCTGCTCCAACACGCGTTCGAAGGAGGTAGTCGTGATGGCCTTCCGCGACGATGCCTCTTGCCTGTTCATGCAGGCGCACGATGAAGCGGACTCTTCCATGAGGTTTGCCGTGCATTTCATGGAGCGAGTGAACTTCATGCTCAGGGGTCACCCTGTCGCCGATGAAAACGGGCTTGAGAAACCGCATCTCCTGCCAGACGAACGCCACCATCGAGGCATGCAGACGCCCTGAGATTGGGCTCGCCCCGAGAGCCGCAAGCCCTGTCAGCAACAAGCCGTGGGCAACGCAACGGCCGAAGGACGTCTGCGATGCATAGGCCTCATCGTAATGGATCGGATGGGCGTCGCCCGTCAGGGCAGAAAAAGCCTGGAAGTCGCCCTGCATCAGCTGGCGCTCGCGACCGGACACTCTCATCCCGACTTCGAGATCCTCGAAGAAGAGTTGATCCTGCTCGGTCCTCCGCGGGGCGCTTCCATCCTTCATGGCCGGTCAGTCCTTTTCGATGGTCGCAGAACCGACCACGACAGGAGCCCCGTTCACCGTCTCGGTGATCGTTCCATCCCCGGCGAGCTCCACGACCAGATCGTCGCCAGGACAAACGGGAGCGATCCACTTCGTGCGCAAGCGACCGTGCCTAAACCAATCGGCCCCGTACTTCTTCAGCGCCAGATCGCAGGTGAAAGCCGACAAATGGGGGCCATGCGCCAGCGTTCCGCGAAAGCCGCGCTGCACGGCATAATCGTGGTCGTAATGAATGATATCGTAATCGCCGTTGATGTCGCCGTAACGGTCGATCTTTTCCTGCGTCATATCAAAGGTCTGTTGCATGGGCTTACTCCGGCACATGGAAAGTATTGATGAGGGATGACAACAGAACGCCGTCGGCGCGATGGAAATCGCCGCGCCAGCGGATATAGCGGCGTCCCCGTTTCTCGAACTTGTCGACGATCTCACCGCTGGCGACGATTTCCGTGGACTCGTCGGCGTAAATCGGATGGCGCCAGCGGAAATCCGCCTCGATCATCACGATGCCCTGGATCGGCGGATAGGTCCGATAGACGACGCCGGTCATGTACACGAACAGCACGTTCGGCGGAGCGACCGGCCGCCCGTCGAGCCTGTAGAGGCTGAGATCGGCTTCGACGGCCCGCGCGTACTCGTCGACGATCTCCGGCGTGATCATAAAGCGCACGGGCTTCAGCTTCTGGCCGACGGTGAAGGCTGCATAAGGCGTTCCGGGCGTGGCCCCTTCCCGAATTTTAACGTCGCTGGGCCGGATCATGACTGACATCAGCTGCTCTCCTCTTATTTCGTATTACGAATTATTTTTCTTTATTAGAAATATGTGACTACAATCCCGCAGATGAGTCAACAGGATCTTGGCTCGAACGGTCAGAAAGAGAGGAAAGACATGAAGGTCTTGTTGGTCCACGCGCATCCCGAACCCGCATCCTTCTGCGCAGCCCTGCGAGACGCTGCGGTGGATACGCTCTGCCGAAATGGGCACGAAGTGGTCGTCTCCGATCTCTATGAGCAGAATTTCAATCCGGTGGCCGGGCCGAACGATTTCGGCACACGCCGCAATGCGGATTACCTCGTCTATTCTCTCGAGCAGCGAAACGGCTGGCAGAACCGCACCATCGCCCCGGACATCGCCCGTGAAGTGGAACGGGTCCTGGAGAGCGATCTTCTGATCCTGAACTTCCCGATCTTCTGGTTTTCGATGCCGGCCATCATGAAAGGCTGGATCGACCGGGTTTTCCTGTCAGGCGCCTTTTTTGGAGGGAAGCGGATTTACGATCGCGCAGAGCTGACGGGCAAGAAAGCCTTGGTGACGGCAACTCTCGGCGGACGGGATCACATGTTCGGCCCAAACGGCGTTCATGGAGAGCTTAACGGCATGCTGCGCCATCTGCTCCAGGGCACGCTCGGCTATTGCGGCTTTCAGGTCCTCGAGCCGTTCTTCGGCTACCATGTTCCTTACATATCGGACGCAGAGCGCAGCCGATGCCTGGAGGCGTATCGCACCCACCTGGGGAAGATCGATACTCTCCCGATCCTCCGGATGCCGACGCTAGACGATTTTGATGAAGTCATGCGTCCTTTGCCGAAAGCAACATAGCGGCAATTCCTTTACTTCAATCGAGCCGCACCGAAAGGCCTCCGATGTCATTCCCTTCAACTCCAAAGAGAAGCTCGGCCTATGTCGTGAGCGCCGTAGTGCGAGGCGTTTCAGAGCCTTTCTGTTCTGAGGGAAAGCGCATCGAGATATGAGGTCCGGGATGGAAGTTCGAGCGTGGGCAATCGTCGGCCCCGGCCGGATCCTCAAAGCCCGTGCGGTCTTGTCGAAGGCCGCAATGATACACCGCGAGCCTTCTGTCGGTGCTGTACGAGGCACCCGTAGGCGGCACGCTGAACCGGCGTCGCATGCGATCGATGGGTCACGCCGGCAGCAACAGCAAGACGACCTTTCGTATCGCACTCATCAGCAATTCGGCATCCCATTCCTAGAACCGATTCGGGGGACTGCCACTGCAAGCTCTCCAGAAAGAACCTATGGTCGACCGGAACGGCGGCATTATGCGCAACCGCGGCACAGAACGAAAAACGTACAGCCAAGGGCCTGAGAGCGGCTTGGTCCGCATGCTGTCTTACTTGCTTGGACGTCAGTTCGTCCCGACCTGAGGCCGGCACGCATCAGTGTTGCACAATGTGTTGTCTTCGAGCTTCAAAGCTCAACACCACTGACGGACATATTGCGCCAGCGTTGTGCCAGTTCACATCTTTTAAGGGAAATTGGGCTGAAACCCTTGAACCTTGGCGCTCCCTAGGGGACTCGAACCCCTGTTTTCGCCGTGAGAGGGCGACGTCCTAGACCGCTAGACGAAGGGAGCTAGCAAGGTGGAGGCCGCTCGTATAACCACCCTTGTGATTTGCATCAAGCCCCTTTGCTCAAAAAAGCGGGCGGCGCGACTGAAATGAGGCAGCGGTGAACGACGCGACAGTACAGGCATGGATTTTGGATGAGGACGCGGCGGCCGACCGGCTGGATCGGGTGCTGGCGCGGCTTCAGGGCGACCTGTCGCGCAGCCGGCTGCAGGCGCTCATCCGGGACGGGCAGGTGAGCGTCGACGGCGTGCCGGTTCTCGACCCCAACCGCAAGGTCGCGGGCGGCGCCCGCCTTGCACTCACCGTCCCGCCGCCGGTTCCGGCCGAGCCGGCCGGCGAGGCGATGGCCCTCAACGTCGTCTATGAAGACGAGGACGTGATCGTCATCGACAAGCCGCCGGGTCTCGTGGTCCATCCGGCGGCGGGGCACGATTCCGGCACCCTCGTGAACGCCCTCATCGCCCATTGCGGCGAGAGCCTCTCCGGCATCGGCGGCGTCAGGCGGCCCGGCATCGTGCATCGCCTCGACAAGGATACGTCGGGACTGCTGGTGGTGGCCAAGAACGATCTGGCCCATCAGGCGCTGGCGGCGCAGTTCGCCGACCATGGCCGGACGGGCCCCCTGGAGCGCGCCTATCTCGCGCTCGTCTGGGGCGTTCCGGAGCGGCGGCGCGGCACCGTCGAGGCGGCCCTTGCCCGCAGCACCCATAACCGTGAGAAGATCGTCGTGGTCGGCGAGGACCGCGGCCGCTACGCCATCACCCATTACGAGGTGCTGGAGGGCCTCCCCCCCGCCCAGCCGATCGCGAGCCTGGTCCGGTGCGAGCTCGAAACCGGGCGCACGCACCAGATCAGGGTCCATATGGCCCATCTCGGGCATCCGCTGCTGGGCGATCCGACCTACGGCTCCGGGTTCAAGACCAAGGCCAACCGCCTCTCGGAGCCGCAGAGAGCGGCGCTGCGCGCCCTGAGCCGGCAGGCCCTGCACGCCGCGATCCTCGGCTTCGAGCACCCGCGCAGCGGGAAGCTCCTGCGCTTCGAGAGCCCCCTCCCCGCGGACATGGCCGCCTTGCTCCAGGCCCTGCGCGCCGAAAGCTAGGTCTTCGTCGCGGCGGCCTTCCCGCCGCCAAAAGCCCCGCTCCAGCGGCAATCGGTCGCAAAACGAGGCTGTGATGGCACCCTTGCGATTCTGAGGCGTTCACCACGTCTTGAAGCCTGACGCCTCTATTCGGACAAGGTTGAACCGCTTATATAGTGAAGCAGGGCGGCCAGCCATGGAGGGGGCCGCCTCAGGCTTGCCTCATGGTGAGGGAGCCAAAGGAGGAGAAAATATGGCTGCAGCGCTTCCAGTGCTTGCCAATGAAGGGGGCCTTTCGCGCTATCTCGACGAGATCCGTCGCTTCCCCATGCTTGAGCCGCATGAGGAGTACATGCTCGCCAAACGCTGGCGCGAGCATGGAGATCGCGAAGCAGCCCACAAGCTCGTCACATCCCACCTGCGCCTGGTCGCCAAGATCGCCATGGGCTATCGCGGCTACGGCCTGCCGATCGGCGAGGTGGTGTCGGAGGGCAATGTAGGCCTGATGCAGGCCGTCAAGCGCTTCGAGCCCGACAAGGGCTTCCGCCTCGCCACCTATGCCATGTGGTGGATCAAGGCGGCGATTCAAGAATACATCCTGCGGTCCTGGTCCCTCGTGAAGATGGGGACGACCGCAAACCAGAAGAAGCTCTTCTTCAACCTGCGCAAGGCCAAGGGCCGCATCTCCGCTTTC
Organism: Microvirga flocculans ATCC BAA-817; assembly: GCF_000518665.1. GTDB lineage: Bacteria > Pseudomonadota > Alphaproteobacteria > Rhizobiales > Beijerinckiaceae > Microvirga > Microvirga flocculans. Next base: position 164,689 of record NZ_JAEA01000010.1, on the reverse strand, counting down.
GAGGAAGGCGACCTGCGCCCGGACCAGGTGAAGCAGATCGCGACCCAGCTCGGCGTGACCGAGCAGGACGTGGTGGACATGAACCGCCGCCTCGGGGGCGATGCGTCCCTCAACGCGCCCCTGCGCGAAGAAGGCGAAGGCGGAGAGTGGCAGGACTGGCTGGTCGACCAGAGCGAGAGCCAGGAGCAGATGCTCGTTGAGGAGGAGGAAGGCCAGAACCGGCTGACCGCGCTCCGCAATGCGCTTTCGGTCCTGAACCCGCGCGAGCGCCGTATCTTCGAGGCGCGGCGCCTCTCGGAGGACCCGATCACCCTGGAGGAGCTGTCCGCCGAGTTCGGCGTCTCCCGCGAGCGCGTCCGCCAGATCGAAGTGCGCGCCTTCGAGAAGGTTCAGGAAGCGGTCAAGAAGAACCTGACCCAGATCGAGGCTACCTCGGCCGAAGCATGAGCCCACGAAAAGGCCTGATCCTCACGAAAAAAGCCGCGCGATGCGCGGCTTTTTGCTGTCCGGGCCTTTCTGTTCCGATCACTGCCAGCGGCTGAAGGCGTCGTTCAGGATCTGCTCGCCGGAGCCGCCCTTCTCGAAGCTCAGGATCGCGCGCTGGCCGGAGGCCATGCGCACCGGCAGGTCGATCCAGTTGCGGCGCACGAAGAGCTGCGTGTTGCGCACCACGTCGCTCTCCAGGTTGGAAAGGCCGATCAGGAACAGGTTTTCCCGCACCGGCACGGGCAGTCCCGCAACCGGCGTGCCGCGGGCCGCCTCCTCGCTCTTGAACTGGAGAAGGCCCACATCCCGGATCACGCGGGCCATGTCGCCCTGGCGGGTCGTGAAGGTGAGCTCGACCGTGTGCGACGCCGGCAGGGTCGTGTCGAGGTTTCGCCGCAGGACCATCTTCATGGTCAGTCCGGCATCGGGAATGTCCACATCGGCGATCACTGCCCGCTCCAGGGACTGGCCCTGACCGGGGTTCATGTCCTCGAACCGCCAGACCACGCGCCCGACCAGGGCCCGGGGCGTCTGCGGATTGGCGGGATCCTCCTCATAGAAGACGGCCCGCTGCACGGCACCGGCCTGCTGCCGTGCGGCAGGCGCTCCCGCCGGCGGAGCCTGTCCGCCGACCCTCTCGTTGATCTTGGAATCGGCGGGCGCAGGCGGCTGGGCCTCCGCGGCCGGGGTTTCGGGAGCCAGGTTCTCGGGCTTGTCGCGCCACATGAAGGCGAAGGCGGCAATGGCCGCAATGACGAGCGCCAGAACCGAGCCGAAGATGACTGTCCGCATCCGCCCCTTGTTCTGCATGGCAGGATGAGGACGGCTGTCGATCTTGGGCCGGGCCACCACGGGTTCGGAAAGAGCATGCTCCTCGGCCGCCTCGACCTCCGGAGCCGGCTCGGGAGCCGGAGCCCGCAGGCCGTGAACCGAGGCGGCGCCGCGGGACGCCTCAAGCATCGCGTGAGCGGCGCGATCGTCCGCCAGCACGGAGGCGAAGGCGTCGGCATCGAAACCGGCCGGAGCCGCGTAATCCGCCTCGACCCGGGCGATGGCCTCGTCCAGAGAACGGCTTTCCCTCTGGATCTCCGGCTCCGTCAGGGGCGGGTTGAGAGAGCGAAGCTGAGCGACCAAAGCCGTGCGGGCACGCTCGTAGACGGCGTGCCGCTTGTCGGGGGTCTGCTCGGGCAGGCCTTCGACGGCCCGTGCGATGAGAGGGTAATAATCTGCCATTTCTCCTCGAAATGGACCCTCCGAGGCCTCGCCGTCAACCCTCAAACGGGTTCTTCATGAGGATTGTGTCGTCACGCTCCGGCGAGGTGGAGAGCACTGCGACGGGCGCGCCGATCAGTTCCTCGATGCGGCGGACATACTTGATGGCCTGGGCGGGCAGGTCGGCCCACGACCGGGCGCCCGCAGTCGACCCGCTCCAGCCCTCGATCTCCTCGTAGATCGGCTCGACCCGGGCCTGAGCCCCCTGGCTCGCCGGGAAATAGTCGATGGTCTCGCCATCGAGCCTGTAGCCGACGCCGATCTTGATGGTCTCGAAGCCGTCGAGGATGTCGAGCTTGGTGAGCGCGATGCCGTCGATGCCGGAGGTGCGCACGGTCTGGCGCACCAGGGTGGCGTCGAACCAGCCGCAGCGGCGCTTGCGGCCCGTGACCACACCGAATTCCTTGCCCTTCTGTCCGATCAGCTCGCCGGTCTCGTCGAACAGCTCGGTCGGGAACGGCCCCTCGCCCACGCGGGTCGTATAGGCCTTGGCGATGCCGAGCACGTAACCGACGCCGCCCGGGCCGAGGCCCGAGCCCGTGGCCGCCTGACCGGCCACCGTGTTGGACGAGGTCACGAAGGGATAGGTGCCGTGATCGACATCGAGAAGCGCGCCCTGCGCGCCTTCGAACAGGATGCGCTTGCCGGACCGGCGCTCCTCGTCGAGCAGCCGCCACACGGCGTCCATGTAGGGCAGAACCTTGGGCGCGATGGAGGCCAGCTCCTCGTAGATCGCCTTCGGCTCGAACTCCGCCAAGCCGAAGCCGCGGCGCAGCGCATTGTGATGGGTGAGCAGCCGGTCGATCTTCTCAGGCAGCGCGGACAGGTCGGCGAGGTCCATGAGGCGGATCGCACGGCGGCCGACCTTGTCCTCGTAGGCCGGGCCGATGCCGCGCTTGGTGGTGCCGATCTTCGTTCCGGCGCTACCGCTTTCCCGAAGGGCATCGAGCTCGCGGTGGATGGAGAGAATCAACGTGGCGTTCTCGGCGACGCGCAGGTTCTCGCGGGTGATCGAGACCCCCTGCTCGGCCAGGCGTTCCACCTCGCCGGCGAGCGCATGCGGATCGAGCACCACGCCGTTGCCGATGACGGACAGCTTTCCCGGGCGCACGACGCCGGACGGGAGAAGCGAAAGCTTGTAGACCTTGTCGCCGATCACGAGGGTGTGGCCGGCATTGTGACCGCCCTGGAACCGCACGACCACGTCCGCCTGTTCGGACAGCCAGTCGACGATCTTGCCCTTGCCCTCGTCGCCCCATTGGGCGCCCACGACAACCACGTTCGCCATCGCTCAAACCCTCACAATAAAAAACCCCGGCGCAAGGCCAGGGTTGGGTTAAAAACCTTGCAAACCCTCATGGTGGATCATGCGCCTCAGGTCAAGGCGGAATGAGCCTTGAGCCATGCATCATATGCATCGGTAGCGGCGGGAATATGGTTTTCAGGCGGTTCCGCAGCGAAGCCTTGGCGCCCCCGAAAAGACGCGACCGGCTTAACCAGGGATTCGATTCTGTTGCCGCGCCTCAAGCCCGGCCGCGCGCGCTCTTTTCCGTCCTGACCTTGTGCTCGATGAAATTGCGGATTTCGCGGGTGCGGCGCTGGGGCTCGAGAACCTCCGCATCGATGCCGTGCCGCCAGGCGAGGTCGAAGCGGGCCGGATCCCGATCGAGGGCGGCCAGATCGTCCGCATAGGCCAGCGCCTCTTCCTCCGTCCGACAGAAGCCCTCCCGCACGAGGATATCCGTGCGGCGTCTCAGGAGTGAGGCCAATTCGCTCAAGGAAAACTCCGGATGGTACTGCACGCCCCAGAACACGCCGCCATCCTTTCGGATCTCGGCGGCCTGGACCGGGGAGACGGCATTGCTCGCCAGCACGATGCTGTCCTCCGGCAGGGCAGTGACCATGTCGAGATGGATGGCGGGCGCGTCGTAGGAAGCCGGGCGTCCCCCGAGCAGCGGATGGCTGCGTCCAGCCTCCGTCAGGGTGAGCTTGCGGGCAATGCCAACCTCGCGGCCGAACGGGTTCTGGCGTACGTCACCCTCGGCCGCGACCGCCGCCACCTGCAACCCCCAGCAGGAGCCGAAGGACGGTGTGCGGGAGGCATAGACCGACCGCATCAGCTCGATCTGGCTTAAGATCTCGGGCGTGCGGTCATAGATGTTGAGATGCGAACCGGTGAGCACGATCCCGTCATAGGATTCCAAACCCGCCGCGTCGGGCAGGTTCGCGCCCTCATCCGCCGGGAAGGCGATGTCGCAGACGGCATCCTCCGCGATGCTCCGGATCACCTCCGCATAGGACTCCGAGGGCGTAAGTCCATAGTTTTCCTTGTGGGCCTGCCTTGCGCCCCGCGTATTGCCCTCGACCACCAGAAACCTTAAGGCCATACCCTTCACCCGCTTCCATTCCGCGCCGGTTTAGCGAAGCTGCGCGCGACTGCAAGCTTTACGAGGTTCTGCCCTCCATGAAAATCCTGCATTCGATCTGGCAAGGAATATGGGGGCAGGCCTACCTGCTTTTGACGCTCACGGCCCTGATGTGGGGCGGCAACGCCATCGCCGGACGGCTCGCCATCGGCCAGGTCTCGCCCATGGTCCTCACCTGCCTCCGCTGGGTGATCGTGGTGCTCGTCCTGCTCCCCCTGGTGGGAAGGCAGGTCGTGGCCGAGTGGCCGAAGATCCGGGAGCGCTGGCTCTTCACCATGCTCATGGGCATGTTCGGCTTCACGGCCTTCAATGCGCTCTTCTACGCCGCCGCGCACCACACGACCGCCGTGAACCTGACGATCTTCCAGGGCTCCATCCCCGTGCTCGTGCTCATGGGTACCGTGCTGTTCTTCCACGCGCGCGTGATCCCGCTGCAGGTGCTCGGCATGATCGTGACCCTGCTGGGCGTCGTGCTGGTCTCGGTGAAGGCCGACCTCCACATTCTCAAGACGCTGGGCCTCAATATCGGCGACGTATGGACGCTGATCGCCTGCGTGCTCTACGCGGGCTACACCCTGGGCCTGCGCCATCGGCCGGCGCTTCCAGGGCTCGTCTTCTTCGCGGCCCTTGCCGTAGTGGCTTTCCTGACATCCCTGCCGCTCCTGGCGCTCGAGATCCGGCAGGGGGCCGTGCAATGGCCGACGCCGCAGGGCTGGCTCATTCTGCTCTATGTGGGCCTCATGCCATCGCTCGTGTCGCAGGTCTTCTTCATCCGTGGCGTGGAGTTGATCGGCCCCGCGCGGGCGGGCCTCTTCGTCAATCTCGTTCCGGTCTTCGGGGCCTTGCTCGCCGTGCTGCTCCTGGGCGAGCCCTTCGCGCTCTATCACGCGCTCGGCCTGTTCCTCGTCCTCGGCGGCATCTGGCTGGCGGAGCGCAAGTAAAACCGGATCGCCCCGGCCATCGCGCAGCTCTAATCCGCGAAGACCACCGTCTTGCGGCCATTGAGGAGGATGCGGTCCTCCAGGTGGTAGCGCACGGCGCGGGCGAGAACGCGGCGCTCGATGTCGCGACCTTTCCGGACGAGATCGTCAGCGCTGTCGCGATGGGTGATCGACTCCACGTCCTGCGCGATGATCGGACCCTCGTCGAGGTCCGAGGTGACATAATGCGCGGTCGCGCCGATCAGCTTCACGCCACGGGCATGAGCCTGATGATAGGGCTTGGCGCCCTTGAAGCTCGGAAGGAACGAATGATGGATGTTGATGCAGCGCCCGGCGAGCTTCGCAGCCAAGCCATCCGAGAGAACCTGCATGTAGCGGGCGAGCACGACCAGATCCGCCCGGGATTCACGGATGATCTCCCAGAGCTTCGCCTCCTGCTCGAGCTTCGTGTCCTTCGTGACGGGCAGATAGTGGAACGGGATGTCGCCGAGGCCCACATGACCATAGGTCTCGAGCGGATGGTTGGCGATGACGCCGGCAGGCTCGAAATCCAGCTCGCCGATGCGCCAGCGGTAGATGAGATCGGCGAGGCAATGGTCGAATTTCGACACCAGCAGCATGACCCGGCGCTTCTCATTCTTGTCGCGCAGGGTCCAGGTCATGCCGAAGCGCTCGGCGAGCGGCGCAAAACCCTTCTCGAGCATATCGAGATGGGTTTCGCCCGATACCGGGTCGAAGACGACGCGCATGAAGAAGCGGTCCGTCTGCGTGTCGTCGTATTGCTGGGCGTCGAGGATGTTGAGGCCCGCATCCGACAGGTGCCCTGCCACGGCCGCGACGATACCGGGACGGTTCGCACAGGCGAGCGTCAGGACGAAGCGCTGCGGCAGGGATGATGGCATGATGCGTTCCTTTCGGCCCTCGTTAGAAGCGCACGGCGCGGGCGCGCTTGACCTGCGGGATTTCCTCGATCCGGCGCAGGAGTTCCTCCGACACGGGCTGGTCGACGGAGACGAAGCAGATCGCGTCGCCGCCGGGCTTGTCGCGGCCCAGCGCGAAGGTCGCGACGTTCACGCCGGACTCGCCGAGGAGCGTTCCGAAGCGCCCGATGAAGCCGGGCTTGTCGTCATTGCGCACATAGATCATGTGCGGCGCGAATTCCGCATCGACCGCGATGTGGCGGATCTCGGTGACGCGTGGCTTGCCGTCCTGGAATACGGTGCCGCCGGCGTGGCGCGCCATGTCCTCCGCATCGACGATGATGCGGATGAAGCTCTCATAGTCGCGCGCCGCGTTCTCACGCTTGACCTCCTCGACCGTGATGCCGCGCTCGCGCGCGACGACGGGCGCCGATACCATGTTGATGTCCTGCAGGAAGGGACGCAGCACCCCGGTCACCGCGGCGGAGGTGAGCGCACGGGTGTTCATCTCGGCCACCGCGCCCTCATACTCGATGCGGATGCCCTTGATCGGCGCTTCCGTGAGCTGGCCCAGGAAGGAGCCGAGCTTTTCCGCAAGCGCCACGAAGGGCTTCAGGCGCGGCGCTTCCTCCGCCGTGATCGACGGGAAGTTCACCGCATTCTGGATCGCGCCCTGCAGCAGGTAGTCCGACATCTGCTCGGCCACTTGCAGCGCCACGTTTTCCTGCGCCTCCGTGGTGGCCGCGCCCAGATGCGGCGTGCAGACCACGTTGGGATGACCGAAGAGCGGGTTGGCAAGCGCGGGCTCCTCGACGAATACGTCGAAGGCGGCGCCGGCCACATGGCCGGAATCGAGGGCCGCGCGCAAAGCCACCTCGTCGACGAGGCCGCCACGGGCGCAGTTGATGATGCGCACGCCTTTCTTGGTCTTGGCGATGTTATCAGCGGAGAGCACGTTCTTCGTCTTCTCCGTCATCGGCACATGCAGCGTGATGATGTCGGCGCGGCGGAGCAGGTCGTCGAGCTCAACCTTCTCCACGCCGAGTTCGACGGCGCGTTCCGGAGAGAGGAAGGGATCGTAGGCGATGACCTTCATGCGCAGACCGATGGCGCGGTCGGCGACGATCGAGCCGATGTTGCCGCAGCCGATGATTCCGAGAACTTTGCCTGTGAGCTCCACGCCCATGAAGCGGTTCTTCTCCCACTTGCCGGCCTGCGTGGACGCATCGGCCTGCGGGATCTGGCGCGCGAGCGCGAACATCATCGCAACCGCGTGCTCGGCGGTGGTGATGGAATTGCCGAAGGGCGTGTTCATGACGATGATGCCCTTCGCCGTCGCGGCGGGGATCTCGACATTGTCCACGCCGATGCCGGCGCGGCCGATCACCTTCAGGTTCTTGGCCTGTTCGAGGATCTTCGCCGTCACCTTGGTGGCGGAGCGGATCGCAAGGCCGTCGTAATTGCCGATGATGGCGGCGAGCTTGTCCTTGTCCTTGCCGAGATCGGGCTGAAAGTCGACCTCGATGCCGCGATCCTTGAAGATCTGCACGGCGGCAGGAGACAGGGCGTCGGAAATGAGTACGCGGGGAGCGGGCATGAATGCACCTGTGGCGTCATCCCGGCCGAGCGCAGCGCGGGATCATGATGGGAGACTGGCTGGTTTGAGCGATCCCGGATCGCGGCAGAGCCTACGTCCGGGATGACGTGTCTTGTCCTTAAGCTGCTTTCGCGAGCTTCGCCTTTTCCTGCGCGAAGGCCCAGTCGAGCCACGGCGTCAGGGCTTCGAGATCCGATTTCTCCACCGTCGCGCCGCACCAGATGCGCAAACCTGGAGGCGCATCGCGATAGGCGCCGATGTCGAAGGCCACGCCTTCCTTGTCGAGCGCCGACGTGATGCCCTTGGCGACCTGCGCCACGGCTTCCTGCCCCTTCGCGACCACGTCCGGATCGGCGATGACGAGGCACACGCTGGTGTTGGACGCGGTCTTTCGATCCTTCGCGAGGTTGGCGATCCACGGCGTCTTCGCGACCCAGTCGTGGATGACCTTGGCGTTGGAATCGGCCTTGGCGACGAGCGCATTGAGCCCGCCGATGGATTTCGCCCATTCGAGGGCGTCGATGTAATCCTCGACCGCGAGCATGGACGGCGTGTTGATGGTCTCGCCCTCGAAGATGCCCTCGATGAGCTTTCCGCCCTTGGTCATGCGGAAGATCTTCGGCAGCGGCCAGGCGGGCTTGTAGCTTTCGAGCCGATCCACCGCGCGCGGCGAGAGGATGAGCATGCCGTGGGCCGCTTCGCCGCCGAGCACTTTCTGCCAGGAGAAAGTGACCACGTCGAGCTTCGAGAAATCGAGCTTCTGCGCGAAGGCGGCGGAGGTCGCGTCGCAGATCGTGAGACCTTCGCGGTCGGCGGCGATCCAGTTCGCGTCGGGCACGCGCACGCCGGAGGTGGTGCCGTTCCACGTGAAGACCACGTCGCGGGTCTTCGTATCCACCTGCGAGAGATCGGGCAGTTCGCCGTAGGGTGCGTTGATCACGCGGGCGTCGGGGAGCTTGAGCTGCTTGAGCACATCCGTGACCCAGCCCTCGCCGAAGCTTTCCCAGGCCAGCATGTCGACGGGACGCGCGCCCAGCATCGACCACAGCACCATCTCCACTGCGCCGGTATCGGAGGCAGGCACGATGCCGATACGGTAATCGGCCGGGACCTCCAGAACCTCGCGGGTCAGGTCGATGGCGAGCTTCAGGCGCGCCTTGCCGAGCTTGGCGCGATGCGAGCGGCCGAGGCTGTCGGTCTTGAGGTTTTGGAGAGACCATCCGGGGCGCTTCGCGCAGGGGCCGGACGAAAAGAAGGGCGCGCGCGGGCGCGCGGCGGGCAGGCTTGTCATGTGATCCATCCTTTCAGATGGGCGCCTCTCGGTGGGGAGAGGTGTCCCGCCGACCGGTATGACGGAGGCGAGCCTCCCGGTCAAGGCGATTGCGGCCGTACCTTTCGTTACGGCGGAACCGCAGATTACGAAATCGTAATACAAAACATCGTGTTCAGACGGATCCGTTCGGGGTAATTGGCATATATTGTGCTAGGACCATTCCGGCATTCTTAAACGACAAAGATCGAAGACAGAGGTCAAGGAGCGAGCATGCGTGTGTCCGGTCAACTCGCCGTCATTGCCGTGCTGGGGGCGGCAGGCTTTGGCGGGTGGTATGCCTATAAGGGCGGCCACTTGGCCAATATGCCCGTGATCGGCGCCTATGTGAGCCAGCCCGCAGGTCAGGAGGCCGGCGCTCCGGGAGGCCGGGGCCGCGGCGGCCCGATGGGTCCGGCCACGGTCGAGGTCGATACGGTCAGGACCGGACGGATCGTCGAGGTCCGGGAATCGGTCGGCACGCTGCGTGCCTATGAATCGATCACCGTGACCGCCAAGGTGGCGGGCATCATCGACCAGATCGGCTTCGAGGAGGGCCAGAAGGTCAAGGCCGGGGACATGCTCGTCCAGTTCGATGCCGCCGAGCGCCGGGCCGCGATCGAGCAGGCCATCGCCGAGGCGAGCCGCGCCACGGCGCTGCGCAACGAGGTCGCGATCAAGCTCGAGCGCGCCCAGGCCCTCAACCGCACGGGGGCGGGCACCGGAGCGCAGGTCGATGACCTGACGGCCCAGATGAAATCTCTCGAAGGCTCGATCGCCTCCGCCCAGGCCCAGCGCAAGGCCGCCGAGGCCCGGCTCGACGAACTGACCATCCGCGCCCCCTTCGCCGGCCGCGTCGGAACGCGCTCGGTCTCGCTCGGCGCCTATGTGGCTCCCGGCACCCGCATCACGTCCCTCGACGATCTGTCAAAGGTGCGCCTCGACTTCGCGGTGCCGGAGAACCTTCTCGGCCGCCTCCAGCCGGGCCAGACGGTGAACGCCACCGCCGCCGCCTATCGGGACCGCATCTTCAAGGGCACCGTTTCCACCATCGATCCGCGCGTCGATACCGCGACCCGCACCGTGCGGCTGACCGCCGAGTTCGACAACCCGGACGAGGCGCTCAAGCCCGGCATGTTCCTCTCCGTCGCCCTTGAGGTATCCACCAAGGACGATGCGGTCGTGGTGCCGGAAGAAGCCATCGTCAGCGAGGGCCTGCGCCAGATCGTCTACCCGGTGAAGGACAACAAGGTAGAGCGCCGCGTCATCGTCATCGGCCAGCGCCAGGGCGGCAAGGTCGAGGTGGTGGACGGGCTCAAGCCAGGCGAGACCATCGTCGTGCTGGGCGTGCAGCGCGTGCGCCCTGGCGCAGAGGTCGTCGCGCGGCCCGTGGGCTCCGCCGCCCCGGCGCCGGAAGGCGCTGCTCCGGCAGCCAACCGGCAGCAGCCCTCCCGCTCCTCGCTGAACATGCCCCAGCCCATCGGCGCCGCGCAGGCCGCCGAGCGGAAATGATCCGTCTCCCGCTCCGGCGGGAGATTTTTGATTCAACGGACCAGACCAGAGCCGAACCGCCATGCAGGTTTCAGACCTCTTCATCCGTCGCCCCGTCTTCGCCGTCGTGGTCAGCCTGCTGCTGATCGTGGGCGGCCTTGCCGCGCTCATCCAGCTGCCGGTGCGCGAATATCCGAGCGTCGACCGCCCGGTCGTCTCCGTGTCCACGGTCTATCGCGGCGCCTCGAACGAGGTCATCGAGAGCCGCGTGACGGAGGTCATCGAGGGTGCGGTGGCAGGCATCGAGGGCATCAGCCAGATCCGCTCCCAGAGCCAGAACGACCGCTCCTCCGTCACCATCGAGTTCGACGTGTCGCGCGATCCCGAAGGCGCCACCTCCGACGTGCGCGACGCGGTGTTCCGCGTGGTGGGACGCCTGCCCGACGGCGTCGACCAGCCCGTCATCCGCAAGGTCGACGACAACGCTTCGGCCATCATGTGGATCAGCGTGACCTCGTCCACCTACGACGCGCTCGAGCTCAGCGATTTCCTCAAGCGCGTCTATGTGGACCGCCTCTCCACCGTGCCCGGCGTCGCCAATGTGTATCTCGCGGGCGAACGGCGCTACGCCATGCGCGTCTGGGTCGACCGTCCGGCGCTCGCCGCCCGCGGCCTTACCGTGCAGGACCTGGAGGCCGCCATCAAGCGCCAGAACGTGGAGCTGCCCGGCGGCCGCATCGAGTCCTCGCAGCGCGAATTCACCGTCAAGACGGATTCACGCCTTTCCTCCCCGCAGGACTTCCAGCGCCTGATCGTCTCCAACAAGAACGGTTATCTCGTGCGCCTGAACGAGGTCGCCAAGGTCGAAGTCGGCCCGGAGGACAATCGCTTCGAGTTCTACGAATCCGGAAAGGTCGCGACGGGCCTGGGAATCGTGCGGCAGGCAACGGCCAATACCCTTTCGGTGGCCGACGGCGTCCGCGCGGAGCTGGAAAACCTGAAGCCTTCCCTGCCGCCCGGCACCACCGCAGAGGTTTCCTACGACGAGAGCCGCTTCATCAGCGCCTCCATCAACGGCGTTCTGAAGACGCTGCTCGAAGGCATCGGCCTCGTCATCCTGGTGATCCTGGTCTTCCTGCGCGACTGGCGCTCGACCATCGTCGCCATCGTGGCGATCCCGGTCTCGATCATCGCCGCCTGCATGGTGATGGCTTACTTCAACGCCTCCATCAACGTGCTGACGCTGCTCGCCGTGGTGCTCGCCATCGGCATCGTGGTGGACGACGCCATCGTGGAAATCGAGAACGTGCACCGCCGCATCGAGGAGGGCCAGCCGCCGCTGCTCGCCTCCTTCGACGGCGCGCGCGAGATCGGCTTCGCGGTGATCGCGACGACGGCGACCCTGATGGCGGTGTTCGTGCCGCTCGCCTTCATGACGGGCAATACCGGCCAGCTCTTCCGCGAGTTCGGCATCACGCTCGCCGCCGCCATCTTCTTCTCCGGCGTCGTCGCGCGAACCCTCACGCCCATGATGTGCTCGAAATTGATGGTGCCGGCCCATGGCCGCATCCAGCGCATGACCGAGCCCTTCTTCACGGGCATGAACAACGTCTATCGCAGGATCCTGACGCGGGTGCTCAAGGCGCCGCTCGTCATCCTCGCCATCGGCTTCGCCGTTTGTCTTTCGGCCTACGGCCTGTTCCAGGGCCTGCCGAAGAACTTCTCGCCGACGGAGGACCGCGGCGCGATCATCGTGCGCATCGATGCCCCCGAAGGCGCGAGCCTCGACTACACCCGCGAGCGGGTGAAGGAGGTCGAGCGCATTCTCCTGCCCTATCAGGAGCAGGGCGTGGTCTCCTCCATCACGAGCCAGGTCGCACCCGGCTTCGCGCGGCCCTCGCCGGTGAATGCGGGCATGATCATCCTGCGCCTCGTCCCCTGGGAGGAGCGGACGGTGAAGCAGCAGGACCTGGTGCAGGAGATCAACCGCAAGGTGGCCAACCTGCCCGGCGCGCGCGTGTCGCCGATCAGCCCCGGATCGCTTGGGCAGCGCGGCCCCTCGAAGCCGATCCAGTTCGTGCTCGGCGGGCCCGATTACGACACTCTTCGCGAGTGGCGCGACATCGTGATGCAGAAGGCGCAGGCAACCGGGATGTTCGTGAACATGGATTCCGACTACCGGGAATCCCAGCCGGATATCCGCGTGCAGATCGACCGGCAGCGCGCCGCCGATCTGGGCGTGTCCGTGGAGGATATCGGCCGCACCCTTGAGCTGATGTTCGGCGAACGCGAGGTTTCGACCTTCGTGAACCGCGGCGAGGAATATTCGGTCATCATGCGCGGCCGCGCGGAGGATCGCGCATCGCCCAACGACCTCACGAACACCTTCGTGCGGGCCGCCAACGGCGATCTGGTTCCCCTCTCCTCCTTCGTGTCGCTGACCGAATCCGCCGCGCCCCAGACCCTGAACCGCTTCAACCGCATGCGCGCCATCACCATCGATGCGGGGCTCAGGCCCGATGTCTCCATCGGCGATGCGCTCACGACGCTCGAAGACATCGTGCGGGCCGAACTGCCCGCGGATGCGCGGATCGGCTACAAGGGCCAGTCGCAGGATTTCCGCGAATCCTCGAACGCGATCTACATCACCTTCGGCATGGCGCTGCTCGTGGTGTTCCTGGTCCTGGCGGCCCAGTTCGAGAGCTGGATCAACCCGTTCATCATCATGCTCACCGTGCCCCTCGCGGTCACGGGCGGCCTTGCGGCGCTGACGATCACGGGGCAGTCGCTCAACATCTACAGCCAGATCGGGATGATCCTGCTCATCGGCCTGATGACGAAGAACGGCATCCTCATCGTGGAATTCGCCAACCAGCTGCGCGAGCGCGGCATGTCCGTGTGGGATGCGGTGATCGAGGCCTCCGTGCTGCGCCTGCGGCCGATCCTGATGACCTCCATCGCCATGATCGGCGGCGCGATCCCGCTCGCCTGGTCGACCGGCGCGGGCGCCGAGGCACGCAACGCCATCGGCACGGTGATCGTCGGCGGCGTGACCATGTCCACCCTCCTCACCGTGCTCGTGGTGCCTGCGATCTATCTCCTCATCGGCGGCTACACCAAGCCCGCAACCTATGTGAGCGAAATGCTCGACAAGTTGCGGGCCCAGACGGGCCAGCTCGCCCATGGCGAGGATATCCCGCGCGCCGCGCACCGGCCGCCCGCTCATCCGGCGGAGTGACCGAGTCTGGACAGGGCCGCAATCAAAAAGCCCCGGCGATCACCTCGCCGGGGCTTTCGTTCGATCGGGATGAAATGCGGTTCAGGCCGCAACCTGTGAGGCGGCCAGCGTCACGGCTTCAGCCACATCGTCCACCACCTGGGTGACGAGGTCCTCGTTGTCGCCTTCGCCCATCACGCGAATGACCGGCTCGGTGCCCGAGGGGCGGATCACGAGACGGCCGCTGGCGCCGAGGCGCTCACGGCCCGCTTCGATGGCTTTGACGACGGAGGCGTCCTGCAGCGGCTTGCCGGACTTGTAGCGCACGTTCTTGAGCACCTGAGGCAGGGGCTCGAAGCAGTGGCAGACCTCAGAGACCGGCTTGTCCAGGCTCTTGACCACCGCCAGGAGCTGGAGCGCGGCGATCAGGCCGTCGCCGGTGGTCGTGTAGTCCGACATGATGATGTGGCCGGACTGCTCGCCGCCGAGGTTGAAGCCGTGGGCGCGCATATGCTCGAGCACGTAGCGGTCGCCCACCGCCGTGCGCACGAGGCCGAGGCCCATGCCGCCCAAAAACCGTTCCAGTCCGAGATTGGACATGATCGTCGCGACGATGCCCGGCTGCGACAGGCGGCCGTCCTCCTTCCACGAGCGGGCGACCACGGCCATGAGCTGGTCGCCATCGACCTTGTTGCCCTTCTCGTCCACGATGAGCACGCGATCCGCGTCACCGTCGAGGGCGATGCCGATATCCGCGCGCACCTCGCGCACCTTCTGGATCAGGGCGTCGGGGGCGGTGGAGCCGACCTCGTGATTGATGTTGAAGCCGTTCGGCTCCACGCCCATCGACACCACATCGGCGCCGAGCTCCCACAGGGCTTCCGGAGCCACCTTGTAGCCCGCGCCGTTGGCGCAATCGATCACGACCCGCATGCCTTCCAGGTCGATCTGGCGCGGCAGCGTCCGCTTGGCGAACTCGATGTAGCGGGCCTGGACGCTCTCGATGCGCTTGGCCCGGCCGAGGGTGGCGGAGCCCGCCAGGCGCTGGGTCAGGTCGGAATCGATCAGCGCCTCGATCTGAAGCTCCACCTCGTCGTTGAGCTTGAATCCGTCGGGACCGAACAGCTTGATGCCGTTGTCCTCGTAGGGGTTGTGCGAGGCCGAGATCATGACGCCGAGATCGCAGCGCATGGACCGCGTCAGCATGGCGACGGCCGGGGTCGGGATCGGCCCGAGGAGCAGCACATCCATGCCGACGGAGGTGAACCCGGCCTGGAGGGCGGACTCGATCATGTAGCCGGAGAGCCGCGTATCCTTGCCGATCACGACCCGGTGGCGGTAATCGCCCCGCTGCTGGAACATGAGACCCGCAGCCTGCCCGACCCGCAGGGCCAGGTCTGGCGTGATGATCCCGTTGGCGCGGCCCCGGATTCCGTCGGTTCCAAAGTATTTACGCACGTGCCTTGTCTCCGCATTCCGTTGCGCGAACCCGCGCTTTGGCTTTTTCAAAGCAACCTCCCTGAATTCGGTCAAGGCGTTAGGGCCAATTCGCGCATCACAAGTGATAAGCGATTGTTACAATCCTCAAACCTCTCTCTTAGGGAGTATTAGAATCTTGAGGTAAACAAAAAAGAACGCCCGCCGGGAAGCGGGCGTCCTGGTATTTTACAGATAACGGCGTCTTTAGGCCTGCGGCTGCGGTTCCATGCCGCCATCGCTCTCGCGCGGCCGTCCGGGACGGGTGGTCGGGACGGCGGAGCCGCGGGTCGGGGTGATGGTGTCGCCCGAATCCCGCACCGGGGGCTGGCCGTCGAGGAGATTGCGGATCTCCTCGCCCGTCAGGGTCTCGTATTCCAGGAGGCCGCGGGCGAGCGCCTCGAGATCCTGGGCCTTCTCGGTCAGGATCCGGCGGGCGTCGTTGAGGCCGCCCTCCACGAGGCGGCGGACCTCGGAATCGATCTTCTGGGCGGTCGCCTCGGAGACGTTCTGCTGGCGGCCCATCTGCATGCCGAGGAAAACCTCGTCCTGATTGTCGCCATAGGCCACGGTGCCGAGCTCGGGCGAGAAGCCCCACTTCGTCACCATCATGCGGGCCAGGCGGGTCGCCTGCTCGATGTCCGACTGCGCGCCCGAGGTGACCTTTTCCTTGCCGAAGATCATCTCCTCGGCGATGCGGCCGCCCATCATGATGGCGAGGCGCGAGGTCATCTGCTCGTAGGACATAGACAGCTTGTCCCGCTCGGGCAGCTGCATGACCATGCCCAGCGCGCGGCCGCGCGGGATGATCGTGGCCTTGTGAACCGGGTCGGTGGCCGGGACGTTCAGCGCCACGACGGCGTGACCGGCCTCGTGATAGGCGGTCAGGCGCTTCTCGTCGTCGGTCATGACGAGGGTGCGGCGCTCGGCGCCCATCATCACCTTGTCCTTGGCGTCCTCGAACTCGCGCATGGTGACAATGCGCTTGCCGCGGCGGGCGGCGAGCAGGGCCGCCTCGTTCACGAGGTTCATGAGGTCCGCGCCCGAGAAGCCGGGGGTACCGCGGGCGATGACCTTCAGGTCCACGTCGGGAGCGAGCGGCACCTTGCGGACGTGAACGCGCAGGATCTTCTCGCGGCCGACCACGTCCGGGTTCGGAACGACGATCTGGCGGTCGAAGCGGCCGGGACGCAGGAGCGCCGGGTCGAGCACGTCGGGGCGGTTGGTGGCGGCGATGATGATCACGCCCTCGTTGGCCTCGAAGCCGTCCATCTCCACGAGGAGCTGGTTGAGGGTCTGCTCGCGCTCGTCGTTGCCGCCGCCCAGGCCCGCGCCGCGGTGACGGCCGACCGCGTCGATCTCGTCGATGAAGATGATGCAGGGCGCGTTCTTCTTCGCCTGCTCGAACATGTCGCGCACGCGGGAGGCGCCGACGCCGACGAACATCTCGACGAAGTCGGAGCCGGAGATGGTGAAGAAGGGCACGTTGGCCTCGCCCGCGACCGCACGGGCGGTCAGGGTCTTACCGGTGCCGGGAGGGCCGACGAGCAGCACGCCGCGCGGAATGCGGCCGCCAAGGCGCTGGAACTTCTGCGGATCGCGCAGGAATTCCACGACCTCCTGCAGGTCTTCCTTGGCCTCGTCGATGCCGGCCACGTCGTCGAAGGTGACGCGACCGTGCGCCTCCGTCAGAAGCTTTGCCTTGGACTTGCCGAAGCCCATGGCCCGGCCCGCGCCGCTCTGCATCTGGCGCGACAGGAACACCCAGGCGCCGATGAAGAGCGCGATGGGCAGGATGTTCATGAGAACCGCGATGAACCAGGGGGTCGAATCCGATTGCGGACGGGCCGTGATCTGAACGCCCTTCTGCTGCAGCTTGGTGACCAGCATCGGGTCGCTCGGCGCGTAGGTCGTGAAGGTCCGGCCGTCGGTATAGGTGCCGCTGATCTCGGGGCCTGAGATGATCACGCTGGTGATGCGACCGGCATCGGCATCGCTCAGGAGCTGGCTATAGGCGATGTCGGTACCGCCGCCTCGGTGCCCAGGGCTCTGGAAAAGGGTCACGAGCGCCAGCACCAGAAGGAAGATGACGACCCACAAGGCGAAGTTGCGGAAATTTGAATTCATCGGATCAGGTTCTGCCCCAGAGGGAGATGAAGCGTGAGGAGGTCTCCCCGCGCGGCTAAAGTCAATGTAGGCACACCGTCCCGCCTTGCCAAGGGAATGCGGCGCGCATGCGGCATGATCCGGACGCCTTGCCTAAGAGAATTGGCTAACGGCCCCGGCGGCGGGACGGTTCCGGCCCGAGGGATACCCTTCCGGAGCGCTCCAGACGCACCAGGGCTCCGGCCAGGGTGAGGCGCAGGGCCTCCCCTCGCCCGACGGCCTCCCGCAGGCGCTCCGTGCAGGCTTCGAGCCGGTGGAGGCGGCGGCTTTCGAGGCCGAGCCCCTCCCCGCCGAGGGCCAGCTCCAGGACCCGGAGGGCAATCTCGAACGGCTCGTCGGCCAGAACGGCCGCCCGGAACGACAGCATGCCGCCCTCCGCAACAGGCTCGGCCCGCTCCAGAGCCTCCCGCGCCTTCGCGTCCAGGGCCTCGTCCGCCAGGGCGGCCCGCCCGGCAAGGCGGGCCAGGCGCTCCGCCGTGAGCCCCTCCTTCGCCAGGAGGGGCATGAGCCGGCGCCAGCGGACGCGTGCGTAAAGCTCGTTTGCATTGGAGGGATCGACGAGGAAGGGCCAGCCTCGGGACCGGCAGCGATCGAGAAGAACCGACTTCGGCAGGTCGAGCAGGGGCCGCACATGGCGGATGCCCTGCCGGTCGGTTTCGCGGCGCATGCCGGAAAGCCCGGCGAGCCCCGACCCCCGGGCGAGACGCATCATCACCGTCTCGGCCTGATCGTCCAGGGTATGGGCGGTCACGAGATGGGAGGCGCCGACCTCGCGGGCATAGTGAACGAGAAGACGATAGCGCGCCTCGCGGGCGGCTTCCTGGATACCGGTTCGCGGCTTCTCCCCCAGCCAGGGAAGCGTCCGGTGGGGCAGGCCCAGGGCCGCCGCTTCCCGCGCCACGAACGCGGCCTCGTCCGCGGCTTCGGGCCGCAGGCCATGGTCCACCGTCGCGGCGAAAAGAGGGGGGCGCGGATGCCGCGAGGCCCAGCGGGCGAGGCATTGCATCAGGGCCATCGAGTCGGGGCCGCCGGAAACGGCGATGACGATGCCCAAGGCCTGGATCAGGGAATCGAAAAGACGCTCCAGCCCGTCGTCCGAGAGCGGATCATCGGGGGGCGGAGGCGCGGCCACGGCCTGGCCTTTCACGGCTTACCGGGTCAGCTGCACTTGATCCGCTTCTGCTCGCGCTCGGAAGCCTGGCGGACAGGGGCGGAGGCCTGCGGATACTTGCGATCGAGTTCGGCGAAGACGGCGCAGGCGCGATCCTTGGCGCCCAGCCCGTTCAGGGCGATGCCGAGCCGCAGGAGGGCGTCGGGAGCCTTGGGGGTATCGGGATGATCGGCGGAGACGTTCAGGAACTGCTCCGCGGCTTCCCGGTAGCGGGCGCGCACGAGATAGGTCTCGCCGAGCCAGAAGGTCGCCTCGGGCACCAGCTTGTCGCGGGGATTGGACTGCAGGAAGCGCCGGAAGCCCATCTCGGCCTGGTCGTACTGCTTCTGCGTGAACGAGGCATAGGCCGCGTCGAAATCGGCGCGCGGATTGCCCACGCTCGTGGCCGCCACGCTCGGGCCCGGACGCTGATCGGCGATGGCTCCCTGGGGAAGAGCCGCCGTGCCTCCCGGGTTGACATCGAGCGGAGCCCCGTCCACGCCCGCCTGCTCGTCCTGCTCGATGAGGCTGCCGATCCCGGCGAGCTGCCCGCCGGGCAGCGGCATGGGACGGCCCGCGCCCGCATCGGCGACAGGCGCGGACGGCGGCGTGGAGCCGAGCGGACGGGGCGCCCCGGGGGCGTCCGGCGTTTCCGCCGGGTCGAAGACATCGCTGCGGCGCTGGGGCTGGGTCGGCTGCGCCGAGGGCTGGGCCGGGCGCGCGGGCGTCGCGGCCGGAGGCTTGGAGCCGCCACCGCCACGGCCTTCCTGGAAGCGGAACTCCACGTCTTCCTGGAACTTGCGAAGCTGTTCCTTGAGCTGGCGGTTCTCGTACTGAAGCTGCTCCATCTGGCCGGAGAGCTGCCGGAACTGGCTCTCGAGCCGGTTCAGGCGCACGATGGCATCGGCGGCATCCTGCGCGGCGGCGGGGGCGGCCATGGCCAGGGCAAAGGCGAAAAAGACAAACAGACGTCGAAACATGCTGGGATAACCGTGAGGATCCTCGAACGAGGGGCCGATAACACAAAAGCGCCGCCACGGCGAGAATGTGGCGGCGCTTTCCGATTTCACAGGGGGACGATCCCGTTCGGGGGTCAGGCCCCGGCGCCGCCGCCCAGCACCGTCACCGCGCGACGGTTCTGCGACCAGCAGGAGATGTCGTTGCAGACGGCCACCGGGCGCTCCTTGCCGTAGGACACGGTGCGGAAGCGGTTGCCCGGGATGCCGCGGGAGATCAGGTAGTCGCGCACGACCTGGGCACGGCGGGCGGAAAGCGAGAAGTTGTATTCGCGGGTGCCGCGCTCGTCGGCGTGACCTTCCACGATGAAGGTGTAGTTCGGGTAGCGCTGCAGCCACTGGGCCTGCTTGTCGAGAGTGGCGGCGGCGGTGGGGGTGAGATCCGTCGAGTCGGTCTCGAAGAACACGCGGTCGCCCACATTGACGACGAAGTCCTGGGCGCTGCCCGGGGTTGCGGCGCCGCCGGCCCCGAAGCCGGACCCATCGGCCATGCCATCTTTGTTGGACGAACACGCCGCGGCCCCGAGGGCGAGGACGATAGCGGCGGCGAATTTGACGGCGCGCAGCGTCATCATTGGCAATACTCCTTACACATACGTTTGCCGAACGTTGTGTCTTTCATATCGGGAGGATGGTTAAAGGAGGGTTCCGGCACCCGTGAGGACACGTGCGGGATTAAGGTGAATTATGGCCAAGTTGTGGAAGTTGAGGTTAAGGTAAATCAATAGTGAATGAATTCCCGATGACAGGGCATGATGGGTTCCCGTTCGAGATCGGCGAAGCTGGGCTGCTGCCGTTTGCCCGTCTCACGCGTTGAGAGGTCATGCATATCGTGACGCCCCAGCCCGGCCCCCTCGTGCACCCCTACCGCAAGGCCCTGGACGATCTGCGCGTGGAGAGGGCCTTCGCCCGCATCGCCGACGGCGACCTGCGGAACGGCAACGCCATCGCCCTGCTGCGGGACTCGCGGGAAAACTACCCGGCCTGGCTCGCGGCGATCCGCTCGGCGGAATCGGTGATCCATTTCGAGAACTTCATCATCGCGGACGACGTCACCGGCGGCCTCTTCGCGGAGGCCCTGATGGAGCGCGCCCGGGCCGGGGTGAAGGTGCGGGTGCTCTACGATTGGCTCGGCTCGTCGTTCAGGGCCCTGCCCTCCTACTGGAAGCGCCTGCGCGAAGCCGGGGTTCAGGCCAGGGTCTTCAATCCGCCCCGGCTCACGGACCCCTTCTGGGTGCGGCGCAACCACCGCAAGCTGATCACCGTCGATGGGCGCATCGGATTCGTGTCGGGACTGTGCGTCTCCGACAGCTGGGTGGGAAAGAACGGCCACGACCCCTGGCGCGATACGGGGCTGTGTCTGGAAGGCCCCGTGGTGGCCGATCTCGACGCCGCCTTCGCGGAAAGCTGGCGGCTTTCGGGCATGCGGGCGATCCCGAAATCCGACCTGCCTCATCCGGACCTGATTCCGGAAGCGGGCACGATGGCCGCCCGCGTCATCAGCGGCGAACCGGGCATGCTGCGCATGTACCGGCTCGACCAGTTCATCGCCGCTACCGCGCAGCGCAATCTCTGGCTCACCGATGCCTATTTCGTCGCCACCACGTCCTATGTGCAGTCGCTCGGCGAGGCGGCCCGGGACGGGGTGGACGTGCGCATCCTCGTGCCCGGGTCGAGCGACGTGCCCGCGCTCCAGCCCGTGGTGCGGGCGGGCTACCGTTCCCTCATCGAGGCCGGGATCCGCGTCTATGAGTGGAACGGCTCGATGCTCCACGCCAAGACCGCCGTCGCGGACGGACGCTGGTCCCGGGTGGGCTCGACCAATCTCAACCTGGCGAGCTGGGCCACCAACTGGGAACTCGACGTGATCGTCGAGGACCCGCATTTCGCCGAGGCGATGGAGGCGATGTACCTGGAGGACCTCGCCAACGCCACCGAGATCGTTCCCGGCTGGCAGTCCCGCAGGCGGCAGGCCAGGAACATGCGCTCACGCCGCGGACATCGCTACACCAAGGGCGGCGTCCGCCGGCTCGCGGCGGGTGCGCTGGCCCTGTCCAGCACCCTCGGTAAGTCGATGCACTCGCGCTCGCTGACCGCCACGGAGGCGAGCAGCATCGCCCTCATCGGCCTGGTGCTCCTGGCCCTGGCGGCGCTGGTCGCGTTCCTGCCCGCCCTGATCGTCGCGCCGCTCGTGATCGGCCTCGTCTGGTTCGGCATGGCGCTGCTGATCCGCAGCTTCCGCCTCAAGCGCCGCGTGCGCCTGCGGCGGCGTAAGCTCGCGCTCCGCCGCCGCTTGACGAAAATCAAGGCAGCCAGGAGCGCTTCGGGAGAATAAAAGGAAACCTCCATCCAAGCTTGGCGTTAAGGACCAAGGGGCCGTTCCGTCTTTTCAGGGAGACTTCCTATGGCAGCAGGCACCTCCGGCATCAACGATCCTCTCGACCGCTCCCAGTCCATGAGCGCGCTCCTGGCGCAAAACTGGTGGGCGGTGGCCCTGCGGGGCGTCTTCGCCATCATCTTCGCCCTGATCGCCTTCTTCTATCCTGGGGCGACCATCCTCTCCTTCGTATTGTTCTTCTCAGCCTACATGCTGGTCGACGGCGTGTTCGGCATCGTTTCCGGCATCAGGGCCGCCTCCAACAACCAGCGCTGGGGCTTCCTGATCTTCGAGGGCATCCTGGATATCGCCGTCGGCATCATCGCCCTCGTCATGCCGGGCCTGACCGTGGCCTTCTTCATCGCGCTCTTGGCCGTCTGGTCCCTGGTCACCGGAGCGCTGATGATCGTCGCCGCCTTCAGGCTCAACCCCGCCTATGGCCGCGGCTGGATGATCTTCAGCGGGGTCGTCTCGATCCTCTTCGGCGTCGCGCTCCTGATCGCTCCGCTGATCGGCGCCGTCGTGCTGACCTGGTGGCTCGGCGCCTATGCGCTGGTTTTCGGGATCGCGCTTCTCGTGCTCGCCTTCAAGCTGAAGGGCCGCAAGGACGAGTGGTCGGGATCCGCCGCGCCGCGCGGGGCGTGAGACGAAAAGGGGCGCCCGAGGCGCCCCTTTGTCATTCCCTGATTTATCGCGACTCGCTCAGGAGCGGCGACCATGTGGGGTCCGACGCGAAGGACGGCGTCGGCACGGGCTGCTCCACGCGGCCGGTGATGTCGACCATGTAGAGCTTGCCGCCCGCCTGTCCGCCGGGATCGCGGAAGAACAGGATGTACTGGCCGTTGGGCGCCCAGGTCGGGCTCTCGTTGTGGAAGCCTTCCGTGAGAATGCGCTCGCCCGATCCGTCGGGCTTCATGATGCCGATGGCGAACCCGCCCGCGCGCTGCTTCGTGAAGGCGATGTAGTCGCCCCGCGGCGACCAGGCCGGCTGCGAGTAGGAGCCGTCGCCGAAGGAGATGCGGCGCTGGTCGGAGCCGTCCACGTTCATGACGTAGATCTGCTGCTTGCCGCCGCGATCACTCTCGAACACGATCTGGCGGCCGTCGGGCGAGAAGGACGGCGAGGTGTCGATGGCGGCGGTGGAGGTGAGCCGCGTCGTGGCCTGCGAGCCGAGATTCATCATGAAGATGTTGGCGTTGCCGCCCTGCTGCAGGCTCATGACGATGCGCTGCCCGTCCGGCGCGAAGCGCGGAGAGGATGCCATGTCGGGAAAGTTGCCGAGCACCTGGCGCGTGCCGGTTTCGAGATTGATGACCTGAACGCGCGGCTGCTGTCCCTCGACCTGGGACATGTAGGTGATGTCCTGCGTCGCCGGCGAGTAGCGCGGCGCAACGACGGACGAGTCGCCCTGAGTCAGGTAGCGCACGTTGGCGCCGTCCTGATCCATGATGGCGAGCCGCTTGCGGCGGTTTTCCTTCGGGCCGGATTCATCGACGAACACGATGCGCGTGTCGAAGAAGCCGCCGAAACCCGTGATCTTGGAATAGACCGCATCCGAGATGATGTGGCCGACGCGGCGCCAGAAATTGGCGTCCGTGACATATTGCTGACCGGCGAGCTGCTGGCCGGTCTCGATGTCCCACAGGCGGAACTCGGCGCGCAGCCGTCCCGACGGATCGCGCGAGACGCGACCCGTCACCAGCGCCTGGGCGCCCGCCATCTTCCAGGCGTCGAAGCGCGGCGCGGCATCGAAGGACGGGCGCTCCGGAAAGCGCGACTTGTCGAGGGGCGCGAAATAGCCGGAGCGCTGAAGATTGCTCGCGATGATGCCCGAAACCCGCTGGCCGAGATCCCCCTCGCCCGAGAAATCGGCAACGGCAATGGGCATGGGCTGGAACTGCCCGCCCGGGCTGATGCGGAGCACGAGTTGCGCTTGAGAAGGAAGCGTCGACAACGCCAGCACGAACAGGAAGCAGAATGTCGTGAAGAGCGCACGGGTAGGTTTGTACAGAGACATTGGCGTTCCGGATGACTGAATGCTGGTAGGATTACACTGAAAGGTGGTCAAACCTGTGAAAGCTCGAAATACATGTTCCAATGCTTCCACGAGTTGTAGAAAGGCGAGAAGCTGGCTGGAATCTTGTAAGGAGCGCAGCGTCTGATCGCTCTTACCGCGGCATCGGCGATAGCACGATCAATAGCCGATGGACCTGCTTTCAGAACACGCGGCTCATCGGCGAGCGTTCCATCGAGATTAAACTTTACATCGATCAATGGAATCGTGGCCGAGCCAGCAACCGCACCCGGTGGTGCGCTGTAGCAGCGTTTGATTTGCTCATCGATAATTCCTCGGAGCGAATCTTCCATGCTCGGTGAGAGCTTCGCGGCCGAGCCGGTCGCCGTGCCGAGGGAGGCGGTCTTCTGCACCTCCGCGCCGGTCGCACCGCTGGACTGGCTCTTCTCCTTGTTGTCGAGGAACTGCTTCAGGTCGCCCATGTCGAGCTTCTTGGCGAGTTGAGCTTCCTTGCGCGCCTTCGCCTCGGCCTCTTCCTTGGCCTTGGCTTCGGCAAGCTTCTTCGCCTCGGCTTCCGCCTTGGCCTTCGCGTCGGCCTCCGCCTTCGCCTTGGCTTTCGCTTCGGCGATCTTTTTGGCCTCGGCCTCGGCCTTGGCTTTCGCCTCCGCTTCGGCCTTTGCCCTGGCTTCCTCGATCTTGGCCTGCTCGGCGGCCTTGGCCTTCTCGATGGCCTCGGCCTCTGCCTTTTCCTGCAGCTTCTTCTCTTCCGCGGCCTTGGCCTCGGCTGCTTTCTCTTCCTGCGAACGGGTCGGCGGCGCGGGCGGCGGAGGCTGGGCGGCGACCGGCTCCTCCTTGTCGGCCACCTTCATCTCGGCCGGGCGCTTGGGCGGCGCGGGCGCATCGCGCTTGTCCTCGCCGGGGTCCTTCACCTCGGTCTTGTCGGCAATGCGGTCGGCGCGCGGCTTGGGCGTCGGCAGAACCTGCTTGGCCGTCGTCTCGCCCTTCGTGATCTGCGAAAGCTGGTTGTCGGTGATGATCTCGACCGGGATCCCTTCCTGCGCCTCGGGGAACTCGGCGACGGAGGACAGACCGATCATGGCGGCCGTCAGCAGCGCCGCATGCGCGACGCCCGAGACCCAGAAGCCCGGCTCAGAAGTGTTGAACTTCAGCTTCAACGCCACGTCTGTTCGCCCCTTGCTCTCATCCGGCTCAGTTCTGGTCCACCTCGGTCACAAGAGCGACGCGCTTGTAGCCGGCGGTGGTCACGATCGACATGATCTGCGCGACGCGCCCGTAATCCACGCGCTTGTCGCCGCGAACGAAGATACGTTCGTCGAAGCCTGCCTTCGACACTTCCGCGAGCTTGCCGACGATGGCCTCGTCCGCCAGCTCGCTCTCGCCGAGGAAGACCTGGCCGTTGGCCTTGATCGACAGCGTCACGGGCGTCGCATCGGAATTGAGCGGCGCGGCCTTGGTCTGCGGCAAATCGAGCGGCACGCCGGCCGTCATCATGGGAGCCGCCACCATGAAGATGATGAGCAGCACGAGCATGACGTCGATGAACGGCGTCATGTTGATCTCGTTGATCGCGCCCGCCTGCCGGGCGCGCCTGCGGCGCCTGCCGCCTCCTGCCGCACCTGTCATCATGGCCATGGCCGATCCCTCCTCAGGCTGCGTTGGCCGGGTGGCGCCCCGCCTGGCCGATGCGCTCGTCCACCTGTCGCGACAGGATGGCCGAGAACTCGTCCGCGAAGCCCTCCAGCCGCGACTGGAGCTTGCCGACTTCCGATTGCAGCTTGTTGTAGGCGAGCACCGCGGGAATGGCCGCGAAGAGGCCGATGGCGGTGGCGAACAGCGCCTCCGCGATGCCGGGGGCGACGACCGCAAGGCTCGTGTTCTTGGACGCGGCGATGGAGGTGAAGGAATTCATGATGCCCACCACCGTGCCGAAGAGGCCGATATAGGGACCGGCCGAGCCGATGGAGGCGAGAACCGTCAGGCGCGAATTCAGGCGCTCGACCTCGCGCTGGATCGTGACGTCGAGCACCTTGTCGATGCGCTGCGGCAGGGTCTGGAACGAACGGCCCGAGCCCTCGAAGGAGCGCTTCCATTCGCGCATGGCGGCCACGAACACGGCGGCGAGCCCCGTGGCCGGGCGGCTCTGGAGCGAGCGGTAGAGCTCCTCGAGCGACTGGCCGGACCAGAACACGTCCTCGAAGCGGTCCATGGCGCGCTTGCTGCGCGCGTAGAGCAGGGTCTTGTCGACGATGATGGCCCAGCACCAGACGGAAGCGGCCAGCAGGCCCAGCATCACGAGCTTGACGACGAAATGCGCCTGCCAGAACAGGCCAAACAGGGACATGTCGTGAGCCACAGGAGCGGCCTGGGCCACATCAGCCGGATTCATATCTCTCGTCCTCGCTCTTCGAGCAGCCTTGGACAGGCGGTCCAAGGCCCACCGCAACCGGATCTAGGAAAATCTGTTCTCGTACCCCTGCTCGTTCGCCCCCGAATCTGTCGAAAATAAGGGCGGCAGGCGATTGGCTTCAGATCGTCCCGGACCGTTACCTGTTAGGCACAGAGTAAGGTTAAGGTCTGGTTTAATTGGAGCCTTGTCGAGGCGAATGACCTGAAATGAATATGGAAATTATGGCTGGCATGCGCTGAAGGCAGGGCTGCCTGTGCCTGCCCATAGGGCAAGAGGCAGCCTTAGGAATTCACGCTCAGGGCCGCCCTGAGCTCGTCCGGGATCCGCACAGCCCGCCCGCCCCTGACGGCCGCGACCATCACGTCGGCCTTCACGAGCACCTCGTCGCCGCGCCGAACCTCCTGGGCCAGCGTCATTGAGGCGCCGCGCATCTCCTTGGGACGGGTCACGATGGTCAGCATGTCGTCCATGACGGCGGCGCCGAGGAAGTCGATGGTCATCCTGCGGACCACGAAGGCGAGCCCGCCCATCTCGGCGTGAAGGTCCGACTGGGCCACCTCGACCGCCCGCAGGAGCTCCGTGCGGCCCCGCTCCATGAAGCGCAGGTAGCTCGCGTGATAGACGCGGGCCGAGAAGACTGATGCGACGCTATCGAAGTATGGCGAACACAGTAAGAGGCTTGTTTTCCTTGGATCTTGGCAGGAGAGAAGTTCAAGATTGCAGCACTCAATAGGGATGGGTGAGGCGCAAAATGGAAGACGGGCTCAAGCTGTTTATTCAGGCATTGGCGCGAGAGGGCGCTCGGGAAGAATTTGTGAGATCAACGGAGCTTTTTTGGGCATGGCAAAAGTTACAAAGCCAACTGCCTCGTCTTGGGAGGAGGAAAACAATCACCGCGCCTGCAATGTATGACGCAAGGGCACAAGACCACCAATCCAAAGTTGCACACACCGCTCGTAAACTACTAATATAGTTGCATAGCAGGAAAAGCTCTCTTATTTATTTTATTGGTGGAGGAATATCTCCCCACTCGTGCCTTCATGCGTTGGTTCAATGCTATGTCTAATCCCAAACTTTTCATCTCATATAGTTGGAGCAGTCCGGAACATGAGGCTTGGGTTCTCAAGTTCGCCGGGGAACTGCGAAGCCAAGGCATTGATGTCATCCTCGACAAATGGGATCTGAAGCCAGGTCACGATGCTAATGCTTTCATGGAAAGCATGGTGACGGACGAGACTGTGACCAAAGTGGTTCTGGTCTGCGATAAAAAGTATGCTGAGAAGTCCAATAATCGAGCGGGCGGTGCTGGCACCGAGGCACAGATTATTACTCCGCAATTGTATGCGAAAAGGGCGCAGGACAAATTCGTTGCCGTAATTCGGGAAAAGGATGAGGCTGGCAAAGCCTATCTCCCCGTTTATTACGGTAGCCGTATATACATCGACCTTGCCGATGAGGCGAATTACGCAACTGAATTTGAGAGATTAGTTCGCTGGGCTTGGGACAAACCCGTCGATGTTAAGCCGGAGCTGGGCAAGATACCCAGCTTTCTGCGAGAAGAAGATAATGCAATCAAGCTAGCGACCTCGGTTCCGTTTAGGCGCGCTATTGAGGCAATCCGCAATGGCCGAGACAATAGTGTCATCGCAACTTCGGACTATCTTGCAACAGTTCTGAGTGAGCTGGATAAATTTCGGATCTCTGCTGTCGGAAAGCCAGAATTTGACGAAATATTCGTCAAAAATATTGATGATTTTCTTCCCTATAGAAACGAACTCATTGAGCTTTTCATTGCAGTTGCAAAATATAACTGCGATGAGCCCATGCTTGAGGAACTGCATAGATTTTTTGAAGGGATCCTGCCGTTCTTCAAACGCCCGGAGAATGTTGGTACATATACCGATGTAGATTACGATAACTTCAAGTTTATCGGTCACGAGCTCTTTCTATATTGTATCGGAGCGCTGGTGAGCCGCGGCCGCTTCGATGCGGCCGCCTATTTTGTGAACAATGAATACTTTGTTGCTAGCAGCATTGGCAACCGCTTGAATCCGATGAGAACGTTTGTTGTCTTCAGGAATCATCTACAGACGCTTGAGCTACGCAATAGACGTCTTGGCCTTAACCGATCTTCGCTACATGCGGATCTATTAAAGACTCGATCTGAGGCCACAGGCATAGATTTTCGCCACCTGATGACCGCAGACCTGTTTCTGTATCTACGAAGCCATAAAGAGGATCAGTCCCGCCCTTGGTGGCCTGAAACCCTGCTATATGCAGCATTCGATCCAATTACCTTTGAGGTTTTTGCTCGGGCCAAATCCAAGGCCTATTTCGAACGGATCAAGCCGCTTCTAGGAGTTGCTGACAAGGAAGAATTCGTTCGCAGAATCACTCAGATTTACGCCCGGCCAGAGCGTATCCCGAAATGGAGCTGGGACAGCCTAGATGTGAAAGAGCTAGTGCAACTAGATGCAATCGCAACCACATAAACCGATCTTGGCTTGCATCCCCAGATAAGGTCACCTCTCTCCCGATAGAGCGGTTCGGAGTTCCTCGGGTATTCGTACAGCCCTGCCAGCCTTTACAGCTGCAACGACGACATCTGCTGTAAGCAAAAGCTCATCACCCCTGCGAATCTCCTGCGCAAGGGTCATGGAAGCCCCTCGCATCTCTTTAGGACGCGTGAGGACATGTAGAACATCGTCCATATGACCAGGCTTGAGATAATCAAGCGTCATCCGCCGCACGACAAATGTTAGCCCTTCCATATCCCGATGCAGATCGCGCTGAGACACTGAGACAGATCGGAGGAGTTCTGTGCGTCCTCTCTCCAAAAACCGCACATAGCTCGCGTGGTATATGCCCCCACCGAAATCCGTGTCCTCGTAATAAACGCGGATGGGCAGAATATGCACGCCATCCTGCATGAAGCCGCAGAGATGGGAGCCGATCATTCCTCCCCGGTCGGCCGTCTCACTCATCCGCGTCTCCGCCGAACAATCCGAACTGCGCCGAGGTTTCGCGGGTCGGTTCGGGCAGCCCGAGATGCTTGAAGGCGTGGGGGGTGAGGACGCGCCCGCGAGGGGTGCGCTGCACGAAGCCCTTCTGGATCAGATAGGGCTCGATGATGTCTTCGATGGCGTCGCGCGGCTCGGAGAGGGCCGCCGCGATGGTCTCGATGCCGACCGGGCCGCCGCCGAAGGAGGAGGCGATCATGGTCAGGTACTTGCGGTCCATGAGGTCGAGGCCGATGGGATCCACGTCGAGGAGGCGCAAGGATCGGTCGGCGAGGTCGCGGGAGACGGTCTGCACGCCCTCGACGATGGCGAAATCGCGCACCCGGCGCAGGAGCCGGCCCGCGATGCGCGGCGTGCCGCGGGAGCGGCGGGCGATCTCGTTCGCGCCCTCCTCGCTCATGCCCAGTCCCAGCACCCGCGCGCCGCGGCGCACGATCAGCTCCAGCTCGTCGACGGTGTAGAACTCGAGCCGGATCGGGATGCCGAAGCGGTCTCGCAACGGCGTGGTGAGCAGGCCCGCGCGGGTGGTCGCGCCGACGAGGGTGAATTTCGGCAGCTCGATCTTCACCGAGCGCGCGGCGGGACCTTCGCCAATGATCAGGTCGAGCTGGTAATCCTCCATGGCGGGATAGAGGATCTCCTCCACCGCCGGGTTGAGGCGGTGGATCTCATCGATGAAGAGCACATCGCGCTCTTCGAGGTTGGTGAGCTGGGCCGCGAGGTCGCCCGCCTTCGCGATCACCGGGCCGGAGGTCGAGCGGAAATTGACCCCGAGCTCGCGGGCGACGATCTGGGCGAGCGTCGTCTTGCCCAGCCCCGGAGGGCCGACGAAGAGCACGTGGTCGAGGGCGTCGCCGCGCGCCTTCGCCGCATCGATGAAGACCTGGAGATTGGCCCGCGCGGCCTTCTGGCCCGTGAAGTCGTCGAGCGACAGCGGCCGGATCGAGGCATCGACATCGTCCTCGCGCTTATCGGGGCTGAGCAGGCGGCGGGAATCGGTCAAAGAGGCTTACCTTCCAGGGGCTTCATATAGGCGGCGAGACACTAATACGCCATTCTTAATAGGATCAAAACAGGAACGTCGATGTGTCACGGTGTTTGGCTCTGCCGGCCGGCCGAATGGCGGCTCAGATACCAGCAGACGAGGGTCGGGACGAGGCAGGTCGGCACATACACGAAGAAGGCTTCTTTTCGGATGTCGAAAACGCTCAGCCCACTTGGGATAAGTGCCTCAAGCACAGCACCGAAAGCTACAACGAAGATAAAGCCCACGAGTGTTCCGATCAGCGTCACCCAAAGCCATTCAGGTCTGAGTTGCCTGATTTGGACCTGCCGGACGGCCCATCCGGAGACAAGGGCAGGAAGCAGACCGAAGATGTAGGCGAACGCGGTGATCCCAGCCGTGACCAAGATCATGTCCACCAGCTTCCCGTCGAAGGGGTTTGCGCTATACACCGCAATCCCCGTGAAGACACATGCCAGTCCGATCGGAGGGCCGAGACCTGCAAAGATGAGCCAGTGCATCGGGCTACCGCGCCAGTTCCCTCAATCCCAACCGGATAAGCGTCTTCGCCTCGGCCTCGTCGCCGGCCTGCTTCATGGCGGCAGCGACAGCGGCGGAAGCCTGGACTTGGGGGTAGCCGAGATTGACCAGCGCCGAGATGGCATCCGCCACGGGAGCCGGGGCGTTCTTGTCCTCCACCGCGCCGGTGAGGCGGATGAGGGCCGGATCGACGGGGGCGAAGGCGGGGGCCTTGTCCTTGAGTTCGGAGACGATGCGCTGGGCGAGTTTCGGGCCGACGCCGGGGCCGCGAGCGACGGAAGCCTTGTCGCCGGTGGCGATGGCGGTCGCGAGCGCACCGGGATCGAGCACCGAGAGGATGCCGAGCGCCACCTTGGAGCCCACCCCCTGCACGGTCTGGAGCAGGCGGAACCATTCCCGCTCCGCATCCGACCGGAAGCCGAACAGGCGGATCATGTCCTCGCGCACATGGGTCTCGATGGCCAGGGTCGCCGCCTCGCCCTCCTTCGGCAGGTTCTGAAGGGTGCGGGAGGAGCAATGGACCACGTAGCCGACCCCGTGCACGTCGAGGATCACGAAATCCTCGCCATAAGAATCCACCACGCCCTTGAGTTTGCCGATCACGTTCGTTCCTGCTCCCGGTAACCCTTCTCCCCACAAGGGGAGGGAAACCCGCGCTATATTCTGCTCACGATCCCGGATCGGCTTTGCCGTCCGGGATGACGTTTGTGGCTATGTAACAAATTAAAGGCTCGCCGCCAAAGCGCGCGCTTTGCGGTGGTGGGCGTGGGCGATGGCGATGGCCAGCGCGTCCGCCGCATCGGCCTTCTTGAAGTCGGCCTTGGGCAGCAGGATCTTGACCATGGCCTGCACCTGATCCTTCTCGGCGTGCCCCACGCCGACCACGGTCTTCTTGACCTGGTTCGCGCCGTATTCCGCCACGGGCAGGTTGTGCAGCGCCGGGACCAGCAGAGACATGGCGCGGGCCTGGCCGAGCTTGAGGGTCGCCTGCGCGTCCTTGTTGACGAAGGTTTCCTCGACCGCAACCTCGTCCGGCGTCCAGGTGCGGACCACGTCCGTGATGCGGTCATGGAGCTGCTTCAGGCGCAGCGCCAGATCGAGATCGCCGTCCGAGGTCACGACGCCGCAGGCCACATAGGAGAGCTTCGTCCCCTCGACGGTGATGACGCCCCAGCCCGTGTTGCGCAGGCCGGGGTCAAGGCCGAGGATGCGGACGCGCTCGCTCACATCAGCCCGCCATCTTCTGCATCAGGGCGTCAGAGAGCTCGAAATTGCCGTAGACGTTCTGCACGTCGTCGTGCTCCTCCAGCGATTCCATGAGGCGCATGAGCTTCTCGCCGGCCTCGTCGTCGACGGCCACCGGGGTCTGGGGCTTCCAGACGAGCTTGGAGGCCTTGGGCTCGCCGAACTTCTCCTCCAGCGCCTTGGTCACCTCGTTGAGGGAGGTCTGCTCGCAATAGACCTCATGGCCGTGCTCTGAGGACACCACATCCTCGGCGCCGGCGTCGATGGCCGCCTCCAGCATCGCGTCGGCATCGGCCGCCCCGGGGGCGAACTCCACCAGGCCCACCCGGTCGAACATGAAGGAAACCGCGCCGGTTTCCGCAAGGTTGCCGCCGCTCTTGGTGAAGTAGGAGCGGATGTCGGAGGCCGTGCGGTTGCGGTTGTCGGTCATCGCCTCGACGATGATCGCCGCGCCGCCGGGGCCGTAGCCCTCGTAGCGGATCTCCTCGTAGTTCTCTCCGTCATTGCCGGCGGCCTTGTTGATGGCGCGCTGGATGTTGTCCTTGGGCATGTTCTCGGCGCGGGCGGCGAGGATCGCGGCGCGCAGGCGCGGGTTCATGTTCGGGTCCGGCGTGCCCATCTTGGCCGCCACGGTGATTTCGCGGGCGAGCTTGGAGAAGAGCTTGGAGCGCATTGCATCCTGGCGCCCCTTGCGATGCATGATGTTCTTGAACTGCGAATGTCCGGCCATCGGGGCCTCCGAGGATGCGGCCGCGAGCGCTTCGCGGGGAAGCGCCCGACAGGCTGCGGTGAGTTGACGATGGCAGGCTTATAAGGCGGCGAAGGGCCTCAGGAAAAGCCCCCACCCCCCTCTCGCCGAAAACTAAAAGCCGAGCCAGGACGGGAGGTTGTGGATGGCCGCCAGGATGAGGTGATAGGACGCCCCGAGCACGGTCGCCGTATAGGCCAGCCCCGCCAGGCCGATCAGGTAGCCGGCGATCAGGAGGTAGCCGTCCTCCTCCATGACCGCGATGGAGGCGATCACGAGCGCGATGGAGGGCGGGAAATTGGTGCCGGGGAACGGGACCAGGACCGACACGGCGACCAGGAAGGCGAAGAACCCGACCACCCGGTCCCCGAAGGGGCCGAAAAGCTGGAGCAGCCTGGGCCTGCAGAAGCTCTCCAGCTTCTGGAGCTTGGGCTCCGCGAGGTCGATCAGGCGCTTGAACGTCGCAGTCGAGACGGTGCGCCGCAGGATGAAGCCCGGCAGCCAGGGCCGTGTATGGCCCAGCATCATCTGGATGCCGAAGATCAGGACCGGGGTGCCGACGATGCCCGCGACCCCGGGCGGGGCCGGGATGCAGTTCGGCAGGGAGAACAGGATCAGGACGAAGCCGAAGGCGCGCTCGCCGAAGGCTTCGATGATCTGCCCGATGGTAATCGTCTCGCCCTTGGCCTCGTCGATCACGGCGCGCAGAACGGCGGAGGCGCTCTGGTGCTCATGCGCCTGATGGAACGCGCTCTCCTCGCGATAGATGTTCTTCTTCGCCTTTGCCGCCTCTGTATCCGCGTCCACCGATCTCCTCCGTGCCGGTAGAGATGGGAATGATTCCGCGCCGCGCCAAGGGAGCCGGGTGAAGGGAGCGGGGCCGCCCTTCAGTCCCAGAAGCGCGGCCAGGTCTCCTCGAGGTTCGGCCCGAGCCTCACCGCAGCGACCCTGACGGCCAGGCCGGTGCGGTCGTCGGTCTCGACGGCGATGCCGGACAGCGTCCCCTCGCCGAGGGCGGGCTCCATGCGCGGCCCCGGCGTCTTCTGGACGAAGCGGCGGATCGATTCCTCCTTCTGCATTCCGAGGACGGAATCGTAATCGCCGCACATGCCCGCATCGGACATGTAAGCGGTGCCGCCGGCCAGCACCCGGTGATCGGCGGTGGGCACATGGGTGTGCGTGCCCACGACCAGGCTCGCCCGCCCGTCGAGATAATGGCCCATGGCCTCCTTCTCGCTCGTCGCCTCCGCATGGACGTCGACGACGACCGCGTCCGCCACCTGGCCCAGGGGGCAGGTCTCGAGCTCCCGGTCGACGGCGGCGAAGGGATCGTCGAGGGGGTCCATGTAGAGGCGTCCCATGACGTTCATCACGAGGACCCGATGGCCCGAGCGGGTGTCGATGAGCGTGGCGCCCCGGCCGGGGGTGCCCGACGGGTAGTTGACCGGGCGCAGGAGCCGGGGCTGGCGCTCGATAAACACGAGCGTCTCGCGCTGGTCCCAGGAATGGTTGCCCAGCGTGATGACATCGGCCCCCGCAGACAGAATCTCGTCGCAGATCGCCTCGGTGATGCCGAAGCCCCCGGCGGCGTTCTCGCCGTTGATGACCACGCAGTCGAGCCGCCAGCGGTCGCGAAGCCCGGGCAGCCGCTCGATGACCGCGTTGCGGCCGGGCCGCCCGACGATGTCGCCGAGGAAGAGAAGGCGCATGATGGATCCCTATGCGGGTTGTGTCCGAATGAGTTCGGTTTCGGTAACAATGATGTCGAGCAGCCGGTCATGGGGCTCGACCGGGACTTCTTCGACCTCCTGAACCGCATAGGCAAGCCCGACAGTCAAGACCGGATGCTGCTCTTCCAGCGCCGCGATGGCCCGGTCGAAATGTCCCTTGCCGTAGCCGATGCGCCCTCCCCTGCGGTCGAAGGCGACGAGGGGGACGATGAGGCTCTTCGGGAAGACTTCCGGCGCGTCGGGTCCGGGCTCGCGCACGCCGAAGCCGCCTTTGACCAGCACGTCGCCGGGCCGCCAGAGGCGCCAGCTCAAATGAGGGTGGAGGATCTGCGAAAGCGCCACGTCCTGCCCGCGTTCGCGCAGGGCCTCCATGAGGGGACGGGAATCCACCTCGCTGCGGATGGGCCAATAGCCGCCGACCGGGGTCGCGTCGCGAAGATCGGAAAGGCCGAGAACCCGAGCGGCGATGACCCGGGCCGCCTCCTCGCGAAAACCCTTGTCGAGCCCGTCTCGGCGGGCGAGCGCCTCCTGACGGAGCTGCTCTTTCAGAACGGGAGGAGAGGAGGAATGCATGAAGGTGCGGAGCCACAGAAACCGTCGGAGAAGCGATCCCGGGAACCTACAAAGTAGGTGGGCGCCGTGTGTCCCGGTCCACGGACCGGGTCAGGGACAGCTCCCTTCAGGATCGATAAGGCCCCGGGGAATATGAACTCCTAACGCGCCCCGCAGCCCCGCCTTCCCTATGTAGGGACAGGCGGGGCCCGGGGGAAGGGGAAAAGTGAGCACCGCGGACTCTTTCGGCCGTCAACTCCGTATCTTTACGGGGTGGCCGCCGAAAGCAGCCGCCCTCAATTGCCCCACGTGGGGGATGCGCCATCCGTCAGGGAGGAACCATGGCTCATCTGAAACGTAACAATTACAAAGAATTATATGCGAAAACGCCCGGCATCGACGCCATGATGCGGGAGGTCATGCAGAGGCTCGGCGACATCGATTTCGCCTATGCCGTCGAAGTGGAGAAGGTTCAGAACGGCACAAGCCATCCGCGCCTCAAGCCCGCCATCGAGGCAAGGATCAGGTCAGCTCACCACGACAGGCGGGAGCCCTATGTGGAGCTTCTGACCGCGCTCAAGCTGCGCCAGCAGAGGCTGGCCTTCCTCATGTGAGACGGATCTGCGGAGCCGGTCTCCAGGCCTCGGGCTTAACCCGGCCCTGCCCCGTTCAGGCTGCGCGCCAGCTCCTCGATGCGCTCCGCCGCCCGCTGGACGCCTTCGGCGAGCCGGGCCTCGACGAGCTGCATGCGCTCGTCCGGAGACGAGACGAGGCGCTTGAGCGCTGCCATTTCCGCCTCCAGGCCGGAAAGGCGCCGTCTCGCATCGTAAAGCTCGTCCGCATGGGAGAGCGCGGCCATGACGTGGAGGCGCAGGTCGCCGATCTCGCCGAAGGTGGCCCGCATCTCCGCGATCCGGGCGTCATAGGCGGCGGCGAGGCCTTCGAGGTGCTGCTCCTCGCCCTCGGCGCAGGCCATGCGGTAGGTCTGGCCGGCGATCGTGACCGTGACCTGGGCCATGTTCATCCGTCCTCCGGCTCGTAGTCTCCGGCCCCGGCCAGTTGCGCGACCGGAGACAGGGCCCCCGCCTGGGACAGCACGGACTCGACCGCGCCGATGGCTTGGCGGACGCGGCGGCCCACATCGTCGGTGGCCGCCTCGAAGCGCTGCAGGCGGGTGAGCGCCCCGTCGAGCTCCACCGCGAGCCGGGAGCGGTCGTCCTGCATAAGCTGAAGCTCGGTTTCCAGGCCGCCGCGCCGCTTCTCGGCCTCCAGGCGACGGGACACCGAGGCCTCGAGCAGGCCCAGGGCCATGTCCAGCCGCTTCATCGCTTCGTCGAGTGTGGGCGCCATCATGCCTCCTGAATCACCGAAGAGACTAGCGCATCGTGCGGAAAAGTGGACCAGGTTTTCGCCGCGCGGCCCTGCGGGCCCGCGTGAACGATGCGCTCCTCAAGGAAGGAAGCATCGGATGGATCCCAAAAGTGCAGATTCACTTTTGGGTCAGATGCTTTAGGCTCCCCCTCACGCGCGAGCAATGGTCGATAAGGGGAATACGCCCCTTGAAGCCTTTGACTCCCCCGGCCTGCGTGTTAATGAGCCCACGCCTTTTCCAGACAGACCGCCCCGCTGCGGGGCCTCAAGCCTTGTGGATCACGCCGTGCTGAATACCGTCTCCGCCGATCGCGTCACCCATTCCGATCTGGCGAACGCCGTGCGCGCCCTCGCCATGGACGCCGTCGAACAAGCCAAATCCGGCCACCCGGGCCTGCCCATGGGGGCCGCCGACATCGCCACGGTGCTGTTCACCAAGTTCCTGAAATACGATGCCGCCGACCCGACCTGGCCGGACCGCGACCGGTTCGTGCTCTCCGCCGGCCACGGCTCGATGCTGCTCTATGCGCTCCTCCACCTCACCGGCGTGAAGGGCATGACCATCGAGGAGCTCAAGAACTTCCGCAAGCTCGGCTCGAAGACCCCGGGCCACCCCGAGAACTTCGAGACCCCCGGCGTCGAGACCACCACCGGCCCGCTCGGCCAGGGCATCGCCACGGCGGTGGGCATGGCGCTCGCCGAGCGGATGCTCAACGCCGAATACGGCAACGATCTCGTCGACCACTACACCTATGTGCTCGCCTCCGACGGCGACCTGATGGAGGGCATCAGCCACGAGGCCATCGCGCTTGCCGGGCACCTGAAGCTCAACCGCCTCATCGTGCTCTTCGACGACAACGGCATCTCCATCGACGGCCCCCTGTCGCTGGCCGATTCCGTCGACCAGGTGAAGCGCTTCCAGGCCTGCGGCTGGAACGCGGTGCGCGTCGACGGCCATGACCCGAAGGCGATCCAGCGCGCCATTTCCCGCGCCCAGAAGTCGGACAAGCCGACGCTGATCGCGTGCAAGACCACCATCGGCTTCGGCGCTCCGAAGAAGGCCGGCACCTCCAAGGCCCACGGCGAGCCCCTCGGCGCCGAGGAGCTGGCGGGCGCGAAGGCGGCGCTGGCCTGGACCTACGCTCCCTTCGAGATTCCGGACAACATCCGCGACGCCTGGGCGAAGGCGGGCAAGAAGGGCCGCCGCCATCGCAAGGCCTGGACGGATCGCCTGAAGGCCCTTCCCCAGGACAAGCGCGCCGAGTTCGAGCGCCGCGTGAAGGGCGTGCGCCCGAAGGCGCTGGCCGAAGCCATCGCCACGCTGAAGGACAAGCTCATCGCCGAGCCGCAGAACGTCGCCACCCGCAAGGCCAGCGAGATCGCGCTCGAGGTGATCACCGAGGCCGTGCCGGAGCTGGTGCTGGGCTCGGCGGACCTGACGCCGTCCAACAACACCAAGACCAAGAACCTGAACGCCATCTCGCCGGGCAGCTACGCGGGCCGCTACATCCATTACGGCATCCGCGAGCACGGCATGGCCGCGGCCATGAACGGCATCGCGCTCCATGGCGGCTATGTGCCGGCCGGCGCGACCTTCCTGGTCTTCACCGATTACGCGCGCCCGGCCATGCGCATCGCGGCGCTCGCCGGCATTCCGGCGGTCTACGTGATGACCCACGACTCCATCGGCCTCGGCGAGGACGGCCCGACCCACCAGCCGGTGGAGCACCTGGCCGCCCTGCGTTGCATGCCGAAGATGCGCGTGTTCCGCCCGGCGGACGCCATTGAGACGGCGGAGGCCTGGCAGCTGGCGCTCGAGCGCACCGACGGCCCGACGACCCTGGCCCTGACCCGGCAGAACCTGCCGCAGGTGCGCAAGGAAGGCGGGGCGAAGAACCTCTCGGCCACCGGCGCCTATGAGCTGTCCCCGGCCCAGGGCAAGGCCCGCGCCACGATCTTCGCCTCCGGCTCGGAGGTCGAGATCGCGCTGGCGGCCCAGAAGCTGCTCGCCGAGCAGAGCTTCGCCGTTCGCGTCGTCTCCGTGCCCTCGCTCGATCTCTTCCTCGCCCAGCCCGAAAAGGTGCGCGAGGCGATTATTGGCGATGCGCCGATCAAGGTGGCGATCGAGGCAGCCGTGCGCTTCGGCTGGGATTCGGTCATCGGCCCGGACGGAATTTTCGTCGGCATGCATGGGTTCGGCGCCAGCGCGCCCTACAAGGACCTGTACAAGCATTTCGGCATCACGGCGGAGGCCGTGGTGGAAAAGGTTCTGCGGACACACAATCTCTGAGGCTCGCAACGAACAGGGCCTCGTTACACAAGGGAGCTAAGACTATGACGGTGAAGGTCGCGATCAACGGGTTCGGTCGCATCGGACGCAACATCCTGCGGGGCATCGTGGAGAGCGGCCGCAAGGACATCGAGGTGGTCGCCATCAACGATCTCGGCCCCGTCGAGACGAACGCTCACCTGCTCCGCTTCGACTCCGTCCATGGCCGTTTCCCGGCCGAGGTCGCCGTCGACGGCGAGTTCCTGGTCATCAACGGCAAGAAGATCAGGGTCACGGCCATCAAGGATCCGGCGACCCTGCCTCACCGTGAGCTCGGCGTGGACATCGCCATGGAGTGCACCGGCATCTTCACCTCGAAGGAGAAGGCCTCCGCTCACCTCGCCGCCGGCGCGAAGCGCGTCATCGTCTCGGCCCCCGCCGACGGGGCGGACCTGACGGTCGTCTACGGCGTGAACCACGACAAGCTGACGAAGGATCACATCGTCATCTCGAACGCCTCCTGCACCACGAACTGCCTCGCCCCCGTGGCGAAGGTGCTTCACGAGACGGTGGGCATCGAGAAGGGCTTCATGACGACGATCCACTCGTACACCAACGACCAGCCGACGCTGGATCAGATGCACAAGGACCTCTACCGCGCCCGCGCGGCGGCCCTGAACATGATCCCGACCTCGACCGGCGCGGCGAAGGCCGTGGGCCTC
The DNA here is from genome assembly GCF_000518665.1 of Microvirga flocculans ATCC BAA-817. Lineage (GTDB taxonomy): Bacteria > Pseudomonadota > Alphaproteobacteria > Rhizobiales > Beijerinckiaceae > Microvirga > Microvirga flocculans. The sequence goes on along the minus strand of NZ_JAEA01000010.1, from coordinate 125,203 downwards.
GTTCTGCCGGAGCTGAACGGCAAGCTCGACGGCTCCTCGATCCGCGTGCCGACCCCGAACGTGTCGGTCGTCGACTTCAAGTTTGTGGCCAAGAAAAACACCACGAAGGAAGAGATCAACGCGGCGATCAAAGCGGCAGCCGACGGCCCGTTGAAGGGCATCCTCGGCTACACGAACGCCCCGAACGTCTCCTCCGACTTCAACCACGATCCGCATTCCTCGGTCTTCCACATGGACCAGACCAAGGTGATGGAAGGCAACTTCGTGCGCGTGCTGTCCTGGTACGACAACGAATGGGGCTTCTCGAACCGCATGGCTGACACCGCCATCGCTCTGGCGAAGCTCATCTAAGGAGAGCTGCCCCATGACCGCCTTCCGCACGCTCGACCAAGCCGACGTCCAGGGAAAACGCGTTCTCGTCCGTGTGGACCTCAACGTCCCCATGGAGAACGGCAAGGTGACGGACGCCACGCGCATCGAGCGCGTGCTCCCCACCATCCGGGAAATCGCCGACAAGGGGGGCAAGGTGATCCTGCTCGCCCATTTCGGACGCCCGAAGGGACGCGATCCGAAGGAGTCGCTGAAGCCGGTTGCAGAAGCGGTCTCGCTGCATCTCAAGAAGAACGTGGCCTTCGCCGATGACTGCATCGGAGAGGTTGCCGAAAAGGCCGTCGCCGCCCTCAAGGGCGGCGACGTGCTTCTTCTGGAAAACACCCGCTTCCACGCGGGCGAGGAGAAGAACGACCCCGCCTTCGTCTCGGCCCTCGCGAAGCTCGGCGACCTCTATGTGAACGACGCCTTCTCCGCCGCGCACCGCGCCCACGCCTCGACGGAGGGCCTTGCCCGCGTGCTGCCTGCTTATGCCGGGCGCACCATGCAGCAGGAGCTCGATGCGCTCACCAAGGGCCTCGAAGCGCCGAAGCGCCCCGTGGTCGCCATCGTCGGCGGCGCGAAGGTTTCCACCAAGATCGACCTGCTCGAAAACCTCGTCACCAAGGTCGACGCCCTCGTGATCGGCGGCGGCATGGCCAACACCTTCGTGCACGCGACGGGCCTCAATGTCGGCAAGTCGCTGGCCGAGAAGGATCTCGCCGCGACGGCGCTTCGCATCATCGAGAAGGCGCGCACGTCCAATTGCGCGATCATCCTGCCCGTCGACGGGGTCTGCGCCTATGAATTCAAGGCCGGCGCGGTGAACCACACCTACGGCATCGACGCGATCCCCGAGGACCAGATGATCCTCGACGTGGGCTCGCAATCGGTCGAGCGCATCAACGCCGCCATCAACGACGCGGCGACGCTCGTGTGGAACGGCCCGCTCGGCGCCTTCGAGATCCCGCCCTTCGATCAGGGCACGGTGGCTGCGGCCCGCCATGCGGCTCAGCGCACGAAGGAAGGCAAGCTCGTCTCGGTAGCGGGCGGCGGCGACACGGTCGCGGCCCTCAACCATGCTGGGGTGGCCGAGAACTTCACCTATGTATCGACGGCAGGCGGCGCCTTCCTCGAATGGATGGAAGGCAAGGCGCTTCCGGGCGTGGAAGCGCTGAGGGCTTAAGGTACGGTTCAGTTTCGGCGCGCTTTAAGAGGGGCGCCCAATACGGAGGATACGATGGCGCGCATCACGATGAGGCAGCTTCTGGATCACGCAGCCGAGCACGGCTATGGCGTGCCTGCCTTCAACATCAACAACATGGAGCAGGCGCTCGCGATCATGGCGGCGGCGGGCGAAGTCGACGCCCCGGTGATCATCCAGGCGTCCCGCGGCGCGCGCCAATACGCCAACGACGTCATGCTCAAGCACATGATGGACGCGGTGACCGAAATCTACCCGCAGATCCCGGTCTGCGTGCACCTCGACCACGGCAACGAGCCCGCCACCTGCATGACCGCCATCCAGGCCGGCTTCACCTCGGTGATGATGGACGGCTCGCTCAAGGCCGATGGCAAGACCCCCGGCGACTGGGACTACAATGTCGGCGTGACCCGGAAGGTGGTCGAGATGGCCCATCTCGGCGGCATCTCGGTTGAGGGCGAGCTCGGCGTGCTCGGCTCCCTCGAAACCGGCATGGGCGACAAGGAAGACGGCCACGGCGCGGAAGGCAAGCTCTCGCACGACCAGCTCCTGACGAACCCGGACGAGGCCGTGAAGTTCGTGGCCGAGACGAAGGTCGACGCGCTCGCCATCGCCATGGGCACCTCGCACGGCGCCTACAAGTTCACCCGCAAGCCCGACGGCGCGATCCTCGCCATGCACGTGATCGAGGAGATCCACAAGAAGCTCCCGAACACGCACCTCGTGATGCACGGCTCGTCCTCGGTTCCGCAGGACCTGCAGGACATCATCAACCAGTACGGCGGCCAGATGAAGCCGACCTGGGGCGTGCCGGTGGAAGAGATCCAGCGCGGCATCAAGCACGGCGTGCGCAAGATCAACATCGACACCGACAACCGCATGGCGATGACCGGCCAGATCCGCAAAGTTCTCGCCGAGAACCCGGGCGAGTTCGACCCGCGCAAGTACCTGAAGCCCGCCATGGAAGCCATGACGAAGCTCTGCAAGCAGCGCTTCCAGGAGTTCAACACCGCCGGCCAGGCCTCGAAGATCAAGCGCGTGTTCACCCTGGCCGAGATGGCCAAGCGCTACGCCTCCGGCGAGCTCGACCCGACCTTCGGCACGGCCAAGCAGGCGGCGGAGTAACCCGATCCGGCTTTTGCCTTAATCATGATCGAGAAGCGGGGCCTCGCAAGATGGCCCCGTTTTCGTTATGGGAACGGTGTCTTTCCTTTTTGGTGACCTTCAGATCCATGGCCGATACCGCCGCCCGCCTCTATCTCATCACCCCCGTCCTGGAGGACGCCTCCTTCGCGCCGCGTCTTTCCGAGGCCTGCGCGACCGGAGCCGTGGCCGCCGTCCTGCTGCGGCTCAAGACCGCCGACGAGCGCACCCTGACCAATCTGGTGAAGGCCCTGGCGCCCGCGGCCCAGGAGCATGGGACAGCCGTGCTCGTGACCGCGGACGGCATGGCGGATCTGGCCACGGTCGCCGCCCGGGGCGGCGCCGACGGAGTGCACATCGCGGGCGATGCGGCCCGCCTTCGCGAATTGCGCGAGCGCCTGAAATCCGAACGCGCCGTCGGCGTGGGGGCGATCCGCACCAGGGACGACGCCATGACCTTCGGCGAAGGCGGGGCGGATTACCTGCTCTTCGGCGAGCCCCGTCCGGACGGGTCCCTGCCCTCCCTCGACAGCGTGGTGGACCGGGCCTCCTGGTGGGCCGAGATCTTCGAGACGCCCTGCGTAGCCTATGCGCCGGGCCTCGATACGGTCGAGAGGCTCGCGGCCACGAACGCCGAGTTCATCGCCCTGGGCGATGCGGTCTGGTCCCATCCGGACGGTCCCGCGGCCGCCGTGACGGCCGCCGCCGGCATTCTGGAACGGCAGGAGGCCGCGCACCGATGAGGCTTTCCTGGATCATCGGTGGCGCGATGCTGGCGGCCTGCGCCACCGCAAGCCAGGCGGCGCAGCCCGATCTGGCCTATGGAGCCTACCAGCGCGGCCTCTATCAGACCGCCTTCCGCGAGGCGACCCTGCGGCTGGAGAAGAACAACAACGACACCGCCGCCATGACCCTGCTGGGCGAGCTCTACAACCAGGGCCTCGGGGTCGCCATCGACCCGAAGAAGGCGTCCGAATGGTACCTTCTCGCCGCTCAGCGCGGAGACGCCCATGCCCTCGCGGCCTTGGGCCTCATGGCCCTGGACGGGCGCGGCATGGCCAAGAACCCGGCGCAGGGCAAGGCTTGGCTGGAACAGGCCGCCGCCAAGGGCAATCCGGTCGCCTGCCACAACCTCGCCCTGCTCCTGCTCACGAGCGAGACAAATGCGGACGTCGAGAAGGCGGTCGAGCTGCTGAAGAAGGCCGCGGAGGCCGAAATTCCCGATGCGCAGCACGCCCTCGGCGTCCTCTACCTCAAGGGCCGCGGCGTGGCGCGCAACCCGGCCGAGGCCGCCCGCCTGTTCGAGCGCGCCGCCCGCAACGGCAGCTCCGTCGGCGAGGTGGAATACGCGATCCTGCTCTTCAACGGCGACGGGGTGCCGGCAAGCGAATCCCAGGCGGCGCGCTATTTCCGCCGCGCCGCCGCCAAGGGCAACGCCATCGCGCAGAACCGCCTCGCGCGCCTTCTCGTCGCCGGGCGCGGGGTGCCCGCCAACAAGGTCGACGCGGCGGCGTGGCACATTCTGGCGGCGGCTCAGGGGCTGGCCGACCCATGGCTCGACAACGCGCTCAAGGACCTGAGCACCGAAGACCGCAAGCGCGCCGAAAAACTCGCCGCCGAGCGGCTCGGCATGCGCTGAGGGGCATCGGAGCCTTTCCTGGCCGACCGGCTTTACTCGGGAGACGCGACCTGTACCCTGAGTTCTGACCGGAAGCCGCGGACGAGGACATCCGCCCGGATCGTCTCATGCCATCCAAGACGGGAAGCGCATCATGGCGAACGACGAGATTGCCATCAGACACCTGGTCCAGGTTTGGCTGGAGGCCAGTCGGAAGGGCGAAGTATCGGCTGTGCTCGAACTCATGACCGACGATGTCGTGTTCATGGTTCCGGGCCAGGCTCCCTTCGGAAAGCAGGCATTCGCAGCCATGGCGGCGCGGATGAAGGACTTTTGCATGAGCGGGAGCAGCGATGTCCAGGAACTCCGGATCATGGGAGACTGGGCCTATCTGCGGAACTATCTCGACGTCACGATGACGCCGCCCGGCGGAGAGCCGGTGCGTCGGTCCGGGTACACCCTGACGATCCTGCGCAAGGAAAAGGACGGGCAATGGCGGATCGCCCGGGACGCCAATCTCTTGTCCTGAAAGCCAAACGCTCAAACCGGGCCGCCTCCGGCCCCAACCGCTTGACGCCAGCCCTTCCGTGGTCCATCGACCACTCATCGATTTTTGCTCTTTGCCAGGACCTGCACGATGATCCGCTCGCCCCTCATGACCGTCATGACCGATGCCGTGATGAAGGCTTCGCGCTCCTTGAAGCGCGATTTCGGGGAGGTCGAGAACCTGCAGGTCTCCCGCAAGGGCCCCGGCGACTTCGTCTCCGCCGCCGACCGCAAGGCCGAGAAGATCCTCCGCGAATCCCTCGAAAAGGCCCGCCCCGGCTACGGCTTCGTCATGGAGGAGGAAGGCGTGGTCGTGGGCACGGATCCCAGCCACCGCTGGCACATCGACCCCCTCGACGGCACCACGAACTTCCTGCACGGCCTGCCCCAGTTCGCCATCTCCGTCGGCCTGGAGCGCGACGGCGTGATCGTGGCCGGCGTGATCTACGATCCGGCCAAGGACGAGCTCTTCATCGCCGAGCGCGGCAAGGGCGCCTATCTCAACAACCGCCGCATCCGCGTGGCGGCCCGCAACGACCTCGCCGACGCGGTGGTGGCCTGCGGCCTGCCCCATATCGGCAAGGGCGATCACGGGCTCTTCCTGCGCGAGACGGCCGCCGTCATGGGATATGTGGGCGGCATGCGCCGCTGGGGCGCGGCCGCCCTCGACCTCGCCTATGTGGCCTGCGGACGCTTCGACGCCTATTGGGAGCGCGGCCTGAACTCCTGGGACATGGCGGCGGGCATCCTCATGGTCCGCGAGGCGGGCGGCTTCGTCTCCGACGCGGACGGCGGCAGCGACCCGCTCGCCAAGGGCTCGATCGCTTGCGGCAACGAGCTCATGCACCGGGACCTGCTCAAGCTGCTGAAGAAGGCCAAAGGCTGATATTTCTGTTCGCGCCCGGCGAGAGGCCCATGGTCGCGCTTGATCCTTCGGGCGGGCGCGGTCACATTGGTGCAGTCCCGAAGCACCAATGCACAGGATAACAATGGCGGACCAACCCCTAACCCCACCGCGGATCTACCTCATCCGCATGGCGGTCTTTCTGGTTCTGGCAGGGTTTGTCGCCTTCATTCTCTACCGGCAGATCTGGGAGGCCTTTCAGGCCAATCCCGGCCTCAACGCCCTGATCCTGGGCGTGATGTTCATCGGCATCGTGCTGGCGATCCGCCAGGTCTGGCGCCTGTTTCCCGAGGTGCGCTGGGTCAATACCCTGCGGCAGAGCGAGGAGGGGCTGGCCCTGCCCTCCCCCCCGGTGCTGCTCGCGCCACTCGCCGCCCTCGTCGGAAACCGGCCCGGCCAGTCCGGCTTCTCCGTGGTCGCGACCCGCTCGGTCCTCGATTCCATCGGAGCCCGCCTCGACGAAAGCCGCGAGATCGTTCGCTATCTCGCAGGTCTCCTGGTGTTCCTCGGCCTGCTCGGCACCTTCTGGGGCCTCATCGACACCGTGGGCTCGGTGGGCCGCATCATCTCCTCGCTGCGCACCGGCCAGGATTCGGCCGTTCTGTTCGACGAGCTGAAGAACTCGCTCGCAGGCCCGCTCCAGGGCATGGGCCTGTCCTTCTCGGCCTCCCTCTTCGGCCTCGCAGGCTCCCTCGTCCTCGGCTTCCTCGACCTCCAGGCCGGCCAGGCGCAGAGCCGGTTCTACACGGAGGTGGAGGACTGGCTCGCCAGCTCCACGATGGACACCGCGCCCGAAAGCCCCCTGCGCGGCGCCCCTCCGCACGATCTCACCATCGCCCTGAACCGCCTGACCGCCGCCGTCAACGACGGAGCGGGAGGCCGGGCGGCGACCCAGGCCATGGCCAATCTGGCCGAGGGCGTCCAGGGCCTCGTCCAGCACATGCGGGCCGAGCAGCAGATGATCCGCGACTGGGTCGAGGCCCAGGCGGCCCGCGAGAAGGAGCTGAAGCAGGTGCTCGACCGCCTCTCCCGTGAAAGGCTCCCCTGATGCCGGTGTCGAGCGCAGGCGGACGGCGGCGCGGGCGCGGGGGCCAGATCAATTACTGGCCCGGCTTCGTGGACGCCCTGTCCACCCTGCTCCTGGCGATCATCTTTCTCATCTCGGTCTTCACCGTGGGGCAGTTTTTCCTCTCCCGCGAGCTGTCGGGCCGCGACACGGTGCTCGACCGGCTGAACCGGCAGATCGCCGAGTTGACCGACCTGCTCTCCCTCGAACGCTCGAGCCGCCGCAACATCGAGGACACGGTGGCGTCGCTGCAGACGACCCTGCGCGCCAGCGAGGCCGAGCGCTCGCGCCTGCAGGGCCTTCTCGACAGCGGCGGCGCGGCGCAGTCCCAGGCCCAGGAGCTGAGCACCCAGCTCGAAACCGAGCGCCAGGCCACGGGCCGGGCGCTCAGCCAGGTGGAAATCCTCAACCAGCAGATCGCGGCCATGCGCCGCCAGCTCGCCGCGCTGGAGGAGGCCCTCGCGGCCTCCGAGAACCGGGACAAGGAGAGCCAGGCCCGCATCGCCGATCTCGGCAGCCGCCTCAACGTCGCCCTGGCGCAGAGGGTGCAGGAACTCGCCCGCTACCGCTCGGACTTCTTCGGCCGCCTGCGCCAGATCCTCGGCAACCGCCCGGACGTGCGCATCGTCGGCGACCGCTTCGTCTTCCAGTCGGAGGTGCTGTTCCCCGCAGGCCAGGCGACCCTGCGCCCGGAGGCCTCGGGCGAGATCGACCGGATCGCGACGGCTCTGGTGGAGCTGGAAAAGCAGGTCCCGCCGGACATCCCCTGGGTGATCCGCGTCGACGGCCATACGGACCAGCGGCCCATCAACACCCCGCAATTCCCGTCGAACTGGGCCCTGTCATCGGCCCGCGCCATCGCCGTGGTGCAGGCGCTCATCGCCCGCGGCGTCCAGCCCCAGCACCTCGTCGCCGCCGGCTTCGGCGAATTCCAGCCCCTGGACAACGGCACCACGGAAGAAGCCTACGCCCGCAACCGGCGCATCGAGCTGAAGCTGACGGAGCGGTGAGACTGAGAAGCCGGACTTACGCGAAGCGGTCCGTCGCGGCGACGATGGCTTCCGTCATACCTGGGTCGCGCGCATCGTGACCGGCTTCTCCGACGACGATCAGCTCGCTGCCCGGCCAGTTCTGCTGAAGTTTCCAGGCAGTGACGAGCGGGCTGCCTATGTCGAGACGACCGTGGATCATAAAACCGGGGATACCGGCAAGGCGGTTCGCATTCCGGATCAGCTCGCCATCTTCAAGCCAAGCCTTATGGCGCCAGTAATGGGTCACCAACCGCGCGAAGCCTAAGCGGAAAGCGGGATCCTCGTATCGGGGGTGCGGCTTGTGACCGGGATGCGTGGCGACGATAGCCATTTCCCAATGGCACCAATCCCTAGCCGCCTTCTCATGAATGACAGGGTCGGGATGCATGAGGAGGCGGTGATAGGCATCAACGAGGCTTATCTCTCGATCCGCCTTCGGGACGCCTGCCCGAAAGCGTTCCCACACCTCGGGGAAGAAAGCGCCGACGCCCTGCGTGATCCATTCGATTTCTGAATCCGTGGTCGTCGCGATACTAAACAGCACCATGGCGCTGACGCGCTCAGGATGCCGTTCGGCATAGGCCAGCGCCAGGGTCGACCCCCATGACCCACCCAGGACCAGCCATTTCTCTATCTCCAGAAATTGCCGCAGCCGTTCGATATCGGCGAGCAGATGGCCTGTCGTGTTGGTCGAAAGATCAACACCCGGAGCGCTGGCATGCGGTATGCTGCGGCCGCTTCCGCGCTGGTCGAACAGGACGATGCGGTAGGCCCTCGGGTCGAAAGACCGACGCGCATTCACGGTACAACCGGAACCGGGGCCGCCATGGAGAACAAGGGCCGGCTTTCCATGAGGATTGCCGCAGGCCTCCCAATAGATCAGATGCCCGTCACCCACATCGAGCATGCCGGTCTCGTAGGGCTCAAGAGGTGGGTAGAGATCGGACATAGCCTCCGAACACTCCGGTTTCGAAACCTAATACATCGGTTTCAAGTTGATGCGACGCGTCGTGGATACGCCTGATAAACGCATTCCGGAGGCCTTATTCTGCCGCCTCGGCCTGCTCGTCCCCGTTCGTGAACTGAAGCCGGGCGAGGCGCGCGTAAAGGCCGCCTTGGGCGAGCAGGGCCTCGTGGGTGCCCTGCTCCACGATTCGGCCCTTGTCCATCACCAGGATGCGGTCGGCGGAGCGGATGGTGGCGAGGCGGTGGGCGATGACCAGAGTGGTGCGGCCTTCCATCAGCCGGTCGAGGGCGCCCTGAACCTTGCGCTCGCTCTCCGCGTCGAGGGCGGAGGTCGCCTCGTCGAGGAGCAGGATCGGCGCGTCCTTCAGGATGGCGCGGGCGATGGCAAGGCGTTGCCTCTGGCCGCCGGAGAGGGTGACGCCCCGTTCGCCGATGAGGGTCTCGTAGCCCTGCGGCAGGGCCTGGATGAAGCCGTCGGCGGAGGCGAGCTCGGCGGCGCGGCGCACCTCCTCCTCCGTCGCGTCGGGGCGGCCGTAGCGGATGTTGTCGAGGACGGATGCCGCGAAGATCGTCGGCTCCTGCGGCACGAGGGCCATGCGGGCGCGCAGGCTGAAAGGATCGGCCTCGGCGATCCTGACCCCGTCGACGCGGATCGTACCGCTCTGCGGATCGTAGAAGCGCAGGAGCAGTTGCAGGATCGTGCTCTTACCCGCCCCCGACGGCCCGACGATGGCGACCCGCTCGCCGGACGCCACCGCGAAGCTCAGTCCGTGAAGCGCCCGCTGCTCGGCGCGGGTCGGGTAGGCGAAGTGAACGTCCTCGAAGGCGACCGTGCCCAGCGGCGGCTCCGGCAGGGGCTTGGGCTCGCGGGGCGCTTCGACCGCAGGCCTGGAGGCCAGGATCTCGCCCAGCCGCTCCGCCGCGCCGGCGGCCTGGGCGAGCTCGCCATAGACCTCCGAGAGCTGGCCGAGGGAGCTTGCGGCGAAGACCGCGTAGAGCACGAACTGGGACAGGCGTCCGGCGGTCATCTGGCCCGCCAGGACGTCCTGCGCGCCATACCAGAGCACGCCCACCACGCTCGATGATACGAGGAAGATGCCGGCCCCCGTCAGGAAGGCGCGCATGGTGGTGGAGAGCCTTGCGGCCGCGAAGGCCTCCTCGGCGGCGGCGGCAAAGCGCGCGGCGGTGAGGCTTTCCATGCCGAAGGCCTGCATGGTGCGCACCGCCCCGATGGCCTCCGCCGCATAGGCCGAGGCGTCGGCGAGCCGGTCCTGCGCGGCCCGCGAGCGGCGTCGCACGGCGCGCCCCGAGAACACGAGGGGCAGGACGATCACGGGGATCGCCAGAAGGACGAGGGCCGAGAGCTTGGGGCTCGTGACGATCATGAGCGTGACCGCGCCCACGAAGAGGAAGAGATTGCGCAAGGCGATGGAAATGCTGACCCCGAAGGCCGCCTTGACCTGGGTGGTGTCGGCGGTCAGCCGCGAGACGATCTCGCCGCTCTTGGTCTGGTCGAAGAAGGCGGGATCGAGAGAGGTCAGGTGCCGGAACACCGCCGAGCGCAGATCCGCCACCACCCGCTCGCCCAGGGTGATGACGCAGTAGTAGCGCAGGGCGCTGGAGACGGCGAGAACGCCCACCACCACGACGAGCAAGGCGAAATAGGCATTGATGAAGGCCCGGCCCTGCTCCGAGAATCCGAAGTCGATCACCCTGCGCACGGCGATGGGGACGACGAGCGTGGCCGCAGAAGCCATGGCGAGCGCCGCCAGCGCCGCCGCGATCCGCCCCCTGTAAGCCAAGCCGTAGGGAATGAGCGGCTTGAGGGCGCTCAGGGCAGCCTTGGGACGGTGTTGTCCTGGAGAATGGTCGGCCATGACACCCTTCGTTTGCCGGAATCTCGTCGCGGGACGGTTTAGCACCTTTGCCCCGGCTTGTTTCAAGGTTCTAAGTGAGGTATAGGCGCGCATTCATCAATTCAGGCTCGATCTTAACATTGCGGGCTGACCAGATGTGGCTGGCCGCAAGAAGGACTATGGCAATGGCGCGCAAAGAAACCGATCACCCCGATTACCACTTCATCAAGGTGGTCATGACCAACGGCACCGAGTACACGACCCGCTCGACCTACGGCAAAGAGGGCGACACCCTCAACCTCGACATCGATCCGAACACCCATCCGGCCTGGACCGGCGGCACGCAGCAGCTGCTCGACCGCGGCGGCCGCGTCTCGCGCTTCAACTCGAAGTTCGCCGGCCTGGGTCTCGGCAAGAAGTAATCCGGCCATCCCGGCCCGGAACGCAAAAAGCCCCGCCTCGGCGGGGCTTTTTCTTTGGCGAGCCTTCCGCCGGGAACGGCTTCACGCCGCCTCTCTCACCCCGGCCCGCATCCGCTGATCGCGAATTTCGTGCAAGAGCTCGCGGTTCAGATGCTCCAGTGCCCGCAGGCGCTCCTCCATCTCGTCGATGGTGCGGTTGCCCGTGTTCTGGAGCAGGAACACCATGAGGAAGGTGCAGATCGTGGTGCCGGTATTGATCACGAGCTGCCACGTATCCGAAAAGCCGAAGATCGGTCCGGACACGGCCCAGACGACCACGAGCAGGCAGGCCGCCATGAAGGCATAGGGGCTGCCGAGATTGTCGGAGATCCACTCCGAGAGGATTTCGAAACGGTTCGTGATGAATTTTCTCATGGAACTCTCCTCGCGACCAGCCGCCACGGGCCCGATCGCGGGAGAGCCGAGCGATCAGCCTTCCGCGCGGGCCTGAGGCGGCATGGTCTTTCGACTGTCGCTGGACATGGGTTGGCATCCTTGGATTGACGGCCCACGAATGGCCGACACATGAGGTTGTAGCCTCCAGGCCGGCTCTTTCAACCCTTCCGGGAGAGGTTCGCGGCGGGTGCGGCATCATGGCCGCCGCCTTGAGCCTATTCCATCGATCCGAAAGCCCGCTGCAGCATGCCGAGCTGGTCCGCGACCGGGTTCGCGGCCGGGGGCCGGGGAGCCGCGGCGGCATCCGCAATGAGGCGTTCGAGATGCAGGATCCGCGCGTGGAGGCGCGTCGCCAGCCCCATGAGCTCGCGCAGGCGGGCCGGCAAGGCCTCGTATTCGTCGATGGTCGTGGTGGTGTCGTGGGAGTTCAGGCGGACGCGATTCTTCTCGGTCTGGGCCTGATCGGGCGAAATCTCCCCTTCGGCAACGGCCCGTTGCAGCAGGAGCCAGGAGGCGATCTGCATCAGGCGCGTGGTGAGGCGCATGCTCTCGCTGGCATAGGCGAGGCTCGCCTGGCGCGGCAGGTGGCGGGATTCCTCCCGGCCCGGACCGTCGAGATAGGCGGCCGTCTCCTCGATAAGCTCCATGCCTTCCTGGAACAGCGCCTTGAAAGCCTCGGACCCCACGAAGCTCTGCCCGAACCGGACAGGATCGACGCCAAGCTGGATCACGTCAGGTTCGTTCACGCGCATCTCCCAAAGCCTATCCCGCGCCTCGCGCGGCGAGGCGTTCTGAACTGTTGCGATCAGTATAGAACGGAGCTTCAGGACTTGCCCTGGTAACCTCTTCTTAAGGTTAAGCTGACGCAACGCAAGTGAATGCGTCTTTCGGGCCCGATGTTCCAAGGCCCGCAAAAATCGAGCCGCGCGAGGCGGCTCGTGAAGTCTAACAGGGAAGCGTCAAACAGAGTGGGCTTCAGAACCACTCGACATCCAGAGGAGACCTGGACGCCTGCGAGGATGCCCGGGAATGGTTAATGCTCCGTTAAGAACGCATCGACACAACGTCACAGGCATCCGGTCACACGGATTCCCGGCCGATCTTCTCCTCGCCGATGTTGAAGAAGGCGCTCGCGGCGGCGCGGGATTTTTCCTTGCGTGCCCTCGCCTCCTTGAGGCGGACGATCTCCCGTTCGAGCAGATCGACCCGCTCGTCGAGCTCATCGATGGAGAGCATCGACAGGTCCTGTCCGATCTCGTACCCGCTCAGCGCCTTGCGCGGTTCATCGGCGAAGGGATCGAAGGCCATGTCATTCTCCTCTTCAAGGGTTGATCGTCACGTTAATCCGGCATGTATTCCTTGCCAACAAAGCCTATATGCCGGGAGAGTGTTCACCAAAGGAGGGAAAAAATGGGGCAGATCCCGCAGATGATGCGCGCCGTCGTGGCGGACGGAAGCGGCGGACCCGAGGTCCTGAAGATCGTCCAGCGTCCCGTGCCCCAGCCCGGTGAGGGCGAAATCCTCGTCAAGGTGAAGGTGGCGGGCGTGAACCGCCCCGACGTGATCCAGCGGCAGGGCGGCTACCCCCCGCCTCCCGGTGCCCCGGACGTCCTCGGGCTCGAGATCGCGGGCGAGGTCGTGGCCACGGGTCCCGGCGCCGCGCATGTCTCGGTGGGGCAGCCGGTCATGGCCCTGGTCGCGGGCGGCGGCTATGCGGAATACGCCGTCGTGCACGAAAGCAACGCCCTGCCCCTGCCCGCGGGCCTCTCCCTGACGGAGGCGGGCGCCATCCCGGAAACCTACTTCACCGTCTGGACCAACGTGTTCGACCGGGGCCGCCTCCAGCCCGGGGAGACCCTTCTCGTCCATGGCGGAACCTCCGGAATCGGCACCACGGCGATCCAGCTCGCCAAGGCTTTCGGGGCGAAGGTGATCGCCACCGCCGGCTCGCCGGAAAAGTGCCAGGCCTGTCTGCGGCTCGGCGCCGACGTGGCGGTGAATTACAGGAACGAGGACTTCGTCGCCGCAACCAAGGAGGCCACCGGCGGCCGGGGCGCGGACGTGATCCTCGACATGGTGGGAGGAGACTACATCCCCCGCAACTACGAGGCCGCCGCCCAGGACGGGCGAATCGTCCAGATCGCTTTCCTCAAAAGCCCCAAGGCGGAGGTCGACTTCCGCCGCCTGATGGTCAAGCGGCTCACCCACACGGGTTCGACCCTGCGGCCCCGCTCCGTTGCCGAGAAGGCCGCCATCGCCCGCTCCCTGCAGGAGAAGGTCTGGCCGCTGCTCGCTGAAGGACGATGCCGGCCGGTGATGGATTCGACCTTCGCCTTCGAGGACGTGGCGAAGGCCCATGCCCGCATGGACGGGGGCGAGCATATCGGCAAGATCGTGCTCGCTTTCTAGCGGATCGCGAGGAAAACGATGTGTTTTCCTCGTCCGCCACGCGCTCCTCAAGGAAAGGCCGGGGAATCGGACCCGAAACGGAGCACGGGGCTTTTCGGGTCCGTCGCTCTAAAATTTGCAACATCGCGGCACGATCCCTATAATCATCTCGTTTCCCTCACATCGTGAGACGAGATGCTCCGGTCCGGGCCGGTTCGGAGCGCAAGAGAGTTTTGCCGTGCGGCGCCGACAGCCGGCGCCCGGCCTGAAGGAGGTTCGCATACATGTCCCAGGGACCGCTGATGCCGAAGGCGACAGCCGTTTGGCTCGTCGAGAATACATCGCTGTCGTTCGACCAGATCGCCGACTTCTGCAAGCTCCACCCGCTCGAGGTGAAGGGCATTGCCGACGGCGAAGTGGCGGCCGGCATCAAGGGGCTCGACCCGGTGACGACGGGCCAGCTGACCCGTGAGGAGATCGAGAAGGCCCAGGCCGACCCGAACCACCGCCTGAAGCTGGCGGAATCGCGGGTGAAGCTGCCGGAGCAGAAGCGGGTCAAGAAGGGGCCGCGCTACACCCCGGTCTCCCGCCGCCACGACCGTCCCAACGCCATTCTCTGGCTGGTGCGCAACCATCCCGAGCTCAAGGACGCGCAGATCATGCGGCTCGTGGGCACCACGAAGACCACGATCCAGCAGGTCCGCGACCGCACGCACTGGAACTCGGCGAGCCTCAGCCCCATGGATCCGGTGACGCTGGGCCTCTGCTCGCAGATCGACCTCGATTTCGAGGTGCAGCGCGCCGCCAAGGACCGTCCGCAGGTCGAGGCTCACGAGCACGGCAGCACCCTGATGCCGGCGGAAGTCTCCACCGCGGAACCCTCCTACGACGAGCCCTTCGCCGATATGAGCCGCCCGAAGCCGCAGGAGGAGGAGATCGACGTCAACTCGGTCTTCGCCAAGCTCAAGCAGCTCAAGCGCGACGACGACGACGAGGAATAGGACAAGAGAAAAGGCCCGGAGTGATCCGGGCCTTCTTCGTTTAGGCCCTCTTCATCCCGGACAGGCTCCTGCCGCCTGGGATGACGTGTCGGAGAGTCAGAGCATCGTGCGGAAAAGTGGACCCGGTTTTTCCGCTCTCAACGATGCTCTCACTCAAGAAGAAAGCATCGGATCGATCCCAAAAGTGCAGGTCCACTTTTGGGTCCGATGCTTTAGTGCGTCAGGCCCCTGCCCTTCAGCACGTCGCCGATCTCGTCGAGAATCACGGGATCGTCGATGGTGGCGGGCGTGGTCCAGGCTTCCCCGTCGGCGATCTTCTTCATGGTGCCGCGCAGGATCTTACCCGAGCGGGTCTTCGGGAGCCGCGGCACGGTGATGGCGAGCTTGAAGGCGGCCACGGGGCCGATCTTCTCGCGCACGAGGCCGATGAGCTCCTTCTCGACCTCCTCGGGGTTCTGCCGGACGCCGGATTTCAGCACCACGAAGCCGCAGGGCACCTCGCCCTTCAGGGAATCCTTCACGCCGATCACGGCGCATTCCGCGACCGCCGGATGGGAGGCCAGAACTTCCTCCATGCTGCCCGTCGACAGGCGATGGCCCGCCACGTTGATGATGTCGTCCGTGCGGCCCATGACCCAGACATAGCCGTCATCGTCGATGTAGCCCGCATCCGAGGTGTTGTAGTAGCCCGGATAAGTGGCGAGGTAGGATTCCCTGAAGCGGTCCTCCGCCTGCCAGAGAGTCGGCAGGCAGCCGGGCGGCAGCGGCAGCTTGACCACAATGGTGCCCATCTTGCCCCGGCCGACGGACTGCCCGCCCTCGTCCAGCACGTCGAGGGCATAGCCCGGCATCGGCACCGTGGGCGAGCCGTGCTTGACCGGCAGGGCGCCGAGGCCCAGCGGATTGCCCGCCACCGGCCAGCCGGTCTCGGTCTGCCACCAATGGTCGATGACCGGAACCTTGAGAATGTCCTCGGCCCATTTCACCGTATCCGGATCGGCCCGCTCGCCGGCGAGGAACAGGGCGCGGAACCCCTTGAGGTCGTAATGCTTGAGAAGGGCCGCGTCCGGATCCTCCTTCTTGATGGCGCGGAAGGCGGTCGGGGCGGTGAAGAGGGTCGTGACCCCGTGCTCTGCGATGACGCGCCAATAGGCGCCCGCATCGGGCGTGCCCACCGGCTTGCCCTCGTAGAGGATCGCCGTGCAGCCATGCAGGAGCGGCCCGTAGACGATGTAGGAATGGCCGACGACCCAGCCCACGTCCGAGGCCGCCCAGAACACCTCGCCCGGCTCGACGCCGTAGAAATGATCCATGGTCCATTTGAGCGCGACCATGTAGCCGCCGTTGTCGCGCACCACGCCCTTGGGCTTGCCGGTCGTGCCGGAGGTGTAGAGCACATAGAGCGGATCGGTGGAGGCCACCGGCACGCATTCGGCCCGCCGTCCGGCCTGACGGGCCTTGGCCACCTCCGCCTGCCAGTCGGCATCGCGCCCCTCGACGAGGGAGGCCGCGCATTGCGGCCGCTGATAGATCAGGCAGGCATCGGGCTTGTAGGCGGAGAGCGTGATCGCCTCGTTCAGGAGCGGCTTGTAGGGGATGACGCGGGCGCCCTCGATGCCGCAGGAGGCGGAGAGGATCGCCTTCGGCTTGGCGTCGTCGATGCGGGTGGCGAGTTCCTTTGCGGCAAAGCCGCCGAAGACGACCGAATGGATCGCGCCGATGCGGGCGCAGGCGAGCATGCCGATCGCCGCCTCGGGGATCATGGGCATATAGATGACGACCCGGTCGCCCTTCTGCACACCCATGTCCTGAAGCACGGCGGCGAGCGTCGCGACCTCGTCCTTGAGCTCGGCATAGGAGATCGTCCGCTTGGAATTCGTGACGGGACTGTCGTAGACGATCGCCGCCTGGTCGCCGCGCGTGGCCGCGTGCCGGTCGACCGCGTTGTAGCAGGTGTTGCAGACCGCGCCGGGGAACCACTGGCCATAGGCGCCGGCCGTGGGATCGAAGGTCTTGTCGGCAGGCTTGATCCAGTCGATCGCCCGCGCGGCGTCCGCCCAGAAGCCTTCCGGGTCGGCTTTCCAGCGGGCATAGACCCCATGATAACGGCTTTGGGTGGATGACATGGCGTTTCCCCGTTGCGTTCTGTGCATGAGACTTCAAGCGCCTGTTGTGGTAGCAGGCGGCAACGTCGTGGTCAGCGGAGACTTTCGGCGATCCGACTTTCGGCGAGTTTCTCCTTGATTACCGATCCCCTCTTCTATGCCGCCGCCATTCCCGCCGTGACCCTGCTCGGTCTCGCCAAGGGCGGCTTCTCGGGCCTCGGCATGCTCTCCCTGCCCCTGATGGCCCTCGTCGCCTCGCCGGTTCAGGCGGCGGCGATCATGCTGCCGATCCTGATCGTGCAGGACGTGGTCTCGGTCTGGGCCTACCGGAACACCTGGGATCGCCGCAACGTCGCGATCCTGGTCGCCGGCGCGGCCACCGGCATCCTCACGGGCTATCTCCTGGCGGCCCAGGTGTCCGACGCCTTCATCAAGCTGGCCGTGGGCGTGATCTCCATCGCCTTCGCCCTGCGCCGTCTGGTGCTGGAGCGCGGCGGGCGGGAACCGAAACCGACGCCGGCCGACCTGCCGCGCGGGATCTTCTGGGGCTGGGCCACGGGCTTCACCAGCATGATCGCCCATGCAGGCGGACCGCCCTTCCAGATCTACGTCATGCCGCAGCGCCTGCCGCGCGACGTGTTCGTCGGCACGGGCGCGGTCGTGTTCGCGCTCATCAACTGGATCAAGGTGCCGCCCTATCTGGCGCTGGGCCAGATCACGCTCGCGAACATGGCGACCGCCGCCGCCCTGTTCCCGGTGGCGATCGCCTCCACCTGGGCCGGGGTCCTTCTCGTGCGGCGCGTATCGGGCACCCATTTCTACACGGCCGTCTATGCCCTGCTGGTGCTCGTGGGCGCCAAGCTCGTCCATGACGGGGCGGCCGCTCTGCTGTAACGCGCCTCATGAAAAAGCCGCCGCTCCCGAAAAGGAAGCGACGGCTTCTGAAGGGGGATTGTCGAGGAAGATTACGGCTAGTGCACCGCCTGTTCGGAGCCTCTCAGGCGTGCGATCTCGTCCTTGAGCTGAAGCTTCCTTCGCTTGAGTTCTGCCAACTTGATGTCATCTGCCGACGGTCTGTTGAGGTTTTCCTGGATCTCGCGCTCGAGGGCCCGATGCTTGCGTTCCAGTTCCGACAGGTGATTCTGCAGCGGCATGTCAGTTCCTCCTATGTGTCTACTGACCAGGGGATTGTGCCCGACAGAGTGTGGCGAGTCGAAGGCAAAATTTAAAAGAATCGAGGGGTCAAAGGGCCCTGCCGATCTTGCTCTCCACCGCCCCGGGGGGCATACTTCCGCCCCTCTCGGCCAGGCGTCCCGACGGCCTGGCATCCTGGGTATCTTCAATGACCGACTTGTCTGAACTGGAAGCGGAATTGTCCCGTCTCAAGCAGGAACACCGCGATCTCGACATGGCGATCGACGCCCTGGAGAGCATGGTCGCCGGCGACCAGCTGCAGGTCCAGCGCCTGAAGAAGCGCAAGCTCGCCCTCAAGGACCAGATCATCCGGCTCGAGGATCAGCTGACCCCCGACATCATTGCCTGAACGGCCTTGCCTGCGGGGGAAGCCTTCGTTATTCCCGCATCCATCTTGAGGCCCTTAAAGCCGGAGCCAAGCCATGGCGGGAATCCCCATTGCCATCATCATGGGCAGCCAGTCCGACTGGGCGACCATGCGCCATGCCGCCGAGACCCTCGAGGCCCTTGGCATCGCCTATGACGCCCGCATCGTTTCCGCCCACCGCACGCCGGACCGGCTCTATGCCTTCGCCAAGAGCGCGAAGGCGGAAGGGTTCCAGGTGATCATCGCGGGAGCGGGCGGAGCGGCCCACCTCCCCGGCATGACCGCCGCTATGACGCCCCTGCCCGTCTTCGGCGTGCCGGTGGAGTCCAAGGCCCTGTCGGGCGAGGACAGCCTGCTCTCCATCGTGCAGATGCCCGCCGGCATTCCCGTCGGGACCCTGGCCATCGGCCGGGCCGGCGCCGTGAACGCGGCCCTGCTCGCCGCCGCCGTGCTGGCCCTGCACGATCCCGCCCTCAGCGAGCGCCTCGACGCATGGCGCAAGCGCCAGAGCGACAGCGTGGCCGAGCGGCCCTCGAACGAAGGCTGAGCCCATGATCCGTCCCGGCTGCACCCTCGGTATTCTCGGCGGCGGCCAGCTCGGGCGCATGATCGCCATGGCGGCCGCGCAGCTCGGCCTGAGAACCCACATCTATGCGCCGGAAGAGAACAGCCCGGCTTTCGAGGTGGCGTCCGAGGTCACCATCGCCCCCTACGAGGACGAGGCGAACCTGGTGCGCTTCGCCAAGGCCGTGGACGTGGTGACCTATGAATTCGAGAACGTACCGAGCGAGACCGCCTCGACCCTGAGCGCCCATGCCCTGCTCGCGCCCAATGCCCAGGCGCTCGCCGTGTCCCAGGACCGCTTCCTGGAAAAGAGCTTCATCGCCGGCCTCGGCATCGATGTCGCCCCCTTCGCGACCTTCGCCGACGAGGCCGAGCTCGTTGCGGCCCTCGACAGGATCGGCCGCCCGGCCGTGCTCAAGACCCGGCGCTTCGGCTATGACGGCAAGGGGCAGGTCATGCTCCGGGCCGGGAGCGATCCCGTCGCCGCCTGGGCCGAGATCGGCCGCAGCCCCTCCATTATCGAAGGCTTCGTGCCCTTCGAGCGCGAGGTCTCCGTGGTCGCGGCCCGCACCGCGTCCGGCGCCTTCGCGGCCTATGACCTCTGCGCCAACGAGCACAGCCACCACATCCTGGACACCACCCGCGTCCCCGCCGGCGTCTCGCGCGCAACCGAGGAACAGGCCGTCCGCATCGCCCGCTCCATCGCCGAGGCCCTGGATTACGTGGGCGTGCTGGCGGTCGAGATGTTCCTGGTGACGGAGGGCGGCCGCGAGCGGCTCGTGGTGAACGAGATCGCGCCGCGGGTGCACAATTCCGGCCATTGGACCCTGGGGGGAGCCGTGACCTCCCAGTTCGAGCAGCACGTGAGGGCGGTCTGCGGCTGGCCCCTGGGCGCCACCGCCCGCCTGGGCCGGATCGAGATGAAGAACCTGATCGGCCATGACGCCGATGCCTGGGAGGAGATCCTCGCCGAGCCGGGCGCGCATCTGCACCTCTACGGCAAGGCGGAGGCCCGCCCGGGCCGCAAGATGGGGCATGTGACCCGGGTTTTTCCGGAACGGGATTGAACCTTTCCCGGCCCCCGGGGTTATTCCTCTGGCGCGGCGCTTTTCTTGAGGGGCAACCCTGGACAGGCAAGGCTTCTTCTGGTATCGACGCCCGCTAGATAGAGGTGCGCTTGACGCGCCTCCTTTGTTTTTTATCACAATCGAAACGGTTCAAAACGAGGAATTCGCGTGCAGGTTCTTGTCCGGGATAACAACGTCGATCAGGCGCTCCGCGCTCTCAAGAAGAAGATGCAGCGTGAGGGTATCTTCCGCGAAATGAAACTTCGCGGCCACTACGAGAAGCCGTCTGAGAAGAAGGCCCGCGAGAAGGCTGAGGCCGTCCGCCGCGCTCGTAAGCTGATCCGCAAGCGCATGCAGCGCGAAGGCCTGCTGCCTTCGAAGCCGCGCACCACCCGCTAAGCTCTTCGCGCTCAAGCCTTTCAGAAGGCTGGCCGATCGGTTGTGAACCAGCGCCCGTCGCGAAAGCGAGGGCGCTGTTTGCATATGGGGATTCCTCATCCTCTGCCTGCCCGGCCGGCCGCCCTGGAGTTTCGATCCCGGCATGCCTTTTTGATGCCTTGTTTCACGGCTGTTAAGGTTTTCCCGCCAGAGTGCCGCCTCCTGGTACCGCGTTCAAGAAGCTGGAGACGAAGGTGTCCGCCCCATCGATTCGCCGTTTTGCCCCCCTGAGCCTGACCCTAGTCGCCCTCGGCCTTGCCGCCTGCGGCACGACCGGCAGCGGTCCCGCCCAGCGCATCGCCGTGGTGGAAGAGGACACGCAGGGCACGAGCACGGTCAACATCGCCTCCCTGTCGGACGTGATCCAGCGTAACCCGAACGATCCGGGCGCCTACAATACCCGCGGCGCGGCTTACGCCCGCGTGGGCAACTACAGCAGCGCCATGGCCGACTTCAGCAAGGCGGTCCAGCTCGATCCGAACTATGCCCCGGCCTATACCAACCGGGCCCTCGCCCTCCGGCAGACGAACCGCAACGACCAGGCGCTCGCCGACTTCACCCGCGCCATCCAGGCCGATCCCAATTACGGCCCGGCCTATATCGGCCGCGCCAACCTGTACCGCTCGCAGAACCAGTTCCAGGAGGCCCTCAGCGACCTCAACATGGCGACCCGCCTCCTGCCCGAATCGGCCGAGGCCCTCCATGCCCGTGGCCTGCTCTACCAGCGCCAGGGCATGCACCAGCAGGCGATCCTGGACTTCGACGCCACCATCGACCGCAACCCCTTCGTCGGCGCGCCCTATGCCGCCCGCGGCCAGAGCTACCTCGCGACGAACCAGTTCGACAAGGCCATCGAGGATTTCAACGCCGCCCTCAATGTCGATGCCAGGGATGCCAATTCCTGGGCCTGGCGCGGCGTGGCCTACGAGCGCAAGGGCGACCGCCAGCAGGCGATCGAGAGCTATCAGCGCGCGCTCGCCATCGACAACGGCAACAGCATCGCCCGCCAGGGCAACTCCCGGCTCCAGGGCGGCGTGGCGGGTCTCTTCGGCTGACCGCCGAGAAGGGCGGCGGCATGAACCCCGTCCCTCCCCTGCGGACGCTATCCGATATCGAACGGCTTCTCGAAGCGCATGCGGACCTGCATGCGCTTCTTGTCTATGTGGAGAGCCTCGGGCTCCCCGATGGCTGGATCGGCGCCGGCTTCATCCGCAACAGCGTCTGGGACGTGCTGCACGGGCGCACCATTGACGTGAGGCGTCTTGCCGATGTCGATGTGATCTTCTTCGACCCCGGAGATACGCGAAAGCAGCGAGAGGCCGACATCGAGCGGCAGCTTCTTGCCCTTTCGCCAGGCATTCCCTGGTCTGCGAAGAACCAGGCGCGCATGCATCGTCGCAACGGCGACGCGCCCTACCGCGGCACCGCCGACGCCATCGCGCATTGGGCGGAGACCGCCACAGCCATCGCCGCGCGTGCCGTAGGCGGCAGGGTCGAGGTCATGGCGCCTCACGGGATCGGCGATCTCCTGAACCTGATCGTCAGGCCGACGCCCGCTTTCAAACACAAGATGGATGTTTATCGCGAGCGGGTGCGAAGCAAGGATTGGCCATCCCGCTGGCCGGGACTGACGCTGATCATGTCCTGGGAAGAGGCCTATCCGGCCTCTCAGACTTCCTTGGCCAGGATCGACACATAGGGCTCGAACCCGAAGGCGCGGTAGGTGCGCTCGGCCCGTTCGTTCGCCACGAGAGCGCCGATGACGAGCCGCTTGTGGCCCGCTTCCTTGGTCAGGCGCTCGGCTTCGTTCAGAAGCGTCCGGCCGATGCCCTGGCCGCGCCACTCGCCATGCACGATAAGGTCCGTCACCGTGCCGTGGTTGCGGACCTCGTCCGTCACATAGGCCGCATCCTGATCGAGGGAGAAGCCCATCGCGCCGACGATGACGCCACCGGCCTCGGCCAGGACGATGCGGCCGTTGCGCCGGGACAGGCGCTGCATCAGCTCGTCGTAATACGCGCTCGCCGCCTCGTAGTCGCGCCGCCGGTCGCCGACGAGATCGGCCTCGAAGACGTTGAGCTGGTGGATCAGCTCGATGACGGCTTCCCGGTCGGCGGGAAGGGCGGCGCGGAGGGTGATGGACGGCATGCGCGTTTCCGGATCAATGGGACGGTTTCTTAAACCAGCTTTTTCTCGATCCGTCATTCCATCTCGCAGCATCGCCGGTTCTGTCCCGGCCATGATGTGGAAGCACCAAAGAAAATGCCCGGCGCGAGGCCGGGCATGAACACTCGGCTGAAGCCGGATCAGAGATTCTTCAGGATCTCGTCGACGACCTTCTTGGCGTCGCCGAAGAGCATCATGGTGTTGTCGCGGAAGAACAGCTCGTTCTCCACGCCGGCATAGCCGGAGCCCATGCCGCGCTTGATGAAGAGCACGGTCTTGGCCTTCTCCACGTCGAGGATCGGCATGCCGAAGATCGGCGAGGACGGATCGGTCTTGGCCGCCGGGTTCGTCACGTCGTTGGCGCCGATGACGAAGGCCACGTCGGCCTGGGCGAACTCGCCGTTGATGTCCTCGAGCTCGAACACCTCGTCGTAAGGAACGTTGGCTTCCGCGAGCAGTACGTTCATGTGGCCGGGCATGCGCCCCGCGACCGGGTGGATGGCGTATTTCACCTCGACGCCTTCCTCCTTCAGCTTGTCCGCCATCTCGCGCAGGGCATGCTGCGCCTGGGCCACCGCCATGCCGTAGCCGGGCACGATGATGACCTTGGCGGCGTTCTTCATGATGAAGGCCGCGTCGTCCGCCGAGCCCTGCTTCACGGGCCGGGTTTCCACCGCGCCGCCCGCAGCGGCGGCCGTCTCGCCGCCGAACCCGCCGAGGATCACGGAGATGAAGGAGCGGTTCATGCCCTTGCACATGATGTAGGACAGGATCGCGCCCGAGGACCCCACCAGCGCGCCGGTGATGATGAGCGCGAGGTTGCCGAGCGTGAAGCCGATGCCCGCCGCCGCCCATCCGGAATAGGAGTTGAGCATCGACACCACCACCGGCATGTCCGCGCCGCCGATAGGGATGATGAGCGTGACGCCGAGCACGAAGGAGACCAGAACGATCATCCAGAAGACCGCGTGGCTCTCCGTGCGGATGAAGATGACGAGCAGGGTCAGCAGCAGCGCGCCGAGGGCGATGTTGATGACGTGGCGGCCCGGCAGCAGGATCGGCTTGCCGGACATGCGCCCGTCGAGCTTCAGGAAGGCGATGACGGAGCCCGTGAAGGTGATCGCGCCGATGGCCACGCCCAGCGCCATCTCGAACAGCGAGCCGCCATGGATCGTGCCCACGGCACCGATGCCGAAAGCCTGCGGCGCATAGAGCGCGCCAGCCGCCACGAGAACCGCCGCAAGGCCGACGAGCGAGTGGAAGGCCGCCACCAGCTGAGGCATGGCCGTCATGGGCACGCGCTTGGCGATCACGGCGCCGATGACGCCGCCGATCACGAGGCCCCAGAAGGTGAGGAACCAGCCGCCGAAGCCGGTGGGCGGGGACACGAACAGGGTCGTGAGGATCGCGATCCCCATGCCGATCATGCCGTAGAGATTACCCTTCCGGGATGTGGTGGGGTGCGACAGGCCACGGAGCGCCAGGATGAACAGGACGCCCGAGACGAGATAAAGGATCGAGGCTAGATTGGCCGACATCGCCTCACCCCTTCTTGCGGTACATGGCGAGCATGCGCTGGGTCACCAGGAAGCCGCCGAAGATGTTGATGGCCGCCAGGATGAGGCCGATGAAGCCGAGCGCCCGCGCCCAGATCGGCCCGTCGCCGAGGCCGGGCGCCACGTTGACGCCGACCGCGAGCAGCGCGCCCACCACGATCACGGACGAGATCGCGTTGGTCACCGACATGAGCGGCGTGTGCAGGGCGGGCGTCACGGACCAGACCACGTAGTAGCCGACGAAGATCGCCAGCACGAAGATGGCGAGGCGGAACACGGTGGGGTCCACCGCGCCATGGGTCACGACGGCAGCTGCGGTGCCGACCGTCTCGGCCATCTGATCGGCAATGGACTGGGCCGTCTCGGCGGCGCGCCGGGCGGCCTCCGCCGCCGCGCGGGCCTGTTCGACAGCCTGTTCGGGCGTGAGGGTTGCCATGATGTCCTCCCCTTGGGATTAAGCGGCGGGCTGGAAGGTGGTGTGGACGATGGCACCGTCGCGGGTCAGACAGGTGGCCTTGACCAGCTCGTCGTCCCACTTCACGGCCAGGGCCTTGGTCTCTTTGTTCACCAGCGTCTCGACGAAGGCATAGAGGTTCTTCGCGTAGAGGCTGGAGGCCGTGGCGGCGAGACGCCCGGGCACGTTGAGGTGGCCCACGATCTTCACCCCGTTATGCTCCACCACCTGCCCCGGCTGGGCCAGCTCGCAATTGCCGCCGCGCTCGACCGCGAGATCGACGATGACGGAGCCGGGCTTCATGGATTCCACCATCTCCCGGCTCACCAGCTTCGGCGCCGGGCGACCGGGGATGAGGGCCGTGGTGATGACGATGTCCTGCTTGGCGATGTGGGATGCGACAAGGGCGGCCTGCTTGGCCTTGTACTCGGCGGACATTTCCTTGGCATAGCCGCCCGCCGTCTCGGCCTGCTTGAACTCCTCGTCCTCCACCGCGACGAACTTCGCGCCGAGGCTCTCCACCTGCTCCTTGGCGGCGGGGCGCACGTCGGTGGCGGTGACCACGGCGCCGAGGCGGCGGGCCGTGGCGATGGCTTGGAGACCCGCGACGCCCGCGCCCATGACGAAGACGCGCGCGGCCGGAACGGTGCCGGCCGCCGTCATCATCATCGGCATGGCGCGGCCATATTCGGCGGTGGCGTCGACGACGGCGCGGTAGCCTGCGAGATTCGCCTGGGAGGAGAGAACGTCCATCACCTGGGCGCGGGTGATGCGGGGCATCAGCTCCATGGCGAAGGCGGAAACCTGGGCCGCGGCAAGCGCCTTGAGCGCCGCGTCCTGTCCATATGGATCCAGGATGCCGATGAGGAGGGCGCCGGGCTTGGCGCCCTTCAGCTCGCCCTCCGCCGGGCGGCGGACCCGCAGGATGACGTCGGCATCCTTCAGGGCGTCCTTGGCGGTCTTGGCGATGGAAGCGCCCGCCGCCTCGAATTCGGCATCGGAAATGCCGGCCTTGAGGCCGGCCCCGGCCTGGACGACCACGTCCGCGCCGAGGTTTTTGTATTTCTTGACCGTTTCAGGGGTGGCGGAAACGCGGGTTTCCGCTCCATCGGTTTCGGAGAGAACGGAAATCCGCATGGCGACCCCCCTGTCACTTGGTCAATGGCTTGAAAAGCAAGCTCTTTATCGTTGCGGAAAAGCTCCCGGGCTCAGTAGAGAACGAGCGCCAGCAGAAGAAGGATACCGACGGCAGCCGGAGCGCGCACGCCGATGGAGGGAGCCACGGCCCCGACGCCACCCGCCACGAGCGAGAGGATGACGCCGAAAACGGCCGTTATCCAGGCATGCTTGATGCCGCCCACGGCCAGCGCCAGCATGAAGCAGATGACGACGGCGGTTCCGATCTCGGCGAATTGGACAAATCCGCGATAGGTCGCCTCATGAGCGCGGCCGTCCATCTCCGGACTATAGCCCCCATGCGGCGCATGTTTTGTATCGGCCATGATTCAAAGCCCTGTTCAGCGTCACGTGTTAATGGCTGCGTTTAACCCATGCGGTGAGGAGCCGCAATCTTTCGAATGGGTTCCGGCGACAACTTTATGCACGGTCCGTCCTATTTGATCCCCAGGAACTCGCGCCACTGGGGCAGGCAGACGGTTTCGTAATCGTATTTCGCCACGGCGATCCGGCGCGCCTCGGCCGCCATGGCCGCGGACTTCTCCTTCTCGGCCAGGGTTTCGCGCACCCGCTCCGCCAGAGCCTTCTCGTCGAAGAAGGGGAAGAGGCGGCCGTTGACCCCGTCCTGGATGATCTCGCGCACCGGCTCCGTGTCGGAGGCCACGATCCGGCATTCGAGCGCCATGGACTCGATGGAGGACCAGGACAGCACGAAGGGATAAGTCATGTAGATGTGGGCCGAGGAGACCTGAAGCACCTTCACGAACTGCTCGTAGGGCAGGTTGCCGACGAAATGCACCCGCGACCAGTCGACCGGCCGCTCGATCTTCGACTTGAACACATCGAACCAGGACTGGCCGTTCGGGGCGGAGCCCGAATAGCTGGTGCCCTTGCCGCCGATGATGACGACCCGCAGCTCGGGGTCGATGTCGAGCAGGTAGGGCAGGCTCTTGAAGACGATATGCGCGCCCCGCATCGGCTCGATGTTGCGGGTCACGTAGGTGACGACGGGCTTGTTGCGGGTGAGCTGCGGCCCGTCCTTGCCGAGCCGGATCTTCATGTCCGGGTCGGGAACGAGCCTTCGGGTGTCGATGCCGTCATGGATGATGGCGAGCCGGTCCCGCAGATAGGTCGGGAACGTGTCGCGCTGGTAGCGTGTCGGCGCGACGGCCAGATCGGCGGCGTCCAGGGCGCCGAGCTGCATGGAGTTCTTCACCCGCAGGCGCCAGATCACCTCCTCGTTGGTGACCTGGTACTCGGGATCGAAGTCGAGATCCTGGCCCTTGGCGTGATAGTAATACTCGAAATAGGCCACATGACGGGCCTTGGGCCAGACGTCCTTCAGGAACAGGTTCTCGCCCCATCCGGTATTGACCACCACCACGTCCGGCTCGAAGCCCTGGTTGGCCAGCTCACGGGCCTTGTGGGCCACGCCATAGGCCCGCCGCAGGCGCGGAATGACCGGGGAATAGCGGTTCTGGTAAGGCGCGTCATCCGGGCCGGGGACCGCGTCGTAAGAGAAGTACTTCACGCCCGGGATGGAGCATTCCTTGACCATCCCGAGGCCCACGACCTCATGCCCCTCGGCCGCGAAGCTGCGGGCCAGACGCAGGAACTGGCCCGGAAAGTTCTGGTGGACGAAAGCGATCTTCATCGGCTGCCCCTTTTGCATCGGCCCCGGGGCGAAACCGCTCCCTGGCGTGATCCGGTGCTTTTTGTCTTACTGAGCGCACCGTCCGGCGAGGAAAAACGGGATCCCCCTGTTCCGAGAATGCGCTAACGCACCGTAAGCCTCTAAGGCCGGATCGCAAAAGTTGCAACCTCATTACATCGGACGTGGTAAACCGGAAGCTTCCAGGGCCTCGGCCTGCCGCCGATCGAGGGTTTCCAGGGAGAATCGCTCGATCTCGTTCTCGAAGAGCCGGTGGTAGTTCAGCTCGGCCCTGAGGTGCAGGAACACCGCCCCCAGGCCGACCGCCGCGCGATCCATGAAGACGAACTCGCGCGGGACGGTGACGGGCCCCTTCTCCTTCAGGGCCCTGTGCACCTCGAAAGCCTGCCGGCGGCCGTATTCCCCGGGCTTGACCCCGTCCGCCACGGTGCGGACCCGGTCGTCCAGCAGCGGAGCGTAGATGAAGCGGGCCCAGATGTTGAGGATGTCGATCAGCTCGTTCGACAGGCTCTTGAAGCCCCAGGTCTCGTAGGCATGCACGATGCGGGCGCGGTCACCCGTCTGCAGCCCGCGATAGAGATCGACCACGCCGCCGACGAACCGGGGATGGAAGATGCGGATGCAGCCGTAATCGAGGAGGTTGATGCCCCTCGCCTCCCCGCCCTCGGAGAAGACCGTGTAGTTGCCCAGGTGAGGATCGCCGTGGATCACGGCCGCATGGCTGAAGGGGTGCCACCACGCCTTGAACATGGCGACCGCCAGCCGGTTGCGGATCTCGACCGGGGCCTCCGTGAAGGTCAGGATCTTCTCGCCTTCCAGCCATTGCAGGGAGAGGAGCCGCTTGGTGGACAGGTCCGGATGGACCCGCGGCACGCGGACCTCCTCCACGTCGGCCAACGTCCGGGCATAGAGCGCCGCATGCTTTGCCTCGCGCTCGTAGTCGAGCTCCTCGCGCACCCGCTCGCCGATCTCCTTCGCGATTTCCCGGGTGTCGATGGCAGGGTCCATGCGGCGGTGGAGCGCGAAGACCCATTCGAGCTGCTTCAGGTCCGCCTCCACGGCGGATTGCATGTCGGGATATTGCAGCTTGCAGGCCAGCGCCTCCCCATCCTTCGTAGTCGCCCGGTGGACCTGGCCGAGCGAGGCCGCTGCGGAGGGGTTGAGCTCGAAGGAGCCGAACCGGCTCTGCCATTGCGGCCCCAGCTCCGCCTGCATCCGGCGCTTCACGAAGGCCGCCCCCATGGGCGGCGCCTCGCTCTGGAGCTTCTGCAGCTCGGCGGCGTATTCCGGCGGGATGAGATCGGGGATGGTGGCGAGCAGCTGCGCCACCTTCATGATCGGCCCCTTCAGCCCGCCCAGGGCCTGGGCCAAAACCGCCGCGTTGGAGGCGTCGCGATCGTCGCCTCCGAAGAGGCGCGATCCGGCCATGCGGGCCGCCACGCCTCCCATATTGGCGCCGACGCGCGCGTAACGGGCGGCGCGCGCCGAAAAGCGGTTCGCTTCGCGATCGGACTCGGACATCAGGCGGCCTCCATGGCCTCCAGCTCGCCGATCATCCGCTCGATCATCGACAGGCCGATCTGCCAGAACGACGGATCGCCGGCATTGAGCCCGAAGGGGGCGAGCAACTCCGAATAGTGCTTGGTGCCGCCCGCCGAGAGAAGCGCGAAATAGCGGTCAACGAAGCCCTCGTTGGAGCGCTCGTAGACGCCGTAGAGCGAGTTCACGAGGCAATCGCCGAAAGCGTAGGCGTAAACGTAGAAGGGTGAATGGATGAAGTGGGGAATGTAGGTCCAGAAGGTCTCGTAGCCCGCTCCGAGGCGGATCGCCGGGCCGAGGGATTCGTCCTGCACGGACATCCAGAGCTCGCACAGCTTGTCGGACGTCAGCTCTCCGTTGCGCCGTTCCACATGCACCTTGCGTTCGAAAGAGTAGAACGCGATCTGGCGCACGACCGTGTTGAGCATGTCCTCGACCTTCGACGCCAGCATCGCCTTGCGCTGCACGGGATCCGTGGTCTGGTCGAGGAGGCGGCGGAAGGTGAGCATCTCGCCGAAAACGGACGCCGTCTCGGCCAGCGTCAGGGGCGTGGGCGCCATGAGCGCACCGTTGGGACCGGCCATGACCTGATGCACGCCATGGCCGAGCTCGTGGGCAAGCGTCATCACGTCCCGCGGCTTGCCCTGGTAGTTCAGGAGCACATAGGGATGCGCCGAGGGCACGGTCGGATGGGCGAAGGCGCCGGGCGCCTTGCCGGGCCGGGTGGGCGCGTCGATCCAGCCCTCGTCGAAGAAGCGGCGGGCGATGTCGGCCATGCGCGGCGAGAAGGCGGAATAGGCGGAGAGCACCGTGTCCTTCGCCTCGTTCCAGGGAATGGTGCGCTGCTCGACCTTCGGCAGAGGCGCGTTGCGGTCCCAATGGTCGAGCTTGTCCTTGCCGAACCACTTGGCCTTCAGGGCGTAGTAGCGGTGGGACAGGCGCGGATAGGCCGCGCGGACGGCGGAGACCATCGCTTCCACCACGTCACGCTCGACCCGGTTCGCCAGATGGCGGGAATCGGCCACGTCCTCGAAGCCGCGCCAGCGGTCGGAGATTTCCTTGTCCTTGGCGAGCGTGTTGGTGATGAGCGTGAAGGTGCGCAGATTCGCCTGGAAGGTCTTGGCCAGCGCGTCGGAAGCGTCCTTGCGCACGCTCTCGTCCGGATCCAGCAGTTTGTTGAGCGTCGGCTCGATGGGCAGCTCCTCGCCGCGCACGGTGAAGCGCAAGGAAGCGATGGTCTCGTCGAACAGGCGGTTCCAGGCGGAGCGGCCGGTCACGGACTTCTCGTGGAAGAGCTGCTCGATCCTGTCGTCGAGCTGATAAGGCTTGTCCTTGCGCAGGTCTTCGATCCACGGCCTGTAATGCGCGAGCGGCTGCGTGCTCATGGCCCTGTCGAGCACCGCATCGTCGATACGGTTCAGCTCGAGGCCGAAGAAGAGGAGTTCGGTCGAGGCCGCCGTCAGGCGCTCCTGCGTGTCGCCGTAGAACTTGGCGCGCACCGGATCGGTGGTGTCGCCGGAATAGATCAGGCCCGCATAGGACATGAGCCGGCCGAGGAGATCCTCCAGCGCCTCGTAACGCTTCACGGCAGCGCCGAGCGTTTCGGAGGCCCCTTCACCCTGCGCCATGGCATCGAGCTTACCGCGATAGGATTCGGCGAAGGCCTTGCACGCGGCTTCGGCCTTCGCGAGGTCGCTCCTGAACGCCTCGCTCTCCATGCCGGGATAGAGATGGGACAGGTTCCACTCCGGCAGCGCACCGAGTTCGGCCTGCGCCGCGCCGGAGGACGAGGGGTGGAGCAAGGGGGTGGCTTTCTGGGAGGTCACGGATGCGGGCCTGTTCGGAAACGGGTTGGAAAGGGTCAGCACACATATTGGCCGCCGCGCCCTCGGGATCAACCCGTCGCGCGCGACCCGCCTCCGTCAGGACCCGCCCAACCGCCTCCGTCCCGTAAAGCCGCTCAACGATCCGAACGCTTTACCGTTCATTAACGATGCGGACGAAATGTCGAGCCCCGCCGGGAGGGAAGCCTCCTTCGCTATCGGGGACTCGAGATCCGCGATGTCGCACCAACGCGGCATCGGGTGTCCGACCTTTTACGGAAAATTGAAGGAACTTGGTCTAGCCAATGAAGCCGCGCGTCGTTTCGCGCGTTAAGCGTAACAGACGTGTGCCTGCACACCGACGGAATTCATTCGATGGAGGATGGATGAAATCCTCCCATTTTATTGCGACGAGGAGCATGGTCATGCGTGGATTGCGCAAGACAGCCATTTGGCTCGGACTGATCGGTTCCGTCTCCCTGCTGTCCCTCTCCGCCCTCGCGCAGACCGTCGCCGTCGAAGCGCCCGCCGAACCGTCCTTCCACGACATCGCCGTTGCGCCCTCCCCGGCGCAGCCGGGCGCAGCCTCCCTCGCCATTCCGCTCCCCGAACCGGCGCCCATCTCCATCGGCGCTGCCGATCTCAAGCCCGTCGCGGTCGACATCCCCCTACCCGACGCCGCGCCCGTGACGGCGCTCATGCAGGACGATATCGTCCGCATGGGCATGGAAGCCTTTTTCGAGGACGACGCGGCCATGCGCGAGCTGCGCGTGAGCCGCAAGGACCGCGAGGCCCTGTCCGCCTATTACGCGCAGGCCGAGCGTCCGCTGGTCTGGGCGCGGGACGGTGCCTGGACGCCTGCGGCCCGCGCCGCGATGGAGCGGCTGAAGGCAGCGGACGAAGATGGCCTCGATCCCACCGATTACGCCTTCCCCGAGGCGGGCCTGCGCAAGGAGGCAAGCCCGGCCCAGTGGGCGCGGGCCGATGTGAAGCTCTCGCTTTCCGTGATCCGCTATGCCCGGGATGCGCGCGGAGCCCGCATCGACCTTCCCCGCCTGTCGCCGCTCGTGACGCCGAAGCTCGCGATCCCGGATGCGAAGGACGTGCTGGATACGGTTGCTTCGGCGAAGGATGCCGATGCCGCGCTCGCCGGCTTCAATCCGCCCCACGAGGGGTACAGGGCCCTGAAGGCGCAGCTCGTCAAGTTGCGGGAGAGCCATCCCTCCCAGCCGAGCGTGCACCTGCCCAAGGGGCCGGTCCTGCGCGTGGGCATGAAGGACCCGCGCGTTCCGCTGATTCGCGCGCGGTTCAATCTCGCCCGGGACACGGACAGCCAAACGGTCTACGACGAGCGCGTCGCCTCGGCGGTGGCAGCGTTCCAGAAGGAGCGCGGATTGCCCGACACAGGCGTCCTGAACGCCCAGACTGTGGCAGCGCTCTCAGGACCGTCCCTGCTCCAGCAGGAATCCGAGATCATCGCCAACATGGAACGCTGGCGCTGGCTTCCAGCCGATCTGGGCGCGCGGCACATCATGGTGAACGTGCCGGAGTTCCGCCTGAAGCTCGTGGAGAACGGCGCCGTGGTTCACGAAACCCGCGTCATCGTGGGCAAGGCGCAGTCCCAGACGCCGATCTTCTCCGAAGACATGAAGTACCTGGTGGTGAACCCGTCCTGGACGATCCCGCCCTCCATCATGAAGAAGGAGATTCTCCCCGCCCTCGCGAGCGATCCCGATTATGCCGCGCGCAAAGGCTACAAGATCATCCGCAACGGCAACCGGATCTCGGTGCAGCAGCCACCGGGGGAGCGCAACGCGCTGGGCTTCGTGAAGTTCATGTTCCCCAACCGGCACGCGGTCTATCTGCACGACACGCCGAACCGCAATCTCTTCTCCGCCAGCAAACGCGCCTTCAGCCATGGCTGCGTGCGCGTCGACAAGCCCTTCGCCCTCGCGGAGGAAATCATGGGCAAGGACGGCAAATGGACCGAGGAGAAGCTGCGGGGCCTCATCGGCAAAGGCGAGCGCACCGTCCATCTCACCGATCCCCTGCCCGTGCACCTGACCTATTTCACGCTCGCCATCGACGGGCAGGGAAGAATGCAGCGCTTCGAGGATGTCTACGGCCTCGACCGCAAGGTCCGCGCGGCCCTGAATCTGGCGGAATAAACGTTTCCGCCACGCCGCATTTCGAACGGGTTTCTTTCCCGCATTTAACGGGAAGGTAACTTTCTTCGGCAAAGATCCCTTCACTATAAAGGTTTTTGTGTCCGCTGACGCGGGCCGGCAAAGACGAGTACCACAGTGAGAGTATTGCGTAAGGACCGCGCGACGCGGCGCGTGGGCATCGGTCTTGCGGCTTTTCTGGCCGTCATGGCAGGCGGGGTGCGCGGCACGCAGGATGCCGTCGCCAACGGCGACACCCGCACGCTGTCCCTTTACAACAACAACACCAAGGAAAGCCTCACCGTCACCTTCAGGCGCAACGGTCAGTACGATTCGGCGGCCCTGCAGCAGCTCAACTGGTTTCTCCGCGACTGGCGTCGGGACGAGCCCACACGGATGGATCCGCGCCTGTTCGATACGGTCTGGGAGGTCTACCGGGAGGTCGGCTCGAGCGCGCCCATTCATGTGAACTCCGGCTATCGCTCCCCGCATACCAATTCCATGCTCCGTCGTCGATCGAGCGCCGTGGCCAAGAACAGCCAGCACATGCAGGGCAAGGCCATGGATTTCTACCTGCCCGACGTGTCCTCCGCGCAATTGTGCGCCATCGGCATGCGTCTCCAGAACGGCGGTGTCGGCTATTACCCCAACGCCTACACGCCCTTCGTCCATCTCGATGTCGGCAGCGTGCGCGCCTGGCCGCGCATGACCCGCGACCAGCTTGCCCGCCTCTTCCCTGATGGGAAGACCGTGCATATCCCGTCCGACGGCAAGCCCCTGCCCGGCTACGAGCTCGCCCGCGCCGAGGTGCTCGCCAAGGGCGGCACCGTGGCCGGCTACACGGCCTATGCGGATGCGGAGGAGGCCGTTTCGCAGCCGCGCCGCAAGAGCTTCTGGGCCACCTTGTTCGGCGGCGGCGCCGACGAGGACGAGGATGCGGAGGAGATCCGCACCGCCTCGCGGCCCGGCCGGGCGCTCCTGGCCTCCAGGCAGCAGCCGCAGCAGGACGACTATTACGCGAGCGATTCGAGCTCCTCGATCTATGCGGCGATGCAGCCGGCTCCGGCGGCCCGCCGCGCCCCGGTCGCGCCCCAGCCGCAACCCGAGCCTCCCGCTCCCGCCGTGGTGGCGGCCATGGCGCCGGCCCTGCGCGAGGACCTGACGCCGCCTCAATCCGCGCCGCTGCCGCCGACCCGGATCAACGGCGCTCCCGGCACCGTCCAGACCGCGTCGGGCCCGACGCTCGCCTGGCAGCAGGGGCCTGAGGCGCAAGGATCGGACGGGATGAGCATCGCCAAGGGCATGGCCTTCGCGCCCATGCCGCCGCGACGGCCGGATGCGGACGACATGAACGACGACGGCCCCGCCGGTACGGTCGCCCTCGCCTATGCGCCCCTGCCTCCGGCCCGGCCCGGCTCGCTCGCGGCTTCGAACCCGATCCCCGTTCTGGCGGAACTGCGCGGCGCGGCGGAACCGGCAGCGGAGGCCGTCGCCGCTCCCCTGCCGCCGCCCCGGCCCGACCTGCGCCCGATCCAGGTCGCCGCCGCAAACCCGGCCGATATCCCGGTCCAGGTCACGGGCTCCACGTCCAGGGATACGAAGCTCAAGCCCCAGCCTGCCGCCGCGCCGCAGGCTCCGGCTGCCGCCAAACCCCCGGCCACGGCGCTGAGCGCCCTGATGTCGTCCCAGCCGAGCCTCCATATGGGCTTCTCCAGCAAGCCCGTGGGCGACCTGGCGACGAACCGCTTCACGGGCCCCGCGGTCAAGCCGCTGCCTGTGGTGCGCTGAAGCATCGGCCCGGACGTGGATCCGCACGTTCGGGCTTGATCGATTTTCTCATGACAAGGGCCCCGCGCGGGGCCCTTCCCGTTTCAGTCTTCGTGCCTGCGGCTGTAGCCGTTGCGCGGCGGGGAGGTCCAGCCCAAAGGCGGCGCCTTCGGCCTGTAGATTTCCACGAGCAGCGGATGGCAGGCGGCCAGATCGCTCGAATGCTCCGTGCTGCAATCGCCGCCCGGGCAGGCGGAGAGCGCGCCCAGAAGGTCGATCTCGGCGAAGAACTCGAGATAATCGCCCGGCCGGACGGGGCTCGCCTTCATGAAGTACTGCCCCGTGTCGCGCGTGAATCCCGTGCACATGAAGACGTTGAGCACGTCGTGGACCGCAGGCTCGACCTCCTCCTTCGGCCGACCCAGGCGCTGCGCGAGCGCGCGGGTCAGGTTGGAATGGCAGCAATGGTGGTACTCGTGACCGGAGAGGAGCTTGTGCGTGTAGGGATCGCAGCGCGTGCCGATCACGTCATGCACCGAGCCGCCGTATTCGTCGAAGCCGTACCAGTCGAGGGTATCGTGCGTGATGGTCGCCATGGGGCGAAGATGCGGCAGGTTCGACCAGAGCTGGTCCCCGGTGGAGAGATGCGTGCCGTGCAGCGCCCGCGTCTTGCCGGAGAAGAAGCGCTCGCCGATGTCCTGCGCCGACCAGAGATTGAGGTCGCCCACCTGCGGCCCCTCGATGCTGACGATCCGGAAGAACGACCCGGCCGGCACCTGGAAGCACCGGGCATCGCGCGGCGGCACGACGACTTCGCTCACCTTCTTCCATCCCTCGCGAGCGGCCCGGTAGGCGGCGATGTCCGGCCGCGGCAGGGTGTCGACAGGATAGCAGATGACCGGGCGGATCCTGCGCCGCGCTTCGGCGTCCTGAGGCTCCGTCACTTCGTTTCGCGCGCGCTTCATGCGTCCCTCCACATTTTGAATCCAGGAAAATCTATAGAGAAGCGGAGCGTGGGGAGCGAGCGTGAAACGTGAGCCGACCGGCGTAGGGGAGGCACTTGAACCGTTAGGCAATCCGTATTCTATGGCAGTCCCACGGGAGACCCATGATGACCGCCCCCGACGCCCTTCGCCCTCTGGAGGCCTACCCGAGCCGGACCTCCACCGATATCCGCTTCGCCGATCTCGACCGGCAGGGGCACGTGAACAACGCGGTCTTCGCGACCTTTTCGGAAATCGGGCGCGTCGCTTTCATGTACGATCCGGAGCGTCCTTTGGCCCCTGAAGGCCGGAGTTTCGTCATAGCCCGCCTGCAGATCGATTTCCGGGCTGAACTCTTCTGGCCCGGCCGGGTCAAGATCGGCACGGGCGTGGTGCGCATGGGACGCAGCTCGTTCACCCTGGCTCAGGGCATGTTCAACGACGGACGCCTCGTGGCGACGGCGGAGGCCGCCATCGTGATG
This sequence comes from Microvirga flocculans ATCC BAA-817, assembly GCF_000518665.1. Classification (GTDB taxonomy): domain Bacteria; phylum Pseudomonadota; class Alphaproteobacteria; order Rhizobiales; family Beijerinckiaceae; genus Microvirga; species Microvirga flocculans. Next base: position 88,736 of record NZ_JAEA01000010.1, on the reverse strand, counting down.
GTGGACCAGCAGACGCGCCGCTCGACGCCCCTGCCCCCGCAAACCGTCGCGATACTGGACGCCCTGCGCCTCCCCGATGCGCCCCAGGCATGAGAAAGGCCCCGCAGGTCGCCCTGCAGAGCCTTTTGAAGACTTGAGAGAGGCGTCCCGGACTATGCCATGCCGAGCGCCTGCATGGAGAGCTCGAGGATCGCCTCTTCTTCCTGGCGCTCGGCGTAATCGCGCTTCCGCAGGGAGATGATCTTGCGGATCACCTTGGTGTCGAAGCCTTGTCCTCCGTGGTCAACCTGCACGTTGGCACGGCGCTCCATGAGATCATCAGCCGACTTATGCTTTTCCCGAAAGAAGCACCGGCACGATCTGCTGGGCGATCAGCATGGCCCGTTCGACGTGCTGCTCGTGATAGGCGCCTTCTCTATCAAGCAGGTTCACCGTCCCGAGCACATCGCCGTTAAAGACGACGGGAAGGTTCATGACGCATCCGAGGCCGAGGCCCGTGATCGTCTCGTGATCGGGAAACAGCGGCGCGAACTCGGCGGGGGTTTTCGCCAGAAACGGCCGCATCTCGGTGCGCACGCGCTGCGTATACGCGTTCGGCAGAACCGGCTTGCGGCCGCCGACCGGATATATGGCGATGTTCGTCGAGTAGATCCGCTCGACCTCACGCCCCCCGCTCAGCATCTGGGTCACGGTATAAAGGCGATATCCCACGGCTTCCGCGAAGGCTTCCCCAGCAGCCTCCAACGTCGCGCCAGGTTGGCCCGGTAGAGCCCATGCCCGCTGTACGCCCATGGCGATCTGCAAAATATCAGACATTCTGTCGTCCTATCGGCTTCTCAAAGCTAGCTTCGTCAAAGCGTTTCCCGCGGTAGCGAGCAAAGCTCCGCCCATCGGGCCGTCGAGCCGCACCATAGTGTATTTCACCATAAAGGCACTATGGCACAGCTTGTTTCTCGGGATGCTCTTGCGTGGGTACTCGTCATGCGCGGAGGAGACCAACCACGCCGTAGCAGCCGACTCATTCTGCTGCCTCGCTGGATTTTGCGTGGACGCCGTTCAATCGGAAGCGCCTGACCTTCCCATAATACCCGTGACGCCAGCAAAAGGCTGTTTCATCCGCACCTCAAAGGTTTGACACCCACGATTGGCGAATTGCTCCGGCTGCGCCAGCCGTTGGAACCATGATCGCCTCCGCACTGAACTATTCAGCCGCAAACGCCCTCTCAAACTTCGCGTTCTGGCCGGCATTGCCCGGCATTCTTTACAAAATTACATCACATTTTCTGCCTGTCTTGAGACATCCTGCAAGAGAGCATCCATAGAGGCCAAAGCCGAAATGAAGTCTTTCGACGCGGATCGATGCAAACCGGCCCGTTGGCCACTCAACAATGAGGATATCCTCAACGATCAGTTCGGGGGGATAGCTGACCGTCGCGGACACGGGGTCGATGTGTTCACTTGACTTGGATCAATGCGTGTCCAATATTTCAGAAAATTCTGAAATTTCGGAATCGACATGAACCTCCCGCCCCTCGTCCAGACCTTTGTGCTGCACTTCGGTGAAATGGGCTCCCGCTGGGGGATCAACCGCACTGTCGGCCAGATCTACGCCCTGCTGTATCTGTCCAAGGAGCCCTTGAACGCCGAGGACATCGTCGAGCGGATCGGCGTATCGCGCTCAAACGTCAGCATGGGTCTTAAAGAGCTCCAAGCCTGGAACCTTGTCCGGCTCCAGCACAAGCCCGGTGATCGGCGTGACTACTTCTCGACACCTGACGACATCTGGCAGATCGTCCGTACCCTGGTCGAGGAGCGCAAGAAGCGGGAGATCGACCCGACCATGAGCCTCTTGCGCGAGGTGCTGATGCAGGAGCCCGCCAGCGCCGAGGAACGCCATGCCCAGGATCGCATGCGCGAGATGCACGACCTCTTCGAGCTGCTTACCGGCTGGTACGCCGACGTGCAGCGGCTCGACACCGAGCGCCTCGTCCAGCTCCTGACGCTGGGATCGAAGGTGCAGAAGATCCTGGAGATGAAAGACCGCCTCTTCGTTGTGCCGGGATCCAGGAAGGGCCGCCCCGACGACGCCAAGGATAAGTGACATGTTTGATCAGTTTGACGCCCTGCTCCTGGCGCGGTTCCAGTTTGCGTTCACGGTCTCATTCCACTTCATCTTCCCGGCCTTTTCAATCGGGTTAGCGAGCTACCTGGCCGTTCTGGAAGGGTTGTGGCTGTGGACCGGGCGTGAGGTCTACCTCAACCTATTCAGGTACTGGCTTAAGATCTTTGCGCTCGCCTTTGCCATGGGCGTAGTCTCGGGCATCGTCATGTCTTACCAATTCGGCACCAACTGGTCGGTGTTCTCCGACAAGGCTGGGCCGGTCATCGGGCCGCTGATGGCCTATGAGGTCATGACCGCGTTCTTCCTGGAGGCAGGGTTCCTCGGTATTATGCTGTTCGGCATGGGCCGGGTCGGCCGGAAGCTGCATTACACCGCGACTCTTGCCGTGGCGATTGGCACATTCATCTCGGCTTTCTGGATTCTCTCGGCCAACTCTTGGATGCAAACACCGGCCGGCTACAGCGTGAATGAAGCCGGACAGTTCGTGCCCGAGGATTGGTGGGCCAACATCTTCAACCCGTCCTTTCCCTATCGCCTGGTGCACACCGTGATGGCGGCCTATCTCACCACGGCCCTGGTGGTAGGTGGCGTCGGGGCGTGGCATCTTCTGCGCGACCGCACCAACAAGGGCGCGAGGGTGATGTTCTCGATGGCGATGGGCATGGTGGCACTCGTCGCCCCGCTCCAGATCGTTGCGGGCGACATGCACGGCCTCAACACGCTTGAGCACCAGCCCGCCAAGGTCATGGCGATGGAAGGGCACTTCGAAAGCCACCCTGACGGCGCCCCTCTAATCCTGTTCGGAATCCCCGACCAAGAGGCCGGTACGGTCCGCTATGCAATCGAGATCCCGAAAGCATCCTCGCTGATCCTCAAGCATGACTTCAATGCACCCATGAACGGGCTCGACACGGTCGACCGCGCCAACTGGCCCTATGTGCCAGTGGTGTTCTGGTCGTTCCGCATCATGGTGGGCTTGGGCTTCCTCATGCTGGGACTCGGAATGCTCAGCCTGTGGGCACGCTTTCGAGGGCGCCTCTTCGATTGGCGTCCGCTGCACTGGCTGGCCCTGGCCATGGGTCCGGCAGGCTTCGTGGCCGTGATCGCCGGCTGGGTGACCACCGAGGTCGGGCGGCAGCCGTTCACGGTCTACGGCCTGCTCAAGACCGCAGCGTCAGCCTCACCGCTCGAGGCGCCGGCGGTGGCCGTATCGCTGCTGACCTTCATCGTCGTCTACTTCATCGTGTTCGGCGCCGGCACCGGGTACATCCTCAAGCTCATGAGCAAAGCTCCGCATCCGGGTGAAACCGGGCCTGAGCCCGGTCCCGACCATCCCATCCGCACCGCCGGCATCACACCGGCCCCGGCCGTTAACCCGGCCCGCACCCTTGGCGCGGAGGCGTGAACCGTGACACCGCTTCTCGATCTGCCCACACTCTGGGCCTTCATCATCGCCTTTGCTGTCTTTGCCTATGTAGTGATGGACGGATTCGATCTCGGTATCGGCATCCTGTTCCCGTTCTTCGCGCCAGGACCTGAGCGCGACAGCGCTATGAACTCGGTCGCACCGGTTTGGGACGGCAACGAGACTTGGCTCGTGCTCGGCGGCGGCGGCCTGATGGCGGCCTTCCCGCTCGCCTACGCCATCATCTTGCCGGCTCTCTACGCGCCGATCATCGCCATGGTGCTGGCGCTGATCTTTCGCGGCGTCGCCTTCGAGTTCCGCTGGCGCGATCCCGGCCACCGCCGCTACTGGGACTTCGCCTTCACCACCGGCTCGCTCGTCGCCACGCTGGCACAGGGCATAACGCTCGGTGCCTTGCTCCAGGGCATTGTGGTCGAGGAACGCTCCTACGCCGGCGGCTGGTGGGACTGGCTCACGCCGTTCAGTCTTTTGGTCGGGGTGAGCCTTGTGATCGGCTATGCGCTGCTCGGCGCGACTTGGCTGATCATGAAGACCGAGGGTGCCGTCCAGAGCCACAGCTTCCGCCTCGCCGTCAAGCTGGCTCCTGCGCTGATCGTCTGCATCGGCGCGGTGAGCGCAGTGACGCCGTTCCTAAACGGCGCTTATTATGAGCGCTGGTTCGATTGGCCGCAGGTGCTGTTCACCGCGCAGGTACCGCTACTGGTCGGCCTCTGCTCGGGAATGCTTCTGGTAGGCCTGGTGCGCCGCTGGGAATACTGGCCGTTCCTGCTGACGCTGAGCCTGTTCGGCCTGTGCCTGATCGGCCTCGGGATCAGTATGTTTCCCTACGTGGTGCCGAACGCCGTCACCATTCATGAGGCCGCGACACCGCAAGTGAGCCTCCGATTCATGCTGGTTGGCGCAAGCGTACTGATCCCGACCATCCTTGCTTATACCGGGTACGCGTACTGGGTATTCCGCGGCAAGACCGGACACGAAGGATATCACTGATGGATACCGTGACCGAACCGAACTCCGCCTTGCGCCGCTGGCTGTGGTTCATCGGCCTTTGGGCCGCCGGCGTTGGTGCAACGGGAGCGGTCAGCCTCGCCATCAGATTCTGGCTGACATGATCGTCACGGTGGTTCTCGAGAGCGCGACATCGCGAAGGCAATGTCGCGACAATCTTTGGTGGGAGGCATCTGCCTTGAAACCGACGGCATGCCCAAGCCGTCAGCGACAATGCGGCGGGCGTGCTCACCTTAAGCCAATGAAATGGGGCTGACCGGTGTCTCCGCAAGTTTACATGAAACGTCCCTTGCGAAACGGGCCCGGTCCTTCTGCGAAGTTTGAAGAGGGCAATGATTCCCTGCCCGCTCCCGATGGCAGGCCGGTTGATGCATGGAGGCCACAAACCGGCTGCGTATCTGGGAATTGCGCTCCGGTGCGCCTTTCATTTGACCGTTTAATGCCAGGGGCTTGATCTGCCGTGTCTCTCGGGGCGAAGCTTAATCGTCGTCATCCTTACCCTTACGGCGGATAAGCTCCAGGCTACCGGGATCATATTTCGCCTCAAGCCGCTCGCCGCGTGGATTCGTGGCCTTCACCTTGTAGCACCCATCGTCGGAGCGGATCGACAGAACTGTCCAGCCTTCGTCGGCCAGCTTCTTCTGCAGAGCCTCGCGCGGCTGCCAGTCCGCAAGCGGCACGTTGCACCGCTCGCCGGCCGCGACCGGCGCGGCGCCCAGGCAGACCGACAGGATCGCCGCCCATACCAAATTTCTCACCACCGACACTCCCGACTTTGGCACGCAATCCATTCCGATAGCACCCTGACCTGACATTCACCTGAACGCCATGGCGAATTTTACGGCTCCAATCCGCCGACGAACGCGCTAATGTGGCGCAAGTTCAACTGAGGTTCCCGATGCGCATCTTGCTGGTCGAAGACGATCCCGTCCTGGGCATGGCGGTTCGCGACCAGATCCTGGCCGACGGGCATTCGGTCGACTGGATGAAGCGCCTGGACGAGGCTGCCGCCGCGATCCATGCCGCAGCCTACGATCTGGTCCTGCTCGACCTGATGCTGCCCGACGGCCGGGGCCTCGATTTCCTGAAGAAGCGCCGCGCCGCCGGGGACGTCACGCCGGTCATCATCCTCACCGCCCGCGACCAGATTTCCGACCGTATTGCCGGCCTCAATTCCGGTGCGGACGACTACCTGGTGAAACCCTTCGATCTGTTCGAGCTCTCGGCCCGCATCCGCGCGGTCGGCCGGCGTTATTCCGGCAATCCGAACCCGCTCGTCACCGTCGGCGATCTTGAGGTCGACCTCGCCGCACGCTCGATCTACCGGGCAGGCAAGCCAATGCCGCTGACGGCACGGGAATGGGCGCTGTTCGAAGCCTTCGTCCAGCGGCCGAACGCACTCCTGTCGAAGGCGCAGCTCGAGGAGCGGCTCTACTCGTTCGACGCCCTGATCGAGAGCAACACGATCGAGGTCTACATCGCCCGCCTGCGCAAGAAGCTCGGTGCAGATGCGATCGAGACCGTGCGCGGCATGGGCTACCGTCTCGGCGCTCCCGGGAGCCGTGAATGAAGCTTCCATTCGGTTTCGCACGGTCGAGCCTTCGCCGTCGCCTGGGGGTTGGGCTCGCCGCTGGCATGGCGGTTCTTTGGTTGGCCGCCTCCACCGTGGCAGGCCTCGTGCTGCGCCGAGAAGTCGACGAGGTCTTCGACAGCGCCCTGCAGGAGGTCGCTCAGCGCATCCTTCCCCTCGCCTATGCCGAGGTGCTCGCGCGCGATGCGGACAATACGACACAGCGCATGGCACCGGTCGGTCCGCATCGGGAATACATCACCTACGTGGTCCGCGATGCCCAGGGCCGGGAGCTCCTTCAGTCCAGCGACGCGGATCGCCTGAAGATCCCGCGCGATCTGCCGCCGGGCTTTCATACGACCGACCGTCTGCGCACCTACACCGAGGCCGCCGTCCAGGGCACGATCATTGTGACCACGGCCGAGGATCTCACGCACAGGCGTGCAGCCGTCATGCGTGCGATGACTGCGCTGATATGGCCCCTGGCGGCATTGATCCCGATTGCGCTTCTCGGCGTTTGGGCGGCGGTCCGCCTCTCACTGAAGCCCATGGTCGTGTTCCGGGCCGCTATCGAGTCTCGGGGGCGCGGCAACCTGATGCCGATCGCGACCGAAGGCTTGCCCGATGAGATCGCGCCGATGGCGGCTTCGGTCAACGCGCTGATCGGGCGGCTGCGGGGAACGCTTGAGGCCGAGCGCAGCTTCACGGCCAACAGTGCCCACGAGTTACGCACACCGATCGCAGCTGCGCTGGCGCAGACGCAGCGCTTGATCTCCGAACTGCCGGACGACATGCGGCGCGACCGCGCCCGCTCGGTCGAGACGGCGCTGCGCCGTCTGTCGCGCCTGTCGGAAAAGCTCCTGCAGCTCGCCAAGGCAGAAGGCGGAGGGCTTCTGGCCGAAACCCCGGCGCCGCTCGGACCTGTGCTGTGCCATGTCATCGAAGAGGTGAGCCGCCAAGCGGATTGCGGCGACCGGCTTGAGGTCTCGATTCCGGCCGATGGCGGCCCGCCGTCCGACCTGGATCCCGACGCCTTCGCGGTCCTGGCGCGTAACCTCATCGAGAACGCGGTCAAGCACGGAGATCCCGACCGGTCGGTCACGGTGAGGCTCGCCGATGGATTGTTCGAAGTTTCCAATCACGGCGGGGTTGTGCCAGCCGACCGACTGGCCCGCCTGACGCGCCCGTTCGAGCGCGGCCAGACCGCTGCGGAGGGATCCGGTCTCGGGCTTGCTATTGCCGCCGCCATCTGTCGAGGTGCAGGCTTGGTGCTCGAACTGGTTTCACCGATCCCGGGAAAAGCCGACGGCTTTCGCGCGACGGTCCACCTGGGAAACGACACAGTCGAATCAGGTTCCGTCGGCCAACGGTGAGTCTGAAGGTCGCTCCGGCCGAAGCATCGCGCCCTGCAATGGCCACAAGCCTGACAGGAAGCTGAAAGCAAATTCGCAAACGGTTCAGGTGGTCGTCAGGATCGGGTGCGACTGTCCTCTCCGGCAAGCAAACAGCCGGGAGACGACACCATGCACAAGCACTTCATCGTCGGAGCAGCCCTGCTCCTCTCAGCCACGACGGCCGGCCTCGCGTTGGCCGCTGCATCCGGTGAGAACGGTTTTCGAGCGGCAGACCGGCATGAGCGAAACACGGGCTCCGAGACGGTCGGCCAAGGCGACCGCCCTGTCCTCCTCGCGAGCAAGGATCGCATCGCCAAGCGTGATCGGCGTCACCACGATGATGACGACGATGACGACGAGGATGGCAGCCGGGGGATGATGCCGCAGAACGGCCCCGCCAAACCCGCCGCGCCTGTCCCGGACAGCGGCCTCTTCAACGGCAACAGCCGGCCCAAGGTCCAGGTCCAGTGACCGGCACTCTCCACCTGTCCAGCATCTCCAGGAGCAGAACAATGAAAGCGCTCATGCCTGCGCTCGCGGCCGCGACCGCGCTCGTCGCCCCGAGCCTCGCCTTCGCTCGTCCGGTCACTTTCGAGGCGACGCTCAAGAACTACGGGGGCAACGGGGCCTATGTGGCCCTCTACGTTACCGATGCGGCGGGCAAGTACCGCGGCACCCTGTGGATGGCGGGAGGCAAGGCCAAATATTATCGGCACCTCTCCGACTGGCAGCGCATGTCCGGGGGGGCGGCCACCGAAATCGATGGCATCACCGGCGCGAGCATCGGCTCGGGCAAGACGCTCAAGATCACGGCCGATATTGCCGACGCCATGATCGACGCAGGCTATCAGGTCCGCGTCGACACCGCGGTCGAGGACGGAATGGACAATCCATCGGAAATCGTCGTCCCGCTATCGACCGGCTCTGCCGGCAATCCATCGCCCGGCAAGGGCTACATCAAGTCCTTCCTGGCTTCTTTCTGATCCATCCGGAGCATTGCCTCATGCTTCGCCGCATCCATTCCCTGCCGGGCCTCGTGCTAGCGCTCCTGCTGACCGTCATCGCCGTCTCGGGCACGATACTCTCCATTGATCCTGCGCTCGATCGCGCAACCCATCCGCCGATCGAGCGCGGCGTCAGCGTCGCGGCACTGGCCGAAGCCGTCGCATCGCGCCACGGCAGCGTCGATAAGATCGCCCGGCGTCCGACCGGTGCGCTCACCGTCACCTATAGCGATGGCGACACCAAGGGTGTCGAACTGGTCGATCCTGCCACCGGCGCGGGTCTCGGTCCATACCAGCCTTCGGAGTTCACCCGCTTCGTGACCAACCTGCACCGCTCGCTCCTGGTGGGCGATGCCGGTCGTGCGGCGGGCGCGATCGGTGCAGGCGCGATGCTCGTGCTCACGGCCTCGGGTCTTTGGCTGCTCGCGCGCCGTCTCGGCGGTTGGCGGGCCTTTCTACAGCCGATCCGTGGCACGGCGGCTCAATGCTGGCACGGAGAACTCGGCCGTTTCGCCGCACTCGGTCTGATGCTCTCATCCTTGACCGGCTTGTGGATGTCGGCAGGCACCTTCGGGCTCATTCCCGAGAGCAGCTTGGCGGAGCCTGCGTTCACCGCCAGCGGCGGCCCGGCGGCGCCGGTCGGCAGCCTTGCGGCGCTCCGCGCCGTCGATGTCGCGGACCTGCGTGAGCTGACCCTTCCAGCACCGGAGGACCGCACCGATACCTATGGCCTTCGCACATCCGCAGGCGAGGCTCGGATCGACGCCGCGACTGGCGAAATCCTTGTCTTCACACCGACGCCCATCCTTGAACGCGTCCAGGCTGTCGTCGTCATGCTCCACACCGGCCGCGGCGCGTGGGTGCTCGGGCTGCTGCTCGGCCTCTCGGCGGCCTGCGTTCCGGCCTTCGCCATCACAGGAGCCGCAATCTGGTGGCGCCGCCGCACGAACCCGCCGCGCCTTGCCAACAACGTCGCCGCCCGCTCGGCCGATACGGTGATCCTTGTCGGCAGCGAAGGCAACGCGACCTGGGGCTTCGCCACGACACTGCACGCTGCTCTGACCGCGGCCGGCCACCGGGTCCATATCGCGGCCATGAGCGAGCTTGCGCCCGTCCATACCAGTGCGAAGAGGATGTTGATCCTGACCTCGACCTACGGCGACGGCGCTGCGCCCGCATCGGCGAAAGGTTTCCTCGACCGGTTCGCGGCCCTCGACGCAGCCTTACCGGTGGCGGTGCTCGGCTTCGGTGACCGCACCTTTCCGCATTTTTGCGGCTACGCCCAGGAGGTTTCGACCGCGCTCGACCGGAAGGGCTGGCCGCGGCTTCTGCCGCTGAAGAGGGTCGACCGCCAGTCGGCCCAGGAATTCGCCCAGTGGGGACGTGACCTCGGCGCAACCCTCGGCCTCGACCTTGTGCTCGAGCATGTCGCCGTGCATCCCAAAACCTCTGAGTTGGAACTTGTCGAGCGGGAGGATTACGGCGCCGCGGTCGGTGCGCCCATCGCAATCCTGAGGTTCCGCGCGCCGGGTGCCGGAGCAAAGGGCCAGACCGGCCGCCTTCCGGCGTTCGAGCCGGGCGATCTCGTCGGCATCGTGCCACCGGACAGCCCGATGCCGCGCTTCTATTCGCTTGCATCCTCGTCCCGCGACGGCGTTCTGGAGATTTGCGTGAGGCTTCGGGAGGGCGGGTTCTGCTCGACGTTCCTGCATGGCCTCAAGCCTGGCGGCCGCATCGATGCCTTCATTCGCGAGAACCCGGGCTTCCGGCCAGCCGAAGGCAGGGCGCCGCTCATCCTGATCGGCGCCGGGGCCGGCATCGGTCCGCTCGCAGGCTTCGTCCGGGCGAACTCTCCTGGCCGACCCGTCCATCTCTACTGGGGTGGCCGCAGCCCGTCCTCGGACTTCCTCTACGAGCACGAACTCGCCATGCATCTGGCCGAGAAGCGGTTGACTACGCTGAACACCGCCTTCTCTCGTACGCCGAATGGAGGAGCCTACGTCCAGGATCGCATCGCGGCCGATGCGCCGCGTCTGCAGGAGCTGATCCGGCACGGGGCGCAGGTGCTGGTCTGCGGCGGGCGCGACATGGCCCAGGCCGTAACCCATGCCCTCGATGCCGTCGTGCGCCCGCTCGGCCTGGACCTCGCAACCCTCAAATCCAGCGGACGGTATGTCGAAGATGTCTACTGACGTTCTCCCTCGGAACCCAGCCCTGCATCGCCGGACTTTGAACGGCCCGACCATGGGCTCACGCTGGTCCGCCGTGTTCTACGCAGCTGACGATTTCGACCTTGTCGCGCTCGGCGCCGCGCTGCAGGAGACGGTCGACCGGGTCGACAGGCAGATGTCGACATGGAATCCGGCATCCGACCTCAACCGCCTGAACGCAACCCCGGCAGGTGAATGGGTCACGATCCCACGCGAACTCGCGACGGTCCTTGCGACTGCTCTTGAGATCGGTCGCGCGTCCAGCGGAGCCTTCGATATCGGCGTTGGCGACTTGGTCCAGGCCTGGGGCTTTGGCGGCGGTTCACGGGTACCGGATCCGTCGCAGATCGCCACTGTCGCGGGCCGGGCATCGTTCAATCCGCCGAAGACGCTGCAGCTCGACCTGGGGAGCTTCCGCGCCCGCAAGCTCGCTCCCTTGATGCTCGACCTGTCCGGAATAGCCAAGGGCTTCGGCGTCGACGAATTGGCCCGCGTCATGGGCGGGTTCGGGGTCGAATCCTGGCTCGTGGGCATCGACGGCGAAATGCGGGCGGGCGGACCCAAGCCCGACAGGCGTCTGTGGGCCGTCGCACGGGAGAGGCCAATCGCGGGCACGCGGGAAATCGACGGCATCCTCGAACTCCAGGACGCAGCCGTCGCAACCTCCGGCAACTACCGGCACGGGGCGGAGATCGACGGCCGTCGCGTGTCGCATACGATGGATCCTCGCACCGGCTCGCCGCTCGCGAACGATGTTGCTGCCGTCACGGTTCTCGCAGAGAGCTGCATGGTGGCTGATGCCTGGGCCACGGCGCTGATGGTCTCGGGAATCCATGGTGGAGTGGAACTGGCTCGACATTGTGGCCTGGTGGCATGGTTCGTCCGAAGCGACGGCGAAGTCCTATCGGCCTTCGCCTGAGTTCGCCCGAGGCTATCAAGAGGACGAGTGGAGAAGAGTTATTCAGATTCAAAGAAAAGTTTATCTATCGCCTCCGAACAACTTTAGGGCGCACGAGAAGACACGCGTATCCTCGAGCAGGTCGACATATATTTTCTTAATAAGGATAATTTCCTTGGCCGCGTCGCGATGATAGGCAATACATCATCAACCAATCCCTGCGCCCTGGGGTGCCGCCATGTCCAAACCGTCGCATTGGGGACCTGAGTTCCTCGTCAATACAACAACGTCTTCCGCCCAAGAGGCGCCGAAGGTTAAGGTTCTCTCGGATGGGCGCTTCATCGTCGCCTGGGAAGACTTCAGTCGAACTGGCAACGATACCGACGGGTATGCGCTGAGAGCACAGGTATTCAACATCGACGGCAGCAAGTCGGGAGACGAGTTCCTCGTCAACACCTCTACAACAGAGTACCAGACCGAGGCCACGATAACGGCGCTTCCGGGCGGGCGCTTCGTCATTGCCTGGTCGGACTATAGCCAAAGTGGGGGCGACACGTCGGACTACGCGGTGCGGGCGCAGATTTTCGATGGTGATGGAAGCAGGATCGGAAATGAGTTTCTCGTCAATACGACGACACTCTACGACCAGAGGGAACCAACGATCACGGCTCTCGCCGACGGCAGATTCGTCGTTGCCTGGTCAGACTACAGCGGGAGCGGGGACGACACGCTTGGCTCAGCCGTGCGGGCTCAAGTGTTCAATGCCGACGGCAGCAAGGTCGGGGGCGAGTTCCTCGTCAACACGACCACTTCAAGCTATCAAAGGGATCCGGCGATAACGGCGCTTCCGGACGGGCGCTTCGTCGTTGCGTGGGCTGACAGTAGCCAGCTTGGGGGCGACCCGGACGGCTATTCGGTGCGAGCCCAGGTGTTCAATGCCGACGGCAGCAAAGTCGGTGGCGAGTTCCTCGTGAACACTGCAACGGCATCTATACAATTCGAGCCTACTATCACGACCCTCTCGGACGGCCGCTTCGTGGTTGCCTGGACCGACGATAGCCAAAGTGGGGACGATGCCGAAGGCTGGGCCGTGCGAGCCCAGGTGTTCAATGCCGACGGCAGCAAAGCCGGCAATGAGTTTGTCGTCAACACGACCACGACATCCTATCAGTTCGCGCCAACGATCACGGCGCTCCCGGACGGGGGATTCGTGGTGGCCTGGACCGACTTGAGCAACAGTCCGGATGATCCGTTCCTGGCCGCTCTGCGTGCGCAAGTGTTCAATGCCGACGGCAGCAAGGTCGGGGACGAATTCCTCGTCAACACGACCACGAAGGCGGATCAAAAACAGGCGTCGATGACGATGCTCCTTGACGGGCGGTTCATCGTCGCCTGGACCGACGACAGCAAGAGCCCGGATGATCCCTCGTTTTATGCCGTGCGCGCACAGATCTTCGATCCCCGCACCTCGGCAGTCACCTTCAACGGCACCGGTGCCAACGACGCCTTCGTAGGAACACGCTTCGCGGACACCCTTCGCGGCAGCGCGGGACATGACACGCTGGTCGCTAGCGACGGCGATGACATTCTATCCGGCGATGATGGCGATGACATTCTCCAGGGCGGGGCTGGTAGCGATCGGCTTGACGGCAGCATGGGTGCCGACCGGATGGAGGGCGGCGACGGCGATGACGTTTTGACCAGCACTGGACAATCCGAGGCCAGCGGTGCTCACGATACCCTCATCGGTGGAGACGGCGTCGATCTCGCCATCATCGACCGGACGAATTCCATCCGTGCTTCATTTATTGATCTTTCAGACCCCTCGGCGACCTGGGTTTCGACCGATGGAACGGTGATGACCGGGATCGAAGCGCTCAGGTTCGACGGCGGATCGAACAATGACGTCGTTACCGGTGGCGCGCTGAGCGATGTCCTCAAGGGCGGTGGCGGACGAGACCTGCTTTCAGGAGGCGGAGGCGGCGACTCACTCTTTGGCGGCGCGGGCCTTGACCTGCTCGACGGTGGTTCCGGCAACGATGTTCTCGACGGCGGAGACGGAATTGATCTACTCGATGGAGGCGCTGGCGACGACATCTATTACGTGAGTAGCGGTGATTTGATCATCGAAATATCCGGGAATGGCGACGACCGGATCTTTTCGTCCGGGTCCTATACCCTTCAGGCTGGGCAATCCATCGAGTTCATGGGGGCCGTGGCCCCGAACGGTAGGGCTTCGCTCGATCTGACAGGCAATGAGTTCTCCCAAATTCTGAACGGGAACGCAGGCGCAAATCGGCTTTCCGGTGGGGGCGGCAATGACAAGCTGCTGGCGAGCTCCGGCAATGACCGTCTCGATGGCGGATCAGGCAATGACACCCTTGAAGGAGGAAGCGGAAACGACGCGCTCATTGCCGGTTCCGGCAACGACCGCCTGAGCGGCGGCTCGGGAACGGACACGCTGACCGGCGGCTCGGGCCGCGATGCCTTCGTCTTCGACGACAGGCAGACGAGTTCCTCGAAGAGCAAGGCGGACACCATCGCCGACTTCTCAGGAAAGGGCGGCGACCGGATCGACCTGCGGGCCATCGATGCCAACACGAAGAAGAGCGGCGACCAGAACTTCGCTTTCATCGGCACCAAGGATTTCAGCAAGGCCGGCGAGGTGCGCTACGAGAAGACGAAGGGCTACACCTACGTCTACCTCAACACCGACAGCGACAAGGCAGCGGAAGCCGTGATCAAGCTGAAAGGCTCGCTCGACCTCAGCAAGGGCTGGTTCGTCTTGTAGCAGGAACCTCATAGAACGATCGGCACAGATTAAGTTCTGCGCACGCAAAGTAACTTGATTCCCAGATGGAGATTCGCTGGGTGCCGATCCTCTTTGTCCGACAAAGCCGAGAGTGCGTTAGAGACGCATATGCCACATAGCTGCACGTGCAAGCAGCTCATGGACGCCCTGCGCCTCCCGGATGCGCCCCAGGCATGAGGAAGGCCCCGCAGGTCGCGCTGCGGGGCCTTTTGAAGACTTGAGGGAGCCGTCCCGGACTATGCCATGCCGAGCGCCTGCATGTAGAGCTCGAGGATCGCCTCTTCTTCCTGGCGCTCGGCGTAATCGCGCTTCCGCAGGGAGATGATCTTGCGGATCACCTTGGTGTCGAAGCCGTTGCCCTTGGCCTCGGCATAGACGTCCTTGATGTCGCCCGCGATTCCGGCCTTTTCCTCCTCGAGGCGCTCGATGCGCTCGATGAAGGCCTTCAGCTGGTCGGCGGCGACGGATTCGGTATTGAAAGCTGCGTCATCCATGAATGGAAAAACCCCTGATTGATGGCATTGGCGCCAGTGTTATGGTCATTTCGTTGAAGCCCTTTTAATGCCCCGGCTTCGATTTCTCAAAATCGGCGAGCTGGGCCAGGCTCGCCTCGCGCTGGTAGCGCTGCTTCCACTCCTCGTAAGGCATGCCGTAGACATGGGTCCGGCTGTCCTCCTTGGAGAGGGCTAAGCCCCGCTCGTCGGCGGCGTCCTTGAGCCAGTTCGACAGGCAGTTCCGGCAGAATCCCGCCAGATTCATGAGGTCGATGTTCTGAACGTCCGTGCGCTCGCGAAGATGCGCCAGGAGCCTGCGGAAGGCGGCGGCCTCCAGCTCCGTGCGGGTCGTGTCGTCGATGTCCTTCATGGCTCATCCTCCGTGCTGGCGCAGGCGGTCGCGGGTGCGGGTGCCGAAGGCCCTGGGCTCCCGCAGATCCGGCCGCGCGGCGAGGGGCTCGAGCAGCCGGGCGAATCGCCCGGCCCATTCCTCGGCACCTTCTTCCGAGGCGATCAGGTCCTGCCGGATCTCGATGAGCGCATTGGCCAGGCCCCGCACGGTCGCGTGGCGGTCGACCGTGTCGCCTGCAAGCGCCCCATCATAGGGCTCGTTATCGCCCACGACGAGCCCCTCCTCGGCCCGAAGCCCGTCGAGCAGCGGCTTTGCGAAGCGGTCGTCCGCATCCCACAGGATTCCCACATGCCAGGGCCGCGGCCAGCCGCGCCAGACCGGGGTGAAGCTGTGGACCGTCACGATGACGGGCGGATGGCCCGCCGCCATGGCCCTGTGGATCGCCTGAGCGATGGCATGGTCGTAAGGGTCGTAGAAGCGGGCGATGCGCCGCTGCACCTCGGCCTCGTCCACCCGGGCATTACCCGGCACCACCGCCCCGTCGGAGAGGCGCATGACCAGGGTCGGATCGTCCCGCCCCCGGTTGGGATCGATGACGAGCCGCGAGAACCGGGTGAGAATCGCCGGAGCTCCGAGGCGCCGGGCCAGTGACCGGGTGACGTCCGCAGCCCCGATGTCATAGGCGATATGGCGCTGGAACTCGGATTCCGGCAGGCCCAGATCGCCCAGGTCGGGCGGCACAGCGTTGGAGGCGTGATCGCACAGAATCAGGAGACCCGATTCGACGGAGCCGGACAGGATTTCGACGGGGTGAGGCTCAAGGGAAGGCTCGTCGAGCCTGAGCGCGGCGGAAGACGGCATGGCGATGGACGGTTTTTCGGCAACGATGGATTGAACGGCGGAGGAAAAGCCTTACCCTGCGCCCTCGAACCTGACAACGCGACGTTGCGCGCAACAGATCTTCAAGACGCTTCATGCCCTCCCTTTCCGCCACGGCCCGTCCCGAGACAGGCTTCGCCTCCGCTTTTGCCGCGCTTTGCCTGGGTGCCGTGGCCATGGGGATTTCCCCGATCTTCGTGCGCTTCGCGTCCGCCGACATGGCGGGAACGCCTGCCGATGTGGGGCCTTTCGCCAGCGCCTTCTGGCGCGTCTCGCTCTGCCTACCCCTGCTCTATGCCTGGATGCGGATCGAGGAGAAGCGCGCCACCGCCGACGCGCCGAAGATCCCTTTCTCCAAGGCCAGCATCGTGGCCGGGATCGTTTTCGCCGGGGATCTCTTCTTCTGGCACCTGGCGATCCTCAAGACGACGGTGGCCAACGCCACGTTCTTCGCCACCATGGCCCCGCTCTTCGTGGTGCTGGTCGTCTGGCTCGTGCTGCGGCAGCGGGTGTCGCGCGGGACCTTTCTCGGCCTCGCCCTCTGCCTTCTCGGCGGCGCTGCCTTGATCGGGCAGAGCCTTCAGGCGAATCCCGGCCGCATCCTCGGCGATCTCTACGGCGTCGCGACGGCCTTCTTCTTCGGCATGTATTTCCTGGCCGCGAGCCGGGCGCGGAAAACGGCAGGCGCGGCGCGGGTCACGTTCGAGGCCGGGCTGATCACCTCGGCCATCCTCCTCGTCGTCGCGCTCCTCTTCGACACGCGGGTGATCCCGCAGACGGGGCAGGGAATCGCTGCCCTGCTCGCCATGTCCTACGTGAGCCATGCGGGAGGCCAGGGGCTTCTCTCCATCGCGCTCGGCCGCCTGCCAGCGGTCTTCTCGTCGCTGGTGATCTTCCTGGAGGCGATCGCGGCCGCCCTGTTCGGATGGGCGATCCTCGGCGAGGCGCTGACCCCTGTCCAGAGCCTCGGCGGCGCGCTGATTCTCTTCGGCATCTGGGTGGCGCGCCCCAGAACGGAGACCGGGGCGGGATAGCTCCTCTCCAAACGGAGAGCAAAGACAGCGGGACGCCTCCCAGATTGTGTGAAAGCACACGCATAGCCGGCAAATTTTATAGTGCCCGCGTCATCGGGTCTTGCCCTAGCGGCGCTTCTGGCCGACAACGATTCGACACAGTTCTCACGGCATTGTGCGATTTCATTCCTTTCGATTCGATCATACCGCATCCATGAAGGCCGCTTTTCTCACACCGTCCCCTCGCTGGCGGCGAAGCCTTGCACTCGCGACGTTCATCCTGAGCGCATGTTTTCTCGCCGCCTCGCCCGCGAAGGCGGACCTGCGCCTGTGCAACATGACCTCGAGCCGCGTCGGCGTCGCGCTGGGCTACCGGGACGCGCAAGGATGGGTGACGGAAGGCTGGTGGAACCTCACCGCCCGCGCCTGCGAGACCCTTCTGAAGGGCCAGCTCGCCGGCCGCTTCTATTACATCTACGCCATCGATTACGACCGGGGCGGCGAATGGAGCGGGCGCTCCTTCATGTGCACGCGCGAGCGTGAATTCACGATCCGGGGAACGGAAGATTGCCTCGCCAGAGGCTTCGATCGCAGCGGCTTCTTCGAAGTCGATACGGGTGAACAGAAAAGCTGGACCATCCAGCTGACCGAAACGAACCGCCCAGGGGGGCCATAACGATGAGACGCGAAAGGCGCACGAAGATTCTAGCAACCTTGGGGCCTGCCTCCGAGAACCCCGAGATGATCGCCAAACTGTTCGAGGCCGGCGCCGACGTCTTCCGCCTCAACATGAGCCATCTGCCGCGCGAGAAGCTGAAGGAGCGCGTGGCGATGATCCGCGCGGTCGAGGCCAAGTTCAAGCGGCCTATCGCCATCCTGGCCGATCTCCAGGGCCCGAAGCTGCGCGTGGGCGCCTTCGCGGGCGACAGCGCCATGCTGGAGAAGGGCCAGAATTTCACTCTCGATGCGGACACGGCCCCCGGCAACGCCGAGCGCGTGCACCTGCCCCATCCGGAAATCCTCTCCTCGCTCGAGCCCGGCCACACGGTCCTGATCGATGACGGCAAGCTGCGCCTGCGGGTGAAGAGCGTGAAGCCCGGCTCGGCCACCACCTCCGTGGAGGTCGCCGGCAAGATCTCCAACCGCAAGGGCGTGAGCCTGCCGGACACGGTGATTCCCGTCGCGGCCATGACGGACAAGGACCGCTCGGACCTCGAAGCGGCGCTCGATGCGGGCGTGGACTGGATCGCGCTTTCCTTCGTGCAGCGCCCCGAGGACGTGGCCGAGGTGAAGAAGGTGGCCCGCGGCCGGGCGCTCGTGATGGCCAAGCTCGAAAAGCCCCAGGCCATCACGCGCCTCGACGAGATCATGGAGATTTCCGACGCGGTCATGGTCGCGCGCGGCGATCTGGGCGTGGAGATGCCCCTTGAAAAGGTGCCCGGCATCCAGAAGCGGATCGTCCGCACAGCCCGCCGCCTCGGCAAGCCCGTGGTCGTCGCCACCCAGATGCTGGAATCCATGATCACCTCTCCGGTGCCGACACGCGCCGAGGTTTCCGACGTGGCGACCGCCGTCTTCGACGGCGCCGATGCGGTGATGCTCTCGGCCGAGAGCGCCTCCGGCCAGTATCCGGTCGACGCGGTGGCCACCATGAGCCGGATTGCGGAGGAAGTGGAGCAGGACCAGAACTACTGGTCGATCATGCGCACTCTGAACACCGAGCCGGAAGCGACCGGATCGGACGCCATCGCGGCGGGCGCGCACCAGATCGCCGACACGCTCAACCTCAAGACCATTGCAGCCTGGACGTCGTCGGGCTCGACCGCCTTCCGCATCGCCCGCGAGCGCCCGAACTCGACGGTGGTCGCGCTGACCCCGAGCCAGGATACGGCCAGACGGCTCGCCCTTGTCTGGGGCGTGCATCCGATCAGGACCAAGGACGCCAGCGACATCGACGACATGGCGTTCCGCGCCTGCAAGTTCGCGGTGCGCGAGGGCTATTCGGCCATCGGCGACCGCATCATCATCGTGGCGGGCGTGCCATTCGGTACGCCAGGCGCCACCAACATGGTGCGCATCGCCTTCGTCAACCAGGAGCACGCCGCTCAGGCCTGAGCGGCCTCCGCCCTGGCCGGCGCGATCCGTTCGGCCAGGGCCTCGATGGCGGCGAGAACCGCCGCCTGATCGGCATATTGCGGCATGTGGCCGATGCCGGGCATCAGGACGAGCTCCGCGCCCGGCACCTCGCGGGCGAAGGAGCGGCTGTGGAGATCGGTCCAGACGATCTCGTCGCTGTCTCCCGCGATCACCAGAGCCGGAAGCCGGATGTCCCGGTAGCGCGCGCTCTGGCGCAGGACAGCGTGGTACATGACCGCAAAATCCAGCATGTTGGCCTCATAGGCCCGCGGCCGGAAGGCGAGAGGGATGAAGCCCTTCGTGACGATGCCGGGCGGAGGCGGCTGGGGCCGGAAGGTCTTTCTCTTCATCCAGGGCCGGAGCACGAGAAGGACCGGCACGGCCAGGGTGCGGATGAGAAGCCAGCCGGCCCAGGACGCCATCAGGCGGCGATACCAGCCGATATAGCCTCCCGGCCAGGGAGACGTGATACCCGCCAGCACCACGACCGCGCCGGCCACATCCGTGTGGTCGAGGGCGAAATGCGGCACGAGGGTTCCCGACCAGGAATGCCCCACGACGACGGCGTTGCGCACATTAAGCCGCCGCAAGGCGGAGGCGATGAGCGCCGCCTGCCGCGCAGGCTCGGCGGCGGCAAGGGTCCGGGGACGCTCGCTCCAGCCATGTCCGGGCCGGTCGACGGCGATCACGCGGTAATGACGGGACAGGGCCGTCCCGAGCCCAAGCATGGATTCGACGAGATTGGACGTGGCGCCGTGCAGGAGGACGATGGTTCCTCGCGGCGGCGTCTCCCGAGGCCCCTCCTCCCGGTAGTGAAGCCTGCAATCCTCGATGTCGAGAAACCGCCCGGTCGGCGGGAAGCGCCGCGCGGCGATCCAGGCGTAGAGGGCTGTGAAGGCGGCGCCCAGGAGCAGGAAAAGGACAGGGGCCGCAAGGGCGAGGAGCAGGTTCATCCCCGCAACCTGGGATCAGAGCTCCTGGCCGTCAACCTCGGGCGCGAGCCGGGTCACGATCGTCTTGACGTCCGACATCTGAGGATTGATCTGGAGCACCCGGCGATAGGCCTCCAGCGCCCGCGCCTTGTCGTCGGAGGCCATCAGGATATGGCCGAGGCCCGTCCAGGCGTTGAAGTGGCGCGGCTCGATCTTCAAGGCCCGCTGAAGGTCGGCCATGGCGGAGACCGGATCGTCGAGTTGGTAGAACACCGTGGCGCGCTTGTACCAGGCCTCCGCCCAGTTGGGCTGGAGCGCGAGCACCCGGTCGATCAGCTCGACGGCCAGGGGAAAATCCTTCTTTCCATAGGCTTCGCCCGCCCGGCTCAGGAGCAGGTCCGCCGTATCGGAGCCGGACCGGGAAAAGCGCCGCTCGATCAGGGACGCGATGCCCTCGGCCTCCCGCTCGGACTGGGCCTTGCCGAGACGGTCGAACAGGTCATCCAGCGTGATCGCGCGCGACCGCTCCTGAGGCGCTTGGCCCCGCCCCTTCGCATCCTTGGGGCGCGCAGCCTCCTGCGCTGCCAGCGGAAGGGCCGCGAGGCTCAAGATCAGGATCAGCAGGGACGCAAAAAAGCGCATGCCGGGATTTTAGGATCCCGGCATGCGCGGTCAATTCATAAAAGCGTGTGCGGGCTTGCCGCATCGGCTCCTGAGGGTCGCATCGCTTCGGGGAAGAGCAGGCCCTCCCCGGACGACGCCCTTAGCCCTGGCGAGCCTTGTAGCGCTTCTGGGTCTTGTTGATGATGTAGACCCGGCCCTTGCGACGCACCAGCTGGTTGTCGCGGTGACGGCCGCGGATCGACTTCAACGAGTTACGGATCTTCATATCCGGTCTCCTGCGGCCCTTCGGGAAGGCCGGAAAAAAGAAAATGGTGGGCGCGGCTGGGATCGAACCAGCGACCCCTACGATGTCAACGTAGTGCTCTCCCGCTGAGCTACGCGCCCGGGAAACGGTGATTTTTGACGTCCCGTCTCGACTGTGGGGGCGATATACCCACAAGCGGGCCCGGGCGCAAGCCTTGCGGCGGGCCTTTTTTAGGCCGCCATCAATTTATCGACCTCGGTCACCAGGTCGCGCAGGTGGAACGGCTTCGACAGGACCTTCGCATCCCGCGGGGCCTGGGAATCCGGGTTGAGCGCGACGGCGGCGAAACCCGTGATGAACATGACCTTGATGTCCGGATCGAGCTCGGTGGCCCGGCGGGCCAGCTCGATGCCGTCCATCTCAGGCATGACGATATCCGTCAGGAGAAGCTCGAACGGCTCCTCGCGCAGGCGGTTATAGGCCGAAAGGCCGTTGTCGAACGAGGCGACGTCGTAGCCCGCGTTCTCCAGCGCCTTCACAAGGAAGCGGCGCATGTCGTTGTCGTCTTCGGCGAGAAGGATCTTCATCGGCTGCCAGCCCCGAATCGTGGCGAATGGGTCTTTGCCACCTTCATGCCGGAGGGGGAGTAAACAAGCCGTGAAAGAAGGCCGCAGCCTTGCCGGGATATTGTCATGGACAGGCGGCGGCCGTGCCTTACACTAGCTTGAAGACCGGTTTCCTTCCAGCATAGTCAAGTTCATTCCCCGATGCGGCCAGCCATCGTCGACGAGTTCGATCCTCCCTTCACCGTCAGCGAGCCCGAGACGCAGACGATCCCCTTCGTCTTCAACGTGCCGCATGCAGGAGCCGTCTATCCGGCCTCGTTCCTGGCCGGATCCCGGCTCGACGCCATCGCCCTGAGACGGTCCGAGGACGCCTTCGTGGACGAGCTCTTCGCCGCGGTGAGGAGCCTGGGCGCCCCCTTGATGACGGCGCATTTCCCGCGGGCCTATCTCGACCTGAACCGGGAGCCCTACGAACTCGACTCGCGCATGTTCGACGGGCGCCTGCCCTCCTTCGCGAATACCCGTTCCATGCGCGTCGCAGGGGGCCTCGGCACCATTCCGCGCATCGTGGCCGACGGCCAGGAGATCTATCATTCGCGCCTGCCGGTGGAAGAGGCCCTGCACCGGATCGAGTGGCTCTACAAACCCTATCACCGGACCCTGCGCCAGCTGGTGCGCCGCACGGCCCAGGTGTTCGGCCATGCCATCCTGATCGACTGCCATTCCATGCCCTCCTCCAGCGTGGGCCGGGACGACGGCATCAAGGCCGACATCGTGCTGGGAGACCGTTACGGAACGAGCTGCTCCACGCTGCTGGTCGACCTGGTGGAGGCGGCCCTGAGAGGGCGCGGCTATACGGTGGTGCGCAACAAGCCCTATGCGGGCGGCTTCATCACCGAGCATTACGGCGAACCGGCCCTGGGCCGGCATGCGCTGCAGATCGAACTCAACCGCGCACTCTACATGGACGAGCGCAGCATGCAGAAGAAACCTGCCTTCCCGGTGCTGGCCGACGACCTGATCGAGGCTTTCGCCCAGGTGATCGCGGATATCGAGGGGGAGCTGGTCACGCGGCCCATCGCGGCGGAGTAAGCCTCGACATCGCAAACGGAAGGAAGAGCCGGAAAAAGAAAAAGGCCACTGTCTCCAGCGGCCCGAAGTTTAGGGAGGAAACGCCCAAGAAGGGCTACGACAAGGCGACGCCATCGCCATATCGCACTGCAATAATTACGCCGCAGCGCACAAATTGCAACTGAAATTTCGCCGCAGGTCATGCTTTATTTGCATATCTGCTCGGATGCGGGTCGATGGCTTTGACATAAAATAACAAGCTGAGCAGCAGCCATGCCGCCAGGGCCGCAAAGACGAGGCGATAGCCCTCGGGACGGTACAGGCCCTGCTCGGAGCGCCCCACGAGATCGATCAGCATTCCCGTCACGCTCTGGGAGAGAAAGGCCCCTCCCATGGTGCCGATGTTCATGAGCGTGATGCCACGGCCGGTAATGGCGGACGGGAACAGCGATTTTCCATGGCTGGTCAGGATGGGCGTATAGGCGACAAAGAAACCGAAGGGGATGAACCATAGGGTCGCCCAGGTGCGGTCGAGCGGCACGAGAACCAGGACGGAGAGAAGCAGGATCGTCACCGTGCTGCCGATGAGCACGGGCTTCTTGTAGCTGCCCCAGAACCGGTCCATCGCCCCCCAGATCAGCATGCCGGCGATCTGCGCCGTCGCGCCGAGGAGGAGAATGCGCCCCCTCGCGGCGAAGTCGGCACCATGGACATCCGACAGCCAGGGCCCGGCCCAGAGCCCGATCACGGAAGCGAAGCATCCATAGGTGGTCAGGTGCATGAAGAAGACGGGCCAGAAGGAGGGCATCTTCAGGGCGGCGGCCACGCCGCGAAAGGCCGCGCCCCAGGTCTCCTTTGGCTTTCCGGAGCCGTCATCCCCCGGCACGGCCATGACGATGGCGAGCGCGATGACGACCGTCAGGGCGGCCACGGCAAGGAAAGAGGCCCGCCAGCCGAAGGCGGCGGCCGAGGCGGCGAGCGGCGCCGTGGCCGCCAGGGTCCCGATATTGGCGAGCCCCATCTGCAGGCTGGTGAGCCCGGCAAAGCGCTCCGGCGGGAAGCGTCGGGCATAGATCACGAGCGGCGCCATGAAGAAGGTAGAGCAGCCGAGCCCCATCAGCGCCCGCGCGGCGATCAGCAGGGAGGCCGAGGGAGCGAGCGCGAAAAGGACCGTGCCCAGCACCGTCAGCACCGCCGTCCCCAGCATGGTGCGTTTCGGGCCGTAGCGGTCGATGAGGATGCCGATGGGGATCTGCACCGCCGCGAAGGCGAGGAAGAAGGCGCTCGAGAGAAGGCCCGTCTGGGTCGCCGAAAGGGACAGCTCCCGGGCGAGATCGTTGGCGATCACGCCGACGGAATTGCGCAGGAACTGGCTGACCGCATAGATCGAGACGAGCGCCGCGATCAGGAACAGGGCGGTTTCGGCGCGGCGGGCGGCGGGCCTTGCAGGATTCATGGCGGCCATTTCTCCAGGACACCGCAGCGCTCTTGCCGCGGGCCAAGCGCTTGATAAAAGCAGATCCACGGCGGGCCAAGGTCGCCTGCATTCGTCTTTCAGGGGATTCTCAGGCCATGGGGCTCATCGACTTCACGCATTTCGTCAACGAGCTCGCAACCCAGTCCGGCCAGGCGATTCTTCCCTTCTTCCGCACCGCCATCGCCACGGACGACAAATCGCGCGGCGGCGCCTTCGATCCGGTGACGGAGGCCGACAGGGCGAGCGAGGCGACCATGCGCCACCTCATCAAGCGCAGCTTCCCCACCCACGGCATCATCGGCGAGGAATACGGCGACGAGCGGCCGGATGCGGATTACGTCTGGGTTCTCGACCCCATCGACGGCACCCGCGCCTTCATCGCCGGCCTGCCCACCTGGGGCACTCTCATCGGCCTGACCTACAAGAAGCAGCCGGTCTTCGGCATGATGCACCAGCCCTTCACCGGCGAGCGGTTCTTTGGCGACGGGGGCAGCGCGACCTATCGGGGCCCCGGCGGCGAGCGCAAGCTCAAGGTTCGCCGCTGCGCCTCCCTGAAGGACGCGGTGATCTCCACCACGAGCCCCCGGCTCTTCGCGGGCGACGAGCTGCGCGCCTATGACCGGGTGGAGAGCGTGGCCCGCCTCGCCCGCTACGGCTGCGATTGCTATGCCTATTGCATGCTGGCCGCGGGCCATATCGACCTCGTGGTCGAGTCGGGCCTCAAGCCCTACGACATCGCGCCCCTGATCCCGATCATCGAAGGCGCGGGCGGCATCGTGACGTCCTGGGACGGCGGCTCAGCCGCCGAGGGCGGGCGCATCGTCGCTGCGGGCGACCGCCGGGTCCACGCCGCCGCCGTCGAGCTGCTCAGCCGCTAACCCGCTTCCGCGAGATCGCCCTTCGCAGGCACGACCGGATCGGGCGTGCCTGGAATGAATGCGTCGAAAGCGGCCCAGAACTGCTCGCGGATCGCGTCCCGCTCCATGAGGATCTCATGCCGGGCTCCCGGGAGCACGATGACGCTGCCCGCCTTGAGCCGCGAGGCGAAGCGTTCGATCGCCGGGGTCGCACAGACCGGATCCTCCCCGGCCGCCACGATGAGCGTGGGCAGGCGGATCCTGATGGCATAGCGCGGATCGGCGAAGCGCTTCATGAAGCGGAACGCGCCGTCGAGCCAGGCGACCGTCGGCGCGCCGATGGCGCCGGCGCCGATGGCGTGGGCGGCCTCGGCGTTGCGGGCATAGCGGACGCGGTCGGTCGTGAGCCGGTTGCCCTTGAACGGCAGGGTGGAGATGGACGTCTCGCCGCCGCCGGGCACGAACATCTTGCCCATCCCGAACAGGCGCAGGATTCGCATCAGAATCGCCACCAGGCGGGTGCGCTTGACGAGGCTCAACGCAATCATCGGCGTCGTGACCACGAGGCGCCGGAAAGGCAGCCAGCTCTCATAGGCCGCATTGAGGGCGATGGCGCCGCCCATGGAATGGGCGAGGCCGAAATGCGGCTCGGGCATGCGCGGCACAAGGATCTGATCGCGGACCGCCTCCAGGTCGTGGCGGAAGTCGGAAAAGCGCCGGACATAGCCCTTGCGGGCATTGCCGACCTGCCGCCCCGAGAGTCCCTGCCCCCGCCAATCGAAGGCGACGACGGCGAAGCCCCGGTCCAGGAGCTCACCCACCACCTCGAAGTATTTCTCGATGAATTCCGCCCTGCCCTGGATGAGGCAGATCGTCCCCTGCGGCTCCTCCGTCTCGGGCATCCAATAGGCGGCCCGAAGCACGATGCCGTCGCGGGTGGTCACATCGACCAGCGTGGGCTCGCCGGGCACGGGATTGTCGGGGGTGACGATGAATTCCACGGCGGGGTCCAACTCAAAAAACCGGAAAGCTTTTATCGTGCCTGCAAGGCTTAAGGAACGGCCCTCTTGAAAGCAACCGCATCTATTCCCACCTCGAGAGAGTGCCGGCCGTGGTGGCGGCACGCGATCCGGATCCAGCCTCAGACGGTGGATTCTTCGACAATGCATGTCGCTTCAAGCGGAGGATATGCCATGCGACAGTTTGATCTTGCTCCCCTGTACCGCAACACGGTCGGCTTCGACCGTCTCTTCTCGATGCTCGACCAGATGGTCGGCGTCGATGCGGCCCCGAGCTACCCGCCCTACAACATCGAGCGCACCGGAGAGAATGCCTATCGCATCTCCATCGCGGTGGCCGGCTTCACCGATCGCGATCTGACCATCGAGGTGAAGGAAAACACCCTTTCCGTCCGCGGTGAGCGCAAGCCTTTGGAGGAGCGCAAGGCCGACGTTCTCTATCAGGGCATCGCCGCCCGCAGCTTCGACCGGCGCTTCCAGCTCGCCGACGGCGTGCAGGTGGCAGGCGCGACCCTCGAGAACGGCCTGCTCCATCTCGATCTCGTGCGCGAGATCCCCGAAGCCAAGAAGCCGAAGCTGATTCCGATTTCGGCGAACGGCGCCCGAGCCATCGAGGCCAGCAGAGCGGCCTGAGATTTCCCAAAGCCCCAAACGAAGAGCGCCCCGGTTTGGCCGGGGCGCTTTTTTGTTTTCGATCCTGGTCCGTTCCGCCGGGGTTGGAGGTCCCCGCCGGTCAAGGGTCTCTGGGATCTTCCATCGCGGGTGAATGCGGCAGGGTTAGGGCAATCACTCGGCGGCCTGCCGCGATACCTCCGAAGAGGCGATCTCCAGGAACCTGCGCACCTCGTCCTCGCCCGTCGCCCAAGAGGCGACGAGGCGGATCAGCACCTCGTCCTTCCCGATCGTCTCGGTCTCCGGCAGACTCAGCTCCGTCCAGGAATGGTAGTGGAGGCCCGCGGCCTTCAGGGCCCGGTCGAGGGCTTGCGGGATGATGGGGAACACCTCGTTGGCCTCGGTCGGCCAGGCGAGGCGCACGCCGGGCAGCCGCGCGAGCCCCTCGGAAAGAAGCGCGGCCATGCGGTTGGCGTGGCGGGCGTTGTCGAGCCAGTGATCCGCCGCGAAATAGCCCTCGAACTGGGCCGCTATGAGACGGCTCTTGGAGATGATCTGGCCGGCGCGCTTCGCGCGGTAGTCGAGCGCCTCCGCCAGTTCGGGCTTGAACACCACGATGGCCTCGGCCATGAGCCCGCCGTTTTTCGTCGCGCCGAAGGAGAGGATGTCGACGCCCTGCTTCCAGGTCATCTCGGCCGGGGTGCAGCCCAGCGCCACGAGGGCATTGGCGAAGCGCGCCCCATCCATGTGGAAGGACAGGCCGTGCGCACGGCAGACGCGGCCCAGAGCCGCCAGTTCGTCGAGGCCGTAGACCAGCCCGCCTTCGCTCACCTGCGAAATCGAAAGCGCCTTCGGCGGCATCTGCTTCACCGCCTTGGGCAGGCCCTTGAGGTAGGCATCGACGTCCTCGGCCCTCAGCTTCGCGCCGACGCCCGGCAGGCCCGCGAGCTTCGCCCCGTGCATGAAGAATTCCGGCGCGCCGCACTCGTCGTCGATGATGTGGGCCTCCCGGTGGCAGACGCAGAGGCCATAGGGCGGAACGGCCGAGGACAGGGCCAGCGCATTGGCGGCCGTGCCGGTCGCGGCGAAGAACACGAAGACCTCGCGCTCGAAAAGCTCGGCGAAACGCGCCCTGACACGGACCGAAATCTCGTCGTTGCCATAGGCGGCCATGGCCCCGGCATTGGCCTCCACGATGGCCTGCAGCACCGGGCCGCTGGCCCCTACGATATTGTCGCTCGCAAAGTTCATCCGTCGTCTCCTCGGACGCGCACCCTCCCCACTGGAGCCGACATGTCAAGATCATTGACCCATCGGAGCAGACTTTCACGCCAGGGGCTGAAAAGTTTCTTTTGTTACACCCCGGAACCCCGGCTTGTAACTTTTGTCTAAAATTTTTCCAAACCCTCTTGTGCCCTGCAATGAAGTCTGGCACGTTGGAAGCATTAGGACAGTGATGCTGTCCCTTTTGGGGTGCCTGCGCCCCTTCTTTCCGCCCTGAGGCTTTCTTGATGCTTCGCCAGACGCGAACGAAACGAGATACCACGAAAGCCGCCCGCAAAACGTGGGCGGAACGGGCGACTCTGGGCTGAAGACAGCCTGAAGGATGCCCGCGAGGTGCGGGCTCCCCTGCCGGACCCACCCCTCGACGACCCCCTGAAGCGGCGGGCATTCCGGACGATCTCCTTATCATCCGGCGGCCCGAAAAACCGCCTCGAAGAACCTTGAAGACGTTCGGATGTGAGGATCTGATATGAACGACGTGCCGATGAAGAGACTGGAAGCGAAGGTCCCGAGCCGCACGGCCGTCAAAACGGATCCACGGGCCGTGCGCGATCCGGGGCTTCCTCCGGCGCAGGGCCTCTACGATCCGTCCAACGAGCAGGATTCCTGCGGCGTCGGCTTCATTGCCGACATGAAGAACCGCAAGTCGCACGAAATCGTCGAGCAGGGTCTCCAGATCCTCAAGAATCTCGACCATCGCGGCGCGGTGGGCGCCGACCCCAAGATGGGCGACGGCTGCGGCATTCTCGTCCAGATCCCGCACAAGTTCTTCGCCGCCGAATGCGCCAAGCTCGGCATCTGGCTGCCGGAGGCGGGCCAGTACGGCGTCGGCCACCTGTTCATGCCCCGCGACCCGGAGGGCTTCAGGCTCGTCGAGGAGATCGTCGCCAAGGCGATCGCGGACGAGGGCCTGCAGGTTCTCGGCTGGCGCGAGGTGCCCGTCGATTCCAGCGATCTCGGCGAGAGCGTGAAGGCCACCGAGCCCCTGCACCGCCAGATCTTCATCGGCAAGGGCAAGGGAATGGAGGACGCCGAGACCTTCGAGCGCCGCCTGTTCATCGCCCGCAAGGTCATCTCAAACGCCGTCTACGACATGAAGGACGAGCGCACCGCCGGCTATTATCCGGTGAGCCTCTCCTCGCGCACCATCGTCTACAAGGGCATGGTGCTCGTCACGCAGCTGCGTGACTATTACCTCGACCTCCAGGACCCGCGCTTCGAGAGCGCTCTCGCGCTGGTGCACCAGCGCTTCGCCACCAACACCTTCCCAACCTGGCAGCTGGCGCATCCCTACCGCATGGTCGCGCATAACGGCGAGATCAACACGCTGCGCGGCAACGTGAACTGGATGGCGGCGCGGCAGGCTTCCGTCGATTCGGAACTCTTCGGCAACGACATCTCGAAGCTCTGGCCGATTTCTTACGAAGGCCAGTCCGATACGGCCTGCTTCGACAACGCGCTCGAATTCCTGGTGCGCGGCGGCTATTCGCTGTCGCACGCGATGATGATGCTGATCCCCGAAGCCTGGGCGGGTAACCCGCTCATGGACGAGGACCGGCGCGCCTTCTACGAGTACCACGCCGCTCTCATGGAGCCGTGGGACGGTCCCGCCGCCGTGTGCTTCACCGACGGCAGGCAGATCGGCGCGACCCTCGACCGCAACGGCCTGCGCCCCGCGCGCTACCTCGTCACCGATGACGGCCTCGTGGTCCTCGCCTCCGAGATGGGCGTTCTGCCGATCCCGGAAGAGAAGATCGTGGAGAAGTGGCGCCTCCAGCCGGGCAAGATGCTCCTCATCGATCTCGAGGAGGGCCGCATCGTCTCCGACGACGAGATCAAGCAGCAGCTCTCCCAGGCGCATCCCTACAAGGAATGGCTGAAGCGCACGCAGATCGTGCTGGAGGATCTCAAGCCCGTGCAGGCGCGCGAGTCGCGCACCGACGTGTCGCTCCTCGACCGTCAGCAGGCCTTCGGCTACACGACGGAGGACCTCAAGCTCCTCATGCAGCCCATGGCCGTGACGGGCCAGGAGGCCGTCGGCTCCATGGGCACCGACACGCCGATCTCAGCGCTCTCCGACAAGCCGAAGCTGCTCTACACCTACTTCAAGCAGAACTTCGCGCAGGTGACGAACCCGCCGATCGACCCGATCCGCGAGGAACTCGTCATGAGCCTCGTGTCGTTCATCGGCCCGCGCCCGAACATCCTCGATCTCGAAGGCACCTCGCGCCGCAAGCGCCTCGAGGTGCGCCAGCCGATCCTCACCAACGAGGATCTGGAAAAGATCCGCTGCATCGGGCATTTCGAGGATCGCTTCGACACGAAGACCCTCGACATCACCTATCCGGCGGAACTCGGCGCTCCCGCTCTCGACGGGGCTCTCGACCGTCTCTGCGACCGCGCGGAAGCGGCGGTGCACGGCGGCTACAACATCATCATTCTCTCCGACCGCATGGTGGGGCCGGACCGCATCCCGATCCCGGCGCTGCTCGCCACCGCGGCCGTCCATAACTACCTCATCCGAAAAGGCCTTCGCACCTCGGTCGGCCTCGTGCTCGAATCCGGCGAGCCGCGCGAGATTCATCACTTCGCCTGCCTTGCCGGCTACGGCGCGGAAGCCATCAATCCGTATCTCGCCTTCGAAACCATCGCGGACATGCATGCGAAGGGCGAGCTGCCCGAGGAGGTGGACGCGGATGAGGCGGTCAAGCGCTACATCAAGTCCATCGGCAAGGGCCTGCTCAAGGTGATGTCCAAGATGGGCATCTCCACCTACCAATCCTATTGCGGCGCGCAGATCTTCGACGCGGTCGGCCTCAAATCCGAGTTCGTGGCGCGCGACTTCTTCGGCACCGCGACGTCCATCGAAGGCATCGGCATGGACGAAGTGGCGGAAGAGAACGTGCGCCGCCACCGCGACGCCTTCGGCGACGCGCCGATCTACCGCAACGCGCTCGATGTGGGCGGCGAATACGCCTTTCGCCAGCGCGGCGAGGTTCATGCCTGGAACCCGGACACGGTCGCAACCCTCCAGCATGCCGTGCGCCTCAACGCGCAGGACCGCTATCGCGAATATGCGCGCCTCGTGAACGAGCAGGACAACGAGCTCAAGACCATTCGCGGTCTCTTCCGCATCAAGAAGGCGGAAGAGACGGGACGCGCGCCGGTTCCGCTGAGCGCGGTCGAGCCCGCGCAGGAGATCGTAAAGCGTTTCTCCACGGGCGCCATGTCCTACGGCTCGATCTCCAAGGAAGCCCATGAAACGCTGGCGCTCGCCATGAACGCCATCGGCGGCAAGTCGAACACCGGCGAGGGCGGCGAGGAGCCGGAGCGGTTCCGCGTTCTGCCGAACGGCCAGTCGAAGCGCTCCGCCATCAAGCAGGTGGCCTCGGGCCGCTTCGGCGTGACGACGGAATACCTCGTCAATGCCGACATGGTGCAGATCAAGGTCGCGCAGGGCGCGAAGCCCGGCGAAGGCGGGCAGCTTCCCGGCCACAAGGTCGATGCCAAGATCGCCCGCGTGCGCCACTCGACGCCCGGCGTCGGCCTCATCTCTCCGCCGCCCCATCACGACATCTACTCCATCGAGGATCTCGCGCAGCTGATCTTCGATCTGAAGAACGTGAACCCGGCGGCCGACGTCTCCGTGAAGCTCGTCGCGGAAGTGGGAGTCGGTACGGTGGCGGCAGGCGTCGCCAAGGCGCGCGCCGATCACATCACCATTTCCGGCTTCGAGGGCGGCACGGGCGCCTCTCCCCTCACCTCGCTCAAGCATGCGGGCTCGCCGTGGGAAATCGGCCTTGCCGAAACGCAGCAGACCCTCGTGCTCAACCGCCTGCGCGGCCGCGTGGCCCTTCAGGCCGATGGCGGCCTTCGCACCGGCCGCGACGTGGTCATCGCAGCCTTGCTCGGCGCCGACGAATACGGCTTCTCGACCGCGCCGCTCATCGCGGCAGGCTGCATCATGATGCGCAAGTGCCACCTCAACACCTGCCCCGTCGGCGTCGCCACGCAGGACCCAGTCCTACGCAAGCGCTTCAAGGGTCTGCCGGAGCATGTCATCAACTACTTCTTCTTCGTCGCCGAGGAAGTGCGCGAGCTGATGGCGGAGATGGGCTTTACCACCATCGACGAGATGATCGGCCAGTCCGACCTTCTCGACAAGAACGCAGCCGTCACCCACTGGAAGGCGAAGGGCCTCGACTTCGCGAAGCTCTTTCACAAGCCGGATGCGGGTCCGGACGTGGCGATCCGTCACCAGGAGCGCCAGGTTCACCCGATCGCGAACGTGCTCGACCGCGAGTTCATCGCTCAGGCGCAGCCCGCCCTCGAAAAGGGCGAAGCCGTGACCATCGAGTCGCGGGTGCGCAGCTCCGACCGCACGGTCGGCGCCATGCTCTCCGGCGAGGTCGCCAGGCGCTACGGCCACGAAGGGCTGCCGGACGACACGATCACCGTGAAGCTCAAGGGCACAGCCGGCCAGAGCTTCGGCGCGTGGCTCGCCGCCGGCGTGACGCTGAATCTCGAAGGCGAGGCGAACGACTATGTCGGCAAGGGCCTGTCGGGCGGCAAGATCATCATCAGGCCGTCACCGGGCTCCAAGGCCCAGCCTGAGCGCTCGATCATCGTCGGCAACACCGTGATGTACGGCGCGATTGCGGGCGAGGCCTATTTCCGCGGCGTGGCGGGCGAGCGTTTCGCCGTGCGCAACTCGGGCGCCATCGCGGTGGTGGAAGGAACCGGCGATCACGG
This sequence comes from Microvirga flocculans ATCC BAA-817, assembly GCF_000518665.1. GTDB lineage: Bacteria > Pseudomonadota > Alphaproteobacteria > Rhizobiales > Beijerinckiaceae > Microvirga > Microvirga flocculans. The sequence continues at coordinate 55,980 of NZ_JAEA01000010.1, read as the reverse complement.
CTGCGAATACATGACGGGCGGCCTCGTGGTCGTGCTGGGACAGACCGGCCGCAACTTCGCGGCGGGCATGTCGGGCGGCATCGCCTATGTGCTCGACGAGGACGGTTCTTTCTCCAAGCGCTGCAACCTCTCCATGGTCGATCTGGAACCCGTCGAGGAGGAGGAGGACCTCATGCGCCGCCTCCATCACCATGGCGGCGACCTGGAGACCAAGGGCCGCATCGACATCATGGCCAATATGTCGGGCCCGGACGAAGAGCGCCTCATGCAGCTCATCACCAACCATCACACCTATACGGGCTCGACGCGCGCGAAGGAGATCCTCGACAACTGGACGACCTACCGCACCAAGTTCGTGAAGGTCATGCCGGTCGAATATCGCCGTGCGCTCCAGGAGATGGATCGTCTCCGGAACCTGCAGGCCGCGGAATAAGGATTGGAAGAGCAAGATCATGGGCAAGGTCACAGGCTTTCTCGAATACGACCGGCAAGAGCAGAAGTATCAGCTCGCCGGAGAACGCATCCGCCACTTCCGCGAGTTCACGCTGCCGCTCGACGACAGCGACCTCAAGAAGCAGGCGGGGCGCTGCATGGATTGCGGCATCCCGTTCTGTCACGGACCGACGGGATGTCCGGTGCACAACCAGATTCCCGACTGGAACGATCTGGTCTGGCAGGGCGACTGGGAGGAGGCGGCGGCCAACCTCCACACCACCAACAACTTCCCGGAATTCACGGGCCGCATCTGCCCGGCTCCCTGCGAGGAGGCGTGCACGCTCAACCTCGAAAACCAGCCGGTCACGATCAAGACCATCGAGCAGGCCATCGCCGACAAGGCCTGGGAGATGGGCTGGATCAAGCCTGAGCCGGCCGCCGTCATGACGGGCAAGCGCGTCGCCATCGTCGGCTCGGGTCCGGCGGGCCTCGCCGCCGCACAGCAGCTCGCCCGCGCGGGCCATGAAGTCCATGTGTACGAGCGCGAGGCGAAGCCCGGCGGCCTGCTGCGCTACGGCATCCCGGACTTCAAGATGGAGAAGTACCACATCGACCGGCGCGTGAAGCAGATGGAGGCCGAAGGCGTCACCTTCCATTGCGGCGTCAATGTGGGCGTGAACAAGACCTTCGCCTCGCTGCACAACGAATACGACGCGGTGCTGCTGGCAGGCGGCGCGGAGGATCCGCGCAACCCGAACCTGCCCGGCCAGGATCTCGCCGGCGTGCATTACGCAATGCCCTATCTCACCCAGTCCAACAGGCGTGTGGGCGGCGAAGAGGTTCTCGACGAGCCGATCCTCGCGAACGGCAAGCACGTGGTCGTCATCGGCGGCGGCGACACGGCCTCCGACTGCGTCGGAACCGCGTTCCGCCAGGGCGCGCTCTCCGTGACGCAGCTCGACATCCGCCCCAAGCCCCCGGAGCGGGAAGACAAGCTGACCGTGTGGCCCTATTGGCCAACGAAGATGCGCACGTCCTCGTCCCAGGCGGAAGGCGCGGAACGCGAGTTCCAGGCGGCGACGCTCGGGCTGGAGGGCAAGAAGGGCCGCGTGACGGGCGTGCAATGCGCCCGCGTGGACGAGAAGCGCCAGCCCATTCCTGGCACGGAATTCACCATCAAGGCCGACCTCGTCTTCATCGCCATCGGCTTTGCAGGATCGGTGAAAGAGGGCCTTCTCGAACAGTCCGGCGTCGCGCTGGACCGGCGCAGCAACGTGGTTGCCGACGACAAGAGCTACAGGACCTCGAACGAGAAGGTTTTCGTGGCGGGCGACATGCGCCGCGGCCAGTCGCTCGTGGTCTGGGCGATCCGCGAAGGCCGTCAGGCCGCCCGCGCCATCGACACCTTCCTGACGGGCGAAAGCACCCTGCCGGCGTAAGCCATCCCACCCGCAAAAAAAGCGGCGGCTCACCGTGTCGTGAGCCGCCGCTTTTCATGTGGACCTTTTTACGGTTCGGACCAGCGGAAGTCGTCCGCCCGGCCAGGACGCGAATTGGGGGCTACGCCGACGCGCAGGGCGCGCTGAACCGTGTAGAGATGATCCCCCGTGAGCTTCGGCGGCGCCGACACGAGTGTGCCGCCCGGCGTCACGTCCTGCCGGGTCAGCGGCAGGACCGGCCCGATCAGCGGTTTCTGCGGCAGGATGACGGGAGCCGCGCTGTCCGGCGGAGCGGGAATGGCGGCTTCGATCGCAGGGGCGGCAGAACCGTCGGCGGGCGTGATCGACGAGGGGCTGGCGGACGCCGCCCCGGACCCGCCGAGCCCGAGGACCCGCTTGATTTCCGTGTCGGCGAAAAAGGCGACCTTCCGCGCCCCGGCGCGGGTGAAGAAGATGCCCTCGTCGGTGCGCAGCTTGGCCGGCTCGCCGTCCACGTCGGGGCCGGTGGCCGTGTAGCGGTTGTCCTCATCCACGAAGCCGGGCCAGATATCCACATAGGCTCCGCCGCCACGCTCCACGCTTTCCTTGTAGATCTCGTTCATGGCGACGAGATCCTCGGAGATCTTGCTGTTCTTCATGGGAGGCAGACCGACCCAGACCAGGGGAATCCGGCGCTCCTTGAAGACGTTCACGATTGCATCGACCCGCTGCCGGTAGAGCTCCTTCCAGCGGTCGGACAGGGGTTCGACATTCGCATCGCCGTCCCTGACCGATTGCCGGTCGTTGGTGCCCAGCATGATCACGGCGACGGAGATCTTCTGTCCGCCCTCGAGGGAGCTCTTGATGAAGTTCGGCCAGTCCGACGGATCCGACCGCACGACATTCGCCTCGCCCCGCAGCTTGGGAACGACCTCCACGTCCTGGTTCTCGGCAAAATGCGCATCGAGGCCCTGCCGGACGAAGCTCGCCAGGGAATCGCCGAAGACCACCACCTGGGTGCTCGGATTGATCTTGGGCTTCTCCTGCTTGGCGACGGCCGGCGCCGCCGCAGCGGGGTTGCGGGGCCTTGTCACCGGAGCGCGGGCGGGCGGGGGCGGATCGTCGGGAATGCCGAAGAAGCGCCGCAGGCTGAAGCCCTGCTGCTGGGGGGCAGGCTGCACGAGCTTGCCGGGATAGTAGCCGGGCGGATAGGCCCTCAGGTCGCGATAGCCCTGCTGCTGGCCGGGAGCGTACTGGGCCAGGGCCACGCCTCCTCCCCCCGCTGCCAGGAGCAGGGCAAGGAACAGGCGGCGGATGATCGGCACCAAATGCATCGGCGGCTCCCTGTGTGTCCGGAGACCGGCCTTGTTATAGAGCCCGAACAGGGCTCCGTCAGCGGGTCGCGCGCAATTCGCGCAGGACCGCGTAATCGGCATAGCCGTCGGGAACCAAGCCGCGCCGGAGCTGGAAGTTCCGCACGGCCTCGCGGGTCTTGGAGCCGAACTTGCCGTCCGCGTCGCCCTCGTAGAACCCGAGGCGGGCGAGGCGCTCCTGCACTTCCTGCCGCTGGTCCTTGTCGAGCATGGGCTGGTCCTTCGGCCAGGCGCCCTGGATCGGCAGCCCACCCATGAGCCGGTCCCCCAGATGCGCGACGCCCATGGCATAAGCGTCCGAGGAATTGTAGGTCTTGATGACATCGTAGTTGCGGGTCACCAGGAAGGCGGGCCCGCTCGCGCCGCCCGGCAGGAACAGGCTCGCCTCCCCTGCCTGCGGCATTGCCTTCCCGTCCACCCGGCGCAGGCCCAGGTTCCGCCACTGGGCGAAGTTGAGTTTGGCATGCCGGAAATCGAAGCCCTTCGGCAGCTGGACCTCGAAGCCCCAGGGAAGACCCGGCTCCCAGCCCTGCTGGCGCAGGTAATTGGCGGTCGAGGCGAGGGCGTCGGGCACCGAGGCCCAGATGTCGCGCACCCCGTCCCGGTTGCCGTCGACGGCGTATTTCATGAAGCTCGAGGGCATGAACTGGGTCTGGCCCATGGCGCCGGCCCAGGAGCCCAGCATCTTGGAGCGGTCTACATGATCGTGCTCCAGGATCTGCAGCGCGGTGAGCAGCTCGCCCCGGAAGAAGTCGCCGCGATAGCCCGTATAGGCGAGGGTCGCGAGGGCCCGGATGGTATAGATCGAGCCGGTGAAGCTGCCGAAATTCGTCTCTATGCCCCAGACGCCGAGCACGACGGCGCGCGGAACGCCGTAGGTTCTCTCGACGGCGGCGAGGGTCTTCGCCCATTCGGCGGCCATGTCCCGGCCACGCTTCAGTCGCTGGGCCGAGATGGCGCCGTCGATGTAATCCCAGATCGGCCGGACGAACTCGGATTGCTTGCGCGTGAGCGCGACGATCTTGGCGTCGGGCTCGACGCCCCGGAACGCCGCATCGAAGGTTGCCCGCGAGACGCCCCGCGCCTTGGCCTCCGGCCACAAGCCCTGCACGAAGCGCTGGAACCCGGCCTGGGACGCCTCCTGCGCCTGGACGGGCGACGCGGAAATCGCCACAGCGGCGGCCAGGCTCAGACCGAGAAGGAGTGCGCCGGAAAGGCGGCGCAGCGGGGAAAGCGGCTGGCGCATGAAAAAATTCGCTCTTTGAAACAGGACAGATCTGCCCTGCCATTGCGACACTAAGAGAGTTAACAGGCGGTTGAAAGCCAGCCCTTTGGCCACCCGCGGCAGCTTAACCAAAACGCTTCAGCTTCAATTCAGGTCCGCACCGCCATGGATGGGAACGCAACGATGAAACCCGGGAAACCTACCACCTTGGAGGTAGTCGGAGCTTGGCAGTTATCGGTTTCCTTTTGCCGGTCCTGTCTTAGATTACCCCTCCCTTTCGATGCTCAATCATGGCTCATTCAATGAAGCGTATCCGCAAAGCAGTCCTTCCCGTCGCCGGTCTCGGAACCCGGTTTCTGCCGGCGACCAAGGCCGTTCCCAAGGAGATGCTGTGCGTCGTCGACCGCCCCGTGGTGCAGCATGTGGTCGATGAGGCCCGCGCCGCCGGAATCGAGCATTTCATTTTCGTCACCGGCCGCAACAAGGCGGTGATCGAGGACCATTTCGACATCGCCTACGAGCTCAACCGCACCCTCGAGAGCCGCGGCAAGACGAAGGAACTGGAGCTTCTCGCCAAGGACCAGCCCCAGGCCGGCCAGACGAGCTTCACCCGCCAGCAGGAGCCCCTCGGCCTCGGCCACGCGGTCTGGTGCGCCCGGGAGCTCGTGGGCGACGAGCCCTTCGCGGTGATCCTGCCCGACATGCTCAGCCGCGGCTCCATGGAACAGATGGTCGCGGCCTATGAGCAGCACGGCGGCAACATCATCGCCGTGGAGGAGGTGCCCGAGGACCAGACCCACCAATACGGCATCGTCTCGATGGGGCAGGATTTCGGCCAGACCTTCGAGATCACCGGCATGGTGGAAAAGCCGCCGAAGGGCACCGCGCCGTCGAACTTCATCATCTCCGGGCGCTACATCCTCCAGCCCGAGATCTTCGACCTGCTCTCCACCCAGGAGCGCGGCGCGGGCAACGAGATCCAGCTCACGGACTCCATGATCCGCCTGATGAAGGACCAGAAATTCTTCGGCATGAAGTATCGGGGCAAGACCTACGATACGGGCTCGAAGATCGGCTTCCTCATGGCCAACGTGGCCTATGCCCTGGACCGGGAGGACCTCTCGGCCGACTTTCGCAGGGAACTCGAGGCCCTTCTGCGGCAGAAGTAAGCGGGCGCGAGGGTTCCGCATGGCCGCTCTCCTGTGCTAGAGGAGCGGCCATGGCATTAGCAGAACCAGCCCCCCATTCGCCCGGCCCGGCCGTCGCCTCGGCCCTGCGCACCCTCGAAACCGAGCGGGACGGCCTGACCGCCCTGATGGACGCCATCGGCAACGGCCTCGGGGAGCCTTTCACGGCGGCCGTCGAGACCATCGCCGCCGCCAGGGGCCGGGTGATCGTGACCGGCATGGGCAAGTCCGGCCATGTGGGCCGCAAGATGGCCGCCACCCTCGCCTCCACCGGCACGCCCGCCTATTACGTGCACCCGGCCGAGGCGAGCCACGGCGATCTCGGCATGATCCAGACGGACGACGTGATCGTTGCCCTGTCCTGGTCCGGCGAGACCGCCGAGCTTGCCGACATCCTCGGCTATTCCCGCCGTTTCCGGGTCCCCCTGATCGCCCTCACCTCGAATGGCGCATCGACCCTGGGCCGGGCCGCCGATATCTGCCTGACCCTGCCGAAGACCCAGGAGGCCTGCCCCAACGGGCTCGCCCCCACCACGTCGACCACGATCCAGCTGGCCCTGGGCGATGCCCTGGCCGTCGCCCTGCTGGAGCGGCGCGGCTTCACGGCGGATCATTTCCGGGTGTTCCACCCCGGCGGAAAGCTCGGTGCGCGGCTCAAGCTCGTCCGGGACATCATGCACGTGGGCGAGCGCCTGCCCATCGTCGGCATCGACGCCCTCATGGGCGAGGCCATCGAGGAGATCGGCCGCAAAGGCTTCGGCGCCGTGATCGTGGTGAACGGGGACGGCACCCTTGCCGGCATCGTTACCGACGGCGACCTGCGCCGCAACCTCAAGCCCGACCTCGCGACGCTTCCCGTCACGTCCATCATGACGAAGACGCCGCGCACCATCGCGCCGGACGCCCTCGTGGTCACGGCCCTGGAGATGGAGGAAGCCTCGCGGATCACGGCCCTGATCGTGGTCGAGAACAGCCGGCCCGTCGGCCTCGTGCATTATCTCGACCTGCTGCGCGCAGGCGCGGCCTAACACCCGAAGAAAAGGCCGTCGCGCAAGCGCGATGGACCTCTTCCGATGGAGGCTCCGAAGCGATCCGGCTGCGTCAGGCGGCCTTCACGCTGGAGAGGAAGTCCGACACCTCACGACTGAGATCCTCCGAATGCCGCGCCAGCTCCTGGGCCGCGCCCAGCACCTGAATCGCGGCAGCGCCGGTTTCCCCAGCCCGTTCACGGACATGGCCGATGCTGCCGGTCACGGCTTCCGTACCGCGGGCCGCCTCCTGCACGTTGCGCGAGATTTCGCGGGTCGCGGCGCCCTGCTCCTCGATAGCGGCGGCGATGCCGGTCGAGATCTGCGACATCTCGGTGATCGTCTGCGCGATCTCGTGAATGGCCGCGACCACATCCTGCGTCGCATGCTGGATGCCCGCGATCTGGTGCGAAATCTCCTCGGTGGCCCTGGCGGTCTGGTTGGCCAGTTCCTTCACCTCGGCGGCCACCACGGCAAAGCCCCGTCCCGCCTCGCCCGCGCGGGCCGCCTCGATGGTGGCGTTGAGCGCGAGCAGGTTGGTCTGGCCGGCAATCGTGTTGATGAGCGCGATCACGTTGCCGATCTTCTCGGCGGTGCTCGCAAGGGATTGCACCGTCGTGTTGGTGCGCTGGGCTCCGGCAACCGCTTTTTCCGCAATCTGCGAGGATTGGCTGACCTGAGAGGCGATCTCCTGGATCGAGATGGACATCTCCTCGGTCGCGGCGGCCACCGTCTGCACATTGGCGGACGCCTGCTCCGCCGCCGATGCGACGCTCACCGATTGATGATTGGTCTGATCCGCGATCGAGCTCATGGACTGCGCGGTCGATTCCATCTCCGTGGCGGCGCTCGCCAGACTCTCGGTCAGGAGGGAGACGTTCATCTCGAAGCGCTTCGTCAGCTCGTCGAGCCTTTGCGCGCGGCGCGTCTTCGCATCGGCTTCGAGCGCCGCCTCCTCATCCGCCTGCTTCTTGGCGATCAGCGCATCCTTGAACACCTGGACGGCGTCGGCGATCTTGCCGAGCTCGGTCCGATAGCCGCGATAGGCAACCTGCGCCGTGAGATCGCCTTGCGCAAGAAGCCCCATGGACCGCGTGACGGAGGCAATCCCGGTGGACACCGTGCGCGTGATCAGGAAGGCCATGACGATGGCGAGGACGATTCCGGCGGCGAGAAAGCCGAGCATCAGGTTCTGCGTGGAAGCATAGACCTCCGACGCTTCCCGGCGCGCGTCCTGGGCTCCCACGGTGTTCCATGCGACGATCTGGTTCAGGACCTCGCTCATTTGCTGAGCGATGGGCAGAGCCTTGAGCGCATTGTAGTCGCGCGCCTCTTCGTATTTGTCGCCGTTGGACAGCTGGAAAACCGCATCGGCTTCCCGGTTGTAAGCGTTCCAGAGCTGCTCGAACTGCGTAAACAGCTTCCGGTCCTCCTCGAGGACGATCGTCTTTTCGTAGTTTCGCAGGGCGGCGGCGATCTTTTCACGCAGCTGGGTGATTTCCTGATCCACCAGGTGCTTGGTGAAGGCGCTCGCGATGATGTGCCTGAGGAGCGTTGCGCGGAACTCCTGGACCTCGGCATTGACTTCGCCGGCCTTCTCGATGCCGGCCATCCAGTGCTCGGCGATCTCGGTCGTCTCGGCGTTGATCCGCTGAAGGCCCCGGAGCCCCAGCAGGCCCAGCCCTGCGAGGAGCAGGACCAGAAAGGTGAACGCGCCAATGAGCTTGGCGCGGATGGAAAGCTTCTGGAGAGACATCTGCGTCTTACACGGCCTGCCCGCATCACCGCGAGGGGTTCGCGCCCCCACGACGCGACAGGTTCAGGTCAAGTAAATATTCCAGAAAATCGTGAATTTTCCCTTTCGGAATGTGACATAAAAATATTACAGAATATGTAATAATATTCTCAATAATCAGCTTTTTGCAGCGGACATTACGTCAAGCACAGGATCGGGTTTCGGCCCTCCTCAAGGATCGTCCACCACGAGGGTGGAGCCTTCGACCCTCACCACACGCACCTTCGCCCCGGCGAACCGGTCGGCGCCGGTCACGCGCCAGGAGCTGTCATCGACCCGGATCCGCCCCTCTCCGTCCTTGATCGGCGTCTCCAGGGTGAAGACGCGGCCGACGAGGGATTGCCCACGCTGATTGAGCATCTCGGCCTGCGGCTCGGGCTGCATCCTCGAGCGGGTGACGGTGCGGCCCAGGATCACCGCCGTAACGCAGAGGACGGCGAACACCAGCGATGCCGCCTGCCAGGACAGGCCGAGCGCCGCATCCAGGAGCCCGGTGGCGATGGCGGCGAGCCCCAGCCAGAGGAAGAAGGCTCCCGGGGCCACAAGCTCGACGCCGATCAGAACGACTCCGAGGATGATCCAGGCCCAGGCTCCCAGGCTGACGAACGCGTTCTGGATCATGAGCGCTCGGCTCCTCCGGAGACGGCCGGGACGCTGCGCGCGGGCCGCGTAGACGCTCCGCCCTCGCCGAACACCGACCTGGTGAGTTCCGCGATGCCGCCCAGCGTCCCGGCGAGCCCGGCCGCCTCGATGGGCACGATCACGACCTTCTGGTTGGGAGCGGAAGCGAGGGTGCGGATCGCGTCGATGTATTTTTCCGCCACGATGAAGTTGGCCGCGGCAAGATCGCCCCGGGTGATGGCGTCGCTGACCATGCCCGTGGCCTTCGCCTCGGCTTCGGCCTGCCGCTCGCGTGCCTCCGCATCGCGGAATGCCGCTTCCTTGCGCCCCTCGGCAGCCAGGATCTGCGACTGCTTCTGCCCTTCGGCCCGCAGGATCTCCGCCTGGCGTAGACCTTCCGCCTCGAGCACGGCGGCGCGCTTCTCGCGCTCGGCCTTCATCTGCCGCGCCATGGCGCCGGCAAGATCCGCCGGCGGGAGAATGTCCTTGATCTCGACGCGGGTGACCTTGGCGCCCCAGGGCGACGCGGCGGCGTCCACGACCCGCAGCAGCCGCTCATTGATCTCGTCGCGATGGGAGAGGAGCTGATCGAGATCCATGGACCCCACGACGGTGCGGATGTTGGTCATGGTGAGAACCAGGAGCGCCTGGTTCAGGTTGGCGACCTCGTAGGACGCGCGGGCGGCATCGAGCACCTGATAGAAGGCGGCCGCGTCGATGGTGACGCCGGCATTGTCCCGGGTGAAGGCCTCCTGGCTCGGAACGTCGAGCACCTGCTCCATGACGTTCACCTTTTTCCCGATCTGATCGATATAGGGCACGATCAGGCCCAGGCCCGGCGTGAGCGTGCGCGAATAGCGCCCGAATCGCTCGACGGTGTAGGCATACCCTTGCGGGACCGTTCTGATGCCCATGGCGATCGTCACGACGACGACGAGCACCAGAACGATGACGAAGATATCGAAACCACTCAGCGGCATGAGCCCCCCAGGCAACGGAGTTGCAGAGGGCTCAGGCTACCTCAAACAGGGCAGGAGTCCTAGATCCACCCCTGAAGCTCACGCTCCACGATGTGGTTGATCACGCGCATGCCTTCGGGAGAATCGTTGAGGCAGGGCAGATAGGCGAATTGCTCGCCGCCGTTGTGCATGAAGATCTCGCGGTTCTCGCCGTCGAGCTCCTCTAGGGTCTCCAGGCAATCCGCGGAGAAGCCCGGCGCGACGATCGCGAGCCGCTTCACGCCGCTTTTCGCGAGCGATTCGACAGTCTTGTCGGTGTAGGGCTGCAGCCATTCCGCCGGGCCGAACCGCGATTGGAAGCTCATGCGGAACTTGTCCGCCGGCCAGCCGAAGGCCTCGCGCATGAGGCGCCATGTCTTGGCGCAGTGGCAGTGATAGGGGTCGCCCTTCATGAGATACTCCTTCGGCACGCCGTGGAAGGAGACGAGGATCACCTCGGGCTCGAAGGGCAGCTTCGCCAGTTCCGCCCTCATGGAGGATACGACGGAATCGATATAGACCGGGTCGTCGTGATAGGGCGGCGAGACGCGGACGGCCGGCTGCCAGCGCATGTCCATGAGCGCGCGGAAGGCCTGATCGCAGGCCGTGGCGGAGGTCGCCGCCGAATATTGCGGATAGAGGGGCACCAGGAGAACGCGGTCGCAGCCCTGGTCGAGCAGAGCCTGGATGCGCTCGCGCACCTCCGGCTTGCCGTAGCGCATGGCCCAATCGACCGTGATCCTGTCGCCGCCGATGCTCTTCAGGTGCGCGGCCACCTTCTCGGCCTGGTTGCGGGTGATCGTCTTGAGGGGCCCCTCGTCGAGCTCCTTGTTCCAGATCGAGGCGTAGTCCCGACCCTTGGGACCGGGGCGCTTGGTCAGGATGATCAGGTTGAGAATGGGCCACCAGAGCAGGCGCGGCGTCTCGATCACGCGCCGGTCGGAGAGAAACTCCTTCAGGTAGCGCCGCATGGGCCAGTAGCTCGTGCCCTCCGGCGTGCCCAGGTTCATCAGCAGCACGCCGATCCGCCCGCTCCGCACAGCGGGGTGGTTCGCCGGACGGACGACGTTCACCTGCAAGTCGGTTGGTTTGACGATCTCGTTCATTCAAAGCCCCTTGGCCGCGGGAAGCCCTGGCGGGTCCCGCCCTGTCATGCCGCCTAGATAGGGGTTTTCCGGCATCCCGCCAACCGATCGGCCCTTCACATTGACGCGCCCGGCCGCAAAGTGGCTTTGCAGAAAACCTGCGGAGGCTCAGAACCCCGTCTCGGGATACGGCATCCGCTTGAGGTTCGCATCGATGGCCACCCGCAGGCCCGACGGGTCGAAATCCATCTCGACCTTCGCGTTGAGCTGGGTGGCGAGCACTCGGTGCAGAAGGCGCGAGCCGAAACCCTGCCGCGCCGGAGGCGCGACCTCGGGCCCGCCGCGCTCCTGCCAGACGAGGGTGAGGCGCAGGCCGTCCTCCAGGGGTTCGCTCTCCCAGGAAACGGCCACTTTTCCGCGGGGAACCGAGAGCGCACCGTATTTGGCCGCATTGGTCGTGAGCTCATGGATCGCCATGCCGAGAGGCACGGCCGCCTCCGACGGCAGCTCGACGGCGCCTCCCTCCAGGGTGATTCGCTCGCCCCTGGTGTCGTTGTAGGGGCGCAGCTCCTTCTCCAGGATCTCGCGCAGGGAGGCGGTCTGCCACACGGCTTCGGTCAGCAGGGAATGGGTGTTGGCAAGGGAAATGATGCGACCGACGAAGGCCTGATAGAAATCGTCGATGCTGAGCGCCGAGCGTGCCGTGGCCCCCACGACCGCCTGCACGGTGGCGAGCGTGTTCTTCACGCGGTGATGGAGCTCGCGGATGAGCAGCGATTGCTGCGTCTGCGCCTGCTTGCGCTCCTCGATCTCGCTCTGCGCATTGCGGTAGAGACGGCTGTTCTCGAGGGCGATGGCCGCCTGCGCCGTGAGACCCGCGAGCAGGCGCTCGGAGCGCTCGCCGAACATGCCCGGCTTCTCGTGGCCGAAGACGAGAATGCCGTGAACGTCGCCGGTCCGGAGCGGAACGGGAACCGCGATGAGGCTGCGGATGGCGGAATGGCCGGGTTGGCCATCGCCGGCGAGGGCGGCCCCGCCATCGGTCATGATCTGGGATAGATCGTCGAGAATGACGTTCTTGCCTTCAGCGAAGGCGGGCGCACAGACGGCCCGGATGTCGAGCGCGGCGAAAGCTCGGCGCAGATCCTCGGACGGGTACTGGCCGTAATGTTCCTTCCCATCCTGAGAGGCTCCGCAGAAAAAGGCCCCGAACTGGGCGCCGGTCAGCTCGATTCCGGCATCGACGACGCTCTCGATGATGCGGTCGAGGTCGAGCTCGGCCGCCAGGATGCTGCCTGTTCGATTAAGGATTTCCAGCGCAGCCGTTTCCGTGCGCAGCTCGCGGGTCCGCATGGCCACCTGGCGCTCCAGGAGCGTGGCCGTGGTAGCCTGCTCACGGAATTGCCGGGAAGCGAGCGTCGTCAGAGCCAGGAGCGCCAGCAGGGCGATCAGCGCGAAGGCGCCATAGAGCCGCGTCTGCACGAGCCATTGCGACCGGTAAGCGTCCTGCGGCATGCTGGCATGGATGAAGAGCGGCATCGCGCCGACCTGCCGGTAGGCACCGATACGGTCGGCGCCCAAGCTGACGAAGGAGTAGAGCCCGGCATGGACTGACGATTCGAGTGCCTTGTCGAAGGCCGCCTTGTCGATGGGCGCGAAGGAGAGAGCGTCCGGCGGCGGCGGATACTGCGCGATCACGGCCCCGTCGGAGGCGCGCATCAGCGCGATCCGGCTCCCCTTCGGCAAGCGCAGCTTCGACCAGTAATCGTAGAAATAGGACAGGGCGACGGTCACCGAAGCGGTGCCGTCGAATTCGGCATTTCCGTTCTGCAGGCGCCGGCTGATCATGAAGGTCGGCTCCTTGGTCAGCCGCCCGACGATCGGCTGGCCGATGAAGAGGCCCCGGTCCCGCATCGCCTGGGCCTCGAAGGCATCGCGCCCGGAAACGTTCGCCACGGGCGTCGGGAACTGCGCCGATGTGAGACGAAGGCGGCCGCTCGCATCGTTGAGCCACACATCCTCGATATACGGCAAGGCTTCCTGCACGGCGCGGATCTGCTCCCACAGGGCCCGTGACGTCTCCACCTGCTCCCAGCCCTGTTTATGCGTCAGAGCCGTGGTCTGCTTCAGGGTCAGGTCCGTCACCTCGATCAGCCTGGCCGCATGATCCGCGAGGAAGAACGCCGCATTCCCGAGATCGTCCTCGTTGCGCTGGATCAGACGGTTGCGCTGCTCCCAGGTGACATAGCCGAAGGTCAGCAGGATGAACGTGACGCCGAGCAATCCCATCACGAGAGCCAGCCGTCCCCGCACGAGTGAGCGGCGGCGGCGCTTCTGTGACGGACTCAAGGATTCCGGAAGCGAGTAGAACTGCAAGAGATGATCGCTTTGGTTATGAAGTTTCGCCTTTGCGCGCGCCCAGAATGGCACGGCAATCTCCGTCGATGGAGAGGAAATCTACGTTCTATTTCCTGAATGACCAGAGGCGAGCGCCAGATACCGGCATCGCCAGGGACAAGATGCCCCAGAGCAGGATATCGGCAGCATTGCCGCATGAAAAACGCCGGGGCCCTTGCGAGCCCCGGCGCGGGAAAAAAGCTGCGGCGCGGATCAGCGCAGGACGACGCGTCCCTCGACCTTCGGCGCGACCTTGCCCGCCTTCGCCACGTAATCGATCACCTGGCTTGCCATGAGCTGGCTCGCCGAGACGTCGATGAGCGACTTGGCGTTGGCGAACATGCGGTAGCCGTCGCCGCCGCGGGCCACGAAGTCGTTGGTCGCGAGCTTGTAGGTCTTGGCCGGATCGAGCGGCTGGCCGTTGATCTTGACCGACTTCACCCGGCTGCCGACCGGCTCCTTCACGTCGACCTCGGCCACGATGCCCGACACCTGCGGGAAGCGTCCGCCCAGCTCGCGCACCTGGCTCACGCCGTTCTCCAGCGCGTCCTTGATCTGCGCGCCGGTGACCTCGAGCAGCACGGTGGTGTTGCCGAAGGGCATCTCGGAGAGGATATCGCGACGGGTCAGCTTCTGGCCGGCCTGGTACTGCTTGTCCGCACGGATGCCACCGCCATTGGTGAGGGCGACATCGGCCCCGACGGCGGCCTTGAGCGCATCGGCGATCAGGTTGCCCATGGCGGCCTCGCCTCCGCGAACCGTGGCGCGGCGGCTGTCGAGAGGCGTTTCCGTCACGCCGACCTCGACGTCGAGCTCCTTGGACAGCTTGTCCTCGTAGCCCTTCACCACGGCCTCGATATCGGGATCGGGCTTCACGGTCGCGCTGTCGACGATGCGGAAGTTCGGCGTCCAGGTGACGGAGGTCTTGCCGTCCTTCGTGGCCTTGGTAACGGCGAGCTCGATCACGTTGATGTAATTGCCCTGCGATTCCGATTCCGACAGGACCACCTTGCCGTCGTAGAAGGCGATCAGGTGCTCGTCATGGCCGCCGATGATGACGTCCACGCCGGCGGAGCGGCCGATGATCATGTCCACTTCGAGCGGCGTATGCGCGATGGCGACCACGATGTCGGCGCCCTTCTCGCGCAGTTCCTTGGACTTCGCGCGGGCGGTGTCGATCGTGGAGGAGAACTTGATGTTGCCGGGGCTCGACGCGATGGGCGTCTCCTCGGTGGTGAGGCCGAAGAAGCCGATCTTCACGCCCTGAACCTCGACCATCTTGTCGGGCTTGGTGTTCTCGGGCAGACCGTTGCCGTCGACGATGTTGGTGGCCAGCACGTCGAACTTGGCCTCCTTCATGCGGGCGCGGAAGGCGTCGGGACCCAGGTCGAACTCGTGGTTGCCCGGGGCCATCGCATCGACGCCCATGCGGTTCAGGATGTCGATGATGTGGGCGCCCTTGTCGAAGCCCGACAGGAGCGAGGGGGAAATCGTGTCGCCGGCATGGATGAAGAAGGCATTGCCCTTGGCCTTCTCTTCCTTGATCACCGTTGCGAGCTTGGCGAAGCCGCCGCGACCCTTTTCAGGGCTCATGCGGTCGATATCGTTGGTCTGGACGAAGCGGATCGTCACGGCCTCCTGCGCCAGGGCCGTGCCCGACAAAAGCAGGGATAATCCGAGAAACCCGGCGCGCAGGGCGGCGGAGGGGCGGCTCTGAAGCATCATGAAAAGTCCTCGTAGCAGGTTGGTTCCAGTGTTACGGACGCGGAACCTAGACGGGAAACGTGTCACATCGGTAACATTCTGTCGATATTCACAGCGCCCGGATCGGCGGCACTCCCGATGTCTTTTTCATCTGGCCCTGCCAAACCCCGCGGCGCATCCAGCGACCGGCCCACATCTTACCTAAAGGCACCCAAGCTCATGACCGGACCGATCAGCCAGGCCCTCGCCGCTTTCCGGGCCAAGCCCCAGGCCGCGGGATGGCTCACGCTCCCCTTCTTCAAGGATGGAAGCGCGGAGGCGGTCGCCGCCAAGGTCGATGCGGTGGTTGCCTCCGGCGTTCAGGTGCTCCCTCCCCCCGATCTGGTCTTCACGAGCCTGACGCTGACGCCGCTCGACAGGGTGAAGGTGGTCGTCCTGGGCCAGGACCCCTACCCGACGCCGGGCGACGCCCATGGGCTGGCCTTTTCCTATCGCGGCACCCGGCGCCTGCCCGCCTCCCTCCGCACGATCCTCACTGAGATGGCGGCGGATCTGGACGTGCCCATGCCGAAATCGGGCGATCTGACGCAATGGGCCAAGCAGGGCGTTCTCCTCCTGAACACCGCCCTGACGGTCGAGGCGGGCAAGTCCGGGGCCCATATGAAGTTCGGCTGGTCTGAGCTGGTCGATCAGGCGGTCGCCGCGATCTCCGAGCGGCAGCCCGCCGTCGTCTTCCTGCTCTGGGGCGCCCCCGCCCGCAAGCGCGCCGCGCTCGTGGACCGGAGGAAGCATCTCGTCATCGAGGCAGGGCATCCCTCCCCGCTGAACCGGCTGAAGGATTTTCGCGGCACGAGGCCCTTCAGCCGCGCCAATGCGTGGCTCGCGGAGAAGGGACTGGCGCCGGTGGACTGGCGTTTGGATGCCTGAAGTTCCACGAAGTTCCTTGCGGAGGAGCCCCACCAGGGGCTAGGTCTCGCGACAGGCATTTGCGGCGGCATCGCGCCGTCGCAACAGGCTTGGAGATCAGCATGACGGAATCCCTGTTCGGACAGGTGGAAGCCTTCGCGGGCGACCCGATCCTGTCCCTCAACGACAGCTTCAAGGCCGACCCGCGCGACCGGAAGGTCAATCTCAGCATCGGCGTCTACACGGATGAACACGGCCGCATCCCCGTGCTGGGCTCGGTCCGCGCCGCCTACGAGCGCATCGGCTTCGCCGAACGCCCCTACCTTCCGATGGAGGGCCATGCGCTCTACCGCGACGGCGTCCAGAAGCTCGTCTTCGGCGCGTCCCATCCGGCTCTTTCCGACAAGCGCATCGCGACGATCCAGACCATCGGCGGCACGGGCGCTGTCGGCATCGCCGCCGATTTCCTGGCCAAGCACACCCCCGGCCGCACCGTGCTCGTGAGCGACCCGACCTGGGAGAACCATCACGGCCTGTTCCAGCGGGCGGGCTTCAAGACGGCGACCTATCCCTATTGGGACCGCGCCAGCCGGTCCGTGGATTTCGACGGCATGGTCAAGGCGCTGGACGCGGCGGAAGCGGGCTCCATCGTGGTGCTCCAGCCCGTCTGCCACAACCCGACCGGGGTCGATCTCGACGAGGCGCAGCAGGCGGCCGTCACGGACCTTCTCGTCGCCAAGGGCCATATCGTCGTGTTCGACATGGCCTATCAGGGCTTCGGCACCAGCCTCGAGGCCGATGCCGCCTTCGTGCGCCGTTATGCGGCGCGCGCGAGCTGCCTCGTCGCCAATTCCTTCTCGAAGAACTTCTCGCTCTATGGCGAGCGCTGCGGCGGCCTGAGCGTCGTCTGCCGCGACCGGGATGAGGCCGAGCGCGTGCTGGGGCAACTCAAGCTCGCGGTGCGCCGCAGCTATTCGAGCCCGCCCATGACGGGCGGCCTGCTCGTGGGAACGGTGCTCGGCAACGACGATCTGCGCGCCCAATGGACCCGCGAGGTCGAAACCATGCGCAACCGCATGGATGCGATGCGCAAGCTCCTGGCCGAAGAGATCCGCAAGCTGTCGAACGAGGTGGATATAGGCTTCCTGCTGAACCAGCGCGGCATGTTCAGCTTCACCGGACTCACCGAGCAGCAGGTTACTGCCCTGCGCGAGCGGGACGGCGTCTATCTCGTCGGCTCGGGGCGCATGTGCGTGGCGGGCCTCAACGAGGCCAACGTGCCGACGGTCGCGAAAAGCTTCGTGGACGTGAGCCAGGGTTAAACTCACGACCCGTCATCCCGGACGGCGCAAAGCGGCGATCCGGGATGACGTTTTTCGCTCGAGCGCGATTTACTCCGCCGCGATCGGCATCTTCTGCGGCTCGGCGCGGAACCGCGCGAGAAGATCCGCCTCTTCCGCCTTCGCCGCCGTCAGGTTCCGCTCCTTCACGTGGCCGAAGCCGCGGATCTTCTGCGGAACGGCGGCAAGCCCCACCGCAACCGCGTGATTGCCGGCGTCGAGCTTCGCCACGATCTCACCGATCAAGCTCTCGAAATCATGAATGAGCTGGCGCTCGGTGCGGCGCTCATGGGTATAGCCGAAGACGTCGAGCGGCGTGCCGCGCAGGCCTTTGAACCTTGCCAGAACGCGCATGGCCTGCATCATCCACGGACCGAGGCTCATCTTGCGCGGCAGGCCCGTCACCGGGTCCTTCCTGGCGAGAAGGGGCGGCGCCATGTGGAACTCGTAGCGCAGGTTATCGCCCTCGAAGGCCGAGGCGACCTGCCGCTCGAAATCGCCGTTCGTATAGAGGCGCGCCACCTCGTACTCGTCCTTGTAGGCCATGAGCTTGAAGAGCGAACGGGCGACCGCATCGGTGAGCGCCGTCGCGCCGGGCACGGCGGCGGATTCGGCTGCGCGCACGCGCTCCACTTGGCTGCGATAGCGCCTGGCGTAACGCTTGCTCTGATAGCCTTCGAGAAACGCGGCCCGGCGCTCGATCACCTCGTCCAGGGTGTCGGACAGCTTGCGCGATTCGGTCGGCGCCTTCAGCGCGCTCATCATGGCGGCGATCCGCTCGGGCTCGGCGGCCGCGCGGCGGCCCCAGGCGAAGGCGGAAAGATTCATCTTCACCGCCTCGCCGTTGAGTTCGATGGCCTTTTCGATGGCTTCGCCAGAGAGCGGGATGAGGCCCGTCTGGTAGGCATAGCCCAGCATGAACATGTTGGCGGCAATCGCATTGCCGAGGAGCGCGGTGGCGATGGCCGTCGCATCGACGAAGGACACGCCCTCCTTGCCGGCGGCCGATGTGATCGCGCGCTTGAGGCGCTCGGTCGGCAGGGAGAAGTCGGCGTTGCGGGTGAACTCGCCGGGCATCACCTCCGCCGTGTTCACCACAAGCGCGGTCTGCCCCTGCTTCACCGAGGCCAGCACTTTCTTGGTGCCCGTGACAACCAGATCGCAGCCGAGAACGAGATGCGCGGAGTCCGCGCTCACGCGGATGGCGTGGATGTCGTCCTGGTTATTGGCGAGGCGCACATGGCTGTAGACCGCGCCGCCCTTCTGGGCGAGGCCGGCCATGTCGATCATGCCCAGTCCCTTGCCTTCGAGATGCGCCGCCATGCCGAGGATCGCGCCGATGGTGACGACGCCCGTGCCGCCCACCCCCGTCACGATGATGTTGAAGGTGCGGTCGATGGAAGGCAGCGCCGGGTCGGGCAGCGGCGCGAACGTCATGCCGTCCGGCGAGACGGTTTCCGGCGCCGCCTTTCTCACCTTCGCGCCGTGCACGGTCACGAAGGAAGGGCAGAAGCCGTTCACGCAGGAGAAATCCTTGTTGCAGTTCGACTGGTCGATCTGCCGCTTGCGGCCGAACTCGGTCTCCACGGGCTGCACGGCTACGCAGTTGGACTGCACGGAGCAATCGCCGCAGGCCTCGCAGACGAGATCGTTGATGATGACGCGCTTGTCCGGATCAGGGAACTCGCCCCGCTTGCGGCGGCGGCGCTTTTCCGAGGCGCAGGTCTGGTCGTAGATCATCACCGTCACGCCGGGAATTTCCGCGAGCTGGCGCTGCACGGCCTCGAGCTCGCTGCGATGATGGATCGTCATGCCGGACGGCCAGCGCATCTCCTTCGGATATTTGTGCGGCTCGTCGGTGACGAGGGCGATGCGCTCCACGCCCTCCTCGCGCACCTGGCGCGCGATCATGTCGACGGTGAGCTTGCCCTCGTGCGGCTGGCCGCCGGTCATGGCGACCGCATCGTTGAAGAGGATCTTGTAGGTGACGTGGGTCTTGGTGTGGATCGACCAGCGCAGGGCCAGGATGCCGGAATGGTTGTAGGTGCCGTCGCCCAGATTCTGGAACACGTGCCCGCGCTTGGAGAACGGCGCCTCGCCGATCCAGTTCGCGCCCTCGCCGCCCATCTGCGTGAAGCCCTCGGTGGAGCGGTCCATCCACTGCACCATGTAATGGCAGCCGATGCCCGCATAGGCGCGCATGCCCTCCGGCACTTTCGTGGAGGTGTTGTGCGGACAGCCGGAGCAGAAATGCGGCACGCGGTTCGCCACGTCGCCCGTGGTCGCCAGCACCTCCTGCGCATGGCGAAGCCGCGCCACGCGGCCGCGCAGATCGTCGTTGTTGTGATAGGCGAGAAGACGTTCGCCGATGGCGATCGCGATGTCGTTGGGATCGAGCGCGCCCTTCACGGGGAAGAGCCAGCGGCCCTCCTCGTCCTTCTTGCCGATGCAGACCGGCTGGTTGGCCGTGCCGTAAAGCTCCTCGCGCAGCTGCACCTCGATGAGCGAGCGCTTCTCCTCGACGACGATGACCTTGTCGAGCCCCCGCGCGAAGTCGACGAGCTCGCGTTGCGAGAGCGGCCAGGGGCAGGCGACCTTGTAGAGGCGCAGCCCCATGTCGTTCGCCTTCACCTCGTCGAGGCCGAGCTCGTCGAGCGCCTGGCGCACGTCGAGATAGGACTTGCCGACGGTGATGATGCCGATCTTCGGATTGCGGCCGCCGGAGAGAACGATGCGGTTGAGGTTGTTGGCGCGCACGAAGGCTAGCATGGCGTCGCGCTTGAAATCCTGAAGGCGCGCCTCCTGGTCGAGCACGCCGTCGCGGTTGCGGATGTTGAGCCCGCCCGGAGGCATCGCGAAATCGTCGGGCATGACGATCTTTACCCGGTCCAGCGACCCATCGACGGAGGCGGTGGATTCGATGTTGTCCTTCACGCATTTGAAGGCGACCCAGGTGCCGCAGAAGCGGCTCATGGCATAGCCGTAAAGGCCGTAATCGAGGATCTCCTGAACGCCCGCCGGGTTCAGGATCGGTATCATCACATCGACGAAGTGGAACTCGGACTGGTGCGCGACGGTGGAGGATTCCGCCGTGTGGTCGTCGCCCATCAGCGCCAGCACGCCGCCATGCTTCGAGGACCCGGCCATGTTGGCGTGGCGGAACACGTCGCCCGAGCGGTCGACGCCCGGACCCTTGCCGTACCAGAGGCCGAAGACGCCGTCATGCTTGCCGTCGCCGCGGATCTCGGCCTGCTGCGAGCCCCACACGGCGGTGGCTGCCAGTTCCTCGTTGAGGCCCGGCTGGAAAACGATGTTCGAGGCCTCCAGCCATTTCCGGGCCCGCCAGAGATTCTGGTCGAGCCCGCCGATGGGGGAGCCGCGATAGCCGGAGACGAACCCAGCCGTGTCGAGGCCCGCCAGCCGGTCACGCTCGCGCTGCATCAGCAGCATGCGGATGACGGCCTGCGTGCCCGTGATGAAGATGTGATCCTTTGACAGGTCGTATTTGTCGTCGAGCGACACGCTACGCAGCGCACCATGACCTTCGGCCATTACCCGTTTCCCTCCTGGAGCCTTTGCTCCGCTGCCGGTGATCCGGTCTTCTTCTCGTTGAATATGTCAGTAATGCTGACATATCTTCCAAAGCCCGTCAATCGAGGCCTTTCGCCCGCGCCATCGTTTCGCCTCTGTTAACCATAGAACCCTCATATGGCTCTCTCCCGGCCCTCGGCCGGAAGCGTCGCCTCTCCAGGGTCATCGCATGGCACATCGTTTCGGTCTGAAATCCTCCCTGGTTGCCTTGAGCCTAGGCTTGGGCTGGGGCCTGGCCTCGCCGGCCCTTGCGCATCCCCATGTGTGGGTCACGGCCAAGGCGGAGATCGTCTTCGCACAGGATGGGCTGGTGACGGGGGTGCGCCACCATTGGACCTTCGACGAGGCCTATACGGCCTATGTCACGCAAGGGCTGGATGCGAACGGCGACGGCAAGCTGACCCCGGAGGAGCTGCAGGGCCTCGCGGACGAGAACGCCGCCTCCCTCAACGAGTTCGAGTATTTCACGGTGCTCAAGGCGCGCGGCAGGCCGCAGGCCTTCGATCCGCCGCGGGAGGCCCGGATGAGCATGGAGAAGACCCAGGTCGCCATGTCGTTCTTCCTGCCCCTCAAGACACCCGTGACGCCTTCGGGCGCAGTCTCCATCGAGATCGAGGATCCGAGCTTCTTCGTCTATTTCAGCCTGGAGGACGGCAACGCGGCGATTTCCCTCGCCAACGCGCCCCAGGGCTGCGTGACCAATGTCGCGAAGGCGAAACCTCTCGACGCCGCCATGCAGAAGATCCTGCAGGACGAAGGCGCCATCCAGGGGCAGCCCAATCCGGGCTTCGGCATCGAATATTCCAACAGGGCCATTGTCGCATGTCCCTGATGTCCGACACCTCCGCCGTGCCGAACGCCGGACGGATTCCGCCATGGCGGCGGCTCGGCATCGCACTGATCGCCATTGCCGTGGTGGCTGCCGCCATGGGCCTGATCGGCCTCTGGCTCGGGCCGTCGAGCACGCCGCCGCGCAACCCGTTCGGCATGGGCCTGCGCGAGGCGACGCCGTCGGGCAGCGTCGGCGCCTGGATCCTGTCCGTCCAGTCCGGCTTCTATGCGAGCCTGCAGGCGGGGGTGCGCGCCCTGAAGGACGACGGCTCCGCCTTCCTCTCCCTGCTCGCCCTCGGCTTCGCCTACGGCGTCTTCCACGCGGCGGGACCGGGACACGGCAAGGGCGTGATCTCGGCCTATCTGGTCGCCGACGAGAAGGCCCTGCGCAAGGGCTTCGCCCTGAGCCTGGCAGCGGCCCTCGTGCAGGCCCTGGTCGCCATCGCCATCGTGTCCCTTGTGAACCTGGCGCTACGCGCCACCGCCGCCACCATGAACAAGCTCGCCATGAACGTGGAGCTGGCGAGCTTCCTCGCCGTGACCCTGCTCGGCGCAGCCATCACCTGGCGCAAGGCAGGCAAGGTCCTGGGCGTCCTGGCGCTCGCCCGCAACCCGGCCGTGCCCGTGGAAGATGGATGCGACCATGTCCACCTGCCCCCGCCGGGGGAGCTCGACCGCCTGACCCGCTGGCGCGACATGGCGGGCGTGGCGGTCGCCGCGGGCATCCGCCCCTGCTCCGGCGCGCTCATCGTCCTGGTCTTCGCCCTGTCGCAGGGCCTGTTCGCGGCAGGCATCGCGGCGACCTTCGCCATGGCCCTTGGCACTGCGCTCACCACCGGCGCCATCGCGGCGCTCGCGGTCTTCTTCAAGGCCGCGGCCTTGAGGATCGCGGGCGGGCGCGGCGCCTGGGGCGCCATCGCCATTTCGGGGATCGAGCTCCTGGCGGCAACCTTCGTTCTGGTGCTGGGCCTGAGCCTGCTCCAGGGCCTGTGGGCTGGCTAAAACGGCCATCGCCGCGCTTCGAAGGGCTAGGCCGCCCAACCGGAATTCGGGTCTAAAGTCCCAGCGATCCCCCGTCGGAACGGGGATCGTGCACGGCCTCGACCCGCCCGTTGCGCGGATGCTTCACCAGCATGCCCGCATGGCCGAAAGCATCCGCATAGGGCTTGCCCGTCTCCTCCACCGGATGGCCGAAGCCGGAGAGCGCCCGCAGCAGGCCGGGATCGAAACGATCCTCCATCTTCAGCGTCGCCGCCGGCGCGCCCCAGCTCTTGCCGAAGAGCCAGCGCGGGGCATCCACCGCATCCGCGAGGCTCATGCCGAAATCGGCGTAGCGGGTGAAGATCTGACCCAGGATCTGCGGCTGCCCGTCGCCGCCCATGGTGCCGTAGGACAGGACCCGCCCGTCATCGAACACGGCGAGCCCCGGCGTGAGCGTATGGAACGGCTTTCGTCCCGGCTCCAGCGGATTGCGGCTGCTCGGATCGAGGGAGAAGCTCATACCCCGGTTGTGCCAGTGAAGGCCCGTGGCGGGCAGCACGCAGCCCGAGCCGAAGGCCCAATAGACGGACTGGATGTAGGAGACCGCGAGCCCGTCCTTGTCGATGCATCCCATCCAGACCGTGTCGCCTTCGGCGGAGCGGGGCGGATAGGGCGCGGCCCGCCGGGCTTCGATCAGGGCCGCCTCCCGTTCCAGGCGGGCGGGCGTGAGGTAGTCGGAAGGGTTGTGGGCGAGCTCGCGCGGATCGGTCACGACCCGGTCGCGAATCGCGAAGGCGCGCTTGGCGGCCTCGATCAGCCCGTGGTGGTGCTCCGGGGTTTCGGCGCGCGTCACGTTCAGCCGTTCGAAAATCCCGAGGATCAGAAGGCTCGCGAGCCCCTGGCTCGGCGGCGGCAGATTGTGGACCGTGGAGTGCCTGAGGCGAACGGACAGGGGCTCCACCACGCGGGCGCGGTAGGCCTCGAGATCCTTGCGGTTGACAGGGCTCCCGATCCGCTCCAGGTCGGCGGCGATCTCCCGCCCCACATCGCCGCGGTAGAAATCGGCCAGGCCCGCATGGGCGAGCTGGCCGAGCGTATCGGCGAGCCTGAGGCTTTTGCGTAAGGAGCCGGCTTCGGGCCGCTTCCCCTCGGCCAGGAAGGCCTGCGCGAAACCGGGAGCAGCAAACAGGGCCTCCTGCTCCAGGAGCGCGTTGCGTCCCTCGGCGGCGGCGACGGCATAGCCGTCCCTGGCGAAGCGGATGGCGTCGCTCAAGAGCAGGTCGAGGGGAAGCTGCCCGCCGAGCGCCCTGGCGAGTTCGAGGGCCAGGGCCCATCCGCCGACGGCGCCGGCAACGGTCAAAGCAGCATCAGGCCCACGCGGCGGGATGGCGTCGTAGCCCTTGTCCCGGTAGCGCCGGATGGTGGCGAGGGATCCGGCCGGTCCCGAGGCGTCGAGGGCATGGATGCGGCCCCGCGGCTCCCGCACGAGCCAGAACCCGTCGCCCCCCAGGCCGTTCATATGCGGGTAGACGACCGCGATGGCGGCGGCCATGGCGACCATGGCCTCCACCGCATTGCCTCCGGCCGCAAGAATGGTCTGGCCGGTCTCGGCGGCGAGGCTGTGAGGAGCGGCGACGGCGGCTGTCGAGAAGACGGGGGTCTCTGGCATGTCTCTTGAATGTGAGGCGTCACGGAATGAGATTCGGGCAGAACTTGCACCGGAGGGGGCAATTAGGGTAGTCCCATCCGTCAAGAATGGAGTGAGACGACAGTGGCTCAGGCGAAAAGCACCAACTGGCGCAACGTGATCACGATCGTGAGCATCATGATCCTGGTCGGCGCGGAAGTCTTCGGCGTCGCGATTGCCGCCGGCTGGGCCATTGCGGGCCTGTTCGAACTCGGCGACATCGTGGGCTATGCCCTGATGGGTCTCTTCAGCCTCTTCGCCCTCTATGTCCTCGTGAACCTCTGGCGGCGCTGCGTCTCCGTCGAGCCCCTGACCGGACGGGCTTAAGGCTTTTCACAGACCTTCATCACGATCGGATCGGCTCCGGCCGGCACATAGGCCTCCATCGGAAGGCACCGGCCGGACACGCAGATCCGCCAATCCGCCGTCGCCCCCGAGCGGCGCAGGATCACCTCGCGCTGGGGCGGCAGATCCGGCTTCCACGACCAGACGCCATTGACGAATCTCGCCTCCGGCGGCGGCTCCATGCCGGCCCCCGAGCCGCGCACCCGCGCCTCGACGAGCTCCAAGCCCGCCGGAGTAGAGCGCCAGTCCTCCTCCCAGGCGATCCTCTCGACCGAGTGCATCCAGGAGAGCGTGATCGCGCCCGCCATCAGGGGCGCGGCCACGGATCCGGCAATGAGGCAGATCATCGGCCGATGGCGAGGTTGGCGGCCCTGCGGGATTGCCAGAGATGGAACCCGACGAAGAGAATCGAGAGCACGAAGCCGATCTCATCGGTGAGCGGAATGGCCGCGACCAGGAAACCCGCCGCAAGCGTCGCCCAGATCCGCTCCCACCAGGAGAGAGGCCTGAGGAAGAAGCCGACGGCAGCCACGCCCCAGAGCACCATCGCGAGCGAAGCCTTCAGCACGATATAGACCACCGCGAACCAGTAGGCGGCTCCTTCGAGCCCCGGCACCGGCTGCAGCATCAGGGTGGGATCGTAGACCGCCATGTAGGGGATCACGAATCCCGGCAGCGCGATCCTGATCGCCTGGATGCCGATCTTGAGCCCCGATTCCTTGGCCATCGGAGCCGCCGCGAAAGCCGCGAGCGCCACCGGCGGGGTCAGGTCCGCCATGATGCCGAAATAGAAGACGAACATGTGCGAGACGATGAGCGGCACGTCGAGCTGCAGCAGGATCGGCGCCGCGAGCGACGAGGTGATGATGTAGTTGGGAATGGTCGGGATGCCCATGCCCAGGATCAGGCTGAAGATCATGGTCAGCACGAGCGCCGCGAAGATGTTCTCCTTGCCGATGGAGATCATCCATGTGCCGACGATGGTGCCGAGGCCCGTCAGGGTCATGGTGCCGATCACGATGCCGACGACGGCGCAAGCCAAGCCGACAGGAAGCGCCTGGCGAGCACCGTCCGCCATGGCATCGACGCAGGCCTTCAGGGTGGTGCGGCCGCGGCCCGTAAAGGCGTTCCACAGGGAGAGCGCCGCCACCACGAGCACGACCAGCGTCACGGTCGAGGCGAGCGAATAAGCGGACACCAGCGCCAGGCCGATCCAGAACGCGACGCGCAGGGCCGGCGTGCCGAGCCCGGCCACGATGGCCGTGCCGAGGATCAGCGCGACGGTGAGCGACAGGCCCACGGCGCCTGCGAAGAGCGGCGTGTATCCGGCGAAGAGCAGGTAGACGAGAACGCCGAGCGGTGTGATGAGGAACCAGTTTTTCTTCAGCTCGCTCCAGGCATTCGGCAATTCGGCTTTCGGCAGGCCCCGCAGGTTGCGTTTGCCGGCTTCCAGATGCACGGCGAGATAGCAGGCCGCGAAATAGAGAACCGCCGGAATGATCGCAGCCTCAACGATCTTCGAATAGGGCACGTCGATGGTCTCGGCCATGATGAAGGCCACGGCGCCCATGACCGGCGGCATGATCTGGCCGCCCATGGACGACGTCGCCTCGACGCCGCCGGCGAAGGCCGAAGGGAAGCCGAAGCGCTTCATGAGCGGAATCGTGAACTGCCCCGACGCCACCACGTTGGCGACGCCCGAGCCCGACACGGTTCCCATGAGGGCGGAGGACGCCACGCAGACCTTGCCGGGACCGCCCTGCTTGTCGCCGAACACCGCCATCGAGATGTCGTTGAAGAAGTCGATGACGCCCGCCTTCTCCATGAAGGCGCCGAAGAGGATGAACAGGAAGATGTAGGTCGCCGAAACGAGGGTCGGCGTGGCGTAGATGCCTTCGGTGCCGAAGGACATGTGTTCGATCACCTGGTCCAGGGAATAGCCGCGATGGTCGAGGGGCGCGGGCAGCAGGTGGCCGAACAGGCAGTAGGACAGGAAGAGGCCGGCGACGATGGGAAGGGCCGGTCCCATGACGCGCCAGACGAGATAGACGATGATCGCAAGCGCGGCGATCCCGACGACAAGATCCGCCGTGGTGAGTTCGCCCGCGCGGATCACGAGTTCGTTGTAGAGCGCCCAGTGGTAGAGCCCCACGCCGAACCCCGCGAGGCCGACGAGCCAGCCGATGGCGCGGGTGACGGACGAGCCCGCCCGATGGTTGGCGACCATCGCTCCCGCCACGAGGCAGAGGAAGCCCACATGGAGGGCGCGCACGACCTGGCTCGGAAGGCTCCCGCCGAACCAGAGCACCAGCCCGAAGGCCGCGGCAATGGCGAGCCATGCGAGAACGCCGTCGGCGAGGCCGCGCCGGCGCACGGCGAGTGCGACCAGCCATGCGGCCCAGGCCGTCATGGCGGCCGTGAAAAGGTGCGTGAGGCTCAGGCCCGCAACGAAGGGCTGATCGAGGGGAATGCCGAAGGACGTGATGATCTGGAAGGTCGAGAAGGCCACCGCGACCCAGAAGAGGAGCCGTCCCAGGAAACCCTCGCCGAAGCTTTCCGGCAGGCCATGCTCCGGGTTGATGGATTCGGAGGGCGCCTCCATTTGCGCAAGTTCCGAAGTGTTCGTGCCCTGGCTCATGCTGCGGCTCCTCGAGGATCTTCTTCTCGTCACGAAAAAGCCGGAGCAGTTCACCTGCCCCGGCCCGAATGTAAATCACCCGAATTGCTTAGGATCCCTGCTTCTTGACGCCCTTCTCGTCGAAGTAGCGCTGCGCGCCGGGATGGACCGGGACCGGCATGCCGGAGAGCGCGTTCTCGAGCTTGATGTCCTTGGCGGCGGCATGAGCCGCTGCCAGCTCCGGCAGGCTTTCGTAGATCGCCTTGGTCATCTGGTAGACGGTCTCGTCCTTCACGCCGGAATGGGTGACGAGGTAGTTCACCACGGCCGCCGTCTGCACGGGAGCGCTCTGGCCCTGGTAGGTGTTGGCCGGGATCGTGGCCTTGATGTAGGGCGTGCCGACCTTGGCCACGACATCGGCGGGAATTTCCACCACCACGATCGGCACCGAGGTCGCGAGGTCGCGGATGGAGGACACGCCGAGGCCGGCCGATTGCAGGGTGGCGTCGAGCTGGCGGTTCTTCATGAGCTCGACGGATTCGCCGAAGGGCAGGTACTCGACCTTGCCGAGATCCTTGTAGGCCAGGCCCGCGCCCTGGAGGATCGCCCGGGCATTGAGCTCGGTGCCGGATTTCGGCGCGCCGACGGAGAGGCGCTTGCCCTTGAGGTCGGCCAGCGACTTGATGCCCGATTCCTGGGTCGCGACGATCTGGATGTAGTTCGGATAGATGGCGGTGATGCCGCGCAGCTTGTCGAGCTTGCCCTTGAAGCCCGCCTCCTCGTCGCCCGCCCAGCCCATGGCCAGGCTGTCGCCGAGGGTGAAACCGATTTCGCCCTTGCCCTGCTGCAGGAGGGTGAGGTTCTCCACCGAAGCCTTCGTGGCCTGCACCGACGGGCGGGAGCCCTGCACCTTATCCGTGAAAACCTTGGAGAGAGCGACGCCGAGAGGATAATAGACGCCAGAGGTGCCGCCGGTCAGGACATTGATGAAATCCTGGGCCTGCGCCGGAATGCTGGCTCCGGCCAGGGCAAAAGCGGCCGCTGCGCCGATCAGGCGGCGCATGACTTTACGATGCATAGCGTACTCCCTCTCTTACGGCGCTATTTCTTGCAGCGCCTGTGTGTGGGGTTACTTTGACCGCTGACGAAGATTTCTCAAGAGGCTAAGAGGGACTTAATCCTGCCACCTTGGTCGGTAGGGGTGCGTCCCTTCACAGATACATGCGCTCATCCATGATCAACCGTCGCCAGTTCCTCCAGACCGCAACCGCCACGGCCGCCCTGGCCGCTCAGGGCTTCTCCGCTTCCGCCCTGGCGCAGCAGGGCCTGAAGAT
Organism: Microvirga flocculans ATCC BAA-817; assembly: GCF_000518665.1. Taxonomy (GTDB): domain Bacteria; phylum Pseudomonadota; class Alphaproteobacteria; order Rhizobiales; family Beijerinckiaceae; genus Microvirga; species Microvirga flocculans. The sequence goes on along the minus strand of NZ_JAEA01000010.1, from coordinate 27,082 downwards.
GGGAGCCCCCTCCCCGTTCTCCTTCGACGCGCTGAAGAAGCGGGCGCAGGACATGGCGCGCCTGCCCTATGCGGCTCCGCCGAGCCCCTCGCCGGAGGTGCTCTACCAGATCGACTACGACGCCCACGGCAAGATCAGGTTCAAGACGGACCTCGCCCTCTGGGCCAACGGCCCCAGCGAGTTCCCGGTCACCTTCTTCCATCTCGGCCGCTTCTTCCAGAAGCCGGTGCGCATGAACGTGGTCGAGAACGGCCAGGCCCGCGAGATCGTCTACGACAACGCCTATTTCGAGATGCCCGCGGATTCCCCGGCCCGCAAGCTGCCGGACAATTCGGGCTTTGCCGGCTTCCGCTTCCAGGAGGCCCGCACCGGCAAGCTCGACTGGAAGAAGAACGATTGGGTGGCCTTCCTTGGCGCGTCCTATTTCCGCGCCATCGGCGAACTCTATCAATACGGCCTCTCCGCCCGCGGGATCGCCGTGGATGTGGCCGTCTTCGGCAAGAACGAGGAGTTTCCCGACTTCACCCACATCTATTTCGAGACCCCGAAGCCGGGCTCGGACACGGTCACGGTCTATGCCCTGCTCGACGGCCCGAGCGTGGCGGGAGCCTATCGCTTCGTGATGCAGCGGGCGGCCGCGGTCATCATGGACATCGACTGCGCGGTCTACATGCGCCAGGACGTGAGCCGCCTCGGGCTCGCGCCGCTGACCTCCATGTACTGGTATTCCGAGAAGGCCAAGGCCACCGCCATCGACTGGCGCCCGGAAATCCACGACTCGGACGGGCTCGCCATGTGGACGGGCGCAGGCGAGCATATCTGGCGCCCCCTCAACAACCCGCCCCGGATCATCACCTCGGCCTTCTCGGACGAGAACCCCAAGGGTTTCGGCCTGCTCCAGCGCGACCGGAACTTCGACCATTACCTCGACGGCGTCTATTACGACCGCCGCCCCTCCCTCTGGATCGAGCCGCAGGGCGCCTGGGGCCGCGGCACCATCCAGCTCGTCGAGATCCCGACCGACGACGAGATTCACGACAACATCGTGGTCATGTGGGTGCCCGCCGAGCCGGCCCGCGCCGGCCAGGCGATGGAGCTGCGCTACCGCATGCACTGGGCGGCGGACGAGCCCTATCCGACCCCGCTGGCCCGGGTGATCGCCACCCGGTTCGGCAATGGCGGGCAGGCCGGAACCGTGCGCCCGAAGGGCGTGCGCAAGTTCATGGTGGAGTTCATCGGCCAGCCCCTGACCAAGCTGCCCAGCGGAGTGATCCCCAAGCCCGTGCTCACTGCCTCCCGCGGCGAGTTCTCGAACGTTCTGACCGAGGCCGTGCCCAACAACGTGCCCGGCCACTGGCGCACCCAGTTCGACTTGACGGTGACCGGAACCGAGCCCGTGGAGATGCGCTGCTACCTGCGCAACGGGAACGAAGTCCTGAGCGAGACCTGGCTTTACCAGTACCACCCGATAGCCTGAATAGACCTTATAAACCATACTTTTGATGGGGGCGTATAAAATACTATACGCCTCTGGAAATCGGCGCCGGATGAGTCTATGGTGATCGTCATGTCGCACGATCACCACCACCATCATCACCATGCCCACGGGCATCGGGCGATGGCCGCCGCGCCGACCTTCTCGCTCCTGCGCCTCTCGGCCGGGCAGCGCCTCGCCGGAGCGGCCGTCCTGCTGCTGGGCCTGTGGCTGCTCGTCTTCGGCGTGATGGGGTAGCCCATGTCCTCCGCATCGACCGCCATTCAGTTCGACGGCGTGACCCTGGGCTATGGCCGCAGGCCCGCCGTGCATCATCTCGACGGGGAAATCCCTGCCGGCTGCCTCATGGCCGTGGTCGGCCCCAACGGGGCGGGCAAATCCACCCTTCTCAAGGGCATCGTCGGGACGCTCAAGCCCCTCGAGGGCCATATCCGGCTCAAGGGCCCCGCCTCCGGCATCGCCTATCTCCCCCAGGTCGCCGAAATCGACCGGTCCTTTCCGCTGTCGGTCTACGACCTGGTCGCCATGGGCCTCTGGTCCCGGTCCGGCCTCTTCGGCGGCATCGGACGGCGCGATCATGCGCGGATCGAAGAGGCGCTAGCGGCGGTGGGCCTCACCGGCTTCGAGCGGCGCCCCCTCTCGACCCTTTCGGGCGGGCAGATGCAGCGGGCGCTCTTCGCGCGCCTGCTCCTGCAGGACGCGCCCCTGATCCTGCTCGACGAGCCCTTCACCGCCATCGACGCCAAGACCACCGCCGACCTTTTGGACCTCGTCCGCCGGTGGCATGACGAGTCCCGCACCGTCGTCGCCGTGCTGCACGACCTCGACATGGTCAAGCGCAGCTTCCCGCAGACCCTGCTGATCGCCCGCGAGCCCGTGGCCTGGGGGGCGACGGGAGAGGTGCTGAGCCCCGAGAACCTGCTCAAGGCCCGGCGCATGGTCGAGGCCTACGATCCGCATGCGGATGTCTGCCACCGCAGCGTCGCGTAAAGGCCGTTTCCCATGCTCGACCTGTTCTATGCTCCCTTCTCCGAATTCGAGTTCATGCGGCGCGCCCTCGTGGGCGTGATCGCCATTGCCCTGGGCGGCGGCCCCGTGGGCGTCTTCCTGATGCTGCGGCGCATGAGCCTCACGGGCGACGCCATGGCCCATGCCATCCTCCCCGGAGCCGCGATCGGCTATCTGATGGCCGGCCTCTCGCTGCCGGCCATGACCGTCGGCGGGCTGGCCGCGGGCGTGATCGTCGCGATCGCGGCCGGCCTCGTCTCCCGCTTCACGTCCCTGAAGGAGGATGCCTCCCTGGCCGCCTTCTATCTCTTGTCCCTGGCGCTCGGCGTCACCATCGTGTCGCTCAGGGGCTCGAACGTGGACCTGCTGCACGTGCTCTTCGGCACGGTGCTGGCGCTCGACGACCACACGCTCCTGCTGCTTGCCTCCATCTCGACGCTGACCGTGCTCGCGCTCGCGGTGCTCTACCGCCCGCTCGTGCTCGAATGCGTGGACCCGATCTTCCTGCGCTCGGTGAGCCGGGCCGGCACGCCGACGCACCTGATCTTCCTAGGTCTCGTTGTCATGAACCTCGTCGGCGGCTTCCATGCGCTGGGCACCTTGCTGGCAGTCGGCATGATGATGCTGCCCGCGGCGGCCTCCCGCTTCTGGACCAGCGACATCACCATGATGATGCTCGTCTCAGTGCTCATCGGCATCGTCTCCGGGGTGAGCGGCCTTTTGCTCTCGTTCCATGCGGAACTCCCCGCAGGCCCCGCGATCATCCTCTCGGCGGGGGTCGTCTACGTGATCTCCCTTGCGCTCGGGCGCGAGGGCGGCCTGCTGTGGCTCGCATGGCCCGGCAGGCATCTGGAAGCCTGATCCCTCGAAAGGACCCCATCGATGCTGACGAGAAGAACTGCCGTCTCCCTGCTGGCAGCAGGCCTGAGCCTTGCCGTGCTGTCGCTGCCCGCGGCGGCACAAGGCGCCGACAGGCTGAAGGTCGTCGCGACCTTCTCGATCCTGGGCGACATGGTGCGCCATGTGGGCGGCGAGCGCGTCGAGGTGGCGACCCTGGTCGGCCCCAACGGCGATGCGCATGTCTATTCCCCCTCCCCCGCCGACGGCCGCCGCCTGACGGAGGCGAAGATCGTCTTCACCAACGGGCTGAAGTTCGAGGGCTGGATCGACCGTCTCGTCAAATCCTCCGGCACGAAGGCGGTCAAGGTCGAGGCCGCCGGGGGAATCACGCCGCTGAAGGGCGAGGACAACGATCACGGACCCGGGCACGGGCACGACCACGGCGGCCCGGATCCCCATGCCTGGCAGAGCATCGGCAATGCGAAGATCTACGTCGCCAATATCCGCGACGCCCTGATCGCCGCCGACCCGGCGGGCAAGGGCGCCTATGAGGCCAATGCCGCGGCCTATCTCGCGCAGCTCGACGCGCTGGAGGCGGAGATCCGGAGCCTCGTCGCCGGAATCCCGGCCGAGCGCCGCAGGATCATCACCTCCCACGACGCCTTCCGCTATTTCGAGCACGCCTACGGCATCGACTTCGTCTCGCCCCAGGGCGTCTCCACCGAATCGGAGGCCTCCGCCAGGGACGTGGCGAAGATCATCCAGCAGATCAAGCGCGAGAAGATCGGCGCGGTCTTCGTGGAGAACGTCTCCGACGCCCGGCTGATGGAGCGCATCGCCAAGGAAACCGGGGCGAAGATCGGCTCCCAGGTCTATTCCGACGCGCTCTCGGCTCCCGATGGGCCGGCAGGCACTTACATTGACATGATGAGACACAATATAAGGGCTTTCAGCGCGGCCCTCTCGAGCTGACCTCCCCATCCTTCCCGCGAGCGGAAGACGAACGTTGCGGACCAACCGATGACAGACAAAATCCCCGTCACCGTCCTCACAGGCTATCTCGGCGCCGGCAAGACCACCCTCCTCAACCGCATCCTCACCGAGCCGCGCGGCAAGAAATACGCCGTGATCGTCAACGAATTCGGCGAGATCGGCATCGACAACGAGCTCGTCGTCGGCGCCGACGAGGAAGTGTTCGAGATGAACAACGGCTGCATCTGCTGCACCGTGCGCGGCGACCTGATCCGCATCCTCGACGGGCTCATGAAGCGCAAGGGCAAGTTCGACGCCATCATCGTCGAGACCACGGGCCTCGCGGATCCCGCTCCCGTCGCCCAGACCTTCTTCATGGATCAGGACGTCTCCGACGCCGCCCGCCTCGACGCGGTGGTGACGGTGGCCGACGCCAAGTGGCTATCCGACCGCCTGAAGGACGCGCCCGAGGCCAAGAACCAGATCGCCTTCGCCGACGTGATCATCCTCAACAAGATCGATCTCGTCACGCCCGAGCAGCTCGACGAAGTCGAAGCGCGCATCCGCGCCATCAACCCTTACGCGAAGGTCCATCGCACGCAGAACTGCGCCATCCCAATCTCGGAAGTCCTCGACCGCAAGGCCTTCGACCTCGACCGCATCATCGAGATAGAGCCCGCCTTCCTAGAGGAAGGCCATCACCATCATCATGACGAGGAAATGCAGTCCGTCTCCGCGGCCATCGACGGCGAGGTCGATCCGGAAAAGTTCATGCCGTGGATCTCGAACCTCACCCAGGTCGAGGGGCCGAACATCCTGCGCTGCAAGGGCATCGTGGCCTTCCCGAACGAGCCGAAGCGCTTCGTCTTCCAGGGCGTGCACATGATCCTGGACGGCGACGTGCAGGGCGAGTGGAAGCCGGGCGAGAAGCGGACCTCCAAGGTCGTCTTCATCGGCCGCGACCTCAACGCGAAGGCGATCCGCGAGGGCTTCCTGGCCTGCGCGGCGTGAACGGCCACGGGGATCAGCCTGGGGCGGGCCCCGCCCGTACCAGGCACTCCCGGACATGCGCCCTGCGGGCGGCGATCATGCGCTCCCGGACATCGGGAGCCATGCCGACGCCCCGGCTGCTGGTGCGGTAGATCCGGCGTGCCTCTTCCTCGCAGGCGGCCTTCTGCACCCCCCGCTCCGTTGCCGGAAACGATTGCTCCTGGGCGCGCAGGCCAAGGGACGACATCGTGACGAAGATACAGGCCGCCAGAGGCAGGGCTCGCATTCCATGGCTCCCATAAGAGAGCGGATTGTGCGGCAAAAGGCAGGGGCGGACCAAGGTGCAAAAGGCTTAAACCCTGGCGCATCGGTCGGGCCGGGCAAAGCGCGGTCGCCCCGCCCTGCCACCACCCTCCGATCTGTGGTAAGGCGAGCCCGCATGAAGGAATTGATGGAATGAGCACCGGAACCGCACCGTCCTTGACCCAAAGCGTGAAGCCCCTGACGGCAGGCGCGCACGTGACCGCCGTGGGCTGGCTGAAGGGCACCGCCGCCTTCGGCCTGGGAGACGGCGACGTGCTGCTGGCGAAGGATTCCGAGACCCATCGGGTCGAGGCCCACCCGGACGCGGGCGTGCTGGTGGCGGCAAGCGACGGCGAGCGCTTCGTGACGGGCGGGGACGACGGCCGCGTGGCCGTCACGGGCGCGGACGGCTCGACCAAGACCCTGGCGGAGACGAAGGGGGCCTGGATCGATTCCCTGGCGCTCAGCGGCGGCGGCGCCTTCGCCTATGCCGCGGGCAAGCGGGTCATCGCCCGTGACGACAGGGGACGCGAGAAGATCCTCGAGGTTTCCTCCACCGCGCGCGGCCTTGCCTTCGCTCCCAAGGGCTACCGGCTGGCGATTTCCCACTACAACGGCGCGACGCTCTGGTTCCCCAACGTGGAGGCCAAGCCGGAGACGCTCGAATGGAAGGGCTCGCATCTCGACGTCACCTGGTCGCCCGATGCCCGCTTCGTCGTGACCTCCATGCAGGAGAACGCGCTCCACGGCTGGCGGCTCATCCCCGACAAGGGCCACATGCGCATGAGCGGCTATCCCTCGAAGACGCGCTCCTTCTCCTGGTCGCATGACGGCAAGTGGCTCGCCACCTCCGGCGCGGAAGCCGCTATCATCTGGCCCTTCGAGTCGAAGGAAGGCCCCATGGGCAAGGCTCCCCGGGAATGCGGCGTGCGGCCCGCGAAGGTGAGCCGCGTCGCCTTTCACCCCAACACCTATGTGCTGGCCGTCGGCTACGAGGACGGCTGCATCCTGCTCATCCGCCTCACCGATGCCTCGGAGCTCCTGGTGCGTCCCGCCGTGAAGGACAGCGGGATTTCGGCCATGGCCTGGGACAAGGCTGGCCGGCATCTGGCCTTCGGCTGCGAGGACGGCCAGGCCGGAATCCTGACCCTGCCCGCGTGAGGTCGCCCTTGGCTCTCTTCGGCGCTTTCATGCGGGGCACCTTCGGCCTGCCGAAACCCGACAAGCAGGCGATCGACCGGGTGAAGGACCTGGCCCGCGCGGCGCTCCAGGTCCCGCCCGAGACGGCCTTCGCCGTGAACGAGATCGCCTGCAACGACCCCGGCTGCCCCGGAATCGAAACCGTCATTCTGGTGATGGAACCCGGAAAGAAGACGCGCGCGCTGAAGGTGCAGAAGCCCCTCGATGAGGTGACGGAAGAGGATATCCGCAGCTTACGTGACGGTTCAGGAGGCTGAACCTTGCCGCGCATCGTTCGCATCATCGCTTTCGGATTGGGAATTCTCGGCGGCGTCGCGGCTTCACAAGGACCGGAATTCTCCCAGCAGTACCGCCAGCGTCTCGGCGGCACCATTGATGAACTCAAGCGCGTGATCGCGCGTTTCGATGCGGATGCTGCGGCCAACGGCGAGACGCAAGACGGCGCCATAGCGCGGCTGCGCTCCAATCCCGACGATCTCGTCAGCCGCCAGGGCGTAGCCATGCAGGCCAATGTGGAGCGCCTAGGCCGCCTGCAGGCGCATCGCGAAGCCATGATTCAGGCAGGCCCCTTCGCACGTGTCGCCATGATGGCGCGCGATGGCGACACAGATGTGATGGAAGCCGCCTATCGCGATTTCGAACCGGCCATGCCCGTGACGGAAGAAGGCCTTCTCGCAACGGCCATCGGCTTCGTCGCCGTGTGGGGCGGCATTCTGCTGTTGGCGGGATTCCTGCGCAGTCTCTTCAGGCGGCCTCGCCAAACGGTCAATGCATAATTCCTGCTGAGAGAAATAACTCCGCCCTCATCCTGAGGAGGATGAGGGCGAGGCTAGATCAATGCAGGCTTAAGCTTCGCGCTCCGGCTTTCCGGCGAGCGTCACGTAGAAGCCCAATCCGTCGTTGGCAGGCAAGGTCTGAAGGCGGTCGATCCAGCCGCGCTTTTTCGCTTCCAGCAGCGCCTTACCGATGGGCTGGAAGAGCGTTTCGCCGCCGCCTTCCGGGGGCGGGTCGAGGCGGACGGCGACGGATTTCGCCTGCCCGAAGCGGCTGCGCTCCAGCATGTCCTGGATCGAGGCCGCGGCCTGCTCGCGGGACGCGCCGCGCAGGTCGAGCACGGCATCGGCGTCCACGACGCCCAAGCCGCCGCGCAGCTTGTTGGCGTAGAATTCCTCGAAATGCGGCATGGCGATATCTCCATGAAGCCCGGTGCGGCCTGCCAACGAACATGGCCGGCGTGAAGCCGGCCATGATGGAGAGCGTTATCGAACGAGAATGTTCCGGAACTGCCACGGATCGGAGGTGTCGATGTCCTCCGGGAAGAAGCCCGGGCGGTCGTCGAGCGGCGTCCAGTCCGTGTAGTAGCCCTTCACCGGCCCGAGATACGGCATCTGCACCTCGAGGCAGCGGCGGAAGTCGATGTCGTCGGCTTCCACGATGCCCGCATTCGGATTCTCCAGCGCCCAGACCATGCCCGCGAGCACGGCGGAGGTCACCTGGAGGCCCGTGGCGTTCTGGTAGGGAGCGAGCTTGCGGGTCTCCTCGATGGAGAGCTGCGAGCCGTACCAATAGGCGTTCTTGCCATGGCCGTAGAGCAGCACGCCGAGCTCGTCCTTGCCGTCGACGATCTCGTCCTCGGTGAGGATGTGATGCTTCTCCTGCACCTTGGCGGCGTTGCCGAACATCTCGTGCAGGGAGAGCACGGCATCGTTCGCCGGGTGATAGGCATAGTGGCAGGTCGGCCGATAGGCGACCTTATCGCCCTCGCGCACGGTGAAGTAATCCGCAATCGAGATCGCCTCGTTGTGCGTGACGAGAAAGCCGTATTGGGGGCCGGGCGTGGGGCACCAGGTGCGCACACGCGTATTCGCGCCGGGCTGGAGCAGGTAGATCGCGGCGCCGCAGCCCTTGTCATGGGTGCGCCCGTTCTCGGGCATCCACTTCTCGTGCGTGCCCCAGCCGAGTTCCGCAGGCTGCACGCCTTCCGACACGAAGCCTTCCACCGACCAGGTATTCACGAAGACGCCCATGGGCTTCGGGTTCTCGGCCCGCTGGGTGTCGCGCTCGGCGATGTGGATGCCCTTCACGCCCGCGCGCTGCATGAGCCGCGCCCAGTCATCGCGGGACTTCGGCTCGTCATGCGCGATGCCGAGATCCTTGGCGATGTTGAGAAGCGCCTGCTTGACGAACCAGGACACCATGCCGGGATTGGCGCCGCAGCAGCTCACCGCCGTGGTGCCGCCCGGGCTCTGCCGGCGCGCGTCGAGAATGTTCTCGCGCAACATGTAGTTGGTGCGCTCGGCGGGTCCGGCGCTCTTGTCGAAGTAGAACCCGGCCCAGGGCTCGGCCACGGTATCGATGTAGAGCGCGCCGAGTTCGCGGCAGAGCTCCATGATGGCGCGGGAGGACGTGTCCACGGACACGTTCACGCAGAAGCCCTGGCCGCCGCCTTCCGTCAGAAGAGGCGTCAGGATCTCGCGGTAATTGTCGGGCGTCAGGGCCTTCTGAACGAGGGTGATGCCGCGCACGTCGAGCATGCTGCGGTCCGTGTCGACGGGATCGATGACCGTGAACCGGTTCTTGTCGAACTCGAAATGCCGCTCGATCAGGGGCAGCATGCCTTTACCGATCGAGCCGAAGCCGATCATCACGATCGGGCCGGTGATGCGGCCATGAACGGGCCAAGTGGTCATCGATGGTTCTCCTTCGTCAGACTGGGTTCCAATTAAACATTGCTCCGTGGCAAAGAAATGCGCCGCACCATTGAGCCTGGTGCGGCGCACGTCAATGGTGAAACGGTGATTCAGGCCGTGCGAACGACGCCTCCCAGAACGCCCTGGGACGATGCCGCCACGAGCGCCGCAAGATCAGGCTTCTCCGCAGCCGCGCCCGTCGCGGTGACGAGCCCGTGGGCGCCGTCCAGAGAGCCCGCTTCGAGTTCGAGAGCGAGGAAGCGGTCGCGCTCATAGGGTCCGGGCAGCCAGAGGGAGCCGGTCTTCTGCGCGCAGAAGCCGAAACGCGCATAATAGGGCGCGTCGCCCACCAGCAGCACCGCCTTGTGGCCGCGACGGCCCGCACGCTCCAGCGCCTCGCGCATGAGCTTGCCTCCGAGCCCGAGGCCCTGGACGGACGGATCGATGGCGATCGGCCCCAGCATGAGCGCCGGACGGTTCGGACCGGCCGAGATGTGCCACAGGCGCACGGTGCCGATGACCTCGCCGTCCCGGTCGATGACGAGGGACAGGCCGTCGGCCGGCATCCTGCCTTCGCGCAGGCGCTCGCAGGTCTTCTGGAACCGGGCGGGTCCGAAGCAGGCATCGAGCAGCGCTTCGCGCGCTTCCGTGTCGCGATAGATTTCTTCGCGGATCGTGATCATGGCCGTGGCCTCCCAATACACGTGGGGTGAGCGACAGCCCTCGCACTTGCTCGCAGCATCGGACGCAAAAGCGGATACCGGTTTTGCGGTTATCCGATGCGTCCTCATGGCCTTGAACAAGCCGTCCGGGACAACTCTCTTTCAGGGTTGGTGCCTGCCTCGTCATCGAGGCAGGCGGGACGTGACACTCTTAGCGTCGCATTTTCTTTAGCAAAACCGGAAGACCACTTTTGCGGAAAATGCTTCAGATCACGTAGGACTTGAGCGGCGGGAAGCCGTTGAACGCGACCGCCGAATAGGTGGTCGTGTAGGCGCCCGTGCCCTCGATCAGCACCTTGTCGCCGATCTCCAGCGAGACGGGGAGCGGGTAAGGCTCCTTCTCGTAGAGAACGTCGGCCGAATCGCAGGTCGGCCCGGCCAGCACGCACGGCACCTTGCGGTCGTGATCGCGCTCGCTGCGGATCGGGTAGCGGATCGACTCGTCCATGGTCTCGGCGAGACCGCCGAACTTGCCGATGTCGAGATAGACCCAGCGCACCTCGTCCTCGTCCTGGCTCTTCTTAGAGATCAGGACGACCTCAGCCTCGATCACGCCGGCATTGCCGACCATGCCGCGGCCCGGCTCGATGATCGTTTCCGGGATGCGGTTGCCGAAGTGCTTCGACAGCGCGCGGAAGATCGACTCGCCATAGGCCTCGACCTCCGGAACGCTCTTCAGGTACTTCGTCGGGAAACCGCCGCCGAGGTTGACCATCGAGAGGAAGATGCCGCGGGCCGCGCATTCCCGGAAGATCGCCGAAGCGGACGCGAGCGCCTGATCCCAGGCCTCGGTGTTGCGCTGCTGCGAACCCACGTGGAACGACACGCCATAGGCCTCGAGTCCGTGACGGTGAGCATGCTCCAGCACGCCCACGGCCATCTCGGGCACGCAGCCGAACTTGCGCGAGAGCGGCCATTCGGCGCCGGCGCCGTCGCACAGGATGCGGCAGAACACCTTCACCTCGGACGCCTCGACGCCGACGGCAGCGGCGGCACGGGCGATCTTCTCGACCTCGACCTCGCAGTCCACGGCGTAAAGGCGCACGCCGAGCTCGAGCGCGCGAGCGATGTCGCGCTCCTTCTTGATCGTGTTGCCGAAGGAGATCCGCTCAGGCGTGGCGCCGGCATCGAGGGCGAGCTGGATCTCGACCACGGAAGCCGTGTCGAAGCACGAACCCATGTCGGCCAGAAGCTTGAGCACTTCCGGGGCGGGGTTCGCCTTCACGGCGTAGAACACGCGCGTGTCGGGCAGCGCGCGGGCGAATTTGGAATAGTTGTCGCGCACGACCTCGAGGTCGACGACCACGCACGGGCCGTCCTCACGTCGGTTGCGCAGGAACTCACGGATGCGCTGCGTCATGGCGCTCTCCCCACCAAAGGTTCAATGGAGGTCTTCAAGCCTCCGGATTGAAGTCTGGACGATCAGGCGACCTGCCGTCCGGCGTCAGCGAGGGAAGATGGCATTCCGCCTCGTGCGATGGAGACACGACGAGCGGCAATGGGCTCTTCACCCGACGATGCTGCCTTGGATTGGATGGGGATTTCCCGTCCGCACGCCTGGCAATGATAAACAAGCCTCTTCGGTGTTGACCTGTGGAGGGCCAACGAGACCAAAAAAGCCCGTTCGTCGTTGCTTTAAGCCGCGTCCTCCGCTGAGAGCGAAGTACGCCGGTTTCGCCTCCGGCTGCCGGTTAGGGGTATCGAGAACTAGGTCGTTCTCGGGCGGCTGTCCGGCCTCTTGTCCGGATGCCCACCAACCGGCACGCGACCACAGGCACGTGCGAAATTGGGCAAGGGGGGAGATAAGCATATTCGCCCCGGACCTCAAGTGGTTTTCCGACCCCCCGGAGGATTTTTTTAACCCTGGCCGGACCTGTGTCTTGCCCGCATCACCATTCAGCTTTCATTAAGCGGCCCAGCTGCACGGATAGCGGGCCCGGCCCATATCCCGCTTCTTAAAGCCTCTACCTTTCCATCGACGACGAGAACAGCTCCACAGCCATGACGAATCCGTCCCGCCGCTCCCTTCTGCAAAGCCTGCTCGCCGCCACGGCGCTGTCCGCCTGGAGCGGTCCCGGCTGGGCGCAGCAGCAGAACGGCGCGCCGCAGCCCAATCCCTTCCGCTATGAGGATGTGGTGCGCCGGGCCCGCGAGCTGTCGGGCGCCCCGTTCGAGGCGCCGTCGGCGCAGTTGCCCGAGCCGCTGAACAGGCTCAGCTTCGACGATTACCGCGACATCCGGTTCCGTCCCGAGAAGGCGCTTCTCGGCTCGGGCAACGGGCCGTTCCGGATGCAGCTCTTTCACCTCGGCTTCCTCTATCAGCGCCCGGTGACGGTCAACATCATCCGCGACGGGGTGCCGACCCCCGTGCCCTACCAGCGGGAGCTCTTCGATTACGGGCGCAACAAGATCGAGCGGCCTTTGCCGGTCAACCTGGGCTTCGCGGGCTTCCGGCTTCATTACCCGTTGAACGACCCGAAGGTCTTCGACGAGCTCATCGCCTTCCTCGGTGCGAGCTATTTCCGCTTCCTCGGCGCGGACCAGAAATACGGCCTCTCCGCGCGCGGCCTCGCGATCAACGTGGAAGGCGGCGAGGCGGAGGAGTTTCCGCATTTCCGCGAGTTCTGGGTCGAGATGCCCAAGCCCAACGACGAGCGGGCCGTGGTCTACGCCCTTCTCGACAGCCCCTCCGTCGCGGGCGCCTACCGGTTCGAGATCTATCCGTCCAAGGAAACCACCCTCGACGTGACGGCCACGCTCTTCCCGCGCCAGACCCTCGCCAATGTGGGGCTCGCGCCCCTCACCTCCATGTTCTTCGAAGGCGAGAACGACCGGAAGCCCACGGACGATTTCCGGCTCGAGCTGCACGATTCGGACGGCCTGCTGATGCAGTCGGGCGCAGGCGAGTGGATCTGGCGGCCCCTGCGCAACCCGCGCGCCAAGACGATCTCCTCCTTCAGCGACAACAATCCGCGCGGCTTCGGCCTGATGCAGCGCGACCGGGTGTTCGAGAATTATCAGGACCTGGAAGCCACCTATCATCAGCGGCCCGGCTACTGGGTCGAGCCCGTCGGGCAATGGGGCGAAGGCTGGGTCGAGCTGGTCGAGATCCCGACGCCGGACGAAACCCACGACAACATCGTCGCCTATTGGCAGCCGAGCAGGCCCTATGAGCCGGGACAGGAAGTCGTCGTCGCCTATCGGCTGCGCGCGGCCGCAGCCATCGGCGCCATGCATCCCGGCGGCAAGGTCATCAACACCTTCCAGACCCCGCCCCGGGCCAGCGGCTCGAACGCGCCGAGCGACCCGCGTCATCGCCGCTTCCTCATCGACTTCGCCGGGGGCAACCTGGCCTATTACCTCAGCGCTCCGGACATGGTGCAGCTCGTTCCCTCCACCTCGACCGGCCAGATCACCAACACCTTCCTCATGCCCAATTCCCACACCAAGGGCTTCCGCGCCGCCATCGACGTGAAGCTGGAGCCGGGCCAGTCCACGGACCTGCGCGCCTTCCTGCGCGCCGGCAACCGGGCGCTGACGGAGACCTGGACCTATCCCTGGTCCGTGGAATGACCTGCCCTGCACGGCCCGCGTGACGCTACGGACCTTGCCAAGCCCCGCCGAACCGCGCAGAAGCTGAGCGACCCGGCGCAGGGCCGGAGCGAGGGGGAAACGGGCATGAAGCTGAATGCTTGGGTGGCGGCAGGAGCGCTGGCCGCGGGCTTCTCGTGGTTCGCAGGAAACGCAATGGCGCAGCCGCTGACGGAGGTGACCTTCGGCACCAACTGGATCGCGCAAGGCGAGCACGGCGGCTACTACCAGGCCCTTGCGGACGGCACCTATGAGAAGTACGGCCTGAAGGTCACCATCGTGCCGGGCGGCCCGCGCGCCAACAACCGCATGCTCATGAGCGTCGGCAAGCTCGACTTCTACATGGGCGGCAGCATGATCCAGGCCTTCTCGGCGGTGGAGAAGGACATCCCGACCATCGTGGTCGCCGCCCATTTCCAGAAGGAGCCGCAGGTGCTCCTCAGCCATCCGGGCCAGGGTCTCGACACCTTCGCCGACCTGAAGAAGTCGAACGACATTCTTCTCTCCAAGGACGGCGTCGCCACGTTCTTTCAATGGATGAAGGCGGAGTTCGGCTTCAGGGACGAGCAAGTCAAGCCTTTCGGCTTCAACCCGGCTCCCTTCATCGCCAACAAGGCCGCCGTGCAGCAGGGCTATGTGACCTCCGAGCCTCTGACCATCGAGAAGGCCGCGGGCTTCAAGCCCAACGTGTTCCTGCTCGCCGATCATGGCTTCAGCACCTATTCCACCACCGTGGAGACGCGCCGCGAGGTTATGGAGAAGAACCCGGATCTCGTGCAGCGCTTCGTCGATGCCTCGACCATCGGCTGGTACAATTATCTCTACGGCGACAACACGAAGGCCAAGGAGCTCATTAAGCGCGACAATCCGGAGATGACGGACGAGCTCTTGAACTTCTCCCACGCCAAGATGAAGGAATACGGCATCGTGGATTCCGGCGACGCGCAGACGCTCGGCATCGGCGCCATGACGGATGCGCGCATGAAGGACTTCTTCGACAAGATGGTGAAGGCCGGTCTCTTCAAGCCGGACCTCGACTACACGAAAGCCTATACGCTCCGGTTCGTGAACAAGGGCGTGGGCCTGAACCTAAAGAAGTAGAGGAGAGGCGCGTTCGCCCGCGAAGCGCTGCCGCATCTCATGAGCCATTCCCCATCCACGCTCGTTTCCCTGCGGGGGATTGAAAAATCCTTCGCCAGCGGCGTGACGGCGCTCGAGGCTTTCGATCTCGACATCCGCGAGAGCGAGTTCGTGTCCCTCCTCGGGCCATCGGGCTGCGGAAAGTCGACAGTGCTGCGCCTCATCGCGGGACTCGCCGAGCCGAATGCGGGAACCGTCACCTGGCCCGGCTCTGCTGAAGCCGACCATCGCAGCGAGATCGGCTTCGTCTTCCAGGAGCCGACGCTGATGCCCTGGGCCGATGTGGCGGACAATGTATGGCTGCCGCTGCGCCTGCGTGGAATGGCGAAGCGCGATGCGTGCGAGCGCATCGCCGAAAGCCTCGCCCTCGTCGGCCTGGCCGACTTCGCGAAAGCCTATCCGCGGGAGCTTTCCGGCGGCATGAAAATGCGTGTGTCGATTGCGCGCGCTCTTTCGCTGAAGCCGCGTCTGCTGCTCATGGACGAGCCCTTCGCCGCGCTCGACGAGATCGCGCGCTTCCGGCTCAACGACGATCTTCTGAGGCTTCAGGCGGAACTCGGCTGCACGATCGCCTTCGTCACGCACTCGGTTTACGAGAGCGCCTATCTGTCGAGCCGCATCGCCGTCATGTCGTCGCGACCCGGCCGCATCGTCGCGGAAATCCAAGGCGAGCCGCCTGGCCCGCGCGCGAAAACCTTCCGCACCAGCGCCCGCTACGCGGAGCTTTGCGGGCAGGTCTCGCAGGCGCTGCTCGCGCAGACGGCGTAGGAGCGCGCGTGATGACGATCGCTTCTCCCGGACGCGCGCGCGTCAATCTTATGAAATATCTGCTGCCGCTCTGCGTGTTCGCTGCGGCCATCGGCGCCTGGGAAATCGCCGTGCGCCTGAAGGGCATCCCGCCCTATATCCTGCCGGCTCCGAGCCTGATCGCAAAAACCCTCGTCGCCGACTGGCCGCTCCTGCGGGCCTCGCTCGTGACGACGCTCGAGACGACCCTCGGCGGCCTCGCCCTGGCTCTCGTCGGCGGCGTGGGGCTCGCCGTCCTCCTGAGCCTGTCGCGGATCGTCGAATATTCGCTCTATCCCTTCGCCGTGGTGCTCCAGGTCACGCCGGTCATCGCCATCGCGCCCCTGCTGCTGATCTACATGCCGCAGGATGTGGCGGTGCTGGCCTGTGCATGGCTCGTCGCCTTCTTCCCGGTTCTGTCGAACACGATGCTGGGGCTGCAATCGGTCGACCGGAACCTAATGGAGCTGTTCCGGCTCTATGGCGCTCCCACCTCCCGCACGCCCCTCGCCCGGTTCCGGGCTCGGCTGAAGGCCCTGTGGTATCTGCGCCGCCCCGCCGCCCTTCCCGCCTTCCTGGCGGGCCTGCGGATCGCGGGCGGGCTCTCCCTCATCGGCGCAGTGGTGGCCGAGATGGCGGCGGGCTCCGCCGGAGCGGGCTCGGGCCTGGCCTACCGCATCATCGAGAGCCAGTACCGCCTCAACATCCCGCGCCTCTTCGCCGCCCTCGTCCTTCTGGCCCTGACAGGCATCGGCCTCTATCTCCTTCTGGCGGCTCTCAGCCACCTGCTGCTCCGCCGCTGGCACGAAAGCGCCCTCGCCGGGGGCGAATGAAGCTTCTCGTTCCTTAGCCTGTTAATATTGTGCCGGCTTGTCATCGTACCGTCATGAGACGGGTCCATGATACGTGAGGCAACGCTTCGAAAAGCGAGGGACGATGGACAACGACATCAAGCATCCCGGCATCAAGAGTGTCGGATGGGCTCTGGTTCAAGCTTCACGCCTGCATCGAAGCCGCACGGGCGACAAGCTCTCGGAACTCGGCCTTTTCGCCGGGCAGGAGCAGGTTCTGCAGGCTCTCAGCACCTCTGGGCCCATGACCATGGGCGAGCTTGCCGCCATCCTGCGCGTGCGCCCGCCGACGGCCTCCAAGACAGTGTCCCGCCTCTCGGCCCTCAAGCTGGTGGAACGCCACACCGAGCCCGGCGACGCCCGGGTCGTGCGCGTGAAGCTCACCAAGGAAGGCAAGCGCAAGGCGGCCGCCATCGATGCCCTCTGGGCCGAGGTCGAGGCGGAGCTGCTCCAGGACTTCGACAACAAGGACCGCAAGCGCCTGCGCAAGCTCCTGCGCCGGGCCGCCAAGAACCTCGCCGGGCTCACCGGGGCCGACCAGACCGGTTTTGAGACGGAGGCCGATGACGAGGCCGATGCCGAGGGTCTGGAATCAAACGAGCCGGAACTGGCCGCCACGGCCTGACGCCTCCGTTTTGGATCTTATCTGCGGCGCACGGCTTTCGTGCGCCGATTATCTGCGCCCTCTCGAGGCCGTCCTCGGCAGGCGCCGCAGGGACGGGCGTTACATCCCTCTCTGCCCGGTTCGTCCCGATCGAATTCCCAGGCCATGCACTCCTTGGGGATGGCCCGGATTTCCATCCTCCTCCGGCCCGCATCGCCGTCGCGTCACGGCTCGACTTGCTCTACCGTAAGCTTAGGAAGCCACGGACGCCGGAACCCTCATGAGCGAAGCCTCCATCGACACCTTGCCCGGAATCGGCCCCGTCACGCAGGGATGGCTTTCGGAAGCCGGCATCCACACCGTCGGCGAGCTCAGGGCCATCGGGGCCGTCGAGGCCTATCGGCGCCTCAGGTTCATGCTGCCCAGGCGCGTCAGCCTCAATGCGCTCTATGCCCTTGAAGCCGCCTTGCGCGGATGTCATTGGCTCGATCTGCCCCAGACTGTGAAAGCCGCGCTCCAGCAGGAGGCCAAGGCTATCGAAGAGGCTTTTCGCCGGGGTGGCGTCACCCGCTGCGCCCTGTAATCGAATACGAGACGGACAACCCCATGAGCCGCACAGACATCCTGATGACCGCGCCGATGATGCCGGTGGTGATCGAGACTCTGGACAAGGCCTTCACGCTCCATCGCCTGTGGGAGCAGGACGACCGTGAAGCCTTTCTCGAGACTATCGGGCCGCGCATTCGCGGGATTGCCACGAGCACGCTCTACGGCCGCCTCGAAGCCTCTCTTCTCGACCGGCTGCCGAGCGTGGAGATCATCGCGAGCTTCGGGGTCGGCTACGACAATGTGGATGCGGCGGAAGCGGCCCGGCGCGGCATCGTCGTCACCAACACGCCCGGCGTCCTCGACGACGAGGTGGCCGATCTCACCATCGGCCTGCTCCTCGCCACGCTGCGCAAGATCCCGCAGGCCGACCGCTACCTGCGCGAGGGCCAATGGCTGAAGGCGCCGTTTCCCCTGTCGGCGACCTTGCGCGAGAGGAAGGTCGGCATCGTCGGCCTCGGGCGCATCGGCAAGGCCATCGCACGGCGGCTCTCAGGCTTCGATGTGGGCATCGCCTATCACGGCCGCAGCCGGCAGCCCGATGTGGCCTATCCCTATTACCCGACCGTCACAGACCTCGCGCAGGCCTCGGACGTGCTGATCGTCATCACTCCCGGCGGCCCCTCGACGCGCCATCTCATCGACGCGCAGGTATTGCAGGCCCTGGGGCCGAACGGCGTGCTGATCAATGTGGCGCGCGGCAGCGTCGTGGACGAGCAGGCCCTGATCGAAGCCCTCCGATCCGGAACGATCCTCAGCGCCGGCCTCGACGTCTACGAGGACGAGCCCCGCGTTCCGCAGGAGCTGATCGCCATGGAACATGTGGTGCTCCTGCCCCATGTCGCGTCGGGCTCGGTCCACACCCGCAAGGCCATGGGCAAGCTCGTGGCCGACAACCTGATCGCCTGGTTCGATGACAAGGGACCGCTCACGCCGGTGCCCGAGACGCCTTATAAGGGGCGCGTGGATTAAAGCGCGAACCCGCCATCGACGAGATGGATGTGGCCGGTCGTGTAGCTCGACTCGTCCGAGGCGAGATACACGGCGAGCGCCGCCACCTCCTCCGGCGTTCCGAGGCGGCCCATGGGCTGGCGGTCGATGAAGGCCTGGCGCACCGCCTCCTTGCTCTGGCCCGTGCTCTCGGCGAGCGCCGCGATCCGCTCGTCGAGGGAGGGCGATTGCACCGTGCCAGGGCAGATGGCGTTGGCGCGGATGCCGCGCCCGATGAAATCGGCGGCGACGGCCTTGGTGAGGCCGATGACCGCCGCCTTCGTCGCGCCATAGACATAGCGGTTGGGAATGCCGCGCACGGAGGACGCGCCCGAGGCGATGTTGACGATGGAGCCGGAGCCTTTGTCCAGCATCCCCGGCAGCACGGCCCGGATGGTGCGGTGCATGGACTTCACGTTCAGATCGAACGAGAAATCCCAGTCCCTGTCGGAGCAATCCAGCACCGTGCCGTGATGCACGAAGCCCGCCGCATTGACGAGAATGTCGAAGGGGCCCGCCTCGGCGGCGAGCGCCTCGACATCCGCACCCGAGAGCACATCGAGACGGCGGGTCCATGCGCCGTCGAGGCCGTCGAGCTTCGCAACGTCGAGATCCGTCGCCCAGACCATCGCACCTTCGCGGAGGAAGGCCTGCGCGATGGCCCGTCCGATGCCCTGGCCGGCCGCCGTGACGAGGGCCGTCTTTCCTTGCAACCGGCTCATGACACGCGCCGCTCTCCCACGCCGGTCAGTGATTGTCGCGCGGCACGCCGAAGGTCTGCGCGACCTTCTGATATTTCACGGCGGGCTTGAGTGTCATGCCCTCGGAGAGCTGATCGACCATGGAGCGCTGAATCTCCTGCCACGGGGTCTGGCTCGCCGGATAGGCGTAGCCGCCCCGGGCCTTGAGATCGGCGCGGCGCTTCTCCAGCTCCTCGGGCGAAACGAGAATATCGGCGCTGCGCTTGTTGAGATCGATGCGGACGCGGTCTCCCGTCTGGAGCAGCGCGAGCCCGCCGCCGATGGCGGCTTCGGGCGACGCGTTGAGGATCGAGGGCGTGCCCGACGTGCCGGACTGGCGTCCGTCGCCGATACAGGGCAGCGAAAGAACGCCGCGCCTGATGAGCGCTCCCGGCGGCTGCATGTTCACCACCTCCGCCGCGCCCGGATAACCGACCGGCCCCGCGCCGCGCATGATCAGGATCGTGTGCTCGTCGATTCCGAGCGACGGGTCGTCGATGCGGTGATGGTAATCCTCCGGCCCGTCGAACACGACCACGGGCCCTTCGAAGGCGTTCGGATCCTCCGGATTGTTGAGATAGCGGTCCTGGAATTCCTTGCTGATCACGCTCGTCTTCATGATCGCGGAATCGAAGAGCGTGCCCTTGAGGTTGAGGAAGCCTGCCTTCTCCTTCAGCGGATTGTCGTAGGAGCGGATCACGTCGCGATCCCAGGAGAACTTGCCCTTGCAGTTCTCGCCGATGGTCGTGCCCGTGCAGGTGATGGCGCGCTCGTGGATCTTGCCCGCGCCGATGAGTTCGGCGAGCACCGCCGGCAGGCCGCCCGCGCGGAAATATTCCTCGCCGAGATACTCGCCCGCAGGCTGCACGTTCACGAGCAGCGGAATCTCGAATCCGATCCGCTCCCAGTCGTCGTTGTCGAGCGGCACGCCGATATGCTTGGCGATGGCGTTGATGTGGATCGGCGCGTTGGTGGAGCCGCCGATGGCGGCATTGGCGACGATCGCGTTCTCGAAGGCCTCGCGGGTCATGATGTCGGAAGGCTTCAGGTCCTCCCAGACCATGTCCACGATGCGCTTGCCCGTCTCATAGGCCATCTGCCCGCGCTCGCGATAGGGCGCGGGAATCGCGGCGGAGCCCGGGAGGGACATGCCCAGCGCCTCGGCCAGCGCGTTCATGGTCGAGGCCGTGCCCATGGTGTTGCAATGGCCGACGGACGGCGCGGAGGAGCCGACGATGTCCATGAACTGCTGGTAGTCGATATCGCCCGCCGCATGGCGTTCGCGCGCCTTCCAGATGACGGTGCCGGAGCCCGTGCGCTCCCCGTGATGCCAGCCGTTGAGCATGGGCCCGACATTGAGCGAGATCGCCGGGATGTTCACGGTGGCGGCCGCCATCAGGCAGGCTGGCGTGGTCTTGTCGCAGCCGGTGAGCAGCACGACGCCGTCGAGCGGGTAGCCGTAGAGCACCTCGACGAGGGAGAGGTAGGCGAGGTTGCGGTCGAGGCAGGCGGTCGGGCGCTTGCCCGTCTCCTGGATCGGATGGCACGGGAACTCGAAGGCCACCCCGCCCGCCGCCGTGATGCCGTCGCGCACGCGCTTGGCGAGTTCGAGGTGATGCCGGTTGCAGGGCGAAAGGTCGGACCCCGTCTGCGCGATGCCGATGATCGGCTTCTTGCCCTGCAGCTCCTTGCCCGTCAGGCCGAAATTCAGGTAGCGCTCCAGGTAGAGCGCCGTCATGCCGGGGTTGTCCGGGTTGTCGAACCAGAGCCGGGAGCGAAGCTGATCGGGAGTGCGACGGTGAGGCCTCTCAGCCATTCTTCGTGTCCTTTCGGGGGTCCGTGACGCGTCGAAGGCTATTTGATCTGGAGCGAAAGTCGAGATCATCCAGACTCAGACGAAAGTCGCGGCAATTTGGCCCGGATCTCCCGGGGAGAGCTTTCCCAAGCCGCCCCTGCCTCTCTTCCGCGCGGACAATTATCCGTTATATGATTTCACGAAATCGTTGACCGAGCAGGCCTTCATGTTTGCACGCTCCCTCCTTCTCGCCGTCGCGCTTCCCCTCGCCACCCCGGCGATGGGCGACGATTGCCCGACGGCCCAAACCGCAAAGCTCGGCTTCGTGCTGGAGCGCCAGGGAACGCGCGCGGAAGTCCGGCCCGGCTCGGATCACTTCACCCATGTCCTGAACCTCTATCCCTCCGGGAAGGTCCAGAACGTGATCTATTACCGCGGCTTCTTCCCCGTCAGCCGCTTCGACGACACGGCGCGCAGCATCAACATTCCGGTATCCGACCTGCGGACGGTTTTTCCCCTGGAGCCGAAGGCCCGCCGCGCCCTCACCTATGCGCCCGCCCAGCCCGACAAGGTGGGCGCCATCGTCTCGCTCGAACTGACAGTGACGGGCCAGGAACAGCTTCAGCTCGGCTCCTGCTCCTACAATGTCCTGATCGTGCGCAACCGCTTCCTCAACGCGGAGGGCAAGGTCACGGGCGAGCATACGGATCTCTACTCGCCCGAGCTCGGCTTCGTCCTGGCCAAGCGATACGAGGAAAGAGGCGGCTCCCAGACGGTCGTGAAGTACCAGAGCATCAAGCCGCTCGGAAAGGCCGCTCCCCTCTGAGGCATCCGCTTCGGACATCCATCAAGACGCTTCAGCCCAGCTCCGCGGCGGTTTCGTCGATCTGCGCCCGCACCGCCGGATCGAGATCGAGCGCCTCGGCAAGCCGATGCAGGAACTCGCGCTCCTGGATCGTGTCCGGGTCGATGGCGATGCGCGCGGCGGCATAGACCTGCGCCGCCATTTCCGGGTCGTTCACGCCGGCGGCCAGCTCCTCCACATCGGCGGGCGAGGCCATCTCGTTCTCCAGCCAGCGGGTTGAATCGGGATCGATGCCGGCCTCGATGAGCCCTTTCACGATGCGCGCCCGCTCGGCCCGGTCGATATGCCCGTCTGCGGCAGCCGCCGCCACCATGGTGCGCAGGAATAGCAGCGTATCGTCCTCGGTCTGCGACACCGGATGGAAGCGCGAGGTTTCCGGCAGGCCGAGAGCGGACTGCGCCACGGCTTCGTCTTGAGAGACCGGGGTGAGCGCAGGCGCGGCCCCGCCTTCCGCCGTCGCCTGCACGGCCTCACGGTTCTGGAAGGCTCTGTAGGCGAGCCCGCCGATCACGGCGAGGCCGCCGAGCCTGACCAGATCCCCCGTCAGGCGGCCCTTCTTGCGCCGCCCGAAGAGAAGCCCCGCCAGGCCCAACAGAGCGGTCTGGGTCACGCCGGGATGCCGGGTCGCGAAATCCCTGGCCTTCTGCAGAAGCTGTTCGGGCGATTGCCCCGTGACCTGAGTCACACCTCTCTCGACCTGCCGCCCGAAGCCGTCCGAAGCCGGCTGGTCGGGCCGGGAATGATCCGCCCGCCCGATGGCCCCGACAAAGGCATCCAGAAGCTTCCGATAATCGACCATGGGGCCCTCCTGCGCTCTTTCCAGAACAACGGAAGCGGCGCCGAATGGTTCAGGTTGTCTCGCCCGGAGCCGTCGCGGCCGCCATGGCGGCTCACGCCGGTTTCGGCGCAGCCGCAATTCGGAGCTTGAGCAGCTGGGACAGCACCACCGGGCTCGCGAGCGCAAGGCCGATCAGGGTCGTCTTCAGATCCGGCGCGATGATCGGCAGGGCCGCGAGGCCGATGAGCCAGCGCTCCCATGTCCGGAGCGACGTCACCGCATAGCCGGCGAAAGCCGCCGAGAGGAACACGATGCCGACGACGGCGCCCGCGACGACGAAGAGGAAGTCGGGCCAGGTGAATTCCGGCGTCACCAGCAGCATGGCCGGTCCATAGACGAACACGAACGGCACGAGTGCTTTGCCGAGCCCGAGGCGGAACGCCGTGTTGCCCGTCCGGAACGGGTCGGCGCCCGCCATGCTCGCCCCCGCATAGGCCGCGAGCGCCACGGGCGGCGTGATGTCGGCGAGCACTCCGTAATAGAAGACGAAGAAATGCGCGACGAGCGGCTGGACGCCGAGGAGGCCGAGCGCCGGGGCCGCGACCGTGACCATGATGATGTAGTTCGCCGTCGTCGGCACGCCGCATCCGAGCAGAATGCAGACGATGGCGGTCATCAGGAGCGTGAAGAACAGAGTCATGGCCTTCATGTCGGCGAAACCGGCAGGCACCAGATCCATGAAGCTCTGCGCCATCTGCGCGGCGAAGGACGTGACGATGAAGGAGATCTTGAAGCCCACGCCCGTGAGCGTCACGATGCCGACGATGATGCCGACCGTGGCCGCCGCCGCGCCGACGCCGATGGCGTATTTCGCGCCGACCACGAAGGCGTCGATGAGATCGAAGACCACCGCCTTTCCGGCCTCGCTCCTGAGATAGGTGTAGATCAGGAGACCCAGGACGAAGGCGAGCAGAGGCCCCGCGAACATGAGCTGCGTCAGCAGACCCGTGGCGATGCCTGCCACGATCGCGGCAAGGAAGCCGAGCGTGATGACGGGAACCCGCGACGCCCCGACGACGAGGCAGCCCGTGATGCCCCAGAAGGCTGCAAGATACGGCGTGAAGCCGGAAAACAGCACGATCAGCAGCACCGCGAGCGGCATGATCGTCTGCCATCCCTCGCGGATCACCTTGGCGGCCCTCGGCAGCTCATCCGCCGGAAGGCCCTTCAGGCCGGCGCGCTTGGCCTCGAGATGGACCTGCATGAATACGCCGAAGAAGTGCAGCGCTGCGGGCACGAGCGCCGCGAGAATGATCGTCTGATAGGAGAGGTCCAGGAACTCGACCATCAGGAAGGCCGCGGCCCCCATGATCGGCGGCGTGATCTGCCCGCCGGTCGACGCCGCCGATTCCACAGCCGCCGCGAAGTGGCGCTGATAGCCCACGCGGATCATCGCCGGGATCGTGAGCGAACCGACCGTGACTGTGTTGGCGATGGAGGAGCCCGAGATCATGCCGAAGAGGGCCGAGCCGAAGATCGAGACCTTCGCCGGACCGCCCGCGTAACGGCCGGCGACACAGGTGGCGAGGTCGATGAAGAGCTTGCCGAGGCCGACCCGGGTCGCGAGCACGCCGAACAGCACGTAATGGAAGACATAGGTCGCAACGACGCCGAGCGCGATGCCATAGATGCCCTGGCTCGTAAGATAGAGATGGTTGACGATGTTGGACCACGATGCGCCGGGATGCTGGAGGATGCCCGGCATGGAGGGGCCGAAATAGGCATAGAGCATCACGCCGATGGCGATGACAGGCAGCGGCCAGCCCACGGAGCGGCGCGTCGCCTCGAGCAGCACCACGATAAGGGTCGTCCCCATGAGCACATCGGTCATGTTCGGATTGCCGACGCGGAACGCCAGCTCCGAGAAGATCCACGGCACGTAGAGGCTGGCGACGGCCGCTGCGACGGCGAGCGCCCAGTCGATCAGCGAAATGCTGCCTGGACGCCACCAGTTCGACGGGGCGATCCGGTCCTGATCGTTCTTGAAGGCCGGGAAGACGAGAAAGATGAGGCCGAGCACGAAGGCCATGTGGATGCCGCGATGGGTCGCTTCGCGCAGCAATCCGAAGCCCGCCGTATAATAGTGGAAGCCCGACAGGGCGAGCAGAAGGCCCGCCACGAGCCATGCGGTCCCCTGCGGCAGAGGGCGGAAGCGCATCTCGGGATCGAACTTCTCCTCGAGGCTGCGGTTCTCGATGATCACGTGGGCGTCTGCGGACATGGCGGGCTCTCGGCAATGAAACAAAGCGCCTCCCGCGGCGGCTGACGCGGGAGGCTTGGATTGGACGGGCAGGCGTGAATCAGCCCTTCAGAAGGCCGGCTTCCTTGTAGAATCGCTCGGCGCCCGGATGGATCGGAATGCCGGCGCCGGCAAGCGCGCTCTCCTTGCGGATGAGCTTGCCCTTGGCATGGCCGGCATCGAGCGCGGCCCGGGTCTTGTCGCTCCAGAGGCCCTTGGCCACCTCATACACGACCGCGTCCGGCACCTTGGCCGAGGTGATCCACTGGGCGCCGACCGCCAGCGTCTTCACGGCGCCGACATCCTTGTAGGTGCCGGCCGGGATCTCGTCGGCCGCGAAGAAGCTATACTGCTTGCGGATCGCATCCGCCTCCGGTCCCGCGAGAGGAACGATGTCGATGCCGCCGCCGGTGGCCGCAAGCTCCGTGATCGCGCTCGTGGGATAGCCGCCGACGAAGAAGAAGGCGTCCAGCCCGCCGTCGCGCATGCGCTCGGCCGCTTGGTTGGGCTTCAGGAAGTCGGCCTTGACGTCCGCCTCCTTGATGCCCCAGCCCGCCAGGATGATCCGGGCGTCGACGAGGGTGCCCGAGCCGGGCTCGTCGAGGGAGACGCGCTTGCCCTTGAGGTCGGCGACCGACTTGATGTTGGCCGATTTCGCCGCGACCAGATGGATGCTCTCGGGATAGAGGTTGGCCAGGAGGCGCAGGTCCTCGTTCTTGCCCTTGCCCTCGAAAAGGCCCGTTCCGGTATAGGCCCAATAGGCCACGTCGGCCTGGCTGAAGCCGGATTCGAGCGCGCCCGACGCGATGGAATTGACGTTCGCCACCGATCCGTTGGAGGCTTGGGCCGTCAGGACGAGCTGGGGCGGATTCGAGACCGCATTCGCGATGAGGCCGCCGACGGGATAATAGGTCCCCGCGGTTCCGCCGGTCCCGATCCGGAAGAAGGCAGGGGCCTGAGCGAAGGCGCTGCGGCCCAGGGCCGTTGCGGCGCTCAATCCGAGACCGATCTTGGCCAGTTCGCGACGGGTCATTTTCATCGACATGATATTCCTCTGGTGACGGTGCGGCCGCTTGCAATACGGCTTGGCTTCACTCTAGCGGGAATTCCCGCTCAGTCCATGGGCCCGCGCCATATCCTGTGAAGGAGCGCGTCCCTCGCGCTGATCATGGATTTCACCCTGTTTCTCCGCCGGGAGTGAGAGGAAACTCGCGCGGCGGGTCCCCGAGAACTTGAACTGAGCGGACCGGGGCTTCGCACCTGCCATATCGCCGCCCTGCTGCAATCGGCCTCGGCGCATTTCATAGAGCCATCATAGGGGCGGCGACGCCGAAGACGGCTTTCACGCCATCGACGATCCCCTCGTCAAATCCGTTGTGGCTCCGCCTTCGGAGTCCCAACCATGATGGAAGCTGATCGCATCTTTGTCCGTTGATCGCTCTGCCGTCTGCGGCGGGGCGTCTCGATCCGGTTCCTGAGCTGCGTTTGAAGGGTCTGGAGGCGGCGTATACGGTTCAGCTGGAGCGGTTCGGCCTGAATGCCGACCTGGACCCTGTGGGCCAGGTTGCCTGAGGCGATCGGGGCCGGTCGCCCGCAGCGCTTTTCACGCCGCTCCTTTGCCCCTGCTGGTGCCAGGCCCCGTCCTGCCTCGCGCGGCGGGGTTTTCATCGGGAGGGCCGGGGCTTCCTGCTCCCGTGTCCGATGCGGCCTTTGTCTTTGGCGTCCTGATCTGCGTCTTGCGGCCTCGGTTTTTCTCTTGCGTGGCGGGATTGATTCTTGCGGGCGCAGGGCAGGGACGGCGTGTGGAGTTTTGTTGG